>CAZXJJ010000001.1:0-363250 GCA_964640995.1 uncultured Caldisericota bacterium
ACTAATAAAAATGAAAAAACCTACTGATTGGGAGAGACCACAAAAAGTTATTTATAACACATATTGTACTAAGACAGGACTAGTCAAAAATGATAAATGTAAAGGAGGAAGAGTTGACCTTTTTATATTTGGACAAAATATCCCGACTTGTAACTATCATAGAGAATATAAGGTTTATGTTTGTAAGAATAATGAAAAACTTCTTGCACCAAAAAAAGCTCAAGAAGAAGATAAAATTTTAAAAATATTTTATGATCCAGATGATATACCAAAAAATTATTGTATAGAATTTGGTTATGAATTTGTAGAGATAAAAATTTTAGTGCCTCAAAAAATTTATGAGAAAAATGTAGTTGACATTGAAATAAAGACAGATTTTAAAATTGGGGATACACTTGAAATTGATATAAATGGAGAAAAAACTTTTATAACTTCTCCTCCTTTAAAATATATGTGGTATCCAGAAAAAAGTGGAGAATATTATATATCTGTTTATCTATGGGGAAAGGATGCAACTCTTAAAGGAAAAAGTGGAATTAAAGTATCTGTTTTAAAAGAAGTTAAAGAAAGTTACATTCAAATTGAACCTCAAAAACCTAAGGCAAATGAACTTATAATTTTCTCTTTAATTGATCCACCTCAGGATGCATTTTCAGTTATAGTTTTGGTTGATGGATTAATGAAAGAAGTTATAACTGAAAAGCCATTTGTTTTTAAGTATAGAGAGAAAAAATTAGGGAAACACAAAATAACATTTAAGGTTTATGATATTTATGGAGAAAAGATAGGGATATTTGAAAAAGAATTTTATGTTTATTAATCTAAATTTTCTTCTTTTGGTTTATAATTGCTTTTTTCAATATACATTATCAAATTAACCAAATCTGCTGGCGTAACTCCTGTAATTTCTTTTGCATCTTTTACTGTTTTTGGTTTATAGTATGTTAATCTCTCTATTGCTTGTTTTGAAAGATTTGGAACAAGATTATAATTTATATCTTCTGGAATCCTAATTTTTTCAAATTTCTTTAACTCTTCAATCTCTCTCTGTTGTCTTTTTATATAACCAAAATATTTTGCTTCAATCATCACCTCAAAAAGAATTTCATCTGAAAATTTTGCGGCTTGGGGAAAAATTTTTTTAAGTTTTTCAATTGTAAAAGATGGTCTTTTCATAAGATCAAACATAGAATATGGAGTATTTATAGTTTCCTCTTCAATTGATTTTAAAAGTTCATTATTATCAATTGATGGTGTGATTTTTTTATTAATTAAAATATTCAAAATTTCATTAATTTTCTCTTTTTTTTCTATAACTTTTTTATATCTTTCATAATTAATCAGCCCAACCTCATATCCAATTGGAGTTAGTCTCAAATCTGCATTGTCTTGTCTTAAAAGAATCCTATATTCAACATGTGATGGTGTTATTCTATATGGTTCATCAATTCCTTTTTTAATTAGATCATCAATCATAACTCCAATATATGCTTCCTCTCTTTTTAAAATAAGAGGCTTCTTTTCTTGAACAAAAAGAGCTGCATTGATGCCTGCAATAATTCCTTGACCTGCTGCCTCATCATATCCTGTTGTTCCATTTATTTGACCTGCAAGAAAAAGATTCTCGAATTTTTTTGTTTGAAGGGTCGGTAAAAGTTCTTTTGGATCTACAAGGTCATATGCAATTGCATAACCAGGTCTTACTAACTTTACATTTTCAAAACCAGGAAGAGTTTTTAAAATTTCAATTTGATACTCATATGGAACACTCATATACATTCCTTGAATATATGTCTCACTTGTATTGAAACCTTCTCTCTCAAGGAAAAAAGTGTGCTCTGTTCTATCAGGAAACCATCTAACCTTTTCTTCTATTGAAGGACATGTTCTTGGTCCAACTTTTACCATTAGCCCTAAAACAGATGGTGCAAAATTAAGATATTTCCTTGTAATTTCGATTGTCTTTTCGTTTGTTTTTCCCTTAAAAGAAAGAAGTTGATTCTCCCATATCTTTGGCTCTGTTTCAAAAGAGAGGGATAGAGGAAATTTTTCTCCTTCATCAATTTCGAGTTTATTAAGGTCAATTGAATTTATATCAACTCTTGGTGTTGTTCCTGTGTTAAATCTTTTAATTGAAAAGCCTATTTTTCTTAAAGATTCTGCTAAACCTATGGAAGGAAGCTCTCCCCATCTTCCTGATTCAATCATCTCTTTTCCAATATGAACAATTCCTCTTAAAAAAGTGCCTGGAGTTAAAACAATTGCTTTTCCTAAGTAAACTTCTCCAGTTTTTGTAATGACACCTTTAATTTTGTCTTTCTCTAAAATTAACTCTTCAACTAAACCTTGTCTTAAAAAAAGATTTTTTTCACCCTCAAGAACCTTTCTCATCTCTTCTCTATAACGAGATTTATCTATTTGAACTCTTAAAGACCAGACTGATGGTCCTTTTGTTGTATTGAGTAGTTTTATTTGAGTTAGTGCCCTTTCAGCATTTTTTGCAATTTCACCACCTAAAGCATCAACCTCTCTTACAACTTGAGCTTTTCCTACGCCACCAATTGCAGGATTACATGGAGGATGTGCTATAAACTCAATTGTTATTGTTAACAAAAGTGTTTTTGCTCCTAATCTTGCAGAAGCAAGTGCTGCTTCACAACCAGCATGTCCTCCACCAACTACAATAACATCAAAACTCTCCATAGGAATTAAATTATATCATATTATAATTTAACTTATGGAGAATAAAATTACTCTTTTTATTTTAATTTTTATAGGAATTTTAACAATATCTTTTTCTGCAATTTTTATAAGAATGTCTGAATCAAATCCTCTTGTTATTGCAACCTATAGAATGGGAATAAGTTCTGTTATTTTGTTTCCAATTTTTATTTTAAAAAGAGAAAAAATTGGAAATAGTGAAAAAATTTTGTTTTTATTATCAGGAATTTTTCTTGCATTACATTTTTATACATGGATAACTTCTTTAAGATTTACAACAATTATGAGTTCAACTGTTCTTGTAACCACAAACCCAATTTTTGTTTCAATTTTTTCTTTCTTTTTTCTTAAAAAAAGATTAAAATTTAAAACTTTTTTAGCTATTATACTTTCATTATTAGGAATAATTCTCATGAGTTATGGTGGCAAATTTTCCATAAATTTCAAGGGCAACTCCCTTGCATTGATAGGAGCAATTTTTGCATCTCTTTACATAGTTACAAATTATGCATTGAGAAAAAAATATGACTTAATAAATATTGTATTTAGAGTTTATTCGATAAGTTTCTTTGTTTTGCTTTTTTTATCTTTTATTTTACAAGAAAATCTAATAAATATTCCAAAAAAAGATTATTTACTATTATTTTTAATAGCGCTTTTCCCTCAAGTTATAGGTCACTCAATTTTCAACTTCGCTTTAAAATTTCTCTCACCTATATTTATAAGTTTAACTATTCTTGGAGAACCAATTGGAGCAACCATTCTTGGAATGATTTTTTTTAAGGAGATCCCTAAAGCCTTAGAGTTTTTAGGTGGTGCTCTAATTATTATTGCTATATTAATTGCAGAAAAGGAATAAAACTTCAATTTTATATTATAATTTTGAATTTATGAAGAGACCTTTTTTAATAAATTTTTTACTTTTTGTAGTTTTATTAATATGGGCAAACTCTTATGTAATGATAAAAATAGCAACAAGAGAACTGTCTCCTTTATCTTTAGCAGCATCTCGCTTTTTAATTATATTTCCTTTTTTATTTTTATTTCCTTCTTTATACAAAATTAAAAATTTAAGAAAAGAAGATATTTGGAAAATATTAATACTTTCATTTTTAAATGTTCCAGGATATCACCTCTCAATTAATAAAGCAGAAACTTTGATAAATGCTTCAACTGCATCTTTAATTTCAGGTTTAAATCCTGTTTTAACTACATTTTTATCTTCAATTTTTTTAAAAGAAAAGGTTACATTTAAAAAAGGGTTTGGACTTATTATTTCTTTTTTTGGTGTAATTCTTTTAACATATGGAATCTCATATGGTTTTAAAATAGAAAATTTTGTTGGTGCATTTTTTAGTTTTCTATCTGTATCATCTTGGGTTGCTTCTACTATAATATCAAAACCTCTTTTTAAAAAATATGATCCTCTCGATACAACTATTTGGGTAATTTTTATTGGAACTTTTATTTTAATTCCTTTTATAAGAATATCAAATATAAAAGAAATATTAAATATAAGTGGCTTGACAGTTGCTTCAATTCTTTATCTTGGATTTCTTGCAATTCTTTTTGGTTATATTTTTTGGTATAAGGGGTTAAAATATAAAGAAGCTTCAACAGCAAGTTCCTTTATATATCTAAATCCAATATTAGGAACAATAAGTGGAATAGTTTTTTTAAAAGAAAGATTATCACCTTTGTCTTTAATAGGTGGAACTTTTATAATTCTAGGACTTTTTCTTGTTAATCCTCTTAAGATGGAAAGTGATAAGAAAGATTAAAAATTTTTGAAAAAAGTTCTAACTCTTCTGTGTAATCTCCAGGAACAAATATGTGATGATTTCCAAGGGGATTTTTAAGAAAATATTCTACTCTTAAATTGACTTTGATTTTAATTTGAGTTCTACACATAAAATCTTCTCTTAAGTTATCAATTATTTTTGCTCTTGAGTAAAAAATTTCTTGAAGCTTTTCTCCACCGATTCTAACTAAAGTTCCAACTCCTTTATTAAAAAATCCTTTTATTCCAACTCCTTTTCCTGTTTCAAAGTGTGTTGTTAATGAATATGAATTAACAAGAGAAAGTGGTACAGTGCAATGTGCCAAGATAATGTCTGAAGTTTTTTCACCTTCTCTCTCTATTGATGCAATATTTGCCATAAATGGAGGCTTTTCAGTTAATTTATTCATAATATACATTGTTATTGTTGATGGAATATCCCCTTCACATCCTGAAATAATATTTTCACTTGTTAATAGAGATAAAGCAAGACAACCTGTTGTATCAAGAGAGTTTATTATTCTAAAACATTCAACACTAATTGCATCAAAATTATTTTTAATTGCAATTTCTTTAACTAATTTATAAAACTTTATTGCTTTTCTTAAATCAACCTCATTTATATTTCTTAATTCAACTGCTTTTCTTTTCAAATTTTTTAAAATTTCTTCAATTTCTCCATTCACTTCCTCTCTTTTATATCTTTCAATCAAATCTTCAATAGGGTAATTTACTATATCTATACCGAATCTCTCTTTAACATATTTAAAATCAGGAGTTGATGAAATTAACCAATGACTTGGATTACCAATTAGTCCAATCTTTTTGTCCTTAATTCGTTCTTTTATTGAAATAACATTTAAAATTGTTAATAGATCCTTTTTCTCACTCTTTTTATCCCACAAAAAAATTTTTCCCTCTCCATTAAGATATGCAATTATTTCCATTGTTGCTGGAAGAGAGTTGTTATATTTATTTGCAATAAATAAATATGGTGGCTTGATTTTTTTATGTAAATCAAGGAACTTCTTTTCACTCCCCCCTGTTACAACAATAAAAATATTAAAATCATAAGATTCACTCTCTTTATACTCCTCAGACCTGTATCCTTTCTTTTCTAAAAAAGATTTAACCTCATTTAAAAATTTAATTTCAAGTGGTCTTCTTGATTCATCAGAACTTATTGGAATTAAACCAATTTTCATATTGTGCCTCCTTTTAAAAAACTTTTTCTGTGGCAGTCTGAAAAACCACAGAGTTTAATTTTTTTATAGTGAGATTTCGTGCCATACCCTTTGTTTATTTCAAATTCATAATCATTATATGTTTTTCCAATTTTTCTCATTATTCTATCTCTTATAACTTTTGCAACTATTGATGCTGCGCTAATTAAAGGAATTTTATAATCGCCATCAATAATAGATATTATTTTATAATTATTCAAAAAAGGTGTATTTCCATCAAGCAATATTAAAAAGTCATCTATTTTGATTTTTTCACAAAAATAAATAGAATAATTTTTTGAAAAATCATAATTTAAAAGAAATTTTTCATCAAAAAAGTCGGATTCTTTATCTAAAATATAATTGAGAGAGAGTTCGATTCCTAATTTTAAAGATTCTGTAATTCCATATCTATCTATAAAGTTTGGATTTATAATTCCAACACCAAAAGAAAATTTTTCTTTTAAAAAAATTTCGAAAATTTCTTCTCTTTTTTCTTCACATAATTTTTTTGAATCTCTTACAAAAACTGGAATATCTTTATTATCTAGAAAAGATGCAACAACTAATGGACCAGCAATTGCTCCTCTTCCAGCCTCATCTATTCCAACAATTACTCTTTCACCATTTAACATTGTTCAAATTTTTTATATGTTTTAATGGCCAAAAGATAAAATCTGCTCTTCCATCAATTGTTTTTATATCAATAGGCCCAAATTCTCTTGAATCAAGTGAATTCCCTCTATTATCTCCCATAACAAAAACTGTACCTTCTGGAATTTCAAGGGGGCCATAAATTCCAGGTGTTGAGTTTTTTATATAAATCTCATTTAATTTCTCTCCATTTATAAAAACAAAACCATCTTTTATCTCTATTGTTTCTTTTGGAAGACCTATAACTCTTTTTACATAATCTTTATCTCCATATGGAGGTTTAAAAATAACAATCTCTCCTCTTTTTGGTTCTCTGAATCTATAGATAAGTTTATTAACCATTATTAAATCATTTTCATATAGAGTTGGATTCATTGAGGACATTTGAACTCTATATGGTTCAAAAATAAAAGTTCTTATTCCAAATGCTAAAGCAAAAGCAATAACAAATGTTAGAATCCAACTTATTATTTCTTTTAAAACTTTGTTCATAAATTAATTTATATTCTCTTCTGAATTATTAGTTGTCTCTTCTTGATTTTCTTCAGTTAAAATCTCTTCAAAATTTTTCTTTGTTTTAATTTTTTCTTTAACTCTTGCTTTTTTACCTTTGAGTTCTCTTAGATAGTATAATTTTGATCTTCTAACATCTCCAAATCTTACAACTTCAATTTTTTCAATTGATGGAGAGTGAAGAGGAAATATTTTTTCTACACCAACACCAAAAGAAACTTTTCTTACAGTAAATGTTTCTCTTAAACCTCCACCAGTTCTTGCTATACATATTCCTTCAAAAACTTGAATTCTTTCTTTGCCACCTTCTTTTATTTTTATATAAACCCTCAATGTATCTCCTGGTTTAAATTGAGGCAAATCATTTCTTAAAAAACTATTCTCAACAAGTTTAATTTCTCTCATCTTATTCCTCCTTGAGTGTCTTAAGTGTATCTTTAAAGAAAATATAATATATAATATCACATATTTTAAAAGTTGACAAATTTTTATTTTAAATTAATATAAATAAAGATTGACATGAATTTGTTATTATTGAACCATAAAAAAAATTTTTTTAAAGAAGAAGACAAAGACATTAACAAAGAGATTTTGAACCTCTCTATCCCAGCGGTTGGCGAAAACTTATTGCATACAGTGTTCTCATTTGTTGACATGGCATTTGTTGGAAGATTAGGTGCTTTATCTCTTGCTGGAGTTGGTCTTGCAAATCAACTTATCTTTGTTTTTCTTGCGTTAATGGTTGCAATAAATATCGGAGTTAATGTACTTGTTGCCCAAAATTATGGTGCAGGAAAAATAGAAAAAACAAAAGAAATTGTTTGGCAAGGAATTTATTTTTCATTAATTTTGTCTATTTTATTTTTTATTTTTGGAATTCTTTTTTCATATAATGTTTTCTATCTTTTCAGTGGAGAAATTGCTTTAAAAAAATTAGCCGGTGATTACTTTTTTTATATAATTACACCTTCGATAGTTTTTGTTACACCAATTATTTTTGGAGCAATTTTTAGAGGAATTGGTGATACCAAAACCCCTTTCTATTTATCTCTTATTTCAAATTCGATCAACATTTTTCTTGATTATGTATTAATTTTTGGTAAATTTGGATTTCCAGCAATGGGAGTTAAAGGAGCCGCAATTGCAACTTCTCTATCAAAAGGTGTTTCTCTTTTAATTTATTTAATTTTAATTTTTAATAAAAAAAGGCATTTCCATATTGAATTTAAACTAGTAAAATTTAATTTTGAAATAATAAAAAGTATGTTTAAAATTGGATTTCCTGCCTCACTTGAAAGATTTATGTTTTCATTTGGAAATCTTTTCTTTGGAAATATAGTTCTTGGAATTGGAACAGAGGCATTTGCTGCCCATAGAATTGCAATAAATATTGAGTCACTCTCCTTTAACACAGGTTTTGGATTTACAAATGCAACAACAACTCTTGTTGGAAAAGCAATTGGAAGAGAGGATGAAGATCTTGCAAGAAAATACACATATAACTCTTTTAAAATAACTCTTTTAATTATGAGTGCGGTTGGAGTAATTTTATTCTTTTTCCCAAATTTATTCATAAGAATTTTTACAGATGAGAAAAGTGTGATAGATTATGCAAGAATTGCTGTTAAAATAATTTCTATCGCACAGCCTTTCTTTGCAATGGTTTTAATATTTATGGGAGGATTAAGGGGCGGTGGAAACACATCATCTCCTTTTTGGGCAACAACAATTGGAATGTATTTAATTAGAATTCCAATTGCATTTATTTTAGTTAATCTTCTCACTCTTGGAATGTTTGGTGCATGGATTGCTATGGCATCAGATATTATGTTTAAGGGAATTTATCTATTTATAATTTTTAATAAAAGAGCAAACTTTAGAAGATATGTTTTTGATTAATAGGAGAATATATGAATAAAGAAGATATAATTGAGAAACTTAAAGAAGTAATAGATCCTGAATTAAATAGAAGTGTAGTTGAATTAAATATGATTAGAAATTTGGAGTTTAATGATAAAAAAATTTCACTTGATCTTTTTTTAACAGTTGAAAATTGTCCACTCAAAGAAAAACTAAAAAAGGATGTAGAGATTAAATTAAAAGAGCTTGGTTTTGAGGAGACAGATGTTAATTTAAAAACTATGAAAAAAGAGGAACTTGAAGAATTAAAATTGAATCTCTCTTTGAAAAAAAGAAAGGGTGAAATTAAAAAAATATTAGCAATAGCATCTGGGAAAGGTGGTGTTGGGAAATCAACTGTAACAACAAACATTGCTGTGACTCTTTCAAAAATGAATTTTAAAGTTGGAGTCCTTGATGCCGATATTAATGGACCAAACGTTCCTCTTATGTTTGGTATTGATGAGAAACCCCGTGTTTTAAATGGGAAAATTTTACCTATAGAAAAATATGGAGTAAAAGTAATTTCAATTGGATTTTTTATGCAAAATGACAATTCTCCAATTTTGTGGCGAGGTCCTATTATATCAAAAGCAATAGAAGAGTTATATGAAGATGTTTTATGGGAGAGTCTTGATTTTCTTTTAATAGACCTTCCACCTGGAACTGGTGATGAAACTTTAACTGTTGGTCAAACTCTTCCTATAGATGGAGTAATTATTGTAACAACACCACAAGAAGTATCGACTCTTGATGCAACAAGATCTGCTATTGCATTTAAAAAATTAAATACCCAAATAATTGGAGTTATTGAAAATATGAGTTATTTTATCTGTCCTGATTCAGGAAAAAAATATGAAATTTTTGGAAGTGGTGGTGGTGAAAAAATGAGTAAAAAACTTAATGCTCAACTTTTAGGAAAAATTCCAATTGAGACAAATATAAGAAAAGGAAGTGACACTGGTTTTCCAATAGTTATATCAGAACCTAACTCTATTTCCTCAAAAGAGTTTATAAGTATTGTTCATAAGATTTTAAAGACTCTAAATGTATCAGTATCCTAAAAGTTTAAGTAAGTTAATTGAAATTTTATCTAAACTTCCTGGAATTGGACCAAAAAGTGCAGAAAGAATTGCCCTTTTTTTACTAAGAACAAAAGAGGATTTTATTGATGATTTAATTGTTAATATAAAAAATTTAAGAAAAAATGTAAAAACATGTAAAATTTGTTTTAATTTAACAGAAAACGAAGATATTTGTTCTATATGTAAAGATTCATCTCGTGATAGATCGACAGTTCTTGTTGTTGAAGATGTAAAAGATTTGATAAGAATAGAGTCTTTAGGTTACTATAAAGGAACCTATCATGTTCTCGGAGGCCACATCTCATCATCTCAAGGGCTTGGAATAGAACACTTAACAATTGACTCTCTTGAAGAAAGAGTAAGAAGTGGAGAGGTGAAAGAGTTAATTTTTGCTCTATCTCCTCAATGGGAGGGTGATATAACAAAAGAGTATATAAAAAAGATACTTAAAAAATATAATATTAAAATTTCTTCATTAGCAAGAGGAATATCTGGTGCAACATATCTTGAATCAATAGATGACTCTTCTTTAATACAAGCATTACTTGATAGAAAAGAAGAAAGATAGATTCAATTAGCAAATTTTAAACGATAAAAAATTAAAAATTTAAAATTTATGTGTTTTAGTTTTATTGTTGAAAATAAAAATAAAATTTTATATACTAATAAAGCAATTTTGTTGCTTGTGGAAAACATATAAAATTTTTCTGAAATTTTAATAAAAAGTTTTCCACAAGCAACTGTGGAAAATGTGGAAAAGATATGAAAGGAATATGGGAAAAAGCACTTACAATAATTAAAGATTACCTTTCTAAACCATCTTTTGAAACTTGGTTTAAAACAACTGAAGTAATTGAAGAAGGTGAAGAAAAATTAAAAATCGGAGTTATATCTGAATTTGCAAAGGATTGGTTAAGGAGTAACTACTTATCTTTAATTAAAGAGGTTTTAAGGGCGGTTGCAGGAAAAGAAGTTGAAGTTGAATTTGTTGTTTTAAAAAAAGATGATGATAAAGAAGAATTAAAAATTGAAAAGAAAAATTCTTTTGGTCTCAATGAAAATTATACTTTTGAAAACTTTGTTGTTGGTGATAGTAATAAACTTGCACATGCTGCAAGCATGGCTGTTGCAAAAAATCCTGGAAGGTCATACAATCCTCTTTTTATCTATGGTGGAGTTGGTCTTGGTAAAACTCATTTAATTCAAGCAATAGGGCACTACATTATTAAAACAAAGCCAGCACTAAAAGTTACATATGTAACAAGTGAAGTTTTTACAAATGAAGTTATTAATTCAATTCAAAAAAACAAGATGAATGAATTTCATGAAAAATATAGAAATATAGATTGTCTTTTAATAGATGATATTCAATTTCTTGCAGGTAAAGAGAGAACTCAAGAAGAGTTTTTCCACACCTTCAACACTTTACACAACAATTATAAACAGATTGTAATAACAAGCGACAGAGTTCCAAAAGAAATTCCGACCCTTGAAGATAGATTAAGAAGTAGATTTGAGTGGGGTCTTATGGTTGATATAGCACCGCCTGACTTTGAAACTCGTGTTGCTATTTTAAAGAAAAAGGCAGAAAAAGAAAGAATTTTTGTTCCAGATGATGTTTTTAATTTCATAGCAGAAAGAATTACAAGTAACATAAGAGAACTTGAAGGTGCTTTAATCAGAATTCTTGCGCATGCATCTTTAAGTAATCAAGAAATAACTTTAGATTATGCAAAAAAAGTTCTTTCAGGAATTTATGATAAAGTAAAAAAGGTTGATTTGAGTCCAAATAAAATAAAAACAACTGTTGCAGATTATTTCTCACTTTCTGTTAAAGACCTTGAAGGCGAGAGAAGATCACAAGATTATGTTGTTCCAAGACAAATTGCGATGTATCTTATTAGAGAATTAACAAATTATTCACTCCCACAAATTGGAGAAATTTTTGGTGGTAGAGATCATTCAACTGTTCTTCACTCTATTGAAAAAATTAAAAAAGAATTAAAGAAAGATGAAAATTTGAGAGCATGTATTGAAGATTTAAAGAGATTGTTGATAGGTGATTAAAAAATTGTTTATAAGTTTTTCTTTATTTAAGAATTTTTTAAAAGGTATTCAACTTTTCCACAGAATATATTATATATACTAAATAATTATCAAAAATTAGAAGGAGGATTAAAGTATGTTTAAAGTTAAAAAAGAGGAACTACTTAAAGGATTTACTATTTTAAATAGAATTATTAGATCAACACCAACAATGCCAATTCTTTCAAATGTTTTAATTGATAAAGAAAACACGAGAGGAGTTTTAATTGGAACAGATCTTGAAGTTGGGATTAAATATTTTTTTAATTATGAAGGAAGTATTGATAGATTTCTTGTTTCATCAAAAACATTTCAAAATTTAATTAGGTCTTTTAATAAAGAAGATATTGAAATAGAAAAAAGCGAAGGTTTTATAAATATTAATTCAGATGGAAAAGATTATAAAATAAGAATAATAGAGGAAGATTATCCATTTATTTCAATGGATGACAGCGAAAAAGAGTTTATTATAAATAAAGAATTTTTAAGTAAAGGTCTTCAAAAAGTCTCTTTCTCAATAGGTGACCCTCAAAAAACAAGATTAGAATTCTCATCTTGTCTTGTTGAATTTAAGGGTGAAAATGTTAAATTTGTTTCAACTGATGGTAATAGATTATCATTTTTTGTTAGTGAAAATTTTAAAAAAGATGAAGCAGATTTCTCTTTTTTAATTCCTAAAGGAAGTGTTTCTGTTCTTGAAAGAATAGTTGAAATAGAAGAAAAAGAACTTGTTAAACTCTCTTTTTCACCAAGAAGTTTTTCATATTTAGGAGGTTCTGTTTATTTTGTTTCAAGATTGGGTCAAGGAAATTTTCCAAATTATGAAATGGTTCTTCCAAGGAATGAAGATAAATATATTATTGTAAATAGAAAAGAATTAATTGATTCACTTCAAAGATTACTTTTAATAACAAGAGAAGGAAGTGGAAAAGTTCAGTTTGATATAAAAGATAAATTAATTTTAAAGGGAAGTTCAATTGATATAGGAGAAGGTATAGAGGAAATTGATATTATAGAAGGAAGCAAATATAGTGAAAAAATTTATCTTGATAATAAAAAAGTACTCGAAGGAATAAAGACAATGGATGAGGAAAATGTAAAAATTATATTTTTTGATAGTGAATCACCTGTTACATTTAAGGACAATGAGAATTCACTTTACATAATAATGCCATATAGATCTGAATGATAATTAAAGAAATAAAAATCTTAACTTTTAGAAATTTTGAAGAATTTTCTCTTGAATTTGATGGAAAAATAAATTTAATAATTGGGAAAAATGGTAGTGGGAAAACAAATTTACTCAATGCAATTTATTATCTCTCTTCAGGAAATACATTTAATAATCTAAAAGAGAGTGAACTTCCAAAATTTCCTGAAACAAGTTTTTTTCTAAGTGGGAGTTTTTTAGATAATGAATCACTAATAAAAATCGAAATTATTTATAAAGAGAAAAGAAAATTAATTTCAATAAATGGAAAACCAATTCAATCACAAAAAGAACTGATAGGGGCTATTCCTATAATTTTCTTTAATTTTAGAACAAAAGATATTATTTTAAAAGAGCCAGAAATTAGAAGAAGTTTTCTTGATTCTAACATTTCAATTATTGATAAAGAATATAAAAATTTGATTTCAGAATATAACGATATTTTGCAATCTAAAAATTCTCTCTTAAAAAAATTAAAGGAAGATAAAGGAAATTTTTATTTTGAAATTCTTCTTGAATCATTGAATGAGAAACTTTATGATAAAGGATTGAAGATACAGGAAAAAAGAGATAATTTCATTAAAAAATTAAAAGAAGAGTTTTTAAATTTATATTTAAATAAAATCGAGATAATCTATGAACCGAAAATAATTACATTACAGGAATTGAATAAAATTAAAAACGAAGAAATAGAAAGAGGATATGGGTTAATTGGACCACATCTTGATGATATATTATTCTTATATAAAGGAATTGAAATTAAAAATCTATTTTCTCTTGGAGAAATTGAAGAGATTTCTTTATATATTATTTTGTCTCTTTATAAACTGATTTATGAAGCAATTAATAAAAAAGCAATTTTTTTAATAGATGACCTTTTTGAAACAATTGATAAGAAAAAAATTGAAAAGTTAATAGAATTATTGTATAATTTTAATCAGGTTATTATTACCTCTTTTTCTGAGGAGATTGTTCCAGTGGAACTAAAGACGTTAAGTTCCACTTTTTTTTTGAACTCAAAAGGAGAATAAATTATGTTAGAAAGACTCTCTCAAATCTTAGATAGATTTTTAGAAGAGAGAGATTTAAAGAAAAAAATTTATGAGAAAGACATAATTCTAAACTGGAAAAAATATGTAGGAAACTCTATCTCAAACCACATAATTCCAAAAGATATAAAAAAGGGTGTTCTTTTTGTTCTTTCTGATCATCCAACTTGGAGTGAGAATTTTATAAATCTATTTCCAAAAATTAAGAAAAAAATAAATGAGATTTATGGTTATGAGGTGATAAAAGAGGCAAAAGTTTTTTTAAAGAGGAAAGGATATGGAAGAAATAAATAATTATAATGCATCTTTTATAAAAGTTCTTGAAGGTTTAGAAGGTGTAAGAAAAAGGCCAAGTATGTATATTGGTTCCACTGATTCTTCTGGCCTTCACCATCTTGTTTTTGAAATTGTAGACAACTCAATTGATGAAGCAATGGTTGGCTTTTGTAAAAATATAATAGTGACGATTCACAAAGATAACTCAGTTTCTGTTCTTGATGATGGAAGAGGAATTCCTCCTGATATACATCCTCAATATGGTGTCTCTGGAATAGAACTTGCTCTTACAAAACTTCATGCTGGTGGAAAATTTGAAGGAAAAGCATATAAAGTTTCAGGTGGTCTTCATGGTGTTGGAATATCGGTAGTTAATGCATTATCAATTGAATTATATGTTGAAGTATATAGAGATGGTAAAAAATATTTTCAATTTTATTCAAGGGGTGAATGTATATCTGATCTAAAAGAAGAGGAAATAGATGAAGTAAAAAGTGGAACTTATATTAAATTTAAACCAGATCCTGAAATTTTTGAAACAACTGAATTTAATTATGAAATTATAAGAGAAAGACTAATAACTTTAGCATTTTTAAATAAAGGTGTAAGAATAAAACTAATTGATGAAAGAACTAATAAAGAAGAAGAATTTTTATTTGAGGGAGGAATTAAATCTTATTTTGATGAGTTAATTAAAGATAAAGAATGCACCGCTCCTCCAATTTACTTTTCAGAAGAAAAAGATGAATATTTTTTTGAAGTTATTTTAACATATACAAATATAACAAAAACAAACATTTTATCTTATGTAAATTCAATTTTTACATCAGAAGGCGGAACTCATCTTACAGGTTTCAAAGGTGGTTTAACGAAATTTTTGAATGAAGAAGGTAAAAAATTTGAATTTTTAAAAGATGATGACTCTTTCACTTGGGAAGATGCCTCAGAAGGTTTATATGCAATAATAAATATTAAAATTTTTGATCCACAATTTGAGGGACAGACAAAAACAAAATTAGGTAATTCTTGGGTTAAAAAGGAATTTGAAGATTTCATTTACCATAATCTAATTAGCGCTTTAGAGAAAAATCCAAACACACTAAAAGCAATATTAAGAAGAGTTGAACTGAGTAAAAAAGCAAGAGAAGCAGCAAGAAAAGCAAGAGAACTTGTAAGAAAAAAAGTTTTTTTTGATGAGACTCTTCCAGGAAAACTTGCAGATTGTTCTGAAAAAGACCCTGAAAAATCAGAACTTTTTATTGTTGAAGGTGAATCTGCAGGTGGAAGTGCAAAACAGGGAAGAAATAGAACAACTCAGGCAATTTTACCCTTAAGAGGTAAAATTCTTAATGCTATAAAATCTTCAGTTCACAAAATATTAGATAACAATGAAATAAAATCTATAATTGCCTCTTTAGGTACTGGAATTCTTGAAAACTTTGATATAGGTAAATTAAGATACAAAAAAATAATTATTATGACAGATGCAGATGTTGATGGATCTCATATAAAAACTCTACTTCTTGCATTTTTCTGGACCTATCTTAAAGAGATAATTGAAGAAGGTTATCTTTATGTTGCAATGCCACCTCTTTATAAAATCTCTTTTGGAAAGAATAAAAAATATGCTTATTCTGAAGAGGAGAAAGATAAAATAGTTAATGAACTTGAGAAAAGTGGTATAAAATACACAATTAATAGATATAAAGGTCTTGGTGAGATGAATCCAGAAGAGTTATATGAGACAACAATGAATCCAGAGACAAGAATATTAAAAAAAGTCCAAGTTCAAGATGGGGAAAGAGCAAAGGAGATAATTGATACATTGATGGGGGAAGATGTTTTAATAAGAAAAAACTTCATTGAAGAACATGCTTTGGAGGTAAAGCAACTTGATATATAAGGAAAAAGAACTTTTGATTCCAATTGAAGATGAATTAAAAGATTCATATCTTTCATATGCATTAAGTGTTATCATTTCAAGAGCACTTCCAGATATTAGAGATGGTTTAAAACCAGTTCAGAGAAGAATTCTCTATTCAATGAAGGAACTTGGAAATCTTCCAAACTCACCTTTCAAAAAGAGTGCAAGAGTTGTTGGAGAAACTCTTGGTAAGTACCATCCACATGGAGATGCTCCTGTTTATGAAGCATTAGTAAGAATGGCTCAAGATTTCACAATGAGATATCCTCTTGTTGAGGGCCAAGGAAATTTTGGAAGTTTAGATGGAGATCCTCCTGCAGCAATGAGATACACTGAAGTAAGACTTGCACCAATCTCTTTAGAACTTTTAAGTGACCTTGAAAAAGAAACTGTGCCCTTTAGACCAAACTTTGACAGTACTCTTTTAGAACCAGAGGTACTTCCTGCAAAAATTCCAAACATTTTACTGAATGGAGCAACAGGAATTGCAGTTGGTATGGCAACAAATATTCCTCCTCATAATCTAAATGAAGTTATTGATGCTCTTCTTCTTCTTTTAAAAGATAGAGAAAAAAACACTGATGAAATATTAAAAGTTCTTAAGGGACCAGATTTTCCAACAAGAGGAGTCATTTTAAATATTGATGGAATAAAATCTTATTTTGAAACTGGAAGAGGTTCTGTAATAATAAAGGGCAAAGGAAAATTTGAGAAAATTGGTAAAACTTTATCATACATAATTTATGAGATACCTTATAATGTAAACAAAGCAAATCTTATCAAAAGAATTGTAGAACTTGTAAAAAATGGGAAATTAAAAGAGATTGATGATATAAGAGATGAGTCATCAAAAGAAGGAATAAGAATTGTTATTGAGTTAAAAAAGAATGTAGATACAAATGTTTTTGAGAAAAAACTTTATGAATATACAGAGCTCAAAACATCTTTTCCAGTAAACTTTGTTGCATTGATTAATGGAAGGCCAAAACTTCTTTCTATTAAAGAGGTTCTTATTTCTTTCCTTGAGTTTAGAGAAGAGATCATAACAAAAAGAACTCTTTATGAATTAAGAGAGGAGAAGAGGGAATTAAAAATTTTAACAGGTATCAAAAAGGGAATTGATAGATTAGATGAAGTTATTGAAATCATAAAAGGTTCAAAAGATATAGATGATGCAAGAAAGAAATTAAACTCACTTCTTGATATTGATGATGAACAAAGTAATGCTATTTTAGATATGAGACTTGCAAGACTAATGTCAATTGAAGTTGAAAAATTAATTAAAGATATAAAGACAAAAGAGGAAAACATAAAAAGATTAAATGAAATTTTAACAAAAAGAGAAGCACTTCTTAAAGTAATTGAAGAAGAGTTAATTCATATAAAGAAAAGATATGGAGATGATAGAAAAACAGAGATAAAAGAGGAGAAAATAGAAGAGTTATCAATAAAAGATATTATTCAAGATGAGAAAGTTATAGTTTTTCTCACAAATGATGGTTATATAAAAAGAATAAATTTAGAGAGTTTCATAACTCAAAATAGAGGTGGAAAAGGGGTTAAAGGAATTACTTTAGGAAGAGAAGATGAAATTGCAGATATCTATTTCACATCTACTCATAAAAATCTTTATTTATTTACAGATTTTGGAAAAGCATATTCTATACCTGTTTATCAAATTCCTGAAGGTGAAAAGAAAGCAAAGGGTGAAGCACTTCATATCCTTCTTCCACTTCATCCTGATGAAAGAGTCACATCAGTTTATACAGGAGAACTCAACAAAAAATATTTGCTCCTTTTTACATCAAAAGGCAAAGTTAAAATGGTTGATGGTGGATTTCTTAAAAACCTAAGAAGAAATGGAGTTAAAATAATTAGTTTAGGGAGCGATGATTCTGTTAAAAGAGTAAGAGTTGTTAATGGAGAAGAAAACATTGTTGTAATAACTAAAAAAGGTAATACGGCAAAATTTTCTTTGAAGAAATTAAGACCTCAAGGAAGAGGAGCAAGTGGAGTTAGAGGATTAAAACTAAAAGAGAATGATGAAATTGCAAGTTTTGACACAGAAGAAGAAAATAAGTGGTTTTTCATTGTAACTCAAAAAGGAAAAGGTAAAAGAATTGATTTCAAAGAAATCTCACTAAAAAACAGAGGAATTTCAGGAATGAGAGGAATAAAATTAAAGAGTGATAGTGTTGTTGCAGTAAGAAATGTAAGTGAAAATGATGATATATTTATTGTAACAAAGTTTGGGAAAGTGATAAGAATTAAAGCAAAAGAAGTTCCCATACAAAAAAGAACTGCCTCAGGAGTAAAATTAATTAACATAGATACGGTAGATGAGGTAAGAGGTATTGCAGTTTATAGAAATGAAAAAATTTGAAATTTTCCCTCATACTGCTGATGTTGGAATTAGAGTTTATGGAAAATCTTTAAGAGAACTTTTCGAAAATGCAGGAGATGGGACTCTTTTTTTAATGAGAGAAGAAGAAAATCTTCAAAAAATAGAAGAGATTGATTTTGAAATAAAATCAGATTTTATCGAAATGTTATTGAATAAATTTTTAAATGAATTTATCTATTTATTTGACTCAAAATTCTTTTTAATAAAAGAATTTAAAATTGATGTATTTAATGAGAACTTAATTAAAGGAAAATTTTTTGGAGAGAGTTTTGATGAAAAAAGACACAAAATAAAATATGCAATAAAAGCATGCACTCTTGAAGACATGATTATTGAGAAAGTTGATAATTTATATAAAGTTGATATTATTTTTGATATATAAATAAAATCTCAAGGAGGTTTGTCTTATGGATATACTCACATTAAATTGCGGAAGTTCTTCAGTAAAGTACCAACTCTACAGATGGAATGAGAGGAAAATTTTAGCAAGAGGGATAGTTGAAAGAGTTGGAATAGGTAGTTCTTTTATAGACCACTATGCAAATGGAAAAGGTAGTTTTAAAGTAGAACATGATTGCCCTGACCATAAAGTTGCAATTAAATTAATAATCGATACCCTTCTTGATTCTGAGATGGGGGTAATAAAAGACCTCAAAAGCATTACTGGAGTAGGTCATAGAATGGTTCATGGTGGAGAAAAATTTGCTATATCAACCATAATAAATGATGAATTTTTAAAAACATTTGAAGCATTATCTGATCTTGCTCCTCTTCACAATCCTCCAAATTTACTCGGAGTTAGAGCTGCAATGGAAGTTTTACCAGATGTCCCACACTGTGCAATAATGGATACAGCATGGCATCAAACAATGCCAAGACAAGCATATATATATTCACTTCCTTATGAATGGTATGAAAAGTATAGAGTTAGAAGGTATGGATTTCATGGAACCTCATTTTTATATGTTTCTAAAAGAGCAGCAGTGCTCTTAGGAAAAAGCCCATTTGAAACAAATTTAATTTGTTTACATATTGGAAATGGGGCAAGTGCAAATGCTGTGAAAAATGGAATTTCAGTTGATACATCAATGGGATTAACTCCACTTGAAGGACTTGTTATGGGAACAAGAGCAGGAGATCATGATGCAGGAATCGATTTATTTATGATGAGAAAAGAAAATTTAACAGTTGATCAACTTGATAATCTTTTAAATAAAAAAAGTGGAATTTTAGGAATAACTGGAAAATATACAGATAGAAGAGATGTTGAAAAGGCAGCAGAAGAAGGAGATGAAAGGGCAAAACTTGCAATTGAAATTGAAACATACAGACTCAAAAAGTACATTGGAGCTTATTATGCTGTTTTAGGAAGAGTTGATGCTATTGTATTCACAGCAGGTGTTGGTGAGATGAGTCCATTAATTAGAGGGAAAACTCTCGATGGTCTTGAGAATCTCGGAATAATTTATGATAAGAGAAAAAATGAAATATCAAAAACAAGAAATGCCGAAACAGAGATAACAGGTGAAGGTTCAAAAGTTAGAATTTTTGTAATACCAACTGATGAAGAACTTGTTTTTGTTGAAGATACAGTTGCATTAATTGAAAGAAGATATGACATTCATACAAACTTCAAATATTCATTTGAAGATCCAAATTATGTTAATCCTGCAAGAGAAGAGGCGCTTAAAGAGGAGTTAAAGAAAAAGCCAGAACTCTCCGAAATAATTGTAAAACCACCAAAAAGAGGATAACTTTTGGAAGTTAAATTAATTTATATAACTCCAAATCCAGAAAAAGTAATAGAAGAAGCAGGAAGAACTTCTCATGAATCTTTTGATCGCATGACACCCGAGAGTCATAAGAATTTCATAAGAATGCTTTTGAAACTTGGGCATGAATCTGTTTTGGAACATGCAGTAGCATCTTTTAGAATCTCGGGTGTCTCAAGAAGTTTTACACATCAACTTGTAAGACACAGAATTGCATCATATACTCAAAAATCTCAAAGATATGTTAATGAATCAAATTTTGATTATGTGATTCCTGATACAATTGCAAAAAATGATGAAGCATTAAAAATTTATGATGAATTTATGCAAAATTGTAAATTTGTCTATCAGGATTTAATAAAATTGGGAATTCCAAAAGAGGATGCAAGATTTATTCTTCCAAATGCAACAAAAACAGAAATAGTGCTCACTGCAAATTTCAGAGAATTAAGACATATGATTAAATTAAGGGGTGGAAAAGAGGCACAGTGGGAGATAAGAAGAGTTTTTATAGAAATTTTAAAAATTTTAAAAGAACATGCCCCAACTGTATTTGAAGATTTTGAAATAGAGGGCGATTTCATAATAATAAGGAGTTGAGATGTTAAAGAGTGACAAGTGGATTAAAAAAATGGCAATTGAATATAAAATGATAGAACCTTTTGAAGAGAAACAGATAAAAAAAGGTGTAATATCTTATGGATTATCTTCTTATGGATATGATTTAAGGTTATCAGATGAGTTTAAAATTTTTACAAATGTATTTAATTCAATAATTGACCCAAAAAATTTCGACCCTAAAAGTTTTGTTGATTATAAAGGTGAAACATGTATAATTCCACCAAATTCATTTATACTTGGAAGAAGCATAGAATATTTAAGAATTCCAAGAAAAATTCTTGGAATTTGTATTGGAAAATCAACATATGCAAGATGTGGAATAATAGTTAATATAACACCAATTGAAGCAGAATGGGAAGGACAAGTTACAATTGAAATTTCAAACACAACCCCACTTCCTGTAAAAGTATATGCATTTGAAGGAATAGCACAAATAATTTTCCTTGAAAGTGATGAAGAGTGTGAATTAAGTTATAAAGATAAAAAAGGGAAGTATGATAAACAATTAGGAATTGTACTTCCAAAAATAGATATTTAAATTTTACTTATCAATTTTTTTGAAATAGCATTTTGTTTTTCTATAAATTCCCTCTCATCAATATGAACAAATTTTCCATCTTCAATTAAAATTTCTCCATCGATCATCAAAAAATCAACTCTTTTTGCATCAAGATAAACTGGAACAGAAATTAGGTCATTAAGTCCGCCTGCAAATTCGATTTTATTAAGGTCAAACATTATAATATCTCCTGCCTTCCCTATCTCAATTGAGCCAATAAAATCATCCATTCTTAAAACTTCTGCTCCACCCATTGTTGCAAATTTCAAAACTTCTCTTGAGGTTAGTGCATCACTTCCATATTTAACTCTTTGAAGAAGAAGAGCATTTCTAATTTCAAGAATAAAATTATTTGTATCATTACTTGAACTTCCATCAACAGCAAGTCCTATTCGCAATTTTCCTTTTAATTCACCGACTCTTGCGATTCCAGAACCTAGTTTCATATTTGATGTAGGGCAATGAGCCATTCCAACATCACCTTTTATGAGTTTCTCAATGTCACTATCACTTAAATGGACCATATGTGCAAACCAAACTCTTTTGTTTATCCATCCGAGAGATTCCATAAGTTCAACTGGTCTAATTCCAAATTTTTCTTTACAATAGATTTCTTCATCAAGAGTTTCTGCAAGATGAGTATGAAGCAAAACATCATATTTTTCAGCAAGTTTTAAACTTTCTAACATGATATTTTTTGTAACAGAGAATGGAGAGCAAGGACCTATTGCAATTCTAAGCATTGAATATCTATTTTTATCATGATATTTTTTTATCATTTCCTCTGTGTGAATCAAAATCTCTTCGTCTTTTTGAACAACACTATCTGGAGGAAGCCCTCCATCTTTTTTTGAAAGAGACATTGAACCTCTTGTTGTATGAAATCTAACTTTTGTTAATTTTGCTGCTTCAATTTGAGCATTAAAAATTTTTGTATTTCCATATGGAACAAGATAAAGATGATCTGTTGTTGTAGTTACTCCACTTTTCATCATTTCAAGAATTGCAACAATTGTTGATACAAAAACAGCTTCTTCATCAATATTTTTCCATCTTTCATATAAAAATGTTAGCCAATCAAAAAGTTTAAGATCATTAACTTCTTTTATATTTCTGAAAAGAGTTTGATAAAAATGGTGATGAGTGTTTACAAAACCTGGAAGAAGAAGTTTTCCTCTTCCATCTATTATCCTATCAAATTTACCTTCTGGTTCTTTATCTCCAACATAAGTTATGATTTCATTTTCAATAGAGACATAACCATTTTCTATCTCTTTGTTCTCTTTATCCATTGTTCCTATTAAAGTCACATCTTTAAACAAAATATTCATAATTTTTTATCCTCCTTTTCTTTTTTTCTTAATTTAAAGAAGACCCTTTCAGGTGTTGCAGGAATTTGTTTTATTCTAACCTTTGTTGCATCAAAAATTGCATTTGTAATTGCAGGCGCAATAGGAACCATTGTTGTCTCTCCAATGCCTTTTGAACCATATGGTCCTAATTCTTCAATACTTTCAATTGGTATTGTTTCAATATCAGGTGGTGCATCAAGAGATGTCGGGATAAGATATGTTGAATAATTTTTTGTTAAAAATTCTCCATTTTTTATAATTACATCCTCCATTAATGCATATCCCATTCCCATCACAAGTCCCCCCTCTGATTGTCCCTCAAAACCAATTTTGTTTATAACTCTTCCCCCATCAATAAGATTCACCCCTTTAACTAAATTAACTTTTCCTGTAAGAGTATTTACTTCAACAAGCGCAATGCTACCCGAAAAACTAAATATATAATGTGGAAGACCAAAAGCACCTTCAATTTTTGTTTTTGAAGTTGGAAAGTTAAAATGCCCTTCTGCTTTAGGTAACCTTCTTTTTTCATAAAGAATTTCTCCCAATTTTTCATAATTTATCAATTCTCTTCCATCTTTATCATAAAAAGTTTCTTCTTCAACATAAATATTATTTTCTGAAATATTAAAAATTTCTGATACTTCTCTTTTTAAAATTTTTAAAATTTTTTCTGATGCAATTTTTATTGCTCTGCCACTTCTATGTGTTGCACCAGATGCAGTTGTTGTTCCAGAATCTGGTGATATGGAGGTATCACCTGTTATAATAAAAACCTTATTTTCATCTTTAACTTTTAAAGATTCAAGAGCAATTATTCTAAGTGTTGTTTTTGTTCCTTGTCCTATTTCAACACTTCCTGTGTATATGTTAAAACCTCCATCTCTTCTCATTTCAATAATTGCTGCTCCATAATCTGGAAGTCCAACCCCTAGACCTGTTCCTTGATACGATATGGCAATACCAACACCTAATTTTTTATATTTTTTTGAAATAAGTTTTATTTTTTCTCTTTCTTTGTATATTGGATGTTTTTCAATTTCATCTAAGATATTATTAATTCCTATACTTGTTTCAATTACGCTCCCAATTCCTGTCAAATCCCCTCTTTTTAAAATATTTTTCCTTCTTAATTCAACAGGATCAATTTGAAGTTTTTTTGCAATTTCATCCATTTGAGATTCCATTGCGAAGGTCACTTGATTTACGCCAAATCCTCTAAAGGCACCAGATACTCCATTGTTAGTGTATATACAAAAACCTTCAATATGTGTATTTGGAACTCTATATGGACCACAGGAGTGCTCTATAGCAAGATTAACAACTGGACCACCAAGTGATGCATAAGAACCTGTATCGGCATAAATATAAACTTCATTTGCAATAAGTGTTCCATCTTTTTTAACACCAGTTTTGTATTTTAAAATCATAGGATGTCTTTTCCATGAGAAAACAATTGATTCTTCTCTTGATATTTCCATCTTTACAGGTCTTTTTGTATGATAAGCAAGAAGTGCGAGATGAATTTGTGTTGTTATTTCATCCTTTCCACCAAAACCTCCACCCATTGGCTCATTAATAACTCTAATTTTTCTTGGATCAAAAGCAAGAACTCTTGCTATTTGAATTTGATCTCTAAATGGATATTGCCCTCCACAGATAACTGTAATTGTATCTTCCTCTTCATCATAAAATGCAACTCCATTTTCAGGTTCAAGATAAGCATGTTCTTGCCTTCCAGTCCTATACTCATTTTCAATTATTAAATCTGCTTCTTTAAATCCTTTTTCTATGTCTCCCTTTTTGATAACTGTATGAAGGTGAATATTTCCACTCTCATGAACCTTTGGAGAACTCTCTTCAATTGCTTTAAGAGGGTCATCAACTACTGGAAGTGGTTCATATTCAACTTCAATTAACTCAAGCGCTTTTTCTGCTATTTCTTTTGTTTCTACAGCAACAAGAGCAATTGCATCTCCAACATACCTTACTTTGTTAAAACATAAAACTGGTTGATCTTGAACAACAATTCCAAACCCATTTAAACCTGGTATATCTTTATAAGTTAAAACTTTAACTACACCTGGATATTTTTCTGCTTTTGATGTATCAATTTTTTTAATTAAAGCATGAGGATATTTACTTCTTAAAACTTTCCCCCAAATCATATTTTCAAAATATATATCAGATGGAAATTTAAGTTCACCCTTTACCTTCTCTTCAGATAGAACCTGTTTAATTTTTTTACCAATCCACCTTTCTTTTTCAGATTTTATTTCCTTGATTTTTATACTCATTTTTCTCCCTCACAAATTTAATAAATAAGTTAAACTTTCATATAGAAGATATTTTGAAACTTCAATTCTATATTCTCTTGAACCCCTAACATCTGTTATTGGATCAATTTCATTTTCAACAATTGATGAAATTTTTAATAACTCATCTTCATTTAAATTTTTCAAATTTAAAATTGCTTCCTCAATCTTTTTTGCTCTAACAACAGTTGGAGCAACTGAACCTAAAGAAATTTTAATATCTTTTATCACTCCATTTTCTTTTTCAATTTTAATGCAATTGGATGCTATTGCTATTGTTAAAGCATTTCTTTGTCCAAGTTTATTGAAAAATCCTATGTGAGAATTTTTCCACTTTTTTAAAACTATTTTTATTAAAATTTCATCTTCCCTCAAACATGTTTTTCCTGGTCCTAAGAAAAATTCAACTATTTTGACAATTCTTTCCCCATTTTTTGATTTCAGAAGTAGTTCTGCATCTTCGCACATAAGTGGAGGTATTGAATCACCTGCAGGTGATGCATTACATAAATTTCCTCCTATTGTTCCTTTATTTCTTATTTGAGGTGATCCAACTTTTTTAGAAGCAAGAACAAGAAGGGATGAGTTTTTATTTAAAATTTCTGATTCAATAATTTCTGAGAAGGTGACAAGTGAACCTATTTCAATATTTTCTCCATTCTCATCTATTCCTTTTAACTCATCTATTTCTTTTAAATCAATGATATTGTCTTCTTTTATTAAATTATCTTTTAATCTTACAATTAAATCTGTACCACCTGCAAGAAATCTTTTATTATTTTTAAACTCTTTTGCAAGTTCGAGTGCTTCATCCAAATTTTTTGGTTTAAAATATTCAAATTCTTTCATATTCCCCTCATTTATTTTCGATATAATTTTTCATTGCATCAAGAATTTTTTTATAACCTGTACATCTACATAAATTTCCAGAGATTGCCTCTCTTATTTCATCTATTGTAAGATTTTTATTTTTCTCAAGAAAAGAGTGTAAACTTACAACAAAACCTGGTGCACAAAAACCACATTGAAAAGCGCCTTCATCAATTAAATAATCAATAAAATCTACTCTATCTTTTATACCCTCAATTGTAAAAATTTCTTTATTTTGGACCTCTGGTATCAAAACAAGACATGAAGTATAAGTTTTCCCATCAATAATTACTGTACAAGCACCACATTCGCCTTTTGAGCAACCCTCTTTTGTCCCTGTTAAATGTAAATTATCCCTTAAATATTCAACAAGAGTTTTGTTTACAGGAACCTCATCAACAATATCTTCTCCATTAAGTTTAAAATTTATGACAATTTTTTTCATTTTCTCATAAAATAGTGTTCAATATTTCCTTTTTTCTCATAAATTTTAATTGCATCTACAGGACAAACTTGCATACATAAAGCGCATCCAACACACTTTTCTTCATTTATCTTTGGAACTCTTCTATTCTCTTGTAATTCAATTGCCATATGTCCTCCATCTTTACAGCTTACAAAACAAAGTTCACATCCGATGCATTTCTCTTCATCTATTTTTGCTTTAACAATATCCAAGACCATTAGCTCCTCGTTTGCTTTGATTTTATCAAGTGTTTTTCCAACAATTTCCAATGGAGAATTAAAACCCATCTCATAAAGATAATGAGATAAGCCTCTCTTTAACTCTTCTATTACTCTAAAACCATAAACCATTGGAAGTGTACAAAATTGAACATTACTCGCACCAACAAGCATAAACTCAATTGCATCTCTTGAAGAATATGCTCCTCCATTTCCCGAAATTACAATGTCAACATTTCTTTTAATTTCAGCAATTGTTCTTAATGTTATGGGTTTTATTGCATTTCCAGAAAGACCCGAATATGAAGAGAAACCAAAAACTGTCGGATATGGTTCAAATGTGTATATATCAATTCCTAAAAGAGATGGAATGGTATTACTTGCTGTAATTCCATCTGCTCCACCTCTTTTTACTGCTTCTGCAACTTCAACAATATCTGTAACTTGAGGTGTTATTTTAATTAAAACTGGAGTTTTATCTGATGCCTCTTTTATCCATGAGGTCACTTTTTCTGTTGCTTGAACAGATTGAGCAAGCATTCTTCCTGGTACTTCACCCATGCTTCCTTGTGGACAAGAAAAAGAACATTCAATCAGGTCGACTCCTGCCTTTTTTAATCTATAAACCAAATTTTGCCAATCTTCTTTTTTGCTTCCCATTATACTTGCACCAATCATTTTGTTTGGAAATTTTTCTTTTAGAATTTTTACCCTTTTCTCAACTTCATCAATGTGATATTTTGAAATCAAATCAATATTTCCAAGTCCTAAAACTCTTTTTGAGTATGTTCCAAAAGATGACATCATAGGATATTTTAATGGGACAGGGTTATCTTCAATGGAGGTTGTCTTCAAAATTACACCCGCCCATCCTGATTCTAAACCTGAAATTGCCATTTCAAGTTCATCTGTTGATGGTGATGCTGAAAGAATAAAAGGATTTTCTAGTTTTATTCCAAGAAAATCTATTGAAAGGTTTTTTAATTTAAACATTTTATATCCTCCTTAAATATTCATGAATTTTAAATGCAGCAATTTTTCCATCTTTTGCTGCTCTTGTTATTGTATCTCCACCATTTACACAATCTCCTCCAGCAAAAACTCCTTTTATATTTGTCATATAGTTTTCATTAACTTTAATTAACCCATTTTCTTTTTGAATTTCAGGAAATATACCATCTTCTAATTTTTGCCCAATTGCTATTATGATGTTATCTAATGGAATTATAAATTCACTATTCTCAATTTTCATAGGTTTTCTTCTTCCATCCTCGTCTTTTTCCTTTAAACTAACTTGACAAACCTTTAAGCCAGAAACTTTATTCTCTCCAATTATTTCATTTGGAATCGCACCAAAATAAAAATTTACACCCAACCTTTTTGCTCTTTCAAATTCTTCTGGATAACACTTAAGGTCACTTGCTCCTCTTCTATATATTATAAAAACTTCTTTATCTTGATAGAGCATTTTCAATGTATTTGCTATCTCAAAAGCAACATTTCCTCCACCAATTATACCTATTCTTTCTCCTAAATTAATAACCTCACCTCTTTTTATTTTTCTCAAAATCTCCCTTGCTTTAAAAACTCCTTCTTTATCCACTCCATCTATTTCAAGTTCAATTTCACCTGAAAGGCCTATTCCAATAAAGATTGCTTTGAAATCTTTTTGAAGTTCAAACAAACTCTCAATTTTTTTATTTTCATATCTAAATATAAAATTTTCTTTAATAAAATCTAAATCTTTTTTAAGTATTTCATCTCTTAACCTAAAATTTGAAATTTCTTTAAGTGGAATTCCACCAATTTCATCATTACAAAATAGAACTGGTTTATATCCTAGTGTTCTTAAATAAAAAGCACAAGAAAGAGATGCTGGTCCTCCACCTACTATTGCAACTTCTTCATATTTATATTCTGGTAATGAAAGATTCTTGTTATCAGTGAAAAATTCTGTTAAAAAATTATGAAGTTCTCTTATTTTAATTGGTTCATCTATTTTTCCTCTTGTGCATTCAATTTGACAAAGAACTTCCTCAGGACAAACACAACCTGCAACCGAAATTAATGGATGATTTTCCCTTAAAATTTCATATGCAGAATGAAAATTTTTATTTTTAAGAAAATAGATGAAATTTGAAATTGGAAGATTTATAGAACAACCTTTTTCACATGGAGCATCATAACAGAAAAGACACCTTTCAGCTTCAATTATTGCCCTTTCAAGAGCTATTTTTTCTAAAACTTTTTCATTCATCTATCACCCCTATAAATTCAGTTTTAATTAAATTATAAACTATTTAATAAAAGTCCTATTTCTATTCTCTTTTTTTGAAGTTCACAAAAATCTTTAGGTACAATAAGTGGATTTTTATTTATAAAATATGAATGAGCAATGCACCCTCCTCCACAAAGATATTTTGCCCAGCAACTTTTACATCTCTCTTTTGAATCTAAATCATTTAAAAATATAAAATATTTTTTCTTTTTTTCATCAATACCATCAAAAACATTCCCAATTTTAAATTCTTCAAACTCTTTCAGAAAGTGACATGGATAAATATCTCCCTTTGTATCAACTGCTAAATATTCAACTCCAGCACCACATCCAAAACTCATCTTTCCTAGACATGGACCAGATGATAAATCAATATTGAAGTGATAAAAATTTAAAATTTTTCCATTTAGTTTTTCTTTATATAAATATTCTCCGAGTTTTTCATACTCAATTTTTAATTCCTCTAAATCTTCATCTTTTAAACTCAAAGGATTATCTTTTTCTAAAATAACTGGTTCAAGAGATATATTTTTAAAGCCATTTTCATATAAAAACTTCGCACTTTCAAGGATATTTTTAGTTTTATTTGTGAAAGTGCCTCTTATATAGTAACCTTCATAATCTTTTAATTTTTTTAAATTTTTAAAAATTAAATCAAATGAACCTTTGCCATTTTTGAGTTTTCTATGAATGTCATTTACATAAAGTGGACCATCAAGAGATAAAATTAAACTTACAAAATTATTTTTTAAAAAATTTAATTTCTCATCATCAAGTAAAATTCCATTTGTTGTTAATGAGAGTCTTAGTATTTTACCATTTTCTTTTGCTTTTTTATTTCTATATTCAATTGTTTTTTTTACAACTTCCCAATTTAAAAGTGGCTCTCCTCCAAAAAAATCAATTTCAATGTGTTTTGTTTTTGAATTTTCGATTAAAAAATCAACTGCTTTTAAACTTATCTCTTCATCCATTAAACTTTCTTTATCTCTATAAGTTCCCTCATCTACAAAGCAGTAATCACATCTCATATTACAAGTTTGAGATACAAGAAGACACAAAGATTTTAAATTTTCTGGAGGATCAAATTTTACTTCATTCTCTTCCCAAATTTTTTTTTCTTCTTCAAAAAAGGGATTTTCAACTATATTTTCTTCAATTAAATTCAAATATAAATTTTTATCTACTTCAATTAAACTTCCTGATATTGGAAAAAAAATAAAATATTTATCTAGATATGAAAATTTATGAAAAAGGGGTGGTTTAGAAGACAAATTTCTTTTCTTCTCTGTCTCTCTCACAATTTTGATTTCCAACTGTCATTGATGTTTTACAAGCAGATTTACAAGGTGTTGAACACTCCCTACAGTTTAAATTTTTCTTACTTAAAAATGGTTTATTCTTGATGACTTTTATCATAATTACCTCCTAATCTTTTTTTATTTTATCAACTCCAATATATGGTATCAATACATCTGGAATTGTAATTGACCCATCTTCATTTTGATAATTTTCGAGAATTGCTGCAAAACACCTTCCAATTGCAACGCCAGAACCATTTAATGTATGAACATACTCAATTTTTCCAATTTCTCTTCTAAATCTTGTATTCATTCTTCTTGCTTGAAAATCTGTACAATTTGAGCAAGAGGATATTTCAACAAATCTTCCATAAGATGGCATCCACACTTCAATATCATAAGTTTTACTAGCAGAAAATCCTGACATATCACCTGTTGAAAGAAGCATAACTCTATATGGAAGTTTTAATTCTTTTAAAATTTCTTCTGCCTCATTTACAAGTTTTTCAAGTTCATTGTAAGAATCTTCTGGTTTTACAATTTTAACAAGTTCAACCTTATCAAATTGATGAACTCTGATTAAACCCCTTGTATCTTTTCCAGCAGCCCCTGCTTCTCTTCTAAAACATGCAGTGTATGCTGTGTAATATTTAGGGAGTTCACTTTCTTCTAAAATTTCTCCTTTATGTAAATTTGTTAATGGTACTTCTGCTGTTGGTATTAACCATAAATCTTCATTTTCTATTTTATACATATCATCCCCAAATTTTGGAAGTTGACCTGTTCCAAGCATAATATCACTTCTAACAAGAAATGGAGGAAAAACTTCTATATATCCATGTTTTTTAATATGAGTATCAAGCATAAAATTAATTAACGCTCTTTCAAGGTGAGCACCAAGTCCTTTATATAAATTAAATCTTGATCCAGAAAGTTTACTTGCTCTTTCCTGATCAAGAATGTTAAGTTCTTCTCCTAATTCCCAATGAGGTTTTGGATTAAAATTAAATTCTCTAATTTCTCCCCATATTCTTATTTCAACATTGAATGAACTATCAATGCCTTTTGGTACACTTTCATGTGGTATATTTGGAATTCTTAAAACAATATCATCTAAATTATCCTCAACAATTTTTAATTTTTCTTTTATGCTCTCAATTTTGTCAGAAAGTTCCTTAGATTCAAGAAGTATGTCTCCAATATCTTCTCCTTTTCTTTTTAGTTCTGCAACTTTTTTAGAAAGTAAATTTAAATTGTGTTTCAATTCTTCAAATTCTTTAAGAAGCATTAATCTTTCTTTATCAACTCTTAAAAAATCATCTAAAATTTCATCAGAATATCCTCTTACTTTTAGTGATTCTCTAACAATTTCAGGATTACTTCTTATAAACTTTTTATCAAGCATAAATCCTCCAAGAAAACAAATAGATAAATATTTTTTAATACAAAAGGAACTTTATGTCAACTTATAAGGGCTCAAAACCTGAAAACTTTGGTTTTTCTTTTATCTGTTCTTCTTTTGTTATTAATTTTAAATAACCCTCTTTTCTTAGTTTTTCAACAATTTCACTTATTTTTGCATAAGTATATTTTTGAGATGGATCTTTATAACCTATTTCAATGAATTTATTTGAATCTATAAAAAATAGATATTGAATTATATTAGATGTTCCCTCTGGTGCATCTCTATTTTTGTCTATATAAAGGTCAATTATATCAATATTAGGCATATCTTCTGGAAGAAGTTGTCCATTTTTAACAAGATTAAGAAGTTTTTCTTTTAGTTCATTTGTTTCTTTATGATTTTTTACTAGAACCATAGCAACATCTGAATCATACTCTATGTCTCCACCACCAGTTGAGTTAAACATTGTTGGTCTATCAACTCCTTCTTCATCCAACTTACAACCCTCTTTATCAAGTGCAGAAATTGCAACAATGGGAGATTTAAGAGAAAGAGAAAGCATTGCTATTTTACCAGAAACCTCATCAACCTTTTCTTCTATAGCAACATATCCTCTTGATTCAATTGGAATTTTTTGAATGTAATCGAGAAAAATCACAACTGTATCACATCTATGGCTTTGCATAATGTTATATGCATGCGCTTCAATCTTCTCTAAAGTATCACTACTACTTCCTTCAATTATGTATAAAAAAGGGAAGACATCTTGAAGTTTTTTATATGCATCCTCAAATCTTTTAAATTCCTCTTCATTCAGTTCTTTAGAAATAATTTTCACAGGATTTAATCTTGATTCTTGAGAAAGTATTCTCAAGTTTAATATTCTTGATGTCTGTTCCCATGAATAATAAAGAACAGGAACTCTTTCATTTGAAATTATATTAACTGCAAGATGAAGTAAGAAATTTGTTTTACCTCTCCTTGGAGCACCTGCAATAGCATAATAAAAACCTGGTCGAAGTCCAAGTAGAGACTTATTAAGTGATGTAAATGGCTCAACTGAGAAACCATGATATTTCCTTTTTTCAAAAACATCCATCACAATATTTTTGATTATACTTTCAGATGGAACAAGCTTTTTATGTAATCTCTCAAGTGCTATTTTTTGAAGTTCTTCGGCCATTGTAACTGCAAATGTTGCAATATCTTCAAGTTTATGAGGTCCTCTTCTTTCAACAAAATCATTGATTTCATTTGAAATATTTATTAATCTTCTTTCACCATTTCTTATTCTTAATATATCAATATAAGACATTAAAAGTGCAAGAGTCGGTGTTTCAACTTCTTCAATTTCTGATAGTGTTCTTTTTATCTCATCATCAAATACCCCTCTTTTTTCTAAGTGCCTTTTAACTGTTTGAAAATCAATATAATCAATTTCTCCTCTTCCTTCATAAATATCAAGAACAGCATTAAGGATTGTTGTTGTTTTTGGATTTTCAAAATATTCAATCTTAAAACCTTCAGATAAGGATTTTGAAAGTGTAAATCTATCAACTATAAAACCTTTTAGAATTTTCTTTTCTATCTCTATACTCATATTTTAATTATACAATGGAACAAAACTTATTTATATAATCTCTAATTTTTTGAAACCTAAATCAAGAAAAGAAGTTTATAATTAAAAGGAGGTAATTATATGATTAAGAAATTAATTATATTAACTGTAATTTTTTTGTTAGGATTCAGTTTCCTAACAATTGGCGTTAATGCAAATGTTACAAGTGTAATCTTTACACCAAATACTCCAGGGACTCAGGTAACTCAAGGAGATGATACTGCGGGTAAAACAAATACACATTGGATTGTTTCTTTAAATTTTGATAATAATCTCCCCTTACTTCAAAATGGGGATACTATTATAATTACTTTTCCAGTAGGATTTAATTTCAATGGCTCGACTGTTGTAATTACATTAAATACAACAGGAGCAAATTTCGGAACAATAATAAAATCTTTAAATATTATAGATATTCCTGTAACAGGAAATCAAACTTTAGCTGGTAAGGTTGAAATTGAAATAACGAATGCAATAAACACTACAAAAGCAGGAAATTTGATAGGTAATATAAAAGTAAAAAGAGGGATTAACTTTGTTATAAATATTAACGGAAGTATAAAAATAATTCCTGATTTAATTCAAAATATTAAGGTTTCGCCAAATCCATATAATAGTTTTGTTGGAGAAACAAAAAATTTCATTGCTAATAGTTTTGATGGTTATGGAAACAAAAGAACAAACGTTCAATCTATCTATGGATGGGAAGATAAGTTTGATTGGTCTATTGTTCCTATTTCAGATCCAGATCCAGGTGCTGCTATCTTTACAACCCCTAACACAAATGTTGATAATGTAACTCTTCAAATGACAGATTGGGGTCATATTCAAATAAGAGCACAATTTCCACCCGGAGGTCCTCCTTATACTCATCATGGTTTGTCAGATATCTATATTATCAGTCAAATTTCGACCCCAAAAGTCGATGTTAACCCACCTTATGCTGGTTCTCCTGCTGAATATAACATAAGGTTTAATCTTGGTCCAAATGGTGGGGTATTAGGAGGAGTTGATTCTGTAACAATTACTTTTCCTTTTGATACTTTTATTCCTTTTGGACCTCCATTTTTTGGTGCATTAATAAATGGATATCCAGTTAATATTTCATATGTTTCAGTAAGAACTGTAAGGTTAATATTTCCATATTCATTACAAAATGGAGCCTTTGTTGTTGTTACATTTCCAATAAACTTAGGAATATATAATCCAACGAAATCTGGAACATACACTTTACAAGTTTATACAAGTAAAGAACCGATTCCAGTTAATTCACTACCCTACACAATTTATTATTCAGTAATATCTCGACCAAAAGTTGAAGTTGAACCAAATGTTGTTAACACAGAATCAAAATATACAATTGAGTTTAGGACAGGAACAGCAGGCGCTCTGATAAAAGATCATGATGTTATTGCAATTATATTTCCAGATGATACTTCTGTTCCAAATATTGGAGACAAAAATGAAGTAACAATTAATGGAGTTAATCCCAGTGATGTGATTATATCAACTGGAAGAAAAGTAACTTTGAAAGCTCCAATTAATATTTTAAATAATTCAGATGTAAAAATTATATTCAATGAAAATTTTGGAATAAAAAATCCAACAAAAAGTGGAGATTATTCACTTCAAGTTGCAACAAGTAGAGAACCAACTTATGTAATCTCTTTTTCTTATAAAATTGTTGAATCAATAATTTCTAATTTAAGAGTCGAATCTAATCCACCTGTTACAAAAGTTGAAGTAGAATACAAAATAAGTTTTAAAACAGGAAAACATGGATCACTTTTAGAAGGAGATGAAATTTATATTAAATTTCCTTCTTATACAAAACTTCCAAATAATATTGATAGAAATTTAATTACATTAAATGGAATAAATCTAACAAAATTCCCAAACATTGACATTTCAAATAAAATTTTAACAATAAACACTCCTGTTAAAATTGGCAATGAGGAAAAAATTGAAATTATAATTTCAAGAGAGGCAGGAATTAAAAACCCAGACAACCCTGGAGATTATAGATTAAAAGCATGGACAAAAAAAGAGAGAACAGAAGTTACATCTTCACCTTACACTTTAATCGAGTCAATGTTATCCTCAATTTCAACAAAGGTAGTTCCTCCATCAACAAAAAGAGCAATATCATTTGAAATTATTTTAAAAACTGGTCCAGGTGGTTCATTAAGTGTAAATGAATACATTTACTTAAAATTTCCACAAAAAGTAGAACTTCCTCAAAATATTAAACCTGATTCAATAAAAATCAAAGGAATATCTCTAACAAAATCCCCAACCATTTCAAAAGATAAATTAATCCTTTCAATTCAAACACCAGTACCAATTGGCAGAGAAGAAGAATTTACTATTTTCATTTCTCAAGTAGCAAACATAAAGATAAATGATGAAGGAGAGTATTATTTAACAATTTATACATCAAGAGAACCAACACCTATTAACTCAAAAAGTTTTCTTGTCTATCCTCAACCAGAAACAAAAATTATTCTTTCAAAATCCGAACCAGATGGTTTAAATGGATACTATAAAACTATGCCTGTTATTACTTTTTCTTCAGCTTCAAAATATGATAAAGAACCGACTGTATTTTATAGATGGGACAATGGACCATGGAATGAATATAAAGGTTTTTTAACTCCACCTGAAGGAATTAATACACTTTACTATTATGCTAAGGATAAATTAGGAAGCGAAGAAGAGATAAAAGAAAAAAGTTTTAAAGTTGACACAACAATTCCAAAAATAACTTCAATAAATATAGAAGATGGAATGTACTTTAATAAAGAAAAAATCGAAATAGTAGGTTCTATCTCAGAATATAATTCAATTTTACTTATTCAAGGTAAAAGAGTTAATATTAAAGAAGATGGTACATTTAAAACTGAGGTCGAAATTTTTGAGGGAGTAAATTCTATAACATTTATATTAATTGATATTGCTGGAAATGAATTTTTTAAAGTCATAAAAGTTATAAGAGATACAATTCTACCAGAACTTACAATTGAATATCCAACACCTTGGCTTGTAGTTTATGATAAAATTATAGAAATAAAAGGAAAGGGAGAGTTAGGAGGAAAACTTACGGTTAATGGTGAAGAAATTTTAATAAGAGAAGACGGAAAATTTGAAGGAAAAATTGAACTTAAAAAGTCTGGAACAAATGTTTTAGATTTTATTTTAATTGATAAAGCAGGAAACACATCAAGAAGAAACATAGGGGTTGTTTGGAATCCAAGAGTTAAAATTGAGTTAACAATTGGTAAAGTTGAAGCGAAGGTTAATGAGTATTTTAAGATTTTAGATTATCCACCATTTATTTTCAACAACAGAACAATGGTTCCTCTTAGATTTATAAGTGAATCAATTGGTGCAATAGTTGATTGGGACCCAGTTGTAAGAATTATTACAATTACAATTGAGGATAGTGGAGGGTTAAAGAAAATTTTAAAAGTTTCTCCTGATTCAAAAGTTACATCATTAAATGGTAAACCATATGAAATGGACACTACACCACTTATTAGAAATGATAGGGTATATGTACCTATAAGGTTTATGATGGAAGCATTTGGTGCAAAAGTTGAATGGAGGCCTTTGGAAAGGAAAGTTTTTATTACTTACCCAGGGGAGAATTAATTCTCCCCTTGATTTTTTTAAATTTAATAGTAAAAATAGTTTATAAACAAGGGGATTTTTAGTGAAACAAAAAAGGAGGTTTAAACTAATGAAAAAAGGAAGGGTAGTCCTTCTAACTTTTATAATTATCTTTAGCCTTTTATCAGTTTATATTCCAAAAGTTTATGGTGGGCCAGCAACTCATTTTGAGGTTATAGTTCCATCAACTGCAAAAATTGGTGTTACTTTTAATATTACAATAAGAGCATTAGATGCAAATAATTTAATAGATGCAGGATATAATGGAACTATTAATCTAACATTGAATTCTTCATATGGTATTACATTTGTATCTTCGCCAGCAATACCATATAATTTTGGCCCAGGAGATTCTGGAATAAAAACTTTTTCTATAACCTTAATAGGTTCAAATGTTCCTGTTCCTTGGGTCTTATCATCTTTTACTGTTCAAGACACTATTACATCAACTATAAATGGTACCTCATCTGGATTTCAAGTAACTGGTGGCATATTAAATTTCTTTACAATAGATCTTTCAAGTACATCAATAACAGCTGGCGACTATTTGACTTTTAAAGTTACAGCAAAAGATTCTTGGAATAACATTATTGGTGACTATAATGGTACAGTAACATTCACTTCAAATGATCCTCAGGCTGAATTTTCTCCTTCAAACTACACTTTTATGCCTGCTGATAATGGTTCTCATACTTTTACAAATGGAGTGAGATTTAAAACAGCTGGCTTAAGAACAATTACTGTTTCAGATAGCGCAATTTCATCAACATCAGCAGTAGTTACTGTAGGGACATCAACTCTACACCATTTTGAATTTTACTTTTTTTCGACAACTTCACCAATTGCTGGAAATCCATTTTATTTCAGGGTAAAAGCTGTTGATGCTTTTGGGAATACCGTAACATCATATACTGGAAGAGTGCATTTTTCAACAACAGATACTTATTCTTCTCCGCCATTAAGTTTGCCACCAGATACAACATATCTACCTGGAGATTTTGGTGATAGGCCATTTAGTGCAACATTAATTACTGCTGGACCACAGACAATTTATGTTGAAGATACATCAAATCCATTAATAAAAGGCAATTCAACTGTTAATGTCCAACCACAAGCGCTTGCTAACTGTTCTTTTGTTTTTGATCCAATAGGATCTCAAACAAGAAATAACCCTTTTTCAATAACTATTAAAGTAAAAGATAGTTTCGGAAATATTAATACTAGTTTCAATGGAGTTGGTTATAATGCAAACCTCTCTTCCTCTGATGGGTCTATAACTCCCTCTGTAGTTGGGCCTTTTATAAACGGTGTTTGGTCTGGAAATATTACTTTAACTTCTTCTTCTAATACTATGACAATAACTGCAACAGATGCATCGGGTTCAAGCGTTGCTAATGGAACTTCAAATGTTTTTACAGTATCAGATCCAGACCCTGTATTATTTCAATTTGATCCAATTGGAAATCAAAGTAAAAATACTCCATTCTTAATAACAGTAAAAGCTCTTGATTCATTTGGAAGAATAGTAACATCATTTAATGGACAGATAAAATTATTTGTTTCAACAATTGGAGGGGCAATTACTCCTAATATAATTAATCTTACAAATGGTATCTGGACAGGAAATGTTACATTAAGCAGCGCAGATTCAGGAGCAAAAATTTATGCAAATGCTTTTTACGGTGAATATATCTATAATGACTCTGATGGATCAAATTTTGTAAATATCGGTGATAAAAGATTAATTAATTTAAGAAATTATAATTATAATACTTTTGTTGCCTCTGGAAACACAGACATTGGTTTTTCAATAATACCATTCATATCAGCTTTTCCAGCTGAAAAACACACAGAAAATATAAGTGCAAATAATTTATTTGATTTTGGCGAATATATTTATTTAGATATAGATGGTAATAATAAAGTAAGTGTTGGTGATAAAAGATTAACACCTTATGGAAATTATAGGGCACTAACTTATGTTCAAAGTAACGAAGCTGATATTGGAATGAATTTGATATCATTCAATACATTTGAAAAACACACTGAACATATAAATTCAAATAATAGTTATGATCCACTTATCGGTGAGTCTAATGTTTTTTCAGTGTCATCTGGTTTAGTTAATAACTTTGAGTTTTCTATTATTTCCTCTCCAAAAACAGCGGGTGTACCTTTTCCAGTAACTATATACGCAAAAGATTCATCTGGAATGATAGTTACATCATTTAATCAGCAAGTTTTACTCTCCTCTTCTCCAACCATGGGAGTATCTACAAATCCTTCACCCGTTGTATTTGTAAATGGAGTATGGAACGGAAGTGTAACATTAAATACACCATCTACTGCAGTTAAATTAATAGCAACTTATGGAGGTGCTACGGGTGAATCAAATGTATTTTCTCTTCAAGGAACTTTAAACCATTTCTCATTTTCATATATACCCTCTCCACAAAAAGTTGGTCAAAGTTTCTTTGTTGAAATAACTGCAAGAGATGGAAATGGAAATGTTGTTACAAACTTTATAGGAAACGTAAATTTAACTTTAAATCCACTTGGTCCGATAAATCCCGGAGTTGTTGGTCCATTTATAAATGGAAAGTGGAGTGGTTATATAACAATAAATTCATCTTTTTCCAGTGTTCAGATAGTTGCAACAGATTCAGGTGGAAGTGGAATGACAGGATATTCAAATACATTTTCAGTTTTAGGATCATTAGATCATTTCCATTTTTCATCAATAGGTCCTCAAGTATCAGGCGTGCCATTTTCAATAAGAATTGAAGCGCATGACTCACAACATAATTTAATTTCAGATTTAAATACAACCCTAACTCTTTCATCTTCGGTAGGAAACATAATACCAACCTCAGTAAATCTTGTAAATGGAGTTTTTGAAGGAAATGTCACTATTGATACTCCAACTCCATCGGTTTTTATAACAGCATCTGCACTCTCAAAATTTGGAACTTCAAATAATTTTTCAGTTTCAGCAGGTTTACATAATTTTACATTTGATTTAATATCTTCGCCACAAATAGCAGGAACATCTTTTTTTGTAAAAATATACGCAAGAGATAGTTTAGGAAATTTAATTACCAATTTTAATGCAACAGTAACAATTTCAGCAACAACACCAATAAATTTTATCATTGAACCCACAACTGTAACATTTATAAATGGAATATCATCAGGTTATATAACTTTATATAAAGCAGCAAACAATGTTCAATTAAAAGTCGATTTTGCATCTAAATCTGGTCTCTCAAATACATTTAATGTTTTACCAGGACCTTTACATCGCTTTAAAGTTACTTCAAATGATTTAGACCCAATTACAGGTCAATATAAACCAGTGGGACCTCAAACAGTTGGATGTGAATTTAATCCTCAACCAGCAAATCCTCATCCTAAGAATGCTTTAAGAATTTCTGCAGTTGATCAATGGGATAATATTATAACAACTTACACAGGTTCAGTGATTGTTACATCGACAGATTTAAATGCTCAAATTGCAGGTTTGCCCTTGCCTTTCACTTTAACCGGATTTGTATCAGGCGTTAGAGTTGTTAATACAGTTAAAATGATGACCGTTGGTATTCATACTATTACTGTTACAGACAGTTCTAATATAAGTATAAAAGGAACATCAAATTCTTTTACGGTTTCAAGTCAGACAGTTCACCGCTTTGATTTTGAATTAATTGGTCCCCAAACAATAAATAATCCATTTAATATTACTATTTTTGCAAAAGATATAAATGGATTTATAGTAAGCGCATGGGATAATTCCGATACATGGGGAATCTATGGAGGTGGAGCTTGCAATGCTAATTTAACCGCTTCCACTGGTGGAATAACTCCTGTAACCACTGGTAATTTTACATTAGGAATATGGACTGGAAGCGTTACACTTAATACTCCTCATCCAAACATGAAAATTACAGCATCTAACGGATTCATAACTGGAACTTCTAATACTTTCACTTGTGCATCAAATGTTTTGGGAAGACTTGAGTTTGAAGCAATTTCAAATCAAACCGCAGGGGTTCCATTCAACATAACAATAAAAGCAGTTGACCTTGCAGGGTCTCTTATTACAACTTGGAATGGAACAGCACTTTTAACTTCTTCAACAGGTCCAGGAACTATTTCACCAACATCCACAACTGCTTTTATAAATGGAAGATGGACAGGAAGTATTACAATAAATACCCCAAATCCATCGGTTCAAATTTTTGCAGAAGATCCAATAACAAACAAAATGGGAATGAGTAACATATTTTCAGTTTTTGGTGCGCTTGATCACTTTATTTTTGATACAATATCTTCACCACAAATAGCAGGAACACCATTTACAATAAAAATCTATGCAAAAGATTCTTTAAATTATACTATTCCAAATTTCACAGAACAGGTTAATCTTTCCGTTTCAGATGGAACAATAACTCCTCAAATTACAGGATTTTTCAATAATGGAGTTTGGATAGGAAGCGTAACTTTAACAAAAGCAGGAACAAATATAAAAATTATTGCTGAAAAGATTGGAAAAACAGGAGAGTCAAACGCAATAACTGTTTTGCCTGCACAAGTTAAAAATTTTGTTTTTTCAACAATTGATGCTCAAACTGTAAATGTTCCATTCAGCGTCACAATAAAAGCATATGATGAATTTGGAAATTTATGTACAAACTTTAATGGTTCAGTAACATTATCTGCAGTAAATTCCACAGTTGTTGAACCAACTTCAATAACTTTTATAAATGGAGTTTGGACTGGAAATGTAAAACTTGGAACTCATGGCACAGATGTTCAATTGAGGTTAACTCTCGCAACTCCATCTGTGATCTCTCTTTCTAATAAATTTACTGTTGCAAAAGGACTCCACCATTTCTTAATCTCAACCATTGGAAATCAAAGTAAAGGAGTTTCTTTTGAGGTAACTGTAACAGCAAAAGATGAAGATAATTCCACTGTTTCAAGTTTCAATGGAACTGTAAATTTAACTTGCTCTCTTGGAGTTGGAACTTTTGAACCAATAACTTTAGGACCATTTGTTAATGGAACATTTACAGGAAATATTAAAATAAATAAAGCAGGGGATAATGTAACAATTACTGTTACAGATCCAGTTTCAGGAAAAACTGGAATATCTAATGCATTTAAAGTTTTTGGAGATAAACTAATTTTTAAATCAACACCTCAAACAATAGATCTTGAACAAAAATCATCATCGATCGTTATTGGTCTTTTAGACCCTCAAGGCAACCCTTTAATTGCCCCAACAAATATTACAGTAAATCTTACATCCAACTCTACCACTGGAAAATTTTCAGAAGATGGAGTTAATTGGGGGATAACTTCAATAACATTTACATCTGGAAGTTCAGAAAAATTATTTTATTATAAAGATTCATCACCTGGCGCATGGGATATAACAGTATCAGCAACAAATTATGAAAGCGCAGTACAAAGAATTGTTGTCTCAGGAAAAATTGCAAATGGTTCAGGACAAGTTTTTATGACTCCAGCATCAGGATTAACAAATGAAAGGTTAAATATAACTTTTACTTTTACAGCAACGTTTAGTTTGTCAGGTGGTGCTATAAGATTAACAATACCTTCTGGTTTTCCAAATCCACAACTTACAGATCCAAATGGTGAATGTTTTGCATCAGTAACTCCAGGCACTGGTGTTACTCTAGGAACAGTTCAAACGCAATTAAATAATTTAATCATAAACATTCAAACTATGGCATCTGGAAACACTCTAACAATTAGATTAAACAATGTTACACTCCCTTCAATTGAAGGAAATTATACATTTTCATTCTTTACAATGGGTCAAGGTGGAACATTAACACCAATTGTAAATCAGCCGCAATTAAGAGTTGATAGAGGATTCAGTTTAGAAATTTTATCTTTATCAGTTAATCCACAGACCGCTTCAGTTAATGCAGGTTACACAATCATAATTAAAGTTGGGACAAAGGGGGAACTTTCAGTTTCAGATGAAATAAATATAAAATTCCCAACAGGAACATTTATTCCAGCAACTATAAATATAAATTTAATAAAAATTAATGATGCTCAAATAACAACATCACCAATAGTAAATCAATCAGCAAATACAATTACAATTAAAACACCTATTCCTGTTCCAAAAGAGACAACAGCAAAAATTGAAATTTCACCTCAAGCAGGTATAATTAATCCACCTTTAGCAGGAAATTATAAGGTTGAAGTGACAACAAATAAAGAAACAAAAGCAGCAAGTTACAATTTTGTTTTATCTCCTGCACCACCGATAAGTGACATTGAGGTTAATGTAAAACCTCAAAGTGCTGGAAAAGAAGCAGAGTATAATATTTTATTTAGAATAAATACAAATCTTCTTGAAGGAGATAAAATTTACATTAAATTCCCAACCGGAACAAATCTTCCACAATCAATTCTTCCAACATCAATTCAAGTTTCAGGAGTTCCATTAAGATATGAACCTCTTATTATAGGAAGATTACTTGTTATAACTCTTTCAGCACCAATAATAAAAGGAGAAAATTCAATTATCATATCAAGGAGCGCAAAAATTAGAAATCCTGAAATTCCTGATAAATATATTTTGTATCTTTACACTTCAAGAGATTTGAATGAGGTACCATCAAAACCATATGAAATTGTTGGAACACCATATACAATAATAACAGTTACTCCTGAGTCTCCTGATGGAATAAATGCATGGTATATAACAAAACCAAAAATAAAACTTGAAGGGAAAGGAGAAGGAGTTATTGAAACTTATTATTATTGGGATGATGAAGAACCACAACTTTATGTAGGAGAATTTACTGCAAAAGAAGGAGAACATATTTTATACTTCTATTCAAAAACAAAAGGAGTTGATAATGCAGAGCAAGTTAGATCTAGAACATTTAAAGTTGATTCAACTCCTCCAAAAATTACAATTATAGAGCCAACAATTAATTACACAAATAAGAGTGATTTAATTATTTCCGGAATAACTGAACCAACAATTCTTGTTTCAGCACAAACATCAAGAACAACATCAAATACAAGAGGTCAATTTAATTTAATAGTTAAACTTGTGCCAGGTTTAAATACAATAAAAGTTGAAGCAATTGATTCTGCAGGAAATATTGGTGAATTTACATTAAATATAACACTTGATACCACTCCCCCATATTTATCTCTTGATCCCTCAATTACAAAATGGATGGAAGTTTTCAATGAGAATTTTGAAGTTAAAGGAAAAGTTGAGGTTGGAGCAACATTAACTATAAATGGAATGCAAGTATCTTATGACTCTCAAGGTAATTTCTCTTATACTGTAAGACTACAAGAAGGAAATAATTCAATTTCTATTGTTGCAGTTGATAAAGCAGGAAATGAAAACTCAATTTATTTGCCTGTTAAATTTATAAAGAGAACGATTTTAAAGATTAAAATTGGTTCAAGAACTGTTTATGTAAATGATAAACCACTTCAACTTGAAGCAGCACCATGGATTGATAAGAAAACTGGAAGAGCAATGGTTCCACTAAGGGTAATTGTTGAAGCATTTGGAGCAACTGTTGAATATAGATATATCTCTTTTGGAGATGAAAGAGTTTCAATTATATTCAAATTAAAGAGAATAGATTTAAGAATTGGTTCAAATATTGCTTATATAGAAGGTTTACCGGTTAGACTTGACGCACCACCTGTAATTATAAATGGTAGAACTTTTGTACCAATAAGATTTATAATGGAAACATTTGGTGCAAAAGTAGATTGGGACCCATTCTCAAGTGAAATAACAATAACATATCCTGCACCATAGAAAGGAGAAAGAAAATTTTATGAAATTTTTATATAAAGAATTTAAATTTAAAAATGATAAAAAGGAGGAAATTTTATGAGTAAAAAATTAAAATTATGTTTAATCCTACCTCTTATTTTGATTTTAATACTTTCTTATCCCTTAAAACTATCTTTTAGCGCAGCAGGTTCAGGTACTTGCGTAGTTAATCCAACATCAGTTATACAAAATTCAACAGGTAATAACTTTGATTTTACCTTTACAGCAGCAGAACCCATGGAGAGTGGCGAAATTTCAATTACAGTTCCATCAGGTTTCAGCATTCCACAAACAACAAACCCTGCAGGAACTGGATATGTTTCTATTGATTCAAAATCTTCTGATGTCTATGTTGCTAGATTAGTCAACAATATGGATTCTTCATCAAGCTGGTTTTCATCTGATCCTGATTTAACTATATCTACCGACGCTTCAACAAGAAAAGAAGGATCTTCAATAAGGATCAGCGTTGCTGCTGCAGCAAATGCGACAAACGAAAGAGTTTATTATCAACTTCTTGCTACTGAGGATTGGAGCACATATACTGCTGTTGGATTGTGGGTAAGATCAACGGTCTATGTACCATCCGGAGCAATAGAATTTGGTTTTGCAACAACATCTGATTTATCAGGCGCAACCACTTATCCTATAGGAGCAATTTCTGCAAATACTTGGACTTATGTAAAAATTCCTATTGCAGGTATAGCAAATGTTAAAACTTATGGTTTCATTTATAAGTCAGATTATTTTGGATCATCTTCAGGTAGTATATGGATTGATGATTTATTAATCTCTCCTGGGAATGTAATCATTGCAGGCATGGATATAAAAGTTGGATTTCTTTCAATAACAACAGGTGGCTGGATTAAGTTGAAATATAATAATGTTACCGCACCATCTACAACTGGTTTAAGAACTTTCACAACAAAGTCAAGAGTTGAATCTGGTCAAACTTTAACAAATATATCCACTCAACCAACAGTTAATGTTGTTACACCTCCACCAGCAACTAAACTAGTTTTTACACCATTAGGTCCATGGTCAATGAATGCTGGTTCTTGGTTTGGAGCAATAAGAGTTGAAAGGCAAGATGCCTCAAACAATCCAGTAATAAGCGGAAACTTAACAGTTAATTTATCAACAACATCACCCCATGGGAAAGGTAAATTCAGTTTAACATCAGGAGGGACATCTGTAACTCAAGTAACAATTACTGAAGGTAATAGTTGGGTTGAATTCTGGTATTATGATGAAACAGCTGGAACATGGACAATAACTGCATCTGCAACTGGATTAACATCAGCAAGTCAGAATATAACTGTAAATCCAGGAGTAACTACGCAGTTTGTTGTTACTCTGCCTGGAGAGACATTTCAAAACGGTAAAGGCAATATTGGAACACCATTAAATCAAACAGCAGGGATTCAATTTCAAATAAGAGTAAGATTCTGTGATGCTTATTACAATATTGTTCCTACTTGGAATGGTTTATATACACTTACTTTCAGTGGGCCAGGCCAAGCACCAGATGGCACTAATCCTAATTTTGCAGGTGATATTACACCACCATATTCACCAAATATAAATTTTACAAATGGAGTATCTGATCCAGTTGATGTTATTTTATATAAAGCAGAAACAACATCAATAAATGTTTCAGATGCAACATATTTAGGTAATTCATCAACATTTACAGTTAACGGTGGTCCACTAAATTATTTTGCAATGCAATTTCCTGTTGTTGGAACAAAAATAGCAGGACAATCTTTTACATTGATTTTAACTTGTTATGATCAATATCAGAACCAGACAAAATTTAGTGGTACTGCTGATTTATCTTTAGTTGATGGAGTAACACTATTGCCTGTCTCTTCACCTCCATCCCCTTTAATGACACCCTCTTCAGTTACTTTTAACAATGAAAGTTCAAAAACATTTCAAATAACAATTTATAAATCATATGATGATGCGCGTATAAAAGCGCAAAATAGAGACGGAATTCAAATAGGTTATTCTGCTTTAATAGACATCTGGCATGGAGATTTACATCATTTTAGATTTAATAATATTGGACCTTACAAAGAACAAGGAATACCATTTTCAGTTACTATTAATGCTGAAGACCAATGGGGAAATTTAATAGATAATACAGCAGGAGCTACGCCATATACTGGAACTGTTACTCTTTCATGTTCTCTTGGAATTGATAAAATAAGTCCAACAACTACAACTTTTACTTTAGGAAATAATGGAAAAAGAACTATTAATGTAACAATTACTTCACCAGGGACATCTGTTACAATAACTGCAACTGATACAACATTGAATAAGACAGGTACCTCTAATTCATTCCCTGTTTTTGGAGCAATAGACCACTATGAATTTGATAATATTGGGCCACAAGTTAAAAATCTTCAATTTCAAATAAAAGTTTATGCTAAAGATATGGTTGGAAATACATTAATAAATAATAATGAGTGGGTAAATCTTTCAGCAGAAGCAAATGATGGAAGTCCTGTTTCAATTACAGTATCAGGAGGCAATCCTATTCAACTTGTTAACGGAGTATGGCATGGAAATGTTGCCATAAATAACCCAAATCCACAAATTAGAATTAGAGCTCAAAGAGTTGGTAATCCTCAATATGGTCTTTCCAATTGGTTTTCAGTCGCTGATAATTCACCAACAAAATTTATTTTTGATACAATTACATCGCCTAAAATTGCTGGAACTCCATTTGCGATTACTATAAGAGCAGTTGATTATTATAACTCTCCTGTTATAAATTATAATGGTACAGCAACTCTCTCTGCTTCAACTGGTCCTGGAACAATATCACCTACAAATATTACATTTACAAATGGAGTTTGGACTGGAAATGTAACTCTTACAACGCCAAATCCTTCTGTTGTAATAACATGTTTTGATTCCTCAACCTCTGCAATGGGAACTTCAAATGCATTTCAATTAACAGGAGGAGTTGAAAGTTTTAAATTTTCATCTATAACTTCACCACAATATAAAAACGAAAATATTTATATCACAATTCAAGCAGTTGATGTAAATGGCCAAATTGTTACCGGATTTAATGGAACAGTTAATCTCGCTTCAACTGCTGGTACAATTTCTCCAACAACAGTTAATTTTGTAGGTGGAATGTGGAGTGGAAATGTAAAAATAAATGCTGAAGGTCAGAATATTAGAATTCAAGCAACATATGGAAGTAAAACCGGCTTTTCAGATCCATTTACAATTCTTCCATTTTCTCAACTTGTTTTTGAGCCAAATATCTCTTCGCCTCAATATGTTGATGTTCGATTTTCAATTACAGTTAAAGCAAAAACTCCATCTGGAACTCAAGCAACATGGAGTGGAACTCTTTCTCTAACTTGCTCACTTGGAAATGATAAAATTGACAAAACTGAACTAACTATGACAAATGGAACAGCGACAGATAATATTAAAATTTCTCAAAGAGGAACAGGTATTACTTTATCAGTTCAGGCAACAGTTTATGGAACAACAATTTCTGGAACAAGTAATGCCTTTGAAGTTAAAGAAGGAAATAAACTTGTATTTATTTCGCAACAGCAGGTTGTTCCAATTGATACAGCATCAGGTGATATAAAAGTACAAATTCAAGATCAAGATGGCAATCCTGTAAATGCTACTGCGAATGTAACAGTTAATCTTTCATCAAGTACAACAACTGGAAGATTTTCTTCTGATAAAAATACATGGAGCGCTTCAAATACATTTAGTGTAACAATTCAATCTGGTCAAAATCAGGTAACATTTTACTATAAAGATACAACTCCTGGAGTTCATACTTTAATTGCAAAAGCAACGGGTTTGAGAGATGGAACTCAATCAATAAGAATATCAGTTGATGGAAGTGGAGAATGCACCATAAACCCAGATTCAGCATTTGTTAGGGAAACAAATAAAGATTTTACAATAACATTTACATCAAAAGCAATAATGGATGGTGGAGAGATTCAAATAGTGTTTCCAAATGCTTTTTCTCAACCACAAAAAACCTCTCCTGCTGGTGAAGGACACATTTCTATAGCCCCTGGAACTGGTGTTTCAATTGGTGATTGGACAATTTCTGGATACACAATAACAATTCCAATAAATACAATGCCAAAAGATAGAACTATAACAATAAATTATAAAAAGGTTACTTGTCCATCATCTACTGGAGATTACACATTTGATGTTAAAACAAAAGGACCAGGTGGAACATTAACTCCATTAGGAACAATGCCTAAGGTTACAATAACTTTAACCAGTGTTTCTGATGTAAAAGTTTCACTTGATCCAACCACTGCATCTGCTTTCGCTGAATATACAATAACATTTAAGACATCAACTGTAGGTCAGCTTCTTTCAAATGTTGATAAAATTTATATAAAATTTCCAAGTGGAACTGAAGTTCCTGGAGTTATCGATGCTCAAAATATTCAAATAAATACAGTTTCATTAACTTCACCACCATCAATTGATGTTCCAAAAAGAGAATTAACTTTAATAACACCAGTTGATATAGGAGCAAATTCTGATGTTACAATTAAATTTACACATAAGGCAAAAATTAAAAATCCATCTTCAACTGGAACAAATTATCAAGTTGAACTTTGGACAGATAAAGATCCAACTCGAAAACTTTCAACTGCTTATTCAATTACATCAAAAACAAGTGTTGTTAATGTTACAGTTTCAATTAATCCTCCTGGAGCAAACTCATATGGAGATATAACAGTGGGATTTAAAATTGCAAATGCTCTTGTTAAAGATGTTCACACAATAACACTTATCTTTCCATCTGGTTTTGATGTTCCTCCTAACATTTCTCCTAATTTGATAACAGTTGGAGGTACACCTTTAACTGAAGCGCCTACAATTGACTCTGGTACAAGAACAATAACAATGTTAACTCCTAGAGATTTTGCAAAGGCAGGAACAGTTGAAGTTGTAATAAGTAAAGACGCAAAAGTTAAAAACCCAGCAAAAGCAGGAAAATATAAACTAACTGTTTATACTTCTCAAGATAGTAACCCAGTTGAATCACCTGAATTTAGTATATTAACTGAATCACAAATAAGAGATGTTAAATGCACTGTAAATCCACCAACAGTTAATAAAGTTTCAAGATGGGAGATTTCATTTAAGACAGGAACACTTGGTGGCTTAAGCATAGGAGGAAAAATTTGGATTGAATTTCCATCTGGAACTACTATTCCAGGAACTATTCCTTCAGGTTCTGTTACAGTTGATGGACTACCAGCGGTAACTCAAAAGATTCTTGCACTTAAAATTGAGATAACAACTCCAAAAGAAATTCTTCCGAATTCAATAGTTAATATCGTTATTACTGAAGATGCTCAAATTAAAAATCCAAGTTCGCCATCTTCAACTTATAAGATTAAACTTTCAACAACTGCAGAGCAAAATCCCGTAGAATCAGAACCATTTACAATTTATCAACCACCTTCTTCATCTTATAGAATAGATCCAGCAAATCCAAATGGTTTATCTGGATATTACATAACAAAACCAGTAATAACTTTAAGTGCTGTTTCAAATTACGATACATCTCCAAAAATTTATTATAAATGGGGAACAGAACCTTATAAACTTTATACAGGTCCATTAACTGCACCAGAGGGAGTGAATAAATTATACTTCTATGCTGAAGATAAATTTGGAAATAAAGAAGATGAAAGAACAATAGAAGTCAAAGTTGATACAACTCCACCTGTTTTATCACTTGTCGAGCCAAAAGAGGGTGGATTTGTTAAAAGTGAACAGGTTACTGTTGTTGTTGAATCAAAAGAGGAACTCTTAGATATAACTTTAAATAACAATAAGATGGTCAAGCAAACTGGATTTAGATATAGTTTCACAATAACAGCAAAAGAAGGGGAAAATATATTAGTTGTCAAAGGAAGAGATTTAGCAGGAAATACACAAGAAATATCATTTAAAATATATCTTGATAAAACTCCACCTCAGGTTAAATTCACATCACTAACTTCAGGTCAAGTGGTAACAACAAGGAGTGTAAAGATTACTGGAGAAACAGAACCAAATTCAAAAATGAAAGTAAAGATAACTAGTGTAATTGGTACATTAAAGGAAGAAGAGTTAACATCTGATTCAAAAGGTGCATTTGAGATTGAAGTTAGAAATCTTCCCCCAGGATTTATCGGAGTAACAGTAGAAGTAACAGATCAGGCAGGAAATGTTGGAAGAGGAACTCTTAATTTTATTCATAAACAAACAATACTTCTTTGGGTTGGAAAGCCTGAAGCACAAATTGATAATGAATCAACTTTTGTAGACCCAGATAATAAAGCAGTTACTCCATTTATTTTACCTCCTGGGAGAACAATGGTTCCTTTGAGATTTATATCTGAGGCATTTGGTGCAAAAGTTGAATGGGATGGAGCAACAAGAACTGTTACAATTACATTGGGAAGCAAAACAATAAAACTTACAATTGGAGTTTACACTGCAAAAGTTGATGGTAAAGATGTAAAACTCGATGTTGCTCCAGTTATAAGAGAAGGAAGAACATTTGTTCCAATAAGATTTATATCTGAAGCATTTGGCGCAGATGTTAAATGGGATACTACTGAAAGAAAAATTACAATAACACTTTAATTAAGGATTAGAGAGAATTTTTTGGGGGAGAGAAATCTCCCCCTTTATGTTATAATTTACCTAAAGGAGGAGATAATGAAAAAAATTTTAATTTTCTTAAGTATTCTATTATTATTTTTCTCAGTTAAAGTTCTTAAAGTTTCTGCAAATAATTTAAGAGAAGTTAAATTCACACCAGTTAGTCCAGGAATTGATAATTTAATTAATAATGCAAGTGCAAATTGGGAGATATTAATTGATAATACAGGAGGAAATTTATTAATATCTGGCGATAGAATTTATATAGAATTTCCATCTGGCTTTGATTTAACATATAGTAATTTTGTTTCCTTAATTCCGATAACGGCAGGTGGAATTTCTGCAACAGGAAGTGGAGTAGTGATTGGTGGATCACAAATTATAATTCCTGTTACTTCAAACCAAACCTCACTCGGAAGATTTAAGATAAGAATCAGTGGAGTTAGAAACCCCCCAACACCTTCTGGAACATATATGGGTAGAGTTTGGACAACCACTTCAACTGGAATTATCTTAGATGGACCGAATTATTCTCAACCATTTTTAATTATTTCGCAACTTCAACCTCCTCAGCCAAAAATTTCAAGAGTTGAAATAATTCCAAGTTTTGTTAATTTAAATGTTAGTTCATCTCAACTTTTTATAGCAAAAGCATATGATAGTTTTGGAAATATTTTGACAAATGTAAACTTTTATTGGGATGTAATTCCTGGAACTGGAAATGGAATAATAAATCAAAATGGTTATTTTACTTTAACTTCTTTTGGTTCAGTAACAATAAAATGCGAAATTTTAGGAACTCAAATTTTTGGATTAGCATATGTGAATTCTTATTATCCATATCCTTATCCATATTATCCTTACCCATTTTTTATAAATAATCTTGTAATATCTCCAAATAATGCGAATTTAAACCCTGGAAATTCACAAATTTTTACTGCTCAAGCATATGATGCTCTCGGAAATCCAATTCATAATTTAACATACCTTTGGACAATTTCGCCCTTGTCATCTGGTACTTTTACAATTTCCCCTGACTCCAAAAATTTAAATTTCACATTAGGTTCTTATACAGGAGTTGTAACAATAAAATGCGAAGTTTTAGGAACAAATATTTTTAATTTTGCATATATAAATTCTACCCCACCACCAACTTTTTCTGACAAAATTGTAATAACTCCATCAACTGTTACATTATCATATTTAAATCCAAATCAAACATTTAAGGCAGTTGCTTATAATTCAAGCGGAATTGTTTTATCTGGAGTTACATTTAACTGGAACTTAAATCCCTCTATTGCAGGAAATTTAATTGTTAACTCTATGGATACATCTCTTGTAACATTTTATTTAAACCCTTCTTTTTCAGGAACTGCAATTCTTTCTTGTTATGCTTCATACGGTTCACCACCTAAAACAATTTATGGAAGCGCAACAATAACAACATCATTTTTGCCATACCCACCATATTATTCTTATTTAAATACAATAGTTATTACCCCCCAAACAACAACTATGAGAGTTGGAGAAACAAAAAGTTTTACTGCACAGGCATATAATAATATAGGAAATCCTATTTTTGGAGTTACATATAACTGGAGTATTGTGTCAGGAAGTGGTTATATAACTCCATCTTCAAATTCCTTCACAATTTACTTTACATTAACTGGATCAACAACTGCTACTCTCAAATGCGAAATACCCTCTTTAGGTTTAATCGGATATGCATATATAAACACTTATTTACCATTATCTCCTCCAATTTCTGGAATTAATGTTTCAGTTTATCCTCCAATGGCAGGCTATATTGCTTCATATATAATTTCATTCAATATATCCTCTTATTCACTAAATTTAGGAGATTATATCTTAATAACATTTCCAAATGATACTTATATTCCATCTTTTATTCCAACACAATATATAACAATAAATGGAGTCCAACTAAATTCATATCCAATAATATATTTATCATCTAGGTCAATTCTTCTTTATTTATCTACTAATGTTCCACCGAATGGAAGAGTTGATATTTCTATTTCTTATTTTGCAAATATAAGAAATCCATCTTCTCCAGGAAATTATACCTTAATTGTAACAACAAACAAAACACCAAATCCAGTTGTTTCTAATCCCTATAATATTCAGTAGATGAAGAAACTTATAATTGTATTAATATTAATTCTATTTTTTATTTCCTGTGAGAAAAAGATTCAAAATATTGTTATAAAAGGGAAAGTTTTAGATGAAAACGGTCAACCACTTTCTGATGTAGAAATATTAATTTTAGATTTAGGTCTTAATTTTAAAACAAATGAAGATGGTACTTTTTACATAAATTATCCATTTGAGAAAAAAACTTACACAATAAGATTTCATAAAGAAGGTTTTGTTGATGAAGAGAAGAAGATTGATTTAATTGATGATGAAGAGGAAATTGAGGTTACACTAACCTATAACACATACGAAAAAATCACAAAAAAGGGAATAATTTTAATTGGATCTTCTTTAGACAGCAAACCTTTATCGTATGCAGAAGGAGGGAATAAACTTGGATTTGAGATGGATTTAATTAGAACAATATCGAGCCAACTTGCCCTTTCGCCAATTATTCTAAATATTGAAAAAGAGAAACTCATAGATAGTTTAATAAATAGAGATATAGATTTAGTTATTTCTTCGATATCTGAAAATGATGTATATTATGAACTGAAAAATAATCTTGTTTTTTCAAAACCATATTTTATTGATGGTTATGTAATAATTGTAAGATACAATGAGGAAAGAATTAAAAATTTTTCGACTTTGAATGGAAAAAGAGTTTATGTTACAGAAAAAAATTTGATTGATATTATTAAAAGTTTCTCACCTAATGTAAAAAATGTAGAACTTGAAACATGTGTAGAATATTGTCTTGAAGATCTTGAAAGAGTTGTAGCAGATGCAATAGTTACAAAATTTTCAACTGCATCTTACTATACAAAGAGATATAAAAAAATAAAAATTGTTGATTTTGTTTATGATATGAAGAGTTATTCTATAATTTTAAGAAAAGAAGATGAAGAGTTTTTAAAGAGAATTGATGAAATTATATCAAATTTGATTAAAAGTGGCGAATTTTACAAAATTTATAATAGGTGGTTTTACACTATTGACAAATTTAAGGTGAGTTAGTAAAATAAAAAAAATGGTTAATAAGAGGAAAGATAAAGATATATCAATTATAATAGTACCACATGGAAGAGGCAAAGTTAAAATAATAAAGTTAAATAGAATTTTATATTTTCTTTTTATAGTATTAATAATTTCTTTTTCAATTACACTCTCCTATTTTGTAATCGATTACACTAAATTAAGAGAGAGTTTTAATATTCTTGCTTCTAAGAATTTATATAATTTATCTGAAGTTAAAGACAAACAAATTGAAATTCTTGAAAAAAAGGTTAATGAACAATCTGCAAAACTTGATGCATATTTCGAATATCTTGCTTATCTTTCTTCAATTGATACAGAAATTAGAAAACTTGCAATGATACAAGGGGCACCAGTTAATATTAACAAATTAATTGAGGAAAAGAAAAAAGAGTATACTTATACAATAGAGTCACTTGCTGCTAAAGTTGATGAGAATGATAAAAAAATAAAAGCATTTGATGAAAAATCAAAAAATGTTGAATTAACTCTTCTTGTTCTAAGAGAATCAACAAAAGAATATAATTATATCTTGGAACATACTCCAAACATTTGGCCTGTTGTTGGTCCAATTATGTCTTATTATGGTTGGAGAACACATCCCCTTTCTAAAAAACCAGATTTCCATAAAGGAATTGATATTGACGCTGTTGAGGGAACTCAAATTGCTGCAGCAGCAGCTGGGGTTGTAACAAAGGCTGGGTGGAATGGTGGTTATGGTCTTGAAGTTGAAATTATTCATAGAGATGGAATATCAACAGTTTATGCACATTGTTCAAAAATTTTAGTAAATGTTGGAGATGAGGTTAAAAAGGGGCAAGTTATTGCTCTTGTTGGTATGACTGGAATTGCAACTGACCCTCATTTACACTATGAAGTCAGAATAAATGGTGTTCCAATAGATCCAACATCATATCTTCCTGGGCTTGAAAATAGATAGGTTGACAATTAAGAAATTTTGTTTTATATAAAATATATATAGCAAATCTTTAATTAATTATTTTGGAAGGAGGTGAAAGAGTAAAAAAATTTATTTTTTAAAAATTTTAAAACTTAAAGGAGGGTATTGCTATGTCAAATGGTTCACAACAAGTAGGTTGGGTAATTTACCCAATTGGCAGTAAGCCAAGATGGGGTCTTGCATTTTTCTTGGGTTTCCAGCATTTCTTAACAATGTTTGGTGCAACAATCTCAATTCCACTTCTAGTTGGTGGAGCAATGGGGTTTCCAGCAGATCAACTTGCAATTCTTATTGCAGCAGTTTTCTTAAACTCTGGCATCACAACTTGGTCACAGCAATTAATTGGTAACAAACTTCCAATTGTTCAAGGTGGTTCATTCTCATTCTTAGGTCCAACATTTGCAATTATTGGTATGGTACAGGCTCAGGGCGGTGACTGGAAGATGTGCATCCAGCATGTTGCTGGTGCTATTATGTTTGCCTCTATCTTTGAAATTGTCCTTGGTTATTCTGGAATTATGGGTAAAGTTAAAAGACTCATTGGTCCACTTTCAATCGGTCCAACAATCACAATGATAGGTCTTGCGCTTTACTCAGTTGGTGCACCATTTATGGCATCAAACTGGACAATTTCATTGATTACTCTTATTGCATTAATTATTTATTCTCAAATATTCTCAAGAAAAAGTAGATTCTTCCTACTCTTTCCAGTTATTACTGCAATAGCAACAGGTTGGATTGCAGCAGTTATTGGTACAGTTACAGGTTTGATTCCAGAAGGAAATGCTGCAAACTTAACTCAAGCATTCAAAAATATTGCAGCAGCACCATGGATTACAATTAAACCTTATATTCCATTTAGATGGGGATTCCCATCAAATAGTGGTATTCTTTTAGCAGGTTCGTTTGGTATGCTTGCTGCATATCTTGCATCTATGGTTGAATCCATTGGTGACTATCATTCATGCGCAAAGATCTCAGAGGCACCTCCTCCAACAGAAAGAATGATATCTCGTGGTCTTGGAGCAGAAGGAGTTGGATGTCTTATTTCAGGAATCTTACAATCTGGAAATGGTTCAACATCATACTCAGAAAATATTGGAGCAATTGGATTAACAAGAGTTGCTTCTCGTAGAGTTATTAGAGCAGGCGCAACTATAATGATAATACTTCCATTAATTGGAAAACTCTTTGCAGTTTTTGCATCCCTCCCACAACCAGTAGTTGGTGCAATGTATGTAGGACTATTTGGTTTAATTTCAGCAGTTGGATTAAATAACCTTCAATATGTTAACTTAAATAATTCAAGAAACTTATTTATTTTAGGATTATCTCTATTCGGTGGTCTTTCATTCCCAGCAGCATTCTCATCAATTAGAGATAGTTTCTCACAGAAACTTGCTCAACAAGGTGCAAGTTTTGGTATTGTATTAGGTTTAATTATATTTACTATTCTTTCAACACCAATGGCTGTTTCTGCAATAATTGGTATTTTACTTGATAACCTACTTCCTGGTGCAACAAGAGAAGAAAGAGGATTTGCATATTGGGAAAAAGAAGCAACAGAAGAAGCATGGCAGAAAGCAGAAGCAGAATGGGCAAAGATGAAAGAGGGCGAAGAGAGAAAACTTCCTGGATTTGAGGCATCTCAACAATAGGGTTAATAGGATTTATTCGGGCAGGGGTTAGACCCTGCCTTTTTTATTTTTAGGAGGGTAAATTGGATAAAAAGAGTCAAGGAATTTTTACCTTTTTTATGATTTTCTTTTCTGTTTTAACTGTATTTTTTATTTTTACTGCAGGAACAGATAGATCTCCTTTTAGAAAAATTACTGATAATATATGGATTGATATTTTTGCAGCACTTTTGAGTGGTGCAACTGTTCTTTTTATGAGTTTTTATTATTCAATGTTAATTGAAACAAAAGGTTTTGAAGAGATTATAAGATTAAACATTAAAAAAATTAAAAAATTAAAAGATAAAGGATGGAGTGATGAGAATATAGCAAAAGATATTTTAAAAGCATTAAATTTAAAAAAGGGTTTTAGATATAACTATGCTTATAGAAAACTTATCTATATGTTAGGTAAAGTTGATAAAATAAAATTAGAGAAAGATGAAGAGTCTTAACCTTTATTATTATTTAATTGCAGGAATTTTTTTATTTGGATTAGTTTTTTATAATTGGTTAAAACAAAAAGATTACAAAAAAATTTTATTAAGATTTAATGAAAAAGATATCTTGCTTAAAACTTTTGGAGTTAAATATTTTGGAAAGGAATCAGAAAAAGGTAAACCATTAAATTCTGAGGGATTTATGATTTTATCAAAAGAAGGTTTATTTTATATAGGAAGTTTTGATAAAAGAGAAGTTTTTATTCCTAAAGGTAAGATTTTTTCAATAGCAATTACAGATCATCATAAAGGTGAACTCCTTGAGAGAGAGTGTCTTGCTTTTTATTTTGAAGATGAAAATGGAGAAATTGATAGGGCTGCTTTTTCTATTCCGCATCCTGAAATTTGGGTTCAAGGGATAAAAGAAAACTTAGTTTTAGATAATTTTTTTAGTATCAGAAGAGAATTTTTAAGCGAAGAAAATTTATATTAAATTGTTGACAAATAAACGATTAATATTATAATGAAGATGTAAAGGAGAAGAGAATGGAGAAAAAAGAGAGAAGAGAAATTGAGTTTAAGATGTATTTAGACAGAATAGGCAAAGTTGCACTTCTTCTATCAATGTCCTCAGATGAAGAGGAAAATGAAGTTAAGAAAAAAATTATTGAAACAACAAATTACAAAGTGGGAGTAACTCGAGTTGCTGGTTTTGCATCAGAAATAAGAAGAAAATTTGCTCCAGCTATTTTAGGCGCTGCTTTAAATTGTAATGTTATTAATAAAACAACTCCAGAAGTTCATGCATTACTTCATGCATCTCTTGAGGCACTTAACTCAATAATACATAGTGAATCACTTGATTCTTCTCTTTCATTAAAGGTCTCTGTTGTTTCTGATGGAAAATGGATTTGTGTTGGAATTTTTGGTGATTCTGCGTTTTATCCAATTACCAATCATGAAAAAAGTGCATTAGGAATAATGCATATTAGGTAAAAAGAGAGGATGTCTTGATTTTGGTAAATGATTTAGAAAAAAAAATTAATATTATTAGTATTGGAGATAATTTAGAAGATGGAAAATATTTAATTCATTCAACTTTCAAAAATTCTATAAATTTCCATATGGGAGAAAGAATTTTAACTATAGGAAATCATTATATAGGAAGTGGACCAACAAATATTATTTTTAATGATATTGAAGATTTTAAAAATAATTCTTCAATTATAAAAAACAAAGATTCAATTGTAATTGACGATCTAAAATTTAAAATTGATAATACAAAAATTTATGATTCTAAATTAAAGATTGATAATTTTTATCTTCCCAAATTTTATTACAATTTTCATTTATTTGAAAATTATGTAAAAGTTTTATCAAATGGAAAAGGATTATCGCCCTTGTTAGAAAATAATTTTGTTGAAAATGAAAAAGTAGTTGATAAATTTATCTTGAAAATTAAGAGTGGCATAGAGAAAATTTTTAATGGAGATTTAATAGGTGGAATAAAATATATTAAAGGTGTAGGGATTGGATTAACTCCAAGTGGCGATGATTTTATTTATGGATTTCTTACCGGAATATCAATTATTGAGATTTTAAAAAACAAAAATTTAAGTAATCTTAAAAAAATAATATATGAGAATTCAAAAAGCGAAAATTTAATATCAAACAATTTCTTATATTTTGCTAGTGAGGGATTATTTTTTGAAAAAACAAAAAATTTAATTATCTCTTTATTTTATGGAGATGAGAGTGAAATTTTAGAGAGAGTTACAAAAGTACTCCAGATTGGCGAAACATCTGGAGTAGATTTTTCAGTAGGGTTGATTTTAACAATTAAAAAAGGAGGAGAAGATGTATGTAAAAGGTTTAATTAAAAGTGGAGAATATTATGATTCTGTAACACTTATGCTTGTTTCAAGAGATGCTTCATCGCTACCAGGTGTTATTGAGGCAGCAGTTGTAATGGGAACAAAAGAAAATAAATCTATACTTGATGCATCTGGAATGCTTCTTCCAGAATTTAAAGATGCAAAAGATTCAGATTTGCTTATTGTTGTTAAAGGAGAAAATGAAAAAGTTGCAGAAGAGGGAGTCAATAAAATTGTTGAAATGTTAAAGAAGAGCAAAGAGAGAGTTTCTGCTGGTGCTGAATTTTTACCAAAAAGTATTGAAGGTGCGCTTCAAATAATGCCAGACGCAAATTTGTGTTTGATTTCAGTTGCAGGTAGATATGCTGCTGATGTAGCAATGGATGCTCTTAAAAGAGGTCTTCATGTTATGATTTTTTCTGATAATGTTCCTAAAGAAAAAGCAATTGAAGTCAAAAAATATGGTTTTGAACATGATCTTCTTGTTATGGGACCAGACTGCGGAACTGCGATAATAAATGGAGCTCCTCTGGGTTTTGCAAATGTTGTAAATAGAGGTGATATTGGAATTGTTTCTGCTGCTGGTACCGGTCTTCAAGAGGTAAGTTCAATAATTTCAAACAATGGTGGAGGAATATCTCAAGGTATAGGTACTGGTGGTATTGATGTTAAAAAAGAGTATGGTGGTTTATCATTTATAAAGGGAATCGAAGCATTGAAAGATGATCCAGAAACTAAAGTAATTGTTCTTGTATCTAAACCTCCACATCCTGAGGTTTTAGAGAAAATAGGAAAAGTTACAAGAGAGATAAAGAAGCCAATTGTTGGAGTTTTATTAGGAGCAGATTCTGAGTTAGTTAAATCTATTGGTGCTATTCCTGCTGCAACTCTTGAAGAAGGTGCTCTTCTTGCTTTAAGTATTTCAAAAGGCATACCTATGGATTCATTTAAGAAAAAATTAGAAGAGAAAGATGAAGAAATTAAAAAATTAGCAGAAGATTTAGCAAAAAGATTAAAACCAGAACAAAAATATTTTAGAGGATTTTTCCAAGGTGGCACATTAACATATGAAACCCAATTAATACTTAAAGATTTTATTGGTTATGCAAATTCAAATGCACCAGTTGATGAAAAATACAGAATAAAAGATTCTTGGATCAGTGAAGGTCATACAGTTATAGATTTTGGAGAAGATGAATTTACTGTTGGAAGACCACACCCAATGATTGATTTTAGTTTAAGAAATAAGAGATTAGTTGAAGAAAGTAAACTTAAAGATGTTGCAATATTTTATTTAGATATTGTTATAGGTTATGGTTCTAATCCTAAACCTAAAGAAGATCAGGTTCCTGCTCTTAAAGAAGCAATGAAAAATTCAAATGCAATATTCATAATAACTGTTTGTGGTACTGATAAAGATCCACAAAATAAAAGAGATTTAATTGAGGGTTTAAAAGAAGCAGGTGCAATAGTTTTTGAATCAAATGCAACTGCTGCAAAACTTGCAGGCTATATTTTAAAGAAAATAGGAGGTTAAAATGGCAGTTAGTGATTTATTTAAAAAAGAGTTAAAAGTTATAAATGTTGGTTTACTTTCCTTTAAGGAGAGTTTGGAGCAAACTGGTTTTAAAGTGCTTCAAGTTGATTGGAAGCCTCCAGCAGGAGGAGATGAAGAAGCGCTTGAAGCACTTAAAAAACTTATGAATTTGGGAAAATAGGAGGAATGTATGAATATAAATGAATTTTTAGAATTAATGGGAAAAGCAAAAATTTATGACCTAACTCAACCCTTAAGTGTTCATACACCACCATGGCCAAGTTATGTTCCACTCTCTGTTCAATATTTCAAAAGAATTGCTGGAGCACATATGGGTCAAGGAGCAAATGGTCAAATTATAACTATGAGTCACCATGTTGGAACACATATTGATGGAGAGATCCACTTTTATGGACATGGAAGATCAATAGGCGAAGTTCCACTTGAAGAGTGGGTTGGACCTGGAGTAGTTGTTGATATTTCTGATGAAGTTGGAGATTATGACCTTTATTTTCCTGAAATGCTTGAGAAAAAAGTAGAGATAAGACCAGGCGATATTTTAATAATAAATACAGGATATCATAGATATGCTTGGTATGAACCAGAAGCAGATGAAGTCAGATATTTTGTAAAACATCCAGGGCCAGGTCCAGGATTTGATGAGTGGGCTTTAAAAATGGAATTCAAGTGGATAGGTGTTGATTGTGGAAGTGCAGATCATCCTATGAACACAATTATAAGACAGTGGCATCCAAAAGCATTTATTGAAGCAGAGAAGAAACTAAAGGAAAAGTATGGAAAAAGTTGGGATGAGATGTTTCCTCCTGAAGAATACTATCAAATTATGCACCTTAAACTATTTCCAAAAGGTTTAGTTCATGCAGAGAATCTTGGTGGAGATATTGATAAAGTTAAAAATAAAAGAGTTTGGATTGGTTGTTTTCCATTAAAAGGCATGGAGTTTGAATCATCACAGTGCAGAATTATAGCAATTGAGCCATAAATTTAATTAAAGGAGGTATTAAAATGATTGACATTGAAAAAGCAAATCAAGAAGCGCTTAAAAGACTTCTTGATGCTCAGCCTGTGTGGGTTGATGTTCAGAAAGCCATTGATGTAATTCCTGGAATGAAGAAAAACATGCTCCTTCACGCTGGTCCTCCAGTTACATGGGATAGAATGTGCGGTGCAATGAAAGGAGCAGTAATAGGTGCATTAATTTATGAAGGAATGGCAAAAACACCAGAAGAAGCAGAAAAGTTAGCGGCATCTGGAGAAATTATTTTTGAGCCAAATCATCATCATAGTTCAGTTGCACCTATGGCAGGAATCATATCACCATCCATGCCGGTTATGGTTATTGAAAATGAAACATTTGGAAACAGGGCTTATTGTAATTTCAGCGAAGGAATTGGTAAAGTATTAAGAATGGGTGCGTATTCTGAAGATGTTATTGCAAGACTCAAGTGGATGGAAAATGTGTTTTTCCCAGTTATGCAAAAAGCAATTAGAAAAGCAGGAAAAATTGAGTTAAAACCAATAAATGCTGAAGCACTAACAATGGGTGATGAACTTCATAATAGAACAAGAGCTGCCTCCTATCTTCTTTTCTCAAAATTAGTTCCGTATTTAATTGCGACTATGGAGGATCTAAATAATACAAACGATTCAATAACATTTATTCAACAGAACATCCATGCATATCTTCCATTTATTATGGCAAGTTGTAAAGCAAGTATTGAACCATGTGAAGGAATTGAAGGAAGCACAATGGTAACTGTTATGACAAGAAATGGAACAGATTGGGGTATTAGAGTTTCTGGATTGGGTAATGAATGGTTTACATGCGAATCACCAGTTCCAGATGTACTTCTTTTCCCTGGATTCAAAAAAGAAGATGTTGGTAGAGATATGGGAGATAGTTCAATTATGGAAACAATTGGAATTGGTGGTCTTGCGATTGCTGCTGCTCCTGCAATTATTAAATTTGTTGGAGGAACAACACAACTTGCAATTAAGAAAAATCTTGAAATGTATGAAATAACAATTGGAGAAAATAATACCTATCAAATTCCATATTTTGATTTCAGAGGAACTCCAACTGGAATAGACATTAGAAAAGTTATTGAAAAGAATCTAACTCCATTCATTGATACAGGAGTTGCACATAAAAATGCAGGAGTGGGTCAAGTTGGTGCAGGTCTTCTTGATGCACCAATGGAGTGCTTCAAGAAAGCACTCATTGCATTTGCTAAGAAATATGCTGGTTAAAATAAAAATTTAAAATAAAAAGGAGGTTTTTTTATGAACAACGAAAAATTTATTGAAACTTTAAGCAAGGCAAAACTTTATGATCTAACACAACCACTTAGCATTTTTACTCCACCATGGCCACATGACAAGGCACTTGAGATTCATTTCTTTAAGAGAGTTACAGGTGCATTTGGTGGTGGACAAGGTGCAAATGGCCAGATCATAAATTGGAGTAATACTACCGGAACCCATCTTGTCGGTGAAACAGCATATCATTCAGGTGGAAGAGCTATTTCAGATATTCCACTTAAAGAACTTTCAGGACCTGGTGTTATTGTTGATATTTCAGATATGGTTTCTGATTATAGCATAATCACACCTGAAATGATTACAAAGAAAGTAAATGTTAAAGAGGGTGATATTCTCATTATTTATACAGGTTATAGTAAATATTCATGGGAAAAACCAACTTCATCTGAGTTTGGTTATCTTGTAAGACATCCAGGACCAAATATGGAATTCTTTGAGTGGGCAATGAAGATGAAACTAAAATGGGTTGGAATTGATGCTGGATGTATAGAGCATCCAATGAATACCCCAATTAGATATTGGCATGCCGGTGAATTTGAAAAAGCAAAAGCAAAATTAAGAAAAGAATGGGGCAAAGAATGGGATGAGATGTTTCCTCCAGATGAATATTATAAATTAATGCATATAAAAGTTCCTAAATCACATCTTGTATTTGTTGAGAGCATTGGTGGTGATGTTAATAAACTTCTTAATCAAAGAGCATGGATATTTGCAGGTGCTATTCCATTTATGGAGACAGAAACATCTTGGACAAGAGTTGCTGCATACCAAGCTCCAGATGGAATGGATAATGAAGAGTTCATTAAGATGATGGAAGAGATGGAACAATATGACTTGACACTGCCATTTTCTGTGAGAACTCCACAATGGTTGAACTATGAACCGCTTTCAGTTAGATTCTTTAAGAGGGTTGGACAACAGCAATTTGGTTTAGGAAGAAACACATCAATTTGTAATGCAAGTTTTCACCTTGCAACACATATGGATGGTGAAAAACATTTCTATCCTGCAGGAAGAACAATTGGTGAGACTCCACTTGAAGAGTGGGTTGGACCAGGAGTTATTGCAGATATTTCTGGTATGGTAAGTGATGTTAGTGTTTATACACCAGAAATGATAAAGAAAGTTGTTGATATAAGACCAGGCGATATTTTAATTATCAAAACTGGATGGTATAAATTTGGATGGAATTCTCCAGATTCAGATGAATTTAAATATATGGTAAGACATCCTGGACCTTCTCCAGATTTTGCTCAATGGGCACTTGATATGAATATCAAATGGATTGGAGTTGATGCAGTTAGTGCTGACCATCCTATGAATACAATAATGAGAATTTGGCATCCAAAGACATTTGAAGAGGCAAATAGAAAACTAAAAGAGCAATTTGGTAAAGATTGGGATGAAATGTATCCAATTGATGAATTCTATCAGGCAATGCATCTTAAATTATTCCCCAAACACCTAGTTCATGCAGAGAATCTTGGTGGAGATATTTCCCATCTTCCAAGCGGAAGATATTATCTCGGTTGCTTCTTAGTAAAAGCAATGGAAGCAGAGTCAATGTGGGGTAGATTTATCGCTTGGAAGACGAAATAATTATATGTATAAGGCGGAGGGGATAACACCTTCCGTCTTATTTTTTTAAAGGAGGAGAAATGTCAGGTGTAATATCACATGAATTTGAATACTTAAAACCTGAAAGTGTTAATGAATTAGTAGAACTTTTATCTCAATATAAAACAAAAGCAAGAATTTTATCTGGTGGAACAGATTTAATTGTAAGAATTAAAGATGGTTTTGAATTTCCAGAAGCGCTCATTGATATTAAAGGCATCGATGAGCTTAAGGAGTTAAAATTTGATGGAAAATCTTTGTTTATAGGCGCATGCGTTACATTTAGTGAATTAATTGATTCTCAAGTTGTTTTTGAAAAATATTCACTATTATGGGAATCTGCAAAAAGCGTTGCTTCAACTGCTATAAGAAATAGAGCAACTCTTGTGGGAAATATCTGTTCTGCAGTTCCATCTCTTGATTCAGGACCTGCCCTTTTAATATACGAAGCAGAGGTTATTTTAAGAAGCAAAAATGGTGAAAGAAGAGTTAATATAAATGAATTTTTCACTGGACCAAGAAAAACTGTTTTAAAAGAAGATGAATTTGTTTATAGTGTTATAGTACCTCTTCCAAATAAAAGAAATGGTAGTGCATATGTGAAACTTGGAAGATACAATGGTGAAGATCTTGCACAAGTTGGAATTGGCATTCTTGTTCTAGAAGGTAATGAGTATAAAGTTGCTCATTGTGCAGTTGGTCCGGTTGCTGCAAGAGCAACAAAAGTTGAACAACTATTAAATGGATTAGAGTTAAATGAATCACTAATTCAGGAAGCAAAAAGACTATTAGTTGAAGAAATTTCTCCAATAACAGACATAAGAGCAACAAAAGAATACAGAACTCATATGGCAAAAATTATGCTTGAGAGAGGACTTAGAGCTGCTGTTGATAGATTGAATGGAAAAGGCCCAAAATATGGCGAGAGATTGATTTAGGAGGAGAATATGAGAAAAATATCATTTATATTAAATGGAGAAAAAAGAAGCGTTTATGTTGATCCAAATGACTTATTGTTAGATGTTTTAAGAGATAAATTAGGAGACAAAACACCAAAATATGGATGTGGAAGAGGAGATTGTGGAACATGTACAGTTTTATTAAATGGAAAATCGGTAAGGAGTTGTTTAATTCTTGCAGTTGAAGTCGATGGACAAGAAATTACAACACTTGAAGGAATATCAAAGAATGGATTAACAGAGCTTCAAAAATTTTTTATAAAACATAATTCTTTCCAATGCGGTTTTTGTGCACCCGGTATGATTGTTGCTCTTGATGAATTTTTAAAGAAAAACCCTACTCCAAATGAAGAGGATGTTAAAGAAGCAATCTCTGGAAATTTGTGTAGATGTACTGGTTATGTTCCAATAATAAGAGCAGTTTTAGATTATGTTAGAAATAGAGGAGGTTAAAGATGGAAGAATTAAAATTTGTTGGAAAAGAGATATCGAGAATTGACGGAAAAGAAAAAGTTACTGGTGCTGCAAAATATGTTGATGATCTTGATTTTGGTCCAAATCTTCTTTATGCAGAAGTAATCGAGTCACCTTATCCACATGCTTTGATTAAAAAAATTGATATAAGTAAAGCAGAAAAAGTCGAAGGAGTCGTAAAGGTAGTTACAGGAAAAGACTTTCCATTTAAATTTGGTCTTTACATGAAAGATAGATACATTTTTGCGCAGGATAGAGTTAGGTTTGTTGGAGAGCAGGTTGCAGCAGTTGTTGCAAGAGATCCAAAAATCGCACAAAAAGCAGCAAAACTTGTTGAAATTGAATATGAACCGCTTCCTCCTATTTTTGATCCTATCGAAGCATTAAAAGATGATGCACCCTTAATTCATCCAGATCTTGGTCAGTATCCTCATGTACCATGGTTTTTCCCTAAAAGTGGTACAAATATTGCTCATCATAGAAAAGTTAGAAAAGGCGATGTTGAAAAAGGATTTAAAGAAGCTGATTATATTTTTGAAGATACATACAAAATTCCAAGATATGCACATTGTTGTATGGAAACTCATATTTCTGTTGCATATTATGATCTTTCTGGAAGATTAACTTTATGGAACTCATCACAATCTCCACATGTTCAGAAAACTCTTATTGCAGATGCTTTATCTCCTCTTGGAATTACAGAAAAAGATGTTAGAGTTATAACTCCATATGTTGGTGGAGGTTTTGGTGGAAAAGCAGGAGTCACGATGGAAGTTATTGCTGCTGCACTTGCGGTTGCATGTAAAGGTAATCCAGTTAAAGTTAGATGGAGGAGAGATCAAGAGTTTTACAATACATACATGAGACAACAAGTTGTTTCAAAAATTAAAGTTGGAGTCAAGAAAGATGGAACAATAACAGCATTTCAAATTGAAAATTATTGGGATGCTGGTCCATATGTAGAATATGGTGCTAATGTTGTAAATGCTTCAGGTCTTTCTGCAACAGGCCCATATAGAATTCCAAATGTAAAAATTGATTCATATTGTATATATACAAATCTTCCTGCAGCAGGACCATATAGAGGTTTTGGTTATTCGGAGATGCTTTTCTCTGTTGAATCTCATATGACTAGAATTGCAAAGGCAATTGGAATTGATCCTGTTGAATTTAGAAGGAAAAATGCGATAAAAGAGGGAGATTCACTTGCGTATGGTGCACCAATGAATCCAAATGGACTTCTTGAAGCAATTGATAAAGTAGCAGAAGAGATAGAGTGGGGTAAAAAAGAAGAGTCAAAAGATCCTAAAAAAGCAATTGGAAAAGGTTTTGCTATTTTCTGGAAAGCACCAGCTATGCCACCTAACGTTTCAACCACAGCATTTATAAAATTTAGCGGAGATGGTAGTGTTAATATACTTGTTTCTGGAATGGAGATAGGCCAGGGATATCTTACAGCTATTGCTCAAATCGCTGCAGAAATTTTAACAATACCTATTGAAAAAATAAGAGTAGAACTTCCAGATACAGATAGGAACCCATATCACTGGCAAACTGTAGCATCACATGTTACTTGGGGAAGTGGAAATGCAGTAAAAAGAGCTGCGCTTGAAGCAAGAGAGAAAATTTTTGATGTAGTTTCAAGAGCATATCACTTTAATAAAGATTCACTTTATCTTGAAAATGGAAAAGTTAAGTGTTACACAAAACCAGATTTTGAATTAGACCTAAAAGATTTTGTTATAAATGGAATCATGAAAGAAGATGGATACTATATAGGTCAAAATATTGTTGCAAGTGGGCAATTTTTTGTTGAATTTGCATCTGCTCTTCAAGATCCTGAAACAAGCCAAGGTGGACACCCTAATGTTCACTATACAGTAGGTGCTGCTGCAGTTAAAATTGAGGTTGATAAAGAAACTGGTAAGACAAGAGTTCTAAAAGCAGTTGAGGCTATAGATTGTGGAAAGGCAATTAACCCTATAAATGTAAGAGATCAGATAATTGGTGGTTTATTACAAGGTCTTGCAACGGCTCTTTATGAAGATATGAGATTTGATAAAAATGGAAAAATTCTTAATCCAAACTTTACAGATTATAAAATTCCAACATCACTTGATATTCCAGATGAAGTTGTTCCAATAATTGTTGAGGTTCCTCAACCTGATGGGCCTTATGGAGCAAGAGGTATGGGAGAACATCCAATGATTCCTGCTGCACCAGTGATTGCAAATGCAGTTGAGGATGCTGTTGGAGTAAGAATTAAAGCTCTTCCAATAACAGCGGAGAAAATAGCTCTAGCCTTAGCAAATGGTGAAAAAGAGCCAGATTATTACTGGCATATAATGAAGTAAAAGTAAATAGGGCCCCTTAAGATAGGGGCCCTTAAAATTTTAGAATAATGATTGAAAAACCCAAAGTATCAATTGAACTCTATCTTGCATCTCCTCCAACTTTTAAATGTAAGGAGATGTTATGAATTTCTGAAGAAATAAGTAAAGATTTCCTGAAAGAGTTTTAATAAGAATTTATTATAAAGGACAACCAATGCCTGAGATTCATCGCCTGGATTTAGAGCAAGTTTAAAATCTATTGGAATTCATTCAATTTTTATAGATTGAATTTTGATTGTTTCAACAAATCCCCCCATATGAAAAAGTGAAGAATATTGTTGAAGAACATATAAAAATTATTGATGAATATTTTGAAAAACATGGAAGTTAAATTTTATTGTTCAATTTGTAAAAGCTAATTATTAGATAAAGAAGGAGTTTATAAATGTATCTATTGTGGTAAAGAGGAAAACAGTGATTATATTTGTCCAAAAAATCACTATATTTGTGAAGATTGTTGAATATTTAAATCAAGAGGAGATAACAATTAAATTTTTAAATTACACAAAAGAGGAGGATTTATTAAAAATTTTAAATCTTTTACTTAAACAACCCTCATTTAATTTTTTGGAAAAGAACACCATTTTGTTTTAGGACCAGTTGTTATAACTTCCTTAAAAAAGTCAAGGGAAAATAAATTGTGATACAAGAAGAAATGTTGCATTAATTAAAAGAACATCATTTATTCCATATGGAGTTTGTGGAACAATTGGAACATGTGGGGTATGAGCAAATGTTGGAGCAACTCTTTCAACTTTACTTAAAGCAACATATTTAAGTGATAAAAAAAGAAGTATTGTTTTGATAGCAACAGGTGAGTGCCTCCAAGAGTTAGCAAAAAGTGGTGGTCCAAGATGTTGTGAAGAATCAATTTATATTGTATTTAAAATTTTAAAAAATATTTTAAAGAAGTTTTTAACATCGATTTAGAAATTCCAGAAAAAATTATATGTGAATTTAAAGAAGAAAATAAAGATTGTAAATAAGAAAAATGTGAATTTTATGGTTGAGAATTTTAGGTTAATAATAGATAGGATTTTTGATCCTAGAAAACATTATGCTCTTGAAGAAGCAATGATGAGGTTAATGGATGAAAATGAAAAATACCCAAATACATTAAGGTTAAGAAGGGTTAAAAGGGACACTCCTATTGGTTTTTTAGAGAATCCATATGATAGAGTAAATTTAGATTTGCTTTAAAAAATAAAGTAAAAATTATGAGAAGACATAATCTAGGGGGGACAGTTTATCAAGATTTAGGAAGTTATATGTTTACATGTTTAATATAGAAATGGAAGATTTCTATCTAATTTATGTGAAGAAGAAACTTACAGGGAATTTGGAGATTTAATGATTTTATATTTAAAAAAATTTGGAATAGAAGACAAAAGAAGAGGATTAAATGATGTTGTAGTAAAATATAGAAAATTTTTTGGTTCATCTTTTACTAAAATTGGTGATTCAATATCTTTCACTGGAACAATTCTTGTTGATATGGATTTAGAATTTTTGTCAAAAGTATTAAAATTCATTGAACTAAAATTTTCAGATAAAAAGTTTTCTAATTTAAAATATGCATTAACAACTATTTCAATTGAATTAGATAGAAAAGTAAAAATAAATGAAGCATTTGATAAATTTATTTAAACATTTAAAGAGAAATTTAATGTTGAGATTTATAAAGGAAAAATTTATAAAGAAGAAAAAATTTTAATGAAAAAACTTTATGATGAGGAATATAAAAAGAAAGAGTGGACTTTTGGATTTAAAAAAGATTATGAAGAAATTTGCACTAAGAAAATAAAAAGTGGATTAATAATTTTAAGAGGAAAATTTAAAGAAAAAATTGAAGAAATAAAAATTTATGGGGATTTTTAAATTTCGGATATAAACAAAATTAAGTATTTAGAAAATAATTGAAATGGAAAAAATTATGATGATGCAATTATTTTCATAAAAGAATTTGATATAAATTTAGATGTAAAAGAGGGCTTAAATAAAATTATTAGAGGAAATAAAAAAAGGGGGCAGTAAAGCCCCCATTGAGTTAAACAATTAAATTATATATCTAGTTTATCTGGAACAATAAGTTTTTCGTTTCTTTTGATTAAATCTTCTGGCGCTTCTTTAAAGAATCCTCTCATTACCTGTTGGAGATAGTTATCTCTAATCTCTTCTTCCCACATTTTCTTTGTTAAGTAGTAAATTTTTGCTCCACCTAACTCATGTTGATAATCTGGCCATGGGTATGTTGGAAGAGCCATCCTAAGTCCACCCAAAACCCATCCATTATAACTTTCAAATGTTGCCCAGAATTCCTGTTGATTACAGATCTCAAATGCATACCATGCTTTTGCATAAAATAGAACTGCACCAGCATTAATTTGTCTTTCAAATGTCATTGTATGAAGTGAAATATTTATATCTTCATTCATTAATCTTCCGTTTGCAATTCCAAGTAGTTTTCCTTCATGAAGTCCCACGAAGAAATATTCATCTTTCATTCTTTTTCTTTTTATAGCAAGCAATTCTGCAAAAACTCTCGCTCCAACAATATCATAAAAATCATACTCAGCATCAAGTGTAAGTTTTAAGAAATTTAAAACTGGATCAATCTCCTCTTCTTTAATTGGTCTTATTAAAACTTCAAAAGTATTTCCCTCTTTATTCTTAATCTCTGTATAATATGGTTTCATTTGTGGTATATTAATTGGTGCTTGTAACATTCCCTCAAGCCACTCAGCGTCAAATGTGTACTCAGCTTTTCTTAATTTTGTTGGGACCTGCTTTTTCATATGTTCCTCCTTTTATCTTTATGATTAATAAGTAACAATAGAATTTTAACATCATGGAAATTTAAGTCAATAAATTTAATATAAAATATATCACTAAAAATTTTTATAGGTGAAGAAATAAAGATTATAAGAGAAATTTTAGCTCTTGACAAATTCTCATTAATTGGTTAAAATTTTATAGGCACTAAAGTATTATTATATCTTTGAAAGGAAGGTGACCTATGGGGGTAACACCTAACGAGATTGGTATTGAGTGGGAGAGGGTTTATGCAACAAGAGCAAAGGGAATGAGGGCATCAGAGATAAGGGAACTTCTCAAAGTTGCAAAGCAACCAGGAGTAATTTCTTTTGCAGGAGGTTTCCCAGATCCAACAATTTTTCCAGCAGATGAAATAAATGAGGTAACTGATTTTGTATTAAAGAATTATGGAAAAGATGCTTTACAATATGGAGTGACTGAAGGGTTAAAAGATTTGAGAGAGACCCTTGTTTCAAGAATGAAAAATGAAGGGGTAGATATTGGTATAGATAATTTAATTATAACAACTGCATCACAACAGGGTTTGGATTTAATAGCAAAAATATTTATTGATCCTGGCGATACAGTTATAGTTGAATCTCCTTCATATCTTGGGGCGCTTCAAGCATTCAATGCATTTGAAGCACAATATGTTGATATAAGAATAAATAAAGATGGTATGGATACCGATTTATTAGAAGAAACTTTAAAGGACCTCATTTTCAAAAAAAGGATTAAACCAAAATTTGTCTATACTGTACCAAATTTTCATAATCCAACTGGAGTTACATTATCATATGAAAGAAGAAAAAGATTAATTGAAATTTCAGAGAAATATCAAATACCTATTGTTGAAGATGATCCCTATGGAGAGGTAAGATTTGAAGGAGAGTCCGTTCCTCCATTAATTTCGATGAACAGAACACATGTCATAACTTTAAGGACATTTTCAAAAATTTTATCACCTGGATTAAGATTGGGATGGATTGTTGGAGATCCAGAAGTTATTAGAAAAATTGTTATTGCAAAACAGGCTGCTGATTTATGTTCGCCTTCAATAACTCAATATATAGTTAATGAATTTTTAAGAAGAGGTTATTTAGAGCCATATATAGAAAAGGTAAAAGTTGAATACAAAAAGAAAAGAGACAAAATGATTGAAAGTATGGAGAAATATTTTCCAGAGGAAGTAAAATTTACAAGACCAGAAGGTGGACTTTTTGTTTGGGTTACATGTCCAAAATCAATTAACACTGAGGAACTCTTTTATGAAGCAATTGAGGAAAAAGTTGCTTATGTTATAGGAGTATCATTTTATGCTCATAGAGACATACATAATTGTATGAGAATTAACTTCTCCCTACCAACACTCGAACAGATTGAAGAAGGTATAAAAAGATTGGGTGATTTACTTAAAAGAAAGTTAAGTTAATAATTTTTGTTTTAGCAAGGGAGGATTAACCCCTCCCTTTTTTATTTTTCATTAAAAAAATTTTTATAATATTACTATGATCAAAAAAGTTTTATTGATGAATCCGCCTATTGGAAAATTTCAGAGAGGAGAAGATAGATGTCAAGCAGATGTTGATAGTGGAAGTGCTATATCTTTAAGACCACCAAATAATCTTCTTTATCTTGCTTCAATTTTAAGAACATTCAATAAAGAGGTCATAGTTAGAGATTATCCTGTTGAAAAAGATAAAAATTTTGAAAAAGACCTTAAAGAATTTAAACCTCAAATTGTAATTATGAGTATAACAACAGGAACTATTGAGAAAGATTTAGAAATTTTTAAATTTGTCAAAGAATTCGATGAAAATATAATCACAATTGCAGAGGGTGCTCATTTTATAACTGCACCAATATCTTCTTTTAATAAATATATTTATAAATATTTAGATTTTGCTTTTTATGGTGAAAGTGAATATGTTTTAAAAAATTTTATAGAAGTTTATGAAAAAGATAAGAATTTAGAAAAAGTTAAGGGGCTTATTTATAAAAAAAATGGAACATGGATAAAAAATGAAGAACCTCCTTTTATAGAAGATCTTGATTCTCTTCCATTTCCTGCAAGAGACCTTATTAGAAATGAACTATATAAAAATCCTGACACAGATAAACCAATAGCAACAATACAAACTTCCCGAGGTTGTCCTGGAAGTTGTATATATTGTCTTGCGCCAATTGTTTCTGGAAAGTTTGTGAGAAAGAGAAGTCCAAAAAATATAGTTGATGAAATTGAAGAGTGTGTAAAAAAATATAATATTGACAATTTCTTTTTAAGAGCAGACACATTTACAATTGATAAAGATTGGGTAATTGATATTTCAAAAGAGATTTTAGGAAGAAATTTAAAGATCAAATGGGTTGCAAATTCAAGAACAAAACCAATTGATAAAGAGATGTTAATTTGGATGAAAAAGGCAGGTTGTTATCTAATTGCATTTGGTCTTGAATCTGGAAGTGAAAAAAGTTTGAAACTCATGAAAAAAGGAATAAGCACTCAGGATAATTTAAACGCTGTTAAGCTTGCGAAAGAATTAGGTTTTAAAGTTTATTCATTTTTTATAATTGGATTTCCATGGGAGACTGAGGAAGATATAATTGAAACGATTAACTTTTCTTTAAAAGTTCCATCCGATTTTGTTGAATTTCACATAGCAACTCCATATTATGGTACAGAACTATACAATATTATGAAAGAAGAAAATTTACTTAAAGAAGACATTGAAGGTCATAACTACTTCTCAAATCCAATAGGAGGTACAAAATTTATTTCAAAAGAAAAACTTCTCTCTTTAAGAAAAAAAGCACTTTTAAAATTTTATTTAAGACCAAACTATATTTTTAAAAAACTTATAAAACAAAATCCCAGAACACTCAAAAACTATCTTTTTTATGGATTTAAATTAATTAAAAACTCTTTATCTTAATCAATACTTGGTAATTTTATACCTTTTTCTTTTGCAAATTTTATTGCTTCATCATATCCTGCATCAGCATGTCTTACAACTCCAATTCCAGGATCACAATTTAAAACAAGTTTAAGTTTTTTATCTGAAAGTTCTGTTCCATCTGCAACAATTACCATACCTGCATGAATTGAATAACCAATTCCAACTCCTCCTCCATGATGAATTGAAACCCAAGTTGCACCAGAAACAGCATTAAGAAGCCCATTTAAGATTGGCCAGTCAGCAATTGCATCAGAACCATCTTTCATTCCTTCTGTTTCTCTGTTAGGAGATGCAACAGAGCCAGTATCAAGGTGATCTCTTCCAATAACAATTGGAGCTGAAATTTTACCTTTTCTCACAAGATCATTTATAATTAAGCCAAATTTCTCTCTTTCTCCATATCCAAGCCAACAGATTCTTGCAGGAAGACCTTGAAATTTTACTCTTTCTCTTGCCATTTTTATCCATCTTACAAGATGTTCATCATAACTAAACTCTTTTATTACTGTCTCATCTGTAATATATATATCATTTGGGTCTCCAGATAGTGCAACCCACCTGAAAGGACCTTTTCCAACAAAAAAAAGTGGTCTTATATATGCTTGAATAAATCCTGGAAATGAATATGCTTCTTTGAACCCTGCTTTTAAAGCTTGGCCTCTAATATTATTTCCATAATCAAAAACAACTGCTCCTCTTTTTTGAAATTCAACCATTGCATTTACATGTTCAAAAATTGATTCATAAGAAAGTTTTATATATTCTTCTGGTTTCTCTTTTCTTAATTTAAGTGCTTCTTCATAATCAATTTGATATGGGACATAACCATTCAGTTCATCATGTGCAGATGTTTGATCTGTTACAATATCAGGTATTATATCTCTTTTTAAAAGTTCTTTGTAAAGAGTTACAGCATTTATTAAAACACCAATTGATCTTGGAATTTCTTTCTCTTTCGCCTCTTCCATTAATTTTATTGCTTCATCTATTGAGTTTGTATAATATTCAAGATAATTTGTTTTTATTCTTCTTTCAATTCTATTTTTATCAACTTCTGCAATTATACAAACTCCCTCATTCATTGTTATTGCAAGAGGTTGTGCTCCACCCATTCCTCCAAGACCTGCAGACAAAACAAATTTTCCCTTTAGAGAACCATTAAAGTGTTTATTTGCAACTTGTGCAAATGTTTCATAGGTTCCCTGTAAAATTCCCTGAGTTCCAATATAGATCCAACTACCTGCTGTCATTTGACCATACATAGTAAGACCCATTGCTTCAAGTTTTCTAAATTCATCCCAAGTTGCCCATTTGGGAACCAACATCGCATTTGAAATAAGAACTCTTGGAGCAAATTCATGAGTTTTAAAAATTCCAACTGGTTTTCCAGATTGAATTAAAAGAGTTTCATCATTTTCAAGTGTTTTTAATGCCTTAACAATATTCCAAAAAGCTTCCCAATTTCTTGCTGCTTTTCCTGTTCCACCATAAACAATTAGTTCTTCTGGTTTTTCAGCAACATCTGGATCAAGATTGTTCATTAACATTCTTAATGCAGCCTCTTGCCCCCAACCTTTTGTATTTAATTCCTTTCCTCTTGGCGCTCTTATCTCTTTATATTCATACATAAAGGCTTACCTCCTTTTATAAAAAGGAGATCAATTCTTTTGATGCATTTTTTATTGATAATCTGATAAGTCCCAAATTTATATCTTTTCTTGTTAGAAGTGAAAGAAAAACCTCTTCTACTCTTTTTATAAATAAATTTCCATTATCTGCCTCAAGCATTGCAATTTCTAGGTCTCCAAGATTTGTTGTTGAAAGAATTGACCTTGAGTTTCTGAAAACAGAGGCACATAATCCTGATATTGCTTCTGGGTCAATATTTGAATCAACTAAGCTATTTATAAGAAGCCCATCTGCTTCAACAATCATTACTCCAATAACTCCTGGTATAGATTTTAATCTTCTTAAAATCTCCTCCATTTTACCTCCTCAAAATATTAAAAATTTTTTCCAAAATTTATAGAAAATTCAATTAAATCTAAACCATCTACTCTTCCATCCATTGTGAAATCACAGTAATCTTTGTAATCAATGTCACCAAATCGAGACCCGAATGATTTTGAAAATTCTATTAAGTCAACTCCATCAACTTTTCCATCATCATTTAAATCATATCTTGAATAGTTCTTTTTTAAAACAAAAATTTTATTAGATTCAATTAAATCATATGAAATTTTATCATCAACTACAATACCTCTTAAAAATATTTTTGTTTCTACCGGGCTTTTTCCAAAAAAAATCATTGAGAAAAGTTCTTTATCTAAAATTTTATCTATTTTAAACATTATTCTATTTTCATCAATTATTGAATAGTTAAATGAATTTTTGCTCTCAATTTTTAAAAGTTTAATATAATCTTTATCAAATTCAATTAAACCTTTAATTGTATTAAAATTGTCACTTATTTTAAAATCAATTTTAAATATTTGATTCTCCTTTGCAATTGCACTATTTGATTTTATTATTTGATTTTGAGTTTTTAAATTAATCTCAGGAGTGCCAACAATATTAAAAATGTAAATATTAGCAAAACTTTCCTCAATTTGACTTTTACTAATAAATTTTTCAAAATATACCTCTTTTGCTTTAGATAAAGAATAAGAAACCGAATTTTCATCTTTTAAATAATCTGAAAAAGTATACATTAAACTTTGAAGCCAACCACCATTAAAACCACTCCATCCTATTCCGTAATAAGCAGTATCAGTTGCTGCAATTACTGAAACAGCATAATCTTTTATAAAAGAAAATGCTAGAGAGTTTTCTACACCTCTCATATTGTCACAAGAACCCATAAAAACAATGGAGGGATAATCTTTGTTAAAAGAGATTAGTGAATCAATATCGACAAATTTAATTTCCCTTCCTTCTTTATCATTATAAATTCCATTTTTATTTAAATCTTCTAACCAAACTTTTCTAAAAGTTGAATTGATATATCCATGGCCTTGCCACAATATTAAACCAGGTTTTAGTTCATTTTGATATATTATAAAATTTTCATAATTCAAGGGAATATTTGATGCTTCAGACTTTTTGACTCCTTCTCTTTCTGCAAGGAGAATTGAAGAAAAACCATTCTTTTTAAAGGTTTCTTCAAAAATAATTTTTAAAGACTCTGCTCCATCTGTAAAAGGGAGCAGGGTTGTTTCAAAATTCCATATTGCACCACTCAAAAGAACACTTTTTTTATTCTCTAATCTTTCATAAGTAAGAGTTCTTTCAAGAACACTTTTTATAAAGCTTTTATCACTTGATGGAATTCTTCCAACAAAAATTTCTGAATAAAAATCGATTTTATCATCGAAAGGTTCTCCCGATTTTCCATCTTTATCTAAATCGATTTCACTTGTAAGTTCTCCATAAAAAAAATCAGTTAAAACAAAATTATTTTTATATGGATAAACTTTAAAATATGGAATTTCATTGCTTCCCCCAAGAAGCAAAAGATATTTTATATTAAGTTTTTTGTAATTATCTTTTAAATAATTTCTTATATTTGTCCTTAAGTCACCTCCTGAAAAATCTTCAAGAGGCTTAAACAAAACATTAAATCCATCTTCAATTCTTTTATTAATAAAAAAACTAACTGTATCTTTTAAATCGCCTTTTCCAATGATAATATATGTTTCAGTTTGTGAGACATTTTTATTTGATAAAGTTATATAATTTCTTTTAAATTTTATTTTTATATCAAAACTCTTTAAAATTATAGTTTCACTTGTTATTTTGTTGTATATAAAAGGGTAAAATTTAAATAGTAAAAAATTATCATAACCCTTTTTAAAATTACCAACAAAACTTATATTTTCTAATTGTAATGTGTGGAATATATCTTTATAAATAATTTCTCCAATTTCTCCACCATATTTTATTTGAGGTTCAAATCTTAAATCGGTTTTTCTAATATCTTTATATTTAATCTCAAAGTCGTAAAATTCTAAATCAGTCTCATAAAAGATTTTTAGATTTTTATAAAAATAACCAGTTAAATCTTTTTCATAATTTCCTTTAATTTCAATGATAAAATTATCTTTAGAAATTATTTCAAAATTTTCATTGAAAGAGTATATCTTTTCAATTTCATGAGAAGAAATTATCTTTGGATAAAATAAAAGAAAGAAAAGAAGGATTATAAAAATTTTATTCTTTAACAAGTTTATGGAACTCCTCTTCATTTATAATTTTTAAACCTAGTGCTTTTGCCTTATCAAATTTTGATCCAGGATCTTTACCAACAACAACAAAATCAACATTTTTTGAAATAGAGGAAGAAACTTCTCCGCCTAATGTTTTTACAAGGTCTTCCGCTTCTTTCCTTGACATACTTTCGAGTGCACCTGTAAAAATAAACTTTAATCCTTTTAATTTTCCCTCTTTTTCTTCAACTATTTCACTAGTTCTTACGCCTGCTTTTTTAAGTTTCTCAATAAGTGCTATATTTTTTTCTTCTTTAAAGAAAGAATATAAACTTTGTGCAATTTCTGGACCAATTCCCTCTATTTCCATATAATCTTCAGGTTTTAAATTGAAAAAATCTTCTATATTTTTGTATCTTTTTGTCAATAACTGAGCAACATGTTTACCTACATGAAAAATTCCTAAACCATATAGAAGTCGAGAAAGAGGTCTATCTTTTGATGCTTCAATGTTTCTTAAAATTTTATTTGCTAAAGTTGGTCCCATTCTTTCAAGTTTAATCATTTCATCATATTTTAAATAGTATAAATCTCCTATATCTTTAACTAGACCTTTATCAACAAGTTGATTAACAAGAGACTCTCCAATATTTTCAATATTCATTGCATCTCTTGAAACAAAATGAAGTATCCTTCCTTTAATTTGTGCAGGACATGATGCATTTGTGCATCTATAATCAACTTCACCGGTCAATCTGATTACATCTCCTCCACAAACAGGACATTTTTTTGGAAATTCAAAATCTATCTCTTTTCCAATTCTTTTTTCTTTTAATACTCTAACAACTTCAGGTATTACAGAGCCCGCTTTTCTTACAATTACATGATCTTTTATTTTAACTCCGAGTCTTTTTATTTCATCTTCATTATGAAGTGTTGCTCTTGATACAGTTGAACCAGAAACAAAAACTGGTTGAAGCACAGCAACAGGAGTAAGTTTTCCTGTTCTTCCAACTTGAACAATTATATCTTCAACAATTGTTTCTTTTTCTTCAGCAGGAAATTTATATGCAATTGCCCATCTTGGTGCATGTGTTGTTGATCCAAGAACATCATGTAAATCTAATCTATTAACTTTAATTACAGTACCATCCATATCAAATGGGTATTCATCTCTTTTTTTCTCATACCAAATACATTTTTCAATTACCTTTTCTATTCCTTTACAAACTTCATAATCAGGAGGAGTTATAAATTTTTTCTCTTTTAAATATTTCAAAATTTCATCTTGTGTCTTAAACTCAATAACTTCAACCCTTGCAATATAATATGCAAAAAAGTGGAGCTTCCTCTCTTTTGTTATTTTAGGATCTAACTGCCTTACAGAGCCTGCTGCTGCATTTCTTGGATTTGCAAAAAGTGGTTCACCTTTTTTTTCTCTTTCAAGATTCAATTCTTCAAAATCTTTTTTAAACATTATAACCTCACCTCTAACTTCTAAAAGAGGTGGCGGATTTTCAATATAAATAGGAATAGTTTTTATTGTTAACAGGTTTTGGGTTACATCTTCTCCTTCAATTCCATTTCCTCTTGTTGCTCCATATTTTAGTTCTCCATTTTCATAAATAAGTGTTATGCTTAAACCATCAAATTTTGGCTCAACTGTATATTCTATTTCAATATCTCCTAAAATTCTTTTGATTTTTTTCTCAAAACTAATAAGGTCTTCTTCATTAAATGCATTATCTAAAGAGAGCATTGGAACTTCATGTCTTATAGTTTTAAACTCTTTTAATGGAGGAGCACCAACTCTCATTGTGGGAGAGGTTTCTGATTTAAATTCAGGGTATTTCTCTTCAAGTTCAACAAGTTCTTTGAATAATTTATCATATTCCTTATCTGAAATTTCAGGAGAATCAAGAACATAATATCTGTAGTTATGATATTCAATTAATTTTCTTAATTCTTCTATCCTTTTCCTTATCTTTTCTTTGTCTTCCATATCTATTTACCCCTCCTTTCTTTTGATAATAACTTTGACTTTTTCTGGAATAATTTTTACAATATTAAATCCTTCTTTATTTGAAATTATATCAACTTGAATTTCAAAAATACCTTCCTCAAGATTTAAAACAGAAATAGAGGCAACAAAATCAGATAATGTTAAATCTTTTACAACCGATTCAAATCCATAAACATCAACTTTAATATTTTGAACATCAATTATATAATCAAAATTATCATTTTTATTTAATATATCTAACTTTATGTTACTGATTGTTTTTGAAATTTTTCTTTCAACAATAATTTGTATTGTAACTAAGTTTTCTTCCTTTAACTCTACATCTTGAGGTAAAATCACTCTTGTTGTAAAAATTTTTGATTCTTTTAAATTTGTAATATTTATGTTTTCAGTTATAAGAGAATCTATTTTATTCAAAATTTCAACTCTACCATATATTGTCATAATTGAAGGTTTTATTGAAACCTTTAATATTCCATAATCTCCAGAAATTTCACCAAAAAATTTTGGAACAACAGGAACAACTTTTGTTGATAAAATTGTTTTAACTTTTATATTTACATTTACAATTGAAGGGTCAACTGATAAGTTTGTTATTTCATTACCAAGTCCATCTTTAATTTTTGGAATCAATGTTAGAGTTACATCTGAATTTATTGTTGAGAGGTCTATTGTTATAGAAACATCTCTTATTGTGTCAATTTTTTTAGATGGACCTGTTAATTTGATTGTTTTAGGCAAGATCTCAGGTTCATCTATTATGAGTCCTGGTTTTAAAGTTCCAATAAAATCAAATCTTATACTTTTTTCTGTTTTAATTACTCTATCAAGGTAAATATTAACTCTTGAAGGATAAATTTCTGTTACTTTAAAAAATGAAGGTAATTCAACATTAACAGGAAGATTATGTGCTCCTTCTTGAAGATTAGAAAGATCAACATAAGCAATGATGTTATTTTCTCTTAAAGTTGAAATTCTCTGTTTGGAACCTACAACTTTTATTTCAACCTTTTCGAACCCTTCTAGAATTGTAAGGTCTTGAGGCATATTTCTATATGTTAATTGAACAAGAAAAACTCTTTCGCTTTCTGGACCTTCTCCTAAACTAACATATAACCAAAATGAAAATGCAAGAAGAAAAGATATAAGAAAGATTGTTATTTTATTTCTGTCCAACTTTTACTTTTCCTCCTTTTTCTTTCTTTAAAAGAAGTATAAGCATTCCTCTTAATTCAAGAACTGAAAGATAGCGGGTTATTTTTCCCTCAATTGCAATTGATATTATTCCTGTTTCCTCCGACACTATAATTGAAATTACATCTGTTACTTCAGTTATTCCAACACCTGCTCTGTGTCTTGTGCCTAATTCTTTCTCAAGTGCTTCATTTTCTGAAAGTGGAAGAAGGCATCTTGCAGCAACAATTCTGTCTTCCTCAATTACAACCGCACCATCATGAAGAGGTGAGTTTGGATAGAAAATTGTAGAAATAAGTTCAGATGTTACATCAGAATTTATTGGAATTCCTGTTTCAATTACCTCATTTAAATTATCTTTTCTTTTGATAACGATTAGGGCTCCAATTTTATTTAAAGAGAGATATTTTATTGCCTTGACAATCTCATCTATTATTTTAATAGGATTTACTTCAGATCCTGTAAAAAATTCAAAAGATTCACCAAATATTTTTCTTCTTCCAAGGGAACCCATAAATTTTCTAATTTCTGGTTGAAATAAAACAACAATCATAACTGGTAATAAACTACCTATTGATAAAATTCCTCTTAAAACATAATTTAATGCTATAAGACCTAACATGCTTGAAATCCTTGATGCTATTAAAACAAAAATAAAAAATATAACTAAACCCTGTATCAATTGCCATACTCTTGTTTTTTGAAGCGCTGATATAATAAAGTATAAAATAACTGTAATAATTAAAATATCAAGTAAACTTATTAAATAGTTCCAAAAACTGAAACCCTTAAAAAATTCTAATAAATAGTTTAACATCCTTAATTAATTCTAAATCTTTTTGATTTTTATTTCAACTTTAATTATAATGATAGCATGAAGATTGTTTTATTTGATTTAGATAAGACACTTCTTGATATCAATTTTGATGAATTTTTAAAGTCATATTTTGCTTTACTTATACCCAAACTTTCAAAAATTTTAAAAGAAAAAGACCCACTAAAAATTCTTCAGATTTCGGTTGATTATATGATTTATGAAGAAAATGGAGAGTTAAATGTCGATAAATTTTATAAAAAATTTGTTGAGTTATCTGAAGTCGATAAAGATATTTTAAAAGAGACCTTTTTAGATTTTTATATATATGATTTTCCAAAACTCAGGGTTTATGGAAAACCAAGAGACGGAGGTAGAGAAACAGTTTTAAAATTAATAGATATGGGTTATAAAGTTGTTATCGCAACAAATTCAATTTTTCCTGAAATTGCAATTAAGCAAAGAATAGATTGGGCTAATTTAGGTGGTATTAATTTTCCTTTAATAACAACAATGGAAAACATGCATTATGCAAAACCAAATATCGAATATTATATAGAAATTCTTGAAAAATTAAATGGGAATCCCATAGATGCTGTTATGATTGGGGATGATTTAGAAATGGATATATTACCAGCAAAAAAATTAGGAATTAAGACAATTCATTTTGGAGTTGAAGTAAAAGAGATAAGAGATGTTTTAAATTTAATATCCAATAATTAATCTATCTCCAAGAAATTGCGGTAAATTGTTTTTTATAATTTTTTCTCTTGTTATTTCAAATGAATAATTTAATCTTTTAAATAAAACTCTGTTTTCATTTTTATAATAGATAAGATAAGATGCAAGAGGATTAAAATCTCTTGGTTGACCTACACTTCCAGGATTTATAATATAATATCTTTCTGTATTCAAAATAAACTCACCTCCATATGGAAGAGGATGAAATATTTTCTCATTTAAATCAAAAACTCCTGCTCTATGTGTGTGACCTATAAACAAAATTTTTCTTTTCATATAATTTTTTTCTTGAATTGCTTCATCTATGTTTGTTATATATTTAAAAAAATCAGATAAAGCACCATGAACAATTTCGAAATTATCAAATTTAAGAAAATATGGAAGATTTTTTAGAAAGAGTTTATCACCTTCATCTATAACCTTTCTTTGCCAATTTAATGCATCTATAGCATATTGATTAAAATCAAAAGTTATAGATTCATCAATTAATCCTTCATCATGATTTCCCCTTATAATATAATCTGCACAACTTTTTATTAATTCGATCGCTTCATTAGGATTTGGCCCATACCCAACTATATCACCCAGACAAATTATTTTTTTAATGTTTTCTTTTCTTACATCTTCTAAAACCATACTTAATGCTTCTATGTTTGCATGAATATCTGAAATGAATGCTATTCTATCATCTGCCATAAAAATTTTTCTATCTCCTTTCCCTTATCATTTATTTTAATTGAAATGAAATCTTTTCCTCCTCCTTTAATATTAAAATTTTCTTTAAGTTTACTTAAAATAGTTTCATAATTCAAGTTTTGAAACTCATTTATAAAGATAATACCACTTTCTTTATTATATAGAAATACAAAATTTGCTCCGCTTTTTATAAGTTCTTTACCAATATTGATAAAATCTTCCTGATTTAAAAATTCTATTTCTTCAAGAACCCTTTTTGAAATTTTTAATTTTAAATAGAGTTTTATAAATTCTTCTTTTGCCTCTTTGTATTTTTTGTAATTGTCTTCACTCTCTTCTTTTAACTTTTTTATAAAAAATTCAATCTCTTCAATTCCAACATTGTTTTCTTTTGATATTTTTTTCAAAATAATATCTTTCTTAAAATAATCTGAGTATGCTCTAAAACCACTTTTAAAATAAATTCTTAACATATCTACTTTTATTTTTTCAATTTTAATTAATTTAAAAATCAAAATGTCTTTTGTGTTATCAACATGAGTTCCGCCACACATTGTCTTATCAAAATTTTCAATTTCAACAATTCTTATTTTTCCTTTTATATCTTCTTCTTTTCTTAATTCTAAATTTTTAAGTTCATTCTCATCAACAAAATATTTTTTGACAGGTCTTCCCTCTTCTATTATTTTCATAACTTCCATTTCGATTTTTTCAAAATCTTCGTCTTTTAAATCAAAATATGGAGTATCAATTGTTGAATATTCCTCACCCATATGAAAACTTAAAGTTTCTAAATTGTATAAATTTAAAAGAACTCTTGAAAGTAAATGTTGTGCTGTGTGTTCTCTTGATATTTCAATCCTTCTTTCTTTGTTTATTTCACACAATACTTCATCATTCTCTGGAATTTCTTTTAAAAAATGAAAGATTTTACCATCTTTTTCTTTTACATAAAAGACTTCTTTACTATCAATTTTGCCCCTATCACCAATTTGACCGCCCTTACCATCTGGATAAAAAAGTGTATTATCAAGAACAACAAAATTTTTACCTTCTTCTTTCCCTTTTTCAATAATTTTTGCATTAAAAATTAAATTTTCCATAAAATAAAAAACCTTTGGTGCGGAAGGAGGGATTTGAACCCTCATGGGGAGTCCCCACTGGAACCTGAATCCAGAGCGTCTGCCGTTCCGCCACTTCCGCAATCAAATAAAATTATAATTCAAAAGTTTCTTCTTTTATAACTCTTTTTTCACCAAAAATTTTAATAAACTCTTCTATGTTTTCAGTGTGAACTGGTAATATATATTCAGGATTTATTTCATTTATCATCCAAATTATATCTTCAAAAGATGCATGTCCTGATGAGTGATAATCTCCTGAGAAAATCGGTTTTTCATTTTGGAGTTCAACTCCATAAACTTTTAGATTAAAATAATTTAACCAATTAAATAATCTTTTTATATCTATTTCTTGTTCCTCAGAGTAAGCCTCACTTGTAGAGTAAATATATGCTCCATCATTAATATTTAAATCAATTAAATTTACAAGATCATAAAAACTATAGCATATTATAAAATCTCCCAAACTGTTATTTAATTTTTGTGGAGTATTTATTTTATTTTTATATTTTTCCTTTATCTCTTTTAAATAATTTCTATCATCGCTTTTTTTCTCATGAATTATTAAAATATTTTCATCATCTATTATATTTACTTCATCTTTCAATAAATCAAGAAGATAAGCATCTTTATATGTTATTAAAAGGTATCTCTTTGTTTCTTTAGCAATTTTTAAAAAAGTTTCTAATCTTTCAATATTTCTTGATCCAAAATCAGCAATAATTAATTTTCCCTTATACTCATTTATAACTTTTATTACTCCATTATAAACATCCTCCTCTTTTTTATTTTCTTTTTCACCTTTTTTCCTTGTTCCTTCTGTAATTAAAATGGTTGGTTTTAATTTTTTTAATTCATTTACATATTGATATGAGAAGCATGAATTTTTTCCATGGAATCTAATATCTCCTGTATATGCGATCCCCCTGCCTTCTATTTCAATAAAAAAGCCAAGGGAACCTAAAATTGAGTGATCTGTTTTAAAAGAAGTAAATTTAATGTTTTCTATTTTATATTCATGTTTTTCATCATTTATTTCTATAAAATTTCTTAATTTCTCTTTTTCTTCTGAATTAAACTCAGAATCTTTTTGCTTTTTCTTTTTATAACTTATGGAAACTTTCTCACCAAAGTCTTCATCCCAAAATCTTTTTTTAACTATTGTAAATTGATTGAATAGTTCTGGGTTAATGGTCTCAATTGCTTTTAAAAATTTTATTGTTGTTGATGATGTTATTACAGGAAAATCCTCTTTAATTAGTGATAAAAATCCACTATGATCAAGATGAGCATGTGAGAGAAAAATTCCTAAAATATTTATGTGTCTCCCTTCATCATTTAAATATGGAGGAAGTATGTCATCTCTGTAAATATTTTTTATTTTTGGGATTAAGTTGAGTTTCCATAAATCAAAAATACCAGTTAGGGTTCTTGGAGATAAAAACTCCTCAAAATAGAGTGAATATGTTTTGAAATTTTTTCCAAAATCAAGAAAAAAAGAAGAATCTCTATTTCCAATTAAAATTTTAGTACCCCCAATACAATTTTTTCCATCTAAAACTTCAATTTTTAACATCTATTTAAAAAACCTTCATTAATTACTTCAAAAAATTTATCAACTACGAATTCATCAAAAAGGACTCCTCTGTTAGTTCTTATATAATCAAGAGTCTCTTCAATTGAATGAGGAGGTCTATAAGGTTTATGTGAGATCATTGCATGAAAAACCTCACACACAGCAATGATTTTTGCTTCAATCATAATTTCATTTCCTTTGAGTTTTCTTGGATATCCACTTCCATCTATTCTTTCGTGATGTTGTAGAATTATTTCAGCAATTGGTAATGGAAAATTAATGTCTCTTAAATATTCATATCCATAATATGTATGTTGCTTTACCCATTCATATTCAACATCTCTTAATTTAAAAGGTTTATTCAAAATTTCCAAAGCAATTGAAATTTTTCCAATATCATGAATGAGGGCTGCAATATAAAGCATCTCAAGCTTTTCTTCATCAAAACCTAATCTTTTTCCAATTTCATAAGAAAGCTTTGCAACCACCTCACCATGGTTTTTAGAACCCGGATCTTTTAACTCAACTATTTTTGTTATTCCTCTGGCTAAGTTTAAAAGAGAGTCTCTTATTCTTTTTTCATAGTTTATAGTTCTTAATCCCACTAAAATATCACTTGTTACATCTGTAAGGTAATTTAACTCTTCGTCATCAAAGAAATCTTGTTTATCAGAAAAAAGACCCAAAACTCCAACTCTTTCTTTTTCATCTGAAATTGGAAGAGAAATTGCATTAACAATTTTATTTTTATATGAATTTATCCTTTTTATTTCTCCAGAATAAAAGGGCTCAAAGAATTCTGAATCTGTATCTATAGAAAATTCATTGTTGAGTTCATTATTTTTGAAATTAGAATAGATTTTTATCTCTCCATCTTCTAAAATTCCTATAAATGAACCTATAATATGTGGTTGTGTTATTAATAAATTAATAATTTCCTGCAAAAGCGCTCCTTTGTTTTTAATTCTCAAGAGAATTTCATTTATTCCTCTTATGATATTCTGTAAGGAAATTAGATTTAGAATTTTCTCTTCGTTTTTTTCTTTGCCTACAATTAAATCCTCAATTAAATCTGCTAAAATTTCGATTTCTTCATTTATCTTTACCTTTACTTCATTTATCTTTTCCTTCATATTAATATTGTTTAACAATGGTGCCGAAGGAGGGAGTCGAACCCTCATGGGGTTTACCCCCAGTAGATTTTGAGTCTACCGCGTCTTCCAGTTCCGCCACTTCGGCTTTCAATTTATAATTATAATATGAAATTCTTTGACTTTTCAAATTTTCTTGAATCTCTTTCAAAGATAAAAAAGAGAAATGAAATTGTTGAGAAATTAAAAAATATTTTTTCAAATATGAATTATGATGAAATTCCTCTTTTTATAGAACTTTCATTTGGAAAATTTGAAAACTTTTTAAAGAAAGAGTTAAATATTGGAATAAGTACTGTTTATGAAAGTATAAAAAACTTATTTGAAGATGTTGAATTAATTGATTTTTCAGGAGTTGAAGATTTTGGTGATTGGGTAGCAAAAGTTTTTATTAAAAATAAAAAAATTAATCCATCTGATTTTAATTTAAAAGATATTTACGATGAAATTAAAAAATTTAAAGATTTAAAGGGGGAAGGAGTTAAAAAGGAGAGAGTAGAGAGATTAAAATCAATCTATGATAAATTATCTCACATTGAAGCAAAATATTTTACAAAAATAATCATAAGAGAGATAAGGGGTGGAATAAAAGAAGGGTTATTTAAAAAAGCAGTAGCACTTTACCTTAATTTAAATGAAAAAAAAATTAATGAACTATATTTAAAATCTGGAAGTTTCAGGAAACTTTTTGAAAATTACAAAAAGGGCGAATTTAAAATTGAACTTTTCAAACCAATTCCAATGATGCTTGCAGAAAAAGTTGAATCAGTTGAAGAGATATTTTATGAAAAAGACACATTTTCTTTTGAATATAAATATGATGGCATAAGAGTTCAGATACATAAAAATAAAGAAAAATTAAAGATTTTTTCAAGAAATTTAAATGATATTACAGAAAGTTTAAAAAATATTGTTGATAAAATAAATAAAAACTTTTCTCAATATGAAAATTTAATTTTAGAGGGAGAATTAGTTGGTTTTAATAATAAAGGAAAAATTGTTTCTTTTCAAGACCTTATGAGTGTAATTTTTAAAAAAGAAAAGGAAAATGAAGATTTGTTAGATTTAAAAATTTTTCTTTTTGACATTCTTTATTTGAATTATGAAGATTTAACAAATGCTCCTTATTTTAAGAGAATGGAGATCCTTGAGGGTGTTAAGGGAAAATTTGAGAGAGTAAAAAATATAATTCCTAAAAACCTTCAAGAAGGTAAAATTTTTTATGAAAAATCTTTGAGCGAAGGTTTTGAAGGAATAGTTGCAAAAAGGTTAAATAGCATATATCAGAGTGGAAGAAGAGGTAAACTTTGGTTTAAATTGAAAAAAGTAGAAACTCTTGACCTTGTTATACTCGAAGCTTTTTGGGGTTATGGAAGAAGAATGAATTGGCTATCAGATTATATGCTTTATTGTTTATCAGAGGACAAAAAGAGTTTTCTTCCACTTGGTAAAACTTTTAAGGGGTTAACTGATAAAGAGTTTGATGAGATGACAAAGAGGTTATTAGGGATAAAACAAGAAGATATCGAAGGTGGTGTGAGAGTTAAACCAGAAATTGTAGTTGAGGTTGGTTTTGAAGACATTCAAAAGAGCAGAAAATATGAGAGTGGATTTGCCCTGAGATTTGCAAGAATTTTAAGAATTAGAGATGACAAGTCTCCATTAGATATAAATACAATTAAAGATATTGAGAAAATATTTAATAAACTGCATATATTATGATTTTATAAAGTTGAAATGAATTTTGGTGAAATATTAAGGATAGAGGAATAAGATTTTATAAAAATGGATTAGAACTTTTTAAAGAAGCGAATTTGATCTTGCAAGTTTAAATTTTGAGCAAGCAGCATAATTGCTTTTGAAATATGTTATGTGGAAACATTTAGGAGATTTTGAGAAAACACATGAAATTTCAAAACTTCTAAATGATTATCTGAAATTGATAAAAAAAAATAAAGAAAACTTAGAAAATTTCATTCAAAAATATGAAAAAATCATAATCGACCTTGAAAAAGCATATATTGAAGTTAGATATTTTCCTTCGAAATTTTTTAAAGAACAAGTTGAAGGGATGATTTGCTTTATTAAAGATTTAAATTGAAATTATAGATAAAGAATGAGAAATTTTGATCTTTTACTTGATAGAAAAAAGGAAAGATACAAATACTTAGAAAATATTAAATTTTATTTAAATTTAATAAAATAGTTTTTCTTAAAAGAATTAGGAGAAAAAACTAGAGTTTTTATTTTGGTTCATATTTAACTGAAAAATTTGGCCCAAATAGTGATATTGATATTTTTGTAATAACAGATAAAGATGAAATTAATTCAATAAAAAAGCAGAGTTAATTTTAAAAATTAAAAAATTAATTGGGTTTATTAATCCATTTGAATTTCATATCATAACTCAGAAAGAGTATAATGAGTGGCATTCTAATTTTATAAAAGAGAAAAGAGAAATTTAATTACATAAGGCATCTTATCACTTTATTAATTTGAGATATAATCAATTTAATGATAATTGGAATAGGAATAGATATTTTAAACATTAAAAGATTTGATAAAATTGTTAAGAATAATAAAAATTTATTAAAAAGAATTTTTACAGAAAATGAATTAAATTTATTTGAAGATTTTAGTGAAAAATATCTTCATCTTGCAGGAAGATTTTCTCTAAAAGAAGCAATTATAAAGGCAGGTAAAGACTATTTAAATATTAAAAGTTTCAAAGATATAGAAATTTTAAAAGATAGCGATGGTAAACCTCTAATAACAAAACCTAATGGAAAAATTTTTATTTCAGTTTCTCATGATGGAGATTATGTAGTATCAATTGCGATTATAGAAAAATAATTTAATTATTTTTTTCTCTCAATCTTCTAATTATGAAGGAAGCAACATCTATTCCTTTTGTTCCTCTTCCAAAAGTTGCATCAATTCCAACTTCTTTTGCTGTATCTTGAGACAGTTGTGTTCCTCCACCAATTATTATAAGTTTATCTCTAACTCCTTTTTCTATCGCTGTATCGTTTAATTTCTTTAAATTAATTTTGTGAACATTTCCATGAGTAACCGTAGTGGAAGCAAGAATAACTTTTGCGCCAACCTCTATTGCAGCATTAACAACTTTTTCTGGTGGAACACTTGTTCCAAGGTAAACTACCTGAAAACCCCATTTTTCTATTCCACCATGTTTTATATCTATTATCTCTTTAAGTCCGACATTGTGTTCATCTTCTCCAAGAGTTGCAGCGACACATTTAATTCTGCTTCTTTTTTTAATCTCTTCAATTATCTCTTCGTCCTTAAGAGGTTTGATTTTTTCAGGAATTTTTATTTCACTTTCCTTTATAAAAAATGGAACTTCTCCTTTAATTTCAACATAACTTCCTTCTGCTGGATGAAGAACCTGCTGATGTATAACTTCAACATTAGTTAGACCTAACTTTTTACCAATTTCAATTGCAGCATAAGGCGCCTTCTCTTTATCAATTGGTAAAAACATTGAAACAAGAATTACTCCATCATTCTTCCACTGAACTTCTGGTTTAAACATTCCTTCTTTATCATATGGTTCATTTTTCTTTAGCCTTATTTCAACATTGTCTTCTGGATCAAGTTCATCTATGTAAATAATTTTTTCTCTTTTACAAAATGTGCAACCACCTATTAAATCACATGGCTTATTTAATCCCTCTGGAAGATTATTATACCCAAAATGATGACAAACTGGAGCAAGATAATCTTTTGCTCTTTTAACAACTGTTCCTGCTTCATCTCCCTCATTTTGAGGTCTTTTAATTCCATCTCCAACTCTTTCAGGGTAATAACCTGAATCAACAAAAAAACCTTTTTCTAATGCATTAAAATAACCACCAACTTCAATAATTTCTTCCAAAAATAGTATTGCTCTTTCAAGAAGTTCTCTCTCTTTTTCTTTCTCATACTCATCATCGCTTATTTTTAAAACTTTTTTAAGTCCATCTGCAGCAATTAAAGTTTGTTTTGCTGTATTTATTGCATGAATTGAATTATAATGCCAAGGAACATTTCTTCCTTCATCTGGTGTTATTGTTGATTGAATATCTGCTGATGTTATTCTTGAAATTAAAGCATTAAGAGTGTGATTTACAGTCGCTTCTCTTGTGCATGATTCAACATATTTTGTGTTCATTTGTGCTCTGAATCTAAAACCTTTAAAAACTTTCCTTAAGAGATTTGCATAAGGTATATCTAACCTTAATCCTGGGAATGGGGGTACATCTGGAGGAACAGTCGAAAGTGCAATGTAATCTTTTTTCATTCCGATCTTTAAAGAGAAAAGTGAATTTATTGCATGTTGAACTAAAAGTTCTGGCATAACTTTATAACCATATTTTGCTGTTGCATTTGCATTGTGTGCCCCATCAATTTGTAGTATATTAAATGCAGACATTATTTTTTTACTTACTCCAGCATCAACAAAAGATCTTACTGGATTTATGTTTCTATATAAAATGTTATATTGAGGGTCTTGATGTGCTCCATTAACTCCTTCTTCTGCAAAAAGAACTGCAATTTCAGGTCCTGCAATACCAGAAACATAAGAGTGTAAATTTATCTCTCTTCCTACTTCTTCTTCAATGAGATCCAGAGCTTTTCTTGTTGCTCTAATTTGTTTTCTCGTTATTGGAATTCCACCAACTCCTTCTGGTGTTCCCTCAATGAGTCCATCAAAGTGACTCTGTCCTAAAGTTCTTATAACCATAATGTGGTCTGCACCATGCCATGCTGCCATTCTTATTCTTCTGATATCATCTTCGAATCTACCTGAAGCAATTTCAACTGTTATTGTTATATCTGGTTGTGGGTCAATGTAATCCATCTGTCTACTTGCAGGAAGTGGAATTGAATTTTTAAGAGATTCACTTGTTTCAAAATATTCAAGATTTAAAAATTTTTGTTTTTCTAATTTTTTTCTAAAAGTCCAACCAAATCTTTTTGGTTTATAATTTTCAAGGTCTTTTAAAATTTCTCTTATATTTATCTTCTTATTCGGAGAGAGCATCGCGCATCCTCCTAAAGTAATCTAAAATATCTTCCCATCCAATTCCTTTTGCAAGTTCTTTTCCTGCTTCTAAGTAATTTTTATTTTTCAATTCACTATAAAGAAGAACAACTCTTCCTGCTCCATGTGATAATAGGTTATTTTCAACCATATGTTTAACTATATCTTTTGCTTCAATACTGGAAAATCCCATTCTAAGTAAGACACTTCTTTCTATTGATGGTGAAGTGTGGGTGTAAGAGAGTTCAACAAGCGGTTCAACAATTTTTTCTGTTAATTTCCAAAAATAATCAATTAATTCTTCTTCGCTCATATTTTTAAGGTGCTCTCTTCTTTTTTGAAAATCATCTTCTCTAACCATAAACCTTTACTCCTTTCTCATAAAGATACTTTTCAACAAAATCACTTTCTTTTTCATTTATCTCATCTTTTAAGAATTTTAAGTCTTCTTTTGTTATTTCATTTATATCTTTTAGAGCATTTTTAAGATATGATTTTTTTATTTCTTTTAAATCAACTTTTTCATATCTTAATTCACTAACATCTTCTGGAATAACAATTTTTTTACCAGGAATATTTTTTTGAGGGTTTCCTTTTGTAACTTCAATTCCCATTTTTTTTGCAAAAGCAAGTTGTGCATAAGGGTGCTTTCCAGCTCCAGTATATTCAGTTTCCTGAATCACAATTATCTTATCTTCAGGAAGTTCTCTTGCAAACGGAATTGCAGCAGCAAGAGATGTGTTTCCAGCTGGACCTCGCTCAAGTCCCTCAAGATGGGCAAGAAGAATTGTTGTATAAAAAACTTCTCCCTGAGAAACAATTAAATAATCATCAATGTATCTTAAAGGTCTTGCTGCATTTCTTGGAACATCTGTTCTATCTGGTTTTACCATAAATGGAACACCAAAACCAGTATGTCCGGTTGTAAATGATTTTCTGTTGAAATCATGGTCAGATGCCATATGAAGTCCTCTTAAATCAACTGAAACTCCAATAACTTTTGTATCTTTTGCTCCGCCAAGAATAAGACCTCTTTTTGTTCCTGTTACATTTCCACCACCTGCATGAGTTACAAGAACATAATCTGGATATTTTCCAAATTTCTCTTCTACTTCAACTGCAATTTCATAACCTAAGGTTTCAATTCCTCTTATTCCATATGGAGTATAAAGAGATGCATTAAAAAATCCAGTTTCATTTAAAATTAGAAGAGTCATATAAAAAAGTTCTGGACCAACAGTCATTTGCCAAACTTCTGCACCATATGCTTCACATGCTCTACCTTTCTCAAGAATTTCTGGTTGACCAATCCACTTTGAATCAAAAACTTCCTGAACTATTATTGCTTTTAAATTCATCTGTGCTGCTTGTGATGCAACTGCTGCTCCATAATTTCCACTTGTTTCTGCAACTACTCCTTTATAACCAAGTTTTTTAGCATGGAAGACAGATAAAGATGCTCTTCTTGCTTTAAATGAACCTGATGCATTATTTGCTTCATCTTTCAAAAGAATTTTTGCTCCGAAACCTGGTTTTGATAATTTCTTAACTATTTTATTTATATTTTTTAACTCATAAAGAGGTGTTCCACCAACTTTAAACTCCTTTTGAATTTTTGATATTTCATAGATATTATAAGGAACAGAACTCATTAGTGAGTCATAATCAAAAGATATATTTTTAATCTCAAATTTATCATAATCAATTCCTGCAAGAGATTTTTTCATTATTTCACCACTTTTTTTCAAAAACTCTTCAACTTTTCCCATAGGTCATTCCTCTAAATACTTTTCTCTTATTTTTTTACCAATATCAATTAGCTCTCTAATTGGCTCTCCAAAGTTATGTATATACTCTTTTGCTAAACCAAGAAGAACTCCTTTTACTATTCTTCCTATAGGAGTTTCAATTTCAACCTCTTTTCCAATCTCTCCATTACTGGTTAAATAGCCTCTAATCTTTCCTTCATAGGATAAATTTTTTGTGTCTTGTGGTAAATTTTCTGCTCGCTCACTCGGATTTAAAATAGTTATTTTTATTTCAACATAATCTCCTTTTTTAAGAGTCATAATCCCTCCTTTAACACTCCAAACTGAAATTATATTGAAAAAGCAGAGTTTTGTCAAAATTTATCTATTCATATCTTAATGCATCAACAGGACTTAAATTTGCTGCTCTTCTTGATGGAAAATATCCTGCTATAATTCCAATAATTACCGCAAATAATATTGCAAAAAATATCAGGTAAAAAGGAGAATAAACATTTAATTTAACACCCTGAGTTATGAAAGGAGATATAAATGAAATAATTGCATTTAAAATAAAAGATAGGATAACTCCGCCAATTCCACCAAGAAATCCAAGAGTTCCTGATTCAATCAAAAACATCCAAAGTATATCTTTATTTGAAGCTCCTATTGCTTTCATAATTCCAATTTGCCTTGTTCTTTCATAAATCGACATTGTCATAGTATTTACTATTCCAACTCCTGCAACTATAAGAGAAATTGCCGCTATTCCACCGAGAATAAATTGTAAAATTCTAAAAACATTTGAAATTGCACTTATTATTGTTTGAATTGAAAAAACTGTATACCCCATATCTTCTAATTTTTGAGTAACCAAACTCACACTATTAACATCCTTTACCTTTACAATTGCTCTTTGATATCCATTTATTTCAGGATTAAGATTTGAGTTTGTTACCCAATCTCTTATTGAAATAATAGTATCAATTGGTACATAAACACTATAATCTTCTTGTGTACCTTTTGGTTTTAAAACACCAATTACTTTAAATGAATAAGTTTTTGCTTCTAACTTTCCATCTTTTACTCTTTGAACTGTAAGTTTTAAATTTTTTCCAAAAGTATCAATTTTTGTTTCTGTCTCTGTGTTTTTTTCAAGAAATGTTTCTCCAAATTTTGCTCCCACAATTACTGTGTATTTATCACTTTTTAAAAAATACCTACCTTTTTCTATTTCACCTGCAACATCTTTTAATTTATTTATATCAATTCCTGTAAATGCTGATATACTATAAAACTTTCCTAATTCAACCTTTACACCAGAATATTCATAGATAGGAGTAACTGCAACAACACCCTCTATTTTTTCAAAATTTTTTAAAGCATCTCTATTTAAAATTTTTATCTCTGATACACCCGATGAATTCCTTCTATTAAATGGATTTCTTCCTCCAAATCTAAATGATACAGGATAAACTGTAAGAGTTTTTAAATCTCCTGTATTTTCAATTTGCTCAACCACACTTCTATTTAATGCAATTGAAATTGAAATTAGAGTCACAATCGCTGCAACTCCAATCAAAACTCCAACTGATGTTAAGATAGTTCTTGTTTTAGATCTTTTTAAATTTCTTGAAACTATTGTTATTGTATCTCTTATCTTCATTATTTACCTATTCCAAAAAGCCTCAATATAAATCTCCATAATTTTTGCCAAAAAGTGAGTTTTTCTGATTTATTTGTCTGATTATTTTCTTCCACTTTTTCAACAATTATCTTAAATTCTTTTTTTATTTCATGTATTTCATTTGAATCATCAATATACTGAACCAATATTTCACCATTATATTCTCCCTCTTTCTCAAGTTTTAAATCAAATTCATATGTATCATAGTTGCCACTTTCAAGTATTCCAATAAATTTGTCTCCACCAGAAATAGGAAGACCTTTAAGATATAAAATTATTCCCTTAACAGGAAAATTTCCTGTGTTTCCAATATCACAAAATATTGTAAATAACTCATCAACTTTTACTTTCTCTGGACACGAGAAATTGAATATCGAAACAATTGGTTTTCTTAAAACAACAACTCCAATGGCAGATGAACTTTCATATATATTTCCATTTATATCCTCATATTTAATTGATAGAAGTAAATTATATGTTTTAGATTCTGCGTCAAGAGATACAAAAAATTTTATTTTATTGGTAATTGAATTCCCACTCAAAATTAAATTATTTTTGTTTATATTAGATGAAAATATAGGAGAAAATGGATATAAAGAGTTAAGATTTTCTAATCTATCAATTTTATGAGTAATATTGTAGGCAGCCTCTTTTGAGATATTTGTGATTGTGTATTCAATCTCAACAATATTTCCAGGATTAACAATCTGAGGATTTATTTTATAACTTGATAATATTAAATTTAAACTTTTCAATGGTTCTATTTTTTTTACAACAACACCAATTTTTTGTGACTCAGAAAATTTTTCACTGTTTTCATATGTTATGTTAACTTGAAAATTATAAACACCCTCTTTTGCATCCTGAGATACAGAAAAATTAATAGAGATTTTTTTTCTTTCATTTTCTTTTAAATCTCCAACAAAAATTGTATTGCTTGAATCTAAAATAGTGAAAGGATAAAGATCTATAGATGAACCGACCCCAATAAATTGAATTTTTACCCCTCTTGCAGTTTCAGACGCATTATTTAATAGAGTTAGATTCATTTGAAAATTAGCACCAATTGCTACAGTTTTAGGTTCAGTATAAACATTTTCTATTACTACATTTGGTTTTATTCTTTTCTCTCTTTTAATTACAAAAATTCCAACAATTTCTTGATTAAAATAACTTATTTTTTCTTCATCTTCATAATTTAATTCAACAATAAAATTATAGATTCCACTTTTTATATTCTCATCAACATAAAATGAGAATTTTACATTTTCATTCCCTTCATTTTGAATTGATTTAAGATAAACTATATTACTTGATTCTTTGGGTGAAAAATATAAAAGGGTATTTTGACCCTCAATCCTTTTAATTTCAATTTTAATATTTTTCGCTACCTTTCCACCAATGTTTGCTATATTTAAATTCAAATCAAAACCTTTTCCGCTCTCAACAGGTGTTGGAAAGTAACTAAAATTTTTAATAGTTAAAAGTGGTCTATTCTCAACAAAAGGTTGTGAATCTTGGATTTTAATTTGAGATTCACCTATTGATAAATTTATAAAAGAAAAAATAAAAATTATTGTTAATAAATAGATAAGAACTTTTTTCATTTAATTCCTCCTTAATTCTTCAATTGATTCTATTAGACCATCTTTTATATGTATAATTTTATTTGCATATTCTGCAACCTCCCTTGCATGTGTAACAATTATAACTGTCTTTTTAAAATTTTTATTAATATTTACAAATTCTTCCATAATACTTTCACCTGTTTTAGAGTCAAGATTTCCTGTTGGTTCATCAGCAAGAATAATTTCAGGGTCATTAGCTAAACTTCTTGCAATAGCGACTCTCTGTTGTTCTCCTCCAGAAAGTTCTGCAGGTTTATGATTTAATCTGTCTTCGAGATTGAATTTTTTAAGAATCGATATTGCCTTGTCTCTTCTCTCTTTTAATTTTTTATTAAAAAAAATCATTGGAAGTTCAACATTTTCAAGTGCTGTTAAAGTAGGGATAAGATTGTATGATTGAAAAACAAAACCAATATTCTTTCTCCTAAAAATTGCAAGATCATTTTCATTTAATTTTGTTAAATTTGTTTCATCAATATATACAAATCCTTTTGTAGGTCTCTGTAAACCTCCAAGTACATGAAGAAGGGTTGATTTTCCTGAACCAGATTTTCCCATTATCGCAATAAAATCACCCTTCTCTATTTTTAAATTTATTCCTCTTAAGGCAGGAACAACAACTTTTCCAAGATAATATTCAACAATAAGATTCTTAGTTTCTATTATTGTTTCCATTCTATTTTATTATACAATTAAAAAATATTTAGTTATTTTTATTGAACAATTTTCAATTTAAATTGAAACTTTATCAATAAAAATAAGTTTATAAATGTAGGAGGTAAAAGGATATGAAAAAAATTTTTAATAAAAAGATAGTTTTAGCCACAATAATAGTTTTAATTGTTATAGGTGGATTAATCTTTTCAGGGATAATTCTCGTAAAAATTTTTCCATATCTTGGTGGCATGAAAAGCGCTCCTTACATTTCACTGCAAAATGAAAGAGAAAGTACGATTGGAATTCAATCAGATGAAAGTTTAAAGGCAGGGAGAACTCAGATAACATATGAAACAGGTTTAAAATTAATTAAAAAGGGAAACGCTAATATTGAAGTAGAAAAAAATAAGTTTTATGAGACACTTAATAAAATAATATCTCTTGCAGGTCAATTTAATGGAAACTTAATTAATTCACAAATTCATGAAGAGGATGGAAAGAATTCAGGATATTTAACCTTTATGATACCTTCTAAAAATTTTGATAGTTTTGTAAATAAACTCAATGAATTAGGAAAAGTTAAAAATTTATCTATTTCAACTCAAGATGTAAGTCAAGAATATTTTGATCTTGAAGGTAGACTCAAAATACTTGAATCTCAAAGAACACTTCTTTTATCATGGTTAGATAAAGCAAAAGAAATTAAAGATTTGCTTTCTATCAGAAACGAATTACAAAATATTGAAACTGAAATTGAAACATTAAAGGGAAGAATGAATTACATAAACTATCATAGTGTATATTCCGAAATTTCTATATTATTAACTGAAAAAACAGATTTAGTTCCTTTTTGGGAAAAATCAGAACTTTTAAAAAGAATTATAGAGGGATTAACTTTTGCATTAAAAAGTATTATTAATTCAATAATGTTTTTAATAATATTTTTAGCATTAATATTGCCTTGGATTTTATTTGCTTATTTTGCTTTTATTTTATACAAGAAATATTTTCTCAAAAAGAAAGAAAGTTGAAAATTATAGTATAATATATTCAATATGGAAAAAATTGAGATGAAATTGGAAAGAATCGGTAAAATTGCAATGCTTGCTGCGCTATCTGATGAAGAAGAAGAGAGAACTATAAAAGAAAAAGCAAAAAAGATTGGGATTAAAGTTGCTGTAACAGTTGTTGCTGGTTTAGCATCAAATGTAAAAGAAAGTTTTGTAAAATCTATAATTGGTTGTACTATTCAAAATAATATTATAGAAAAAAATCCTGTGCTTGCTCATGGGGTTGTTCATGCATCTCTTGATGCCCTCCAAGGGGTTCTTCATCAAGTTCCAGTAGATGCAAGTATAAGAATGAAAGCTGGTATTGCTACAGATGGTAATTGGATCGCTGTAGCTCTTTATGGAGATTCTGCTTTTTATCCTCTAACGAATCACGAGAGAGGCTCTCTCAGTATAATGCATCTTACTAAATAATATTGACATTTTAAAAAACTTTTTATAAAATTTAGCAAAAAGTGACTTTTGTGTTTTAGTGACCTTATTTGAGGTCACTTTTTATTATAAAGGGAGGTGAGAAAAGGTTAAAAAAGTTGACTGAGTGAAAAATATTTAATTTTTCTTATTTGTGATTTAGGGGCTTAGTGAAAAATAAAGGGAGGTGAATTTATTTTATGAAAAGAGCGCTTGAAGGAATTAGGATTTGTGATTTAAGTCATGTCCTTGCAGCACCAACAACATCTATGATTTTAGCAGATCTTGGAGCAGAAGTTATTCATATTGAGCCACCAAGAGGAGATGATGCAAGAGAATTTGGTCCATTTATAAAAGACGAAAGTGCATATTTTATAAGTATAAATAGAAATAAAAAAAGCGTTGTAATTGATTTAAAAAAAGAAAAAGGAAAAGAAATTCTCAAAGATTTCATGAAAATTTCTGATGTTGTTTTAGAGAATTTCAGACCTGGCACAATGGAAAAACTTGGATTTAGTTATGATGAGATTAGAAAAATTAATCCAAAAATTATTTATGCATCAATATGTGGATTTGGACATGACACTATACCTGAATACAAAGATAAACCTGCATATGATATGGTTGCACAAGCATATAGTGGTCTTATGAGTATAACAGGTCCATATGGTGGACCTCCCTGCAGAGTTGGAACATCTGTTGGTGATATAGTAGCAGGCCATCAATGTGCTATTGCAATTCTTGCTGCCCTAATTTACAGAGAAAAAACAGGGATAGGACAAAAAGTTGATATGTCAATGCTTGATGGGTTAGTTTATATTTTAGAAAACGCAATAGTGAGATATACAACAACTGGAGAAGTTCCTAAACCTCTTGGTTCAATGCATCCCACCATAACTCCATTTCAAGGATATAAAACAAAAGATGATTGGATTGTAGTTCCAATTGGTAATGATCAACTTTGGTCAAAATTCTGTGAAATGATAGGAAGAGTAGATCTAATTGAACACCCTAAATTTAAAACAAACAAATTAAGAACAGAAAATAGAGAAGAATTAAATAAAATTTTAGATGAAATTTTCTTGACAAAAACATATTCAGAATGGGCAGAACTTTTTGAGAAATATAATCTTCCTTATTCTCCTATAAATACAATTGATAAAGTCGTTAATGATCCAGTTGTTAATTATAGAAAAATGGTTGTTGAAATTGAACAACCAAAAGTTGGAAAATTAAAAATCGCTGGTTCTCCATTTAAGATGAGTGAGACTCCAGGAGAAGTTTGGTCGCCTGCACCACTTTTAGGTCAACATACAGTTGAGGTTTTAAGAAATATTCTTAACTACCCTGAAGATATGATAAATGATTTAAGAAAAGAAGGGGTAGTTTTAACTTATGAGGATATTGAAAATATGAAAGGAGGTAAATAAAATGGAAATTTATGGTCTTGCGGTTTTAACCGCTCTTTTTTTACTTGGTGAAACAATAGGTTATTCACTAGGTAAATTATTGAATGTTGGTGATGTCGGAGGTGTAGGTTTTGCAATGCTTTTTCTTATTCTTCTAACAAACACAAAATTTTGGAACGAAAAAGTTACCGAAAAAACAAAACTTGGAATAAAATTTATCGGTGCAATATATGTTCCAATAATTGTTGCAATGGTTCTTCAGTCAAACATAATTGGTGCTTTTAAAGGAGGGTTTATCGCTTTTCTAGCAGGCGGAATAGCAGTTGTTGGAATGTTATTATTGACACCTCTTTTATCAAAATACGCAAAAATTAAAAAGTAAATTGGGAGGTTAAAAATGTGGTTAGTTAATATAATTAAAGATTTATTAACTAAAAATGGTTTAATTTGGGCATTTCTTGTTGTGGGTGTTATATATGTTGGAGCAATGTACTTAAATAAATATCTCTTTAGAAATAAACTAAACACTTTTACAATTGCAATGTTAATTGCTATGGCCATATCTGGAATAGTAGGCGCATATACTGGAAAAACAAAAGGTCTTGCAGACATTCCAATATTCGCAGGAGTTGGTGTATTAGGTGGTTCAATGCTTAGAGATTATGCAATTGTTGCTACTGCATATGGAGCAAAAATTGAAGAGATCAAAAAAGGTGGTCTAATGGCAGTAATTTCACTTCTAGTTGGAGTTGTAGGTTCATACATAATCGGTGTAATAATAGCAATACTTTTTGGAATAAAGGATGTAAAAGATATTACTACAATAGGCGCAGGTGCTTGCACTTTTATTGTTGGTCCAGTAACTGGTGAATCAATTGGTGCAAGTTCAGAAGCGATAGCGCTTTCCGTTGCCGCAGGTGTAGTTAAATCAGTTTTGGCTATGATTCTTATACCAACTTTAGGAAGAGCATTAAAAATTAACACTCCACAAGCAGCGATGGTAGTTGGAGGTCTTGTAGGAACAACAAGTGGTACAGTTGCGGGTTTAACAGCTCTTGATCCAGCTTTAGTTCCATATGGTGCAATGACAGCAACTTTCTATACAGGTCTTGGTTGTTTACTTTGCCCATCAATCCTGTACATAATAACTAGGGCAATTTTATAAAGCATAATGCGGAGAAAGGGAAGGATAATATTTCCTTCCCTTTTTAATAATAAAAACAATTTGATATAATTTATTCGTTATGAGAATTATTGATAAAGAAACTGTTGAAAAAATTCTTAATCTCTCAAGATTGTATCTTAAAGAAGAAGAAAAAGACGAAATAATTCCTCAACTTGAAGAGATACTCAAACATTTCAAAGTTATAGATAATATAAGCACAGAAAATATTGAACCAATGTTTCATCCTCCAATTCAAAAATTGAATCTTAGAGAGGATAAGAGTGTAAAAACTTTTGAGAGAGAAGTTTTAGAAAAAGTGTCTCCAGAATTTGAGAATGGTTTTGTAAAGGTACCAAAGATAGTAGGAGATTAAATGGAAATTTATAGATTATCACTTTTAGAAACTCTTAAACTTTTAAAAGATAAAAAATTGTCACCAAAGGAACTTTTAAATATATATTTTGATAGAATTCAAGAAAAAGAAAAAGAAATAGATTCCTTTTTATATATAGATTATGAGGGTGCATTAAAAAGGGCAGAAGAACTTGAAAAAGAAGATAAAGATCTTCCACTTTATGGAATAATATTTTCTATAAAAGATAATATATTAGTTAAAAATCTTCCAAATACTTGTGGTTCAAAGATTCTTGAGAATTTTATTGCACCATATGATGCATTTGTAATAGAGAAGTTAAAAAAATTAGGTGCAATTATAATGGGAAAGACAAATTTAGATGAATTTGCTATGGGTTCTTCAACAGAAAACTCTGCTTTTAAAATCACAAAAAATCCATGGGACCTGTCTAGAGTTCCTGGTGGTTCATCTGGTGGTTCTGCTGCATCTATTGCATCTGATATGGTAATTGCATCTCTTGGATCAGACACTGGAGGAAGTGTAAGGCAACCTGCTTCATTTTGTGGAGTTGTTGGAATAAAACCAACATATGGTCTTTTATCAAGATTTGGTCTTGTTGCTTTTGCATCATCCTTAGATCAAATTGGAATTTTTGGAAAAACAGTTGATGATACCTTTTATATTTTGAACCATATTATGGGTTATGATCCAAGAGATTCAACTTCTTTAAACATAAATTACAATAAAATAATTCCGTATGATGGGGAAATAAAAATAGGAATTATTAAAGAGTTAAATACCCTTGGAATTGATGAGAGTGTTTTGGAACTTTTTAATAATTCAATTGATATTTTAAAAAAATTAGGCTATGAAATAAAAGAAATATCTCTTCCAAATATTTCTTATTCTTTACCAGTTTATTATTTAATTGCTTTTGCCGAAGCATCAAGTAATCTTTCAAGATATGATGGAGTTAGATATGGTTTGAGAATTAAGAAAGAGAGTTTAAAAAAGATGTACATAGAAACAAGAAAAGAAGGTTTTGGTAAAGAAGTTAAGAGAAGAATTTTGCTCGGAACTTTTGGTCTCTCTTCCGGTTATTATGAACAGTGGTATCTAAAAGCATCGAAAGTTAGAAAACTTATTACAATTGATTTTACAGAAGCATTTAAAGAAGTTGATACCATTGTTTTGCCAACATCACCTGTTCTTCCATTTAAAATTGGTGAAAGAATAAAAGATCCACTTCAAATGTATCTTGCTGATGTTATGACAATACCAGTTAACCTTGCTGGAATACCAGGAATAAGTGTGCCAATTGGTTTAAAAAATAATTTGCCAGTTGGATTACAAATTTTATCTAATTATCTTGAAGAATCAAAACTTTATAAGGTTTCATTAGATATTGAAAGAGAGGTCAGTTTTTTAAGAAAACTTTGATATAATTCAGATGGATTGAGTGAGAACTATTTTTAATAAAATTTTTGAGTCTTAGAGATATGAGAGTTCCTATATGGAGGTTAATTTATGGGTATTGATGAATTATTAAATGAGTTGAACGAAAAGAAGAAAAAAATTAAAGAGGCAGGTGGGGAAGATGCAGTTAAAAAACAACATGAAAAGGGGAGTATGACTGCATGGGAAAGAATAGAATATCTTGCTGATGAAGGATCTTTTGTTGAATTTGATGAATTTGTTAAAACTCGTTCAACATATTTTGGTCTGGATAAAGTTTTTGCACCAAGAGATGCTGTAATAACTGGAGTTGCAACTGTAAATGGAAGAAGAATTGCACTATTTGCACAAGATTTTACAGTTTTAGGTGGTTCACTTGGAGAGATGCATGCATTAAAAATTGTAAAAATGCAAGAACTTGCAATGAAACTTGGAATACCAATAGTTGGACTCAATGACTCTGGTGGTGCAAGAATTCAAGAAGGTGTTGATTCTCTATTTGGTTATGGTGAAATATTTTACAGAAATACTAAAGCATCAGGTGTTGTTCCTCAAATTGCAGTTAATTTGGGACCAACTGCTGGTGGTGCAGTTTATTCTCCTGCTATTATGGATTTCATAATTATGACAGAAAAAGCATTCATGTACATTACTGGTCCCAATGTTGTTAAGGCAGTAACAGGTGAAGAGATTACACATGAAGGACTGGGTGGAGGTCTTGTTCACAACCAAAAAAGTGGAGTTGCTCATTTTCTTGCAAGTGATGACAAAGAAGCACTTGATACATTAAAGAAACTTCTTTCTTATATTCCTGATAATTATCTTCAAGATCCTCCATATATTGATACTGGTGACCCAATTGATAGAAAAGATAATTCTTTAAGAGATGTTGTACCTACAGATCCTGCGAAATCATATGATGTTCTTGATATCATATTAAAAATTGTTGATAATGGAGAATTTTTGGAAGTTCATAAATATTTTGCACCAAATATTGTGGTTGGTTTTGCAAGAATTGGAGGACAAAGTGTTGGAATAGTTGCAAATCAAGCAAAATTCATGGCTGGTGTTCTTGATATAAATTCATCTGATAAAGCAGCAAGATTTGTAAGATTTTGTGATGCATTTAATATTCCAATTGTTACATTTACAGATTGTCCAGGATATCTACCAGGTGTCGCTCAGGAACATGGCGGAGTAATAAGACATGGTGCAAAACTCCTTTTTGCTTATTCTGAAGCAACAGTTCCAAAAGTGACTTTAATTTTGAGGAAAGCATATGGTGGTGCCTATATTGCTATGTCATCTAGACACCTTGGAGCAGATGTAGTCTATGCATATCCAACTGCAGAAATTGCTGTAATGGGTGCAGAGGGAGCAGCAGAAATTATATTTAGAAAAGAGATTCAAAGTGCAGAAAATAAAGAAGAGATGAGAAAACTTAAAATTAAAGAATTTAGAGACATTTTTGCAAATCCATATAGAGCAGCAGAAAGAGGGTATATTGATGATGTAATCGATCCTGCAGAAACAAGAGAAAAAATAGCTAAAGCACTAATCTTCTTAAGAACAAAATCAGTCGAACCACCACATAAAAAGCATGGAAATATCCCACTATAGGAGGAAATAAATGGAAGTTATAACACTTTTTGATACCTTTATTTTTGGTATATTCGCCATGGCTATTGTTATGGGCGTTCTTGCATTCCTGGGTTTTATAATTTATCTATTTAAATTTATTTTTTATAAAGAATCAAAAATAACTCCACCACCAATTAAAAAAGTAGAGGAAAAAATTGAAGTTTCAAAAAAAGAAGAGAGAGAAAATAAAAAAGTTGCAGCAATTATTGCTGCAATAAATATGTATTTATCTTCAAAGAGAAGAGTGAGTTTTGCTTTTTCTCTTCCTAAAGGAGGAGAAGAAACAAATATCTGGAAATTAAAAGGGATATTAGCGAAAAGAGTGAGTGGAATAAAAGAAAGGAGATGGAGAAATGGCTAAAAAATTTAGAGTCACAATTGATGGTGAAACATATGAAGTTTTAGTTGAAGAGTTAGAAGAAACACCTGTTATAAAAAAAATTACTGAGGTGAAAGAGGAAAGAAAAGTCGAAAGCGTAATTACACCTCCTCCAGCACCAGCACCAAAGGCTGAGAAAAAAGTTCCAGTTTTTGAACCTGGTCAAAGAGCTTTAACAGCACCACTTCCTGGAAAAATTTTGAAAGTTTTAGTATCTCCTGGAAGTAAAGTAAAGAGAGGAGACCTTCTTCTTACAATTGAAGCAATGAAAATGGAAAATGAAATTTTTGCAAGTGAAGATGGAGTTGTAAAAGAAGTTTATGTAACACCAGGTCAAAGCGTTGAAACTGGAGGAAGTTTAATTCTTTTGGAGGTTGGAAGTTAAAATGTCTGCCTTAACAGAACTAATTAAAATCAGTGGCATTGTAAATATTACTTGGGGGGAGATTCTCATGATAGGAATCTCCCTTGTTTTAATGTATCTTGCAATTGTAAAAGAATTTGAACCACTTCTTCTTTTACCAATTAGTTTTGGAATGTTACTTGCAAATTTACCTCTAGCAGGTTTAACTTCACCAGGTGAACCATTTCCTGGAATTTTATTTTTATTTAGAAAATATCTTCTTGACACAGAACTTTTGCCGCTTCTCATATTTTTAGGTCTTGGTGCTTTAACAGATTTCGGACCTCTTATTGCAAATCCGTGGACAATTCTTATGGGCGGTGGAGCACAACTTGGAATTTTTATAGCACTCTCTATTGCAAAAATTTTAGGTTTTACAGTTAAAGAAGCTGGTGCAATTGGAATTATTGGTGGAGCAGATGGTCCAACAGCAATATATACTGCTGTTAAAATTGCACCTCACCTTCTTGGTCCAATAGCTGTTGCTGCATATACTTATATGTCTTTGGTTCCTCTAATTCAACCACCAATCATGAAAGCATTAACAACTAAAAAAGAGAGACAAGTTATTATGCAGCAGTTAAGACCTGTTTCAAAAACAGAAAAAATTGTTTTCCCTATCGTTACAACTATTGTTGTAAGTTTTATTTTTCCTGTAATTGCTCCAATTGTTGGTATGCTTATGCTTGGCAATCTTTTTAGAGAGAGTGGTGTTGTTGAGAGATTAAAAAATACTTCCGCTAATGAACTTATAAATATTGTTACAATATTTCTTGCTACAACTGTAGGTTCAACTATGGATGCAAAAACATTTTTGACACCAAAAACTTTAGGAATTATAGCACTTGGTGTAGTTGCTTTTTCTGGTGGAACAGCAGGTGGATTAATTATAGGAAAAATATTTTACTGGGCAACAGGTGGAAAAGTTAACCCTCTAATTGGATCTGCTGGTGTTTCTGCAGTTCCTATGGCAGCAAGAGTAAGTCAAAAAGTTGGACAAGAGGAGAATCCAGGAAACTTTTTACTTATGCATGCAATGGGACCTAATGTTGCTGGAGTTATTGGAACAGCTATAGCAGCAGGAGTTATTATTACAATTTTAGGTAAATAATTTATTTAATGAAAAAAATAAAATTTTTGATATTTTCTTCACTTTTTGCAATTTTAATTGCTATAGGAAGTTATATATATCTCCCATTACCTTTTACACCTATTCCTATTACTTTTCAACTTTTCTTTGTTCTTCTTTCAGGCATACTTTTAGGACCAATTTATGGGACTCTTTCTGTTTTAATTTATATAATTTTAGGAATTATTGGACTTCCTGTATTTGCTGGTGGAGGAAGTGGCTTAGGATATCTCTTTGGAAAAACAGGAGGATATATTTTAGGATTTCTTGCTGCTCCTGTAATTGTTGGTAATCTCGTTAAATTAAATAAAAAACTTCTTATATTAGCAATCATATTGGGAATTTTTTTAATTCATCTTCTTGGAGTTTTATATCTTTCAAAACTTCTAAGAATAAGTTTCTTTAAAGCATTCATACTTGGTTCTCTTCCTTTTGTTCCAATTGATATCATAAAGGGTTCTCTTACTTATATAGTTTCAATAATTCTTCTTAAAAATAGTTACATAAAAAGTATATTTCTTATTAATAGTTTTTAAAAAATTTTAATTTTACTAAAAAGGCACTCGATTTTTCCAAAGGGTGCCTTTTTATTTTTCCTCTTTTATATAGGGTTCACCAAGAAATTTTGGAGCTCCAATTCTTTTTTTAATAGTTTCTTCGGCAGAAAGAAGCAAAACTATCAAAGTGACAAAATATGGAAGCATTAACAAAATATTTGGCGAAATTTTATATCTTAACTGTAAAATATATTGAAGTATATATATTCCTCCAAAAAGATAAGCACTTAAAATTGCTCTAGATGGATTCCATAGAGAGAATATAGTGAGTGCAATAACAATCCATCCTCTTCCACCTGTCATTCCCTCAATCCACATAGGAGTATAAACTAAAGAAAGATAAGCACCTGCAAGACCAGATAAAGCACCACCTATCATAACTGATATATATCTTACTAAATTGACATTAATGCCCATTGAATCTGATGCAAGAGGATTTTCACCACAAGATCTAATAATTATTCCCCATTTTGTTCTAAACAATATAAACCATAAAAGAAAAGTTAAAATCCAAGAAAGATATAAAATAATATCATTTTTAAAAATAAGTTCTCCTAAAAATGGAATTTTGCTTAAACCAAAAATTTCAATTTCTTCTATTCTTACTGATAGAGATTTGCCAATATATGCTTTCCCCCAAAATCCACTTACTCCTAATCCAAACATTGTTAAAGCAAGCCCTGATATTGTTTGGTTTCCTTTTAAAGTTATAGTTATAAATGCATGAATTAAAGATAGACCAATTCCAAATAAAATTGCAAAGATAAATCCTAAAAAAATATTACCTGTTATAAAGGTTATCCCAAACCCTCCTATTGCGCCTATCGCCATCAAACCTTCAACTCCTAAATTTAAAATTCCGGAGCGCTCTGTATAAATTTCTCCAAGGGTTCCAAGAAGAAGAGGTGTTCCTGAAATTAATGCTCTTTTTAGAATTGAATATATTAAAAGTGTCCCTTCATTCATATTTAACCCTCAAAAATCTAATTCTATAATTTACAAAAAAATAACTTGCTGAAATAAAAAATAACATTAGTCCATTAAAAATATTTATTGTTGCAAAAGGAAATCCAAATGAAGTTTGAATTATATCTCCACCTACAAGAATTCCCCCAAAAAATAAAGATGAAAAAATTACAATTAGCGGATTTAGACCTGCAAGCCATGCCACAATAATTGATGTATATCCATATCCAGATGAGATTTGAGAGGGATATGTTAAGTGTTTATGAATTCCAGTTAATTCTCCAACTCCAGCAAGACCTGCAAGACCACCACTTAAAAACATTATTAATAGAGTAACCTTCAAAAAATCTATACCACTATATTTTGCAGCATGTGGATTTTCTCCAACAACTCTAATTTCATAGCCAACCTTTGTTTTAAAAAGAAGAAGATACATTAAAATTGCTAAAATTATTCCGATTATAAGAGTTGGATAATGAATTCTTGAACCTTTTATTATAGGTAAAAGCGCATTTTGTGGTAAATTATCAGTATAAGGAAAACCATATTGAGTTTTGCCCTTCCATGGTCCATAAACGAGATAAGAAACAAAATTTTCTATTATGTAATTTAGCATTAAAGTAGTTATAACTTCATTTATGTTGAATTTAACTTTTAAAAAAGCAGGAATTAAACCAACTAAACCTCCTCCAATAAAACCTAAAATAAAAAAAGTAGGTATTAATATTACTGAAGGTAAATTTTTTCCAATAAAAAGACCAAACCATGTTGCAATTACTGCTCCAATTAGAAGTTGACCTTCGGCACCAATGTTCCAAAATTTTCCTTTAAAAGCAATTGAAAGACCTATTCCGCATAACATAAGTGGTATTGCTTTAGTTATGGTCTCTTTTATACCATAAATACTTCCAAAAGAACTTAAAAGAATTTTTGATAAAACAAAAAGTGGATTTAAACCTCTTAAAGTAAAAATCAAACTTGATATAAACAAACTTAAAAAAATAAAAATAATTATTAAAATCAAATTTTGAACAGGAGTAAAAGTTTTTCTTCTTTCAGTTACAATCAAATTCTCCTCCACTTTTAAGACACAGAAACTCCTCCCATTAAAAGACCTATTTCATCAATTGAGAAATCTTTTATATCTCCCAATTTCAAAAATTTACCTTCATACATTACTGCGACTCTATCTGATATTTCAAGTATCTCATCAAGATCTTCTGATACGAGAAGAATTGCACTTCCCTCATCCCTCATTTTAACAAGACATTCTCTTATATATCTTGTTGCTGATATATCAAGTCCATAAGTTGGGTGTGCTGCAATAATTAAATCTTTTTTAGTTTCAATTTCTCTACCAAGTATAAATTTTTGAATATTACCACCTGAGAGATTTTTTACTTTAATTGATAAGGATGGAGTTGATACATTATAATTTTTTACAATTTTTTCAGAAAACTCTCTTATACTTCTGAAATTTAATGACAATTTATTTAAAAAAGGTTTTTTATCATAAACTCTTAAAACCGAATTTTCTATAATTTGAAGGTTAGGAACAATTCCAAATTTTGTTCTTTCTTCAGGTATATGAGCTATATCAAGGTTTCTAAAAACTTTTGAATTTAAATTTTCTATTTTTTTACCGAAAAAATAAATCTCACCTTTTTCAATTTTTCTTAAACCAGTTAAAGCTTCAATCAGCTCTTTTTGTCCATTGCCAGAAACTCCTGCTATACCTAATATTTCATATTTTCTTAAATCAAAAGAGACACCTTTAACTGTTAACATTCCTTTATCATTTCTAACATATAAATCTTTTACACTAAGGACAACTTCTTGAGGTTTTATTTCTTTTTTAGTTATCTTAAAAGAAATTTCCCTTTCAACCATAAGTTTTGCAAGTTCTTCTTTTGTTACATTTTTTAAATCTCCATCATAAACTTTTTTACCATTTCTTAAAACAACGACTCTATCACTTACTTTATAAACCTCATATAATTTATGAGTAATAAAAATTATAGACTTTCCATCTTCTTTAAGTTTAAATAGGAGTTCGAAAAGTTCATCCGCTTCTTTTGGTGTTAAAACACTTGTTGGTTCATCGAGTATCATCAAAGATGCTCCTCTTAATAAAATTTTTATAATTTCTACTTTTTGTTGTTCACCTAAAGATAGTTCATAAACTTTGTTTTTTGGATCAATTTTAAATTTAAATTTTTCCATAAATTCATTTAATTTCTTTTCAGCCACCTTTTCTGGATTAATTATTGGAACATCATTTAAATATAAAGATATATTTTCGAGAACAGTATGATTGTCAATAAGCATAAAATGTTGGTGTACCATTCCAATGCCATAATTTATTGCATCTCTTGGAGATTTTATGCTCACTTTTTTACCATTTATTAATATTTCTCCTCTATCCATTCTATAAAGTCCATATAGAATGTTCATAAGAGTTGTTTTTCCAGCTCCATTCTCTCCAAGAAGTGAAACAATTTCACCTTTTTTAATATTAAAATCAATATTATTATTTGCTATAACCCCTGGGAACTCTTTGTAAATTTTATGCATCTCAAGAATTTCTATTGATGGGATAAAACTTTTCATAAATAAATTATATAAAAAATGGGGTCAGAAATACTGACCCCAAATATTTAACAATTTTAAGCTTTATTTTGGAACCTCACCAATAATATTATCTAAAAACCAATCAATGCTCCAAAGAAGGCCAAATGTTCCCTCTTCTCCATCCTTAAGTCTTAATTTGCCTTTATTATCATAAAGGGGACCAGTAAATGGATTAAATTTTCCAACAGGATCTTTAAACTGTTCAATTCTCTTGAAAACAAGATCATAAACTGATATTTCTCCTAAAATTTTATCTTTAACTTTCTTTGCTTTGAGTTCATTTTCAAATTTTGGATTAATTGGGACTCCAAAATCACCGCCAAGTTCACATCCATCATTCCAAAGAAGATAAAGATAATCTTTACTTTCAAATGTATTTGTATAGACTCTTCTTAAAATTTCTTCGTAAGCAACTTGCCACATTACAAGTTGACCTGATACACATGAGTCTGGTCCGCTTTTCAACATTGGACTGTAGTGAGCAAAAGTATAAATTTGTTTTCCTTTTGAGGTATAATCTTGACCAATTTCAACAATTGTTGCTGAATCTTCAGTAAATGCTATCGCATCAACTCCTTGAGCAATTAAAGACTCTGCTGCCTCTCTTGCTTTTGCTGGATCATACCATGAGAAAAGCCATGTAACATAAACTTTTGCCTTTGGATTTACCTCTTTCACTCCAAGAGCAAATGCATTTATATGTCTAACAACTTCTGGTATTGGGTGTGCTCCAACATAACCAATTTTATTTGTTTTTGTTAAAGCACCAGCCATGAGACCATTAAGATAATAAAGTTCATAGAAATCAATGAAATATGTTCCAAGATTTTTTTCAAGTTTATAACCAGAGCAATGCATAAATAGTTTATCTGGATATTTTTTGGCTGCTTCAACTGTTGCATCCATATAACCGAAACTTGTTGTAAATACTATATCGCACTTCTCTTCATTAATTAGTCTATCAATTATTCTTGGACAATCTGCTTCAGCAACCGCTTCAACAAAAACTGTTTGAAGCCATGGAAATTTTTGTTCAACATACTTTCTTCCAACATCATGTGCATGAGTCCAACCTAGATCTCCAACTGGTCCAACATAAATAAAACCTGCTTTGATCCTTTTCTCTTCTGTTACAACTGTTGGTTTCTCTTCTTTTGGTTTGCATGAGATAGAGAAAGAAAGTACAATAAGTAACCCCACTAAAACAATTGCTAATAATTTTTTCATCTTGCACCTCCTCACACATTATAGTCAACTTTTAAATTTTAAAAATTTTTACTTTTTATGTCAATATGTCAATATGTCTTTTATAAATTATATTTTCATACTCCAAATTACATATGTATAATCTGTAAATTTTTTTTGATTAAAATTAAGATTTAAATTCTTAAAAATTTTTTCTAATTCATCTATTCTCTCGTAATATTCATCTTTATCTAAAAATTCATATTTTTCTAACAAAATCTCCTCTTCTTTTCTATCTTTAAACATCAAGTCACCTATTATAATAAAGCCTCTATTTTTCAAAACTCTTAACATTTCAATTACTGCAGCCTCTTTATGTTCATGAGTAACATGATGAAATGCATAGGTTGAGGAAACAACATCAAAATAGTCATCAGGAAAAGGTATATTTAAAAATGGTTCATCTATTAAAATAAATTCAACATTTTTGCAATTTTTAACCTTTTTCTTTGCCTCTGCTAACATACTTTTTGATGGATCTAATCCAATTACAAAAGCACCTTTTTTTAAAAATTTTAATAATAAATTTCCTGTTCCAGTTCCAATATCTAAACCAAATTTCCCTCTTAAACATTTGAAATTTCTACAACAAAGTCAAGAACCTCATAATATTTTAAAAATATTGATTTATCAATTTTTACATTACTATCATAACTTTTTGACCATTCTTCAAATCCAAATTTATCATTCATTAAGACTAATAACCCTTTTCAGGATCAACAATGCTCTCTATTTTTTCTCCTTTTGCAAGTTTAATTACATTTTTAAAAGTAAAAAGCCAATTTCTTTGAACACTTTCAATTGTAAAACCAGCAGAATGTGGTGTCATAATAACATTGTCTAATTCATGAAATGGATATTTAGATGGGAATATTTTTTCTCCAGGTTTTGGATATATATACCAAACATCAATTGCTGCTCCTTTAAGAACTTCATTTTTAAGTGCATTAAAAAGTGCTTCTTCATTTATAACTTTTCCTCTTGAAATATTAATAAGATATTTATCTTTCATTAAATTCAACTCTCTTTCAGATATTAAATTTACAGTTTCTTTTGTTAAGGGAACAGATACAAAAATAAAAAGTGACTTTTCAATTACATTTTCAAGTTGTTCCATCGGGTAAATCTCATCAACAAAATCTTTAAATAACTCTCTATCTTTATTTACATCCTTTTTAGTTCCGATAACTTTCATTCCAAATGCCTTTGCTCTTTTTGCCATTTCTCTTCCAATGGAACCTAAACCTATTATTCCTAAAGTTTTTCCATAGACTTCAAAATTTGGTTCGTTGGCCATCCAGCCATGCCAAACTCCTTTTCTTAAATCTTTATCATGAGTAACTAAATTTTTCGAAAGTGCAAGCAAAAGTGCAAAACCATGTTCTGCAACAGTTAATGCATTCTCATGGGCATTTGAAACGATAATTTTCCTCTCTTTTACAATATCAAGGGGTATTGGGTCAACTCCCGCATATGGCACTTGAATTAACTTTAAATTTTTTGCTTTTATTATTGACTCTTTATCAATAAAACCACCTATAAAAACTTCAACCTCATCTTTAAAATCATCAAAATTTTCTTTAAAAATAAATTCAATTTCACCATTAAAATTTTCCTCTTCTTTAGCTTTTTTGAAGAGTGCCTCCCAATTTTTTGGTGGATTTTGATAAAAAAGTACTTTCATAACTTTCCTCCTCTATAAAACTGTTGTTATTTCATACTCACCAAAAACATCCTTGAGTTCTTTTACAATTTCACCAAGAGTTGCTCTATTTTTTACTGCATCAAGGATATATGGCATCAAATTTTCATCACTTTTTGCTCTATCTTTTAAAATTTTAAGAGAATTTTTAACCTCTTCAAAATTTCTATTCTTTCTAAATTCTTTTAACCTTTCAATTCTTTCTTCAAGTACTTTTTCACTAACTCTAAATCTTTTTATGTCTTTTTCTTCTTCAACTTTAAACATATTTTTACCAACAATAATTTTTTCTTTATTTTCTATTTCTTTTTGTGTTTTATATGCACTATCAAGTATCTCTTTTTGTGGAATTCCCATTAAAATTGCTTTTTTCATCCCCCCAATATTTTCTATTTTATCTATTAATTCAAAAGCCTTTTTCTCAATTTCATCAGTTAACTCTTCAATAAAATAACTTCCACCAAGTGGATCGACAGTATTTATAACACCACTTTCATATGCAATAATTTGTTGTGTTCTTAAGGCAATTCTAACTGACTCTTCTGTCGGAAGAGAAAGTGCCTCATCATAGGAATTTGTGTGAAGCGATTGAGTTCCTCCCAAAACCGCAGCAAGTGCTTGAAGTGTTACTCTGATAATATTATTCATTGGTTCAATAGATGTAAGGGTAACACCACCTGTTTGTGTGTGAAATCTTAACATCATGGACTCAGGTTTTTTTGCATTAAATTTTTCTTTCATAATTTTCGCCCACATTCTTCTTGCTGCTCTAAATTTTGCTATTTCTTCAAAGAAATCACTATGAGATGCAAAGAAAAATGAGAGTCGACCTGAAAAAGAATCAACATCAAGACCTCTATCTATTAAAAGTTTCACATATTCAATTCCATTTGCGAGAGTAAAAGCTACCTCTTGAACTGCATTTGAACCAGCCTCTCTTATGTGATACCCTGATATGCTTATTCCATTCCACTTTGGAATCTCCTTCGCACACCATTCGATTAGATCAGCAGTTAATCTAAGAGATGGTTCAGGTGGAAAGATATATGTTCCTCTTGCAATATATTCTTTTAAGATGTCATTTTGAACTGTTCCTTTTAAAACTTCTCTTTTTATTCCTCTTTTGTCAGCAACAGCGATATACATTGCAAGAATTATTGTTGCAGTTGAATTTATTGTCATGGATGTTGAAACTTCTTCAAGTGGAATACCATCAAAAAGTTCATCCATATCATCAATTGTTGAAATTGATACACCAACTTTACCTACTTCAGACTGAGCAATTGGGTCATCAGAATCATAACCAATTTGAGTTGGAAGGTCAAAGGCAACAGAAAGTCCTGTTTGTCCTTGAGACAAAAGATATTTATATCTTTCATTTGTTTCTTTACTTGTTCCAAACCCTGCATATTGTCTCATTGTCCATAATCTTCCCCTATACATATTTTTGTAAATTCCTCTTGTAAATGGATATTCGCTGGGTAATCCTAATTTCTCGTTGTAATCAAAATTTTCTTTTGGTAAATATAACTCTTTTATTTCTATTCCTGAAGATGTTAAAAACTTTTTTTCTTCCATATCTTACCTCCCGCTTTTTTTAACTTAAGTTAATTTTTTAACAAAAACTAACCCACCCTCAAACTCTTTTGAATTGGCATCTTTAATTTCATTAAATTGAATTTCTTCTACAAGCCCTTCCTCTTTTATATAACCTTCATATTCTTTGATTATCTTTTCTTTTTCTTCATTTAATTTAACTCCAAGAATTATTTTATCTGTGACTTCAAAATTTGAATCTTTTCTTAAATTTTGAATGAAATGTAAAAATTCTCTAATCCATCCTTCTTTCTTAAGATTTTCATCAAGAGACAAATCTAAAATAACAGTTTTATCTTTATCAAATTCAACTGAATAATTTCCCTTTGGTTTTTTATTAATAATTATATCTTCACTTAATATTTTTTCCCCAAGACCATTAAATTTAAATATAAAATAACCATTTTCCTTTAACTCTTTATAAATTATATCTTTTTCATTTAAAAGATATAATTCAAAATCTTTAAGATACTTTCCAATTCTTCTGCCAAGAGTTTCATAGTTTGGTTTTAGCTCTATTTCTACAAAATTAAATTCATTATCAATAAATTCAATTTCTTTTATATTTAATTCATTTTTAATTAATTCAATAAATTCATCGATATTCTCTTTTTTATCTGTATGAATAAATATTTTTTTTAATGGTTGTCTTACTTTTACTTGTACTTTTTTTCTTGCTGCTCTTCCAAGTTCAACTAATTCTTTTACAAATTCCATTCTTCTTTCAAGTTCTTCATCAATAAGTGATTTTTCTCCCTCAGGATAATTTTCAAGATGTATACTTTCTTTTGATTTTGAGTTTTTTAAGGTTTGATAAATATCTTCTGCTAGAAATGGTGCAAATGGTGCAACAAGTTTTGAGAGAGTGAGTAAAGTTTCATAAAGAGTAAAATATGCAGAAATTTTATCTTTATCCATCTCACCTTTCCAAAATCTTTTTCTGTTTAATCTTATATACCAATTTGTAAGGTCATCAATGAACTTTTCTATGATTCTTGTTGCATCAGTTATGTTATAAATCTCAAGATTTTTATTGACATAAAGAACAAGTGAATTTAATTTTGATATAAGCCACCTATCCATCAATTCTCTATCTTTTACCTCAATACATTCAAATTTTTCAGGATCAAAATTATCTATATTTGCATAAAGTGTGAAAAAGGAGGTACTACTTCTCAGTGGAATTATGAAATTTTTAATTGCTATGCTTACCGTATTTTTTGAAAATCTTCTTGGAATCCAAGGAGGAGTTACTGTAAATAGATACCATCTTATAGCATCTGCACCTTCACTGTTAAGCACTTCCCAAGGGTTTACAATATTTCCTTTATGTTTACTCATTTTCTCGCCTTTTTCATCAAGTACAAGTTCAAGACAGAGACAATTTTTGAATGCAGGAGAATCAAAAAGAAGTGTTCCAAGAACATGAAGAGTGAAGAACCAACCTCTTGTCTGGTCTATCCCTTCACAGATATAATCTGCAGGGAAGCACTCTTTAAATTTTTCTTGATTTTCAAATGGATAGTGGTATTGAGCATAAGGCATAGCACCAGAATCAAACCAGACATCAATAACTTCTCTAATTCTTTCCATTTCATTTCCACATTGAGGACATTTGAGTTTGATTTCATCGATGTAAGGTCTATGAAGATCAAGATTTTCTTTATAATTTATTGCTTTATTTTTTAACTCTTCAATACTTCCAATAACTTCAATATGTTCACAATTTTTGCATTCCCAAATTGGTAAAGGAGTTCCCCAATATCTTTCTCTTGATAGAGCCCAATCAACAAGATTTTCTAGCCAATTCCCAAATCTTCCATCTTTTATGTGATCTGGATACCAATTAATTTTTTGATTATTTTTAATTAAATTTTCTTTAACTTCTGTTGTTCTTATAAACCAACTCGATTTAGTAAAATAAAGAAGTGGTGTATCACACCTCCAGCAATGAGGATATGAGTGTAGATATTTCTCTTCTTTGAATAAAATATTTCTTTCTTTTAAATCTTTTATTATTAATTTATCAGCATCTTTAAACCACTTTCCCCCTATAAATCCACTCTCTTCAACAAAATATCCTGAATCGTTAACAAGTTGAACAACAGGAAGATTAAATTTCATTCCAAGTTCAAGGTCATCTGCACCATAACCAGGTGCTATGTGTACAATTCCTGTTCCTTCTTCTAAACTTACAAAATCTCCATGAGCAATAAAATGAACCTTTTTATCAACTTTTGCAAAATTAAATAGTGGTTTATATTCTAAATCAATTAATTTTTCACCTTTAAACTCTTCAACAATTTCATAATTTATATCTTTTAATGCTTCATTCATTCTTTCTTTTGCTAATATTAAAAATTCATTATTTAATTTAACTTTTACATAATCAAAATCTTTATTTACTGCTAAAAGAAGGTTTGAAGGGAGAGTCCATGGAGTAGTTGTCCAAACAAGTAAATATGTATTATAACTATTTTTTATTTTAAATTTTACAAAAACACTTGGATCATAAACATCTTTATAACCTAAAGATACTTCATGTGATGAGAGAGTTGTTCCACATCTAGGACAATATGGAACAGTTTTATAACCTTTATATAAAAGCCCTTTATTATAAATTTCTTTAAGAATCCAAAATATTGTTTCAATATAGTAATTCTCATATGTTATATAAGGATTTTCCATATCAAGCCAAAATGCTATTCTCTCTGTTAATTTTTCCCACTCGATTTTATATGTAAAAACACTTTCTTTACATTTTTTAATAAAGTTCTCTATTCCAAATTTTTCTATGTCTCTTTTATTTTTAAGTCCTAAACTTTTTTCAACTTCAATTTCAACTGGAAGACCGTGCGTATCCCATCCACCTTTTCTCTCAACAAGGTATCCTTGCATTGCTTTATATCTACAAACTGAATCTTTAAAAATTCTTGCAAGTACATGATGGACACCTGGTTTTCCATTCGCTGTCGGAGGTCCTTCATAGAAAACAAATCTAGGAGATTTATCTCTTTGTAATATGCTTTTTTCAAAAATTTTATTTTCTTTCCAGAATGATAGAATTTCCTCTTCTCTTTTTGGTATATTAATATTTATCTCAAATTTTTTGAATACCATAACAACTCCTTAAATAAAAAACAAAATTATAGTTTATTATAACACAAAAATCCAAATTTTAAATTTGACAAATCCATTATTAAATTTTAAAATTTTAAATATAAAAATGAAAGCAAGAAAAGTTGCAGAACTTATCGATGGCGAAGTTTTATCAGCTAAGGATTTAATTGATAAGATAGAAGTTAATACTGCTTTTGCTGCAGATCTTATGAGTGATGTTCTTGCATATGTGGAGTCTGAAAAAAATGATTTAATTTTAATTACAGGAATTACAAACCCACAAATAGTAAGAACTGCTGAAATGTTAGATATTCCAGTCGTAATAGTTGCTCAAGGAAAAAAAGTACCTATTGAAACAATCAAACTTGCCGAAGAAAAAGGAATTATTTTAATAAATACAAAAAATCTTGTTTTCACTACTTCAGGAATTTTATATATGAATGGAATAAAACCTGCGAGATTAAGAATAATTGGAGAAGACACCTCTTCTAACTGAAAAATTTATAATTAAAGGAAAAGATTATGAACATGGAGGTGAAGCATCATCCAAAATAAAACTGATTTTGAAAAGACTTGGTTTAGATTCTAATATTATAAAAAGAGTTTGTATATGTGCGTATGAGGCTGAAATGAATATAATTATATATGCTTATGAAGGATCATTAACATTGTATATTTATAATGATATGATTAAATTAGAGGCAGATGATATTGGTCCTGGTATTCCTGATGTAGAACTTGCAATGAAAGAAGGATATTCAACTGCTCCTCCAGAGGCAATAGAGTTAGGATTTGGAGCAGGAATGGGGTTACCAAATATGAAAAACAATTCTGATAGAATGACAATAGAAACAGAAGTCAACAAGGGAACAAAAGTAACAATTGAATTGGATTTAAACAAATGAAAGACAAAATGTATCTTCATTCAATTAGATTAAATTTAGATATTTGTATAGGATGCACACATTGCTTAAGAGCATGCCCAACAGAAGCAATTAGAGTAAGAAATAGAAAAAGTGAAATTTATGACCTTAAATGTATAGATTGTGGTGAATGTTTTAGAGTTTGTCCAGTAGAATCAATTTATGTTAATTGGGACACATTTGACATTTTAAAAAATTTTAAATACAAAATTCTTGTAGTTTCTGATAATATAAATTCAATTAATTTTGGAAGAATAACTTATGATGAAATTATTAAAAAACTATTCTCTTATGGATTTGATGAAATATGGGAAGAGAGTATTGCAAATGAGATGTATTTATTAGCTACAGAGAAATTTCTAAAAGATAATAAAAATATCAAAAAACCAATAATTTCTACTTCTTGTCCTTCATGTGTACGATTAGTTCAAGTTAGTTACCCATCTTTAATTGACAATCTTTCAAAAATAAACCTTCCAATTGATATTTTGGGAAATTATTTAAAAAAAGTTCATAAAGATAAAGAAGGTTTAGGAGTTTTTTATCTCGCAACCTATCCTTGTAAAGTAACGGCAATTAAAAATCCACTTGGTCTAAAAAGATCTCCTTTTGATGGTGTTTTTTTCTTAAATTCAATTTATAAAAAATTAATAATTGAAAAAAATATAAAAGAAGGACCTTTTTTTAAAGGTGGTAGAATTGGCACCAGAATGACAAGAACTGGTGGTGAAGAAGAGTTTTTAAATAACTTTAAAGTCTTATATATCGATGAAGTTTGGAATCTAAAAAAATTTTTTGAAGAACTCGAGGAGGAGAGAATCCCAAATTTTGATTACATAGAATGTAGAGTATGTCAATATGGATGTATTAATGGATTTCTTTTATCAAACCAAAATATTAATTTAAATATCTATTCTTTAAAAGAAAATGAAAAATCAAGAGAAAAAGAGTTTAGTTTGTTTTTTGATTCAAAAAAAGTTGATGAATTATTAACCGATGATATAGTTTTTCTAAATGAAGAAATTAAACCAAGGCCTACATTTATTCTTTCTGAAAATATGGATACAGCAGCTAAAATTTTACAAGAGATAAATCTTCTATATGAAATCTTGCCTAAACTTGATTGTGGATCTTGTGGTGCTCCAAGTTGCAGAGCATTTGCAGAGGATGTAGTTTTAAATAAAGCAAATATAACAGATTGTAAATTTATTGAAAGATAGTTATTCTTTTAAATAGGCAAAATAATAGAGTAAACCTATTAATATTAAACCACCAACTATGTTTCCAAGAGTAACAGGAATTAAATTTTTAATAAAGAAGTTTATAAAATTTAAATTTGATATATCAATATTTATAAGTTTTATTAAATTTATGTCATTTTTAAGGAATATACCAACAGGAATGAAATACATATTTGCAACAGAATGTTCAAAACCTGATGCTACAAATTCCATTATCGGAAAATAAATAGAAAATATTTTTGATACATAATTTTTTGCCCCTATTGTCATTAATACAGCAAGACAAAAAAGAATATTACACAAAATACCTCTTGAAAATCCTTCCGAAAATTCATATTAACTTTGTTATTAGCAATTGTAATTGCTTTTATGACACATGAATATGAGTTAAATTGGTATATTCTACTTACATAAATTAAATATGCATAAAAAATACTTCCAATTAAATTTCCAATAAAAACAAAAAACCAATTTTAAATTAAGTTAATTAATTTTTCTTCATTTAAAACAGTCACTAATATTAAATTATTTCAAGTAAAAAGTTCAGCACCAATTATAACAACTAAAATTAATCCAACAGAAAAAAACAGAACCTCCTAAAAATTGTGAAAACCCTGTTCCAATTTTTATATCTTGAGTTATCATAGTATAAATTTCTCCACCAATTGAAATGTAAATACCAGTAAGAAATGAAAGAATTAACATTTTGAAAACTGAAAGATTCATTTTATTTTTACCAATTTCAGCCAACTTTTCAAAAATTTCTTTTGGCTTTAAATCTTCCATTGATTCTCTCATTAATATATTATTAATTATCAAAATTTTAACAAAAAATTATAAAATTACTATTGACAACTAAGGATAAATAAATATAATGAAATTTGTTATGGATATAAATTCTATAATCAAAAACCTTAATTTGAAGATTTTCTCATCTGGTAAAGAAAAAGTTGTTGAAAATGGATTTACTTCAGATTTATTATCAGTTGTACTTGCGAAAGCACCAAAAAAATCACTTTGGATAACAGTCCAAAAACATCTGAATGTTGTTGCAGTTGCAACGATTAAAGAAATAACAGGAATAATAATTTGTAATAATTTAATTCCTGATGAAGAGGTAATTAAAAAATCAAAAGAAGAAGGTATATGGCTATTAGGAACCGAATTAGATGCTTTTACTATTTCTGGTGAATTATATAAACTTTTAAAAAATGGATAAATTTAAAGCAGATTTACATATTCATTCAACCCTTTCAACATGTGGAAGTTTAGAGATGTCTCCTAAAAAAATATTTGAAAAAGCAAAAGAATTGAATTTAAATATAATTTCAATTACAGACCATAACTCTATATCAAATTCACTTCCTGCATATAATCTTTCAAAAAAATATGAAATAGATTATCTATTCGGAATGGAGGTACAAACTGCCGAAGAGATACATGTTTTAGTTTATTTTGATAATTTTAATAATTTATATGATTTATGGAAAATAGTATACGAGAAATTACCAGATATAAAAAATAATCCCGATATTTTTGGAGATCAAGTTATTGTTGATGAGGATGAAAACATTATCGGATATGAAGATAAGTTATTATTAAATTCTTCTCAAATCTCCTTGGGTGAACTTTTTAATCTTGTAAAAGAAAGAGATGGAATTTTTATACCTGCACATATTGATAGAGAAACATTTAGTATTGTTTCACAGATTGGCTTTATTCCTGAAAATATTGATGTAAAATATTTAGAAATTTCATATATAAAAGATAAAGAAGAATTTTTATCTGATTTTCCATATTATAATAAGTTTGAATTTGTTTCATTTTCAGATGCTCATTTTTTAGAAGATATTGGTAGAAGTATAACTATTTTTACATGTGTATCTAAAAATGAAACAATACTTAAAACAATTTTCAATAAAGAAAATAAAATATCAATCTTAAGGAGGTTTAAATGTTAAAAACTCTTCACATTCCAGATAATAAGGAGTATAGAGAATTAAAAGAGTACATTAATTCTCTAAAAGGGAAAAAAGGCGCAATTCTTTTTGTACTTTATAAAGCACAAGAACTCTTTGGTTACTTACCTTATGAAGTTCAAGCATTCATTTCAAAGGAAATGAAAATTCCTCTCTCTCAAATTTATGGTGTCATAACCTTTTATCATTTTTTTAGAACTCAACCTATTGGTAAGCACTTAATAAATATATGCCTTGGAACTGCTTGTTATGTAAAAGGATCAGAAGATGTTTTAAAAGCGCTTTCTAAAGAATTAAATATTAAAACAGGAGAAACAACCAGTGATGGATTATTCACTCTAACAACATCAAGATGTTTTGGTGCATGTGGGTTAGCTCCTGTTATGTCAATTGGTACAAATATTTATGGTAGATTAAATGCACAAAAAGCTATAAATGTAATAAGAGAAATAAGAGCGAAAGAATTAGAGAAAAATAAAATAGAAAATGGATGAACTTTCATTGCATATTTTAGATATTGTTCATAATTCTGTATCCGCAGGAGCAAAAAATATTGAAATAAAAATTGTTGACGATGATAAAGAAGATATAATATCATTTGAAATAATAGATGATGGAAGAGGAATGGATGAAGAGACATTAAAAAAAGTAGTAGATCCATTTTTTACTACAAGAAATAAAAAAGTTGGTTTAGGAATTCCATTATTAAAACAACTTGCTGAGTCTACTGGTGGATTTTTTGAAATTAAAAGTAAAAAGGGCGAAGGCACAAAAGTTAAGTTGTCATTGACAAAATCTAATCCAGATGTTCCACCTTTAGGAAATTTAAAAGATACTATTTTAAGTTTATTGTTTATAGAAGATTCAAATGTAAAAATTACATATATTAAAAACAATATTGAAAAGAACATTGAATCAAATAAAATAAAAGAAATAATAGGCGAAGCACCAATGTCTCATCCTGAGATTATAAAATTTTTAAAAAATTATATTAATTCTGAATTTAATTAAAGGAGGTTTAAATTGAAACTTGAGGATTTAAGAAAAATAAGAGAGAAAGCTTTTAATGAAATGAGATTAAGAGAAGAAAAAGCGAGAATTAAAATTATCGTTGAAATGGGAACAACCGGCATTTCTTCAGGCGCAAGAGAGGTTTTAAAGACATTTCTTGAGGAAATAGAAAAAAGAAATTTGAAAGATGTTATTGTAACACAAACTGGTGAGAAAGGCTTGATAACACATCAACCAATAGTTATTGTTGAAGAATCAGGAAAACCACGAGTTATATATGGCGATGTAAATGTTGATATAGCAAAAAGAATTGTTGAGGAACATATAATAAAAGGTAATCCCATTTTAGAGTATATTATTCAGATACATAAATAGGAGGATAATATGCCAAAAAGATTGGATATTGTAATCTGTGGTGGCACAAATTGCACTTCCTCAAATAGTATAGTTATAAAAGAAAAAATAGAAGAAGAGTTAGAAAGATATAATTTAAAAGGAGAGGTTAACGTCGTAATTTCGGGATGCATGGGATTATGCCAACTTGGACCAAATATAGTTGTATATCCTGATGAAGTTCGTTATATAAGAGTAAAGGAAGACGATGTCAAAGAATTAGTTGAAACACATTTTTTGAAAGGAAGAATTGTTAAAAGATTACAATGGGAACCTCCAAATGTAGAAAAATTTTATAAAAAACAACAAAAAATAATAACTACAAATTGTGGAAAGATTGATCCAGAAAATATAGAAGAATACATTGCTGTAGGTGGATATGAAGCATTGGCGAAAGTTTTAACAGAGATGACACCAGAACAAGTGATCGATGAAATTACTAAATCAGGCCTAATTGGTAGAGGTGGCGCTGGCTTTCCAACAGGTCTTAAATGGAAATTTGCTAGAGAGGCAAAAGGTAGTGAGAAATATGTAGTTTGTAATGCTGATGAAGGAGACCCAGGTGCTTTTAAAGATAGAGCAATTCTTGAAGGTGATCCTCATTGTGTAATTGAAGCGATGGCAATTGCTGGATATGTTATAGGTGCTGAAACTGGTTTTATTTATGTAAGAGCAGAATACCCACTTGCTATTAATAGATTAACAATTGCATTAGAGCAGGCGAGACAGTATGGATTACTAGGAAAAAACATTCTTGGAACAGGATTTAATTTTGATATTGAATTAAGGATGGGAGCAGGTGCTTTTGTTGCAGGAGAAGAAACAGCACTTATATCTTCGATTGAAGGTAAAAGAGGTATGCCAAAACAGAAACCACCTTATCCAGCGCAAAAAGGTCTCTGGGGACAACCAACACTCATTAACAATGTTGAGACACTTGCGAATATAAGACATATTATTCTAAATGGTGGTGAAACATATGGTTCTATGGGAACAGAAAACAGTAAGGGAACAAAACTCTTTTGTCTAACAGGTAAAGTAAAAAATACTGGTTTAATAGAAATACCCTTTGGATTGACACTCGGTGAAATAGTTTTTGATATTGGTGATGGAATTCCAAATAACAAAAAATTTAAAGCAATTCAAATGGGAGGACCATCTGGTGGTTATATTACTTGTGAATATTTAAACACACCAATGGATTATAAAGAGATAGAAAAACTTGGTGCTATTATTGGTTCTGCTGGCATGATAGTCCTTGATGAAAATAACTGTATGGTTGATATGGCTAAATTCTTTGTTGATTTTACATTAAGTGAATCTTGTGGAAAATGTACACCATGTAGAGTTGGATTAATAAGAATGAAAGAAATATTAAATAAAATAACAAAAGGTTATGGTGAATTAGAAGATCTTGATGAACTTGAAAGATTGGCAGCAACTATAAAAGCAACTTCTCTTTGTGCTCTAGGTGGCACAGCACCAAATCCAGTTCTTACTGGTCTTAAATATTTTAGAGATGAATTTCTTGAACATATAATCGATAAAAAGTGTAGAGCTGGTGTTTGTGCTTCACTATTTTATGCTCCTTGTGTAAATGCATGCCCTTCAGAAGTTGATGTGCCTCGTTATCTTGCTTATATGGGAGAAGGTAAACTTAAAGATGCATATCTTGTACATATGGAAAATAATCCATTTCCAAGTGTTTGTGCGAGAGTTTGTCCAGCATTCTGTGAGGGACCATGTGAGAGAGGAAAATTTGATGAGCCTATTGCAATAAGAGAGGTTAAGAGATTGTTTTCAGATTGGGCCAATGAAGTAGATTTTCAATTCCCTCCTCCAGAAAATCCGAAAAGGGAAAAAGTTGCAATAATAGGTTCAGGACCAGCAGGTTTAAGTTGTGCATTTTATTTGACAAGATTAGGGTATAAACCAACTGTGTTTGAGGCATTACCCTTCCCTGGTGGAATGATGATGTATGGTATTCCTGATTATCGTTTGCCTAAAGATATTCTTAAAAAAGAAATAGATAGAATAATAAACGCTGGTGTTGAACTTGTTTTAAATAGTGAAATAAAGAGTATATCTGAACTTAAAGAAAAAGGATTTGACGCGATTTTTATTGCAGTTGGAGCACATGAATCTCAGAAAATGGGAGTAAAAAGAGAGGATTTGAATGGAGTTATTGGCGGTGTTGAATTTTTAAGACAAATAACTATTGATAAAAACTTTGATATAAAAGATAAAAATGTTGTTGTAGTTGGCGGTGGTTCAACAGCAATGGATGCAGCAAGAGTTGCATTAAGACTTGGAGCTAAAAGTGTTAAAGTTATTTATAGAAGAACAAAAGATGAAATGCCAGCACAGAAAATTGAGGTTAATGAAGCTGAAGAAGAAGGTATAGAGTTTCTCTTTCTAACCAATCCAGTTGAATTTATTGGAGAAAATAAAGTTAAAAAGATTAAATGTATTAGAATGGAATTTAAAGGTTTTGATAAAAGTGGTAGAAGAAGACCTGTTCCAATAGAAGGTTCAGAATTCGAAATTGATGCAGATTTAGTTCTTTTGTGCTTAGGACAAAGACCAGTAACATCAAAATTTAAAGATGAGATTGATATAAATAATGATGGAACAATTAAGGTAGATAATAGAACACTTAAAACATCTTTAGATTATGTTTTTGCAGGAGGAGATGCAGTTCTTGGTCCTTCAACTATTATAGAATCAGTATCACAAGGTAGAAAAGCTGCTATTGAAATTGATAAATATTTTGGATATGATGGAGAATTTTCATTCCCTGAAAGAAATGTGGTTGAAACTAATTATGATGAAGAAAAATATTTGAAGTCAATAAGTAGAAAAAATCCAAGAATAGTTGAAATAGAAGAGAGGATTAAATCTTTTATTGAAGTAAATAAAGGTCTTCTTTTAGAAGAGGCAATTGAAGAATCAAGAAGATGCCTTAAGTGTGATAGAGGTAAAGAAGTTTATAAAGATGTGATAAAAAAATTAAAAATTAAAGTTTAGAATTAGATTTCAGAGTTATATTGACAAGATTAAAAATAAATTTTAAAATTTAAAAGAAAAAAGGGAGGTGAGAAGATATTTTAAAAAACTTTAAAAATCAAAAACCTTACAAAGGAGGGTTTAGATGTTAAAAAAGATTTTGGCAGTTTTATTAGTACTGCTACTTTTGGTTGGTTTTGGTGCATGGGGTAAAGTTTTTTCACAAGCAAAATTCCCCGATGTACCAAGTGATTATTGGGCTTATGACCAGATTGTAAAACTGGTTGAACTTGGAATTTTAAAAGGTTATCCTGATGGGACTTTTAAACCAGAAAATAACGTAACAAGAGCAGAATTTGCTACAATGGTTGTTTTAGCGAAGAAATTAACACTTGTTTCTCCTGCAACACCATCATTTAAGGATGTGCCAACAACACACTGGGCATACAAATATGTTGAAACAGCAGTTAGAGCAGGATATCTTAAGGGTTATCCAGATGGAACATTTGGTCCTTCAAGAACAATTACTCGTGAAGAAATTGCTGCAGTTATGGTTAATGTTAGAGGTCTTGCAGCAGAAGCAGCAAAAATTACAGAACCAATTGTTTGGGGCAATGACTGGAAACAGATTTCAAATTGGGCAATTGGAGCAGTAACAGTTGCATATAGACCAGATGTTCAGGTTTTAACATATAGAAGAGGTGTACTTGTTGCTCCAAAATCGCCTGGAACAAGAGCAGAATGTGCATATGCAATTTACAGAGGAATCATTTCTCCTCCAACAGAAGGTCAAAGAGTAATTGTTGCACAAACACAGGAGCCAGATGCTCTTGTAACTTTTGCAACATCAATGATGGCTCAGAGAAATATTGCAATGCAATATGAAGATGGAATGATTGGTCTATGGCCAGATGGAACTCCATTCCCAAGAATGGCTTTAAATGTTCCAAGTTTAAAGGATGGAACATGGAAAGTTAATACTGATGGAACAATGGTTACAACATATTACTTGAAAAAAGGTGTAAAGTGGAGCGACGGAACACCTGTAAATTATAAAGCAGATGTTGAATATTCTGTTTATGAAATTTATCTCTCTGGAAAAGTTGCTCAAATTCCAACAACAGACCCATATGATAAGATTACAAAGATTGAATGGCCAGATCCATATACAATGGTTGTATATTGGAAAGAAAAAACTCCATATGCAAATTTAGGCCTTCCAATTTATCCATCCCATATTTATTCAAAGATACCAACAGAACAACTCACTGCATCAGAAGCAGTAAAGAAACCAGTTCATGCTGGTCCATATAGAATTAAAGCATGGGTTGAAGGTGCATATATAACTCTTGAACCTAACCCATATTGGTTTGGTTGGGCTGGTTCAAAGCCACTCATTAAGGAATTTCAATATAAGTGGTTTCCAGATACAAACACTCTTATGATGAATATTATTTCTGGTGCAGTTGACGTTTCTCTTATTGGACTTGGTGCAACAGAAGCAGAAAACGCGAAGAGAGCTGCAAAGAATGTTAAATTCCAATATATTCCATCAACATTTTGGGAGCATCTTGATTTAAATTGTACCGATCCAATTTTAAGTGATGTAAGAGTTAGAAAGGCAATTCTTCTTGCGATAGACAGAGCAGAAATTGTTAGAAAGGTTCACAGAAATGCAAGAAATATTTCAAGAAATATATTCTTCTTAGATGTTGACTTAACTAAACCAATTCATCTTGTCCCAGATTATAATCCAAAAGAGGCAGCAAGATTACTTGATGAAGCAGGATGGAGACTTGGCGCAGATGGATATAGATATAAAGATGGAAAGAAGCTAACTCTTGAACTTTCTACAACTACAAGGCAGGATAGAAAAGATCAGGCAACTATAATCCAAAAGAATTTAAAAGATATTGGAATTGAATTATCACTTAAATTCCTTGCTTCATCATACTTCTTTGGAACATATACAACACGTAGAATGTTCCAAATAGCAATGTTTGCTTGGGGTGGTGATCCACTCGATCCAGGTGGATATACCATATTCCATTCATCACAAATTCCAACTGAAGAGAATAACTGGCAAGGACAAAATTATACAGGTATCTCTGATCCGGAATTAGATGAAGCAATTAGGACAGCAACAACTGAGATTGACCCAGAAATAAGAAAGAAAGCATACCAAAAAGCACAAGAAAGAATCACAGCACTTGTTCCACAAGTACCTCTAAACTGGTGGACAGATATCTACACACCAAAAGCAAATCTTGCAATGGCAGGATTTGATTATTCAATTTCATCATCAATCGGTTATACATATAACTCAGAACTCTGGTATTGGGAGAAGTAGTTAGATTTATTAATAATTAATTTTTGTTTAATTCCCCCAGACATTTCTCTGGGGGAATTTTTACAAAGAGGAGGATAAAACTTTGAGGAATTTTATTATCAGAAGAATCTTACAAATGATACCTCTTGCAATAGGGGTTGCTTTAGTTACTTTTTTAGTTTTAAATATGGTTGGTGACCCTTTTGCTCAATATGCTCTCAACCCAAGAATTAGACCTGAAGATATTGCCAGAATGAGACATGCTTGGGGATTTGATCTTCCAATTCACTTAAGATTTTTCAAATGGTTTTGGTCAATGATAACTGGAAATTGGGGAGTTTCAATATTTACAGGTGGAAGACCAGTTTCAGAATTAATTAAAAATGCTCTCTCTTGGACATTAAAATTTTCTGTTGCCTCATTTATTTTATCTTTTGTTATTGCGGTTCCAATTGGTATATATTCTGCGCTTCATCAATATAGTTTCTTTGACTACCTTTTTACAGGTTTTGCCTTCTTTGGAATGTCAATGCCAACTTTTTGGTTTTCATTTATCCTTCTTATGATTTTCGGTGTAAAACTTGGATGGCTTCCAATTGGTGGAGTAATGACTCCTGGATTAGAAACAGCACCCTTCTGGGTAAGGTTTTTCGACCAATTGAAATATTTTATTCTACCTGTAATTATGCTTTCTCTATATAGTATGGGATCATGGATGAGATACGCAAGAAGTTCTATGCTTGAAGTAGTGAGACAAGATTATGTTAGAACTGCAAGAGCAAAAGGTTTACCAGAAAGATCGGTAATTTATAAACATGCATTAAGAAATGCATTAATTCCAATCATTACTCTTCTTGGAATTGCGCTTCCAGGAATTATATCAGGTGCTATGATAACAGAAACTGTATTTGGAATTCCAGGCATGGGTAGATTAACCCTAAACGCAATGTTAAACAACGATTATCCTCTTGCTATGATTACTTTGCTTCTCCAGTCTTATTTATTAATTATTGGCAATCTTGTTGCAGATATTTTATATGCAGTTGTTGACCCAAGAATAAAATATGCATAAATAAAGAGAGGTGCGAATATGGCAATATCTTATGAAACTGAATTAACTACATATAAGGCAGAATCTTATTGGCAAATTGTTTTTAAAAGATTAAGAAAGCATAAATTAGCAATCTTTTCTCTCGTTCTTTTAATAATTATCATTTTAACTTGTATAATAGGTCCATTTTTTGTGAAATATCACTATAACTATATGGAAAGTTATGATCCAGATAACCCTTATCTAGGAGAGTATAGACCACCATCAAAGTACCATCCACTTGGTACAGATGAACTTGGAAGAGATGTTTTGTCAAGATTATTGATGGGTGGAAGAATTTCTCTTTTTGTTGGTTTTGCTGCAATGTTCTCTGCAATTTTATTAGGAGTTCTTATTGGTGCTCTAGCAGGATATTATGGAGGAATGTTAGACACTATTTTGATGAGATTTACAGATATTATGTTCTCTATTCCGGTTTTACCTCTGCTGGTTGTTTTAGCATCAGTAATTCCTGGTGGTGGTATTTGGAAAATTGTTCTTGTTATAGCTATTTTTGGATGGATGGTTGATGCAAGACTAGTAAGAGGTGTTTATCTTTCCTTAAAAGAACAAGAGTTTGCTGAAGCAGCAAGAGCTATAGGTGCTTCAAATGCAAGAATTATCTGGAGGCATCTATTACCAAACTCAATGGCACCAATAATAGTTTCAGCAACACTTGCTATTGGAGGAAATATAATTTATGAGGCATCATTAAGTTATCTTGGTTTTGGAATAATGCCACCAACTCCTTCTTGGGGCAACATGCTTCAAAATGCACAAAGTGCTATGTTTAATGCACCATGGCTAATATGGTTCCCGGGAATTTCACTTTTTATAACAGTACTCGCATTTAACTTTCTTGGAGATGGGTTAAGAGATGCTCTTGACCCAAGATTAAAGATATAAATTTAAGGAGTATTAAATGAAGAATGAAGTCTTGTTAGAAACAAAAGATCTTAAAACCTATTTTTATACTGATGAGGGAATAGTTAGAGCAGTTGATGGAGTCGATATTAAAATTAATGTTGGAGAAACACTCGGTCTTGTTGGTGAATCTGGTTGTGGAAAATCTGTAACCTCGCTTTCAATCATGCGCCTTGTTCCCTGGCCTCCTGGAAAAATTGTTGATGGAGAGATAATCTTTAAGGGAGAAGACCTTCTTAAAAAATCAGAAGAAGAGATGAGAAGAATCAGAGGAAGCCAAATCTCTATGATTTTCCAGGAACCAATGACATCTTTAAATCCTGTTTTTACAGTTGGATATCAAATAAGTGAAGCAATTCTTATACATCAAGATGTAACTGAAGAAGAGGCAAAAAAGAGAGCAATTGAAATGTTAAGTCTTGTTGGAATTCCAGATCCAGAGAAAAGATATAATGAATATCCACATCAACTCTCAGGCGGAATGAGGCAGAGAGTAATGATTGCTATGGCTCTCTCATGTAATCCAGATTTACTTATCTCAGATGAAGCAACAACCGCCCTTGATGTTACAATTCAGGCACAAATTCTTGAACTTATGAAAGATCTTAAGAGAAAAATTGGAATGGCAATACTTATGATAACTCATAACCTTGCAATAATTGCTGAAATGGCAGATAATGTTGCAGTTATGTACTCTGGAAAAATTGTTGAATACTCTGATGTTAAAACAATTTTTAAATCACCTCAACATCCTTATACTTATGGACTTTTAAATTCAATTCCACTTGTTACAAAAAGAAGAAAAAAAGGAGAAAAATTACCAATAATTGAAGGAGTTGTTCCAAATCCATATCACCTTCCAAAAGGGTGTTATTTCCATCCAAGATGTCCTTATGCAACAAAAATTTGTAGAGAAGAAGAACCTCGTCTTGAAGAAATTTCTCCAAACCACTTTGTTAAATGTTGGAATTATTTAAAGCCAAATATGGGGGTATAAGATGGCTGAACCATTATTGAGTGTAAAAAATTTAAAAAAGTATTTCCCAATTCATGGTGGAATACTTGGTGGAGTAATTGCACATGTAAAAGCAGTTGATGATATATCTTTTGATATATATGAAGGTGAGACACTTGGTCTTGTAGGTGAATCTGGATCTGGTAAAACAACAGTTGGAAAAACAATTCTAATGCTTTATCCACCAACATCGGGTGAAATAAGATTTCAAGGTCAAGTCATAAATAAACTCAAAGGTGAAGAGTTAAGAAGAATGAGAAGGAATATGCAGATTATATTCCAAGATCCATATGGTTCACTTAATCCAAGAATGCCAATTTCAGAAATAATTGGAGAGCCACTTATTGTACATAATCTTGTGAAAAATAAAAAGGAGATGGTTGATAGAGTTGTAGAAGTTATGGAAATGGTTGGTTTAAGACCAGAGTATATAAATAGATATCCTCATGAATTTTCTGGAGGACAGAGACAAAGAATTGGAATAGCAAGAGCAATAATTTTAAATCCTAAATTTGTTGTCTGTGATGAGCCAGTTAGTGCTCTTGATGTTTCAATTCAATCCCAAGTAATTAATCTTTTAAATGAATTACAAGAAAAATTAAAATTAACATATCTTTTTGTTGCACATGATATGGCGGTCATAAGACACATGTGCGATAGAATTGTTGTAATGTATCTTGGAAAAATTATGGAAATTGCTCCAAATGATGAACTTTTTGATAATCCTCTTCATCCATACACTCAGGCTCTTCTTTCAGCAGTACCAATACCAGATCCTGAAATTAAAAAAGAAAGAGCAGTACTTCAAGGAGATATACCATCACCAATTAATCCTCCAAAAGGTTGTGTTTTCCATACAAGATGTCCAATTGCAATGCCTGTTTGTAGGGAAGTAGTGCCTGAACAAAGAGAAATAAAACCAGGACACTTTGTTTCATGTCACGCAGTTAAATAAATATATAAGGGGCTCTTCGGAGCCCCTTTAAAATTTTTATGAAGATAAAAGTCAAAGTTGCCCCTAGTTCTAAAGTTAATAAAATTATTTCATTTAAAGAAAGTATTTTATTTATAAAAATTTCAAAACCACCAATTCATAATAAAGCAAATTTAGAACTTATTAAATTTCTTGAAGAAACATTTTCGGTTAAAGGAATAAAAATTGTTTATGGAGAAAGAGGGAAAGATAAATTAGTTGAAATTCCTATTGATGAAAAATTGTTTTTTGAAAAATTAAGAGAAATTTTAATTTAAAATTTTGATAATATATATTTTATGAAGTTTATTTATTTTTTCATTTTTTCATTAATTTTTGTATTCTTTGATAGATTATCAAAAAATTTTGTTATAAAAAATATAAAATATGGAGACACTCTAAAAATTTTGGGAGATTTTTTAAAATTTGAAAGAGTCGATAATAGAGGAGGAATTTTCGGACTTTTTCCTAATGGCAAAATAATTTTCATCGTTCTTTCGATAATTGCTCTTATAATTATCTTTATATTTTTAGCTAAATTTAAATTTAACTCAATATTTTTAATTTTCCTTTTATCTCTTATTTTTTCAGGAATAGTAGGTAATTTAATTGACAGAGCTCTTTATGGATATGTGATTGATTTTATAAGTGTAAAAAATTTTCCAGTTTTTAACCTATCAGATTCATATATTACTATTGGAGTTATTCTAACAGTCCTTTATTTATGGAAAAAAGAGTTATAAAATTTGTTTCAAGTGAAAAAGGGGAGAGATTAGACTCATTTATTAAGAAAAATTTAACTGATTATAGTAGAGAATTTATTAAAAATTTTATAAAAGAGGGAAATGTTTTAGTTAATGGAGAAATTAAAAAACCTTCATACAAAATAAAAGAAAAAGATATTATAGTAATTAAAATTCCTGAACCAAAAGAGTTATCTTTGAAACCTGAAGATTTAAAAATTGAAATTTTATATGAAGATAATGACATTGCAATTGTAAATAAACCTCAAGGTATGTTGACTCATCCTGCAGGTAAAAAAAGAGAGGGTACTCTTGTAAATGCTCTTCTATATCACTTAAAAAATCTTTCTCAAATTGGAGGAGTTTTAAGACCTGGAATAGTTCATAGATTGGATAAAGACACATCCGGCCTTCTTGTAGTTGCAAAAAATGATTTTGCTCATCAAGTACTTTCAAGAGATTTAAAAGAAAGAAAAATTAAAAGAATATATTATGCTCTTGTTAAAGGAGAATTAAATCAAAATGAAGGTTCTATTTCAATTCCATTAACCAAAAATTTTAAATCAAAAAAATTTGTTAAACCTTCTCTTCTTGGAAAAGAAGCAGAAACTCATTTCAAAGTTATAAAAAGATATAAAGGTTATACACTTCTTGAGATTTCTCTTAAAACAGGTAGAACTCATCAAATAAGAGTTCATTTAAGTTTTATTGGTTATCCAATAATTGGTGATAAAGTCTATGGAATTCCTATGTCCCAATTAAAAGGTCAACTTCTTCATGCAAAAAAATTAATTTTAAATCACCCAAGAACAGGAGAGAGATTAGAATTTGAGTCCCCGTTTCCAGATTATTTTGAGAACTTTTTAAAGAGCCTTCAAGAATTCAGTAAATAAATTATTTGGATAAAGTGGTTTAGATGAAAATTCTGGATGATATTGAACTCCAATATAAAATGGATGATCAGTAAGTTCAACAATTTCAACTTCTCCATCTTTACTTCTACCAGAAACTATAAATCCACTTTGAGTTAATTCATTTATAAAATCAAGATTGAATGTATATCTATGTCTATGTCTCTCTTTAATAAAACCCTGTTTATAGATTGAGTGGGCTTTTGAATTTTCTTTTATTATTATTTCACTTTCGCCCAATCTCATTGTTCCGCCCAAAAGTTTTGTATCTCTTTGTGATGAAAGAAGGTCAATTACAGGATATGGTGTTTCTTTTTCAAACTCTGTTGAATTCGCCTCTTTATATCCAATGACATTTCTGAAAAATTCAATTAGAATGATTTGAAGGCCGAGGCAGATTCCTAAGAGTGGCTTTTTATTTTCTCTTGCATATTTAGTGCCTTCAATCATACCCTCAATTCCTCTTTTTCCAAAACCACCTGGAATTATAATTCCATCTACTTTCTCAAGGTTTCTAGATAAATTATCAATATCTTCAGATGAAATCCATTCAATTTCTATATTTATTCCTAAATTAACACTTGAGTGAATTAGGGCTTCCTTTAAAGATAAATAGGCATCCTTTAATTCAATATATTTCCCTAAAATACCAATTTTTTTTGTTTTATTACCTTTATTTATTTTTGATGTGAAATTCAACCAATCTGAAATTTCTAATTTCCCTTTTTCATTAAACAAATTTTCTAAAATATCTTTTATGTTAGATTTTAAAAGAACTTCTGGAACAAAGTAATGTGATTCAAGATCTTTAACTGGAATTATTTTTTCAAAAGGAATTCCTAAATAATAAGAAAGTTTTTCTCTTTCTTGAATTCCTACATCCTTTTTACTTCTTAAAAATAATATATCTGGGTAAATACCTAAACTTCTCAACTCTTTAACCGAATGTTGAGTAGGTTTTGTTTTTAATTCTTCTGTTGTTTCAAGATATGGAACATAAGTAACATGAAAAAAGAAAACATCCTTCTCTTCTATTTTTAATTCGGATGAAGCTTCAATAAATGGTAAAGATTCTATATCCCCAACAGTTCCACCAATTTCAGTTATTATTATTTCACTATTATCTTTCTTTATTACATCTTTTATAAAATTAATTATTTCCTTTGTTAAATGTGGAATAACTTGAATTGTTTGACCTAAAAAATCGCCTTTTCTTTCTTTTTCAATTATTGTTTTAAATAGGTATCCACTGGTTATATTATTATATTTCGAGAGATTCTGATTTAAAAATCTCTCATAATGACCTATATCAAGATCAACCTCACCCCCATCTTTTGTTACAAAAACTTCACCATGTTGATATGGATTCATTGAACCTGCATCAACATTTAAATATGGGTCAAATTTTAGCATGGAAACTTTATAACCCATACTTTTTATTATGAGACCAAGAGAAGATGCAATAATTCCTTTTCCTAAGGAGGACATTACTCCTCCGGTTATGAATATATATTTTGCCATATATTTTTAAATTATATCTCTATTTTCTCCATCACCTCAACTTCAACATGTGCAATATCTATTATTTTGCTTATTGCCTCAATAAGTGCCTTTCCCATTTCAGATTCAAGACCTTTTTTCCATTTATCGAGTGATTCAACAGTATATCTTACATAAAATATGTTTGCTTCTCCATAAAGGGGTTTATAAACGTCATAATCTTTTGCTCCCCACTCTCTTTGAATAGGCATAAATTCATTAAGCCATGCTTTAAAATCATCAATTGTTTTTCCTTCTCTTAATTTGTCCTTGTAAATGATGTAATACATTTTAAAACACCTCCTTTTAATTTTTATCTCTCTATTTTAATTATCCATTTTTTATATTATTTTTCAAATCTAACAGGTTAAATGAAATACTCCTGCTTTCTTTTTGTTTTCTATTTCATTGAATTTTTTTACTGCATCCTTTGTTTTTAAAATAAAATATTCAATTTTCTCTTCTTGAAGTTTTTTAATCACTTCTTCACTTACTTTCATTAATCCACTTGCACCTGTTCCAATTATTAAAACTTGAGGTTTAAACTCAAAAACCTCATATAGGTCTAAAGTTTGAAGTAAATGCCCTTCTTCTCTCCACCAATTTTCAATTATTTTATCTTCTAAAATAATTAAATCTCTTCTATATACTTTACCATCTATAATTATTTCACCAAATTCATAAGATTCTATTCTCATAATTTATAACCAATTTTTCTTAAAAATTCCTTTCTTTTAATCTTATCCTCTTCAGTTTCAAATCCAAGAGGTGATTCACCATCAACAACACCCAAAATGCCTCTTCCTTGTTCTGTTTCTGCAACTATAACTTCAATTGGATTTGCACTTGCAGCAAAAATTCTCACAACTTCTTCAACCATTTTGATTCTATTTAATACATTTATTGGATAAGCATCTTTTAGAAATATTACAAAAATATGACCTGCTCCGATATTCATAGCATTTTCTTTCGCAAGTTCAACTAAATAATTATCATTTCCAGCAAACCTAATGAGTCTTGGACCAGATGATTCATTAAAAGCAATTCCAAATTTTATAGAAGTTGAACTTGTAATTAAGGTTTCATATAAATCCTCAACAGTTTTTATAAAATGTGATTGACCAATTATAACATTAAAATTTTCAGGATTTTTAATTTTAACAACTTTAATTTCCATAAATATTCCACCTCCTTATTCAACTAAAATTTCTAAAATATTTATTGGAATTTTTATTTTTATTTCATCAATTCTTATAGGGAGTCCAAAAGCATAATTTATAAAATCATAAATTTTTTCTTCAAATTGAACTTTAATATAAACACTTCCACTCTTTTTTGAAATAACTTTGATTAAATCTGAGAAATAATTATCAAGATTAATTTTGGTTAATTCTTTTTTTAAATCCGAAGATAAAACTCCACTTGTCTCAATTGGAATTTTTATGTTTTTTATGAAAATCTCATTACCCTCTTTTATTTCTCCAAATTTTAAATTTTTTGTAATAGTTTTACTCTCTTTTAAGTATGCTTTCCATCCAAATCCTAAAATATAATTTTTATCAACAATTTTTGATATGTAAAATAGAAAAATATAAAAAATTATAATAAAAATTACAATAACAATAATTTTTTTCATAATTATTAACATTATAACAGAATTTTGTGCTATAATTTAGCGATATAATTTTTTTAGGAGTTAGAGGTATGAATTACGAAGTTATTAAGATCGCTTTCATAATTTTTTTGATAAGAGTTGTAGGAATTACTATTTCAAGTTTCCGAACTATTTTGATGGTTAAGGGTGAAAAACTTTTAACATTTATAACCTCTTTTTTTGAAACTGTTCTTTATGTTATTGGATTAAATCTAGTATTGCAGCATCTTGATAACTTTTTAAATTTATCAATTTATTCTCTTGGTTTTGCAGTTGGAAATTATATTGGTATGGTTATTGATGAAAAACTTGGAATTGGTTATGAAACATTTATTGTTATACCAACAAAATGTGATGGTGAAATAACTAAACTTTTAAGAAATGAAGGTTATATTGTTACAAAAGTTAAGGGCGAGGGATTAAAGGGAGAAAAAGATGTTCTGTATGTAACACTCAAAAGAAAGGATATCAAAAAATTCGAAAACCTTATAAAAGAATTTGATAAAGAAGCATTTTACTTTACACTTGAAACAAAAAGGGCAAGAAAATTTACATACTTGACAAAACATTAATTTCTGTTAAACTCAATTCGTACCTTACAGGTACTAAACAAATTTTTTTAGGAGGAAGCATTAGTATGATTAAAGGTAAAGTAAAGTGGTTTGACTCTTCAAAGGGTTACGGTTTTATTACAAGAGATGATGGTGGTGAAGATGTTTTTGTGCATTACACAGCTATCGAGGGTTCAGGGTTTAAAACATTAAAAGAAGGCGATGCAGTTGAATTTGAAGTACAAGATGGAAAAAAAGGACCACAGGCAAAGAATGTTAAGAAACTTTCTTAATAGATAAGGATTTAAGAGGTTTCTAGAAAACTAGCCCCGGAATATCCGGGGCTTTTTTTATTTTTATGGGAACTATTATAAAATATAAATTATGTGAAAAGAAAGGAGACAAAGTATGAAAAAAATTTTTATTTCTATAATTCTAATTTTTTTAATTTTACAAATAAAGATTGTTAAAGGAGAAAATATTTTTATAGTTAAAAATACAAATCCATCAGGCGAAAACTCTTTTTTATGGGCAATCTTAGAGGCAAACAAAGATGGTGGAATCATAAAATTTGATATACCAAAAGAAGATAAAAATTTTGATGGAAAAGGTTGGACAATTTACTTAAGAGACAATTTACCAATCATTGAAAAAAAGATTATAATAGATGGTTTGTCTCAAAATGAAAAATATCCTGAATTAGAAAAAAATATACCACTTATAACAATTGATGCTTCTCTTTTAACTTCTGGTTCACTTTTCACTTTTAAATATGAATTTGAAATTTCGGGTTTAAATTTAAAAAATTTCAAAAATAAGGATTATATAAGAATTGAAACTACAAGAGGAACAATTAAAAATATATCTATAGATAATGGAGATACAGGAGTTCATCTTTTCAAATCAAGTAATATAAAAATCTTAAATTCAACTTTTAAAAATTTAAACTATGGGGCTTACTTTTATTATTCAAATTATAATTTAATTGATGGTGTTAATGTTGAAAATTGCTCATTTGGAGTAAGATTTTATTTTTCTTCTTCTGATGAGATTAAAAATTCGATTTTTAAGAATAATCAAACTGGAATAAGGGTTTTTTATAATTCATTGAGGAATAAAATACATAAAAATATTTTTATAAAAAATGAAGATGGTATTTTTTTAAGAGATAGTTTTGGTGAGAAAAATGATATTTTTGAAAACACTTTTTCAGAAAATTTAAATGGGATTCATCTTTATTATGGAAACGCTTCATTAATTTATAAAAATGAATTCAACAAAAATGATGTTGGTTTAAATGTTGAGTTTTTCTCATCCGATAACTCAATTTTTAATAATATTTTTAAAGAAAACAATACTTCAGTTAAATTTTTAAATTCCTGTGAAAGAAACTCAATAAAAGAAAATAATTTTGAAAAAAATAAAAAAGGTATATTTTTTGAAGATAAAAGCAGTAGATACAATATTTTTTCAAAAAACATTTTTATTGATAATGATGAAAAAATAGTTTTAAATGGTGGAAATGATGGAGTAAGTTCACCAAAAATCTCTTTTGCTAAAATTTTTGGAAAAAGCATTCTTCTTTCAGTTAAAAGTGAAAAGAGAGGAAAGATTGAGGTTTTTTCATCAGATATTTTAGGTAAAAATGCGGTTTCATTTTTAGGAGAGAAAAATATAGAAAAAGAAGAAGAGGTTTTTTATATATTTACTGATGATACACTTTTAGGCAAATATGTGTTATTTACATTTACAGATACATCTTTAAATACATCTGAATTTGGGATAGTTTTTGTTGAGAGTAAAGCACCTTTTCTTGATCTTACCTTAAAAAGAGTAACTCCTCCTGAGAATGGGAAAAGTGTTGAATTTTTATCTGAAATTAAGAATAGTGGTGATGAAGATATAGAGGGAGTAAGTTTTAAAATTAAAATTCCAAAAGAGTTTAAAGATATAAAAATTTTATCAAATCCAAAGGGCTCTAATTATAAAATAGAGGATAATCAAATTTTAATTGAAAATATAAAATTAGGCAAAAATTCAGCTGAATCAATTAAATTTTCATTTTTAATAGGTAAAAATATTGAAATCAATTCAAAATTTTCGCTTCAAGGAGAGATTGAATATACTTTATATGGAAAAGTTAAAATAGTTGAAAAAAGCGATGAAAATGGAATAGATGATGGTTATCCTGGAAGTTTTATTTTAGATGAGCCAACTGAATTTATAGTTACTGGTAAGCCACAAATTGTTATTGATTTACAACAAACCATAAATGTTAATTCTAACTCAACTTTTAAATTGAGTTTAATTATTAAAAATGTAGGAAATTATCTTGACAAAAACATTAATATTAAAATATCTATTCCTAATTCATTTGAATATTTATCTTCAAATTTAGGTCAATTTAAAAAAGAAGAGAGCTTATATTATCTAAATTTAGATTCAATAAAAGAAGGCGAGATTATAAAAATTGATCTTGAACTTAAGGTAAAAGAGGTAATCTCTGATAAAAAAGAGAAAATTGGAGTTTCTTATAAAAGTGATGTAAATGAAATTAAAAAAGATATAGATGTTTTTATAAAGGGAGAGGGAAAAGAGTCTATTTCGATAAGGGTTGAAGGAGAAGGAGAGGTATATTTAAATTCAAACTTAAATATTCAAGCATTAATTAAAAATAGTGGAACAAAAGAAGCAAAAGAAAAAGTTCTTATAATAAAAGTTCCAGACAATTTTAAAGTTTTGGGTAACTATGATTTGAGAGGCGGTTTTCTTGAAATAAAGATAGATAAAATTGGAATAAATGAAGAGATTAAAATAAATTTAGAGTTTAAATCATTTTCTTCATGTGATTCAATTGGTAGTTTTGAATTTTACCTTGATAATATAACTCTTAAAAAAGATGTTTTAACAAAATGTTTGAAAATTTTTCATAATCCAATTATTTCAGGATATCCTGATGGAACATTTAAACCTGATAATCCAATAAAAAGAGTTGAAGTTGCTGCAATACTTTCAAATACATTTCTTTTAAGCAGAAGTGATTCAGGCGCTTTGCCTAAAGATTTAAAAGAAACTTATTGGGGTAAAGATTATATATTAAATGTTATATCAAGTGGTTTAATGAGTGGATATAATGATGGAACCTTCAAACCAGATGAACCACTAAAAAGATCTGAAGCAGCAGCAATTATTTTTAAAATCCTCTCTTTAAATGAAGATTATGGAGATTATTTTAAAGATATATCTAAAAACTATTGGGCAAAGGGAATAATTGGAGCAGTTTATAAAAGTGGAATTATATCAGGATATCAAGATAAAACATTTAAAGGCGAAAGAAGTGTAACAAGAGGAGAGTTCATAGTTATGCTTTTAAAAGCTATTGAGAGAGAGGGTTATTTAGGTGAGATAAATAAATTTAAAGATATAAATAAAAACCATTGGGCATTTAAATATATTCTTGAAGCAACTATACCTCATATTTTGATAAATCCACAAAAGTATAAAGATATAAAAGTGGGAACAAAAAATATTCCTATATTTATTGAGAAAGAAAATTCATATATAAAGATTCTTAAATCAGGAGATAAAGTAAAGGCATCAATTCCATTTTTATACGAGGATTTAAGAGAGGTTGAGATAGAGATTTTGGATACAGGTTTTAAAATTCCTTAAAAATTTAGTTTAAAAAGAACATAATAAATTAGTATTAAAAGAAAAGAAGAAAAAGCAACTGATGTTGTTAAACTTTTATAAATTTTTGAAAGTTCACATTTAAAGTAATTCATTGTAACTATCAAGCAAAGGTGAAGTGGAGAAAAAAGAATTCCACATACCGCACCACTATATGCAAGTCCCATTAATGCAAAAGAAAGAGCTCCTTTTGGATAAAAGAGATTTAAAATTATTGGGTAAGAGATTGCAACACCCATTGATGTAAGTCCAGTTAAAAATGCACTTAAAAATGGCATAAAAAATATTAAAAGAATAGGAGAGATATAAAGAGAAGAGAGTGAAACTGAAATATCATTTGCAATACCAGAACTTAAAAGATTTCTAAAGAAATATACACCAATTGGTAAGAATATATTGTCTAAATTTATTGATTTTTTAGTGTAATAAATCAACTCTTCTTTATTCGGTTTGATAAATAAAATTGATAAAATAAGAGAAATTAAGATTGCAAAAATAACATCAAAGTTGAAAACAAGAATAAGTATTAAAATCAAAAGAATAGGAGAAAAATATTTTATGAAATCTTTAAAACTTCCACCATCTTTTTTGTTTTCTGGAACATAAACTCCTTTAAATCCAAGAGTTACACCAACTAAAACAAGCACAAGTGGAATGAAAATATGTGCAATAAGTGCACTTCTTATTGAAACATTTAAAAATTTTGCAGCAAGAATTATTCCTGGATATGTTGGAAATGCTCCCTCAAGTACATGTCTAAACCAATAGTTCATATATGCTTTTCTTTCATTTGTTGTTTTTATGTCTTTTGTTAAACCATCAACAAGAGGAGCAGAAAAAAGAGCACCACCTGGCATTGGTAAAAGACCAATAAGCATTGAAGATAAAAATATTGTGATTTTTCTTTTTGGAAATAGAGAATCAAGGTTTTTAATCATTTTTGAAAGGATTTCTTTCCCTTGAAGAAGGTAAGAGAGAAAATAGATTAAAACAAGAGTTATTATTAATTCAATTGTATCTTTTTGTTTTAACGCATTATAAAATTTTTCTATAATTTGAGTTATATTAAACGGGTATATTAATCCAAGGAGGAATGCACCAATTATAAGTGATATTCCTGGTTTAACTTTTTTCTGTATAAGAAAAACAATAAGAATAAAAGATATAGCAATTTTTAATATAACCATTTATAATAACTCAAACCTATCCCAAAGTTTTTTAGTAACTTTCTTACTCTCACTTAAAATCTTTTCTTCATCAATTCCTAAAATTTCTTTATCCTTAAGCACTAATTCTCCATTAACAAAAACATTTTTTACAAATCTACTTGATAACCCAAAAATGAAATGACCAAAAAAGTTATTTTCATTTAAAGGAGTTGGAGGATCATAATCTAAAACAACAAAATCACTTTTATAATCTTCTTTAATCTCACCAATTTTTTCATCAAAAAGAGAAGATGCAATCCTCGGATTATTTTCAAAAAGAAGTTTATAAGATTCAACAAAGCCTAAGTTTGAATTTTTTTTCTCATGTTTATGTGCAATATATAAGACTTGAGTTTCTCTAAACATATCTTGAGTGAATCCATCTGTGCCAAGACCAACAAGAACTCTTTTGTCTATTAAAGAAAATATATCAGGTAATCCAACTGCATTATTCATATTTGATTCTGGATTATGAACAACAATAGAATTTGTCTCTTTAATTAAATTTCTATCCTTTTCATCTATGATAACACAGTGAATTAAAAGAGTTTTTTCATTCAGCATATTCTCTTTATATAATCTTTCAACTGGAGACAAGCCAAAAAATCTTAAGTTATAATCTCTATCAAATCTATCTTCTGAAAGATGAACATGAAAAGGTGTTTCGAATTCATTGCCGATTTCACTACACATTTTAAGAGTTTTTTCACTTATTGTAAAAAGAGCATGAAGACCAAAAGTTGGAACAACCATTTTATTTTTTCTATTTTTATTTTTTTCTATAAATCTTAAATTTTCTTGAACACTCTCTTTTGCCTTTTCTTCTCCCCATCTATCTGAAACTTCAAAGCAAGTTGAAAGCCTCACTTTTATTTGATTTTGAGCATTTTCAATTTCATCTAAACTATTTTTGATATAACCAAAACTTGCATGATGGTCTATAATTGTTGTGACACCACATTTTATTGCATCAATTAATCCTATCACTGCTGAATAGTAAATTGATTCTCCATCAAGTGCTAAATCAAGTTTCCACCAAAGTTTATCAAGAATTTCATAAAAATTTCTTGGTGAATCACAATTAATTCCCATCCCTCTTGCAAGTGAAGAATATAGATGATCATGAGATATAATTAGTCCTGGAATTAATAATTTCCCATTTCCATCTATAATTTCGCCACTAAAATTTTTATACTCTTTTTCATTTTCAATAATTTTTATAATTCTATCATTAAAAATAATTCCTCCATTCTCAATATATTTTGGGCGCTCTCCCCCAGTAAAAATGTTTATGTTTTTAATTATCTTCATTCTTTTTTCCTCCATAAATGAATTTCATAAAAATTTTATCACAATATATAATTAAATGGATGACTGAGATTTTTCACTATATTTTAAATTTGATAGATAAATTAGGTTATTTAGGATTATTTTTTGCAATGTTATTAAATGGCTCTTTTATACCAATATCCTCAGAGATATTTATAATTCCAGCAGGATATCTTGCTTCAAAAGGAGAGTTTAATCTTTTTCTTGTTATAATATCTGGTTCACTTGGAAGTTTATGTGGGTCTCTAATAAATTATTTTATTGGTTATAAAGTAGGAAGGCCATTTATAGAAAAATATGGAAAATTCTTAAGAATCAAAAATGAATCAATTTTAAAAGGAGAAGAGTGGTTCAGACAATATGGAATTTATGCAGTCTTTTTCACAAAATTCATTCCAACTATTAGGCAATACATAACAATTTTACCTGGAATATTAAAAATGAATATCTTTAATTTTATAATTTTTTCATTTATTGGGGATGTCTTTGTTGTTTCCTTTATGACCTTTATTGGATACTTTTTTGGTGAATATAGACACATAGTTAGACAATATTTGGATGAAATTTATATTGCCTTTTTTTCTTTGATTCTTTTAAGTATAATTGTTTATATTTTTTATAGAATATTTAAGAAAAGAAAAGAGATGGAAAAATTTATTTGATATATAATTATTACATGGAACTTCATGAATTCATAGACCTTGTTGAAGAGATATATGACAATCTGCCTGAAGATATAAGACAATCTTTAGAAAATATTGAAATAACAGTTGAAGAGAAAGACAAAGGTCTATTACTAGGTTTCTATAGAGGTGTTCCATATAAACACAGAGGACCTCATTATAATTTTGTATTACCAGATAAAATAGTTTTATATAAAGAGGAAATTGAAAATGCAGCAGAGTTCGAAAATATTCCAATTGGAGAAAAGATAAAAAAAGTTTTACTTCATGAAATTGGACATTATTTAGGACTAAGTGAAGAAAAATTGAGAGAGTTAGGAGTGTATTAATGGGACAATTAATTGTTTTATCACTACTTCTTGCTTTTCTTCTTTATGTACTGTCAAAATCAAAATCAAGAGTTAAACCTCAATTTGTTATTTTAATATTTCTTCCTTTTGTTATTTTGGTGATTTTAAATCTTCTTTCTGGACTCTTTGTTGACTATTATTTCTTTGATAGTGTAAATTATAAAAGTGTATTTTTAATAAGATTTTTTGTGAATTTAGGAGCAAATAGCGCAATATTTTTAATTACTTTTTTAATTCTTTATTTTATAACAAAATTTGAATATATACTAACACCTTTTGAGACACCTGAAAGAAAAAGAGAAAAAATAGTTTTTAAAATAATTCATTTTATTATAATATTAATTTCTTCAATTGTTTTCACTTCACTAATTAATTTTAATTACAATAATTTTTTAATGTTTTTTAACAGAGTTCCAACAGGAATAAAAACTGAAATTTTAAATAAAGACCTCTCCTTTTATCTATTTACTCTACCATTTCTAAATGATCTTTCAAATATTATTATTGCAATTTTAATTTTTATTTTTCTTGCTTCTATTCTTTTCTTTTATATACTTTCTAGATTAAAATATGCTCTATCAATTAAATTAAAAGATGAAGATATACAGAGAAAACTTTTAAGAGTTGTGTCTTTTATAGTTTTTGGCATTGCATTAAAAACATACCTTGCAATTTTTAATCTGATGTTTTCAAAAAGAGGAGCAGTTTATGGAATTGGTTATACAGATTATTATATAAGAATTCCAATTTATTATATTTTAATAATAATCCTAATATTACTTGGAATTTTATTACTCTTTTTTAACACAAGAATGTTTCTAAGGAAAAAAAGAACATTTGTTTTGTTAATATCATTTTCTTTAATAATAATCCTTTTTTTATATTCAATACTTCCTTTTATATATCAGAGATTTATTGTTAATCCAAATGAACTTTCAAGAGAGTCAACTTTTTTAGAATATAACATAAAATACACAAGATATGCTTATGGAATAGAAGAATTTAATTTTGTTGAGATAGGAAAAGTTTCAAATATTACAAAAGATATTGTTGAGAAAAATCAAACTGTTATAAATAGCGCAAGAATTTGGGATCCGAGAGCACTCAAAGATACATATAAGGAAATTCAAGGTATAAGACCATATTATAGATTTAATGATGTTGACATTGATAGATATATTATTAATGATTCATTGAGAGAAGTTATGTTGTCTGCAAGAGAACTAGACAAAAATCTTCTTCCGTCAGATTCAAGAAGTTGGGTTAACCTTCATCTTAAATTTACACACGGATATGGAGTATGTCTTAGTGCTGTGGATGAAAGTACAGCCGAGGGATTACCTGTTCTTATAATTAAAGATATTCCTCCAAAAATTGAGGCACAAGGAATAAAAATCACAAGACCTGAAATTTATTTCGGTGAATTAACAAATGATTATGTTTTTGTTAACACTTCAACAGAGGAGTTTGATTATCCAAAAGGAAATGAAAATGTATACACAAAATATCAAAGTGAAAGTGGAGTTAAAATTGATAATTTTTTTAAAAAAATAATTTTTGCTATGCATTATGGAGACATAAATATCATACTTTCAAGATATTTAACTAAAGGATCAAGAATTCTTTATTATAGAAATATTCTTGAAAGAGTCGATAAAATTGTACCATTTCTTCTTTATGGCTATGACCCTTATATTGTTATAGATAAAGAGGGAAATTTAATTTGGATTGGCGATGGATTTACAATTTCAAAAACTTTTCCTTATTCAGAAGAGTTAAAATATGGAGATATAACACTTAATTACATTAGAAATTCAGTAAAGTTCACTGTAAATGCTTATAATGGAGAAGTGAATTTTTATGTGGTAGATGAAGAGGATCCATTAATTAAAGTTTATAGAAAAATCTATAAAGATTTATTTAAGTCTTTTAATGATATGCCAAAAGATATAAAGAATCATTTAAGATACCCAGATGATTTAGTTGAAATACAATCATTTATTTTAAGAGACTATCATATGAAAGATGTTCAAGTTTTTTATAACAGAGAGGATAGATGGGATAAAGCAAAAGAAAAGTATATTCAAGATATCCAACCCATAATTCCCTATTTTATTTTTATGAACATTGATGGAAGAGTTGAATTTGTTAATATTCTCCCAATGACACCAGTTGGTAAGAGTAATTTAATCTCCCTTTTTGTTGGAAGGTGTGATAGAGAAAATTATGGTGAGGTAATAATTTATCAATTTTTAAAAGAAACTTTAATTTATGGACCACAACAAATTGAAGCAAGAATTGATCAGGATGAGGAAATTTCAAAAACATTAACACTCTGGAATCAACAGGGTTCTCAAGTAATAAGAGGTAATACTCTACTTTTACTTATTGATGGTTCAATTTTATATATTGAGCCAGTTTATCTTCAAGCAACACAAGGAAAGATTCCCCAACTTAAAAAGGTTATATGTGCAACACTTGATAGGTTAACTTGGGGAGATAGTGTAAAAGATGCATTATCTGAACTTTTAAAATATGAAAAAGGGTTTGAAAAAGAGACAAATTTAGAAGAACTTATAAAATCCTTAAAGGATGCTTTTGAAAATTATAAAAAATACTCTGGAGAAGGAAATTTTGAATTAGCAGGTAAAGAGTTGAAAAAAATAGATGAGATAATAAAAATGATCGAAAGTTTAAAACCCTAAATTGAACGAAGTGCCTTTTTTATTTTTTTAATTTCATTTAAAGTTTTCTCTTTACCAATTTCTATAATTTCTTGAGTATTTGTAAAATCAAATGTACTCTTCTCAATATCAATTTTTAAAATATAATCTGCTTCATTTAAATTTATTTCAACAAGTTTCTCAGTCATTATATCGAATACTCTTTTTAATATTGCTATGTCAGAGTTGAGATTTTTTATACTTTCTTTTTTTAACCCTCTATGAATATCAACAACTAACACTTTCTTTGCTCCAAATTCTTTGGCTTTAATAACTGGTGCATTATCAAGAACTCCTCCATCAACAAGAAGCATTTTATTGTAGTTAACTGGTTTAAAAATAAATGGATAGGACATTGTTGCTCTTAGTGCCTTGTAAAGTGGACCTTTATCAAAAATTACCTCTTTTCCTGAGAGTAAATCTACACCTGTGCAGAAAAATTTAATTTTTAAATTTTCTATTAAGGTATCATTTGTAAGATTTTTTAAAATTTCTTCTACTTTATCTTCTTCATCTTTTTCAAAAAACCTTCCATAAGTTGAAAGTAATATAATTTCAAAAAGATTATTTAAATTTTTAAAAATAGAGATTTTTGGAATTTTTAATAGTTTTGAATAATCAAAGTTTATAGCCATATTTTTAATTTCCTGAGGAGTGTATCCATAAGCGAATAATCCACCAACTATTCCACCCATAGAAGTTCCACATATTAAATCAAACTCAACTCCATTATTCAACAGTGCTTCAAGAACTCCAATATGTGCAAGACCTCTTGCTCCTCCACCCATAAGAACAACACCTAATTTTCTCTTAAACAGACCTATTTTTCTCATCAAAATAAAGTATAACAGAGATGTTATAATAAATCTAACTGGAGGTATTCTTATGGCAAAATTAATTGAATCTGTTCCAAACATTAGTGAGGGAAGAAGAAAAGAAGTTATAGATGAAATCGTAAAAGAAGTAATTAATAGGCAATATGTAAAACTTTTGGAAGTATCTTCTGATGAATCACACAATAGAACTGTCGTAACTATTGCTGGCGAGGTTGAAGAGGTAATTGATGCTCTTTTTTATTTTACAAAAAAGGCAGTTGAATTGATTGACCTGAGAAATCACAAAGGAGAACACCCTCGAATTGGTGCAGTTGATGTTATACCTCTTGTTCCAATTTCTGGAATAGATAAAAAAGAATTAAATGAGTATGCAAAGAAACTTGGAGAGAGAATTTGGAATGAACTTAAAGTTCCAATTTATTTTTATGCAGATTCTGCGACAAATGAAGAAAGAAAAAAACTTCCAAACATAAGAAAAGGTGAATTTGAGGGTTTAGAAGAAAAAATGAAAGATCCAAATTGGTATCCTGATATTGGTGAACCAAAACCACATATCACTGCTGGTGCAACAGTAATTGGTGTTAGAGAATTTTTAATTGCATATAACATTAATCTTGGAACTAAGAATGTTGAGATTGCAGAAAAAATTGCAAAGTCCATTAGAGAATCTTCTGGAGGTCTTATGTTTGTTCAAGCAAAAGGTTTTTATCTTGAAGATAAAGAGTGTGCGCAGGTGTCTATGAATATTTTGAACTTTAAAAAAGCACCAATATATAGAATTTATGAAATTGTAAAAATGGAAGCAGAGAGATATGGAACATATATAAAAGAGAGTGAACTTGTTGGTTTAATCCCTTTGAAGGCAGTTCTTGATACATTTTCTTTTTATTTAAAATTACCAGAACTTCCTTCTGATAAAGTTATAGAATATAAAATTTTTAGTGAATAAATTTTAAAAAGTAAATCCTCTTCCTTTTACTGCTGATACTCCAGGGATTTCTAGTTTTTTCTCAAAAAATATCATAAATCTTGTCAAAATTATAGAAATAGCAACATAAATAAATGCAATAATTGTGAAGGATTGAATATAATAAAAAGTTTTACTTCCAATAAATTTAGCAACACTTGTTAGTTCCATAACAGTAAGGATCATTGCTAAACTTGAATATTGAGTTATTGCTATAAGCTCATTTGTCCATGCCGGAATTACAATTCTTAAAACTTGGGGAAGAAGGATATATCTAATTATTTTAAATCTATTCATTCCAATGCTTAATGCTGCATCAGTTTGACCTGTTGGAATTGCTAAAAAAGCAGTTCTAAAATATTCTGCTTGATATGCTGCACTATTTAGTCCCATCCCTAAAATTGCCGCTGTAAGAGGTGTGAATCTAATAAGTCCAGTGGAAGGTAAACCAAAATAAATTATAAAAAGTTGCACAACCATTGGAGTTCCTCTTATTATTTCTATATAAAAAGTTGAGAGGGTTTTAAGAATTTTTGGACCATAAAGTTTAAAGATTGCAAGAAGAAGTCCAAAAATTAAACCAAAAATTATTGAGACAAAAGTTATATAAAGTGTTAGATAAAAACCACTTAAAAGTAAATTTCCATATCTATCAAAAATTACTAAATATGCATCCATTTATCCTTTTTCCTCTTTAGTTATTATCCCAAGGAATTTTTTAATTCTCTCACTCTTAGGATTAAATATTATCTCTTCAGGTGATCCTCTTTCGATTATTTTTCCCTCATCAAGAAACATAATTTCATCTGCAATATCTTTTGCAAAATCAAGTTCATGAGTAACTAGAAGCATAGTCATCCCCTTTTCCGCCAAATTTTTTATTGCTTTTAAAACTTCTCCTATTAACTCAACATCAAGAGCGCTTGTTGGTTCATCAAATAAAATTATTCTTGGATTCATAGCAATTGCTCTTGCAATTGCAACTCTTTGTTGTTGACCTCCTGAAAGTTGAGCAGGAAAAAGTTTCCAGAGTCTTTTATCAATTCCAACTAAATTTAAAGCCTTTTCTGCAATACCTTCTGCCTCATCTCTTTTCATTCCCTTCACTTTAAGAAGTCCTATCATTACATTTTCAATTGCATTTAAATGCATGAAAAGATTGAAGTGTTGAAAAACAAAACCAATTTTTTCTCTGATTTTTGACAAATTTATTCCACTTTTTGTTATCTCTTCGTTATCAAGAAAAATTTTTCCTGAATCTGGTTTTGTTAGAAAATTTATACAATAAAGAAGTGTGCTTTTTCCTCCACCACTTGGTCCGATTATAACCTTTATCTCATTTTCATTTATTGAAAATGAAACTCCTTTTAAAACTTCATGTTTTCCAAAACTTTTTCTTAAATCTTCAACTTTTAATACCTCTTTCACCTTTTTTCTCCTAAACCAGGAATTCTGTTTTTCTCATAAATAGAATAAAAAATATAATTTGAAAACCTAACCATAATAAAATATAAAATTGCAATAAAGATATAAATTTCAAAATATCTTCCAATTGATCTTGAAATAAGTTCTGCTTTTGTCATAATTTCAGTTATTCCAAGTACAAAGGCAATGGAGGTATCCTTGAGGAGTGTTATGAATTCGTTTGTCCATGATGGAATCATTATTCTTATTGCTTGTGGTAAAAGTATATTTAAAAAAACTAGAGTTTTATTCATTCCTATACTTAAAGCAGCAAGTATTTGACCCGTTGGAATTGCTTCAAGTGAAGATCTAAAAATTTGACTTTGATATGCTGCACTTCTTATTCCAAGACCAAGAATAGCAGAAGGAAGAGGATCAAGATTAAAACCAAGATATAAAATTAAAAAAAGAACCATTAAAGGTATGCCTCTAATGATTTCGCCAATGATTCTAAAAATAAAATTAAATGGGGAGGCAAGATAAACCTCCCCAAAAGTTAAAAGAGAGCCAGCTATAAAACCTAATCCTATCCCTGTTAAGGTTAATAAAATTGTGTTAAAAATACCTGAAAGGATATATGTAATTGCTCTAACATTATAAAAAATTGTTATGTCAAAAATTTTCATTAAAATTTATTATTCACCTGAGAAATATTTCTGGATTAAATCTTGCCAATCTTTACTATTTTTAACTTCATCTAATGCTTTTTTCAAATCATTAAATAGTTTTTGATTATCCTTTTGAACAAATATTCCTGCGGTTTCTGGAGCAAGTTCTGTTGCAACAACATATCCATATTTTTGTTCATATAGTTTTGCTACTGGTGTATCAATTATCATTGCATCAATTACTCCATTTTGAAGGTCAAGCATCCCAAGAATAACAGAGGTATATCTTCTTACATCAACATTAACCGCTTCTTTGTTTTCAATTCGTTCATCAAGAATTTGTTCTCCGGTTGTTCCTTTTTGTACACCAACCTTTTTGTTTGAGAGATCAGAAAGGCCTTGAGGTTTAAATGCACTTTTTGCATTAACTATGATAGATTGACCTGTGTCCCAATATGGAATTGCTGGAGCAACTTTAGTTCTTTCTTCTGTAATTGTTATACATGCAATTGCAACATCGATTTTTTTCTTTTCAAGTGAAGGTATAATTGAGTCAAAATCCATATTAACAATTTTTACTTCATAACCTAACTTTTTTCCTAATAACCTAATTAAATCTAAATCAAAGCCAACAAACTCTCCGGTTTTTTCGTCAACATACTCAAATGGAGGGTAATCTGCTGATGTTCCAACATTTAGAACTTTTGGCTCTTTTTTACAGGAAATTAAAAAACCTAAACTCAAAGATAAAATTAAAACAAGCAAAATGATTTTATTTTTTATCATAAAAACCTCCTCTTTAAAATTTTATCAATCAAATTAAATCTATTCAATAAAATATTTAAAATAAGGAAGGAGGTGACTCTTTTTCAAAATCTTCTATAACTTCTATAACTCCATACTCTCCATCAAATCCAGGTTTTTTCTTAACTTTTCCCTCTCTCATATTTTTTATTAATTTATAAACTCTATCATCAACCCTTCCAGATAATTCATTTAAAGGAAGAAAAAGAAGAACATTCATTTCATTTCCAAATTTTTGAACTATTTTCATATATTCATCTTCAACAAACTTTGTGCTTTTACTTTTTTGAAGTGCTTGAGAAATGATTTCCATTAGAGGAACCAAATTTTTATATGGAATAAAGTTATTTTCATCAAAATTATCCCTATCTTTTAATCTATAAACTCTATGAAGTACTCCAAGAGTTAGTGGTTTTTTACATACAGGACATATATTTTTAATTTTTATTGATTCCTCTGGACTAAGAGATACTCCACAATTTCTATGTCCATCAAAGTGATATTTTCCCTCTTCTGGGAAAAATTCTATTGTAAAAAGAAATCTATTCTTATCTCTCTTTTTAATTGCATCAACTATATCATCATATTTTGGTTCACAATCAAAAATATTTGCTTCTCTTCCTATATTTGAAGGTGAATGTGCATCAGAGTTAGAAAGAAGAGTAATTTCATCTAATTTTGAAACAAAGTGATTCATTGGTGGATCAGATGATAGTCCTGTTTCAATAGCATAAATATTTTCTAATTCACTCTGAAATGCCTCCTCTAAAGAATCAAAACCAGTTTCAGAACCAAAAATCCCAAACCAAGGGGTCCATGCATGTGCTGGATATATAAAAGTATCGGGTGTTATATCTTTTACAATTTTCACAAATTCACTGCAACTTAAGGGGAGAATTGGCCTTCCATCTATACTTAAATCAGAATATCTCGAAAGAATTTTATTTATTTTCTCCATATCTTCAATTGTCTTAATTAAGAGACAAATATGAATTCTTCTTGTTTTTCCACCTTGAGAAAAAATTAAAGCAACTTCTCCACTTATTATAAAATTTGTTCCATCGTATTCATAAATCCCATCATTTTTCTCTTTTAGATACATCTTAATTTCTTTTTCCCATTCAGTATGAGTAGAGTCGCCTGTTCCAAGAAGGTTTATTCCTTTTATCTTTGCCCATTTTGAGAGAGTTGGAATTTCCATATCCTTACTTGTTGCTCTTGAATATTTTGAATGTATGTGAAAATCAGCAATTATTTTCAATAAATCCCTCCTTTAGTTTTTTATATATTTCAAATAAACTATCTGGTATAACTCTTGTTTCACCAAAGAGAGTCATAAAATTTGTATCTCCAAACCATCGAGGTACAATATGAAAATGAAGATGCTCCTCGCCTGCACCTGCTGCTTTTCCAATGTTTACTCCTATGTTAAAGCCATCTGGATTATATAATTTTTCAATAATCTTTTGTGATAAACTTAAATATTTCATAATCTCTTCTATTTCATCATCATTTAATTCATAAATATTTTTTATGTGTCTCAAGGGAGATATCATAAGATGAGCAGAATTATACGGATATCTATTCATAATAATTATTGAATATTTTCCTCTCTTTAAAACAAGATTTTCTTCATCCTTTTTATTATTTATAATTTCACATATAAAACAACCACTCTTTTTCTTTGATGATAAAATATATTTTATTCTCCATGGAGCCCAAATAACTCTCATATTTCAAATTATATAAAAATTTAGACGTTAGGTAAAATTAAAAGATAAAAGATTATTGTAATAAGAATAATAAAATAAAAATTTTTTGATGAAAAGATTTCAGAAAACTTTAAAAGAAAAATTGTTTTAAAGTCATTAGATAAATAATTTTTAATAAATTCCTTTAAATAAATTTTCTGAAACCCCTCCTTTATCTCAATAAAATTTATTCCTTTATCTTTTAAAAAATTTTCAAAAGAACTTATATTTTTTTCTTCAACAATGAAATCAATAAAACCATTTATTTTATTTTCGTCCCTCTTAAAAGAGATATTTTCAATTTTTACCAAACCAAGCCTTTCCCCTTCATCAAAAACATTTAATATATCAACTATACTATCAACTTTAAATTCTTTAAATCCTAAAGAAAAAAATGTTAAAAGGAATAAAATTAATAAAAATTTTTTCATGTTAATATTTTACTCTTTCTATTTATAACAAAAAAGAAAGGTACTAGAAGAAAGATTGCAATTATAAAATATGGTAAAAAGACCCCTAAATAATATGAGAAATTTTTACGAGGATAATTTTTATAGTTTATTTTAATTGAAATATAATCGCTTTTTTCTCCTCCACCTTCAATTTTTTCAACCACTACATCTCCTTTATCAGAAAGTGTCTCAAATAAAAGATTAAATTCTTCTTTTGGAATTTTTAAATTTCCTGTTTTCTCTTCTATTTTTTCATCTTTTACAAAAAGAGTTATCTCTATTTCTTTTATGTTTAAATTATCCTTAACATTTGAAATTAAATATTTATGATTTGTTTTATTTATGTTAGCAACCTTTATAAAATTCTCCCTTTGATGAAATGGAAATATCATTAGTAAAACCAAAACAAAGGTTAATGCGAATCCTAATGATAAAGAAAATTTTTTCTTAATTTTATAATTTCTTATTTTTTCTAAAACTCTATTTTCTAAATTAACTTTCTCCCTAATATTTTTAATTTCTCTTAAATCTTCCTTTAAAATCTCTATCTTTCTAAAATAATTAAATAATTCTTCATCCTCTTTTATAACTTTTAAAAGTTCTTCTTTTTCTTCTTGAGAAAGCTCATCTTCAAAATATCTGTTTATTAAATCTTTCTTTGTTTTTTCCATCACTTTTTAGAGAAAAAAATCAAATTTTTGTTTCGCGATTCTTATCTTTTCCGCTCAGTTTCTTTTCTATCTCCTTTTTCAGTTTTTCTCTTGCCCTAAAGAGTCTTGATTTTATTGTTCCAATTGGAAGTGAAAGAATTTTAGACAATTCTTCATATGTTAGATTATTGATTTCCCTTAATTCAATTATTAATCTATCAAAATCTTTAAGTTTGTTTAGACACTCATTTACTATTTTTATTCTTTCCTCTTTTTCTATTTCTTCCCAAACTGAAGATTTTGTATCTTCAATTTGAAATTCCATCTCATCTTCTTCTTTATCTAAAATTGTTAAAACTTGACCTTTTTTCTTTACAAAGTTAATCGAAAGATTATAAGCAATTCTATAGATCCATGTCGAAAAAGATGATTCTCCTTTGAATTTTTTTAAATTTTTATATGCAAGAAAAAATGCTTCTTGAGTTAAATCAAGAGCATCATCCCTATTTTTTACAATTGAAAAGCATAAATTAAAAATTTCATTTTGAAATTCTTTTAAAAAATAAGAGAACTTTTCACTATCTCCCTTTAAAATATCTTTTATTAATTCTTTTTCATTCATAACTTAATTTATAAATTTTCGAATCTATTAAAATTAAATAACTTTCACTGTTAAAAATTATGTCTTTAAACTTTCCTTTAAAAATAAAACATTTTCCATTTATCTTTAAAATTTTATATTCACTCTGAAAATTTTCAAATTCCCAAATTGATATTAATTTCCCATTCACACTATATATTATTGATGGTTTTAAAAATGGATAATAAATTTCACCAACTATTTTTTCATTTTGAACTATAAGAATTTTATCATTTAACAATAGATAAAATTTATCACCTATTTTAACAATTTCATTTATATCATTTCTGATATCAAATTTTATTTTTATATCCCCATTAAAATTTAAAAAGAGTATTGAATTTGATGTATATGAATAACTTTGCCAATAAAGAACTATCTCTTCTTTTTCGCAATCAATCAACCCCTTTGGATTAAATAAAATTTCATTCTGAGGCCTCACATTTTTTTGTAAAATAATTTCTCCATTAAAATTCACAATTAAAAGATCTCCATCATTTTGAAAAACCAAAACCTTCTCTCCATTTGAAAAAACAATTGAATAAGGCATGCTTGTTAAATTTTCAAATTTAAGATTTTTTAATTCCTTAAAATTTTTTTTATCAAAAAGTGAAAAAAGAATTGAAAGAGAATCTTTTTTTAAATATTTAACAGCAAAATAATCATCAAATATATATAATTCATATGGATAAAATCCATCTTTTTTTATCTCTTTTATTACTTTTAAATCTTTATTTAAAATAAATAAATTATCTGAAATAATAAAAATTTTATCTTGATCAACCTCAAAATTTCTTATAAAAAAAGTAAAGGAGGTAAATTTCTCAACATCTAAAAAATATATTGATTTTGATGTTGTGTAAAAGTAAGAATTTTCAATTTTCCCTATTTTAAAACTCAACGGTAGAACATCTGTTCCATCATTAAGATAAAAACCTTTTTGTGAAAAAATAAATAAAAATAAAACATATAATACTACAAAAATTAAAAATATTAAGTTTTGGAGGTTTTTTTTAGGAATTTTAAACTCTTTTTTTCTTTTTATCTTGAATCTATCTTCCATGATTTATAAATTATATAATATTTTTAAACAAACCACTTCCATCACAAACATTTGTATTAAGATTAGAAAGATTTTCTCTACATGTTGAGAAATGTTGTCCATATGAGATAGCGATATCTCTAACACCGCTTAAAATTTTTTTTCTCTGAGAAGGTTCAATATATAAAGAATTTCCATATTTCTCTTTATAAAGGGGTATAAATTTGTTGTATATATCTCCTAATTTCTCTTTAAATCTTTTCATTGAATCATACCTTAATTTCAAAGTTGAAGAGATAATTTGATTTGTATATTTCGAAACTTCTTTAATTAAATTTTCTATTTTTTTCAAATCATCATTAAAGAATGGAATAATGGGATCAATTCTAACTGCAGATGGAATTTCGTTTTCCCTTAAAATTCTAAGCATTCTTATCCTTCTTTCGGGTGATGGTGCAAATGGTTCAATTTTTTTATAATTCTCATCAAGAGTTGTAATAGTAACAGTTACAACAACATTCATCTCCTTTAAAATGTCAATGTCCTTTAATAAAATGTCGCTTTTAGTAACAATTAATACTTTTATTTTATTTTCCAAAAATATTTTAAGTATTTCTCTTGTTATATTTAAATATTTTTCAATGTATGGATATGGATCAGATGAATTTGAAAGCATTATATATTGATTTTTATCAAAATTTTTTAAATCCTTTTTTGTTTTTTCTATTAAATCTTCTTTTAATCTAACTTTATATGGATTTTTAATATATGATGTAATGTAACAATAAATACAATTAAAAGAGCAACCTGTATATGGATTAAGAGTAAATTTTTTAGGGCAAGTGCAAAATTTTCCTTTCCAGGGATCAAATTCTTTAATGACTCTCAAAGTCAAATTCGTATATATTTATTTCTCCTTCTTCTATCTTTTTTAATTTTTCATCTTCCAATTTTTGGATGTATTTATTTATAAATCTCTCCCTTATTAAATATTTAAAAGTTTCCTTTCTTCTTATTTTTTCTCTTTTTTCAAAAATCTCTCCATATAAAATTTCATCTCTTTTTCTTTTTATATTTTCAACAAACTCATCAATTCCTTTTCCATTTATTGCACTCACAAGAAATGTTTGAGGGACCTCTTTGAAAAAGAAGTTAAAACTCCCTTTAAGAGTGATGTAGAAAACTTCAGCATTTTCATAGTCACCTTTTGTCACAACAAATATATCGCCTATTTCCATTATTCCACCTTTTAAAAATTGAATTTCATCACCAAGATATGGTGCAAGAAGAACAATAGTAAGATGTGAGAAATTTTTAATACTTGAATCACCCTGACCAATTCCTGCAGTTTCAACAATAATTGTATTAAATGGAGATATGGATAAAAGATCAAGAACAAATGGTAGTGATGGTGATATTCCAAAAGGAAAGTTTCTTGTTGCCATCGATCTAATGAAAAAATTTTCGCTTTTAGCCTTCATTCTTAATCTATCACCTAAAAATGCACCACCACTAATTGGACTTGATGGATCACAAAGAAGACAAGCAATTTTTTCTTCCTCAAAAGATGAAAGCACTCTATCAATCAGTGTTGATTTTCCAACACCGAGTGGTCCTGTTATACCAATAATAAAAAACTTTTTTCTTAGTGGAAAAACTTTCTTAAGAATTTCAAACCCCTCTTCTTCAAAATTCTCAATTAGTGTTATTGCCTGACCAATTTTTAATCTATCCCCCTCAATTATTCCATTAACTAAGGACTCTATTTTTGAATTCATTATTTAAAAATTCAATTATCTCTTTTATACTTGAATCTGGAGTGAATATCTTTTTAAATCCATAAGATTTAAGAAATTCAATATCTTCTTTTGGAATAATGCCACCTCCAAAAAGAAGCACTTCTTTGCCTTTCTCTTTTAAAAGTTCACTAACTCTTTTAAAAAGCTCAAGATGTGCACCAGAAAGACAAGACAAACCTATAGCATCAACATCCTCTTCTATTGCCATTTTAACAATCTCTTCAGGAGTTCTTCTTATTCCGGTGTATATTACTTCATATCCTTCATCCATTAGTGCTCTTGAAATTACTTTTGCTCCTCTGTCATGTCCATCAAGCCCTGGTTTTGCAATTAAAATTCTTATTCTTTTCATATCTCCTCCAAAAAAATTATATAAAAAAATGAAGAAATTTCTATTATAATTTTATTATGAAACTAATTTTTTTGAGGCAGAGGGAAAATGGAATATCTCACACTATACAGAAAATATAGACCCAAAGATTTCAGTGAAATAAAAGGACAAGAGCATATTGTTAAAGTTCTTGTTAATTCTCTTGAAATGAAAAAAATTTCCCATGCATATCTATTTTCAGGTCCTAAAGGAACTGGAAAAACAACAATCGCAAGAATATTTTCAAAAGGGTTAAATTGTGAGACAGGGATAACATCTAAACCATGTAACATTTGTAGAAATTGTGTAGGTATAAATGAAGGAACACATATTGATGTAATTGAAATAGACGGAGCATCAAATAGAGGAATTGATGAAGTGAGAAGTTTAAAGGAAAGGGTAAATCTTGCACCAGCCTTTGGAAGATATAGAGTTTTCATAATAGATGAAGCACATATGTTGACTCAAGAAGCATTTAATGCTCTTTTGAAAACTCTTGAGGAACCACCAGAAAGAACTGTTTTTATACTTGCAACAACTGACCCTCAAAAACTTCCATTAACAATAATATCAAGGTGTATAAGATTTAATTTCAAAAGAATAAGCATAAAAGATCTTATAGATACAGGAAAGATGATTGTAGCAAATGAAAAAATTAAAATAGAAGATGAAGTTTTAGAAAGAATTGCAAATTATTCTGATGGTTCATTGAGAGATTTTATTTCTACTCTTGAAGAAATAGTTTTATTTAGCGGAAACAAAATCAGTTTAAAAGATCTTCTTTCTCTATTTGGAGAGAGTGAAGATGAAGTTTATAAAAAGGTTTTTCTTTCAATTTTACAAGGAGACGATTCAAATTTTCTCACATTAATACATAATTTAATAGAAGAGGGAAAAGAGATAAATGAAATTTTAAGAGGTCTAATAAATTTTGGAAGAAAAGTACTTTTTTTAAAAATATTTGATGAGAAAAGTGAAGATGAAACACTCAATCTTTTTAAAAAAGATTTTCTTGTTGAAACTCTCGATACTCTTATAAATCTTAGTTCTGAATTAAGATATTCTCATTATCCAAGATTTCTTTTTGAAGTTAAATTATTAAAACTTTTATTGAAATTCTCCAAAGAGAAAGTTGGTGAAAAAGTTTATATAAGACAGCAACAAGTAATAATTCCTGAAAGTGTTGAGGTTAAAAAAGAAGAAAAAAGAAGTTTTTTATGGAGTAATTTTCTTGAAGAGTTAAAAAAATCTAATAGACCACTTTATGCGATGTTAAGATTTGGAAAATTTATAAAATTTGAGGATGAGAAAATTTTTATTGAATATCCATTTCCTTATAAATTTCATAGAGATAGAGTTGAAGAGAAAAAAGAGGAGATTAAAAAGATTTTATTAAATTTAGGATACAGAGTGAATGATGTTGTATTTACACTTCAAAGCGAAGAGGATTATATAAAGGAAAAAGAAGAAATTGAAAAATCTCAGGAATTACAAACACTTTTTAAATTTTTTGATGGTAAAGTAGAAAGAGTTGAAGAGAATATAGAAGATGAGTAATTTAAATAAAAGAAAGGAGGGAATTTAATGGATAGAAAAATAGCACCTTCTGATGAGAAGGGTTTGAAGTTAAAGGATTTGAATATATTAAAAAAAATAAAAAACCTAATAAATAAAAATGAAAATCTTAAAAATGAAAAAATAAATATAACTGTAAAGAATGGAGAAGTTTTTCTTGATGGAACTGTATCAAATGAAAAAGTGATTAATGAAATTGAAAGATTAATAAAAGAGATTAAAAGCATTAAAAAAGTAATTAATAACATTTCTTTTGATGTAAAAAGAAGTATTGATTTAAATATTGTTGAGCAGGGATTAAAACTTCTTGAGGAAAAAGGTTTTAAAAATTTTAATTTAACATATAAGGGGGGCATATTAAATGTTTATGGAAATGTTAATAATTTAAGAGAAAGAAAACTTGTTGAAAAAATTCTTTCTAATTTAAATATTTCTAAAATCTATAGTTTTATAAAAATAAAGCCAAATTTTAATGTTAATGATTTTATAATTGAGAGTTTGGTTTATGATAATTTAAAGAAAAGTAAAATTTTTAATTTAAGAATAAAAGTTTTGAATAGAGTTTTGTATCTAAGAGGAAACGTTGAGAATGAAAAAGAAAAAGAAGAGATTTTAGATAAAGCATCAGAAGTTCCAGGTGTAATTGAAATTATAAATGGAATAACATTAAGAGATGAAAAAAGTATAGATATTGAGATTGAGAACAAGATAAGAGAAATTTTAAAAGAACCAGAATATACAAGTGATAAAATCAATTTCATATCAATCTCAGGAAATGTTTTTCTCGATGGAGAAGCATATAATCCAAATACACTTTATTCAATAGAGGAAAAAGTTAGTAAAATAAAGAATGTTAAAAGAGTCATTAATAGAATTATTGGAGTTGTAAGATAGATGATTTTAAGGCCTATTTTTGAGGAAAAATTTAAAAAATTTAATCTTCCTTTAGAAAATTTAAATTTGACCATACCGAAAAACAAAAATTATGGAGATATTTCAACAGATTTTTTGATAAACATAAAAGATAAATCCTTAAAAGAAGAGATTAAAAAAGAGTTTGAGAAAGATAAATTTTTTAAAAAAGTTGAACTGGTTGAACCAGGTTTTCTTAATTTGTTTTTTTCTGAAGATTTTTATAAATATTTCATAGAAAAACTTTTAAATGAAGGAGTAAATTATTTAAAAGATTCTTTGAAATCAAACAAAAAAATTCAAATTGAATTTGTATCTGCAAATCCAACAGGACCCCTTACTCTTGGAAATGGAAGAAATGCTGTTATAGGTGATGTTCTTGCAAATACTTTTTCTTATCTTGGTTTTAATGTTCAAAGAGAGTACTATTTTAATGATGCAGGAAAAAAGGTTGAACTTCTTGTTGATTCAGTTTATTCGAGAATGAAAGAAATTTTGGGCGAAAATTTTGTCTTTCCAGAGGATGGATATAGAGGAGAATATATAATTCAAATTGCTAAAGATTTAATAGATAATGGTAAGAGAGATTTATTAAATGATAGAGAAAAATTAAAAGAAGAAGTTTTAAATATAATAATTGGTTGGATTAAAAAAGATCTTTCTGCTTTTGGAGTTCACTTTGATAACTTTTTCTCAGAAAATGAAATGAGAAGAAGGGGCGAAGTGGAAGAGGTTTTGAAAATTTTAAAAGAAAAAGAGATGAGTTATGAAAAAGATGAAGCTATTTGGTTTAAATCAACTCTATTTGGAGATGAGAAAGATAGAGTTTTAGTTAAAAGCGATGGTGAATATACATATTTTCTTACTGATATTGCATATCACATAAATAAGTGGAGAAGAGGTTTTGAACTTGTAATTGATATCTGGGGATGGGATCATATTGGTCATATTGAACCACTTAAGAATGCACTCTCTATTTTTGGAATTCCAAAAGATTTTCTTAAAGTTATTCTTTATCAAATAGTACATCTTAAATCAGGTGGCAAAGAGATAAAAATGAGTAAAACAAGTGGCGAATTTGTTTTATTAAGAGAACTTTTGGATGAAATTGGAAAAGACACTGTAAGATTTATATTTTTATCAAGAGCATCTGAAAGTCCACTTGATTTCGATATTGAAATAGCAAAAAAGAAAAGCATGGAAAATCCAGTTTATTACATTCAGTATGCTTATACAAGAGGAAGGGCAATAGAAAGAAAAAGATTAGAAAAAAGAATAGAAATTAACTATGAAGATTTAGATTTTTCTTTAATAGATATTGAAAGAGAAATTATTAACAGATTAATCTATACAGAAGAAATTTTATATCAAGTTATAAATAAATATGCACCTCACCTTTTACCATTTCATTCGCTTGAAATTTCAAAGAGATTCCACACATTTTATCATGATTTCCCAGTTCTTTCAGAAGAGAATGAAAAAATTAGGAATAGGAGATATACTATTGTTAAATGTGTTGAAATTATATTAAATATTTTGTTAAATTTAATGGGTGTATCTACACCTGAGGAGATGTAAGAATGGATGATGTAATTATTGGCCTTGAAATACATGCACAACTTAACACAGAAACAAAACTTTTCTGTTCATGTAAAATTGATTTTAATTCACCTCCAAATACAAACATATGTCCAGTTTGTCTTGGTCTTCCAGGAGCCCTTCCAACTTTAAATGAGAAAGCACTTTTATATTCACTCATGATTGCTTTAACTTTAAATTGTAATATAAATAGAAAATCTCTATTTCATAGAAAAAACTATTTTTATCCAGATCTTCCAAAAGGATATCAAATTTCTCAATATGATACTCCTCTTGCTGAAGAGGGTTATCTTTATCTTCCTAAAAGTTGTAAAAAAGTAAGAATTAAAAGAGTCCATCTAGAAGAAGATGCTGGTAAACTCATTCATCCAGAAGATATAATTGAGGCAGGATATTCTTATGTTGATTATAATAGATCAGGAGTTCCACTTGTTGAAATTGTTACATATCCTGATTTATCATCACCAGAGGAAGCAGTTGAATTTCTTGAAGAGTTAAGATTAATTTTAATTTATCTTGGGGTTTCAACTGGAAATATGGAGGAGGGAGCCTTAAGGTGTGATGCAAATATTTCTATAAAAGGACATTCAAGATGTGAAGTAAAAAATATGAACTCATTTAGATCTGTAAAAAGGGCGCTTTTATATGAGATAGAAAGACAAGGAGAGTTAATAGAAAAGGGAGAAGAGGTTATTCAAGAAACAAGGCACTTTAATGAGAGTGATGGTAAAACATATTCAATGAGAGGAAAAGAAGAGGCAGAAGATTATAGGTATTTTCCAGATCCAGATCTTCCACCACTAGTTATAGATGATAAAATTTTAATGAAAGCAAAAGAAAATATAAAAGAGTTACCACAAAATATAAGAGAAAAATTAAAAGTTTTTTCTCTTAGTGAAACTGAAATTGAAACTCTTGTATCAAATTTAAATATAAAAGAATTTTTCTTTAAAACTCTTTCTTTTTTTAATGAACCAAAAGTAATTTCAAATTGGCTATTGACAGATATTTTAGGTTATATGAATGAGAAAAGTTTGGAAACTATTCCATTTAAACCAGAAGATTTTGCAGAATCTCTTAAGTTGTTTAATGAAAAAAAGATTTCATCAAAAATATTAAAAAGAATAATTGAACTTCTTTTCGAAGGAAAATCACTTGAGTATATAATTAAAAATGAAAATATAATGCCGATAACCTCAAAAGAAGAAATAAGAAAATATGTTTTGGAGGTTATGAAAGAAAATATTAAAGTAGTTGAAGATTATAAAAAAGGGAAAGAGAAAGTTTTGCAATTTTTAATAGGTCAAGCAATGGCTAAAAGCAAAGGAAGGTTAGATCCAGATTTATTAAAAGAAATTTTTATTGAGGAGTTGAAAAAATGAGTAGTTTTGTCCATCTTCACCTCCACACTGAATATTCACTTCTTGATGGATTAATAAAATTTGATGACCTTTTTGAAAAATTAAAAAAACTAAATATGGATTCTGTGGGAATAACAGACCATGGTGGTCTTTATGGAGTCATTCCATTTTATAAAAAAGCAAGAGAGTTGGGAATTAAACCTATAATTGGAGTTGAACTTTATTTTTCTCCAACATCAAGACATGAGAAAAAAGGCAAAGAAGATAGAGAAAATTATCACATACTTCTTTTTGCAAAAGATTATGAAGGATACTCAAATTTATCAAAAATAGTAACAATATCTCATCTTGAAGGATTTTATTACAAACCAAGAATAGATATAGAGGTTTTAAAAAATTATAACAAAGGTTTAATTCTTACAACTTCTTGTGTTAAAGGTGAAATACCTTCCTATATTCTTGAAGGAAGATATGAAGATGCTAAAAAAAGAGTTTATGAATTTAAATATATATTTGGTGATGATTTTTATATTGAATTACAAGATCACAACTTAAGAGAAGAAAAAGAGGTTTTACCAAAACTTATACAACTTGCAAAAGAGACTAACACTAAAATTTTTGCCTCAAATGATGTTCATTATTTAAACAGAGAAGATGCAAAAGTTCATGGAATACTTCTTTGTGTTCAAACTCAAACAACAATTGATAACCCTGATAGATTAAAATTTGAAACAGATGAATTTTATTTGAAATCTTTTGAGGAGATGTGGTCTCTATTTAAAGAAATTCCAGAAGCAATTTATAATACAATTGAAATAAAAGATAAATGTAATTTAGAAATACCACTTCAAGTTCCAAAACTTCCAAAATTTCCTCTAAAAGAAGGAGAAAATCCTTTTGAAGTATTAAAAAATTTATGTGAAAAAGCACTTCCTGAAAGATACGAAAAAATAACCGATGAGATAAGAGATAGACTTTCTATGGAACTAAAAACAATTCATGATATGGGATTTTCAGATTATTTTCTAATTGTTAGTGATTTTGTATGTTATGCTAAAAAAAATGGAATAAGAGTTGGTCCTGGAAGAGGTAGTGCTGCTGGAAGTATTGTGTCTTATCTTCTTGGAATTACAGATGTTAATCCACTTGAATATAATCTTCTTTTTGAAAGATTTTTGAATCCACAAAGAATTTCTTTGCCTGATATTGATATAGATTTTGCCGATGATAGAAGAGATGAAGTTATAAATTATGTAAGAAGAAAATATGGTGAAGATAGAGTAGCACAAATTGCGACATTTGGAAAAATGGAAGCAAGGGGTACAATTAGAGATGTTGGTAGAGTTTTAAATTATCCTGTTTCAGAAATGGATAGAATAGCAAAACTTATTCCATTTGGTTTAAGTTTCAAAGAAGCGCTTGAAAAAGAGCCACTATTACTAAAAGAGATGAATGTTGATGATAAAAAGAAGGAACTTTTTGAAATTGCTATGAAACTTGAAGGAATAAATAGAAACTTTTCAACTCACGCAGCAGGAGTTGTTATTGGTGAAGGACCACTCTCCCAAATTGTTCCACTTCAATTAACAAAAGATAGAGGCATAACAACTCAATATGATAAAGATTCATTAGAAGATTTAGGACTTTTAAAAATAGACTTCCTTGGTTTAAGAACTTTAACTGTAATTGATGAAACAATCAAATTAATCAAAGAGAGAAAAGGATTTGATATCAATATTGAAAAACTTCCTCTTGATGATGAAAAAACTTTTTCTCTTTTAAGAGAAGGAAAAACAGTTGGGGTTTTCCAACTTGAATCTTTTGGAATGAGAAGAGTGCTTTCAAGTTTGAAACCAACAAATATTGAAGATATTATTGCAGTTTTATCATTATATAGACCTGGAACTCTTAAATCTGGTCAAGTTGAAGAGTATATAAAAAGAAAAAATTCAAATGAAAAATATGAGGTACTTCATCAATTAGTTGAGGATATTTTAAAACCAACATATGGAATTATGGTATATCAGGAGCAGGTAATGCAGGTTGCTCAAAAGTTAGCAGGTTACACTCTTGCTGAAGCGGATTTATTAAGAAAAGCAATTGGAAAAAAGAAAAAAGATTTAATGGAGAAAATAAAAGAAGATTTTATCTCAAGATGTATAAATAATAAGATAGACAAAATAACAGCAGAGAAAATCTTCAATTATATTGAAAAATTTGCAGAATATGGATTTAACAAATCTCATAGTACAGCATATGCTATGATTTCTTATCAAACAGCATACCTTAAAGCAAATTATCCTCATGAATATTTTGTTTCTCTTCTCTCTTCTGTTGCAGGAAATGAAGACAAAGAAGAGGTTTATATAAAGGATGCTGAAAGTTTTGGATTAAAAATTTTACCTCCACATATAAATAAATCTCAAATCTATTTTACACTTGAAGATGAGGGAATAAGATTTGGTTTTGCAGCAATTAAAAATGTTGGTGAAAATGCAGCAGTTGAAATTATTAATGAGAGAAAAAAAAGTGAATTTAGGTCTTTTTATGACTTTTTATCAAGATGCAAGAATACAAGAATTAATAAAAAAGTCATTGAGGCACTCATAAAGAGTGGCGCATTTGATGAATTTTCAAAAGATAGAGCAGCTCTTTTTGAAGAACTTCAAAGTGAGGAGAAATCAAAGCCAATGTTATTTAATGAGGTTCCGCAAAAAAAGAGAAAAATAGATCAGAGTAAAATTCTTGAATGGGAAAAAGAGGCTTTTGGTTTTTATTTTAATGGTCACCCATTAAAATTTTATCTTGAAAAATTAAGAAAGAGTGAAGTTAAAATTTCAGATTTACCACTTTTAGAAAGTGGAAAAATTGTTAATATAATAGGAACTATTGTTTCCTTTAAGCACCATTCAACAAAAAAGGGTGAGGGATTTTTAAAATTTGTTATTGAAGATGAGAGTGGAAAAATAGATGTTTTAGTTTTTAATTCTCAAATTGATACAATTGAAAATTATTTAAGAAAAGAGGGGTTAATTAAAATTGAAGGTGAACTTAAAATTGAAGATGAAAGAATTTCAATTAGACTAACAAAATTTATTGAATTTATACATAAAAGTGAACTTGATGAGAAAATAAAAGATCTTGATATAAAAGAAGAAAATAAAACAATCTTTCATCTTTATATAAATTTAAAGAAAGATCATTTGAAAGATGAGATTCTTGAAAAGTTATCAAATTCATTAAAAGAGAATAGAGGCAATACACTTGTTACAATATATTTACAAATAAATGGAAAAAAAGTTGAGGTTTCTCTTTCAGAAAAATTTATGGTTAATCTTTCACCATCACTTCTTTCAAATTTATCTAAAATAATTGGAATCGAGAACTTTTATTATAAAGAGATATCTTAAAAAATAAGGAGGTAATATATATGAGAATCGGAGTTTTAACTGGTGGAGGAGATTGTCCAGGTTTAAATTCAACAATAAGAGCGGTTTTTTATAGAAGTTTGAATTATGGATTTGAAGTTTTTGGTTTCTTTGATGGATGGAAAGGGTTAATTGAAGATAGTGGAAAATTTCTTTCTCTTCAAGATGTTGAAGATATTTTAAATTTAGGTGGAACAATTTTATACTCTTCAAGAACAAATCCATTTAAAGAGGAAAATGGAGTCGAAAGAATTTTAGAGACATTAAAAAAAGAAAAAATAGATGCTTTAATTGCAATTGGTGGAGATGATACTTTAAGTGTTGCAGCAAAACTATATGAAGGATATAAAGTTAATACAGTCGGAGTACCTAAAACAATGGACAATGATGTTTTTGGTACAGATTATACTTTTGGTTTTGATTCTGCAACAACAATTTCAATGGATGCTCTTGAAAAGTTAAAAGATACTGCAAAAGCAATGAAAAGAATTTTAATTCTTGAGGTCATGGGAAGAGAAGCAGGATGGGTTGCTCTATTTACAGGTCTTGCAGGTGGTGCAGATGTGACAGTAATACCAGAAGAAAAATTTGAAAAAGATAAATTTATTGAAAAGGTTAAAAGAGCATTTGAAAGAAAAGGATATGCCCTAATTTGTGTATCTGAGGGTGTTGAATTTGCTGAGAGGGAAGATGTTGAAGTTGATGCCTTTGGACATAAACTACTTCAAGAGAGAGGAGTTGGGAATTATCTTGGGAAAATAATAAAAGATGAGTTAGATATAAATACAAGAGTTGCTCAAATTGGTCATGTTCAGAGAGGTGGAGCACCAACTCTTTTTGATAGAATTCTTACAATAAGATTAGGAATTAAGGCAGTTGATATGGTTAAAAATAGTGAATTTGGAAGAATGGCAACACTTTTAAATGGTGAAATAACATCAATTCCACTTAAAGATGTTTTAAATAAAACAAAAAGAGTTGATGATTATTGGATATTAATTAAAAATGTTTTTGAGATATAGATGAAATTTTTTAATTCATTAAGTTTTCAAGTAATTGTTTCATTCTTTGTTGTTGTGATTATTTCAACCTTCCTTCTCGGTTCAATTATGATTAGAACTATGGAGGAAAATCTTTGGAAAGCCGAAGAAGAAAAATTAACAACAATAGCAAAACAACTTGAGATTGCTTACACAAGAATAATTGAAAGATTAATAACAACTGCTTCAATTCAAAAGATAGATTTAAAAACAGCAAAAAGGTTATATCTTGAAAGGTCTTTAGAAGATTATACATATACAATTCATGAACAGAACACTCTTTATGGTGTTGGATATTTTATCTATGGAGATTATTTTAATAGACCTGTTGCTTTTTATGAATCAACATCCACATTTTCAGAAAAATATAGAGTTGTTTTACCTCTTTATGAATTTGGAGAAGAGACAGGGTATGTTTGGGTAGAGGAACCTAAAGAGGTTGTTTATTCAAAAATTAATCAACTAAAATTAACTCAAAGAAATATACTTTATATTGTTGTTTTAATTTCTGGTCTCTTTGCAATTTACATTTCAACAATTTTTGTAAGAAAAGTAACAGTTATCAAAAAAGGTCTTGAAAATTTAAAAGGAGATCTCTCTTATAAACTTCCTAAAATGTCTGGTGAGATGGGTGAAATTAGTTTTGCAATAAATGACCTTGCTCAAACTCTTCTTATAACAAGAAGTAATTCAGAAAAAATACTTGAAACAATAAATTCAGGAGTTCTTGTAATTACAAAAGATGGAAAGATAAAAGACCTAAATAGGGCATTTGAAAAACTTTTAGATTTAAAGAAAAAAGATATTCTTGAGAAAAATTTTAACTCAATCCCAATTCTAAAGGAACTTCTTTTAGATATATTTGAAAAAGGGACATTAACAGAAAAAAGAGTAAAAATTGGAAAAGAAGAAAAAATATTTAATATATTTTCAACTCCTTTTAACACAGATGAGATTTTAATAACAGTTGAAGATGTTACCGAAGAGATTAAACTTCTTGAAGAGAAGAGAAAAACTGAAGCATTAAAAACACTAGGAATTTTCACAACTGGTGTTGCTCATGAAATAAGGAATCCTTTAACTGCAATAAAAGGTTTTGCTCAAATTCTTGAGAAGAAATTTGAAAATGATGGAGATGAATTAAAATATACAAGAACAATTTTAAATGAAGTTAAAAGATTAGAAGAAATTGTTAAAGATTTACTTATGTATGGAAGACCATCGCCTCCAAATAAAGTTTTATCAAATATATCAAGTGTAATAAAAGATTCAATTTCTCTTCTTCAAGAAAAAATAAGTGAAAAAAATATAAGTGTTGATTTAGATATAAATTATGATCCAAAATTTAATATTGATCCAAAACAAATGGAGCAAGTTTTACTCAATTTAATTTTAAATGCAATTGAAAGTTCTGATTATAATGGAAAAATAATTATAAAAACAAAAAAATTTGAAGAAGGAATTCTGTTAGAAGTTAAAGATTTTGGCTTTGGAATAAAAGAAGAAGATAAAGAAAAAATTTTTACTCCATTTTTTACAACAAAAGAAAAAGGAACAGGTTTAGGACTTCCTATCTCACAAAAGTTAGTCGAGATGCATAATGGAAGGATATGGTTTAATTCTGACCAAAATGGTACAAGTTTTTTTGTGTATTTACCATTAATTTAAATGGTATAATTGTTTTATGAGTATGAATAAAAATGATAGAGTAACAGTCTTAATTGTTGACGATGAAGAAAATATACTTGAATTTTTAAATGAAGCACTTAAACAAGATTATATTATAATTAAAGCAAAAAATGGGAAGGAGGCTCTAAAAAAAGTTAGTGAATTTTATCCAGATGTTATTTTAATGGATTATAAAATGCCTGGAATGGATGGGATGGAGACTTTTTTAAAAATTAAAGAGATTGATAAAGACCTTCCGGTAATTTTAATGACTGCATATGGAACAAGTTCCGTTGCTATTCAAGCGATGAAAGAGGGTGCATATGATTATGTTACAAAACCACTTGATCTTGAGGAAATAAGAGTAACTCTCAAAAGAGCAATAGAACTTAAAAAACTTTCAGAAAAAATTAAGAAAAAAGAAGTTCATTATGAAGGTGGTTTCCAGGCAGAGGGGTTAATTGGAAAAACACAAGTTATGCAAGAAGTTTACAAGCAAATTGGAAAAGCAGCATCATCTGATGTTACAGTTTTAATTTTAGGGGAGAGTGGAACAGGAAAAGAACTTGTTGCAAAATCGATCTATAAAAATTCTTCAAGAAGAGATAAACCATTTGTTACAGTTAATTGTGCTGCTATACCAGAGGGGCTTCTCGAGTCAGAACTCTTTGGTCATGAAAAAGGCGCATTTACTGATGCAAAAGAAAGACATATTGGAAAATTTGAACAGGCAAAAGATGGGACAATCTTTTTAGATGAGATTGGTGACATGAGTTTACCACTTCAAGCAAAAATTTTAAGGGTCTTACAAGAAAGATCTTTTGAAAGAGTTGGAGGAACAGAAACAATCTATACAAATGCAAGAATAATTGCAGCAACAAATAAAAATTTATTAAAACTTGTTGAAGAGAGAAAATTTAGAGAAGATCTTTATTATAGATTGAATGTTTTTACAATAATTCTTCCTCCATTAAGAGAAAGAAAAGAAGATATCCCAGAATTAGTTGAATATTTTATTTTCAAATATTCTCATAAATATCAAAAGTTTGTTACAGGTGTCGCACCTGAAGTCATGGAAATTTTTATGAATTACTCATGGCCAGGAAATGTAAGAGAACTCGAAAATGCAATTGCACACGCAATTGTTGCATCACATGGACAAATTATTTTAAAAGAATATCTTCCTCAAATAATTTTAGGGAACAAAAAAGTAGAAGTCATATCTAATAACATAAATGGTGATAAGGTTTTACCACTTAGCGAAGTTGTTGCTAAAGTGGAGAAAGATATGATTATTAAAGCATTAAAACAGTGCAAAGGCAATAAAACTAAAGCTGCAAAACTTTTGGGGATTTCGAGAAAATCTTTATTTAATAAAATTAGGGATTATAATATAACCATAGAAAACATTGAAAATATAAACGAAAATTAAATTATTTTTTAATATATAAAAAATTTTTATAAATAGAGAGGTGCTATAGGGAGTATGTTAATTAAAAAAAGAATGAAAGGAGAGGAAAGAATGAAAAAATTTTTAATTATTCTAATTATTTTATCTCTTAATTTAACCCTATTTCCTTATTTTAAATTGGGTTACTCAATAACTTCTGTTGCAAATGTACTTGATGTACAATTAACTCCAAACATTGTTGGAGAACTTGTTAGAATAGATATTAAATTTACTTTAACTTCACAAATTTTTGCAAATTCAGACAATATTGTTGTTACTTTTCCAAAAGATATAGGCGGTAATACTTCTAAAGAATTTACATTGCCTTCAATAATTCCAAAAACAGCAGTATTAATTAATGGAAGTAATAATATAACTGATGTTCAGGTGGATTTACTAAATAGAAAAGTTGCAGTTATTACTTCAATAAATTTACAAGCAGCAAATGAACATGTTTTAACTTTTTTAACTACCTCAGGAATTAAAAATCCTACAAAATCAGGCTTTTACTCATTAAAATTCAATACATCACAGGAAACAACACCAGCTACTTCACCATCTTTTTATATTTATCCAGGACCATTTGATCATGTTAAAATCATCCCAAGCCCTGCGTTTTTTACTTCAAATAGATATGCAGTAGGACCAACTTCAGAATTTTATCTTGCAAGATACGGTTCTTCTGGAATTATGTATTTACTACCATCAGATATGTATGGAAACACTCTATTTGAAGGATATACATATACTTTTGGCAATTTTGTAAGACCAGAGGATAAAGATTGTGGATACGATACTTATGATATACCAACTGCAAGGTGGTTTAGAATAAGTGATGCAGGTACATCAGCAAATTGGTATTGGGGTGCACCCTTTGGAACAGGTAATTCAATTTTTCTAATGCATCCAGCTAGTGTAGGACCAGATGATACAACCTTATTTATTCATCCACTTTATAATAAAAACCTTTCTGATTTTATACTTGAAACAAAAATTGCCTTTGATAGTGCTGCTGGTTACCATGGTGGTGTAAAATTTAGATTTAATGATTACCTTACAAGATATAATACAAAAGCAAATGGTTACTATGTTGATATATGGGGACCTAATATTAGATTATTAAAGACAGTTAATGGAGTGGAAACATTAATAACGTCAAGTCCCTTACCTGCTGCTATTACTATTAATACATGGTATACATTAAAAATAGTTGTATCTAGTTCAAATATTCAGGTTTTCTGGTATGATCCTTCATTACCAATTCCAACAACACCAATAATTAATGCAACAGATACAACTTTTAAATCAGGTATATTTGGTGTATGGCAGTATGGCGGAGATGCAACCGCAAGAGGTACAGCGTGGGATGATTTTTATATTAAGTCATCAACAGGATCAATTCTATTCTTTGATAATTTTGAAACTAAAATAGCAGCACCAAATGATCCACCAAATGGTGGAGTTGATGCAAACTTCAGATATTGCGATTCAAATAGTAATGGAGTTTATGATTGTATGGATTGTGTATATCTTGATCTTGATAACTCATTTTCAGTTACAAGAGGAGACATTAGAATAACTGCTTCAACATGTGGTGGAAGTTATGGACCAGGAAGTATTGTAAAAACAGGTGATTCTGATATTGGTATTTCTTTAAGAACATTGAATGTCTTTTTGAATCCTTCAACAGTTAGAGCAGGTGATGAAGATATAGGTGGCCCTGCACTTGACATTGGAACTAGTTTAATTAACTTTCTTGCAGCAGAAAAACATGCTGAAAATATAAATATAAATGCTCTTTTTGACCCAAATGAATGGATTTATGAAGACTTAACAACAGCAAATTGGGTTTCCCCAGGTGATAAAAGATTAACAACAGTAACAATTGGATCAACTACTTATCCTGTAAATAGTTTAGTAAGCTCTCCTTTTGTTAAACATACCAATAATATTAGTATAAATATTTTCTATGAACCTGGAGAGAATATTTATATGGATAATGATAATAATAATCAAGTTTCTATTGGAGATACTCGACTTACAACTGTTACTGATGTTGGACCATATCCAGCGGGTTCTACTGTTTCAGCAGGAGAAGGCGATATTGGAAGAGCTTTAATTTTGTTTGATTTTCCAACTCTAACCCCTGAAAAATTTGTAGATGCAAATGTTAATTTAATTTATGATATTGGAGAATGGATTTATAGAGACAATGATAATAACAAAGTTGTTTCACCACTAGATACAAGATTAACAAGTGTTACTATTGGAGTTACGACATACCCTGCTGGGTCTACTGTATCTCTGGGAGATTTAGATTTAGGTAGAGCACTTATTCCATTTGGCGATCTTGATTTAGGCGAACCACTGACACCTTTTGTCGCAAATGAAAAACACGCTGAAAATGTAACTGCTGATACAAAATATAACCCTGCAGAATGGATTTACTGGTCAGTTAATGCTATTGTTGATACAGGTGATATAAGATTAACATCAGTTACAATTGGAACTACAACCTATCCAGCTGGTTCTATTGTTACCTCTGGTTTTGCCCTATCAAATTTTGTAATTACTGAAAAATATTATGATTATGATTTTGATACCGCATTTTCAACTGAAGATTGGATTTATTATGATCATCCTGAACCATTATTTCCAACCGGTAATGGAACTGTAAATGCAGGTGATAAAAGATTATCGAATGTAACAATTGGAAATAAATCATATCCTGCTGGTTCAATTGTATTAGCTTCCGATACTGATGTTGGGTTAGTTTTAAGTCCAATTGATAGTGTTGCACCAGCGCCAATTTTTAGATATATTGATTCTGATAATTCAGGCACATACTCTCCTTTTGAAAGAATTTATAATGATGTTAATGGTAGTGGAACAATTGACAGTGGCGATACAAGAATTAGAACTCCATCTTTAAGATTTTATAATACTGATACAAGTAAAGATAAAGGCCTTGATTCCTGTGATTTTGTTTATCTTGACCTTGATAACTCATTGACACCATCTGAATGTGATGTGAGATTGACACCAGTCAATATATGGACAACAAATGCTTTTGCTCATTATGAAGCAGGGAGTAAGGTAAAAATAACAGATCTCGACGCTTCAAAATTAGATCCACTTCAAGTTATCTGGCCATTTATGATGCTAAAACAATATTCAAACCCTTCTGATAGACTATTCTTTGATTACCATTTTGGTGATTATAATTCAAATAAAGTATGGGATGATAATGAACCTGTTAATTTTGTTATAGATTTTGTATGGAATTATAAATTGATTAATGGAATTCAAAAGTATGTTGTCTCTCCAGGTGATTTAAGAATTTCAACTAACTTTTTAATTAATTCAAGTTTAGTTGGAATAAATCCAGGAGTTGTAGATATAAATGGATTTTATACAGCACCAGTTATGGGAAGTGCTGACCCACCATATGAAGTTACTTTAAATGTTACTTTAACATTTGGTGGAATATCAAGAACTGGTTCATCAAAAATAGTTTTATTTAGAGGACCTCCGAAAGTTACTTTATCACCTCAGACACAGTGGCTCACTCCTTGCACAGAGTATCAGTACAAAGCATTAGTTACTGATGTTTCAGGTAATCCAATACCATATGCGGAAAATAATGTAAATTTTGGTGTTGGTTATCCAAAAAATACAGCTACAAATAATTATCCAATGCCATATTCATTTGGATTTACAGGTACTTATCCAGAAGATCTGGGTATGCAACTCGTTGAATTTTCAAATTTTGAAAAACATGCTGATAATGTTTTAATAAATGTTCCTGCTAATAATGGAAAATTTGATTATGGTGAGTGGATTTATAGAGATAATGATTTATCTAATTCAGTTTCTCCTGGTGACCTAAGATTAACTAAAGTATATAAAGCAGGAAAAACCTATGCACCTGGAACAATAGTGCAATTAGGTGATTGGGATGCTGGTACTGCACTTATAGCCTTTAATAATTTAAAAGAAAGACACACTCAACATATTAATTCAAATGCTCCATTCCCACCTGCATATGATGTTGGTGAATATATTTATTCAGATGAAGATTCAAATTTTGCTGTATCCTATGGAGATATAAGGCTTAGTGATGTTAAAAGAGGTTCTGTATTTTATGCAGCAGGAACTAAAGTAAATGATAAAGATATTGGTGATGCCTTAAGGCAATTTAGTGATGATGCACCAGCGGGTGTAGATGTTAAATTTGTTGACTTGAATGGTAATGGAGTTTTTGATAATGGATACTGGTTCCAGAGTAATAATGATTGGTATTATTTCCCTGGTGAATGGTTATATATAGATATTGGTACTATTGGTGTTGTAGGTCCTGGTGATTATAGAATAATATCTTGTAGTTGCCTTTTAAACTGCTCAATATGTGGACCTATGGGTCTTAAACCTGGTTATGTTTTAGCAACAGATCATGATCAGAATTACAGTTTAAAAGCAGATCCTAATATTGATGAAAAAATTAAATTTGTTGATAGAAACTCAAATGGTTCTTGGGATTATTTAACAGAGCCATTATATTGGGATAAAAATGGAGATTCTTATGTTACTAAAGATGATATAAGACTTTCTGATGTTGCTATGCCTGGAGCAATAATAGATAAAACTGGAAAATTTACTTCATCTTCCTGTGCAGGTGGTGAATATAGCATATGGGCTTCATTTACTTATAATAGTACATGTGTTGATGGCACCTGTGGTGGTGCAGTTGTTTATAATTCAATACCAACATACGCAATAGTTACAACAGCAGTTAGGGTTGAAGTTTCTCCAAGAAATATTACTTTAATTTCAGGTGAAAGAGTTAAATTTACAGCAGTTGCTCTTGACCCTCTTGATCATGTTGTTATAACTTCGAAACCAGTATGGAGTTTATTAAACATGGATCCTATGTATCCAGTTGGAACAATTGATTCTTCGACAGGATTATTTACTGCATCATCTGGCAGATGTGTTGAGGGATATGCTATAGCAACAATTCATACCACATGTTGTGGTGATATATCTTCAACACTACCTCCTCCAGAAGAAAATAGAACTTCCGCAAAAATAAAAATTAATGGTTTAGTCGATGTACTTGAACAATCAATTACATTCTCTGGTGCAGAAATAAGCGCAAATCTAAAATGGTTTGTTGATCAAAGCGGAGATAAGCTAAAGGTAACCATAACTACAAGTTTAGGAACTTCAAAAGAACTTTATTTCACCCCACCAACAGCAAGTGTTGGAACATGGCAGAATATTTTTGTATCAGTTCCAATAATAGAACTTGGAATAACAACGATCGGAACTACTGTATCTGTTACAATTAGAGGGGATGTTATACCATCATATCCATCTTCAAAGTGGTGCACATTTGACCTTTATACATTTAACTTTACAACAACACCACTTCTTACGATAAGTGGTGATAGTTTTACAATAGGAACTTCAATTTCAGGTTCACTAACATCACTTTCTGATTTGAATAGCGATGGCTCTCTTGATCCATTACCATTTATAAAAATTGTATTATCAGGTCCTTATACAGAAGATTTAATTCTTGAACCTTGGGGCTCAACTTCTGTTGTTGATGTACAAACAGACCTAAATGGCAAATTTAATCTTGGAACAGGTTGGGTTGATTCACTTGGTTATCATGGTGCAAAATATGATGGAATATATAAAATTGAAGCATTATCTTCTCCACCAAGTTATAAGTATATTTATCTTAAATATAAAGATACAATAACAACAAATCTTGCAAATATCACAGTAGATTTAAATAACCTACAGATTATTGAAGGTACATTACAACTTCCAAATAATCTCACTCCAGGAAATAATGATGTATATGTGGAACTATGGAAGGTTGATCCTGTTAAAGGTTATGAAAGAATAAATATTTCAAGTGGACCTATTAATGAAATTGTAAGACCTAATCTTCCACCACAAACATATGCACCTGTTAAACTTGGCGCAAATGGATACTTTAAAATTTATGCAATAATAGATGAACTTGGAAGTTATGCACTATTTACAAGAGTTGGAAATGAAAAAAGCTCTCAAGGAGATTATCTATATGGAAGATATTATGATCAGGTAGGAAGCCCAACTCCTTATAGACCATTTTCAATTGCAGCGCCAAATTACAAAGCAACTCTACTTGTTGAACCAACTGTTCTTTACGCTAATAAGTTGAATTACTTTACAATTTTTGTAACAGATCCATCTGGAAATCCAATAGATGAGTTATCACTTAACCTTAAAGATAAATTTACATTTGAACTTCCTCCAGGATGGACTCTTCAAAATAGAATGGTTAAACCAATAACAAAAGGAACATACCTTATTTCTGGAACACCTGTAGGAACTGGAAGTGGTTCAATGGTTGTTAAGGTTGCTGGCGCAGTGCTTCTTTCACTTCCAATTCAACCCTTGTCCCTCTATAATCCATATGCTTACATTGATTTAACATCTGTAAGATTAGATAGAGAAATGATTCCACCTGTTGTTGGAGAAGAATATGTCCTTGTCTTTGGATTCCATCAGCCACCAACTCCTGGACTTGTTGTTTTTGATCCAGCAGAGGAGTTTGAAATTGATAAAGATGACACGATTTTTGTTGAAGAAATTTCAAGAAGTGATACAGAAATAAAACTAAAATTTATTCCAACAATGTACACTGAATTGCCAGTAAATCTTAAATTTGGTTTAAGAGGAGTTGATAATAGAAGCGATGAAGAAAATGGAAGAGTGTCTGATAGTGAAATTAAATTCAAATTATTTGGTAAATTCCAAAATATTTTAGGATTTAAAATCAAAGTTGAGACCACGCCTCAAGAAATTATTCAGGGTAGCGTTGGTGCACTAAGAATAACTGTTTTAGATATGAATGATGTTCCAAGAAACAACGCTTGGGTTGAGATTTGGGGTTATAACAAAGATGGTTCACCAGTTTCTGATATGTTTAATGTTGGTGGACCAACTCCAAAAATTATAATAGATGCTTCTCACCTTAATCCACTAAATCAAAACATTCTCAATGGAATTTACACCCAACTTAACATTGGATTCAATCATGCATCAGATCCTGAAAAAGATAGAGTACCATTTGAAGTAAGAAGATATACACTTGTTAAAGTTTATACAGGAGACCCAAGTATTCCAACTTCAAAGATTATGGGTTATATACCTTATGCTTTTGTAATTAAACCTAAGAAAGCGCTTAATATATCACTTCTTTCAATTGATGGAATGACAACATATAACAAGATTCTTGCAGGAAGAATACATCAACTTTTGATAAATGCTCCAGGTGTTCCTGCTGGTTCTGAAATAATAGCTATTGGTTCAAAGGGATCAACTTTTGTAAATAATATGAATGGAACTTTCACATTAACCCTTGGTGAGCCATATCTTGAAGAAGGTAATGCAAGAATTGTAGCAATAGGTCCAAATAGAGATACATATGGTGATATTGATGTTCCAATTGTTAAACCAAAATTAGTAATAACTCCATCTGATAATATACTTTCTGCAGAAATAAATGAAACAATAACCTTCTCACTATTTGATCCAATAACAAATGCTCCATTCTATGCAAAAGAGGTTGGAGTAGATGGAAAAGTTGACTCTAATGGAGCACCATTTGGATTTAGAACAGTAATTATGAATAAAGTTTCAGTGAGTGGTGTTTCATCTGGAACACTCACTGTAAATGGAAGAGATAACAAGAACCCAACCTTACCTGATTCTCCAAAAGTTATTTTATATTACACAACAAATGATACACCAGTTGGAAAATTTGTAGTTTTAAATGAATTCGATCTTATCTCTGTAAAGGTGACTGTTGAAATTTCAACTCCTCAAGGTACAATAATTGATAAAGCAATTGTTAATAAGCCAAATAGAATTAAGATAACAGTTGTTGATGCTCATAATAGCCCTGTTGCAAATGCAGAGGTTATAATAGCATTTGCTTATAATTATGCTCTAACAACTTATGATTTGAAATTATATACAGATAATTCAGGAGTCGCTTCTTCACCAAACTTTGTTCCAAAATATGCAGGTGGATATGATATTGTTGTTAAGAAGCAAGACAAAGAATATGTTTTCTATGATTACTTCTATGCAAGAGAAGTAACTGAAGATACAACACCACCTCAGATTTTAATAATTGAGCCAGAAGATGGTAGCACTTCTCAAAAAGCAAAAATTGAGGTTATTGGAAAAGTTTCTGATGATTCAAAAGTTACTGCTGTTTATGTAAATGGAATGAGAGTTGATTTGCTTCCAGATGGAACATTTATGACCTATGTAACTCTTGATGATGGAACAAATAGAATAAGAGTTATTGCAGTCGATGAGTTTGGAAATATAGGAACAAAGGAGATTTATGTTATCTATAAAACACCAACATTAACACTTATTATTGATCCAATTCCTTCATTTGTTAATACACCTATTATAAAAATTAAAGGTTCAACTGATAAAGGCGCAATAGTTTATGTAAATGATGAAGAAATTGATGTAAATTCAGAAGGAAAATTTGAAATACCATATACCTTAATTGAAGGATTAAATACGATTGTTATTAGATCAGAGAAAGGAACACTTACAAGAACTAGAAGAATTTCAGTTACTCTTGATACAACTCCTCCAAAATTACAGGTTACAATTCCTGAAAATGTTTTAGAAAGAATATTTGAAGTTAAGGGAACAACTGAAGTTGGTGCAACAGTAACAATAAATGATGAGCCGGTTTTAGTAAATCCAGATGGATCCTTCTCTTATGTTCTAACAATCCCCGTAGGAGAAAAAGAACTTAGAGTTATTGTTAAAGCACAAGATAAGGCAGGAAACACTTCAACTGTTTCTAAAACGGTAAAATATAGAAGAGAAATAATAATTGAAATGATAATAGATTCTCCTGTTATTAAGGTAACAAAAGATGGAGTTTCAACAACAGTTATATACGAAATTGCTCCATTTACCATGCCTCCTGGAAGAACTATGGTCCCATTAAGATTTATTGCAGAAACATTTGGAGCAAGGGTTGATTGGGATCCAAAGACAGAAGGAATTCATATTGAACTTAAAAAGAGCGATGGAACAATGATTATAATTGATATGCAACTTAGAAACAAAATTGCTTATGTAAATGGTAAACCATATGTTCTTGATGTTGCTCCATTTACTGTTGAGCCACAAGGAAGAACAGTTGTACCAATAAGGTTCATTGCAGAAGCATTCGGCGCAAAAGTTGACTGGAATCCAGTTCTTCAAAAAGTAACAATAACTTACTATCCATAGGATTAATTTAGGAATTAGAAAAAACAAAAAGGGGCTCAAATTTTGGGTCCCTTTTTGTTTTACTTTGACCCCCGAAACTAATTTTACATTTTAAGGAAAATAGACTGGTATAGAAATTTCAAATTGATCTTCTTTTAAACCTGAGGGATTTGCTTTTTCAAAAATTATAAAACCTCTTTTTATGTTTCCAAAATCTAGCTTTATACTTTTTTCGAAAGAAACAAAATTTTCTGTCATCCAATCTTCTATTGTTTCAATGTAATCTCTTTGCAAAACATTTCCATTTTCATTAACAATTTTTATAGGAAAAGTTGCTTCAAAGAAGAATTGCCCTCTTGCTTTACCTTTAATTAATAAAGGATTTTCTACTTTTTCATAAGGCTTAGGAGATTCAATTATTATTAAATTTTTCGCATCTTTTATTTTTTTAAGAGTTAAATATCTCTGATAAAAGTTAAATACAAAAATTAGAATTATTAAAATAATTAGTATTAAAATAATTTTTTTTGGTATACCTCATGCAAAACTCCTTTATAAAATCAAATTTAAATTATGGCTGGAAAAGCTGTTCAGGATAAAATTTTACCTCTTTGACTTCACTAAATTGTTTTGCTGTATATTCAATCTGAAGCCAAAGTATCCTTGATCTACAAGCACCACCAGAAGATTTGAAATATGGGTCATCAAAAGTTAAAGTAAGAACTCCATTTTTAAGTTCACTTTTAACTAATTTAAATCCTTCAAGTGGGTATTCAGTTGTTATTCCTTTGCTTTTTTCTTCATCAGTTAATTTTCCTTCTATAAGAAGTTTGATTGTATCTTCAATTATATTTTCACTTTTTATTTTTCTTTCAACTGGAACAAGTCCTTTTTCACTACAAAGAATATTTCCTTGAGCGTCTCTATCAAGTTCTGGGTTGTAATAATAAAGTTTAACAACTTTTTCTTTTTGAGTACATGAAATTAATGTAAAAGTTGAACTCAACAATAGAGTTAATAAAATTAGAATTTTTAAAGCCTTCATATTTCCTCCTTTATTTACTTCCTAATTATATCAAACAATTCAAAACAAAAAAAGTTTCAGGTTTTTTAAATTTCTCCAATTTCTTCAAAACTTTCTATTTCTTGAACTTTACTTTCTCCTTCTTCTTGAGTTACATAGAAAATTTTATCCCCAATTTCCATTAAAATTCTGTCATGTGTGATTAAAATAATTTGCCTTTTCAAGTATTCACTTATTGATTTTATAAAATCCCCTATTTTTCTTTTGCTTCCCTCATCAAGAAAAGTTAAAGGTTCATCTAAAATTAGAGGTCCTTCAAATCTTGGATTTAGACTTTTTTCAAGAATACTTATTCTTAATGCAAGAGAAATTATTTGACTCACAGTTCCTCCACTTGTATTTAATGGATCTCCTTCAAATTCAAAATCTTGAGTTATTTTTTTAATAAGAGGTTTTGCAACCTTTTTATTTCTCTCATCCTCAAGTTCGATTTTAAATATAAGATCATCAAAAATTTTCTGAAGCGCTTTATTTACAAGAGATTCAATCCCTTCAATTGTATTTTTTCTAACTTTCTCATATGCATTTTTTAAAATTTCACTACTTTTCTTTAAAATATCTCTTTCTTTTTCAATTTTTTTAAGTTCACTCTCTTTTTCAGAAATTTCTTTTTTTATTCTTTCTCTTTCTCCAATTTTTCTCTCAACTGTTTGATATAGTTTAAAAAAGTTATTCTCTATAATCTCTATTGAGTTCATATTCTATCTCCCTTATAGAATTTTCAATGCTAACCATCTTTTCTTTTATTTCACCTTCTAACTTTTTGATCACTTCTTCTAAATTTTCAATTGTTTCTATTCCATATTTTTCCTTAAGTTCTGTTAAAATTTCCTCTTCCCTTTTTTTAAGTGCTTCAAGTTTTCCAGTTAGTTCATCTCTTCTTTTTATTAGTTGCTTTATTTTTTGATGAATCAAATCTATTCTTGAAATAACATAATCGCTTCCCATAAATTACCTCCACATTTTATTCAAATTATCTTTTATTGTTTCTTTTATACTTTCATCAATTTCTCTATTGCATACAGGACAGACTTTATTATTAAAAATTAAACTAAAATATTCATCAATATTTGAATCTATTTTCTTTTTAGTTTCATCTAAATTATTAACAAGTGAAAAAATTTCATTTTTTACTTTCAAAATTGAATTTTTTATATTTTTAAGATTATCAAGGTTTTCTATTTTATTTTTAAGTTCAAAATATACATCTTCACTTAAATCACTTTTCTGTATCAAAACTAAATCTTTTGAAATTTTTTCTATGTTTTCTTTAACTTTTTCCAAAGAGATTTTTAAGTTTTTTAAATTTAAAATTTTTTCCTTATGTTCAAGAAGGAAATTCGATTCTTTTTCAATTGGTTCAACTTTTTTCAAAGAATTCAAATAAAGGTTTAAGATGTTTTTTTCTTTTTTAATATTTACTAATTCATTTTTTAATTTCTCTAATGTTCTTTTTTTATCTTCTATTTTTTTAAAAGTATCTATTTCATTTTTTATTTTTAATAATTTATCTTTCTTTTCATCTATTCCCTCATAATTTTTAAGAAGATTTTCTCTCTCTTCAATATCTTTTTTTATGTCTTTCTCTTTTCTATCTAATCTTTGAAGATCAACTAGAATTGAATTTATTGCTTCATCAAAAACTTGACCCCCTGAAATTGTGAGAAGAGTTGAGTGAATTGTTGAAGGAGATTCATCAAGAAGATAAATATTTTCCATCTGATCTTTGATTTGTGGATTTAACTTTTTTCCATTTTCAAGTGGAAGTGTTTTCATTCCAAAAACTTTTCTTATCTCCTCAGGAACATCTCTTCCAAAATTTGAGAATTCTTTTTTTTCTCCATCTGGAAAGATGAGTACATATTTATTAATATTTACTCCTCTTTCTCTTATAACCTTAAATCCATTATCAAGTGTTATTGAAACAAAAGCACTCTGTTCATTTTTTCTAATGAAACCAGTTCCCTGTGGTTCATTGAAAAATACCCAAATTAGTGCCCTTATAATTGCGCTTTTGCCACTATTCCCTTTTCCCAAAAAAACATTTATTTTATCTGATAAATTGATTTTTGTGTATTTATGCGATTGAAAGTTTTTTATTACAATCTCTTTAATGTGCATTTTTTAATCTCCAAATAGTAGTTATAGGATTTTCCTCTTTTTCTATCAAACCCTCGGAATAAATTTCATTTAATATAATTTTTATTTCATTTATATCTTTAAAAATTATCCCTTCACTTTCAAAATCCATCAATATTCTTTCAAGAAAAATCTCTTCAATTACTCCCTCTTTTTTAAGATAAGATAAAACAGATTCTTTTTTATCTTCTTTTTTCTCCCTTAGTTCTAAAAATGGATTTTTAGATGGTGGTGGATTTGTAAATGTTTTCCTTACTCTTATTGGAATTGATCTTTGAAAAATTGCAGATGAAACAAAAGCATCACCTGTTTTTAAATAAGGAAGTCTTGCAATATCAACACTTGAAAGATCTGTTTCTTTTCTTATTGTATCAAGATCTGTTTCTCTAACAGTTCTTAAGATAAATTTTGTCGAAAGTTGTGCCAATATTGTGTCATCAAGAAGCGAAGGTCTTTGAGTTGAAAGAACCAAGAATATTCCATACTTTCTTCCCTCTTGTGAAATAGTTTTTAAAACTCTTTTTGAAGGTATAAAATAAATTGACTCTTTTGGAGCAAAATTGTGCGCTTCATCTAAAATAACAAAAAATGGAGGAAAATATTCTTTTCTTTCTCCTTTCTTTTCCCCATCTTTATAATCCCTTCTTTTTTCAACAACCTTATCAAGGAAAAATGAGGCAAAGGTTTTGAGAGTTTCAAGAGATCCTTGAATTATTGCTATTTTTTCATCTTTAATCCAACCTAAAAGTTCTCTATCGCTTTTTCCAAAAATATTTAATCTTTCAAGATGACTTAATTTTCTTAAAACTGCTCTTGCACTTGTTCTACTTACAATAGTTTTGTCGCTCTCTTCTCCTTTTTTCTGAGAGAGTTCTATTAAATTATTCCTGAAAGCACTAAAACTTTTTTCATTTCCCATCATATAGTATGCGTTGTAAATTACATCTTCTTGTGGAATTTCAACTTCACCTATTGATTTAAAAAGGTTTTCTAGCTCTCTTTCTGAGATTTCTGAAAAATCTATTCCTGTATTTTCTCCAACTGTAAAAACTTTTATATTTTTTATTATTTCAGAAAGCCCTAAATCTTCTTTATTTAAACTTGTGAAACTCATTTCAAAATGTGGATCAAAAATAATTGCAGGATAACCAAATTTTGCAATTTCCTCAGTTAAAACTCTTACAAGAAAAGATTTACCTGAACCAGAACCTCCGAAAATGCCAATATGTGGATATTGAATCATCTCCTCAATTGTAAAAACAAAGGGAATTTCTTTTTGCTCACTTTCTTCACCATCTTCAACAATTTTGTATAAATTTTTTAATTTTAAAGGGAGTTCATCATAAAATCTCTCACTATTTTTAATTCCACCCAAGATTAAACCTTTTTCTTCGACTTTAAAAATATTTTTAATTTCAGAGAAATTTGCTCTTCTTGCTCTGCTTCCGACTCTAATTGGATATGGGGATTCATCAAGGAGTTTAAGTTTTGCTATATTTACATCCTCTTTTTCAATATCAAATCCAAGAAGTCTCAGGTGCTCTATAATTTTTTCGTCTCTTTCTCTTCCTAAATCTGGTCTTGGAAAAAATTTGTTTATTGTGTATGATTCAACAACTTCCCCAAGATACTCTTTTTCATCAATTACAAAAAAATAATCTCTTAGAGAAAATCTTTCTTCTCTTGAAGCAATATAAATTTCAAATTGACTACTTTCTCCCACAACATATATATCTTTCATCTTAACCACCTTTTTAATTTAAAAAGTTTTTCAAGAAATTCACTCTTAATAAAATTTTTTGAAATCAGGAAACTTTCTTCATCAGTTAATTTTACATCTTCGTGGGACATATCTCTAAAAATTGGAATACCTCTTCCATATCTTTCTGTAATAAAAAGTAAATATGATGCAATTTCTTTATATTTATCACTATATTTATTTGGAAGTTCAAATGAAATAGGGGTTGGGTCTTTAGAGAGCCTTAAAAATGTTGTTGAAAATCCTTCTTTTCTATAAGGTTCTTTGATATGTAGCATCTCACCTTCTTGAAGATTACCAATTAGCAATTCTTTATCTCCTAATTTTGATACATTATTATCTTCAAAAATATTTGAGATAACCATGCTTCCTATATCTTCAATTATTCCACATAACAAAATTTTTTTCTCAAAACTTTTTTTAAGAAGAGAGTTAAATTCCTGAGGACACTCTCCTCTAAAATGAGTGAGAGAGCCATCCATAAAGATTATATCACCTTCATTTAAATAATTCATTGATTCATTTGCTACATCTATTTCAAGTTTTGCCATTAAAACATATCTTAAATATTCTTCAACATAATTTATGTTTGTAAAATTTAAATTAATATTCTCTTCCTGATTTTTAACAACAGATTTTAACTTTTCTTCAAAGATAGTTCTATCTTCATCGATTAAAGGAGAAAACAGGTCATAAAGATAAATTTTTATTTCAAAGTTTGGTGAATAAGAGAGTGCTCTAAAGATATAATAATAGTTTGGAAAGGCATTTCCAATTTTAGACATCGAGCCATCAATAAAAAAAGTGTTAAATTTAAAATCCCTTTCATCAATAGAAATTTTCTCTTTATTTTTTAAAATGTATTCAATAAAAATTTCATTATTTTCTTCATTAAATAGGACCTCTATCTTAAAATTTAATTTCTGAAATTTTTCTTTAAAATTATCAATATTCTTTATATATTCTTTCTTTTGCTTCATAATATCTTCTTTTAACTTCTTCTTTTAGTTCATCTTCAATACTTTCATCATTTAATATCTCATTTAAAATTTTTTCAGGGTCAATTAAATTTCCTAAATTTCCATCTTTGAGTGCTTTAAAATATTCAAGAAATGAGACATCAGAATTTAAAATTGATTCATCTTTAATTTCTATTTCTTCTCTTTTTTTAACATTCTTTAATTTAATTAATTCAACCTCAACCTCTCCTCCATTAATTTTTAAAAGAGCAACTTGTGGAATTCTATCAAATTGAGTTTTTGAGTCTCTTGCTATGCTTCCAGGAGATACAAAAGTTTTTCCATTAATCTTCCTTATTCCATACCCATCATGATAGTGTCCAACAAGAAATATATCTCCTTCGCTTTCTCTTGATACCTCTTCAATTGATAAATGAGGAAAATTTGCTCTGAATGGAAGTAAATATGCATGAACAAGAACAATTAAAATTTTATTTTTATCATGCTTTTTTATTTTGTGGTACTCAATATTATAATCAACTCCATCCTTGTAATTTATTCCTCTTATTTCAATTTCTGTATCAAATAATGGAAAAATTTCTGAATCGCTTAAAATTTTTAAAACTTTTGCCTCCTCAAGCATTTTAACTGCTTTTTTATTGTATGTTTCTGGGTTTCTTCCTTCAATGTCATGATTTCCTAAAATTCCTATGATAGGCTTAGAATTAAATTTTTTTAAAACTTGAGTTAGGCGAATTGTAACTTCATAACTTGGAGAAGGTCTTGTAAAAAAATCTCCACCAAACAAAACATAATTAACTTCTTCTCTATTTGCAATATCTGAAATCTCTTCTATTTTTGTTAAAATTGATGTAAGATAATCATCTTTTCTTGATGAGATTCTCTCTTCTTGAAGATGTGTATCAGTAAAGAATAGAATTTTTTTCATAATTTAATTATAACTAATATATTAAGATAAAATTAATATGGAGGAATTTATGAAAGTTGTTGATACTGAAAAAATAAAAGAGTTAGATAAAAGAGCACAAGAAGAGTTTGGTATAAGTTCAGAGATTTTAATGGAAAACGCATCTTTAAGTGTTGTCTCATACATTTTAAAAAAATTTTCTTTAGTTGAGAATAAAAATTTCTTAATATTCTGTGGAACTGGAAACAATGGAGGAGATGGTTTTGCAATTGGAAGAAAGATTCATTCTCTTGGTGGAAATGTAAAATATATTTTAGTTGGAGACGAGAATAAACTCACTCAAGACTCAAAATTAAATTATGAAAGGGTTAAAAAAATAGGAATTGAGATTTTAAATAATCCTCAATTAGAAATTATTAAAAAAGAATTAGAAAATTATGAAGTGATAATTGATGCAATTTTTGGAACTGGTTTAAAAAGAGAGATTGAAGGATATATAAAAGAAGTTATAAATTTAGTAAACTCATCAAAAAAATTTATTATAAGTGTTGATATTCCATCTGGAATAAATGGAGATAAAGGAATCGAGATGGGTGTTTCAGTTAATGCAAATGCTGTTATAACTTTTGGTCTTCCAAAGATTGGAAATTTAATTGAAGATGGTGCTGAAAAAACTGATGAGCTTTATTTGTCATATATCTCATATCCAAAAGTTTTATATGAATCTGTTGATTCACAAATTTTTATAAATGAACCATTAAAAATAGAGAATAGAAAAAAGAATTCACATAAAAAAGATTTTGGTGATGCTTTGTTTATTTCTGGTTCAAAAAAATATTTTGGTGCCCCCTTCTTTTGCTCCTACTCTTTTTTAAAAAGTGGAGGAGGTTATTCTCGACTTGCAACGGTTGAAGATGTTATAAAATCAATAAGTTCACAAGCTAAAGAGGTTATATATTACACTTTAAAAGAAAATCAACATGGAACAATTTCAAAAGAAAATGAGGAATTTTTGATTAATTTATCAGAAGAGGTAAAATTTGTTGTTATTGGTCCTGGAATTGGTTTAAATGAAGATTTGGAAGAATTAGTAATAAATTTAGTTAAAAAAATAAATAAACCAATTTTAATTGATGGAGATGGATTAACACTTATTTCAAAAAATAAAGTTATTCTTAAAGAGAGAAAAGCACCAACTATTTTAACGCCACATTTAGGAGAGTTTTCAAGATTAACTCAAGTTGATAAAGAAGAGATAAGAAAAAATAAAATCAATATGATAAAAGATTTTTCACAAGAATTTAACTCATATGTTGTATTAAAAGGATATCATTCTCTTATCTCAACTCCAGATGGAAAAATTTTTATAAATTTATCAGGGAATCCGTGCATGGCAACTGCAGGAATGGGTGATGTTCTTGATGGCTTAATTCCAGCAATGTATGGTCTTAATTTTAGCATAGAGGAAGGCATAAAAATGGGTGTTTTTGTTCATGGATTTTGTGGAGATCTTCTTAAGGAAAAATTTGGAGAAAATGGGGTTGTTGCGACTCAAATGATTGAGTTTTTACCTATAGCACTTAAAGAGATAAAAGAAAATTTTGAGTATATAAAGAAAAAATATTCTATTGAGGTTATTTTATGACTGAGTTTAATTTACCTGAAGAACTTGAATTTGATTTGGAATTTGAAGTATCAAGAATCAAACATTTAATTAATTCTTTTCTAAATAAAGTTAATAAAAAGAATGTTGTTTTGGGTTTATCTGGAGGAATTGATTCATCAATAGTTTTAAAATTATTAACCCTTTCAATTCCTAAAGAGAATATATTGGCTTTAATTTTACCAGAGAGGGACACTGATAAAAAAAATGTTTATGATGCAGTGATTTTTGCAAAAGATTTAGGTGTAAAATTCAAGATAATAAACATAACAAAAATTCTCTCGAAATTTGGAATATATCTCTCAGTTCCATATTTTATACTTCCAAGTAAAAAATTAAGAGAGAATTACACAAGAAAACTTTATGAAAAATACAAAGAATTATATGGAAAAACACCTTTCTATCTTCAATATGATATACCAGAGGAGCTTTTAAAAAATAGGTGGTTTTTTAAAGGAATATCTTATTTAAGAATTAAACACAGAATAAGAATGGTAACTCTTTATTACAATGCAGAACTCATCAATGGAGTTGTTGCTGGAACAACAAACAAAACAGAGTATCTTCTAGGATTTTTTGTAAAACATGGAGATTATGCATCAGATTTTGAACCTATAATTCACTTATATAAATCACAAATTTTTAAATTAGGAGAATATTTACATTTACCTCATGTTTTTTTAAAAAAGAAACCAACTCCAGATTTACTTCCAGGTATTGAAGATGAGTTTTCAATAGGCTTGAGTTATTTAGAAATAGATAGAGTCCTTTTTAGATTTTTAAATAACACCCCTTTTGAAAAAATAAGTGAAGAATTAAATATATCAAAAGAATCTGTTGAAAATTTATATGATGCTTATATAAAATCTGAAATTTTAAGAAACCCTCCTCCAAATGTTTTAAATTTTAATTTATAGAAATAACAACTCCTTTTAAAGCCCAAAGGTCTGATTCAACAACTAGTTCATATCCTATTTTAAAAACATCTGTTCCATATTTTAAATTTGTAGAATTAAAGGAGAATTTTATCAAAATATCTTTCAATACAGGTTGTTCTGCTATGACAACTCTTCCATCTGAAGTTTCTACCCATTTTTTAGATGGTTCAACTATAGGTTCTTCTAAAATTATTCCATAAAATCTTCCACTCTTATCAACAATTCTATCTCCTTTTTTTACAGCACTTGCCATATCTGGTGGTACTTCAGTTAGTTTTACTGTTATAGTGTAGTTTTTATAAGAAACCTCTTTTTTAACAAAAAGAGGCCTTAAAAAATAAAACAAAACAACAATTATTAACAAGAAAACAGCTATATCAAATAAGTTAAAAAGTCCAAATAATTTGAAACTTCTCAGTCCTCTTTCACTTCTTTCCATATATCTCCTCCTATTGATTTTAATTTTTCATCAAACTTAAAATAACCTCTTTCTATATGATATATCTTTTTAACAACTGTTTCATTTTCTGCAAAAAGACCTGCAATAACAAGTGCCGCACCTGCTCTTAAATCTGGTGCTACAATATCTGTTCCATACAATTTATTTACTCCTTCTATAAAAAGTGTATTTCCTTCAACTTTAATTTTTGCCCCCATTTTTCTAAGTTCTGGTACAACGTTAAATCTATTTTCAAAAACAGTTTCAGTTATTAAACTAACACCATCTGATACAGATGCAAGGGTTACCATTTGAGATTGAAGATCTGTCGGAAAACCAGGGAATGGCATTGTTCTTATTTCAAAACTTTTTGTTCTCCTTTTTGAAATTACTCTTAGTCTTTTTCCATTTTCAATTCTTAAGTCAACACCAATTTCTCTCAGTTTAAAAATTAATGGAACAAGATGGTCAAAAATTACTGGTTTAAGAGTGACATCTCCACCATTAACTGCAACAGCAATTATAAATGTTCCTGCCTCAACTCTATCAGGGTAAAGAGTGTGTGTTGTACCATGAAGTTTTTTCTGACCTTCAATTCTAATACACCTTGTTCCTGCGCCTTCGATTTTTGCACCCATTGAATTTAAAAATTCAGCAAGTTCAACAATCTCTGGTTCTTGAGCAGCGTTTTCAATTATTGTTTCTCCAGGTGATACTGATGCAAGAATCATAATATTTTCTGTTGCTCCAACTGAAGGATAATCGAGATATATTTTTTCTCCTTTTAGTTTCTTGACACTTCCTTCTATGATTGAACCGATTGCATTCACATCCGCACCAAGAGATGAGAAACCTTTTAAATGAAGATCAATTGGCCTTGAACCAATATGACATCCTCCTGGATAGGGAAGTCTTACTTTTCCAACTCTTCCAAGAAGAGCACCAACAAGGGTTAAACTACCTCTTAACTTACTTGCATTTTCATTTATAATTTCATGATTAAGGTTTGTTGCTTCAATAACAATAGTATCTTCATCGATAAATTTAGCCTTAACACCAATTGATTTTATTACATCGAGTAAAGTTACAATATCAAGAAGTTTCGGGACATTTTTTATAATTACTGGTTCATCTGTTAAAAGTGATGCTGCAATTAAAGGTAAACAGCCATTTTTTGAACCTTGTACATTAACTTCACCTTTAAGTTTTTTTCCGCCTCTTATCTTATATACTTCCATAGAGTTTCTCCTTTAGAATAAGTTTTATTCTCTCAGATGCTTTTCCATCACCAAAAGGATTAAAATCAATTTTAGGTTTAAATCCCTCATTCAAAATTTCTATAACTCCCTTAATTATTTTCTCTTCATTTGTTCCAACAAGTTTAACAAAACCATATTTAATTGCTTCTTCTCTTTCTGTTTCATTTCTTAAAAGAAGTAGAGGTTTTTTGAGAGTCGGAATCTCTTCTTGAATACCACCAGAATCTGATAAAATAAGAAAAGATTTTTTAAGTAGATGTATAAAATCAATATAGTTTAGTGGTTCAATTAGTAAAACATTTTTTACTCCCTTTAATATTTTCATAAATTTTTCTCTAACAATCGGATTTTTATGAACCGGAATAACAAAAAATAGTTCATTATAATTTTCACTTAAACTTTTTATTGCACTCGCTATGTTTGAAATTCCATTTTCCCAATTTTCCCTTCTATGTGCTGTGACAACAGCAATTTTTTTATCTTGAGGAAGTGGTAAATCATTTATAGGTTTAAGATTTAAAATTTTATGGAGTGCATCAACAATTGTGTTACCTGTTAAAAAAATATTCTCCTCTCTTATTCCCTCATTTAATAAATTTTTCCTTGCTTCTTCTGTTGGTGCAAAGTGGAAAGTTGCAAGTTTTCCAATTAAAGTTCTATTCATCTCTTCAGGAAATGGATAATAGATATTTTTTGTTCTTAAACCTGCCTCAACATGAGCAACTGGAATTTTATTGTAAAAAGAGACAAGAGATGCAACAAAAGCGGTTGTTGTGTCTCCCTGAACAATTGTTACATTCGGTGATTCACTTTTTAAAATTGAAGAGAGTTTCTCAAGAATTTTTTCTGTTATATATTCAAGAGTTTGTTTTTCAATCATAATTTTAAGTGAAAAATCTACTTTTATTTTAAAAATTTCAAGGAGTTCATCAACCATCTCTTTGTGTTGTCCTGTGTTTACAATTTTTACTTCAAATGCCTTATCTTCTTTAAGTTCATAAATCAAAGGATAAAGTTTTATAACTTCAGGCCGAGTTCCAAATACAATAAGTGCTTTTATTTTTTTCATAGAGAAAATCCCTTAATCAAAAGAAATGAGAGAATTGAAAAGAAAAGTGTTAATATATATAAAATAATAATGACCTCTCTTTCTTTAAATCCACTATAAAGAAGTTTGTAATGAATGTGATCCATATCTGCTTCAAAAATGCTCTTTCTTCTTAAAATTCTTCTTAAAATTGCTGTGAAAGTATCTAAAATTGGAAACCCAAGTGCTAAAATTGCAACAAGAAGAATAACTGAAGTTGTTGTTTTAAGTGCTCCCCAAACAGCAATTTCTCCAAGAACAAAACCTAAAAGAAGAGCACCAGAATCTCCAAGATAAATTTTAGCAGGAGGAAAGTTAAAAACTAAAAATCCAATTGCAATTCCTGCAATTGCAAAACAGATAAGGGATACAATAATATTTCCTTTTAAGATTGCAACAAGACCCAATGTGGTAGATACAATGGATATAATTCCAGATGCAAGTCCATCGAGTCCATCAATTATGTTTATTGCATTTGTGATTCCTGTTACCCAGAAAAGAGTAAAAGGTATGCTTAATTCTTTAAGATAAAAATATCCGCCCTTAGGATTTGTAATAAAATTTATTTTAACGCCATATATAATTGGTATCAAAGCTCCTAAAATTTCACCCAAAAATTTCATCCATGGTCTTAGTTTAAATTTATCATCGATGAGACCAACAATAAAAATTACACTTCCTCCAAGAAAAATTGATAAAAATTCTTTTGAATGAAATCTTAAATAGATATATAGAAAAAGAACAAGAAAAGATAAATATATTCCAATACCACCTGTTCTTGGCATCTCCTCTTTTTTAATTTTTTTCTTATCCCCCCTTTTTTCTTGAGGTTTACTTATAATATTGTATTTTTTTCCAATATATATTGCAAAAGGAGTAAATAAAAGTGAAACAAAAAAGAAAATTAATAAATAGTAAAAGTTTGTTAATAAATTTTTAATCATTTTGTTCCAAATAACCTATCTCCAGCATCACCTAAACCTGGAACAATATAGCCTCTGTCATTTAATCTTTCATCAATCGCTATTGTAAATATTGTTGTATCTTTAAAATATTTTTGAACATACTCAATTCCTTCTGGTGCTGCAACAAGAGAAATAACATCAATATTTTCTAATTTTGCTCTTTTTTCAAGTAAAATTTCTATTGCCCTAACAATTGAGCCACCAGTTGCAAGCATTGGATCTAAAAGGAAAATTTTTGAGTCAGAAAGAGTTTCTGGAAGTTTAATATAGTAAGTGACTGGTTTTAGTGTTTCATGGTCTCTATAAATTCCAATATGGCCTACTTTTGCATTTGGAATTAAATTTAATATTCCATCACTCATTATAAGACCTGCTCTTAAAATTGAAACAAGAGTTATTTTTGTTGATAAAATATACCCTTTTGCTTTGCCTATTGGGGTTTCAACATAAATCTCTTCAAGAGGTAAATCTCTTGTCATCTCATAAGCCATAAGCATTGAAACTTCTTTAACAAGCTCTCTGAATTCTTTTGGGTTTGTATTTTTGTCTCTAAGATATGTTAATTTGTGTTTTATTAATGCATGGTTTAAGAGTTTTACATTTTTATTATCCATCTATCCTCCTTTCGGTAAAATTATATCACAACTTTTCAAGAACAACTCCTATTATATTTTCTGACTCTGTTTTTAAAACTTCTTTTATTTTTAATCGATTTAAAAAATTTTTAGCATCATCAAATTCATCTTTTTCCATTTCAACTATAAGTTTTCCATTATCTTTAAGATATTGGTGTGATTCTTCAAATAAAATTTTTATATACTTTAGACCATCATAACCACCAAGAAGCGATTTTTTTGGTTCTTTTTTCACATCAATTGGTAAATTTTCATATTCAGTCTCTTTTATATATGGTGGATTAGTTATTATTAAATCAAATTCTTCATTTATATTTGAAAACATATCACTTTTTATAACTTCACCATATAAATTGAATTTTTTTAAATTAATTTTTATATTTTCTATAGCTCTATCATCTATATCAACAAAAGTACATTTTTCAGTGAAACCATAAAAAAGAAACGAAACACCAATTGCACCAGTCCCTGCACAAATATCAAGTGTATTTTCCACCTTTTTATAATTTTTTATAACTTGATAAACAATCTCTTCTGTTTCAAATCTCGGAATAAAAACTCCCTCTAAAACTTCAATTTCAAGATCAAGAAAATTTTTTTTATTTGTAATATAAGATAAAGGAATCCCTTTTTTTCTTAAATAAAATTTTTTTAAGATTTCTTTAAATTTATCTCTATTTATTTCTTTGTTTAAATTTATATAAAACTCCTCCTTTTTTAAAAAAAGTGAGTTTCTTATTATTAACTCTGCTTCAATATCACTATTTAAAAGTTTCTTTCCATATTTAAAAAGAGTTTTCAGATCAAATTTCAAGGGACTCAATTTTTCTTCTCTTATCTTCCTCCTTTAATGCATTTATCAGTTCATCAATGTTTCCTTCCATAATCTCTGGAAGATTATAAAGTGATAAACCAATTCTATGATCTGTAACTCTATTTTGAGGGTAATTATAGGTTCTTATTTTTTCACTTCTTTCACCCCAACCAATTTGTCTTTTCCTCTCTTCACCAACCTCTTCCAATTTTTTTCTTTGATAAAAATCATAGAGTCTTGCTCTTAAAACTCTTAGTGCTTTTTCTTTATTTTTGAGTTGAGACCTCTCATCTTGACAAGTTACAACAAAACCTGTTGGTATATGTGTAATTCTTACTGCTGATTCTGTTTTTTGAACACATTGACCCCCATGTCCACTTGCTCTGAAAACATCAATTTTAAGGTCCTCTGGATTTATATCTATTTCAACTTCCTCTGTCTCAGAAAGAACTGCAACTGTAACAGTTGAAGTGTGAATTCTTCCAGAAGATTCAGTTATTGGAACTCTTTGAACTCTATGAACTCCACTTTCAAATTTTAAATCTCCATAAGCACCTTTTCCTCTAATTGAAAAAATTATCTCTTTGTATCCTCCCAAATCTGTTGGGTGAGAATCTATAACTTCAACTTTCCAGCCTTTTTTTTCTGCATAGTATGAATACATTCTAAATAAATCCGCCGCAAAAAGAGCTGCCTCTTCTCCGCCAGCAGCAGCTCTTATTTCCATAATTGCATCCTTCTCATCTCTTTCATCTTTTGGAATTAGAGATAAAACAATTTTATTTAGTAGTTCTTCTTCTTTTTTCTTTAACTCTTCTAACTCTTCTTCTGCAAGGTCCTTGAGTTCTTCGTTTTCTAAAAGTTTTCCTGTTTCTGTTATATTTTTTCTTATCTCTTTTAATTCTCTATAAAGTGTAACACTCTCTTCAATTTCACTTTTTTCTTTTAGATATCTATTTAAAACATCACTATTTTTATAAATATTTTCATCAAGAAGAGCATTCTGAATCTCTTCATATTTTTTTTCAAGTTCCTCAAGTTTTTTTTCTATCTTCATGCCTTTTCAAACCTCAAAATTAAAAATCTTGAACTCTCCTTTATTTTACTTTTTAATTCATCACCTGAAATTTCTTTAACTTTAAAACCCTTAAACTCAAGAAATTCAATAACTCCTTGAGGAGTGAAAATTTTTTCTTTTATTTCATCCATCTCTTTTGATTTTAAATTGAATATGTTTATTTTAATCTCTTGAGTTATTGGGTTTAATTCATATTTATAAATTTTGTCATCAAAAATATCAAAATCTTTTTTAATAAAATAGAATAAATTTAAAGTTTCACTTATGATTTCTCCATTTATATATTTTTTAATTATTTCTAAATTCTCATCTTCAAATGGAAATGGAATAATAAGAAAATTTCCCTTAATTTTTTCTTTTATCTCTTTTAAACTCTTTTTTTCAAGAAAATTAAAATTATATAAATTTTTATATCCTTTCCAGAAGGATATTCTTTCTTGAATTTTATACATTTTATCTATGGTGAATGTCTGGTTTATCAGGAACTATATGATGAATCCTACATCTTGGTTCATATTTTTCAAATGCTCCAACCATAATAATTGGGTCAAAGTATGATGCAGGTTTTCCATTTAAAATTCTCTGAGTTCTTGTTGCTTCTTCTCCACAGACAACACAAATTGCAGTTAATTTATCAACTTTTTCTGCTCTTGCTAAAATTGCTGGCATTGGTCCAAATGGTTCACCTCTAAAATCTTTATCAAGTCCTGCAACTAATACTCTTAAACCTTTATCTGCAAGAAATTCAATAACATAAATAATTTTCTCATTAAAAAATTGTGCTTCATCAATTGCAACAACTTGAGTATCATCTTCAATTTTCAAAATTATCTCTTCAGGGTGATCAATACTAATTGCTTCAACTTTTGCACCAGAGTGAGAAACTATACTTTTCTCATCATATCTTGTATCAAGAGTTGATTTAAAAACCTGAACTTTTTGTTTTGCAATCCTTGCTCTTTTTATTCTTCTTATGAGTTCTTCACTTTTACCTGAAAACATACAACCAGTTATAACTTCTATTATTCCTTTTTTCATACCCAGCCATTCTCCTCAGGAACAATTGTTTTCAAAAACTCTCTGTTATTCCTTGTTTTTGCTAACATATCTGCAAGTTTTTGAAGTGCTTCAAAAGTATCTGCATTTGCAAGTGCTTTTCTTAAAACCCAAATTCTCTTATACTCTTCAGGGTCATAAAGGAGTTCTTCTCTTCTTGTTCCAGATTTTTTAACATCAATTGCAGGAAATAATCTTCTTTCTGCTATTCTTCTATCAAGAACAAGTTCCATATTTCCAGTTCCTTTAAACTCTTCATAGATAACTTCATCCATTTTACTACCAGTTTCAATTAGAGCAGTAGCAATTATTGTTAAACTACCACCATTTTCAATGTTTCTTGCAGCACCTAAAAATTTCTTTGGACCTCTTATTGCAGCAGGGTCGAGTCCACCTGAAAGAGTTCTTCCAGATGGTTGAGTAACTAAGTTATACGCTCTTGTTAATCTTGTAATTCCATCGACAAGAATCATGACATCCTCTCCTAATTCAACAAGCCTTTTTGCTCTTTCAACAACAAGTTCAGTGACTCTAATGTGATTTTCAGGTGGAAGGTCAAAAGTTGAAGAAATAACCTCTCCTTTAGTTGACCTCTCCATATCTGTTACTTCTTCTGGTCTTTCATCAACAAGAAGAATCATAAGGTGAATTTCTGGATGATTAATTTCAACAGATTGAGCAATTTTTTTGATGAGTGTTGTTTTTCCTGCTTTTGGTGGAGAAACTATAAGACCTCTTTGACCTTTTCCAAGAGGTGCAATAAGTTCAATAAGTCTTATTGCTAAATCTGCATTTGGAATCTCAAGTCTTATTCTTTTATTTGGGAAAATTGGTGTAAGATTTTCAAAAATAGGTCTTGTCTTCGCTTCTTCAAGAGAGAGACCATTTATTGAAATTATTTTTAATAAAGCAGGATACTTATCTTTTTCAGGAGGTTTTCTAACCCATCCTTCAACAAGGTCTCCTACTCTCAAATTAAATTTTTTAATCTGAGAAGGTGCAACATAAATATCCCTTTGAGATGGAGTGTATTTTGATCTTAAAAAACCATAACCTTCTGGTAGAATCTCAAGAATTCCTTTATCAATATACTGCTCTTCAGGTGGTATTCCAGGAAAGTAATCGAGTCTTTTATCAAGAAGTTCTGAAAAAGAAGATCTCTCTTTTACAAAAACTTTTTCTTCTTTCGGCAAAAGTTCTTCAAAATCTTCCTCTTCCTCTGATTCATCTTCGAGTATATTTCCTTCAACTTCAAGAATTTTTTTGATCAGTTCATCTTTTCTGTAATGAGAGTAATTTTTGATTTTTAGATCTTGAGAAATCTTGTAGAGTTCTTTCATTGATTTACTCTTTAACTCTTCCTCTCTCGTCAATCAGCACCTCCTTTTATTTTAAAATTTTTAAGAAAAACGGCAAAAATACAAGAGAAATTATGCTCATAAGTTTTAATAAAATATTTATTGAAGGACCTGCTGTATCTTTAAATGGGTCCCCAACTGTATCTCCAACAACACTTGATTTATGTGCAGGTGAACCCTTTCCTCCATAAAGACCTTTTTCAATTAATTTTTTAGCATTATCCCATGCACCGCCTGCATTTGCCATAAGAATTGCTATTAGTGCTCCTGAAACAAGAGAGCCTGCAAGAAATCCGCCAAGACCATCTTTTCCAAAAATAAAAACAATTATAAAAGGTGAAGCAATAACAATTAGAGAAGGAATTATCATCTCTTTTAAAGCACCAATTGTTGATATATCAACGCATCTTTTATAATCAGGTTCAGATTTTCCCTCAAGAAGTCCAGGGATTTCATTAAATTGTCTTCTTACTTCTTCAACCATTCTATATGCTGCCTTCTCAACAGCAGATATTGCATATCCACTGAAAAGAAATGGTAAAACTCCACCAATAAACATTGCAGATACTACGTTTGGTTTTAAAAGATCTATTTTATCAATTCCTGCAACTTGAGAATATGCAACAAAAAGAGCAAGAGCAGTTAATATTGCAGAACCAATTGCAAATCCTTTACCCATTGCAGCAGTTGTATTCCCAAATGCATCAAGTGAATCTGTTATTTTTCTTACAGATGGATCTTGATGTGACATTTCAGCAATTCCTCCAGCATTATCTGCAATAGGTCCATAAGCATCTACAGAAAGAGATATTCCAAGAGTTGCAAGCATTCCAACTCCTGCAAGTGCGATTCCATAAATTCCTGCAAAAAGATATGCGCCATATATTGATAGAGATAAAATTATCATTGGCAAAACAGTAGATTCCATTCCTACTGCAAAACCTGCTAAAATGTTTGTAGCAGTTCCTGTTGTTGCTGCTTCTGCTATTTTTTTAATTGGATTTCCACCAGTGTAATATTGTGTTATCAAGCCAATTACAACTCCGCTTACAAGTCCTAAAAATGTTGCAAAATATGGTGATAAATCTTTTATGTAGATTAAAGTCAAAATAAATCCAACAACTGCAAAAATAATTGCACTAAAAATTGTTCCACCTGTCAAGGCAACTTGAGGAGTTATTGATTTAATTATTTTTGATGAGAATTTTACAAACAAAACTCCTAAAAGAGATGAGATTAAACCAAGAGAAACAATTAAAAATGGGTAATAAACAAATGAAGATTGAGATGATGCTTTAAATGCCAAAGTGTATGCAATTACTATTGAAGAGACAATAGAACCAACAAATGATTCATAAAGATCTGCTCCCATTCCTGCAACATCACCAACATTATCACCAACATTATCTGCAATAACTGCTGGGTTTCTTGGATCATCCTCTGGAATTCCTGCTTCAATTTTTCCAACTAAATCTGCTCCAACATCTGCTGCTTTTGTAAATATACCACCTCCAACTCTTGCAAAAAGAGCAACAAAACTTGAACCCATTGAATATCCAGTTATTAAAGGGAGTGGTCCAATATTTGTTAAAAATTTTATACCAATTAAATAAACTATGCTTAAACCAAGAATTCCAAGAGATGTAACAGTAATTCCCATAACTGCACCACCAGTGAATGCAACATCAATTGCTTTTCCTCCACTCTGTTTTGCAGCAAAAGTTGTTCTACCATTTGCTCTTGTTGCAACATTCATTCCAACAAAACCTGAAAATGCAGATAGAAAATTTCCAAAAATAAAAGCAAGTGCTACATAAGGAGAAATTAGGATTGATACAATGATAGCAAAAACAACAACTATAACACCCATAACTTTCCACTCTCTTACAAGGAATGCTTGAGCACCTTGTCTAATTGCAAGAGAGATTTTTTTAATTTTTTCTTCACCCTCAGGGTTTATAAAAACATTAAAAATCAAAAAGACAGCAAAGATAATACCAATAACACTAACCAAAAAGGAAAGCGAAAGAAAATCCATAAATTTAACCTCCTCAATTTTTTTAAGAGCCAGCGACCCGACTCGAACGGGCGACCAGCTGATTACGAATCAGCCGCTCTACCACCTGAGCTACGCTGGCAAAATATGGAGAAAATATTAAAGAAAAAATAACTTTCTCTCTGGAGCGGGAGACGGGACTCGAACCCGCGGCGGCCACCTTGGCAAGGTGGTGCTCTACCACTGAGCTACTCCCGCATGGCGGGATCGACGGGATTCGAACCCGCGATCTCCAGCGTGACAGGCTGGCGTGTTGGACCGCTACACCACGACCCCGCTCATTTCGCTCTCTATGGTGGGCGAAACAGGAGTCGAACCTGTGACCCCTTGCTTGTGAAGCAAGTGCTCTACCGCTGAGCCATTCGCCCTGCTTTAATATTCTAATAAAATTTCTTTTTTTGTCAAGTGGTTAAAAATTAGAAATAATTAACTCAATTAATGGTAAAATTCAAAAAAGAATGGAAAATTTTGAAAAAAGATTAAAAAGAGTTGAAACTGAGTTGAAAAATTTAAAAGAGAATCTCTCAAAAATAATTTATTTTATAGATAAAAATTATGGCAAAGAGGTTATTTTCTCTTTTCTAAAAGAAAGAGGTTTTGAAGTATTAGAGATTAAAGACAAAAGAATCATATTTCCAAAAAGTGTTGATTATTTTGATGACTATTTTAAAAATTTAAGAAGTTATTACTTCAGAAGAATTTTACAGGATACTATAAAAAAGAAAGAATTTTCTTCTGAGTTTATCTCAAAATTAAAAGAGAAATGGGGAGCAAAAGTTGTTGAAAAGTACCTAAATAAACTTGTTCAATATGAAATTTTTAAAAAAGAAAATTCTCATTTTATTTCAAATTATAAAGAGATAGATAACATAGGTAATACACTTGAGTGGTATATAGGGGAGGTTTTAAAAAAAGAATTTTCAATTCCTGTTTTATCAAACATAGAAATAAAAAACATAAAAGAGGGAGGAGATTTTGATATTTTCTTTTTACTTTTAGGAAATCTCTCATATCTTGAGATAAAATCATCTCCTCCAAATAATATATCAATTGAAGAAATTGAAAATTTTATAAAAAGAGTTGTTTCAGTTGGAACAAAAGTATCAATTTTATTCATTGACACAACACTTAATATAAAAAGGAATATAATAGATAATATGGAATTTTTGCTTAAAAGAGTTAAAAACAATTTTTTAGGTAAAATGATAAGAAACGGATTTTATAAAGTGAGTAAAGGAATTTATGTTTTTAATTCAAAAAGAAGTATTGAAGAGAGCATTAGAATTGTTATAGATGATCTGTTAAAGGTGGAGGCACTTTGAGAGTTTTAATTACAAATGATGATGGAATAGATTCTCCTGGAATTAAAATATTAGGAGATGTTTTCTCAGAGGAGTTCGAAACTTTTATAATTGCTCCTGAAAGACAGAGAAGCGCCTTAGGACACTCAATTACAACTCATAAACCATTAAGAATAAAAGAGATAGAATCAAATAAATCTAATTTAAAAATTTATGCAACAAATGGCACAACAGCAGATTGTGTTATTTTAGGAGTTGACATTGTAGTTAAAAAAATAGATTTTGTTGTTTCTGGAATAAACGAACTTCCTAATGTTGGTGATGATATAACATATTCTGGAACAATTTCAGGAAGTATGGAGGGAATCATAAACGGGATTCCCTCAATTGCTGTCTCAATTCTAGGATTTAAAGAAAATTTAAATATTGCTGCACACTTTTCAAAAGAACTTGTTAAATATTTGATAAAAAATCCACTTAAAAAAGGAACATTTTTAAATGTAAATTTTCCTGGTGAGGGAGAGATTAAGGGTGTTAAGATCACAAAAGTTGGAAAAGTTTGGTATAAAAATAGAACAATTGAGAGAAAAGACCCTCTTGGAAAACCATATTTTTGGATAATTGGAGAACCAGTTTGGGAGGGAGATAAAGATACTGATACTTGGGCAGTCAGAAATGGTTTTATTTCAATTACCCCTCTTCACCTTGATTTAGTTAATTATGAAACTTATGAAATTTTATCGAAAAAAGAGAGTGATTTTTTAAATTTATTAAAAGATGGATAAAATTTTAATTTTAACTGAAAAGCCCTCAGTTGCTGAAGATATTGCAAAAGTTTTTAATGCAAAAAGAAAAGGCAATTTTTTTGAAAGCGATAAATATACAATAATTTTTGCATTAGGACACCTTGTAACTTTATGTGAACCAGAAGATTATGATAAAAGATATAAATATTGGACGATAAAAGACCTTCCAATTATTCCAAATGAATTTAAACTAAAACCAATTGAAGAAACAAAGGATCAATTTAATTTTGTAAAAAAATTTCTTAAAGATGATTCATTTAAGTTTGTAGTTAATGCTTGTGATGCAGGTAGAGAGGGAGAATTAATATTTAGATTTATTTATAAACTTTCAGAATCAAATCTTAAAGTTAAAAGACTTTGGCTAAATGCACTTACAAAAGAAGAGATTTTAAATGGATTTAATAACCTAAGAGATGGGGAAGAGTTTGAAAATTTAGGAATGGCAGCAGTAGCAAGGGTACAGGCAGATTGGCTTGTTGGAATAAATGCAACAAGAGCATTTACAAGAAAAGAGGGGCTTCTTCTCTCAATTGGAAGAGTTCAAACTCCGACTCTTTACATGATAGTTGAGAGAGAAAATGAAATTCTATCTTTTAAAAAAGAGAAATATTTTGAAATTTTTGCTTATTTTGAGAAAGAGAAATTCAAATACAAAGGAAAGTGGTTTGATGAGAAGGATGATAGAATTTTTGACACAAGAAAATTAGATAAAATATTGGAAAAAATTGAAGGAAAAGATGGAGTAGTTGACTTGATAGAACTTAAGAAAAATAAAATCTTACCACCACTTTTATATGACTTAACTGAACTCCAAAGAGAAGCAAATAGATTATTTGGATTTACTGCTCAAAAAACTTTATCTATAGCCCAATCTCTTTATGAACAGGAAAAACTTATAACATATCCAAGGACAGATTCAAGATATCTTCCATCATCATTAAAAGGTGATGTTCCTAAAATCTTAAAAAAACTTTCAAACATAAATATTTATAAAGAAAATATAGAAAATGTTTTAAAAAGTGGAATAAAATTTAATTCAAGAATAATAGATGATTCAAAAGTAACAGATCACTTTGCAATTATTCCAACAGGAGTTTTGCCAAAAACCTCTCTTTCTCAAGATAAAAGAGTAATTTTTGATTTAATTGTTAAAAGATTCATTTCAGTTTTATATCCTCCTGCAGAAGAGTTAAGGTTGACAATTATAACAAAAATTGTCGATGAAAAATTTAAAACAGATGAAAAGTACCTTATCTTTTCTGGATGGATGAAAGTTTATGGAAAAGAAGAAGAGTTATATAAAGAAGTTCCAATCAAGGTTAATGATAATGTTAAAACTCAAAAATTAGAGAAAGTTGAAAAATATACTGAACCTCCTCCAAGATTTACTGATGGAGCAATTCTCTCATTAATGGAGACATGTGGAAAATTCATTGAAGATGAAGAATTAAGAGAAGTTCTAAAAGAAAAAGGAATTGGAACTCCTGCAACAAGAGCACAGATTATTGAGAGGTTAATTGAAGTTGGATACATTGAAAGAGATGGAAAATATTTAATACCTCTTCCAAAAGGAATGAAACTTATTGAAACATTAAAAAAAATTCCACTGGAAGAACTTTTGTCACCAGAACTTACTGGTGAATGGGAGAGAAAACTTCTTCTAATTGAAAGAGGAAAACTTGAATATAAAAAATTTATAAAAGAGATAATAGATTTTACAAGAGAAATTGTTGATAAAGCTATAAAAAGAGAAGGAAAAAGAATAAAAGATGAGATAGTTGAAGTTATTGGAGTTTGCCCCAATTGTAATAGTGAACTTGTTGAAGGAGAGAGAGGTTATTACTGTAAAAATTTCAAGGAGAAAAATTGTTCTTTTTATGTTCCAAAAATTTTTCTTGGAAGAAAAATGACAAGAGAAGAGGTTCTTGAACTAATTAGTAATAAAAAAACAAAACTTCTTTATGGTTTTATTTCAAAAAACAAAAAGAAATTTTCTGCATATCTTATGCTCGGGGAAGATGGAAAAGTTACGCTCTCTTTTCCAGAAGATAAAGTGATTGATGAAAAATCTCTTGGAAAATGCCCTCTGTGTGGTTCTAAGGTAGTAGAAACTGAGGCAAAATTTAGATGTGAAAATGAAAATTGCTCTTTTTCAATAAATAAGTTTATCCTTGGAAAAGAACTCAAAAGAGAAGATATGATTGAACTTTTAAATGGGAAAAAGACAAAAATGTATCATTTTAAATCAAAAGGTAAAAAATTTAAAGCACAACTTAAACTTGAAGATGATAAACTTAAATTTATTTTTGAGGAGGAAAGAGATGGCAAAGGTAATAATAAGAAAAGTAAGTGAATATAAAGAAGATTTAATAAGAGATATTTTTATTCAAAATAAAGATTTTATTTTAGAGGGCTTGTCTCATGGTGATAAAGTTCTTGTTAAACCAAATTTTTTATCATTCAATCCCCCAGAAAGAGCAGTAACAACACATCCAGTTTTTATTAAAACATTTGTTAAATTTTTAATTGAGAATAACCTTAATGTCATTGTTGGAGATATCCCTGGAAGAGCAATAAGCTTAACAAAACTTAAAGAACTTACTGGAGTTAATGACCTTGAAGAAGAAAATTTAAAGATAGAAGACCTTGGAATTTATGGTTTTAGAGTTTCTGGAAAATCAGTTAATGGAATTGAAATTAAATTACCAAATATACTTTGGGATGTGAAAAAAGTTTTTAACCTACCAAAAATGAAAACCCATTCTTTAACTTTCATAAGTGGAGCAACAAAAAACCTTTTTGGTTTAACTCCAAGAAAAGATAGATTAGAGATTCACTCAATTTCAGATCCAGTTTTATTTTCAAAAGTTTTAATTGATTTAAATCATTTTTTACCAGTTCCTCAAACTATACTCTTGGATGGAATTTTGGGAATGGAAGGAGATGGTCCTTCATTTGGGAATCCAGTTTGGTTTAATTTAGTTTTAATTTCAGATGATCCTCTTGTTGCAGATTTAATTATGAGTAAAATTATGGGTTTTGAAATAGAAGATGTTCCACTCTTCAAAAATGAAATCCCTTTAAATTATGAAATATATGGAAATATAGATGAGTTTGTAAGAAAATCTGAAAAACCAAAAACATTCCTTGTATCACCAAAAGGAACATCAAAAATCGCATCATTCTTTTATAAATATTTTGGAGATTATATTCAACCAAAACCATATGTTGATAAAAATAAATGTATAAAGTGTGGAGTTTGTGCATCAAAATGTGCAGGCAAAGCAATAACTTTAAACCCTTATCCAACCTTTGATAGAGAAAAATGTGTTTTGTGTTATTGCTGTCATGAGTTATGCCCTCAAGGTGCTATTTACCTTAAAAGAGGGATAATTTCAAAATTAGTTAAAACATAAAAGGAGGTTTTTATGGATCTTGGAATAAAAAATAAAATTGCAGTTGTAACAGGAGGAAGCAGAGGACTTGGGAAGGCAGTCGCTTTTTCTCTTGCTGAGGAAGGTGCGCGCCTTGCTGTTTGTGCAAGAGATGAAAAAACATTAAAAGAATTAAAAAAAGAAATTGAGGAGAGTTTTAATACTGAAATTTTTGTTTATCCATGCGATTTAACAAAGAAGGAAGATATTTTAAAATTTAAAGATGAAGTTATTAAATTTTTTGGAACAGTTCATCTTCTATTTATAAATAGTGGTGGTCCACCAACTGGTGGATTTTTTGATTTTAAGGAAAAAGACTATCTTGAAGCGATAAATTTAAATTCGATGAGTACAATAAATTTAACTTATTCATTTATTGATTACATGATAAATCAGAAATTTGGAAGAATTGTTGCTTCAACCTCAATTTCTGTTAAAGAGCCGCTTCAAGATATTATTCTCTCAAATGTTTCAAGGACTCCTGTTGTTGCATTTATTAAAAGTTTATCAAGAGAGGTTGGTAAATATAATATTACTGCAAATTGTGTCGCACCAGGTTATACATTAACTGATAGATTAAGAAAGGTAATTGAAAATAGAAGTAAGAAAAATGGAACAACTTTTGAAGAAGAGTTAAATAAATTAACAAAAGATATTCCACTTGGAAGAGTTGGAGATCCAGAAGAATATGCTGATGCTGTTACATTTCTTCTTTCTGAAAGGGCAAGTTATATAACAGGAGTTACTCTTTTAATTGATGGTGGCGCTTTCAGAGGTTTAATGTAATTTAAATTAAAGTTCCTGCTCCTTTTATAGAACTTAAACCAGTTGGTCTTTCTCTAAGAGTAACCTCAATTTCCATTGTTTTGCTTCCCCTTATTATCTCCAATTTAACTTTATCTCCAATGTTTTTCTGTCTTAAATATTTAGTTAACTCTTGAACAGAGGTTACCTCTTTCCCTTCAAATTTAGTAATAATATCAAATGGTTTAAGTCCTGCTTCACTTGCACTTGTTCCACTTAAAACTTGAACAACAAGAATCCCTTTGTTAACTGGAAGATTATTTCTTCTTGCAATTTCATCTGTAATTGCAACTCCACTTATTCCAAGAAAAGGCCATTTAACTTTTCCAAAAAGTTGAAGATCATTAACAACTTTTTGAATTGTATTTGAAGATACAGCAAAACCAATACCTTGACCTGCTGCATAAATTGCTGTATTCATTCCTACAACTTCTCCAGAAAGATTCAAAAGTGGTCCACCAGAATTTCCTGGGTTAATTGCAGCATCTGTTTGAATTACTCCAACAAGTGTTGTTCCATCTTCAAATGTGAGTGTTCTTTCAAGTGCAGAAATAACTCCTGTTGTAACAGTGTGATCAAATCCATATGGATTACCAATAGCAATAACAGTTTGACCTACCTTTAGCATAGATGAATCAGTAAAAGTTAGGTATGGAAGATTGTTTGCATTTATTCTTATCAATGCAATATCTGATGATGGGTCTGTTCCGACAATAAATCCATCATATTCTTTTCCATCATTCAATGTTACAGTTATCTTTTTTGCACCTTCAACAACATGATTGTTTGTAACTATTAAGCCATCTGGAGATATTATAAATCCAGAACCTAGCCCTGGAGTTTCATAATTAAAGAAGAAATCTTGAACAACTTGAGTTGTTGAGATTCTTACAACCGCAGGACTTACCTTTTCGGCAACATCTATTACTTGAGATTCTTCAACTTTTATAACTTCACTTACATTTACATATTGAACTTTAGATGGGTTTTGGTTTGGGATATAAAAATTTGATTTTAAATATCTTACTGTTATTAAACTTCCCAACCCTCCACCAATTAATGCTCCAATTATAAACACAACAAGAACAACAAAAGTTGTTCCTCTTCTCTTTTTTGGTTTTTCCTCAATTAGTTTTTCTTTTATCTCTTCTTCGATTTTTTTGATTTCTTCATCTTTTATCTCTTCTTCTTTTCTTTCGAACTCTGCTCTTTCAAATTCTTCCATAGAATTTACCTCCTTTATTATTTAAATACAATGAAAGGACTCCTTTTGTTACAAATTTAATTTTTACTCAATAAATTCTTCTGTGAACTTAGATATGTCTTTTGTTCTACCTATGAAAACAATTATGTCATCATGCCTAAATATTTCTTCAGAAGATGGTGCAACAATAAATTCTTCTCCTCTTTTTATCCCAAGAACAATTATTTTAAATTTGTTTCCTAAATCAAGTTCTCTTAAAGTTTTTCCAACAAATTCTTTTGGCACTTTTGCCTCTTCAAGATTGTATTCAGGAGATATTTCAATAAAATCAAGAAGAGAAGTTGAAGTTAATTGAATTGCAAGTGTTTCTCCTCTTTCTTTTTCTGGAAAAACAACCAAATCTGCACCAATTTTTTCAAGAATTTTTCCATGCAATTCATCAACTGCCTTTGCAACAACATATCTTATTCCCATACTTTTTACAATCATAGTCGATAGAATACTATGTTCTTTATTATCTCCTATTGCAATAATCACTGTATCACAATTTTTTATTCCAGCTTCTTCAAGAGCAAGTTCATCTGTTCCATCTGCTAAAATAACATGAGTTAATTTATCTTTAACTTTTTCAATAATTACTCTATCATTATCTATTGCAAGAACTGGAAAGCCTCTCTTTTCTATATTTGAAGCAACTGAAAATCCAAATCTTCCAAGACCAATAACTCCAAAAGTTATCTTCATAATTTTATCCTATCATAACTTTATCTTCTGGTAAATAAACCCTTTGAGATTTTTTTACAATAACACTTGTTAAGAAAGATAAAATTCCAACTCTACCAGTAAACATTGTAAAAATTATTATAAATTTTCCAATTGTGGATAATTCTGGAGTGATTCCTGTTGAAAGTCCAACAGTTCCAAAGGCAGATACAACTTCAAAAAATATTGAAATCAAACCAAATTTTTCTGTAATTGATAATAAAAATGATGAAAAAGAAATAAGGAATAATGCAGTTGTAAAAACAAGATAAGATTTTTTAATTGAAAGTGTTTCAACACATCTTCCGAAAATTATAACTCCTTCTCTTCCTTTTATCCAACTTCTGATATTTAGTAATATGAGTGCAAATGTGGATGTTTTTATACCACCACCTGTTCCTCCAGGTGATGCTCCAACAAACATTAAAAATATTGTCATAAGTAAGGTTGGTAAATTTAAATAACTTACATTAACAGTGCTAAAACCTGCTGTTCTTGGAGTTATTGCATGAAAAAGTGATGAAAGAACTCTTTCTTTTGTTGAATAAAATTTAAGAGTTCTTGGATTTGAAATTTCAAATAGATAAAATAGAGTAGCACCTAAAATTATCAAAATTATTGTTGTTGCAAGAACAAGTTTTGCATGAGTTGAAAGTTTTTTTGATTTTGGAAAATCAATAAGTTCACTTATAACACCAAAACCAATTCCACCAAAAACAATAAGTAGAATTACAGTTATATTTAAAATAATATTTCCTCTATATGGAGTAAAACTTCTAAATCCTCCAATTAAATCAAAACCAGCATTACAAAATGCTGATATTGCATGAAATAGACCATAAAAAAGTGATTTTGGAAAACCAAAATCTCTTAAGAAAACAATTGATAAAATCAAAGCACCAGTTCCTTCAAAAATCAAAACTATGTAAAGGATTCTTCTCGCAAGTTTAATAATTCCACCAATGCTAAAAAAACTAATTGATTCTTTTAAAATGATTCTATCTAAAAGAGGAATTTTTCTTCCGAGAAGTAAAGATAAAAATGTAAAAATTGTCATATAACTCAATCCACCTATTTGAATAAGCAAAAGAATTATTATTTGTCCTATTATTGAATAGTGTGTTCCAGTATCAAGAACAACAAGACCTGTCACACATGTTGCTGAACTTGCAGTAAAAAAAGCATCAACTGGATTTGTCCATGTATTATTTTTTGAAGATAAAGGAAGCGATAACAAAAAAGCACCTATTAAAATAATCAATAAATATGATAATATTATAAATCTTCCTGGTTCTTTTCTTATATTAGATAGATGGTTTATCATCTGTTTTTAATTTAAAAGATGAATACGAAGAAAAAATGGAAATTAATAAAAATATAATTGAAATTAAAAGAGGGATTGTGTCTTTTATGTTTATGAATAAAAGATATCCAAAAATTATTATTGAAAGAATATTTAAAATTTTTGATATTAAAATGTATTCTTTAAATTTCAAAACATATGAGACTGTAAGAAGCATAATTGAAGCAAGAAGGAAATTCATTGATGTATTAACATTTATTAGTCTTAACCACCAATTTGTTATTCCACTGAACATATCTTTTGGAATGAAAAATGTAAGAAAAACTATAAAAATAACCAACAAAACAATAAGATTCGATCTTTTAGATTCGATTATATTTAAATATTTTTTAAGAGTTTTCAATGAATAAACCATGAATGAAAACATAACAACTACAGTTAAAAATAAAACAAAATTTTTACTATAACTTTCACTTAAACCAGCAAATCTTAAATATTTTGCCATTCCTTCTTGAAATAAAGTTAAAGGGTCTTTCCCTTTTATTAATGAATCTGTTTTTGCATAAATTATTAATGAGAAAGAAGAAACTATTCCTGCAAGAGAAAGAATAGTTAAGGGTAAAAGAGAAACTTTTGATATATCTTTTTCTCCTTTTATTTCATTTGATGTGAATAAAATTGAGAATAGTGACTCAAATCCCGAAAATGCAACAAATGAGAGAGTTCCAAAAATTAAAGGAATCATTGAGCCCCTTGAACTTATGAATATAAACTCTTCTCTTTGAATCCTTAAACCAATGAATGGACCAAAAAATCCACCAAAAAGAATTACAAAAATAAGAAAAGATGAAAGATATGAGAATGGTTTTGAAAACAGGTCATCTTTCAAAAATACAAATAAGATAATTAAAATAGTTGTTATTAAACCAAATGTAAACTTTTCAGTTACAACTTTAAATGGAAGAGAAAGCGGATAAAAACCACCAAGGAAAATAATATAAAACAGAAAAACAAGGAAAAATATTGTATATGGAATTATCTCATCCTTCTTGGTTTTTAAAAAGTAAGAAAAGATGAGAGATAATAAGATAAGGAGAAGAAAAGATGTAGATACACCTCTATTTTGCCCTAAAAGTTCAGTTGTATAGTGAATAAATGAAATTGTAATAATAAATGAGAAAATAATCAAAAATATTAAAATTACATTCTTTAAATTTTTATTATTTGTTAATCTTTCTTTTAAATTATCTCTAAAATTCAGGAGTGTCGAAAGAAAAGAGAGAGGATAAGCTAAAAATAGCATCATTGCAATAGTTAAAACTATTACTGGTATATAGCCCCATTCCATCGCAACAATTGGAGCAAGAAATAGGTAAATTCCTCCAACCGCACCTAACTTTTCACCAAAGGGGATTATAGAGAAACCACCTTCTCTTTTTATCTTAAATTTCTTTTCAAAGAAAAACTTAGATAAAAAATATAGAACAAAAAGTATAACAAAAACAAAAGATGACAAAATATATAATTTCATACACCTCTCCTTTTAAAGGTTCTCATACAATCATAAATTTTAAATCAATTAAAATTTCTGTCAAGAAATGTTAGAATTTTATTTATGAAGATTGGTTATCCATGCATTAATTACTCTATTAACTGTTCTCCGAATAGAACTTTTAGATTAAAATCTTACAGTGAAGAGAGATTAAGAGATGTTATTAAAAATAATCTAATTTGCCTCAAAGAAATTTTAAATTTCAACAAAAAAGAAAATTTAAAGTTTTTTAGAATATCATCTGAAACTATTCCTTTTGCATCACATGAAGTTATAAGTATCGAGTGGTTTAAAGAGTTTAAGAACGATTTAAAAGAAATTGGTAATTTTATAAAAAAGAATGATTTTAGAGTTTCTATGCATCCAGATCAGTTTATTTTGATTAATTCAATTAAAGAAGATGTTTTTTTAAGAAGTGTTAAAGAACTTGAATATCATGTAATTTTTCTTGATACAATGGAAATTGACTTTTCTCATAAAGTTCAAATTCATATTGGTGGTGTTTATGGTGATAAAAATTCATCAATTGATAGATTTTTAAAAAGATATGATACACTTCCTGACTTTATTAAAAAAAGATTATGTATAGAAAATGATGATAAATATTATGATGTAACTAGTGCTATAAAAATAAGTAAAGAGAAGGGAATTCCAATTATATTTGACTATTTTCACTATAAATGTAATAACACTGGAGAAGAGATAATGAGTTTTTTTGATGAAGTTGTTAAAAGTTGGAAAAAGGACGATGGAATTCCAATGGTTGATTATAGTTCTCAAGAGAAAGGTGCTAAAAAAGGAACACATGCAACAAAAATTGATATTAAAGATTTTGAAGAGTTTATAAAAATCACAAGACCTTATGATTTTGATATTATGCTTGAGATAAAAGATAAAGAAAAAAGCGCAATTAAAGGAAGAGATGTTCTCAAAAAATTAAATCTCATTTAAAATTTTCTTTAAAGAAAAATAGGTTATTTTGTCTAATTTTTTATCTTTATAATATATTTCCTCAAAATTGGATATAAAATTTTTAAGTTTAAGTTTTATTTTTTCATCTTGAATTTTTTCAATAAACTCTTCAAGTCCCTCAAATTTTTCTTTTTTAACACCAATTTTTCTTAATTTTTTATAAAAAACTCTTATTAATTTTTCCTCTAACCCCTCTTTTTTAAATTTTAAGATTCTAAATAGAAATATTATTAATAAAATTAAACCTATAAATGAAAGATAATTTAAATTTTTAAAAATATTTCCAAATGAAAATTTCAATTTCAAATCAACTCTTATATCCCTTATTTTATTCAATAAAGCAATTTGCTTTTCAAGATCATAGTTGATAACAAAAGTATTATAATAGTAGTTTATTGTGTCAAGAAAAATCCTAAATTTTGATATTTTTCTTGAGGAAAGAAGTGCTGCCTCTCTTTCAGATGAGGGTGTTGGGTCAAATCTTATCCAGCCTATATCATCAATGTATGCTTCAACCCATAAATGAGCATCAGATTGCTTAACTATGTAATATTTACCTATTTCATTGTAAATTCCACCTTTATATCCAGCAACAACTCTTGATGGAATTTGAAGTGCTCTTACAATCAAAGCCAATGAGGTTGCGAAATATTCACAATTCCCCTCTTTTGTTTTAAATAGAAAATCTTCAATTGGATTTTCTGAAACAGGTAAATTTTTTAAATTGTATTTAAATTCTCCACTTAAGAAATAGTTTTGAACTTTCTCAATAACTTCTAATTTATTTTCACCATCAAATTTTTTAACAAATTCATAAAATTTGTTTGATAAATTTTGGGGAAGTTGAAGATAAATTTTTCTATCAATATTTTTCTCATATATCACATCTGAAACAACTGATTTCAAGTCATACCTGATTTTATTTGAGATAATATCTCTTGTTTTAAAGTTTAACCCCTCTCTTTCATATCTTAAAAATGAATAAATTGCTATCGGTTTATCTAAGCCAAATAGATAATTTCCTCCATATGGTTCAAGATAAATTGTTTGTTCAACTAATTTACCTCTTATTTCAATATTTTTTGAATCATCAAATCCTTTTACATAAATCCATTCATTATTGTCATAATAATTTAGTGTTATACCTCTGAAATATAGTTCATCTTCATTTAATCTTTCTGTTGAAACTCTAAATATGACCGATTCATCCTCTTGAATGTCTGAAACATTTCCAAGTTTTACTGTTTCTGAAAATCCTGTTCTTGCAGTAAGAGTTGAGCCGAAAAATGAGAAGATTGGATTTGGTGTTCTTGGAAGACCAAAAAATAGAATAACTGAAAATGGAAGAGCAATAATTGGAATTAAAACAACACTTTTTGATATTTTTAGAAATTCACTAAACCTAAAAGTTATTTTTTTATCCTCTGAATAAAATGTTAAAAAGATAATTGAGAAATTTAATAAAAATATGAAAATTAAGAAAAAGAAAAGAAATGATATTTCAAAAGAGAAAATTGTTGCTCCTGTAAAAATAAGAATTGCAATCAAGAAAATTTGAAGATAATCTCTTTTTTCTTTATCCTCCAAAAATTTAATTGAAAGAAGAACAATTAAAGATTCAAGAGCAGGAGTTATTATATCTGAAAGTGTAACTCTTAAAAATATTAAAACAACAAAAATTATTGTGATTATATTTAAAAGAGTTCTATTTATTCTGAAATATTTAACAAAATCTTTGTATATTGCTAAAACAAAAATTATTAAAGAAATAAAGAAGTATGGAAAAGATATTGATTTAAAAGAGAAAATAAACATCTCAATTCCAATTAAATATGTCAATATATTTAAAACTTTTTTAATGTCTAATTTATTATTCATAGAGAGCAAGTTCCATTAATAAATTCAATTTATGAGTGTATGAAAAATCTGGTTTAAAAAATTTATCTCTAATCTTTAATCCAACAGGTATTCCTTTTTTGAAATTATCTAATATAAGAAAAGTGATATAAGAAATTTTATCCTCAATATTTCTTACTCTTAAATTATCAAAATCAATGATTATCGGTTTATTTAAAAGAGAATCAAACTCTTTAATTTTAAGTGAGCCAGTTTTTGCACTACTCTTCCAATCAATATACTTCTTGGGAGTGCCATCAATATAATCTTTTATTGATTTTATTTCACCATCATATCCACTTTTTATCTGTGATTCATATTCTCCATTTTTATCTTTTTGAGAGAGAAAATTTTCATAGAAAAGAGTTTTCTTTGGTTCAGGAAAAACAATAATTTGAATTTCCTTTTTTAGTTGATAAAATCTAACAAAAAAGTTAAATGGAAATGGGGATGAAATTTGAATATTTTTAATTTTATGTATACCTCTCTTTTCAAAAACTATGTTTTCGGTTTTTGAGCTCTCTTTTTCAAAAAATGGGAAAAGAATCTCTTTATTTAAAAATTTTATTTTTATTAGAAAAGCAGGGAATTTTTTATTATTTATCATTTTAAAAAGAATCGGAGCTTCCTTTTTAGCATAAATTTCCTGAGGTGCTTCTACTTCAATATCTATATTTTGAATGTTATATCTTCCATAAAAACCTGAAACTGCCATAAAACTTAAAAGAAATGATGTTATTAAAAAAAGAAGATTATTTCCAGTATTAATTGCAGAAACACCTAAGAAAATTGTTATTAAAATATAAAAATATCCAGACCCAGTTATCTTTATTACACTGGGGTAGGAACTTCTTCTATTATTGATTTTATAATCTCCTTTTTATTAATATTTTCATACTCTTCTTTGAAAAGAACTCTGTGAGGAATAATATATTCAATAAGTTCTTTTACATCTTCTGGAATAACATAATCTCTTCCTTTGATAAATGCATTTGCTTTTGAGGCAAGAAGAAGAGAAAGAGACCCTCTTGTTGAAATTCCAGAATATAAAAACTTACTTCTTTTTGTTGCCTCAACTATTTCAATTATGTAGTCTATGACTTTAGTTGATATGTAAACTTCACTTTTTATTGTTTCTTGAATTTTTATAATCTCATCTTTTGAAAGTATTGGATTTATTTTTATTAACTCTTCTCTTGTGCTTCCAATTCTTAAAATTTCCCTTAACTCCTCTTTTTCAGGATAACCTAAGGATATTTTCATCATAAATCTATCAAGTTGTGATTCAGGAAGTGGAAATGTTCCAAAAAGTTCATATGGGTTTTGTGTTGCAATAACAAAAAATGGTTTGGGAAGATCATAGGTTTTTCCATCAATTGTAACTTGTCTTTCTGCCATTGCTTCAAGAAGGGCAGATTGAGTTTTTGGTGTTGCTCTGTTTATCTCATCAACAAGAAGAATGTTATTGAAAATTGGTCCAGGATGAAACTCAAATTCACCAGAATTTTTATTAAATACAGATAAACCTGTTATGTCAGATGGAAGAAGGTCTGAAGTTGCTTGAACTCTTCCAAAAGAGAGCCCAAGTGTTTTTGCAAGCCCTATTGCAAGGGTTGTTTTGCCTAAACCTGGCAAATCTTCAATTAAAAGATGTCCATTAGAGAGTAAAGTCATAAGGGAAAGTTCAATTGCTTTCCTCTTTCCTTGAAGATAATTTAAAAGGAAATCTATGATTAAACTAATTTTTTGGTTCATTGTGTTCTCCTTTTTAAGTTTATGAGTATTATAATTTTAATTGATTTGATAAAGGAGGTCAATATGGAAATTAAAGGAAAATGCGCATTAATTACTGGTGGAAGTAGAGGAATTGGGAGGGAAACAGCAGTTGAAATTGCAAAAAGAGGTGGGAATATTGGAATAAATTTTAAATCAAGAAGAGAAGATGCCGAAGAAGTTTCAAAAATTTGCGAAAGTTTGGGTGCTCAAGTTATTTTACTTCAAGGAGATGTAAGTAAAAGAGACGATGTTAAAAAAATTATAAAAGAGTTTGTTGATAAATTTGGAAGACTAGATATTCTTGTTAATAATGCTGGAATTGCACCAACAAATACAAAACTTCTTGATATAAGTGAGGATGAGTGGGATGAAATTATTGATATAAATTTAAAAAGTATGTTTCTTGTCACAAAAGAAGCACTTCCATATATACCTGATGGTGGTAAAATCATAAATCTCTCATCAATTGCTGGAAAAATGGGAGGAACAATTGGTCCTCACTATGCAGCAAGTAAAGCAGGAATAATTGGTTTTACATTCGCTCTTGCAAGTGAACTTGCTCCAAGAAAAGTTAATGTAAACGCAGTTGCTCCAGGACCTGTTGATACTGAACTAGTAAGTGACGATGTGAAGAAAAGATTAAGCGAATTAACTCCACTTAAAAGAATAGCAACTCCATATGAAATTGCTCATACAATTATTTATTTAATTGAAAATGATTTTGTCCATGGAGAAGTTGTTGATGTGAATGGTGGTAGATATATGGATTAAAAATTAAAAAAATTTTGTAAAATTTAATTGAAAAGATAAATAAACTCGATAAATTAGGAGGATATTAAATTTTTGTTTTTAATTCTCACTATAATTTTTTTATTTACCTTTTCAAATGGTATAAATATCTAAGAAATTACATTTGCAGACAAAATTAAACCTCCATCTATAAGTAAATCAACAATTCCAATCTATATAGATTTTTATCAATTTAAGAATTGAATATATAACAACTTCAGATTGGACAAAATTAGAGTTAATTAATATAGAAGATAAATTATTGACAATGAAATTCATTGATAAGATAGTAAATCCAGCGCATATAGGTTTAGAATATAAATTTTTAGGGCTTAATCAACCAATAGAAGATTCGATAAAAGATAAAATTGTTGGTATGATTGTAGATTTAGCACTTTCTACAGAAAATATTTCTAATCCTTTATCATATATTCTTAAAAAAGGTAATTTAGGAAAAAGCATTGTTAAAATTTTCATCATAGAAAAAGATAAAAAACAATTAATTAAAGAAGTAGCTCATGTTGGAGAAGTTCCAGGAAGTGAAGGGCTTAACCCGATATAATTTGATATTGATTTTAAAACACTTAAAAATATATCATCAACTCTAATACAGATAAATAGACCAACAAGAAAAATGATTTGGGCTTTTTACTATCCATGGTATTATAAAGATTCATGGTATAGTCCTGTTCTTAGAGACAGACCATTAAAGTTATATTCATCAGATGACCCAAAAGTAATTCTTAGTCATATTAAACAGGTTAAACAAGCCGGTATAGATGGTTTTATATCTTCTTGGTGGGAACCAGGCCATTATGATGATAAGAATTTTTAAGCACTTCTTAATTTAGCAAATAAAAATAGTTTCCCTGTTACGATATATATTGAAACTCTTTTAGAAAATGTACCAAGAGATGAGAATGAAATTTATCAAATGTTAAAATATGTAATTGACAAATATGGAAAACACCCTGCGTTTTTAAAAATAGATGGGAAACCTGTTATTGTTATTTGGCCTCGCAAGATGTTCCAATTGAAACATGGCAAAAAAATTTTCACAAAATTAAGAAAAGAGGGAAGAGATTCTATTTATATTGGATGTGTATATAACCTTGATAATTTAAATGTTTTTGATTGAATACATGAATATGGTGTTTTTGGTTTTGAGAATCTCAATGAAACATATAGTATAGTGATTAAAGCAACAAGATATTATTCATAATTATCTTCTGAACCATATATATCAAAAATTTGGGTTGCAACTGTTCAGCTAGGTTATGATGACAGACTTTGTCCAGGTAGAGTTGGTTTATTAAAGGAAAGAGAAAATAGTATGTACTATTGGAGCACATTTGAGGCAGCCATTGAAAGTGATCCAGATATGATTTTATAACAACTTGTAATGAGTGGTTGGAGCATACCTATATTGAACCGAGTGAATTATTCGGAGGCCTTTATTTATTGATAACTAAAATATTTTCATATAGATGGAAAAAGTAAGGTAATTTTAAAAAATTAAAAATCTGATAAAATTAATTATGAATGCTTAAAAATTTTACCGTTAAAAATTTTGCGATTATAGAAGACTTATCGATCGAATTCGATAAGGGTTTAAATGTTATTACAGGTGAAACAGGTTCAGGCAAATCAATTTTAATAACAGCACTTGGTGTAGCATTAGGAAATAAATTTTCAAAAGAGATGTTTAGAGAGGGAGAGGAAAAAGTTTATCTCACGACAACATTTGATGTAAGTGGAAATTCAAAAATTAAAAATTTTTTAATTGAAAAAGGCATTGATGAAGATATTTTATTTTTTCAAAGAGAGATAACAAAAGATGGAAAACAGAAATTAAAAATAAATGGAATGGTTGTTCCATACTCTATTTATAGAGAAATTGGTGAAAAATTAATTGATATACATGGTCAACATGAACCTCAATCACTTCTTGATAAATCAAAACATCTTGAACTCTTAGATAGATTTATTGGTGATGAATTTTTAAAAAAAAGAGAGATATTCAAATTAAAACTTGAAAGATTTAAAGAGATAAAAAAAGAAATTGAAGATATTATAAACAAAAAAGAAGAAAGAGAGAGAAGAAAAGATTATCTTTCATATGTAATAAATGAAATTGAAAAAGAGAAAATAAGCGAAGAGGAAGAAGAAAATTTAATTAATAAAAGAGAAATACTTAGGAATGTTTCAAAATTAAAAGAAATTTATAGCGAATCTTTTAAACTAATTGAAGGTGATGGTGAAGATTTAGGAATAATTGACAAAATATTTTTAATTGAGAAAAAATTAGGTGAAATCGAAAAAATAGACAAGTTTGCATATGATTTTAAAAGAGAATTACAAGAAATTGAAGTAAAAGTAAGTGAATTATCTCAAGAAATTAAGAAAAGAAAAGGCGAGATCGAATTTACACCAGAAGAACTCGATTTTATTGAGGAAAGATTAAAAACTTATGAGGATTTGAAAAGAAAGTATGGGAAAAGTGTTAAAGATATTTTAAATTTTCTTGAGGCTTCAAAAGAAGAGTTAAAAAATATCGATACAAGTTTTGAGAAATTAGAAGAACTTAAAAATGAACTTGAAAATATACAAAAAGAGTTAGTTGAACTTGGGAAGATTTTAAGAAAAGAAAGAGAAGAAGCATCATTAAAACTTAAAGAACTTATTGAAAATGAACTCACTTCCCTTGCAATGGAAAAAGCAAAATTCTTTATAAAATTCTTTGAAAAAGAGAGTGATGATGGAATTTTATTTGATGGAAAATATTTAGAACCAAATGAGCATGGCTTTGAAACAGTTGAATTTTATATTTCACCAAACCCTGGAGAATCAGAAAAACCTTTGATAAAAATTGCATCTGGTGGAGAACTTTCAAGAGTTATGCTTACAATAAGAACAATTTTTGAAAAAGTTGATGAAACACCATGTATTGTTTTTGATGAAATAGACCAAGGAATAGGAGGAAGAGTTGGTGAAATGGTTGGAAGAAAACTTCTTGAACTTTCAAGAAATGCACAAGTTATTTCAATAACACACCTCCCACAAATTGCTAGTTTGGGAGATCACCATATAGTTCTTACTAAAAATGTTATTAATGAAAGAACATATCTTTTAGCAAGAGTTCTTGAGGAAGATGAGAGAATTTATGAAATTGCAAGAATGTTAGGTGGTATTGAAATAACAGAAAGCGCAGTAAATCATGCTAAAGAACTTTTAATAAAAGGAAAGGAGGTGAAGGGTGTATAAAATTCTTGTTATAAATCCTGGTTCAACTTCAACAAAAGTATCATATTTTGAAGATGAAAAAGAGGTAAGAGCCAAAAAAATTGAGCATTCTGTTGAAGAACTAAAAAGGTTTGAGAAGATATTTGACCAATATGAATTTAGAAAGGGATCAGTTTTAAAATTTTTAAAAGAGAACAATATTGATGATAAAGACCTATCCTGTGTAGTAGGAAGAAGTGGTGTTTTAAGACCAATTTCTGCTGGAACATACATAATAAATGATAAAATGCTCGAAGATTTAAAAAATGCAACAATAGAACATGCTTCAAATTTAGGAGCACCAATTGCCTATGAAATTGCAAAGCCTCTTAATATTCCTGCATTTGTAGTTGCTGATGTTACTGTTGATGAATTTCCAGACATTGCAAGAATATCAGGTTTAAAAGAAATACAGAGAAAATCAAGATTTCATGCATTGAATACAAGATATGTTGCAATAAAGAGAGCAGAAATGCTTGGAGGAAAAATAACTGACTTTAATTTTATTGTCGCTCATATTGGTGGAGGAATTTCTGTTGTTGCTTTTGAAAAAGGAAGAGCAATTGATGTTAATGATCCAAGTTCTTCTGGTCCATTTTCACCTGAAAGACCTGGTGGTCTTCCATCAATTGATATAGTTGAAATGTGCTATAGTGGCAAATACACAAAAGAAAAAATCAAAAAACTTTTAATGGGAGAGGGTGGAATTGTTTCTTATCTTGGAACAAATGACCTTAGAGAAGTTGAAAAAATGATTGATGAGGGAAATGAATATGCAAAACTAATTTATGAGGCAATGGCTTATCAAATTTCAAAAGATATAGTTGCTAATGCTGTTGTTCTAAAAGGAAAGGTTGATGAGATAATTTTAACAGGAGGAGCATCAAAATCTGAAAGATTAACAAATTTAATTAAAGATAGAGTTTCTTTTGTTTCAAATATTTTCATTTTTCCTGGTGAAATGGAGCAAGAGGCACTTTGTTTTGGAGCATTGAGTGTATTGAGAGGAGAAGAAAAACCAAAAGAATATTAAAAGGAGGAAAAGATGATTAAAAATTTTGATGAATTATTAACAGAAGTTAAAAAACTTGGAAAAAAAACCTTAACGATCGCTAATCCTTATGAAGCAGAGGATCTTAAGGCAATTAAATTTGCTAAAGATGAAGGAATAATTGAGCCAATTTTAATTGGAAGCAAAGAAGAGATAAATAAATTTTTAGAAAAAGAGAAAATTGAACTTCAAGCAGAGATTGTTGATGAGAAAGATTATTTTAAAGCAATTGAACTTTCAATTTCATATGTAAGAGAGGGAAAAGCTGATTTAGTAATGAAGGGTTTAGTAAAAACTCCAGAGCTTCTTCATGCTGTTCTTGACAAAGAAAAAGGTATAAGAAAAGAGAAAGTTTTATCACATGTTGGAGTTTTACAATGTTCAAGATATCCAAAATTAATAATTATGAGTGATGGAGGAATGATTATTGCTCCAACACTTGAACAAAAAGTTGAAATATTAAAGAATGCCTTAATTGTTGCAAAGGCACTTAGAATAGAAACACCAAAAGTTGCACTTCTTTCAGCAATTGAAATTGTTAATCCAGATATGCCTTCAACTCTTGATGCAGCACTTATAACTATGATGACAAAAAGAGGTCAAATTAAAGGCGCAATAGTTGATGGACCTCTTGCTTTTGATAACGCAATTTCAAAGTGGGCAGCAGAAGTAAAAGGAATTAAATCTGATGTTGCTGGAGATGCTGATGTATTTATTGTTCCAAACATTGAGGCAGGAAACATATTCTTTAAGATTTTAAATTATCTTTCTGATGGAATAAGTGCAGGTGTTGTTATTGGAGCAAAAGCACCTGTTATTCTTCCATCAAGATCAGATTCAAAAGAATCAAAATTTTATTCAATTGCTTTAGGTTGTTTAGTATCAACAATTAAATAAAAAAGGAGGAGAGTTTATGGAGAAAGAAGTAACTTTAAACCCATTTAAGATTGCACAGGAGCAGATTGAAAAAGTTGGTGAGATTCTTAATCTACCAAAAGACATCGTTGAAGTTTTAAAATGGCCAAAAAGAGTTGTTCAAGTTGCAATTCCTGTAAAAATGGACGATGGAAGTGTAAAAACATTTTTAGGTTGGAGATCTCAACACAATGATGCATTAGGACCTGCAAAAGGTGGAATTCGCTTCCATCCTGAAACAACAATGGATGAAGTTATCGCTCTATCTATTTGGATGACACTTAAGTGTGGAGTTGTTGGAATTCCATATGGAGGAGGAAAGGGAGGGGTTAGATGTAATCCAAAAGAGATGAGTCAAGGAGAAATTGAGAGATTATCAAGAGGTTATATTGATGGAATATGGCAGGTTATTGGTCCAGAAAAAGATATACCTGCACCCGATGTATATACAAATCCTCAAATTATGGCTTGGATGATGGATGAGTACTCAAAAATAAGAGGTTTTAATGCTTTTGGTGTTATTACTGGAAAACCAATTCTTCTTGGTGGTTCAGAAGGAAGAAATATGGCAACTGCTATGGGAACCCTTTATACAATTAGAGAAGGAGCAAAAGCAATAGGACTTTCTCTTAAAGGAGCAACAGTTTCAATTCAGGGATATGGAAATGCTGGATATTTTGCAGCAAAACTACTCCATGATGATGGGGCAAAAATAATTGCAGTAAGTGATTCAAAAGGCGCAATTTACACAGAGGAAGGACTTGATCCTGATAAAGTACTAGAACATAAGAATAAAACAGGTAGTGTTGTTGGATATCCTGGAACAAAAGAGATTGGTTCAAGAGATGTTTTAACAATTCCATGTGATATTCTTGTTCCTGCCGCTCTTGAAAACCAAATAACAACTGAAAATGTTAATGAGGTAAAGGCAAAAATAATTGCTGAGGCAGCAAATGGACCAACAACTCCTGAAGCAGATGAAGTAATAGCAAAAAAGGGAATTCTTATGCTTCCAGATATTTTAGCAAATGCAGGAGGAGTTACAGTTTCCTATTTTGAATGGGTTCAAAATAATTATGGATATTACTGGAGTGAGGAAGAAGTTCTTCAAAGATTAGAAAGAATTATGGTGAATGCATTTAAGAGTGTTTATGAGATGCATAAAGAGAAAAAGATAGATATGAGAACCTCTGCTGGTGCTGTTAGTATAAAAAGAGTTGTTGATGCAATGAAGTTAAGAGGATGGATTTAGAATTAGAGAATAAAGGGGCTCCTTAAGGAGCCCCTTTAAAATGAATGGAGGGATGTTAATGGAGAGAATTCTTGTTATAAATCCAGGTTCAACTTCAACAAAGATCGGTATTTTTGAAGGAGAAAAACCTCTTTTTATTGAAATTTTAAGACATAACTCAGAAGAGATAAAAAGTTTTAAAAGAATTTTTGATCAATATGATTTTAGAAAGAATGTCGTTTTAGAATTTTTAAAAAATAAAAATATACCACCTGAATCTCTAACATGTGTTGTTGGAAGAGGAGGACTCATAAAACCACTTAAAAGTGGAACTTACATTGTTAATGAAAGAATGATTGAAGATCTTAAAGGAGCAAAAAGAGGAGAACATGCAAGTAATCTTGGAGCAATAATTGCTTATGAAATTGCAAAACCTCTTGGAATTCCTGCATATATAGTTGATCCTGTTGTTGTTGATGAGATGGATGATGTTGCAAGAATTTCTGGGCTTAAAGGAATTGAAAGAAAAAGCATCTTTCATGCATTAAACCAAAAGGCAGTTGCAAGAAGAGCAGCAAAAGATCTTGGTAAAAAATATGAAGAGGTAAATTTAATTGTTGCACACCTTGGCGGAGGAATTTCTGTTGGTGCTCACAGAAAAGGAAGAGTTGTTGATGTGAATAATGCTTTAAATGGAGATGGACCCTTTGCACCAGAAAGAGCAGGAGGTCTTCCAACTCAAGATCTTGTTGAACTTTGCTTTAGTGGTAAATACACTTTTGAAGAGATGAAAAAGAAACTTGCAGGTGAAGGAGGACTTGTTTCTCATCTTGGAACAAGTGATGCAAGAGAAGTTGAAAAAAGAATCAAGGAGGGTGACTCTTATGCAAAACTTGTTTATGAAGCAATGGCATATCAAGTTTCTAAAACAATCGGAGAAATGGCAGCAGTTTTGAAAGGTGAAATTGATGCAATAGTTTTAACTGGAGGAATTGCTTATTCTGAAATGCTTACAAATTTAATAAAAGAGAGAGTGAGTTTCCTTGGAAAAATTTTAATTTATCCTGGAGAAGATGAGATGGAGGCACTTGCCCTCGGAGTATTGAGAGTTTTAAGAAAAGAAGAGGAACCAAAAATTTATGATTGATGGTATAGAAGGTATAAAAAAGATAAACATTTTTATTGGAGAGATTGGAAGTGGAAAAACAGAAATATCAATAAATTTTGGAATAAATATTAAAAAAAATGGGAAATCAGTTGATTTAATTGATTTAGATATTTACAAACCATACATAAGATTAAGGGATTTAAAAGATAAAGTTGAAAAATTTGGAGTTAACATAATTGCACCTCCAAAAGAAATTTCAAAGGCAGATCTTCCACTTATAGTTCATGCATCAAAAAGATGTATTTATGATGATAATAAACTTTGCATTTATGATATTGGTGGAGGTGAAAATTCAACTTTTGTTTTAAGACAATTTCCTGAAATCAAAGAGTTTAATTATGATATTTTTTATGTTTTAAATGTTTATAGACCATTTACTAGAAATTTAAAAGATATTGAAAAAAATATAAGAGATATAGAAATTGCATCGGGTTTTTCAATTACAGGTTTAATTTCAAATACACACTTAAGATTTGAGACAAAAGTTGAAAATATAGTTGAAGGATATTTAATTACAAAAGAAGTTTCAGAAAAATTAAAAATACCAATAAAATATTTGGGAGTTAAGGAAGACCTGATTGAAAAAATCGAAGATGAAAATTTAAAAAAATTGGTTTTACCTGTAAAAATTTTCATAAGATATCCTTATGAAAAGAATTAAGGAGGAATTATGGATAAAATTACAAAAGTTTTAATTAATGAGGATTTTTGTAAAGAGTGCCTTTACTGCATCAATTTCTGTCCAACTCATGTTTTGGAGAGTGATCTTACAAAATTCAATTCAAGAGGTTTTCATCCAGCAAAACTTGTTAATCAAGACGGTTGTATCATGTGTGGAATTTGCGCTCAAGTTTGTCCTGAAGGTGCAATTGAAGTGTTTAGAATCAAAGAGGAGGTCAAGAAATGAGCGAAAAAGTTTTTATAAAAGGAGCAGAAGCATTAGCAGAGGCAGTAATTCGATCTGGTTGTAGATTTTTCTATGGCTATCCAATAACTCCACAAAATGAAACACCTGAATATTTTGCAAGAAAACTTCCTTTAATTGGTGGTTTATATCTTCAGGCAGAAAGTGAAGTTGCAGCCATTAATATGGTTTATGGAACAGCATGTGCTGGAAAAAGAGTTTTTACCTCTACCTCTTCTCCTGGATTTTCTCTTATGCAAGAAGGAATTTCATATATAGCATGCTCAAATGTCCCTGTTGTTGTTGCAAATGTTGTAAGAGGTGGTCCTGGTCTTGGAGGCATTTCTCCTGCTCAATCAGATTATTTTCAAGCAACAAAAGGTGGAGGACATGGAGATTATAAAGTTGTTGTAATTGCACCTTCATCTGTACAAGAGATAGTTGATCTTGTTCCAAAAGCATTTGAGATTGCAGATAAATATAGAACTGTTGTTGCTCTTATTCTTGATGGAGTTTTAGGACAAATGATGGAAGCAGTAGAATTCAATTATGACATAAATCCTGAAACACTTCCTGAAAAACCATGGGCATTGACTGGTGCAAAAGGAAGAAAGAAAAACACAATTGTTTCATTTAATCTTGATCCTGAAAAACTTGAACAGATGAATTTGGAACTAAAGAAAAAGTACGATGAGATAGAAAAAAATGAGAAGATGTGGGAAGAATATAAACTAAATGATGCAGAGTATATTTTTGTTGCTTATGGCACTGCAGCAAGAATTATAAAAACTGTTGTTGATGAAGAAAGAGAAAGAGGAATTAAAGTTGGTCTTTTTAGACCTATAACACTTTGGCCATTCCCATACAATGAGTTAGGAAAATTTGTAAATCAAGCAAAATTTTTCTTAAATGTTGAGATGAGTTTAGGTCAGATGATAGAAGATACTCGACTTGCAATTTTAGACAGAAAACCAACATTTTTCTATGGAAGAACAGGTGGAGTTGTTCCAACAACAGTTGAAATAAAAGAGTTTTTTGAGAAAAAAATGAAGGAGGTAGAATAAATATGGAAGTTAAAACAATTTATAAATATCCAGAATCTCTTGAAAAAAGAATCACTCACTATTGTCCTGGTTGTCATCATGGAATTGTTCATAAACTTATTGCAGAGTTAATAGATGAGTTAAATTTATTAGAAAAAACAGTTATAGTTTGGCCAATTGGATGCTCTGTTTTAGGTTATGAATATTTTAAAGTTGATTCATGCGTTGCAGCACATGGAAGAGCACCAGCAATGGCAACAGGAATCAAAAGAGCAAATCCAGATAATTTTGTTTTAACATATCAAGGTGATGGAGATCTTGCATCAATTGGAATGGCAGAAATTGTTCATGCAGCAGCAAGAGGTGAAAAAATAACAGTTATTTTTATAAACAATACAAATTACGGTATGACTGGAGGGCAGATGGCTCCAACAACACTTCCAGGTCAAAAAACAACAACTTCACCATATGGAAGAGACCCAAAAGTTTGTGGTTATCCAATAAAAGTTGCTGAACTTCTCTCAAATCTTGAGGGTGTAGCATATATTGCAAGAGTTGCTGTAAATAAACCAGCAAGAATTACTCAAGCAAAAAAATATTTGAAAAAAGCATTTAATGCACAACTTAGAGGTATAGGATTTTCTCTTGTTGAATTTTTATCTTCTTGTCCAGTTCAATGGCATATGACTCCACTTAAAGCACTTGAAAGAATTGAAAATGAACTTATTCCATTTTATCCTCTTGGAGAATTTAAAGTAAAAGAAGGAGTTGAGTGATATGGAAAAAAGATTGGAAGCTGTAATTGCTGGTTTTGGTGGTCAAGGTATTATGTTAATGGGTGAACTTATTTGTGAGGCAGCAACAAAACTAAATCTATTTGCTACATTCTTTCCTTCCTATGGTCCTGAGATGAGAGGAGGAACTGCAAATTGTAATGTTATTGTTTCTGATAAACCAATTGCATCTCCTGTTCTTGCAATGAGTCAAAATATAATTGTTATGAATAAACCATCACTTGATAAATTTGAAAGTAGAGTAAAAGAAAAAGGCATTCTTTTTATGAACTCTTCTTTAATAGATAAGGAACCAACAAGAAATGATATTGAAATAATAAAAATTCCTGCAAATGAGATTGCAGATAAGTTAGGAAATACTGTTGTTGCAAATATGGTTATGCTTGGAGCATTTATTGAGAAGACAAAATATCTTCCTCTAGATACTATAAAAGAAGTTGTTGAAAAATTTTTAAGTGAAAGAAAAAAAGAATTGATTGAGATAAATCTTAAAGCACTTGATGAAGGAGCAAAATTAGTAAGATAGGTTTTTAAGGAGGCCCTTTTAAGGCCTCCATTTTTATTTTTTCAAAAATTCAAACAGAATATTTAAAAATTCGTTAGGTTTTTCTTCATGCGGAACATGACCGCAATTATTTATTATTTTTAATTCACTATTTTTAATTAGTTTATTCAATTTATATCCTATCTCAACTGATATAACCTTATCAAATTCACCCCAAATTATTAAAGTTGGATTTTCAATTTTATCTAAATTTTCCTCTAAATTTAATTTTTCTTGAGAAATAAATATTTCATATAAACCTTTATCCCAGTTTTTAGCATTTAGGACCTTTTTATATTGATTAAAAACCTCTTCTGTTATAAGAGAACTGTCATAATAAGCGATATCTTTTAATCTTTTTATTTGATTAACTAAAATTTTAACAAGTGGAGGCCATAAAAATTTTCCAAAAGGAGTTTTTAAAAATTTAACTAATCCTTCACCCATTACTCCATTAAGCACAGCACCATCTTCAATTATTAATTTTTCAATGTATTGAGGATATCTAATTGTAAAATAAGTTGCAACTCCACCACCCATTGAATGTCCTAAAATAATTGCTTTTTTTACTCCAAGGGAATCTAAAAATCTTTTCACAACTTCAACCTGACCAGTTCTTGAATATGGATTAAAACTTAAATTTTTACTTGGAACTCTTTCTGTTAATCCAAATCCCGGCAAATCAATTGCATAAACTTTATAGTTATTTGATAATGGTTTAAAAATATCCCTAAATGAATATGTGCTTGCACCAAATCCATGTATTAATAAAATTACTTTTTCACCATCTCCATACTCTTTATAATGAAGATTAAAATTATCAATTTTTATAAATTTTGAATCATAATCTTTGAGAGTATCAATATCTTTATATGATAGTTGAATTGAGATATAAGAGTAAAGGTAATATATAACAAATATTAATAATAAAATAATTAAAATAATCTTTAATATTTTTTTCATTTCAAAATATTCTCAATAAATTTGTTTATTTTATCCTCAAATTGATTGTTTTTTAAATCATCATCCTTTATAAACATGAAAACCTTTGGTTTAAACCCAACAATATTTTCAAAATCATCTAAAATTTTTATATTTTTTTCTCCAAAAACAGAAACAGAGAAAACTGAGTAATTTTTAATTTTATCTTTATAATTAACCAAAAAAGCTCTTATTGCTGGTGTAATATTTCCTGCCCAAATAGGAGTTCCAATGATTATGTGTTCAAAATTTTCAATATCTTGCTTTAAATTTTCAATTTGAGTTAATCTCTTAAACAAAGCATCATAACCTGAAATAATAAAACCGAAAATTCCTTCTCTCCTTTTTTTATCTATTATCTCTTCTGAAGCAAAATTTAGTTTTTCTTTTAAAACATCACCTATTTTTCTATTATTTCCAGTTTTTGAATAATAAACAACAATTCCTTTCATTTTAAATTCCTCCTTTTATTCATTTTAAACTATTTTTAAAATTATATAAAATTAAATAAGGAGGAGAGATATGAAAAAAATTATAAAAGTTGACAATTTCACATCGTTACTACATCCTTATCCAACAACACTAATAACAACTATGGGTAATGATAAAAAACCAAACATTATTGCTATTGCTTGGATTGCTCCACTTAGTATCAATCCACCTGTTTTAACTTTTGCTTTAAGAAGAGAAAGATACTCATATAAACTTCTTCTTGAAAATAAAGAGTTTGTTGTGAATATTCCTGATTTTAGATATGCAGAAGAGTCACTTATTTGTGGAACATATAGTGGAAGTGATAAAGATAAGTTTGAATTAACAGGGTTTAAACCAGTTAAATCAGATTATGTAAGCGTACCATCAATTGATGAATGCATTGCTAATATTGAATGTAGAGTTATTGATATAGTTGATAAAAAAGAGTTAGACCATGTTATTGTAATTGGTGAAGTTTTAAATGTTAAAGTTGAAGAGGAGTTTTTTGATAAGCATTGGGATTTAACTAAAGTCAATCTTCTTTTACATGTCGGAGGAAATTTATTTACTACAAATAAAAATGAAATAAAGAAAATAAAGGTTTAATTTTTAAAAAATCTCTTCGTTATATTTTGTTAATTTATTTTTTGCATTTTCAAGTGCTTGTTTTAAAAATATAATCTCGCCCTTGAGTGCTCCTATTTCAAAATTTAGTTTCTCAATCTCTTTAAGAGCAGAGTAGAGTTTAAAATTTAGTGTTGCATTGAGTTTTGACAGTTTCATATTTTCTTGAATCAAAAATTCTATTTTTTCTGAGAGTTCTTCATATGATAGTTTTTCTTTTTCCATATTAACTCCTTTTATTAGGAGTCATCACTCTTTGAAGAGATTTATAAGGCAGACTCCATTGCCTTAAAGTTATTAATAAATTTTAAATCTAAAAAACAAATTGTCAACCTCTTAAAAATTAATATTATAATATTTATAAAAAACTTTAATTTTTAAATTATGGAGGTGGAGAGTGACAACATTGTTTAAACCAGATGACACATGGGCATTGTGGACATTTCTTGTTGTTGCTGCATCTCTTTCCATTTACCTTGAACAGAAGTACAAATGGGCTTCAAAAATTAGTGGTGCGGTTATTGCCTTAATTTTTGGTCTTGCTGCAACAAACTTAAGAATTGTTCCAACAGAATCTCCAGTTTGGGATAATGTTTGGACTTACATTCTACCTCTTGCTGTAACTTTGCTTCTATTCCAAGCAGATTTAAGAAAAATTCTTAAAGAATCTGGAAGAATGTTTGGAATCTTCAACATTTCAGCAGTTGGAACACTTTTGGGTGCATTCATTGCAACTCTTCTTTTCGGAGCATTCATTCCAGAATACTATAAGGCAGCAGGTATTATGACTGGATCCTACATTGGTGGAGGAGTAAACTTTGTTGCATTATCAAAGATTTTTGAAGCAAGTGAAAATTTAATTGGTGCTCTTACAGTTGCAGATAACTTAAATATGGCTATCGCATTCATTATTCTTCTTGCTATTCCATCTTGGGCATTCTTTAGAAAAAGATTTCCTCATCCATATGAAGATGAAATTGAAAAAGCTGAGAGTGAATCAAAAGAGTTACAAGAGAAGACAAGAGCAGCAATGTATTGGAGAAGAAAAGAAATTTCTCTTCTTGATATTGCAAAAAATCTTGCAATTGCATTTGTAATTGTTTTTATATCAGTCAAGTTTACAACTTGGGTAAAAACAGTTATTCCTGGTGATGCAACAGGATTTTTATTTATTATAAGACTTATTTTTGGACAGATTTATCTTTTAATTCCAATAATAACTCTTATACTTGCAACACTCTTTCCCAATTTCTTACCAAAAATTCCAGGTTCAAATGAAATTGGAATGTTTATGATTTATCTTTTCTTTGTTGTTATAGGAATTCCAGCAAGTTTGTATGAAATAGTAACTAAAGCACCAGTTTTACTTCTTTTCTGTCTTGTTATGGCTGTTGTTAATATTATTTTTACTCTTGGACTTGGTAAAGTATTTAAATATAGTGTTGAAGAGTGTGTACTTGCGTCAAATGCAAATCTCGGTGGACCTTCAACTGCAGCAGGAATGGCAATAGCAAAAGGATGGACAAAACTCATTGTTCCAGCAATTCTTGTTGGTATATGGGGATACATAATTGGAAATTATCTTGGAACATTTGTAGGTTATATATTGAAAGGAATTTTCCACTTCTAAAATTATTTGTTTAATTTTTTAGCCCTTAGGAGTTAATCCTAAGGGCTTTTTTAGTTATGTATGGAGGAGATTATGAATGACAAAAATGAACTCATTTTAAAATTTTTAGAAACACCTATACCAAAATTAAAAAAAGAAGTCTGGGAAGAAATTAGAAAAATAAAAATCATTGAATGTGGAGAAGATCTTGTTCCTCTTGACCTTTATCCAGAAAAAATAATAAATCATCCTGAATATTTTATTCAAGGTTTAAAAAATTCACTGCCTGTTTGTTATACAAGAGTATCAATTTATGAAAAATTAATAAATGCAACTGAATTTTTACCAAATGGATATAAATTTGTTATATTTGATGCCTTCAGACCGGTTGAATTGCAGCAATCACTTTTTGACTCATATAAAGAAAAATTAAGAAAAGAAAATCCAAATTTGAGTGAAGATGAATTAATAAAATTAACATTAAATTTTGTTGCCTTACCATCTTATGATGAAACAAAACCTTCTCCTCACAATACTGGAGGAGCAATAGACCTTTCAATATGTGATGATAAAGGAAGATTACTAGATATGGGAACTTATTTTGATGAGATGAGTGAAGTTGCAAATACAAGATATTTTGAGGAAAAAGTTGAAAGAGGCGAAAAATTAACTGAAAAGGAAATAGAAATTTTAAAAAATAGAAGACTTCTTTTCCACATTATTACTTACTTTGACTTTACGAATTTTTCAAATGAGTGGTGGCATTATGATTATGGAAACCAACTTTGGGCTTATCATAAAGAAAAAGATTATGCAATTTATGGTAGAAGCAGACCAAAATTCTTTTGGTATGTTTAAATGTTTGAGGTGATAAAATGTAGTTGATGGAGAGAATTAGAGTTATTACTGATTCAACTACAAATTTACCTAAGGAATTTATTGATAAATATAATATTATTCAAATTCCATTTTATTTTGAGATTGAAAATAAGATTTACAAAGATTCAATTGATATAACCACAGAAGAAGTTTTTAAAATAGCTGAAGAGAAAAAGCATTTAGAATTTAAATCATACCCTCCAAAAGTCGAAGATTTTTTAGATGCTTTTAAAAATGTAGAGGAAGAAAAAATCATCTGTATAACTATCGCATCAAATATAAGTGGATGCTATAAAAATGCTTTAATTGCAAAAAATATGATTAAAGATAAAAGAATTGAAATTATAGATTCATTAAATGCTGGAAGTGGAGAAGGAATATTAACTTATAAAATTATAAAATTTATTGAAAGCGATTTATCTTTTAAGGAAATCGTTTCAAAAGGTAGGGAATTAGTTAATAGAATTAAAACATATGTTTATATTGATTCACTTAAAGATGTTTATAGAACAGGAAGAATTCCAAAAATTTTATCTGATTTTGGTTCACTTCTCTCATTAAAACCGATTGTTTCAATTGATTTTGGGAAAATAAAAAAAGTAACTCTCTCTAAAAATAGATATGATGGAATTTTGAAACTCATTGAAATTATAAAAAGAGAGATAAAGGGTGAAGAGATTTTTTCTATGAATATAAATTTTACAGATGAAGAAATCGAATTTTTCAAAAATGAAATTATGAAAAATTTAGGTAAAACAAAAATATTTACTGTTCCATTTACACCAATTATGGGTTATGCAGTTTTAACTGGTGCTTTTGGTGTATCTTTTATTGGAGGTGAGAGAGAATGAGGTTCATTGATTTTATATTGATTGCAATTTCATATTTTATTGGTTCATTAACATCTGGTATTGTTTTAACAAAATTATTTAAAAAAGAAGATATAAGAGATAAAGATTTTCCTGGAGGATCTGGTGCAGTAAGGCAATATGGAATTGGTTTTGGCTCTCTTGTTGGACTTCTTGATATATTAAAAGGTTCAATTGTTGCACTTCTTGTTATTTGGTTTAGCAGAAATGAACTTACAATTATTCTCTCTTATATATTTTTGATTCTTGGAAATAACTATCCAATTTACTTTGGTTTTAAAGGTGGTCAAGGAGTAGGAGCAACAATAGGTTACGCAATAACTCTTTTTCCTCTTGAAGCAATAATTTCATTTCTAGTTGGTTCAGCCTTTGCTGTATCATTCAAATTTTTAAAATTGAATAGATTTATAAAGTTTATGGGAGCAGTTCCTTTTGGTGCAATTTTTGGATTAATAACAATGTTTATAATTTTAATTAGAAAGTATCCTTTTTATCCATTTCCTTTGCTTGTAATAATTGCAGGTGCGCTTTTACTTTTCAGAGGTCTTCAAGTAATTCTTTTTCAGAAAAAGAGAATGAGATGAATGATTTTTATAAAAAAATAAAAGAAACTCTTATTTTAACTTTAAAAAAACTTGAAGAAAAAGAGACATACATAAACAACCTGAATGTCTTTCCTGTTCCAGATGGTGATACTGGAACAAATATGTGCAAAACTTTAAAAGAGACGATTGAGTCAAAAGAGACTTTTCCTGATTTAGAATTTTTAAAATTTGTTAAAGAAAAAATTATTTTAAAAGCACATGGAAATTCAGGGATAATATTCTCTCAGTTTATAAAAGGATTTTTAGAAGAGATATTAAAAGAAGAGGGGAGTGGGTTTGAGAAAATTAAAAAAGGATTTGAGGTTGGATTTAAATTATCTTATGAAATATTAGAGAATCCAATTGAAGGAACAATAATAACTGTTATAAGAGAAGCAAGTGAAGGTATTAAGAAAGGTAAAGATATAAATGATGGTTTAAGATTTGCTTATTTTGATGGAGTAAAAGCGCTTGAAAAAACACCTGAACTTCTTCCAATTCTTAAGGATGCGCATGTTGTTGATGCAGGAGGTGAGGGCTTTGTTGTATTCCTTGAAGCACTTCTTGAAGTTTTTAATAAAGAATTTTATCAAAGGGAGAAAATAAAGTTTGATGAATATAATGTCTCAATTTGGAGAAAAAGGCCAAGTTTTAGATATTGTGTTGAAGCATACATAAAAAACTTTAAAAATTTACCTAATTTAAAGAAAAAATTAGGTGAATTTGGGAATTCAATTATTGTTTTAAAAGAAAATAGCGAACTCAAAATTCACATTCATACAAATAAAATAAATGAGATAAATGAATTTTTTAAAAATTTAGGTGAAGTTAAAGAAATAATTTCAAGAGATATGAGGAAACAGCAGTTAAGATTTTTACATGACATAGATATTGGAATTTTAACCTTTTCTTTAAGTGATAAATTGAGTGACCTATTTTATTCACTTGGAGCAACCATTGTTTTTGATATAAATGAAAAGCCTTCTTTAGAAGAAATTCTTGAAACAGTAAATGATATACCAACTCGAAAAGTTATTATACTTCCTAATGACAAAGATTTAATTTTAACAGTAAAAAATGTGAAAGATAAAACTTCAAAAAAATTAGACTATATAGAAACAAATTTTATTACTGAAGGAATAATAGCGCTTTTAAATTTTGATTCATCTTTAAGTTTCGAGGAAAATATAGTTAATATGCAAAAGTCAATTGAGAATGTTAAATCTGGTTATATTGCAAGATCAGATAGGAATACAAAATTTAAAGATATTGAGATAAAAATCGGTAATTTTTTTGCAACATTAAATAATGAAATTATTTTAAAGGGAGACAATCCTTCAAATATCTTTATGTCTCTTTTAAAAGAGATAAACTTTAATAAAAAAGAAATAATATTAATTTTTGGAGAAGATATAGACTATAACATTCAAGAAGAGATAAGATTTCAAATTATGAAAGAATACAATTCAATAGATTTAATAACTTATAATGGTGGTCAAAAAATATACAGTATCATTTATAGTATTAAATAAGGAAATTAATCTTTTTTCATCTCTTTTTTATAATTAGGGTCTAAATATTTTTCAGGATTCTCTTTAAATTTTTCATAACAAAATTCACTACAGAAATAATATTTTTTTCCTTTATATTCAAAGTTTAAACTTTTTTCTTCTTTTACTATCATTCCACAAACTGGATCAATATGTTTCATAAAATCACCTCCTTTTAAATTTTTATTTTGTTTAATCTTAATGAATTTGTTATTACATTTATAGAACTTAAGGCCATTGCTATTTCTGCAATGATTGGGTGGAGAAGACCAAAAAATGCAAGTGGAATTGCGATTATGTTATAGAAAAATGCCCAAAACAAATTTTCTTTTATTTTTTTAAAAGTTATTTTTGAGATTTTAATTGCTTTTACTACATTTGATAGAGTGCCTTTAAGAAGAACAATATCTCCTACCTCAATTGCAGTATCACTTCCTGATCCCATTGCAATTCCAACATCTGATTGTTTTAAACTTGGTGCATCATTTATTCCATCTCCAACCATTGCAACAACTCTTCCTTCTTTTTGTAGTTCTTTAATAATTTTTAGTTTATCTTCTGGAAGAACTTCTGCATAAAATCTATCTATTTTAAGTTCATCTTTAACCCAAAAAGCATAATTTATGTTATCTCCTGTTGCAAGTATTGGTTCTATATTCATTTTCTTGAGTGTATTTATAAGTTCTCTAGACTCTGCTCTTAGTTTATCCCTTAAAGCAATTATAGTTAAAATATTTTCAAAATCACTTAAAACAATAACTGTTTTTCCTTCTTTCTCCAATTTTTCAATTAATTCTCTTGAATTTCCTAAATTTTTAATAAATTTTGATATCTCTTTTGGTTTTCCTAAAATGTATTCTTTATCACCTATTTTACCTTTAACCCCAACTCCTGGAATCTCTTCAAAATAAGAAACAGTGAAAAAGTCTTTTTCATTTTCCAAATATTTTTTCACAATACTTTTTCCAATTGTATGACTTGAATTATTTTCAATAGATGCTGAAATCTTGAACCCCTCTTTTTGAGGTGTAAAATCGATAATATCAACGACCTCTGGTTGTCCATAGGTTAATGTCCCAGTTTTATCAAAAACTATTGTATTTACATCTTTCATTCTTTGAATTGCTTCACCATTTCTTATGAATATTCCTTTTTTAGCACTTATGCCACTGCTAACCACTATTGCAGTTGGAGTTGCAAGGCCTAAAGCACATGGACAAGCAATAACAAGAGTTGCTATCATAGAGTAAATTGAAAGAGAAATTCTATTTAGTTCTGGATTTATCCATGGAAGAAACCTTGATGCATTCGAAAGAATTGTTTTTGATGTTCCATAAAAGAAAAAAGTGAATAGAAATGAAAATAAAGAAATAATTAAAACAGATGGAACAAAATATGTTGTTATTTTATCAGCAAGTTGTTGAACTGGAACTTTTGATCTTTGAGCATCTTCAATCAATTTTATAAGATCTGCTAAAAAAGTTTCATCAATTCTTTTTGTAACCTTTACTAAAATTTTTCCATTTCCATTTAAGGTTCCACCTATAACTTCATCTCCTTCTTGTTTAAATACTTCATTTGACTCTCCTGTAACCATTGATTCATTAACCTGAGTTTTTCCTTCAATTATTACTCCATCAGTTGGAATTTTTTCAAATGGTTTTACAACCATTATGTCTTCAGGTTCAATTTGATTTATGTCAACTTCTACTTCAACTCCATCAACAATAATTCTTCCCTTTTTAGCACCAATTTCAAGAAGAGATTTAATTTCCTTTGATGCTTTTCCTTTTGCAAGATTTTCAAGATATTTTCCAAGTAGAAAGAAAAACGTTATCATTGCACCAACAAAGGAGAAATTAGAGATCTTTACTCCAAAAAATTCAATAACACCAGTAATAAAACTTGCAAGAGTTCCCAGAGAAATAAGTAAATCCATTTTTATTGTTCCATTTAAAAGAGATAAAATTGCACTTCTATGAATTTTAAATCCTATAATAAAAATAACAGGAATGGATAGAATAGTTTCAATAAATGATATTTGAGGAATCATTATTAAATTAAACATATGAATTATCATAACAATTGTTATTGGTAACAATAGAATAATTGAGAATATTAATAATTTTTTTGAATTTTTAAGTTCTCTATCCTCATCCTCTATATTTAATTTAAGTGAATAACCAACTTTTTTAACTTTTTCCTGAATTTCATTTAAAGTTATAACTTCTGGATCATAATAGAAAGTTGCTGTATTATTAATTAAATTTACATCAACATCACTAACCCCCTCAACACTTTCAATTGCTTTTTTAACTGTGTTTACACAGGATGCGCAATGCATACCTTCAACTTCTATATTCACTCTTTTTTTCATAAGTTTAATGGTCAATTCCTTTTGTTAGATAATCAAGAACACTTTTTAACTCTTCAAGTTTTTCTTCAAATTTCTCGGTTTCCCTTGATTCTTTTACACATGTTTCAATGTGTTTTTTTAAAATTTCAAGATTTACTTTTTTTAAAATAGAGATTACTGCTAAAATCTGTTTTGATATATCAATACAATACTTATCTTCATGAATCATCTTTTCGATTCCTTGTAGATGTCCTTTAGCAATGTTTAATAATTTTAAAACACCTTCATGTTTGTGATGAATAAATTTTTTCTCATCAATAATATCTGTTTTCTTACTCATAATTATAAATCTCCTTATCCTATCCTATAGGGTAGGATGTATAAATTATAACATTATAAAATTTTATTTTTCAATTTAACTTTAGATTTTCAATAAAAATTGTTAAAATTATAATATACATAAAATAAGGGAGGTGAAATTTTTATGAATGATGCAGAAATCATTTTAAAATTAACTGAAATGAGAATGTGGGATAAAATTGATGATGCATTTATCTGGATGTACACACAATATAAAGCAGATTCTTATGATGAATTCAAAGAGAAATATCCAAGAGGAACAAAAGAAAGAAAATATTTCACAACAGTTTGTAACTTCTTTGAATTATGTGGAGTTCTCGTTTTAAGAGGATACTTAAATGAAGATTTATTTTTTGATCTTGGATTTGGACTTGATATTATGTGGAAAAAAGTAAAACCAATGATGGATGGATTTAGAAAAGAGACAAATGTCAGAATGTATGAAAATTTTGAACTTCTTTATAAAAAACATGAAGAGTGGTTAAAAAGGAATCCCCCAAAAATCAAATAAAAACTTACAATTTAAAATTAATGCTATAATTCTTTTTTGAGTAAATTAATCAAACTGAATGAGAATAAAAAGTATGAAATAGAAAATTATATTAAAGAAATTTTATTAAAAGATGAAAATATAATCTTTGCTTAAATTTATGGCTCTTTTGTTAACTAAGATCTTTTTAGGGATATAGATGTAGGAATATTTTTAAAAGATATTGAAGAGAAAAAAGTTTTTGATTATGAATTTAAAGTCTCTTATGAAATAAATGAAAAACTGAATTTAGATATAGAAATTGTTGATGTTAGGGTTTTAAATTTTGCTCCTTATAATTTTTAAATAATTTTTTTAGAAGAGGAAAACCTCTTTTTTCAAGAGATGAAGGTTTTTTTAACTGATTTAATAGAAGAAGTTTCCCTTTTTGCTATTTATATTAAGCATATTTCTAATTTTTCTTTAAAAGAACTACTTGATAAATGAGTTAACTTTTTAAGAACTCTTTTATAAGATAGTCTCTATATTCTTTATAATCTAAATAGTTTTCTATCGCATAAATCATAACATCATAATATTTTTCCTTATTCCTCGAAAAGAGAAGTTTCCCTTCTTTAAAAACATTATAGAGAAAATTATAATCTAAATCATTCAAAATAACTAAGTCAATTTCAAAGCCTTTAATTTTTTCTTCAAGATAAATTCCCAACTCAATTATGTAATCAAGTTTATTTTTTTTTTTTTTCCTAAATAATCTTTATTAAGATAAATTCCAACATCGATATCTTCAAAGGGTAAATCTGAAACTAAACTCCCAAAAACTAAAGCAAATTCAATTTCTTTCTTCTTTAAAAGAATCGCTCTCAACTTATTTATAATTTTTTTCTTATCAATTTGAGATAAATTCTTTCTCATTGATTTTGAGTGAAATTTGAAATAAATTTAATAAAAATTTTAACATCACCTAAATTCTCTTTTAATATTCTATATACTTCTATATCATCAATTTTTGTGTAAAGGTGTATTAAAAGATTTCTAAATTTAGCCATTTTTATTAAGTTTAATGATAAATTTTAATCTATGACTTTTTTATCACCTAAAATTTTAAAACAGTCTCCATATGTTTCTGGAACTATTTAAATTTTTTTACAACTATATGGTTACAAATATTTATACATGCTTCTATTATTATACTTTGTTGCATCAACTAACTCTTTATTTTTTAAAAATTCTTCTACACTTAAATTTTTGTAAAGTTCCAATGAAACTAAAGTTTCATTTATTTCATTCATTTTTTTAGTTATTAAATCTTTATTTATCATATTTAAATTTTATCATAATAGCATCTATTAACTAAATTTAATTTCTAATAAATGAGGATTCTATTAAGTTTCAATTCTGAAAATGTAGTAGAATTATATGAAAACATTAGAAATAATTTTATATCATTTGTCAAAAAAACATTTGAAGTGTCTAACTCATCAATTTATCAATTTATATTTGGAAATAAAAAAGTAAAACCACATGTTTTTTAACCCTATTTTGGTGAGAAATTTGAAATATTAAAAAAAGAAAATAAAGCAATAAAAGTAGGAAAGAAAATTTCATTAATTTTCTCATCTGGAAATTTTGAAATAATTTCTTATTTCTGGAATGGCCTTCTTTATTTAAAGGAGAACAAAAAGGATTATATAACCATTAATAAAGAAAAATTTGTTCTTGAAAACATTTTACTTTTGCAAACAGAAGCAAAAAAGTAAAGAAGTAATATTTAAAACTGTTGGCATTTCCATATTTACAGATCCTGAAAAATCAGCTAATGATTTCAATAGTAGGTATATAATTCCAAGAAAAAACAATATTAAAAGATTTAACGAGGTGCTTAATAAAAGAACAGAAGAGAGACTCAAATATTTGAAGGGAATAAACAAAAGGATTAAACTTGAGTTTAAATTTGTCGATGATAATTCAATAATTGAAACAGTTATTCTGTATTATAATGGATATATTAAGGGTTTTAGAGGTAAATTTATTTTAAAAGGAGACATTGAAATTTTACAATTTATATACGACTATGGTTTTGGTGTTAGAATTGGTCATGGTTTTGGTTTATTGGAGACAATAGATTTTGTTTGATATTTATGGGGGTATAAATAATGAATGACAAAATAACTTTGTATCTATCTAATTGGTTATATAATGCTGGTGTAATTGGTTTTTTGAAGTTGATTTATCATCATGAAAAATATAAGTTTGAATTTAATAGAGATGGTTCTGTCTCTTTGGATAAAGATTTATTTGTTCGAAATAAAGAAAAATTATCTACTGCAACGAAACTTTTAGTTGATTATATAACAAAGGATGAGAATATAGACGATTGGCTTAAGGAAACTAATAAGAGTGGTTTATCTAATATATAAAAATATGCAAATTATGTTAAAGAAAATTTTCTAAATGATGAAAACAAGGGCTATAAGTACATTAGAGCAGGTGGAAAATGGTTTTTTGGTTCTAATACTCCTTACCAGAATTTGATTCAGAAAAAAGAGTGGGAAGAATTTAATTTTGTTGAATTAATCGAAGATTCAATAAAAAATTTGAATCAAAAAGATTTAGTCTGCAGTTTTTGTAATAATAAAAATATACCATCAAATTGGATTAAAAAGGAAAAATCTCTAGAAAAATGATTAACAATTTTTGCAGACCATCAAACTGATGAGTTAGGCGGTTCTATTGGAAAATCCCCTAATTCCTTTTGTAACAATAAAAGCTCTGTTTTAATATGTCCCCTTTGTGTATTTTTCCTTATTCACCACAGAATCGCTTTTTCTAATTTTAAAGCTTCACAGATTTTTATTAATACACCTAATTTTCAGTTAAACTGGGTTTTGAATAAATTCGTTGAGGAAATTCTAAGAGAGGAAAAACGATACGTAATTAGAAAACTCTTCGGTGTCTCTCTCTCATTCAATGGGCAGTAAAAAGAAGAACTTTACTTGGTATATGGACAATGAGGAATATTGAGATGATAATTAAAAAGAGAATTAAAATAGAAAATAAATGAGAGATGAGTATTGATTATTATAATCTTCCATTCTATTTTACAAGAATTTTTTTAGATTCTGAAATTGCAAGTTTAATAAATGTTATCTGAGAAGAGAAGATATTTGATTTGATAATTAGTGGCAAATTTTCTGAACTCGAAAAAGCAAACTATTTTGTTTTAAAAGCTCTTTTGAAATTAAAAAATAGTGAAAAAATCTCAGACAATGATCCAGTAAAAAAATATGTTGATGATTATAGAAGTAAAAATAAATTATCACAAATTTCAACAAATTTACCCGAGCTTTATGGAAAGATAATAAAAATTTTAAAGATGGAGGTTAAATATGAGTGAAAAAATAGATACATTATTATGGAAGTTAAAAGAGGGTGGGAAAAATGTATCAAAACAAGTAAAGAAATCAATAAATGATATAGACTTTAGACTTCTTGAACAGGTTAGTTTTAGTAATAAAGACAATATGTTATATGCTTTTAAGATGTTTTAAAACGAATGAAGAAAAATTTCCTGAAATGTTAATAGAAGCATTCAAATCAGAGAATGATGAATATTTTAAAATCTTAATTTTTTCATTTTTGCACCTATTTTGGGCGAAGAGGAGAAAGAAGTAGGTGAAGAAAGAAAAGTTTATCATTAACAATGATATTTGAGGGTTCAGCACTTAATAGGGATGAGAAAATTGGTGGAAATATTCTTTCAATTAAAAAACTTCAAGTAGGAAACAAAACTTTAAGTTTTATATGTAAACCAGCAATAAGACACTACTTATTTTCAACACTTCATAAGGCTTTTTCATGGAAACCTGCACTGGTTAATGAACAAGGTCAGATTGTTCAGTTTGATATAACAAAAGGTGATATTATAACCAGCCCTGAACTTGATGTATTTGGGTATATGTTTACAATTTGGCAACAAGCCTCAATTACAAGAAAATCTCCGATAGGAATTACAAAGTCGATAGGTCTATACACTTACAATGGCGATACGGCGTTTTATTCAAGTTATGATTTAGTTGAAAGAGGTTTAAAACAAGGTTTGGATGTAACTCCTAATCCCTATAATAAAGAGGAAAATTTTTCTCTCTATAAAGTCACTTTTACTATAGATACGGAAAGAATAGGTAAAGATGAGTGGTGGATTGATGAATTTAAATTTGATGAAAAAGAAAATGCTTTAGAATTAATAATTAAGTCAGAAAAAAAGTTATAAAAAATAAGGAGGAATATTTAGTAAAAACTGAGAGTGATGGAAAATTTAACAACAGAATTATTATTGAAAAAAATAAAGATAAATTTAAAGTAGTATTTCAAATCGATAAAGAATAAAAGAAAAAAAGAATCAAGGATATTTTAACTGCCATAAAAATGGTTTTTACTCTCAATCAAGTAATGAAGTAAATACTATAGTTCCTTTATTTTTAGTTGCTGCTTATGTTAAAATTCCAATTCCTATTTTTCATTCTTATATTGAATTAACTTATAACAAAGATTATTTAGAAATTAAAGGATTGGATGATGCTAAAAATAATAGTTGGATATTAGATGAAATTTTTGTCATGGAGACAGAAAAAATTAAGATAAATGAAAAAGTAAAGAAACAATTTGATAGCAAAATTTATGAATCTTGGATAGAATTCCTTGACAATATTGAAGATGACAAATTACAGATTGAGAAATCTTAAAAACCTCTCTGGATATAAAACCGAAAAGTCACTATGATTAAATTTTTACTGAATTGATATTAAAATGTTTTTAGATAAGAATCAAAATATTTTATATACAAACATAAGAGAATTTTTTGAATATTATGGAGGTAAAAATGAAACTTCTTAGGCTTAAAGTTTCTCAACCTCATGCTCATTATAGAATTCCTTTTAAATACACAAGAAAACACACTATCCTATAACCCCATACTCAACTATTTTAGGATTTATGTGTAATATGCTTGGAATAAAAGATTAATCAAACGAGAATTTTAAAAGATTAAAAGAAGATTTATCTCTTGCTATATACGGAAAATTTAAATCTATAACAAAAAGAGTATATTTGGTTTAGAAGCTTAAATAAAGATTTACATATTTCAAGATTTGTTTTGCCTGAAAATAGATTCATCAACCAAATTTTGGAGCACCCTGGTGGTCAATTGCCAACTAGATTAGATGTTCTTGAGGATATAAAACTTATAATTTATTTTCATCATCCAGATGAAAAATTTTTAGATGAATTAAAGAAATTTATTGAAAATCCGGAAAAAATGGTCCATTGCATATTGGAAGATCAGAAGATTGGATTGTTTATGATGGAAAACCCGAAGAGGCTGTAAAAATAATAGAAATTAATGATAATAAAAAAGTGCCATTCTATGGTAAGTTTGATTACTTTACATGGATACCTGATCCTGTAAGAGGTGAGAGATTTATTGAAAAATCTTCTTTATGATAAGAAATTTTATTAATTCTATCAAATAATACGAGGTAGACTACATTTAATTACTTCATTTTATTAAATAAAAGAAGGATTTAGGAATTTTATTCATATACCAGTTAAACTTTTCGAGCAGGGAGATTTGTCTTTTTATTATAGAGAACCTTTTAAATTTGTAATAGATGATGAACTTTATATTCCTATTTTTCTTTGTAAATTAAATGGAGGGTAAATTAAATTTATGGATATATGGGCTAAATCAAATGGATTATCACTAATAGAACTACAAAACACTTGATAGATGCAATTGATAAAATGTTTTATGAAAAGATAGATTTTAAAAAATTTAAGATTTCAGGTTTAAATGAAAAAGATTTTAAAGAGTTATTGAAATTGGCTGCATTTTTTTATGATTTAGGTAAGGTTTCTCAAATTTTTCAGAAAAAGATTGGAAATGAGAATTATAAAATCAATGTATTTCCAGAAAACCTTCCTGATATAAGACATAATATATTTTCATTGTTCTTTATCGATAAGAGAAGGTTAAAAGAAATTCTGAATGAATATAAAAAAGACGAAAGTTTATATACAATATTATTATCAGCAATTGCCTTTCACCATTGGAAGATTGATGAAGAAAAGTATATTTTAAATATAAATGAAGATTTAATAAATGCATCTGAAATACTTTTAGAGAATGATAATGGAAAAAAACTTGCTGAAGATTAAAAAACCATTTTCAGTATTTTAAATTTGATGAATTTAATTCGGTTGATTATATAGATTTTGATGAAGACATAGCAAAAAATCTTGAAAGAGAAGCCAATTTGATAAATATCAATTTTTTACCCCCTTATAATATTCCTTTTTTACCTGATAGGTTAGAAATTGAGATAAGATCAGATTTAGATTCAAATCCATGGATATTTCTTTCGGGATTTTTAATGAGGTTAGACCATTTTGTATCTATGGAGGAACATGAAAACAAGATACCAAATACTAATTTGAAAAATAATTTTGAGATGAAATTTAAAAATTTTTTGCAGAAAGAGGCAAGATTTAATGATGAAAATTTGATTTTAATTGCTCCAACAGTTATTGGAAAGACAGAGTTTGTATTTTTATGGGCAGAAGGAGAAAAATTTTTCTATACATTACCTTTAAGAGTTGCTACAAATCAGACATTCGAAAGGGCATGTAATTACTTTAATGAAGAGAGAGAAGATATAGAGGATTCATTTATTTTTGGTAATTTTGGACTATTGCATTCATATGCAGATATATATAATTATGAAAAATGGGAAAATTCCAAAAAAGATTTAGATGGAGAGATGCCTAAAATTCTTGATTTAGCAAAAAATTTTTCTCTACCTGTTAATATATGTACCGGAGATCAAATTTTTCCCGCAAGATTAAAATATCCTCAATATGAGAAAATATATGCTACTTTAGGTTATTCAAAATTAATTATTGATGAGGCACAAGCATATGATACAAAAGCGTGTGCAATTATATTAAAAATGATAGATGATATTGTCTCCTAAGGTGGTAAATTTATTCTAATGACCGTAACACTTCCCGGATTTGTGAAAGATTATGTAAAAGAAAAGAATCTTATCAAAGATGAGGAAATAATAAATTGTTATGAAGATTATAATCCGATAGGTTTAAAATTAAAAATTAATTTTAAGCATAAAACTGAATTAAGGGAAAAGGATATAGAGGATGATGATAATATTGAGGAAATAATTAAAATAGCAAAAGAAGGTAATAGGGTTTTAATTGTTTTAAATACCATTGAAAAAGCAAAGAGTGTTTATTTAAAAGTAATAGATAGAGTAAATAATGAAATAAAATTTATAGATTTGATACATTCAAGATTTACATTCAATGAAAGAAAGCAAAAGGAAAAAAAGTTGGAGATAGAGTTTAAAAATCCAAAATTAAAAAATGAAAAAGAATCTAAAATTCTAATTGCAACTCAAGTAATAGAAGCCTCTCTTGATATTTATGCTGATTGTCTTTTTACAGGAATTGCTTCAATGGATTCATTGATTCAAAGAATGGGAAGAGTTATGAGGAGAGTTGATTTACTAACAGGAAAAATAAAAGACTCTGATGAAGATTTTAGATATGAGGATTTTTATGCAAACAAAAAACCTAATATTTATATATATTATCAAAAACAAAATGAAAAAAATAAAATTTTAGAATCTGGCAGTGGAAAAGTTTATTCAAATAATCAACTAAAAAATACAGTTGATGTTTTATTAGGAAATTTAGATGAAAGGAAAGAAATGCCTGAGAGAATGAAATATATTTTAGTAAATAAAGTTTATGAGAATCAAAAAATACTAAATATTTGAAAAATTTTTACCGAACTCCTACTATTCTTGACACAGGTTATATTTCCTAAAAAAAGAAAGCTGCACAAAGGTTATTTAGGGATATATTTACAATTTCATTGATTGAAAAAGATAAAATAAAGGGAATTGTAATCGAAATAAATAAAAAACTCGAAGCTAAAGAAGACCTTACCTGGTTGTGGTTTAAAAAAGAAATAATTGCAGAATATTTAATAAATGATAATATTTGGAGATATAAGGAAATTCAATTAGAAACGTTATGGAATTTTATTAAAAGAGATATTAAATTCGATGGAGATAGAGAGTGAATTAAAAAGAGAATTGAAAGATATTGTGAAGGAATATAAGTATAGAAAATTTAAAAATTGATTATCTAAAAATAGGAAATGAGATTATAGTTAATGAGGTTAAAAAATCTAGAAAACTTGAAGAGAGTCACATATGGCAGGTTAAATATTATATTTATAGATTAAGGAATTTGGGATTGAATAGTTTTATTGGTGTCATTCATTATCCAAAATAATACAAAAAACTTGAAGTAAAATTTCAATAGTACAGATAAAATAAAAATAGAAGAAGCGCTTTCAAAAATCGAAGAGATTATTAAACTAGAAAAACCACTAGGAGTTATAATTAAACCATATTGTAAAAAATGTTCCTACTTTGAGTTCTGTTACATATGAAGACATATTACATATTTTCAAATGGTATATTGAGAAAAAGAGAAAATACAATTATGTTCGACACATCTAATGTAGATAAGATTTTTATACCAGTGGAGAATGTTGAACAAATCTTTGTTTTTGAAGAGGTTGATTTTAACAATAAATTTCTAAATTTTATAGGACAAAATAATATATGTTTACTTATTTTTAATTATTACGGTTGGTATTCAGGAACTTTTTATCCAAGAGAGACGAATATATCAGGGCATTTAATAGTAAAACAGGCTCAATATTATTTAGATTATGACAAAAGATTAAATCTTGCAAAAAAATTTGTTGAAGTTGCAATGCATAATATTAAAAGAAATCTACAGAAAAGGAATAATTTCAAGAATGAAAATTTAAAAATAAATGAAAACGAATAACATATAAAAGATGCAAAAATATAAATCAACTTATGAGCATAGAAGAAAATGTAAGAAAAATATATTATGAATGTTTAGAAAAGTTAACTGGCTGGAGTTTTGAAGAGAGAAGCATAAAGTTTTGAAGAGAGAAGCATAAAACCTCCAAAAAATCCTTTAAATGCTTTAAAATCATTTGGTAATTCGTTTGTTTACAGTATAATATTAAAAGAGATTTACTTAACACCCTTAAATCCATTTATTAGTTTTCTTCATGAATCAGAGGAAAGGAGATAATCATTATCGCCTGATGTTTCTGAATTTTTTAAACCAATTCTATCTGATAGGTTAATCATTAAATTAACAAATTTAAAAATGATAAAAGATGAAGATTTTATAAAAGAGATGCAAGTAATTTATTTAAATGAGCATGGTAGAAAAATATTTGTTGAAGAGTTTGATAAGTTGATAGAAACCACCATTTTACATAGAAAATTACGGAAAAAAGTAAAATACAAAACATTAATAAATCTTGAACTTTATAAAATTGTTAAACACTTACTCGGAGAAAAAGAATATCATCCTCTTAAAGTTTGGTGGTGAAATGAAAGTAATTTTTATTTACGATATCGATCTCAAAGATAAAGAGGACCAGAAAAGGTTGAATAAAATAAAAAAGTTAGGAAGAAAATATTTGAATCATATCCAAAAATCTGTTTTTGAGGGAGAATTAACAGAGGGTCAAATTTATAAAATGGAAAATGAAGTTATAAAGATCATTGATATTGGAAGAGATAGTGTAATTATTTATGCTTTACCAGATAGCATTAAATTAGAAAGAAAGATTTTAACTAATGTAAAAGATAAAACTCAAAATTTATTATAACTAAATAACAAAAATTAAATGCTCTTTGAAAATTAATGATGTTTGGCAGGTTGATATTGAAATTAAACAATGCTGTTAGTTTGACGCAAAATCTAATTCTTAATATATGATAAAATTTGTTTTATTGTATAATTTTCATAGGGTTTCAATCTGCCAATGAGGAATTTAAACAATTGATTAAATAATAATATAATTCTTTTGATGAAGGAATTTGGATTTCAGTGGCATATTACAGATTTCTGCAATTTAAGATGCAAACATTGTTATCAGGATAGGTTTGATAAAGAAAAAGAACTTCCTTTTGAAAAAATAAAATTTATTGTTGATAAAATTAGTGAAACTCTAAAAGATAGAGCAATTTCAGTAAATTTAACAGGTGGAGAACCATTTTTAAGAAAAGATATTATAGAGATTATTTCATATATAAATGATAAAGAAAATTTTAAAGAGATAAATGTAATTACTAATGGAACTGTATTGAATGATAAGATAATAAATTTTTTAAATAAAACTCCAAAATTTAAATATTTAAAAGTTTCAATTGAATCTCATAATGAGATTAAAAATGATTATATAAGAGGAAAGGGAAATCTCAAAATTGTTATAGAAAATATAAAACAATTTAGCGAATTGTCAAACAAAAAAATTTTAATAATGATTACTTTAACATCATTTAACTATAAAGATTTGATATCTTTTTTGGAATTTACAAAAGATTTAAATGTTAATGGGGTTATCCTTGAGAGATTTGTACCGCTTGGAAGAGGTAAAGGGCTTTTTGATTATTATCTTAAGAGGGATGAATGCAAAGATGTTTTAAGAGAAATAGTCTATTTTCTTGATTCAAAATTATCTCCAGTTGAACTTTTGCCTTATAAGGCATTTTGGATAGATTTAAAAACAAATAAAATAAAAGGTGCACTTTGTAATCTTGGAGATGAGGCAATAGCCCTTATGCCAGATGGAACAATTTTTCCATGTAGAAGATTACCTATTCCATATGGGAATATATTAACTGATGATCTTGATGAGATTTTAAAAAAACTAAAAAATTTTAGAGGTGAAATTAAAAACAAATTAAAAGCAAAATGTAAAAATTGTGAAATAGATTGTATTGGATGCAGAGCTCTAACTTTTGCAGTGACAAATGACCTTTATGAAGAAGACCCACAATGTTTTAAGGAATTTTAATAATTCTTTTGTTCGTTATTATGTAGTTAACTTTAATATCTTTTTCATTCATAAGATATGAAAAATTATCAAAAATTTGACACTCATGAACTATGGTTATTATTTTTAAATTTTCCTTTAAAAGTCCTCTTTCTTTTAAAATTTCATACTCTTTATCACCATAACCTTTTCCTTTTCCAATTCTATTTCCTTTAAGATCAACCGCAACACTTCCTTGAATCATAATGTCAATTTTAGTTTTTAGTGGTTTACCATACTTTTCGAATCCCCTTATGATAGATGCTTCTTTTATGTTTACTCTTTCATGAATTTCAACTATATCTTTTATATGTGGAAGAGCAACAACTAAAATTTTACCTTCTTCAAGTATAATTTCTCTTGCTCTTCTTAATGGAGAATCAGGCGCAACAAAGACTGCTTTAAAATTTTTAAACTCTTGAATTTCTTTTATTTTTTCACATGCTTTATCAGAACCTACAAAATTAGGAATTCTTCCAAATACAGGTCTGGGAAATGAAGCAATACCTTCATTTTCCATTTTGTTCCAAATAAAATTTCTTATCTCTTCTTTTGATTTCATATAATTCCAATTTCTTTTGCAATAAGCGCTGCTTCTGTTCTATCTCTTGCTCCAATCTTTTGAAGAATAGTTGTTACATAATTTTTCACAGTTCCAACAGATGGATTGAGTTTATCTGCAATTTCTTGATTTGTGTATCCTTTTGAAATAAATTTTAAAATTACAATTTCTCTTAAATTTAATTCTTCAATGAATTCTTCTTTTTCAATTTTAGATATTTCTGAGAGAATCTTTTTTGTTATTGATGGTTCAATAATTGCACCACCTTTGTGAACTATTTTTATAGTTTCAGAAAGTTTTTCAATTGAAGTGTCTTTTAAGATATATCCTAAGGCACCGCTTTTAAGTCCATCATAAACATATTGATCATCATCAAAAGTTGTAAGTATTATAATTTTTACTTGAGGATTAACCTCTTTTATTTTTTTAATCGATTCAATTCCATTTATTGCTTCACCTATGATTTCAAAATCTTCCTCCACTTCAAGTAGAACTTTCGGTCCCTCTCTTATCAATTTTTGGTCATCAGCAATTAATATTTTTAATTTTTCACTCAATTTTTCCTCCTTGAATCATTGGAAGAGAAAAAATAATCCTTGCTCCTCCTTGAGGTCTATTTTCAAAAATGACCTTTCCATTAAGAATTTTTGCTCTCTCCTTTATTACTTTTAATCCAAAAGAATCATCTCTTATTTCAGATGGAAAACCAACTCCATTATCTTCAATTGTTAAATTGATTTCATTATTTATATTTTTTAATTTTATTGAAACTTCACTTGCATTTGAGTGTTTTTCTATGTTTGTTAATGCCTCTTGACATACTCTAAATATGGTTATTTTATAATCAGGTAGTAAATCTTTTAAACTATCTTCAATTTCAAAATCTATTTTTATATTATTTATTTTTGTAAAATTTTCTATTAAATTTTTAATTGATTCCTCTGTTGGTGGATCAAATTCATATGGTTTTCTTAGAGTTTTAATAACATCTCTTAGTTCCTGGATTGAATCACTTATTCCCTTTTTTAGAGTTTCAATAATTTTAAGAGTATTATCAGGCTTTACTTTAATTATCTTTTTGAGAATTTCTAATTGAAGTGAAACAGAAACAAGGCGATGTCCGATTGAGTCATGCATCTCTCTTGATAACCTATTTCTTTCTTCTATTAATGTTAATTGTTCTACTTTAGAAGAATATTCTTTTATTTTCTCATTAGCAATTCTCAATTCTTCAAGAGGAATCTCTTGTTTTTTCCTTGCTTCAATAGCAATAGATAAAGTATAACCAAAACCCCCAAAAAAGAGAAAACCCATATCATAAAGAAGCCCAAAAAGGGCACCTTGATATACACCAAATATATAAGGAAAAATCCCCCAATTTATATTAAGATAAAAAGGAATTAAAATTATAATTGTTTCAACAAAAACAAAAAGATTCAAATAATATTTTGATTCACTTTTAGGAAGATAGAATCTCCAAATTGTTGTGAATATTACCATGATAACTACACTGATTAATTTATCTTTTATGCTTTGAACAACACTTACCTGTAATATTGTAAACATAAGTATTGTAATGTAGGCAACAAGGTTTGTTATTTTATCGATTTTTTTTGATTCAATTTCTTTTCTTTTTTTCACCTTAACCTCAAGAGGCTCGATAAAATTATACATTCTTTTTCTCTTTTCTTGATTTTTAAATCATAATGATAATCATACTAGCAATAGAAAGCCATTCGACATAATCTCCAAGAAAAACTTGTGGAGTTTTACCTGTTCCAAGTGGTAAATCAGTTACTAAAACTTTTTTACTCCACCTTTACTTATACTTTTCTCTAATATTCTTCCATAAGGGTCTATAAAAGTAGAATCATAAGCCCATTCACTTTTTACAATTGAAACACCATTTTAAACTGCCCCTAAATATTGCATGAGTGTAATGCTTATAGGCAATTTCTGACCAATCTGCAGATAGTGCAAAAATAATTTGTGGCTCCATTTCTTGTAACTTTTCTTGCTGTATCTGTAAAATCAAGGTCATAACAAATAATTATTCCAAAATTTCCAAGATTTGTTTTATAAACTGGATATGTACCTCTAGTTAAGCTTGTTTCTCCAGCAAAAACAACAGAATGGTCATTTCCAAAAATACCTAAAAATTCACCATCTGGAGTTAAAATAGTACCTTCATTTCAATAACCTTTTGCTTCAATAACTTCATAGGGAATAACAAGAAAAATCTCAAGTTCTTTTGTTAAATTTTTAAAAATTTCACTATTTTCTAGTTTTGGGTCAAAACTTAAAGCACCTTCAGGCCAAACAACTATTTGCGCTCCTAACTCTTTTGCTTTTTTTGTGTCTTCAATTAATCTTTTAAAACCTTCTTCTTTGAAATTTTCAAACTCTTCTTTTGTATAATTACCTTTCCATAAATAGCTTAAAGAGATAATATCAAATGGATTTGTTTGTGTAATTCCAACTCTAATTGTCTCCCTTTTTGGTTTATGAAATAAACTCAAACTTAAAACTCCCCAAAAAATTAAAACTCTTATAGAAAAAGTGACCCATTTTTTTACAAAAGAAAAAGAGACATTAGTAAGTTTATCATTCAATCTCCATTTATCATTTAATAGTTTATTTGCAAGAAAACCTAGAGAAAAATTAACTAAAGTTATTAAAATTCCCATACCAAAAATTCCAAATATTTTAGCTGGCTGAAAGTCCTCCAATAGTTATTGCCTTTGCTTAACTCGATATTTTTTCTGGAAATAGAAGATATTGAGAGATTAACATTGGAATAAAACTTATTAAAATCAAGAATGACATATTGAATGGTGAAAAAAGAAATTGCAATTAAAATTGCACTTAAATTTAAAAGTAAAATTCCTAAAATTATTCTAACCTTTATATTATTCATTTTTGCCTCCTACTTTTTTATACTGAAATTAGTAATAATTATAACTATCCCTGTTAATAGATAAGGCCAGATTAAACTGAAGTTTTGTAAGACAACCATTCCTTTTTCACCAAGAAATAATACAAAACCAAATAAAAATAGAATTGCAAATGGAATAAGAGGACAAAGGACCCATTTTTTGAAAAATATTTTTGAAAGTAAAACTATTAAGAGCCATCCAATAGAAAAACCTATAAAGAAAAATCCACCTCTTTTGATATTTCACTAACATTTGTTATTAGGTTACAAACATTACTCCTAAACCAACTCTTTCTATTATTTCACCAGGAATAAGAAGTTCTTTTTCTTTTGAAATTTTTCTTTCCATCTTAAACCTCCTTAAAAATGAGTTACATTATAAGAGTAAAAAATGACTGGTCGTATTTGTAGGTGCCAAAAGTCATACTTAACTTCAAATGACTTTTTTTCTTTTTTGATTTATAATTTTTTTAAAGGAGATAAAAGATGAAAGAGTTGAATATTTTTAGATATTTCTTAGGCGAGTTTTCTGGTGAAGGAAATAGTGAATGGGGATATTGCAATAAAAGATCAACTTATACATATCCATTTAATTTAAGTGGAAATTTTATAAAACTTGAGTGGGAAATTTCTTATCCAAGACAAAAAAAAATCCTCTTGGAGATTTTGTTAGAGGAGTTGGTTTTATAAATTTTGATAAAGTTAAAAAAAATTTTGTTTTGACTCTTTTTATGAGTGAAGGTTATATTGAAAAATATATTGGAAATTATAACCCACTAAATAATGAATTTGAATTTGAACTTAAGGATTCAGCAAATCTTCCAGAGACAATTGAAGCAAAACTCACTATAAAAATTCTTGATGATGATGAGTTTGAAGAAATTTACTCATGGAGAATGAACAAAGATGAAGATTATAAAACATATCTTAAGGTTCATAATAGAAGAATAAGATAAACTACTTTTTAGTTTTTCTTATAATAAAACCTGTGTCATTGATAAAAATTTCAAAGTTATGTCCTGGGTATTGAAAGGCTCCAATTCCATAAGCAGTATCTATGAATGGTAATTTTTCATAGTTTTTTAAAATATATTCCCAAAATTGACTACTTTTATTTATTTCATAAACTAATGGAATTTCTGTTATATTTTTCTCAAATCTTCCAGAAAATCTTGTTATTCTATAATAACTTTCTGCTCCAAACCATCTAAGCCACTTATCAAAAACAACTATTTCTCCCTCAATCATCCATTGATCACCGTTTAAATTAAACACATAATTTTTATTGTTCTTTATATCATTAAAAATAACCTCTATTTCATTATTATTTTTTACTGCATATACTTCACCAATTTTTTCTTCATAAGAAAATCTTGTAAATGTTTGAAGAAGAGAAAATACAAGAACAAAGATTATTGATATAAGTAATAAAATAAAAAAAGCAAAAATTGATGTTATTAAATTTTTAAAACTTTCCTTCTTTTTGATAAATCTAATAAATGTAGAGATTAAAAAATAAGATGATATAACAAGCAAAACAAAGCCAATTAAACCTATTAGAATTTTTAACCCATCCATAATTTAATTTTATCAATATTCCATAAAAATAAAAAGGGGTGCCAAAAAGCACCCCTTTTCTTTAAACTAAACTTAAATTTATTTATATGTTTGAGTAGGAAGGTGAGGCATCACAATTACCTCTAAAACCATTTCCATGAGGTCCGCCTTTTCCTCTGACATAACCTGGACCATTTATGAATCTTTCAACAAATTCATCAAGATTTTCAAGAAATTTTGTTTTCTCATCTTCTGTCATCTTTCCATCTTTAACAAGTTGATTAATCTTTTCAGTAACAACTTCTTTTACAACTTTAATAAGATTTTCTTTTGTGATATCTTTTGATTCTGCAAACTCAAGAAGAGATTTTTTCTCTTTCATTGCATTTTGAAACTCATCAAGAGAAAGGTTAAGTTTATTAAGAACATCTTCCATTAAACCTTTTCCATCAAAAAGAAAGCCCTTTCCTTTAGGCATATCCTCTGGAGGAGTACCTTTAAATGGTGGTTCTCCAGGTGTTGTGCCTCTTCCGTTTCCATTTTTAAATGGTGGTTCAATAGGTTGTTTTCCTTTTCCATTTTTAAATGGAGGTGTTTTTGTAATAAATTCTTCAATTCTTGTTTCAATGTCAACTAAAAGATTATTTTTCTCTGTTTCTGTAATTTTTCCTTCTGAAACTAGTTGATCTAGTTTTTCAGTTATAACTGCTTTAAATGTTGCAATTAGTTTTTCTTTTGTAATTCCTTTGTCTTGAGTATAATTAAGTAAAGTTTTTCCCTGATCCCAATATGTTTTTAACTCATCTTCCGAAAGATTAAGTCTATTTAAAACCTCTTCTATAATTCCAGGTCCTAATACTTTGAAATGTATCCCTTTTGGATTGTTATTGCTTTGAAGTACCTCTTCTGCAAATGTTGTTTTCATAAGAGAGAGTGTTGAATAATCTTCTCCTCTTAGAATTGTGTAAATTGCACCACCTAAAACAAGCATTCCTGCAATTACCACAACCATCAAAATCTTTAATCCTTTCTTCATTCGAAACCTCCTTTCATATCTTCAAGTGTCTGTATACAATTTAAAAAATTATTGTTAAGGAAATATTAAGCAAGAATAGAATTTAAAAATTATAATTTATCTTTCTAAAAAACTGAAGCCTATTGAATTGAGGCCAATGTGCGATGTTATTGTTGCTCCAAATTTTACTGTTAAAAAAGAGCCTAATTTCACATATTTTATAATTTCATCCTTTAAAGAATCAATTTTTTTAAAATAAAAGTTATTAACAACATTGTTAGCAACTCCCCCAATAAATTCTCCACCTTTATAATTTTCTTTTAAAAATTTCAAAACTGTTGATATTAAATAGTTTGTTCCCATAATTTTACCTGAGCCATAAGGTTCTATAAAACCATTTTTAAGTGTAAGAACAGGTTTAAAATTTAATATTGTACCCAATAGATACTTTGCTTTTCCAATTCTTCCACCCATTTCAAGTGCCCTTAAATTATCAAGAATAAAAATAGTAAAAACCTTATCTAATATCTTTTTAACACTATCAACTATTTCATTGAATGTTTTACCTTCTTTTTTAAGAAGTGATGCAATGTAAACAACAAGACCAAGGGCTCCTGATGCATTTTTTGAATCAATAACAGTTATTCTATCATCTTTATCAATTTCATTTTTAGCAATTAGAGCAGAGTTATATGTTCCAGAAAGTTTTGATGATATGTGAATTGATAATATTTTTTCAAAATCTTTTAAAAGTTTTTTATATGTTTCAACAAAATCAGAAGGAGTTGGTTGTGATGTTTGAGGGAGTTTCTCAGCATTTTTCATAATTTCATAAAACTCTTCATTTGAAATATCAACCCCCTCTCTATATCTTTTTCCTTTAATTGTCAAATAAAGAGGAACAACGTCTATATCATGCTCTTTTCTTGTGCTTTCATCAAAATCCCATGTTGAATCTGTTACAATTTTTATACTCATATTTAAAATTATATCAAGATTTTTTTAAAATCTTTAAAAATTGATAAAATTAAGATTATAAGGAGGTTTTTATGGATATAAGATCTATTCACTTACTTTTTATTTTAGTTGGAACAATTTCTTTAATTCTTTCAATTATAGTTGTCTTAACAAAAAAGGGGAAATTTCTTTATAAGCATAAAATTCTTTCAACTATTGGTTTTATGCTTGTTAATTTAAGTATTTTAAATATCTATCTTTCAAATCAAAGATTAAACCTATCTTACTCTCATGGAATTTTAGGTTTTTTGTTCTTTGTTGTTTCTATTTTAAACTTAGTTCTTGGATTTCTATATACTGGAAAAGTAAAACCTAAAACAAAAAAGGCGTTAAGAAATGTTCATATTTGGATTGGAAGAGTTCTATTTATTATTTTATTATTAAATATTTACTTTGGATATGTTATCTTTAGGCCATTTTAAATAAAAAGTTTTTGACAACTTTCACAAAAGTAAGTTTTTCTTTTTGTTTTTCCTAAATATTTAATTTTAACCTTTTCATTATCATTTGGACAAAATTTTTTGCTATAAATTAAAAGATGATTCTTAAGAGATTTATTAAATTTTCTTGCAAGATAAAATTCATAAGAAAATGAAATAACTTCATCAATTAAATGATCAATATAAATCTCATCAATTTTATTTGAAATGCTTAGAGGATGTATTTTAGCTCTAAATAGTGCTTCATTTTTTATGATATTTCCAACTCCTGCAAATTTGCTTTGGTCAAGAAGTATGTCAGTAATGAACTCATTTGAATTTTTAAGAATTTTTTTTACTTTTAATCTATTAAAACTTTCATTCATAATATCAATGGAAGGGTCAAAATAAAAATCTTCTTTTTTGGTTATCTTTACAGATGTATTATAAAAATTTATCTCTGTATCTTTGAATTTTATTGATAATCTCTCAATTTTATTCTCTCTTTTTTCATTTATTCGGAGGGAACCATACATCAAAAAATGTATCAAAAGGTAAAAATCATCAAATTCAAAAATTAATTTTTTTCCTAAAGATTTAATATCAACTATTTTCTTTCCAATAAGAATTTCTTTGTTTTCCTTTGTGTTTCCTTTAACTTCAATTGGAGTTTTTTCTTTTAAAAAGGAAAGTTTTTCTTTTATTAAAAAAACTCCAGGGCCTTCCACAATTTTAAATTTTATAATAAATAAATTTATAATTTAAATATGAATATTGAAAAAAGATTAATTAAACATAAAGAGAGAAAAATTCAAGAGGGTGATTACATAATATATTGGATGAGTAGAGACCAAAGAGTTGACGATAATTTTTGTGTTATATATGGAATTGAACTTTCATTGAAATATAATAAAAAGTTTGGAGTTTTATTTAATATTTTCCCTTCTTTTCTTGATTCAACAATAAGGCAGTATGATTTTATGATAAAGGGACTTGTTGAGATTGAAAAGAAATTGAAAGATTTTGGTATTCCTTTTTTTCTTCTTTTTGGAGACCCTGCTATAAACATATTTAATTTCATTAAAGATAAAAAAGTTTCAATTTTAATTACAGATTTTTCACCATTAAAAATTTCAAAAGAGATGAAAAGAGATTTAAATGAAAAAATAGATATAACTTTTTATGAAATTGATACCCACAACATTATTCCTCCATGGATAACATCAGATAAAATGGAGTTTGGTGCGTTTACAATTAGAAAAAAGATAAAGAAACTATTAAATGAATTTCTTATTGAACTTCAGAAAATAAATTACAAAAAAGAAGAAGTTTTTAACAAAAATGATTGGGATAAGATTTATAAAAATTTAAAGGTTGATAAAAGAATCCCTCCTTCAAAATTTTTTAATCCAGGAGAGGTTGAGGCAAAAAAAGTTTTGAACTATTTTATAGAGAATAAATTGAATGAATATAAAACACTTAGAAATGACCCAAGTTTGAATTTTCAATCAAATTTATCACCGTATTTACATTTTGGAATGATTTCGCCCTTAAGAGTTGCACTTGAGGTTATTAAATCAAACAAAGATGATGAGAGCAAAGATGCATTTCTTGAAGAATTGATTGTAAGAAGAGAACTTGCAGAAAATTTCTGTTTTTACAATGAAAATTATGACAATCACCATGGAGTTCCTAACTGGGCAAGAAAGACACTTGAAGAACACTTAAAAGATGAAAGAGAATATGTTTATGATGTTTCTCAATTTGAAAAAGGAGAGACACATGACCTTCTTTGGAATGCTTGTCAGAAAGAGATGATAATAACTGGAAAAATGCATGGATATATGAGAATGTATTGGGCCAAAAAAATTTTAGAGTGGAGTAGAGATTATAAAGAAGCAATTAAAATTGCAATTTATCTTAATGATAAGTATGAATTAGATGGAAGAGACCCTAATGGTTATACTGGAATTTTATGGTCAATTGGTGGGTTACATGATAGGCCATTTCCAGAAAGAAAAATTTTTGGAAAAGTAAGATACATGTCAACAGAGGGCTTAAAGAAAAAGTTTAATATTCAAAAATATATAGAGAAAATTTCAACTCTTGAAAGGATTTCTTAACCTAAACTTTGGTTTTATAAAAAGATCTTTCTTAAGTTTTACTAAAACAATTATCAAATTTATTAAATAAATAATCAAAGACTCTTTTGGATAATCTCTTAAAACAAGTAGAAATAAAAGAGAAACAAATCCAAGAACAGAGCAAATTGCACTGTTATCTTGAATTGAACATGAAAGAAGAGTTGTTGCACCCATTAAAGTTGGACCCTCCCAAAGAGTTAGAGTAGTCCATAAGCCAAAAGAAGAAGCCATTGCTTTTCCACCTTTAAATTTTAAAAATGGAGAGAAAGCATGACCTAAAATTGGTGCAATTGAAAGAATTATAAAATAAAAACTATTTTGAGGATAAAGATTTTTAGCTATTATTGAGGGAATTAGACCCTTTGAATAATCAAGAAGAAGTGTTGGTATTCCAATTTTTGCTCCTCCAACCTTAAATGCATTCCATGTTCCTGGATTTCCATCTCCATATTTTCTTATATCTTTTCTAAAGAAAATTTTCGAAAGAATATAACCAAAAAGAATCGAACCATAAAAGAAAAATATTATAAATAAAAATATAGGGTTTTTTAAAAATCTAACTATACCTTCCATAATTTAATTATAATAAACTCTGTCTTGAAAATTGAATTTTTTTAAAATATAAATAAAATTGTAAACAATGTTTAATTATTTAATTAATCAACAATTAAATATTTTAGTTTTTTTCTTGATAATTTTTTTGAATTCTATTTTTAATCTCTTTAGAATTAAAAATTTAAAAAAAGTTGAAGATTTAAAAGAGAATTTCCCAAAAATTTCAATTTTAATTCCAGCAAGAAATGAAGAGAAAAATATTGAAAAGTGTGTGAGATCAATTCTTAACCAAAATTTAAAGAATTTTGAACTAATAGTTTTAAATGATGCCTCAGAAGACAATACTCTTGAAATTTTAAAGAGGATTCAAAATGAAGATTCAAGATTAAAAATAATAGATAATAAAACATTAAAAGAAGGATGGCTTGGAAAACCAAATGCTTGTCAAATTTTATACGAGAATTCAAGGGGGGATATACTTATTTTTTTAGATGCTGATACATTTCATAAAGAAAATTCAATTTCAAAAGGAATCTCTTTTCTTCTGAAAAATAATTTAGATTTTGTCTCAGTTTTTCCTCAGGAAATTGTGGATTCATTTTTTGAGAAAATTATAGTTCCTTTTATGAATTTTGCACTTATGGCTTTTTATCCTTTAATTCCATTTGCAAATGGACAATTTACCATATATAAAAGGGATGTTTTAGATAAAATTGGTGGATTTGAAAAAATAAAAGATGAGGTTCTTGATGATATAAAAATGGTTAATTTATTGAGAAAATTAAAATTTAAAATAAAAATTCTTTCAGGAAAAGATATTTCTTTTTGTAGAATGTATCATGATACTAAATCTCTTTTTATGGGTTTTATAAAAAGTTATTTTGCAATATTTGATTACCACTTTCTTTTATCAATCTTTGTCTTTACATATCTTATTTTTGCATTTTTTTATCCATACATTTTAATTTATTTAATAATTAAATATTCTTTTAATCAAATAAATTATCTGAATATGTTTTTAATTTTTATGCTTTCATATTCAATTTTTCTTTTAACCTACTTTAAATTTAAATATCCTCTTTTTTATTCAATTCTTTTCCAAATAACAATTTTAATAAACTCAATAATCGGTTATTTATCTATATTTTACACATTGACCAATAGAAGAGTTTGGAAGGGAAGATTAATTACAAAGAAAAAATTTAAATTAATTTAAATCATGTTATTATAAAGTAAACTATATGAAAATATAGTTTATAAAAAATAATTTTGGAGGATTTCTAATATGAAAAAATTTGTTAAATTTCTCTTAAGAATTTTAATTCCAATTATTATCATTCTTCTTATTTTAGGTTATTTTGGTTTTGTTCCATTTATTTCAGATATTATTGGAACAAATAAACCAAAAGATTTGGGTGTAAAATTTACAGAAAAAGATTTTGAATCTGCAAGAAGTAAAACTGGCGTAAATTATCAAACTTTAAAAGGAGATCTCAAACCTGAAGAGAGTTTAAAATATTCTGGAAAAAGAAATGTGAGAATGGAATTAGTCTCAAGCGAATTAACCGCACTAATTTACGAGAGAAAATGGAGATATTATCCAATGAAAAAGTGGACTGTTAGAATAAATGATGATGGAACTGTTGAAACATCAGGTCAAATTTTAACAAATAAACTGATGGATTGCCTTAAAGCATTTGGAATTTCACTTGAGACATCTTTAAATGAATATTATATAAAATATGGAGTTATTGGAAGCTTACAAAATCCTCAAATTGAGAGATTTTATTCACTTCTAAACCAAATTTCAAGATTTATAAAATCAAATCCATCATTTTATATCAAAGGAAAGGCAGAGGTTAAAAATAACAAAATAACTTTACTTGAAATACAATCAGTATATCTTGGAAAAGTAAATTTAACTTCAACTGTTAATAAATATATAGGTGAAATAAGAAGTTTTATTGAAGAAATTTTAAATAACACACCTGGTTTATATGTAACTTCACTAACATTTCAAGATATGAAATTAAAATTTGTTGGAACTCTTCCTGCAACTGAATCACACTTAGAGTGAAAGTTCAATAACTGTTTTCTTTTCAACATTAAACCACTCGACTTTTGCTCCAAAAGATTCAGAAATAAATCTTAAAAGAACAAAAGTTCTTCCTTCTTTTATCAATGTTAGAGCATCTAGAGTTATAATTTTATCATTTACTCTTGCTATTTTATTTCCAACTTGAAGAGTAATTCTTATGTTCGACTCTTAATAAATTCTTATTGTTCTTGTATCACTCTCCCATGTGACTTCAGCACCAAATGACTCTGAAATAAACCTTATTGACACAACTGTTCTACCGGGTGTAACAACAAAAGGAGCAATTTTAGTATTGTTTGGATCAATATAAACCTCTTTATCATTAATAAGCGCCTTTGCTTTATCAATCCATAGAGTAATCTTAAGTTTTTCTGGTTTACTTTCTGCCAAAATTAATGAGAGGGGAATTTTTTGAATTCTTCTATTTCCTGAATCACATATCTAAAGGAATCCCTCAAATGCAAAAATATCATTTGGTTCAAGAAACTTTCCTAAGTCAAAATTATAATTAATTTCAGTCGTTCTTAAAGAAGGGTATTTTGTTAATGGACCTCTAATTTCAACAAAATTTCTTATAAATTTCAATGCCTTGCCATCCCAATTAAAAATTTTTATATCACACGAATCTTTGTCAAGAATTAAAAGGTAATTTTCATACAAAAAATTGAAACAGGATTATAAAGATTTAAATTTTTACCTTCATATAGAAAATTATAATTTTTCTCATAAATCAATACTCTTTTGTTGCCATTATCAAGAATAAAAATATTTTCATCTTTATCAACAAAAATAGATTCTGGATAATCAAATTCATATAGACCCTTACCAAATTTACCAAATGTTTTTATAAAATCACCCTTACTTGAAAATATGACAATTCTATCATTGTGAGAATCAACAACATAAATTTTATTTTATAAACAAAAATATCTTGAGGAAATAATAATGAATCATTGTTTAAATTTCTGTTTTAAATCTAAAATTAAGATTTTTATCAAAAGATGCAACCTCTCCAATATATCCTGATAGAACATAAATATTCCCATTTTCATCTATTGATATTCCATTTGGATGTTCAAATGCATAATTTATTTTTTTAAAAAAATTTTTATTATTCTCAAAGAAAGAAATTGTACTATTCATGTTATCAACAACATAAATTTTTCCATTATATATTGAAATATCAATAGGTGAACTCAATCTTTTCTATCCAAAGGAAAATTCAAAATTAAAATTTTCATTAAAAACTTGAATTCTACTATCATTTGTATCAACAATATAAATTTTCTTGTCTTCGCCCAAGAAAATTGAATTAGGGTTCATGAATTTTCCATTTGCTTCACCATAATAACCAAATTCAGACCACTTGTTCGAATTTAAATCTAAAACTTAAATTGTATGACCAACAAAGTTAGATATATAAAGTTTATTTGAAGAGAGAGTTAATCCTGTAGGAAATATTAAATTGATGGTCCCCCTCCTTTTCCGATAATTTCAATATTCTGAAATTTAAATCCAAATAAAATTACAAAAAGACACAAAATTATTATTAAAAATCTTTTTCTCATTTAATCACTCCCTATGGAGATTTTTCAAGAGTCAATTCAAGTGTTTTTGTTTCTCCCTTTTTTATTGTTATTTCTGTTAAATAGTCTAAGTACCCTTCTAATCTTAAAATTATTTCATGTTTACCAGGTTTAACTTCGAATGTTCCATCACTTAATCCAATAAGAGTTTTGTCAATATAAACTTCAACACCTTTTGGTTTTGTTATTATTTTTAAATAAGATTTAGAAACTATTTTTTTTAAGTGTAACAGAAATGTTTTGTTCTTCATTCACAACTATATTTACCTCTTTTTCCCAATCTTCATAATCTTCGTGAGCTAATTTAACTTTATATTTGCCAGGAGTTATGTTTATTTCCATGGGTGATTTACCTTTGAATTCATTATCAATATAAATTTCACACTCATTAGGTTCGCTTTTTATTTTCAAAAATCCATATTTCGCTGATATTTTATCTTAAATTACCTAAAACCTCTTTATTTTCTGTTAAATTTAAATTAAGCAAATAATCTTCATAACCTGAAAGTTTTAGTTTTATTTTATGTTTCCAACTGAAATGTCATTTAATGTTTATGGTGTAACATATCCTGTGTCAATATCAACAATAAATATTTTTGCACCTTGTGGTTCTGATGATTATCAATAGGAATATTATTAAAAAAATTTTTTTTGGAGAGTAAATGTTGGTTTTGAAACTTTACTTTCAGAAACTTTAACTTCTCTTTTTAATTTAATATTTATAATTGTCCCTCTATCAGGAAGAACATCAACTAATAACTTCTTTTTTTCAAACCCCTCTTTTGAATTAAAATTTCATAATTTTTAGAAGGTAAATTTTTAATTAATGATGGCGAAAATCCTTTCTCTTCATTCTCAATTAAATTTTTTTGCTTTTTCTGGTTCTGTTTTTATAAAAATTTCACCAAAACCCTCTCTTAATATCTCTTTTTCTTTAAATTCAAATTTCTTTTTGATTAATTTTCAGCTTTTTACTAATTGAAGGTCTTTTATAAACTCTTCAGGAGTTTAGTATCTATCTTCTTTATTTTTTGACAAACTTTTTTTAATAATATAATCTAAATCTTTAAATTTTTCTGGTAAATCAAGAGGAGGTGGTTCTTTAGTTAAATGCATATTTATAATACCCTAAGGAGTATCAGAATCAAATGTAGGATTTCCACTTATTAATTGATAAAAAGTAACACCAACAGAGTAAATATCACTTCTTATATCAACTTCTTTCCCTTGTGCTTGCTCAGGTGAAATATAATATGGGGTTCCAAGTAGAGACCCTTCTTGAGTCATTGTGTGAGAAAACGAAACTCTTGCAATTCCAAAATCCATTACTTTAATAACCCTATCTTTATTTATCATAATATTTTGTGGTTTTATGTCCCTATGTGTCTCAACTCCATTTTCTTTTGCATATTGCATTGCTTTTATAATTTAAATAACAATATTTATTGCTTCAATTATTTCAAATTTTCCTCTCTCTTCAATTAATTGTGATAAAGTTTTACCCTCAACATACTCCATTACAATAAAATATCTATTATCATAAATTCCAAAATCTTTTACTTTTGTGATATTTTCATGATTCATTTTACTGACAATTTCTGCTTCTCTTAAAAATCTCTTTATATAATTTGGAATTGAGGTTAATTCATCTTTTAGAATTTTTACAGCAAAAACCTCATATGTTGATAGGTCTCTTGCAATATAAACTGTTGCCATCCACCCGCTTACAACTTTATCATAAATTTTATATCTTTCTTTATTAATATCTTGCATTATTTTTACCCTAGTGATTTAATTAAACATGAAACAACAGTCATATTGTCAAACTCGCCTTTTTGTTTACAAATTTTAATCAATTTTTCATATGACCTATCTATTCTTTCTTTGCTCATAATTTTGAAAATTTCTTCATCTGAAAGTAAATCATGTATTCCATCAGTTACAAGAATTACTCTATCATTATTTTTTAAATCAAATGTATAAATATCTTGTTCTATATTTTCTTTTATTCCAACTGCTTTTGTTATGATATTTTTTGGTATTAAATTTTCAATTTCATTTTCATCTGATAATCCTTTATCTATATTCTCTTGAAACAAAGAGTGGTCTTTTGTTAATCTGTAAATTTCACTTTCCCTTATTAAGTAAGTTCTTGAATCACCAATATTTATAATTTTCATATTTTTATCAAAAATAAAAACAGCATTAAATGTTGTGTCCATTCCTTTAAACTGAGGATTATTAATTGATTTTTCATAGATTTTTTAATTTAATTTTTTAAGAAAATTCCAAAAGGTTTTTATCTGAAAAAATTTTTTCAGGAGAGGGTTTTTTCTTCATCCCTTCTCCATGTTATTGCAAAATCTCCTTTTTGGTATAAAAAATCTTTTAAATAATCAACTGCTGAGGAGGAAGCAACTTCACCTGCCTTGTGCCCACCCATTCCATCACAAACAGATAAAACTATAAAATATTCATTTGAAACTATCAAAAATCTATCTTCATTACTTTCTCTAATATTTCCTATATCACTTTTTCCATATTTTAAAACTTTTCTATTCATTAGAGAATTTTAAAAACTAATATTGTATTTCCTATTTTTATCTCATCTCTATCATTTAATTCAAAACTTGTAATTTTCTCATTATTTACAAAAGTACCATTAGTTGAAGCAAGGTCATAAATAACAAATTTATCATCTTCAATTTTTATTTTTGAATGTTGTCTTGAAACTTTACTGTCATCTATAACAATTTCATTTGAACTGTATCTTCCTATATTTATAACCTTCTTTTTTAGAGGAAATGTTGCACCACCCTTCTTACCACTTTTAACAACCAAAATTGCAAGTGCACCTTCAACTCCTCCTTCTTCAATTACTGTTTCTTCATGCTTTTTAGAAACTTTTGATTCAGAAACATACGTTTCTCCGGTTTTTTCTACTCTTTTTTCTGGTATATACCCTTTTGGCTCAGCCCTTTTAATTGTTTCATAAATAGGTTTTCTTCTTCTGAGTAAAAAGATATAGAGTAATGCAATAACTAATGCTCCTATTATTATTCCACCTAAAATTAGAGGATAATTTGATCCCATCTTTATTCTTTCTTTTTCTTGAAGAACAATTGACAGAGTTCTTGCTCCTACAACTTTTGTTGCATAAATAACTGTTCCTGAAACCCAATATTCTTCTCCAACTTTTGGTACATCAGGTGTTGTTAAAATTGCAATTTCTCCTGTTTCATCTGCCAAATCATACCACCTAAGTTGAAGAGATGGTTGAGTACCATTAGCTGTAACTCTTCCTCTTACTGCAATAAAATGTTGGCCATAGTTTAATGGATTATTTTTAATATCTGATGTTTTTACAATATAGGGATTTTCTGGATAACTTCTACAGGAAGCAAAACCTAAAAGAAGAATAACTAAAGTTAAAATTAAACTTAATTTTTTAAACATACTTCACCTCCTTAAAAATTTATAAAATCAATAAATTTTTAAACTTTTAGCAATTGATATAAAAATATTTAAAAATTCTGGAAAGAGAGCTTGATCAGCAATATATGTCAAATCATAACCAATTTTGTTTTCTAAAAAGAAAAAGTGTACTTCATTGACTTTTTGTCCAACTTCATCAATTCAACTACAAATCAAAACTGTAAATTTCGTTCCATTTATTTCAGTTGATTCTTTATGAATTTCTTTATATTCTTTATATTGTTATGCTATCTTTGCATTTTCTTTTTTTGCCCAATTATCTAAATCCGCTTCTCTTAAATTTTTAATAATTTCAATAAATATATATGCTTCACCTCCAAAATATCTTCTATTTTCAGTAAATCCTACAAATTCTCCTCCAAAAAGATAAATTTTGTCTTTAATTTTAGAAGGTTTGAAATATTCATTTTTCGGATATTTAAATGATAAACCTAACTCTTCATCATTATAACTATTCCAATTTCTTACTGAATAATTTGGTAAATATCTTGGAAGATCGGGATTAACATAATGAAGAACAGGTAACCAAGCAGTTTCTACTGAAAAATCTAACTTTGAGTAATCAAAAAGGTTTTGAGTTGTAAAATTCTTTACTGGCAACCATATTGTTAGACCTGAAGCATCTTGAAGATTTAAAAGCTTAGGGGTCTTCATGAATATAACCTGGTGTTAATTTTTATATATAATTAATCTATTTAAAACATTCAAAACTTCATCTATAGAATTTTTAATCTCATAACATAATTTGTTATTCTGACATCTTTTTTTATTACATCGAGAATGTATTTTAAATCGAGAAATGTTGAGTACATTCCCTCTTTTTCAATATATGGAACACTTAAAATATCTTCTATAATATAATCTCCATATTATACAAAATTTCTTAAAATTGCAGTTGATAGATTATCTATTGCTTTTTTTAAATTATTAATTTCTAACATATTAAAAGCAGTGTATATCTGTGACATCGACTTCATTTCTTCAGGTGGATTTTTCCATCCTTCAATGAAAATTTTTATAATCATTTCTGAAAAATCTTTAGGAGTTATTCCAGGATACCCACTTAAAGGTCTAAATGCTTTTTCAAAATTTGTGTAACTAAATGATGAAATTTCAGAAGCAAAAATGAAATTTGCATCATCTCTAAATTGATAAAGAACTTCAGTCGTTCACATTAAAAAGTAATAAAAATGAATAACATCAAACTTTCTGCCAGTTTCATATCTTGCTTCTCTTAATGCTTTTTGTAAATCTATTGCTGACATAAAAGGTTCTTTTATAGTATCTTCAATAATTCCTGTCCAACCTCCTCCATGTGTTGAAATTATCAATGTATTTTGATTTGATGGATAATTTTAATTCCCCAAACCATAAAATCTCTTAGAATATTGTAATTAGCAGAATCAACTATTCCAACATCAATTGTTTAGAATCTATCTTTTTTAGATAATCATCCTTTATTACGTAATATCTTGTTGCTTTTCCATTTTCAGATAATCTAGAAAATTGTACTAACATATTAAATTTTGGGATAGAACCGATTTTTTCAAGTTGATTTAACTCTTTAAACATATCATCTTCAAGATTATTTGTTCCTCCCATATAAAAAATGTCAAATTTGCTGATGGTTGTGTTTGTTGTGCAGAAGGGTTAACAATAGTTTTTCTGCATGAAAAGGAAGAGATTGCTATGAATATTAAAATTAGAAGAATTATGCCTCTTTTTTTAATTTTTTATCCTCCTTTTTTCAAAAGATTCTTTAATCAAACTAATAATGTCATCTAAATCTTTAAAATTTCTTTTATTTTTGAAATTTAAATCTTCAATAACTCCAAAAAGTTTGTCTTTATTTTTTACAATTTTAATTAAAAACTCCACTTTTTTATTCCCATCAAATCAATTAAATAAATGATTTGTTACAGAAATGTTACAAAATTTTATTTAAATTTACTATTTTAGATATGTCTATATCCCAATTCTTTTTATATTTTTCTTTAGATTTTTTAAAACATTTTTTTGCAAATACCCTTTTCTTTAATTTTATTAAATAATAAAAAAATTTTTTTAAAATTTCATCCTGAAAAGGATCAATCTGCAAGGATTTTTTTAAATATTCCAACCCTTTTTCTTTATCCTTTTTTATTAATCAATAATTCACCACAAATATTTAATAAATTTATATATATCTCTTCCAGTTCATATTTCTTATGAATTACAAAATCCTTATATCTATCTTCATTTAAAAATCTTTCTTTATATAGGTTTATTGCATTTAATAATAATTCTTTATCTCTATCTTCAATTGCCCTTTTACTTATCTCTTCAAATTCAAAAGAATCTATGTAAAATTCATCTAAGTTAAGATAAACTAAATCTTTATCAATCTTTATTTATTTACTTTTTTTATAATTCTTTAGATTTGGTTCTAAAACCCTTTTTAATATTGAAATAGAAACTCTAAAAGAGGTTGATTTTGATTTTAAAGAAAGATTTGGAAAAATATCTTCATAAATTTCTTCTTTTAATGCTTCCTTTTTTTATTAAATATTTAAAAAGGTCCTTTGTGCTTTCTCTTTTCCATTCGATATCTTTTACTTCAGAACCATCTCTTAACGAAGAAAAAGCTCCAAAAGTTTTTATTGAAATTTTTTTCTCCTTTTCAATCTCAAACCTCCTTTTAAAATAATCCTGTTCTTCTCTTGATAATACAGATTTTATATAAAAAGAAAACCCTTTTTTCTATTAATTTTTTAATTTCTATTTTTAAATTTTCCAATTCATCTATTTGCTTATGAGGATTTATAAAAAGAAAAAGATATGTTTCAAATAAATTCAATAAAATTTCATTATTTTCCAAAAATTTTGCTATTTTTATAGATTTTGCCTTCTCATAATATCCATAATTTTTTAATATCTCTTCTTTAAAAATTGGATGTATTCTAAAGAAATTTTCATCCTATTCAACAAAGATATTTCTTCTTGTAAAATTTCTAAGAACTTTATTCCATTCTTTATTAAATTTCTCAACCAAATTTTTATTCATAAATTCACATATCGTAAAAACTTTTAAAACTTCAATTTCATTTTCTTTTAAAATTTTAAAAATTTCTTCTTTAAAGAATTTATCTATTATTTTTGAATCAAAAATTTTTTATCTTCTCATTATAAAATTTTGAAATTAAATTAATGTATAAAACCCATCCATTGCTTTTTCAGTAAATATTTTCAATCTCTTTATTACTAATTTTTATTTTTTTAAATTTAAAAAACTCTTTTATCTCATTTTTTCTAAACTTTAAATCATCTGAAGGTATTATAGAAACCCTTTCTCTTAAAATATCAATGTAAAAAGTTTCAGGCAAATAGTATCTACATGAAACGATTAAATGAATACTTTCATCTGTATTTTTTATAATGAATCTTATTAATTCAACAATTTCATCTTCATCGATTAATTCATGGAAGTCATCTATAATAACATAAAAATCATCCTCTTTACTATTTAAAAAATTGACAATATAGTTTAATAATTCATTTTGAGGTATTTTAAAATTTGGTTTTTCATTTTTAATCAATGAAATAATAATTGATTTTTATAAATAAGTTTTTTGTCACTATTTTGATTGAATAGTTTTATTAAGTTTTTTCTAATATAAATATCACTTTTTAATTTTGGTAAATTATATTTATACACACAATTTACCCCTTTTATTAATTTTAACTTAATTTTTTTAAAAACATATTAAATGTTATAATTAAAAAAATATTTTATTTTCAAAAAATATAATATTCAGGAGGAATATTATGGATGAAAAGATTTTAGAAGTAATTCCAGTTAATTGGAAAAAAAGTATGTTTAAATTGGAACCATGGGCTCTTGTAATAACAGATAAGAGAATGTTATTTGCAAAATGGACTCAGGAACTTTTTAAAAAAGAATCAGAAAGAAGAAAAGAAGAAACAAAAGAAGCAGGAGGAGGGAAACTTAAACAATTTTTCTCTCAGATGGGCACAGGTTTCTCATATTATAAAAAATATTATGAAATGACGCCTGAGGAGATTATTGGTGAGCATAATGAAAACTTTGCACTTGCACCAAATGATATCGTAAGAGTTGATATGAAAAAGGGAAGAGGCAAAGGTGGAGCAATTATTAATATAAAAGTTGGAGTAAATATTGGTGGTAGTGGAGACCTTGATGATCTTGAAACACCACATGAACTAATAATTACAACTAAAACTGGTAAAATTGTTTTCACTTTTAACACCAACTTTGCAAAGGTAAAAGGTGCCCTAAGCCAGGCTTTTAATTTATAGAAAATATAAATAACAAATTTTAAAAACCATAGAAACTTTGTATTATTGTATTTTAAAATATTTTATATTAAAATAAATATAAATACTCCCAAAAGGAGGGAGATTAGGAGGTTTATATGTTAAAAAAACTAATTTTTTTAAGTTTAGTTTTTCTTTTAATTTGTTTACCGCTTTCAGTTAGAATTACTGTTAAAGCACAAGTAAAATTCCCAGATGTACCTAGTGATCATTTTGCCTTTGAAGCAATCACTAAACTTGTAGAAATGAATGTAGTAAAAGGTTTTCCAGATGGAAAATTTTATCCAAACAACACTGTTACAAGAGCTCAATTTGCAACTATGGTTGTTCTTGCAAAGAAATTAACTCTTGTATCTCCAGCGACTCCAACATTTAATGATGTTCCTTCATCACATTGGGCTTATAGATATGTTGAAACAGCATTTAGAGCAGGATATGTAAGAGGAGTAGGAGGTGGAAGATTTGCTCCAGATGCAAACATCAAAAGAGAAGATCTTGCAGTTCTTTTAATTAACACTCTTGGTTTACAAAGTGAGGCGGCAAAATTTACTCAACCATTGGTTTTAGCACAAGATGGAAAGGAGATCTCCCCTTATGCAATTGGAGCAGTAACCCTTGCATATGCACCAGCATATCAACTTTTAAATTATCACTCTGCTCCAGGAGGTTATAGAATTGTTGCTCCAAAGAAAGTAGCAACAAGAGCAGAGTGCGCATATGCAGTTTATCAAGCATTAAACTCTCCAAAGAGGGGTGGTCAGATAGTTATTGGTATGTCTCAAGAACCTGATACTCTTTCAATTGTTGGTACAATGGCAGCAAGATCACAAATTTTAGGTTCTGTTGGATGGGGTGATGTTCACAGAGCAGATAACTGGGATATTTATCCATTTTTACTTGAAGAGATTCCAACACTTGAAAATGGATTATGGAAAATGCTTCCTGGTGAAAAGATGGAGATCACTTTTAAATTAAGAAAAGGAATAAAGTGGTCAACAGGGGTCGAAGTTACAGTTGATGACTATCTTTTTGCACATGAAGTTGTTATGAATGATAAAGTTCCTCTTGCATCAAGATTGCCAAATTCTATTGTTGAAAAAATGGAAAAAATCGATAATTACACTCTAAAGGTCACATATAACCAACTTTATCACCTTGCAAATCTAGGACTTTGGATTTTACCAAAGCACCAGCTTGAACCAATATATAGAGAATCAATTGATAAATTCTTAAAATCTGACGAATTCAATAGAAAAGTTATTGGTATGGGACCATACATGATAGAAGAGTGGAGACCTGGTGAAAGAATTATATTAGTTCCAAATCCACACTTTCCATTTAGACCAGTTATGGATAAGATTATTTGGAGATTCATAAGAGATACAAACACACTTTTAGCAACTGTCCTTTCTGGTGGTGTTGATGCAGTTGCACCAGTAGGATTAACATTTGACCAAGGGTTACAATTAAAGAGAGGTGAAGCAACATCTGTTTACAAAACATATATTGACCCAGCATTAATTTGGGAGCACATTGATTTTAAGACCGATAATCCATGGTTTTCTGATAAAAGAGTAAGACAAGCATTATTATATGCAATTGATAGAGAAAAAATTGTAAAGAACTTATTCCAAGGATTACAGCCAGTTGCTCACTCATGGCTTCCACCAAAACATTATGGTTATGATCCAAACATTAAGAAATATGATTATAATCCTGAAAAGGCAAAACAACTATTGGCAGAGGCAGGTTGGAAACCAGGACCTGATGGTGTTCTTGTAAATGAAAAGGGTGAAAAATTTGAATTTATCAATGCTACAACTGCAGGAAATGCTATTAGAGAACAAGTACAACAAATTATTCAGGCAGATTTAAGAAAAGTCGGAATTGTGATGAAAATTGTTAACAGGCCATCAACAGTTCTTTTTGGTGATTATACAAGAAGAAGACAATTTGAACATACAGTTATGTATGCTTGGGTTATGTCTCCAACGTCATATGGAACAACTTTATGGCATTCAAGATACATTCCATCTGAGGCAAATGGATGGGTAGGTCAAAATTATCCTGGTTGGTCAACACCAAGATCAGATGAACTTCTTGATATGGTAGAAAAAGAACTTGATGCTGCAAAAAGAGCAGAATACCTTAGAGAGCAACAAAGAATTTGGGTTGAGGAAGTTCCATCAATTCCACTCTACTTCAGAGCAGATGTAAGTGTTGCAAAGAAGAATTTGGCAAACTGGAAACCAACATCATCTCTTGTTCCAATAACTTGGAACTCTGAAGAGTGGTATTGGAAAAAGTAATAAAATTTAATGAATTTAATTTTAAAGGGGACAAGGCGCCTTGTCCCCTTTTTACAAATATGGAGGTGTAAATGAGGAGTTACTTTATTAGAAGGTTAATTCAACTTTTACCATTATTAATAGGTATCTCTTTTATAATTTTTTTATTACTTGTACTTGCGCCAGGTAATCCAGTGGATATGATGATTTTTGGAAATCCAGATGTTAAACCAGAGGATATAGCAAGATTAAGAAAAATTTATGGTCTTGATGACCCAATTTACATTAGATATTTTAAATGGCTAGGTAATGTTTTAAAAGGAGATTTAGGATATTCACAAAGGTGGTATAGATCTAATTTAGAACTTATAAAAATTCACTTACCAAGAACTTTAATACTTTCAACTGTATCACTTTTCATAAGTTTAATAATCGCAATACCTATAGGAGTTTATTCTGCTGTAAGACAATACTCTTTTGTTGACTATGTAGTTACATTTCTTGCTTTTGTTGGAAGAAGCATGCCAACATTTTGGTTTGGAATTATGATGATTTTATTATTTGCAGTATATCTCAAGTGGCTTCCACCAGGTGGCATGTCTACAATTGGTCTTGAAGGTAATATTTTAGATAGAGCAAAATATCTCATTATGCCATCAATTGTTCTTGGCCTTGCAAATACAACTGGATGGATGAGATATATGAGATCGTCTCTTTTGGAAGTTATAAGACAAGATTACATAAGAACTGCGAGAGCAAAAGGTCTTCCTGAAAGATCAGTTATATACGTACATGCATTAAGAAATGCTTTAATTCCAATTGTAACTCTTATAATGTTAACAATTCCTGGTCTTTTTGCTGGTGCAACAATAACCGAAACTGTATTTAACTATCCAGGAATGGGACTACTTTTATATGAGGCAATAATTGGTTCTGATTATTCACTTGCCATTTCATGTCTTCTATTTCTATCTCTATTAACAATTTTATTTAATTTTCTTGCAGATATAGTTTATGTTTTGATTGATCCAAGAATAAAATATGAATAATTTTTAGAGGTGAAATCATGGAAAAAAAAGAAGCATTAGATGCTAGTGTAGAATTATTAACCAAAAAAACATATTCATATTGGCAGCTTGTTTGGAAAAGATTAAGAAAGCATAAATTGGCACTGGTATCTGGAATAATTCTTTTAATTTTAATATTTGCATGTTTGTTTGCTCCTTTTTTAACTCCATACAACTATTATGATATTGATTTAGACAATAGATTTGCTCCACCTTCAAGAGAGCATATTATGGGAACAAGTGAAATAGGACATGATATCTTTACAAGAATACTTTATGGAGGAAGAATTTCGCTTTTAGTTGGATTTGCTTCTGCTTTTGCTGCTGCTATAATTGGTGGAATACTTGGTCTTGTTTCAGGTTATTATGGCGGAATGATCGATAATATCATAATGAGAGTTGCTGATGTTTTTTATTCAATCCCTGTTCTTCCTTTAATGCTTATCATTGCAAAATTTTTAGGTTCATCCTTAACAAATATTATTTTAATAATTGTTGTTTTCGGTTGGATGACTGTTGCAAGAATAGTTAGAGGAATGACTTTGTCTCTTAAAAATCAAGAGTTCTCTGAAGCAGCAAGAGCAATTGGAAGTAGTAACATAAGAATAATTTATAAACATATCTTTCCAAATGTTATGGCACCTCTTATTGTTAGTGCAACTTTGGCAATAGGTGGTGCAATAATTTATGAGGCATCATTAAGTTTTCTTGGTTTAGGAATCCAACCACCCACTCCTTCCTGGGGAAATATGCTTCAGAGAGCTCAGGAACACATTTGGAGAGCGCCTTGGATGGCCTTTTGGCCTGGAATTTTCATTTTTATAACTGTTCTATGTTTCAACTTCCTAGGAGATGGCCTTAGAGATGCAATGGACCCAAGATTAAAGATATAAAATTTATAAATTAATCAAGTTTAAATTTGGGGGGGTAAATTTTTACTGAACCACTGGAATTTATATTTTAAATATATTTCATAATTTTATTTTAGAGTTAAAAATTATTTTCATTTGTTGCTGAAAATTTAGGTTGTAAAGTTGGATGGTATGTTACCTATAAGACAATAATAACTTATTAATTATACTTTTTTATATGAAAAATATTTCTTAAAATTATATAATAAAAAAATAATTGGTTATTAATAGGTACATTAGAAAATTGGGAAAATTCTTTAAAACAGCCTATTCTAATCTGGGGTTTAAAAGAAATACATTTAAATAAATTAATTTTTTGTAATTAAATGATTAATGGATTTATGTAAAATCACCTGTAAAAAGTGTTATTGGTTTAGGAATGATGACAGATAGATATATTGATAGAATTAATTTATTTTGGAAAGATGAAATTGAAAACAATAAAGTTATATGGCCGCTCAGATTCAGATTTCGTATAATAAAAATAATACCAAAAGAATTATGAATTAAAGATAATATAAAAATTAATGATTTTAATTTAATTTGGAATTCAGGATTTCATCAATTAGATGAAAATTTATTTACTGAACTATTTAAGAGGTTTGAATTAAAACATAAAATTAATCCTAAAGAGATAGAATGTGGTCCTGTAATTATTAAGCCTATTGAAAGAAAAGATATTACATTAACCATCGAGAATTACAAGAGCAAATTGCTGAAATAGGAAAATTACAAAATTATTATTCTGAAATAGAATATCCTATAGAATTACCTAGTGAGAAAAAAATATTGATTTAGTTTAGAAAAGAGAAATTGAGGTGTTCCAACTTTTACCTTCGAGGTTGAGTTATCTGGTATGATAGAAAAAGCAATTGAAAGGTTAAAATTCTCGTATTCGAAATGGAATTCAAAACCAAGAATTATAGTATCTAATGATTTAATTAATAAAGTGAGTAATATTTTATTAATAGAGGAAAAAAATTTTAAAAATCAAATTAAAATTTATGAAATTAATAAAATACAAGAATTATATGATTTAAAAGAGAGTTAAAAAATCTTGAAAAGGAATTAGATTTATAAATACTTTGGTTATATCAATTATAATTCCATCTACCAATAATTTTCTAATTAAGATTTTAAATGATTTATTATTTTTAATTTGACAAAGGGGGGGAAATTGAATAAAATTTTATGAGTGATGAGAGAAGAAAAAGTTTTATTTTATTTTGATTTGAGGAAACTTTTGGAGGGAATTCATATTTGAGAGGCAGAAGGTTAATATCTGTTAGTTTCATAATGATTCTTATCACCCTAATTACAAGAATTTTGGGCTTTGTAAGAGAAGAAGTTATTGCTTATTTTTTTGGAGCAACATTTCAATCTGATGCTATTAAGATATCAACATATATCCCACTAACCATTTCTCATCTTCTTGTCGCAGGCCTTCTTTCTGCAATTTTTATTCCAGTTTTTACAGATTTTCTAATTGAGAAAAAAGAAAAAGACATGTGGGAAACATTCAATATTTTATTTAATATAATTGGAGTTATTTTTATTGTTTTATCTTTTATATTTTTTGTTTTCTCAAAAGAATTAATTCACCTTATGGCTCCTCATGCAAGTAATGAAATGAAAACTTTGGCAAACTCAATGTTTATTTATCTTATACCTCAAATGTTAATACATGCATGGGCTTCTCTTTTTGGTGGCCTTCATAACACTTATGAATCATTTATAATTCCTGGAATTGGTGGAATTCTTTATAATATAGCAATCGTTTCGTCTCTTATATTTTTAACAAAATATTATGGTGCTTATGCAATAATATATGGAGCAATGATTGGCGCAATTCTCCAACTTTTAATACAAATTCCTTTTGCAATTAAAAAGGGTTGGAGATATAAACCACTTTTTAATTTGAAAAATCAATATGTAAGAAAAATTGGAATTCTTGCAGTCCCAATTTTAATTAACTCAACTTTAGGATATATAACACCAATTTTTGAAAAGTCTATTGGCTCTTTTTTTGGAGAAGGAGCAATCTCTTCTCTTGATTATGCTTTTAAAGTTTCTCAACTCCCTCTTGGAATTTTTGCATTTGTTGTGTCGCTTATTGTTTTCCCAACACTCTCACAACTTGTTTCAAGAAAAAAGTTTGAAAGACTTACAAAAACAATTCAATTTGGTTTAAAGTTTATACTTTACCTTATGATACCATCAGCAATGGGTTTAGTTTTATTTTCATATCCAATCATAAGGCTTCTCTTTGAACAAGGAATGTTTACACAAAATGCAACAAAAATTGTTTCAAATTTACTTATTTTTTATTCAATTGGTCTTCCATTTTGGGGTATGACAGCACTTCTTGTAAGAGTTTATTATTCATTTAAAGATACAATCACACCAGTTATAATAAGCATCATAACGATTGTTTTACAGGTATCACTTTATTTATTGAATTCAAAATTAATTGGACTTTCTGGAATTCCTCTTGGTGCATCAATTGCAAGTATATTTCAATTTATTCTTCTTTATGGAATTTTATTTAAAAAATTAAAAACTTTGAGTATTAAAGATTTTATTATAAATTTTTTAAAAATTTTAGCATATTCTTTAATTGCAACTTTTATTTCTCTTATAATATCTAACTATTTAGATAGAAATGGTTTCACTATATCTAAATATGGGCAACTAATTCAAGTTGGAGTTGTAATTGTTGTAACACTATTTATATATTTTTTAGTATTATATATAAGAGATTATAAGAATTTAAGAATTGAACTTGAAAGAATTAGAGGTGGAATAGATGATAAAGTTTAAAAAAGCATTAACCATCATATTGATAGTTTTAATTGTTCTTGTAGTTTCATTTATTGGATACACTTATTACATTTTATCTTCAATTAATCTAAAAAATGGAGAAAATGGTGAAAATACACTTCCTGCAAGAGAAATAGATTGGAGTAAAAAAATAAATATTTTGCTTATTGGAATTGACCAAAGATATGAAGATGAGATGTCAAGGTCAGATACAAATCTACTTCTTTCAATTGACCCAGTAAATAAAAAATTAGTTCTTATTTCCCTTCCAAGAGATTCATTAGTCACTCTTCCAGGTTATGAAGGAGATGAAAAGTTAGCACATGCTCATTCTTATGGAGGAATTCCTCTTCTTATTAAAACAGTTGAATCTATTTTAAATATTGAAATTCCTTATTATGTAGAAGTAAATTTTGATGGTTTCAAAAATATGATTGATCTTATTGGTGGAATTACAATTGATGTTGAAAAAGATATGGATTATGAATCTTATCTTGGAGATGTAAAAATTCATCTTAAAAAAGGTTTGCAGCACCTTAATGGAGAGAAGGCTCTTGAATATGTAAGATTTAGAATGGATGAGACAGGTGATATTGGAAGAATGGAGAGACAGCAAAAGTTTATAAAAGCAGTTATAAAACAAGTTTTTGAAATTTCAAATACATTAAGACTTCAGAAAGCGCTTCTTGAACTTAAAAATTGGGTGAAAACAAATCTTGAACCAACTCAAATAATAAAATTAGGTTTAATAATAAAAAACATTCAAGATGAAGATATGATTTCAATGACTCTTCCAGGAACTCTTGGTTGGAAAAATCATCTTTCATATTATATTCTTGATTATGGTAAAATTCAAAATATAATTGATGAATACCTTAAAGATTAAAGATATCTTTACAGATTTAATAAAAGAAAGTTCCTTAAATAAAGCATTTTTATTTATAAATGATTTACATGAAGAGAGTTTCATTTCAAAAGTTTTTAATTCAATTAAGAATTTTTATTATGAAAGTTTTATTTTTAAAGTTTTAAAGAAAGAAGATGAAGATTTATCAATAAATATAAATATATTTAAAATAAAATATGAGGGAAATTATAAAAATTTATTGATTTTTTTAGTTATTATATTAATTCCTTACATTCTAAAAATCCCATCTTTAATAGTGAAAATTTTACTTTTCGCATTCTTATATTTTATTTTTATGTCTCTATTTATAAAAGAAGATTTAATTAAAGACTCATTCTTGTATAAACTTTTTGGGGGGAAGAATGGTTGAATTAGGAGCAATTTTTTTCTCATTCCTTACCGCAGTTTCTCTTTTAATAAAACCTCAAATTGGTTTTATATTTTCAATTCCACTTTTCTTTTACTATTTGCCATATAAATTACCATTTTACTTAATTCCACTTTATCCAATAATTGATTTTTTGGTAAGAAACCTATTTCCACAAATTTCTTCAATTTGGGATGAAGGTTTTATTTTTCTTTTAATTCTTATCTTTTTATTAAGAGTTAAATCAAAAAGAATAAAATTTACTGAATTAATTTATCCAGTTTTTATTTTTCTTTTAGCACTTTTGGTATCTTCTTATTTTACAAAAATTGATACAAGAATTGCCTTTGATGGAATAAGAAGTTATCTTGAGATGTTTCTTTTCTTTTTAATTGTTATTAATTTTATAAATGACAAAAAGGATATTGAAATTTTCATAAATTTGTCAACTGTTTCAGTTTTATTTCTATCTCTTTATGGAATATATCAATACATTGCAAGAGTTTCAATTCCTTCCTCTTGGATCGATAAAGATCTCGAAACAACAATTTCAACAAGAGCTTTTTCAATTTTTGGTTCTCCCAATGCATTTGCAGGATACCTTATTCTTTTAATCCCTCTTATTTTTACAATTTTTCTTTTTGAGAAAAAATTAACAAAAAAACTTCATTATTTTTTGGTTCTTGGTGCATCTTCATTTGCTCTTCTTTTCACATTAACAAGAGCAGCACAAATTTCAATCATATTTCCATTTTTACTTTTCACTCTTTTATATAAAGACAAAAGGTATTTTCTTGTTTTAATAATTTTTATCCTCATTGCTTTTTCAATTCCTCAAATAAGAGTTAGATTCTTAAATCTTTTATCTCCAATTTACCTTGAGAAGGCAAAAACATATGGAAGGCTCTTTAGGTGGAATCTTGCTATTTCAATATTTTCATTGAAGCCAATTTTTGGAGTAGGACCAGGTGGATTTGGAGGAGCAGTTGCAAGTAGGTTAGGAATGTTTGAAGGGCTTTATGTTGATAATTATTATTTAAAAACTCTTGTTGAGGTAGGACTAGTTGGTTTTATATCATTTTTATATCTTATATTTTCTATTTTAAGAAAAGGAGTGTCAAATTTAATAAATTTAATTCAAGAAAAAGAAAAAATGATTTGTCTCGGAATATTTTTAGGGTTAATTGCATTTTTCTTAAACAATCTCACAGAAAACCTTTGGGAGATTCCAACTTTAAGTGTTACTATGTGGAGTTTGATAGGAATTTTATACTCTTTTAAAAAAGAATGAAAAAAATTGGTATTTTTATAAGTGGAGGGGAAAAGGGTGGCTCAAGATATCAAGTGATGACTATAGCAAAAGAGTTAAAAAATGAGTTTGAATTTATTTTTTTTAATTTTTTTGAAGGAGTTTTATTTAATGAAATAAAAGAGAAAGGATTCAAGCAATATTTATTTAAAGGCTTTTTAAATTTTAAAGAAATTGAAAATATAGCACTCGATGAAAAAATTGATTTAATTCACACTTATGGCTTAAGGGGAAATTTTTATGGAAGAATAACTTCAAAAAATCTTAAAATTGAATCTATTTCTTCTTATACAAGTTTTATGTATGAAGATTATAGTTCAAGATTAAAAGGAGTTCTTTTAGAAAAAATTGATGATTTAACTTTGAATGTTCCAGATTTAATTATTGTTCCATCAAACTCTTTAAAAGAATATATTTTAAATAGGGGATATAAAAAAGACATAAGAGTAATTCACCTTGGAATAGAACTTAATGATGATTTTTATAAAAAAGAGGATTTTAGTTTAAAAGAGAGTGATTTTGTAATTGGAACAGTGATTAGGCTTGAAAGAGTAAAAAATCCTCTCTTTTTAATTGAAACATTCTCATTGATAGAGAAAAAAGAGAAAAATGCAAAACTAATTATTGTTGGTGATGGTTCATTAAGAGAAGAAGTCGAGAAAAAAATTGAAGAACTCTCTCTAAAAGAAAAAATAAAACTTTTAGGTTTTAGAGATGATGCAAGAAAAATTTATGGAATTTTTGATATCTTTGTTCTTCCTTCTCTCAAAGAAGGTTTCTCAATTGTAACACTTGAAGCAATGGCCTCCTATCTTCCTGTTGTTGTTTATGATTCTTTAGGAGTAAGAGATATTGTTGAAGATGGAGTAAATGGATTCATTATAAAAGAACTCGATAAAGAAATTTTCTCTGAGAAAATTCTTTATTTCTTAGATAAAGAAAAGAGAAAAGAATTTGGAGAGAGAAATAGAAAAAGAGTATTAGAAAAATTTACAAAAGAGAAAATGATTGAAGAGACACTTAAGGTTTATAAAGAGGTGCTCTCATGAAAAAAATTCTTTTTGTTTCTTTCTTTTCTCCTCCTATTGGAAGTGGCGGTGGAGAAAGAGTAATAAAACTTTTGAAATATATAAAGGGCTTTGAAAAATATCTTCTAACAAGTGATTATCCAACATACAAATATAGAGATGACTCATCAAGAATACCAGAAGATACAAAGGTTTTTAGAGTTAAATTTAAAGACCCAAGAATATTTATTCCAAAATTTTTATATAGAGTCTTAAAAAGAGGCACATCAGGCGAAGAAAAAGACATAATTGAAAAATATAGAGTTTTAAAAAGTTCTCTTTTAACAAAGATAAGATTAAGATTATTTATTCCTGATGATAAAGTAAAATGGGCAAAAGAGTCCCTAAAGTTTGCAAAAAATTTAGTTGTAAAAGAAAAAATTGATGTTGTTATAACATCTGGTCCACCACATTCAACTCATCTTGTTGGTTTAAATTTAAAAAAGAAATTCAGTATTAAATGGGTTATGGACCTTAGAGACTTATGGTCTGAAAACCCATTTGTTGAATATCCTTTATCTTCAAAAATTAAAAATAGAAAAATAGAGGAGAAATGTTTAAAAGAGTGTGATTTGATAGTTGTTGTAACAGAATCATTTAAAAAAGTTTTACTCAATGAATTTGATTTTCTAAATGAAAATAAAATAAAGGTTATCTATGGAGGTTTTGACAAAAAAGATTTTGAAATTGAAGCAAAAACACTTCCAGGTTTCTCAATTTCTTATGTTGGAAGTTTTTACTCACTTCAAACTCCTGTCTTCTTCTTTAGAGCATTTCAGGAATTAATAGAAGAAGATGAAAATTTCAGAAAAGATGCAAAAATTTATATTCTTTCTCCATTTGAAGAAAATACAAAAAAAATCGTTGATGAGATGAAATTGAATGATTTTGTAAATATTTCAGGGTTTTTACCTCATAAAGAAGCAGTAAAGTTCATTCTTGGTTCAAAACTACTATTCCTTTTTCTTGGAAAAGGAGGAGAAGTAACTGTTCCACAAAAAACTTTTGAATATTTAGGAAGTGAAAAAAGAATAATTGCACTTGTTCCAGATGGAGAGTGTAAAGAGATTCTTTTAAGTTGTGGTGTGAGAGATGTTGTTGATCCAGAAAAAATAGAAGAGATTAAAAAAACACTTAAAAATATTTACAGAGATTATTTAAATGAAGTTGAAATTAAATATAATCAAGAAGAAATTAATAAATTTTCTATGGAAAATATATCCCAAAAATTTATTGAATCTTTAAAAGAAGGAGGAGTTCTTTAATGGTAGCGGTTTTTGGTCTTGGTGCAGTTGGCCTTCCCCTTTCTCTTATTTTAAGCATGAAAGGTCTTAAGGTTTATGGAGTTGATATAAATAAGAAAAGAATTGAAGATATAATTTCAGGAAAAAGCGGACTTTATGAGTTTTATAATGAGAAAAGTATAGATGAGATAATTTTAGAAGAGATAAGCAGGGGAAATTTTATTCCCACAACAAATTATAAAGAAGCAATTTTAAATTCAGATGTAATTATGATAACAATTCCACTTCCATTAAGAGGAAACAAAGAGATAAATTATGATTTTTTAATAAATGGAGTTGAAAATATTGGAAAAAACTTGAAAAAGGGGCAACTTGTAATTTTAAGAAGCACAGTTCCAGTTGGTACAACAAGAAAATTTGTTCTCCCTTTACTTGAAGGTTATTCTGGTTTAAAAGTTGAGAAAGATTTTTATCTTTCTTATGTTCCAGAAAGAATGGCTGAAGGAAAAGCATTTGAAGAATTAATAAATATGACAACTTTAATTGGAGGCATCGGAGAAGAAAGCACTAGAAAAACTTTTGAATTTCTTAAGTCAAACTTTAATGGCGATTATCATTTGGTAAGTAAAATTGAAGTTGCAGAAGCATCAAAAATTATTGAAAATCTTCAGAGAGATTTAAATATTGCAATGGTTAACTCTTTAGCATTGAATTTATTAAATATGGATATTATTCCAAATGAAGTGATTGAAGCAGCAAAAACTCATAAAAGAGTAAAAAATCTACTCTCTCCTGGTCTTGGTGTTGGAGGTCATTGCCTTCCTTATGCTTATTACTATCTTAAGGAAAGTTTCAAATTAAACAAAAAAGATCTATCTCTTTTTGAACTTGGAAGAAAAATAAATGACGATATGCCAAAAAAGGTTTTAAAACTAATTCTTGAAAGATTAAAGAAAAAAGGAAAAGATTCAAAATCATCAAAACTCACTCTTCTTGGTCTTGCTATGAAAGATTATTCAAAAGATATAAGAGAAAGTCCTTCATTAAAATTTTTAAAAATTTCAAAAAAATATTTCAAAGAAATTTATGCTTTTGATGATGAAGTTAATCTCAATTTAGAAGAGAAAGTTTCTGATTTAAATTTTGCCTCAAAAGATGCCGATGTTGTAGTTATAAGTGTAATTCAAAAAAGTTATGAAAATTTAACAGTAATGGATATTAAAAATCTTGTCAAAAAAGATGCTTTAATAGTTGATATAAAAGGTTTATTTAATAAAAAAGAACTTCAAGAAAATTTTGATTCAATTATTTTTTAATTTGATTTTTAACAATGTTTGAAATTAAATTTTTAAAATTTTCTTTTTTATTAAGACCATTTCTTATAGATATTTCAATTCTTGGAATATTATAAATATTTGAATCATTTTTCACTATAAAATTACTAAACCCACCAAAGGCAATTTTAAAACCAAGTTCCTCTAAGATTTTATGGATATTTTTATCATCTGCACCACAAGATAAAGGATATGAGAAAGAGAAAATATCTATATCTATAGAATTAAAGAACTCTTTTGATTTTTTTATGTCAGTTTTTATTGTTCTATAATCTTTATTTTTAACAAGTTTTTTAAAACAGTTATGAGTTTCATGTGAGTGTGAAATAAAGTCTATATATCCTTCTTCCTTTAAGAGCGAAATATCATTTAAATCGATTGTCCAATGAGAATTCACATATTTTGTAATTAATGAAATTCCGCCTTTAAATTCATATTTTTTAATCAAATCATAAACTTTCATAAAACTCTTAAAACCATCATCAAATGTTAAATAAACAGATCTCTCCGGAATTTTTTTATTAAATTTTAAGTAATAGTAAATGTCAAGCAAACTAACTGGTTCAAAACCAAACTCTTTAAGAATTTTAAGGTGCTCTTCAAATTCGCTTTTTAAAACAGAATATTTTGTTTTTAGATCTTTTTCATCTTCATAAAATCCATGATACATAATAACAATTAATATTTCATTGTTATTTGAGATAATAGAGTTTTTCATAGATAAAATATAATTTTTCCTATCATTTGAAATATTTTCATTTGAAATTATTCTCCCAATTTCATATAAGGTTTTCTCAAATTTAAAATATTTAGAAATTATTTTCTCTTTTGCTTTTAAAAATGCAATATTTGTTAAAAATAAAAAGATAAAAATAATTATAAAAAATTTTTTGTACATATTATTTTTATTTTAATCTAATTTTTATATTTTTTAACCCTCTTTATCTACTCCATTTTTATATGCATAATCAAGTGCTTCAATTTGCATATCTTTTAATTTATCCTTTAAATTTGCTCCCTTTTCACTTAACTTTTCAACTCTTTCAATAACATCTATAGCAATACTAAATCTGTCAATCTGATTTAAAATTGCAAGTTGAAGTGGTGTTGTAATTCCACCTCTTCCTTTTAAAAATGAAACAAGATAAGATGAGTCAATTCCAATTTTTCTATTTTCTCTGTAACCTCTCACATGAAGATTTTTGTGATTTGTTCTTCTATAAGTTAACCTATGAATTAACCATGGATAACCATGGAAATTAAATATAATTGGTTTATCTTTTGTGAAATATAAATCAAACTCTTTATCTGTCAATCCATCTGGATGTTCTGTATTTTGTGTTAATGTAAAAAGATTCAAAATATTTATAAATCTTATTTTTAAATCTTTGAAATTTTCTTTTAACATATTGACAGCATAAATCGCTTCTTTTGTTGGAATATCACCACAACTTGCAATTACGACATCTGGTTCTTCATCTGGAAAGGTTGATGCAAAATCCCAAATTCCAATTCCTTTTGTTGCATGTTTTTTCGCTTCATCAATTGTAAGATACTGAGGGTGTTTTTGTTTATCAATAACAATAATATTTATTCTATCTGTTGTTTGAAGTGCATGCCACACAACCCAGAGGAGTGAATTTGCATCAGGTGGAAAATAAACCCTTACAACATTTGGCCACTTATCGACAATTGAATTTATAAATCCAGGGTCTTGATGTGTAAAGCCATTATGATCTTGTCTCCAGACAACGGAGGTTAAAAGAAGATTTAGAGATGAAATTGGTGCTCTCCATGGAACATCTGTTGATATATCAATCCACTTTCCAAATTGATTTACCATTGAAGAGATAATTTGAGAAAAACCTTCATATGTGTTTAAAAATCCATGTCTTCCTGTAAGAAGATACCCTTCAAGCCAACCTTCAATTGTATGTTCTGACAGGTACTCCATAACTCTTCCAAAAGGAGAAAGATACCCTTCATCTGAATCTTCTGGTAAAATTTTTGCCATCCATGCTTTTCCAAACTCAAAAGTTGCATCTAATCTGTTTGATTTTGTCTCATCTGGTCCAAAAACTTTAAAATTATTTCTATTTAAATTAATAACCTCTTTAAGAAAAACACCAAGAGGTTTTGTATTTTCAAAAGTGTCTTTAATTCTTTCATTAATAGTTACTTTAAAATTTTCAACTTCTGGTAAAATAAGGTTTTTTCTAATTAATCCACAATTTGTAATAGGGTTTGCGCTCATTCTTTTACTTCCTTTAGGGTTAAGTTCCTTTAAATCTTTCCTCAATGAACCATTCTCATCAAAAAGTTTATTTGGTTCATAACTTAAAAGCCACTCTTCAAGTGCTTTCATGGTTTCTGGGTTATCTTTTGCATCTGAAAATGGAACTTGATGTGCTCTCCAATATCCCTCAATGAAATGCTCTTTATATTTTTTTGGAGCAGTCCAACCTTTCGGTGTTCTTAAAATTATCATCGGATATGGATACCTTTTTAGGTTTCCACTTTTTCTTGTTAAATCCCAGATTGAGAAAATTTTTTCAATTGAATAATCCATAGCCTTAATCATTTTTTCATGAACTTCGAGTGTCTCCTTTCCTTCAACTAAAATTGGTTCATAACCATATCCTTTGAAAAGAGAGAGGAGTTCATCATTTTCAATTCTTGATAAAACTGATGGATTATTTATCTTATATCCATTTAAAAGTAAAATAGGAAGAACCATTCCATCTTGAACTGGATTTAAAAATTTATTTGAGTGCCAAGATGTTGCAAGAGGTCCTGTTTCTGCTTCGCCATCACCAACAACTGTTATTGCAATTAAATCTTTATTGTCAAAAACTGCACCATAAGCATGAGATAAAGAGTAACCAAGTTCTCCTCCTTCTTGAATTGAGCCTGGAAGTTCAGGAGTGCAGTGACTGCCAAAACCACCTGGAAAAGAAAATGCTTTAAATAAATTTTTAAGACCTCTCTCATCTTGGGTAAATTCTGAATAAATTTCACTTAATGTTCCTTCAAGATAAACTGGTGCAATAACACCTGGCGCTCCATGTCCTGGTCCTGCAATAAAAATAGAATTTATATCGTATTTGTTAATGACTCTATTTGAGTGTATATATGTAAAACTTAAACCAGGACTTGCACCCCAATGTCCGAGTAACCTATTTTTTATGTGCTCTTTTCTTAAAGGTTCTTTAAGAAGTGGATTATCCTGAAGATATATCATTCCTGCTGCTATAAAACAGCATGCCTTAAAATAATCATTCAACTTTTCAACCATCTATCCTCCAAAAATCACTTAATTATTTTTTCAGTAATTGACATATTAATATTTCTAATATATCATCAAAAGAATCTTCTTTACAAATAAAATTTTTATGAACTTTAATCTTTTTCGAGATTTTATTTAATAACTTTATTTCCATTAGCATAAATTAATTATAACATAATAAGAAATTTATAAAGTTTCTAAAAAATTTTTTAAAAATTTTACACCTTTTTCTAAATTTCTTTTCGCATTTTCTGATAAATCTTCACCAAAATCGAAATCATAGCCCCTTATTGAAAGCAAATAAAAATCATAACTTTTTTTATTTATAAACTCAGCCCAAATTAAAAGTTCCTCTGTTGATAAGTGGTGAGTTAATGGTGAAAAAGTTTCTTTTTTCTCAATTTTTTTAAAACTTATATCTTCTCCCTCCAAACTTGCATCAATAAAAATAACTATATTAAAATCTTTTATATCATCTATTACAGAATAAGAAAGCTCCTGAACCTTTATCTTCTCAATTTTCTCATCTTCAATAAGGTCCAGGAGCTTTATTCCTAATCCATCATCTTTTCTATACTCATTCCCAAATCCAACTAAAATTACTTTTTTAGTCTCTTTTGACAAAATTAATTAAATTTCCCTTGCTATCATAAAGTTCAACAACAATTGGCATCTTTCCTATTGCATGAGTTGAGCATGAGAGACATGGGTCATAACACCTTATTGCGCCTTCAACTCTATTAAGCATTCCTTCTTGAAGATTTTTTCCATCGACAAAACCTTTCGCAACAAGTTCAACTGCTTTACTCATTGCCCAATTATTATGTCCTGTTGCAACAATAAGATTAACTTTTTCAATTGTTCCCTTATCATCAACCCAATAGTGGTGAATGAGTGTTCCTCTTGGTGCTTCAATTACTCCAACTCCTTCTTCATTTGTTGGTTTTCCTGAAATAAAAGTATCTTTTGACATAACTTCTGGATCTTCAAGAATTTCTCTTGCTCTTTCAAGTGCATAAATTGTTTCAATTAATCTTGCATAGTGATAATATATTGAACCTTCAATTGGTTTTTCGTTTCCCATCTCTTTAAATTTTTTGAGTTCTTCATTTGCAAGTGGTGTTGAAATTTTATCTGATACATTTAATCTTCCAAGTGGTCCAACTCTATAAACTCCATCTGGCCATCCAAATGGTTTATAATATGGATATTTTAGATAACTCCAATCTTCAACTCTTTCTCCAATATATTTTAGGTAAAATTTGTCTTTAAACTCTTTTACAAATTTTCCATATTTATCCATGAATCTAATTTTTCCATCATAGAGTTCAAGAGAGCCATCTTCTTTAACAAGACCCATATATCCACTTGGGAATGATGCAAATTTATCACAAAGTTCTTTGTTTTTCTCAATAAAGTCAATTGCAATTTTAATTCCTTCTTGAATGTAAGAAATCATTTCATCTATGCCAGATAAAATCTCATTTCTAGCTTCTTCTGTTAGTGCTTGATTTACTCCTCCTGGAATAGCAAAAGTTGGGTGAATTCTTCTTCCAGCAACAAGTTCAATAATTCTTTGTCCAAATTTTCTTAGTTTAACTGCTTTTAGAGCAAGTTCTGGATTTGCTTGAATTAGTCCAACAACATTTCTTATTCTTGGGTCTGCATCCCAACCTAAGATTATATCTGGACCTGCAAGTTCAAAAAAGTGCATTGAGTGTGATTGAATAAATTGACCCATGTGGATAAGTTCTCTTAAAAGTTTTGCAACTTTTGGAATCTCAACTCCTAAAATATCATCTGTTGCCTTTGCTGCTGCTAGATGGTGGCTTACTGGGCAAATTCCGCAAATTCTTGGAGTAATTATTGGCATTTCAGCAAAGTATCTTCCTTCAGAAAACTTTTCAAATCCTCTGAATTGGTCTATGTGAAGATATGCTTCTTCAACTTTTCCATCATCATTTAAAAATATTGTTACTCTTGCATGTCCTTCAATTCTTGTAACAGGATTTATTGTTATTTTCTTATTCATCTTTTCACCTCATTACTCATATTTTAAGAGTTCACCTGTTAAAACAGGTGTTTTTCCTTCTAAAATCTCATTTAATACATGGTATATTGCATCTGCTGATGGTGGACAACCTGGAATATAATAATCTACTTTAATAACCTCATTTACTGCTTTAACTTTTGGAAGGTGTTTTCCAAGCTCAGGAGAAGTTGGTACTTTTCCTTCAACTGTACTTTCTGTTTCAATATATCCTCTTTTAAGAAGTTCATCAGTTGGAAAATAGTTTCTCATTGTAACAATTCCACCAAAAACTGCACAATCTCCAATTGCAACTATAAACTTGCACTTTTCTCTCATCATCTTTACTTCTTCTAAATGGTGGTCTGTTGCAACTGCTCCTTCAATTATTCCAATGTCAGTATCATCATCTGGAATCTTAAGGTCTGTTATTGGTGTTGCATTTATCTCAAGCCCTTTATTAATTAATTCAACTAACCTCTCATCCATATCAAGAAAAGACATATGACAACCTGAACAACCTTCACACCAAATTGATGCAACTTTTATTTTCTTCATCTTACACCTCATTTAGTTAAACTTACTTTATTAAATTCATTCAAAAAGTTTTTAAGGTCCAATGTTTCAAATTTTGGAGCAAGAATTTTTTCTTTCTTTACTAGTTTTCCATTAAGATTATAGAAGGTCCCATCTCTTTCAAATCCATTTGAAATGCCAACAACAACATTTGCTATTCTTAAAAGTTCCTCTGTCTCATATGGTGTAAATGCAATTATATATGTATCTTTACCAAAATTCTTAAGTGCTTCAATGTTTTCTCCAAAGAAAAGAATTGCTTTAGAATTTTTAATTTCATGTTTTATATTTAACTTATTCAATCCAATAGAGTTTGTTTCAGGTGGAAGCCATAAGAACTTAAAGTTTTCTTTTGTTTTTAGAATTTCAACAGCATCTTTTGGAAGTTCTTTATAAATAACAACTGGTGAATTGAAATCTTTTAATTTTTCAAGACCTTCTTTAAGTTCATTAATATTAAATATATGATGAGAAATTTGGGCAAGAGAATTATATTCTGAATCAAAAATTGCAAGTTTACCATCGCCACCCATAACTTTTCTTTTTACAAATGAACCAACTACTCCATATTCTCTATTTAGGTCAACTCCTATTACAATAAATTCATTCTCATTATTTAGATCTTTTAAAGATATATTTGATGGAATTTGAGGTTCATTTGGATAAAGAGAATAAACTTTATCTTTAAATTTGTTTTTAATTAATTCAATCTCTTCATTAAAAAGTGAACCATCTATGTAAACTGTAAGTTCATTTATTTTCTCAGAAATTAATTTCATTAATTTTTCAGTATCTAATTTTTTGAAACCAATATCATCTTTTATTTTTGAAGAGATAACTCTTGGTTTTTCATCAAAAAGTGCTGAATATCTTCCTATTTTACAGAGCACTCCATCATTAATTTCTGATTCCATATCTCCATAAATTTTTACAATAAAGTTTGAGTTTTTCTTTTTGTAAATTTTTGTTCCACATCCAACAGCACATTCATTGCAGTTTGAATAAATAATGTCTGTTTGAACATCTTTTCCAAGATAAACACTTCTCTTGTCAACTATTGCACCAGTTGGACAAACTTGTGCACATAAACCGCATGAAGTACAACTTGATTCACCAAGTGGAAGATCCATATCTGCAATGATCAAAGTTTCAATTCCTCTATTCATCTCGCTTAAAACAAAATGTCCTGCAAGTTCAGAACATGCTCTAATACATCTTCTACATAGAACACATCTATTTGGATCCATTAATATGTAATCATGTGAATTGTCAACTGCGAATTTTTTTTCATAGGTTGGAAACTCAAAATGATCTAAACCAAATTCATAACCCAAATTTTGAAGTTCACAATTTCCAGACATTTCACAATACATACAATAGTGGTTTCTTTCTGTGAATATAAGTTGAAGAATCAATTTTCTAGAATTTATAACATTTGGAGTATCAAGTTTAACATCCATATTTGGTGCAAGGGGAGCATTACAAGCAGTTATAAGTTTTCCCCTATCTTCAACAAGACACAATCTGCAAGACCCTTGAGGTGAAAGATGTTCGAGATAGCAGAGAGTTGGAATATGTAAATTCATCTCTTTTGCAACTTGAAGAAGGGTTTTCCCAGGTTCAACTTCAACTTCATTTCCATTAATTTTAATCTTAATCTTCTCCATAATCACCCTCTCTCTTTAAAAAGTTTTAACTCAAAATTCTTTCTATAATTCTAAATAAAAATAATGATAAATCTGAATTAATTATAGCATTTAAATCACCATATAAATAATCCAAATCACAATAGAAATTTAAACTTCCTAAATAGTTGATCCCTCTTTTTTCGCACTCTTGAGATACAAAATCATCTGAAGAAAACTTCATATTTTCAATTAAGCCAAGAATTTTTGCATCATAATATTTTAAAATTTCATAGAGTTTAGAAACTGTTTCAAAAGAGATCCTTGAACTATTTGAGATAAGAAGATATTCACTTTTTTTAACAAATTTTAATAAATCAAGAGTTGTGTCTCCAAGTCCTGGTGGCATATCAATAATTAAAAAGTCAAGGTCTCCCCAATTTGTTATTGTAAAAATTTCAAGAAAAATATCTGTTAATTCATCTCCTCTTAATGAAAAAGGTTTATTTTGAGTAAAAGATAAAATTGAAATATATTTTAAACCATCAATATTTTGTGGAAGAACTCCTTTTTCTTCAATTAAATCAAAGTTTTTTACTCCTAAAACAATATGAGTTGATGGTCCAAAGATATCAAGGTCTAAGAGACCTGTCTTAAAACCTTTTTCTTTTAAAAGAAGAGATAAAACTGAAGAGATTGTGCTTTTTCCAACTCCACCTTTTCCACTTGTTACTGCCCAAACTCTTTTTATTTTATTTAATTTTTTCTCTATATAAGGAAATCTTGGATCTAAACTCATTTAATATCCTCTAAAAATACTCCTCTTCCACTAATGATCTCAAAATCAAAACTCAAGCACTTGGGACACTTTATATATATGTGAAGGGTTTCAGGAATGAAGTGAATTGCCTCTTTTTCATCTTCATTTAGTTTATTGAAACTCTCCTTAAACTTCCACTCATTTCCACAGATATTACATTTTAAAATTGCTTCTTCTGTGATATAAACTATTTTTGAGTTTTCTAATTCTGTCTGTTTGATTAATTCTTTAAAAGCAAAATCAAAAACCTCAATATCGATATTTTGAAGTTCTCCAACTTTTATATAAATTTCATTAACTTTTTCTAACCTTTTTTCTTTTATTAAATTCAAATATGATTCAACAACCGCTTCTGCCAAAGCCCATTCATGCATAACACATTATTCAAATTATACTTATTTTAAAAGAAAAATTCAAGATATTGTTTATTATTTAACAGATTCTTGGAAGTAAGTCTCGCTTTAATGTATCTAAAATTCTTTTTGTTCCAATTTCTGTTTTTAGATACACTCTTTCACCTTCTTTTTTAATTTCTCCAATTATATTTGCATCTTTTCCAAGAGGGTGATTTTTTAAAAATTTTAAAACTTCTTCTCCCTCATCTTTTTTTACAACAATAATTACTTTTCCCTCATTTGCTGCATAAAGAGGATCTATTCCAAGAATATTTGATGCTTCTTTTACCCAGCTTTTAATTGGCAAACTCTCTTCCCAAATTTCAATATCACGTTTAAATTTTTTTGATATCTCATTTAGAACTGTTGCAACTCCTCCTCTTGTTGGGTCTCTTAAAAATTTAATTCCCTTAAATTTATCAAGAAGAGGTAAAATAAGAGAATTTAGAGGAGAAAGATCAGATTTAACTTGTTCTCCTGTTTTTACTCCTAATCTTTCAAGCATAATCGAAAGTCCATGTTCACCAATTCCACCATTTATTAAAATAAGATCTCCAATCTCAATTTTTCTATTTCTTAAATCTCTATTCTCTTTTATAATTCCTATACCAGATGTATTTATAAAAATCTTATCTCCTTTCCCTTTTTCAACAACTTTTGTGTCTCCTGTTACAACTTTAACTTTCGATTCCTCACTTGCTTCTTTTATTGATTTAATTATTTTTTCAAAACCTTTTAATTCAAAACCTTCTTCAATTATAAAACTTAAACTTAAAAAAAGGGGCTCTGCTCCAACAACTGATAGGTCATTTACAGTTCCATATATACTTAGCTTTCCAATATCTCCACCTTTGAAAAATGGAGGAGATATAACATAAGAATCTGTTGTAAAGGCAAGTTTACTCTCAAAATCTAAAATTGCAGAGTCAAGAAGTTCTGAGAGAATTTCATTATCTAACTCTTTTAAAATTTCATCAATTAATTTTTTTGTCCCTTCTCCTCCACTTCCATTAAAAAGAGAAATTTTCTCACTCATAATTTAACTTTCTCCATAAAGATAATATGCAGAGCATGCACCTTCAATTGAAACCATACAAGGACCAATTGGATTTTGTGGTGTGCATACCCTTTTAAATAGAGGACACTCAAAAGGTTTTATTATACCTCTAATAACTTCATCACACTTACAACCTGATACCTTTTTACTTTTTATCTCATACTTAAAATAATTTCTAATCTCAAAAATTTCAAACTCATCTTTTAAAAAAAGCCCACTGTCTTTAAGAATTCCAAAGCCCCTCCAGTTTGCATCTGAAACTTTAAAAACCTTTTTTAAAATTTCTTTTGCTGCTTTATTTCCTTCATCTTTCACACTTCTTTTATAAGCATTTATAACTTTCGCCTCTCCTTTTTCTATTGTGTTAACAAGTAGATAAATTCCATAGATTATATCAAGTGGTTCAAAACCAATAATAACAAATGGAATTTTATATTCATTGAAAACTTCCATCCAACCTTCTCTTCCAATTATTGTTGACACATGACCTGGACCAATTATTCCATCGAGTTTAACCTCACCCATTTTGAGTATCGCTTTCATTGCAGGAGGAGTTAATTTATTTAATGAATAATAAAAAAGATTTTTGAGACCTAACTCTTTTGCTTTTATCAAAGTATATCCTAAATTTGGAGCAGTTGTTTCAAATCCAATTCCTATAAGAACATAATTTTTATCTTTGTTATTTAATGCAATATTTATTGCTTCAATTGGATTATAAACAATATTTACCTCTCTTCCCATAATTCTTAAATCATTTAAACTCATCTCACTTCCTCTTACATTTACAAGGTCTCCAAAAGTTATGATTTGAAAGTTTTGTTCCAAAGAAACTTTTACAATATAATCAATATCTTCTTGGGAAGTTACACAAACAGGGCAACCTGGCCCAGAAAGAAGATTTATGTTTTTAGGTAAAATTTCTCTTATTCCAAATCTAAATATTTCATGTGTATGAGTTCCACAAAATTCCATTATATTAATCTCTTTTCTAGAAATTTTTTTAATCAAATCTGAAATTTTTAGAATTGCCTCTTTTTCTTTAATTTCCATTTTTTATTTGGCTTAAAATCGAATTTATCTCTTTTGCATCTTCATCTGAAAGAGTTGAAATTGAAAAACCTGCATGAACTATAACATAATCTCCCTCTTTCACTTCTGGAGTAAAAATTGTGTTAATTTCAAAAAATGACTCTCCCATTGAAACAATTGCTTTTTCTTTATCTAAAATTTTTATAACTTTTAATGGCACTCCAAGACACATAACTTAAATTCACTCCTTTCCTAAAATTACCTGACCTAAAGAGATTCCTCCATCATTTGTTGGAACTCTCTTGTGAAAATACAGATTAAAATCACCTTTCTTAAAAAATTCACATATTAAGTTTATCAAAAGTCGATTTTGAAAAACACCACCACTAAACCCAACATTTTTTATTTTCTCTTTTTCTCTGAAAACATTTGAAATATCAAAAATTATTTTTGCAATTGTATTGTGAAATTTTTTACCAATATGTTCTTTTTGATAAATCTTTTTATCCTCAATTATTCCTAAAATTAAATCTGAAAAATCAATTTCAACTAAATCATTTTCAATTAATTTATAGTTATATGTATCTTTTGTCTGAGATCTTGAAGAGACCATTTCAAGTGTGATTGCTGCTTCTCCTTCGAAACTCACACTATCTTTTATATCAAGTAAACTCGAAGCCATATCAAAAATTCTTCCTAAAGAAGAGGTTTCAATTAAGTTTTCATTTTTTTCAGCGAGTTTCTCAAGAATTTCAATTTCAAGTGGTTGAAATTTATAAGAAAAATCTTTCAAGAAATCTTTTAAATATTTAGAAAGATATGTGTAAAGAATTCTTTTTGGATTTTCAATAGTGTAATCTCCTTTTGTCATTGGAAAATATTTAAAATGAGCAACTCTTTTTAATTCACTCAAATCTCCTAAAAAAACTTCACCTCCCCAAATTTTTCCATCCTCACCAAAACCTGTTCCATCAAAAGAAAAAATGAGTGTTTTTTCTTCTATCTCTCTATCCAATATCAAACTGTAGGCATGTGCCTTATGATGCTGAATATATTTAACATCAAGGAGTCCTTTAAATTTTTCTCCAAATTCAGTTGAAAGGTATTGCGGATGAAAGTCGCAAACAAGAATTTCTGGATTAATTTTAAATAGTTTAATAAATTCAAAAATATTTTCTTCATAAACTTCAAGAGTCTCTTTATCTTTTAAGTCTCCAATATGTGGACTCATAAAAACATAATTACCAAAACCTAAAGAAAATGTGCTTTTTAATTCACCTCCAAGAGAAAGAGTAGGTTTTAAATTTATATTAACTTTTATTGGGTCTGGTGCATAACCTCTTGCTCTTCTTATAAAATTTATTTCTTTATTTTCAATAAAGAGAACACTATCATCTATTCTGTGTTTTATATCTCTATTGTGAAAAACAAAATACTTTGAGATGAAAGAGAGTTTTTCTTTTGCTTCATCATTACCTTTTACAATTGGCTCATCTGAAAGATTCCCACTTGTCATAACTAAAGGTTTATTGATTTCTTCAAAAATTAAATAGTGATATGGTGCATAAGAAAGCATAACTCCAAGGTAATTGTTTTGCGGTGCAACAAGAGTAGAAATATCTAAAAGATTTTTAATTTTTAATAAAATAATTGGTCTTTCTTTTGATTTTAAAACCTCTTCCTCTTCTTTTGAGAGAAAACAGTATTTTTTAACCATCTCAATATCTTTCATCATAAGTGCAAATGGTTTTGTAGGTCTTCTTTTTCTTTCTCTTAAATTTTTTACTGCCTCATCATTTGTTGCATCACAAGAGATATGAAACCCTCCAACTCCTTTAATTAAAATAATTTCTCCATTATTTAGTAATTTTGCAATTTCTTTGAAAACTCCTTCTTTTATAATTTTTTTCTCTTCTATATTTTCAATCCAGAGAGTTGGTCCACAATCAAAACAGGCATTAGGTTGAGCATGAAACCTTCTTGTATTTGGGTCTTTATACTCTTCTTCGCAATCTTGACACATTTTAAAAACTTTCATTGTTGTTTTTTCTCTATCATAAGGAAGTTCTTCAATTATTGTGTATCTTGGTCCACAATTTGTGCAGTTTATAAATGGATATTTATATCTTCTATCCTTTGGATCAAAGAGTTCTTTAAGGCAATCATCACAAATTGCAATATCTGGTGAAATAAAATTAAAACCCTTATCTTCTTTACTCTCTTTTATAAAAAAATCTATAAACTCTTCCTCATGAACTTCAAACTCTTCAATTTTTTCAATTTTTGAAAGTGGTGGTGGATCTCTCTTAACTTTATCAATAAAATTTTTAATGGTTTCATAATCTCCTTGAAGAGATAATTCAACACAACTTGAAGTGTTTAAAACATACCCCCTAAGACCTAACTCTTTTGCAAGTTTATAAATAAATGGTCTAAACCCAACCCCTTGCACTCTTCCATATATCTTAAAAAAATAAGTTTTCATCTTTATAAAATAATTATAACACTCTATTGAATTGATTTTAGTTTTATAATAATTTTGTTAGTTATGATTTATGATTATAGCAAATTAAAAAATATAGATGATATTTTAAAAGAATTAAGAGAAAGAATTCCTGAGCAAGAAAAATTTATGAAGGGTTTTTTAATAAATTTTATTATAAAGCCATTCTATTTTTTAATAAGTAGATTTATTTGTAAAGAGATTGGAATTTTAGGTTTAGAAAATATTGATGAAATTAAAAAAATTAAAAATGAAATGCCTGTTATAATAACCTATAATCACATGTTTGATTTTGATATTTTAGAAATTATTTATCAACTTCTAAAAAAGAGAATATTTACAGCAAATGTTGCAAAGCATGAATTTTTCTTTAATAGAACTCTTTTTGAAAAATTTTTAAGTTTCATTATGGAAAATTCTGCAAGTTTTCCTGTTTTTTTAACTTATAATAATGAGGATAAAAGTTTATATAAAAGAGGTCAGGCAAATTTAGATAGAGTTAAATTAAATAATTTCTTTAATTATTTTATAAGTTATCTAATTCTTAAAAAACCCGTCACTATTGCAATCAATGGCTCAATTACAAGAGATGGAACTTTTCCAAAACCTGAAAATGGTATATCTTTTATAATTCAAAAATTTTTTGAAATTGAAAAGAATAATTCTAAAAAGTTAATTATTTTACCTGTTGGTTTAGTCTATATTGGAAATTTAAATGAATACAACAAAATTCTTTTTGATAAAGAAAAATATAAAAATTTATTGATTAGAAATATAGTAGCATTAAAGCAACTTATTAAAAAAGTTTCATTTTTTGTAAGTTTCGGAAAGCCAATTTTTTTAGATTATGATATTATAAATAAGAATCAATCCCTCTCTTTAATGAGAGAAGAATTAACAAAAGAAATATATGAAAAAATAAAAAATGAAATAAAAAACATCTGGGATAATTTTAAAATAGAAGAGAGGTATTTTATTTCTATAAATGAATATTTAAAAAGTTGATTTTTAAATTAGGAAATTGGAGGTGAAATTTGTTAAATTCTGAAACTTTGAAAGAGGAGATTTTAGAGATTATCAAAGAGACATTTAAAGAGGTTCTTGGTTTAAATCTTGATGAGATAGATAAAAATATGACTCTTAAAAAGATGAATCTTGATTCTATTGACCTTTTTGATCTTGTGACAAGACTTGAAAGTAAAATTCAAAAAAGATTCAATATCCCAAATTATCAAGTTCTAGATGAACATTTCACAAAATTAAGAGAATCAGAATTAAATGAAGTTATAGAAATTATTTATAATTCATTGAAATAAAATTTATTCATAAATAAATTCGCGGTCTGGTGGTCTCCAGATACCTTTTCCTTCAAGTTTACCAAAAAGACCTTCTTTGAGTGTTATAAAAACAAGAATAGGATTTGAAGTCCAATAAATTATTGGATACCATACAACATAGAAATAATACTTAAATATCTCTTTATCATATTTTTTATCAAGTGTTGCAGAAACAAAAAATATAATAAAACATATCAAACTTATAAATGCTCCATACCATGTTGGAATTGGAGAAATAGCAAACCCTGTAAATATAAAAACTCTTGAGATTGCCCATAATAATGTAAAAATAATAAAAAGTATACTCCAAATATTTACTAATAAAAATTCAATAAAGGTAAAAATAAGTCTTTTATATTTAAAATTATAAAGAACATCGAAGTTTTTCCTTAACATATGCCATCCACCAAGTGCCCATCTTTTTCTCTGTCTCACTAACTCTTTTAAATTTTCAGGAACTCTTATCCATGCTACTGCTCTTGGTTCATAAAAAATGTTATAGAAATTTTTTTCAATTCTCCACTTTATATCTATATCTTCAGTTGCAGTAAGATGTGAAAAACAACCTATGTTTTTCAAAACATTTTTGTCATACATTGTGAATGCTCCACTTACTGTAAAAATTCTTCCAAAAGATCTTTGTGCTCTTTTTAGTAAACTTATTATTGAACTAAATTCAGCAGTTTGAATATAAGTTAAAATATTTGTTCTATTTAAAACTCTCGGATTTCCAGCAACAGCAGCAAGGCGAGGAATTTTTTGAAAGTGATATGCCAAATATTTTATTGAATCTCTATCTAAAATTGTATCTGCATCAATCACAACAATAAGATCAGTTTTTGAATGGATTAAACCAATATTTGTTGCTTTTGCTTTTCAAACATTCTTTTTTACCTTTATAAGATATAAATTATCAATATTTAAAAACTCTTCAACAATTTTAGATGTTTTGTCTTGATTTGCATCATCAACAACAATCACATCATACTTTGGATAATTTAAGTTTTTTAATGACTCTAAGGTATCTTTTATAAACTTCTCTCCATTATGTACTGCAATAACAATTGTTACAGGAGGAAGATTGTTTTCATCAATGTCTAACTCTTTTTTTCTTTTGTATAATAAAAGTGAATTGCAGAGATAATCCATAACAAACTTGTTACAACGGGAAACCAAAATAAAAAATTAGGTATTATTTTTATTACAATTAAGTTTAATAAATTCATCTATTTCCTCCTCAATATATTCTAATTTATGCTAATTATAAAAAGAATCAAAAGAGCATATAAGGTATCTCTGAACTCTTCTTTTATAAAAAGCTTTCTATAAATAAAGATTGACCAAAATAACCAAGCTATTGCTGTTATAAGAGGTATAATCAAATAAAATATAATTAAACATCCAAATATTGAGGTTAAAAATATGATTACCTTCCTCATAACATATTTTTTATTTATGAAATAAAGATAAATTTTCAAGATATTCTTCACTCTTATATATTGACATTTTTAATAAAATGGTATAATATAATTGAAAATATTTTTCAGGAAGTTGAGTTATGAAAGAGGAAAAAGAAGAGATTTTAGAATATTTATTTAGAAAAAAAGAAGAGAAAGTTTCATTGGAAGAACTAAAGAAGAACTTTAATTATTTGAATTTAGATGAAATAATAAATTCACTTTTTAAAGAGAAAAAGATAATTATTGAAAATGGAAATATAATTTTAACTCAAGATGGTTCAATTGAAGGTGAAAGCATAAAAGATAAACATGAATTTGTTGAATATTTTTTGAAAAAAATTGGTGTTCCTGAAGATTTTGCCCATGAAAAAGCCTGTGAAATTGAGCATCATGTTAAAGAAGAAAAATTTGAAAATATTGTTTCTCTTTTAACCTTAAATGTTGGAGAGAGTGGAGAAATTGTTTTGATAAGGGGAGGTAGAGGGTTAATTCAAAGATTATATGATATGGGTTTAACTCCTGGAACTTGCATAGCTATTTTAAAAAAGGTGCCTTTTGGTCCTGTTGAGATTTTGTTAAGAGGTTATCACCTTGCACTTGGTCAAGGAGTTGCAAATAGAATATGGGTGAGAAAAAAGAGTTAACTATTGCTCTTGCTGGGAATGCAAATGTAGGGAAAAGTGTAATTTTTAATAATATAACTGGTTCACATCAAATAATTGGAAATTGGCCTGGAAAAACAATTGAAAGAAAAGAGGGATATTTAATTTATAAAGGTTATAAAATAAGAGTTGTAGATCTGCCAGGAATTTATTCATTTTCAACATATTCAGATGAAGAGATAATATCAAGAGATTTTATTTTAAATGAAAAACCAGATTTTGTAATAAATGTTGTTGATGCAGTAAATCTTGAGAGAAACTTATTTTTCACTCTTCAACTAATGGAACTTGATGTAAATTTAATTATTGCTTTAAATCAGATTGATTTGCTTGAAAAAAGCGGATTTTCAATTGATGTGGAAAAACTTCAAGAAATTTTAGGTGTTCCTGTAATTCCAACAGTTGCAATTGAAAATAAAGGAATAGAAAAATTAATTGAAAAATGTATTGAGATTTTTGAGATAAATATAAAAATAAAGCCATATGAAATTAAATATGGAAAAGAAGTTGAAGAAAGAATAAAAATTTTAAGCGAATTTTTACCAAAAGATGCGAGTTATCCAAAAAGATGGATGGTCATTAAAATTCTTGAGGGAGAGGAAGATATAATAAAAAAATTTAAAAATGAAGAAATTGTTTTAAAAGCAAAAAAATTTGCAGAAGAACTTGAAGATATACATGGCGAATCAATTTCACTTATAATAACTCAGGAAAAATATAATTTATGCAATAAAATAACAAGAGAAGTATTACTAAAAAAAGAGAAAAAATTTATTTTATCTGATTATCTTGATAAAATTTTTTTACATCCAATTTTCGGTTATATAACTTTAATTTTATTTCTATTTTTAATTTTTTACTCAATTTTTGGTTTTGGTTCTTTTTTTAGTGAAGTTCTTGGTTCTATTTTTGATAAATTTAAAAGTTTAATTTTAAATTTAAGAATTTCAGATTTAGCAAAGAAAATTTTTGTTGATGGAATTTTAGATGGAGTGATAGGTGGGCTTTCGGTTGCACTTCCATATCTTATACCTTTTTACATATTACTTGCAATTCTTGAGGATTCAGGATACCTTGCAAGAATAGTATTTTTTACAGATTCCCTCATGCATTTTATAGGTCTACATGGAAAAGCATTCTTCCCTCTTATACTTGGTTTTGGATGTAATGTTCCAGCGGTTCTTGGTTCAAGAATTTTAGAGACAAAAAAGCAAAAATTTTTAACTGCAACCTTAGGAACACTTGTTCCATGTAGCGCAAGAACAATTGTAATACTTGGACTTGTTGGCATATATCTTGGCTTTAAATATGTGCTAATTATATATCTTATAGATATATTAGTAATTATCTTTTTTGGAAAAATACTTTCAATTTTAATTCCGGGGAAAAGTTATGGGCTCATTATGGAGATGCCTCCTTTAAGAAAGCCATCACTAAATATTGTTTTAAGACAATCTTGGTTTAGAATAAAAGATTTTATTTATTTTGCATTTCCTATTATTATTTTTGGAAGTTTTTTACTTCAAATACTTGATTTAACAAATTTACTTAACTCTTTTGTTAATTTTATTTCTCCACTTTTTATAAATTTTTTAGGTCTTCCACCGTTAACATCAATTCCTCTTATTTTTGGAATTTTAAGAAAAGAATTAACTCTTCTTATGCTTTTTTCGCTTTTTGGAACAAATATTGTTATAAATTTTATGACTCCAAAGCAAATTATAATTTATTCTGTTATTACAATTTTTTATTTTCCATGCATTGCAACTTTTGCAAGTTTAAAAAGAGAACTTGGTTTATTAAATACAATATTTATTACTATTTTTGAAATTAGTTTCGCAATTTTAATTGGTGGTTTATTGAATCTTATTTTATGAATATTTTTTATTTTGTTATAATTTATCTATGAATATATTTACCTTTTTTGGGCTTGTAATTCCTGGTATTTTAACTGGTATTGGTGCATTACCTGTTTTATTTGTGAAAAAGGAGATTCCTTTTAAATATATTGATGCACTTCTCGGTTTCGCAGCAGGTGTTATGCTTGCTGCAACTTTTTTTAGTTTGCTTCTTCCCTCTCTTGAAAGAGGGGGAATATTAATTACAATAATTGGAATAATTTCAGGTGCAATATTTTTATCTTATCTTGATAAAATAACACCTCATACTCATTTTATAAAAGGAGAGGAAGGTCCAAGTTCAAGATTAAAAAAAATTTGGCTCTTTATTTATGCAATAACTCTTCACAATCTTCCAGAAGGGTTAGCAGTTGGAGTTGGTTTTGGCTCAAGCGATTTTAAAACAGGACTCATAATTGCAACTGCAATTGGTCTTCAAAATATGCCTGAAGGTTTGGCGGTTGCACTTCCACTTTTTGGAGAAGGTTATTCAAAAGGCAAAGCACTTGGAATTTCTTTATTAACTGGAATTTTTGAACCTTTTATGGCTTTTTTAGGGTTCATTCTTGTAAAAATTTTTATAAAAATTCTTCCATTTGCCCTATCTTTTGCTGCTGGTGCTATGCTTTATGTTATTTCAGATGAGATAATTCCTGAGAGTCATAGAAGAGGTTATGAAAAAGAGGCAACCTTTTCAATAATAATAGGGTTTCTTGTTATGATGATTCTTGATTATTCTCTTGGATAAGAATCTATTATTTCTTCAAAAGATGGGATTCCTCCAAGAGATTTTGATACTTTAACTGCCCTTATAATTGATTTTTCAGTAACCTTTGCAGCATAGGTTCCGAGTGTTGTAAGGTCTATCTCTTTTCCTTTACATGTACTAACTGTGAAAACAATATCACCATCAAGCATTGTATGGACTGGTCTAATTGCTCTTGCAACTCCATCATGTGCCATTTCACTAATCTTTTTTGCTTCCCATTTTTGTATTTTTGCATCAGTTAAAACAACAACAAGAGTCGTATTTTCAATTTTGTTCATTGTAAGATGTCCCACAAATGTTTTAAGATACTCCTCTGTATTTAAAAAACCTTTTCCAATTAATTTTCTTGCACCAGCAATTATTTTGTTATCTTCATAAACATCACCAAAAGCATTAACAACTGAAAAAGCAGAAATTTCAACTCCAAAAATTTTTTCAGAATAAAAGCCAACCCCACTTTTCATTGCTCTTCCCATTCCTAAAATTTTTCCAACTGTTGCACCTGTTCCTGCTCCGATTGACCCTTCATGTGGCTCTTCACTTAAAGAAAGACATGCTTGATAACCCATTTCTTCATCTGGAAAGGCATCTCTTCTTCCAATTCCAAGGTCAAAAATTATTGCAGATGGAACAATTGGAACTTTTCCAAAAGGTGTATCAAATCCAATATTCTTTTCTTTTAAGTATCTCATAACTCCAGATGCAGCAGAAAGACCAAAAGCACTTCCACCTGCAAGACAAATTGCATGAATTTTCTCAATCATCTTTGTTGGTTCAAGTAGTGAAACCTCTCTTGTTCCTGGAGCAGAGCCTCTTACATCACAACTTGCAACAGCATCTTCTGGAAAAATTAAGACAGATACACCAGTTATTGCATCAAAATCTTCTTGATGACCAAAATAGACTCCTTTCATAAAATTTTCTCCTTTTGAATTTTCATATTTTAATTATATAATTTAATCAAAATGAAGTTAGTTTTATCTAAAGATGAATTGATTGAAACAGAAAATGAAGTTTTTAAATTAAAAATAATATTACCAATAATTGGTATTTTAATGTATATTTCATCTATATTATTTAAATTTACAAAATATCCACTTTTGCCTTGGTTCTATCTTGCTATTATTTATGGTTTTATTTTAACAGTTTTACATTTAAATTTTAAAAAATTAAAAATAGAAAAATTTATTTTCTATAATTTATTCTTATCTATCATTGAGATTATATTTACAACAATTATTATTTACTTTACTGGTGGAATAACAAGTTCTATATTTGTTATTTATTTCATTATAATTTTATTAATCTCTGTATATAGAGTTCCTATCATTCCTTTTATAATAGGATTATTATCTTACTTATCTTATCTAATTCTAGTATATGGTCAATATTTTGGTATTTTTAAACATATAAATTATTTTTCTTCAGAAACTTTTGACATAAATTTTCCATTTGTTTTTCAAAGGAGTATTATAGTCGGTTTATATATTATGATTTTTTCTACTTATGCAAATAGAACCATCATAAATTTAAATAAAGAAAAAAGAGCACAAGATTTATTTAGAAATGGAGCTTTTCTATTAACTTCATATTTAGGCGATAGAGAAAAATTCACTACAAATATTTTGAAAATAGCGAGAGAACTTGTTGAAGCAGACACTGCATCTATTATTGAAATAAGAAATGGTGAATATAAATTTGTTGCATGGGAAAATATAGATAGTGAAGTTGTATATAAAATCGAAGAAGGATTTAAAATAAATAAACCACAAAATCTCGAAGAGATAAAAGAGACAAAACAACTTTTAAAATTTGATGATGTTTGGAAGGTTCCTTATTGGATTAAAATTACAGATTTAAGGTCATACATTGGTGTGCCAATTTTGTTTAAAAATGAAGTTGTTGCAATTTTAAATGTTGATTCTAAAAAACCAAATAAATTTAAAGATAGAGACCTTAGAAATCTTGAGATATTTTCAAAAATAATTTCTACATCTTATGAAAAAGATGAAATGATAAGAGAAATTAAGGAACTTAATTTAAGATTGGAAAACTTATCATTAACAGATCCCCTCACTAATCTTTTTAACAGAAGAAAGTTTAAAGAAATTGTTTTTTACAATATTGATACATTTTTAAGAAGAAAAGAAAATTTCCAAATAATTATGTTAGATATTGATAATTTTAAATTAATAAATGACAACTTTGGTCATCTTGAAGGTGATAATTGTTTAATTAAATTTGCTGGATTATTAAAAAAGAGTGTTAGAAAAGTTGATTTTGTTTTTAGATATGGTGGAGATGAATTTTTAATTCTTCTTCCAAACGCTCCACCAACAACTGCAGATATAGTTGTTGAAAGAATAAATAAAGGTTTCAAAGAGATATTTATTGATCTTATAAATTCTTTAAATATTGGTATTTCTTATGGTTCAATAAATTTTTCAGAGTATTTTATAAATTTATCAATTCAGGAAAAAGAACTTGATTCAGAATTAATTTATGAAAATATTTTAAAAGAACTTGATAAGTCTCTATACTATTCGAAAAGGTTAAAGAGAATATCTTAAATTACTTCAATTTTATAATCACCACTTAAAGTTTTTATATTTATCTTCTTATCTTTAGAGCCAAAGCCAATTTCTCCTCTTGTCAATTTTGTTATTTTGCCTTCATAAATAATCTCACCCTCACCTGTCTTTGTATCAATAAACACATTTATATCTTTTGTTGGAGTTTTCAAATTTATATCTCCAGACATTGTTTTTATTTCAATTGACTCTTCAAAGGATAAGTTAAAAAGTGATATATCTCCACTGAAAGTTGATAAAAATGCTTTTTCTAGAAATGCATCTTTTATATCAATATCTCCAGAATAACTCTTAATAAAACCACTTTTGTTAATATTCTTTGCATCAATATTTCCAGATTTTGAGTTTAATTTAAAATTACCTTTAATATCTTCAACAAAAATATCTCCACTAATTGTGTATAAATCCAAATCACCTTCAACATTTTTAACCTCAATATCACCACTTACAGATTTTACTTTAACACTTCCGTTTAAATTTTCTATATTTACATTTCCAGATACACTGTTAACAAAAATATTTGTTTTTTTTGGTATAAAAATTTTTATATTTTCACTTAAGGACTCTTTTGTTGAAAATCCAAAGATATTTATATTGATGCCTAAACTTTTTATTTTAGACCTTATAAAAAGATTTTCATCTTTCTCTTCAATTACAAAACCCTCTTTTCCATAATCAAAAACAATCTCATTTATATTCTCTTTACCTATAACTTCAATATCCTCTGAAACTGACTCTAAAAAAATATTTTTAAATGTTTTTTCTATTTTTTCTTCTTTTAATTCTTCATTAATTTTTTCTATTAATTTATTCATTTGAGATTCAGTTATCTTACCTTTATTAAATAGTTCTTGAACCTTTTTTATTAATTCATCTTTTTCACTCATTTTCTTCCTCCTCAATAAGTTTCAAGGCATCATCTCCTGTTATTTCACCACTTTCAACTTTTTTAAGTATTTCTTCAATTTTTTCAATTTTACTCTCTTTCTTTTCCTCCTTTTTCTCCTCTTCACTTAATCCTAAAGATTTTAGAACATCTTCAAGGCGACCTTTAGAGGTTGGATAAGATATATTTAATCTCTCTTGAACCTCTTTTAAGTTTCCTCTAGAAATTAAAAATATAAGAAGAAACTCCTCCTCTTGAGGAGAAAGCATTAGAAATCTATTAAGAGGAAAGTCACCTCTTACAATTGTTTTACATTTTTCACAACTTAATTCTGTTATCTTTAAATCTGCTCCACATGATGGACACTTTGAAGGCAATCTTTTCATCATATCCTCCAATCATTTAAAGTTATTAAAAGGTGATAATATTAAACTTTTTCCTGTTTCAATTATAACATTATTTAACCTCTTTTCATTAAAATTAAAAACCTTTTTAATTTTTTTCTTTTTAAACTTTAAAAACTCTTCCTTTCTAATCTCTAAAACTTTCATCTTAACACCTCCTTTAATAAAATTAAACATCTCTTTAATAATATTAACATAATATTTAATTTTGTCAAGAGGTATTTAAATAATATTTATCAGATTGTTTTATTTGAATAAATAAAAATAAAGTGAGATTAAATAATTTTTAATGGTAAAAAAATAGTATATTATTTTTTAAAAAATTTTCCAATTATAGATAAAAATAGATGTTTAAAGTTTGGCTTTGGTTTAATATTTTCTTTTGAGTAATAGTTATAATTTACAAGTTCTTTTAGTTCAATTCTCTCTTTTTTTCTTATCTCTCCCTCAGGATATCCAAAAGTTATTAAACCAACTATATAAAAATCTTGAGGTAAATTAACTATCTCTTTTATTTTCTTCTCTCTGAATGCTCCTATAAAACAACTTCCAATTCCTAAAGAGTGTGCTTCAAGCATCATATTTTGAGCACACATTCCACAATCAAGGTCAACCCACCTATGTCTTCTTTCTGTGTACATAATTATTATAAGAGGAGAATTTGCAACAAAGTTGTTTACAGTTAAAATTTTTGCTACCTCACCTATTTTTTTAATCTGCTCTTCATCATCAACAACTATAAATCTCCAAGGTTGGTTGTTGCTTGCAGATGGTGCCCATCTCCCTGCCTCTAAAACCTTTTTAATCTCCTCTTCTTTTATTTTCTCCTTTTTATAATTTCTTACACTTCTTCTTGAAGTTATAATATGAAGAATATCTTCCATAAACACTCCCTCCTAATTAAAAATTACCTTCAAAGCATATCTCTTTCAAGCATTGAATGAAATTTTCCTCTAATTGAGTAAATTGAGAAATAGATAAAGAAAAAAAGAGAAATACCTAAAAAGAAAAGAGATATATAATCAGAATTGCTTAAAATTTCATAAACATAATATGTTCCACCAAATAAAATTGACTCTTTCTTTTCGAATATCTTTAATATTATAAAAATTATCACATAAATAGAAGCAAATATTGTAACAAAATTAAGTAATCTTAAAAGCCAAATACTTGTCAGAGTAAAAACTAAAATTAAAATTGGAACAAATAAACCAAGTTTAAAAGGATATTGGAGAGCAAAAAGAGGTATTGACATAACAAATGTAAGTAAAGAAAGAAGAATATATTTCAAAATCGAACTTTTTTTCTCTTTTACTTTTTCTTTTGTTTCTTTTTTCTCCATCGCACTTCTTAAAAATTCTTTCACCTCATTATAATTTTCTTCTTTACAATATAATGCAAGAAGAGTTCTCCAGTCATTTTTGAGTAATATTGTTTTTTCTTTATCTCTTTCATCAATCTTTACTACATTTTTAAAATCTATAAAAACTCTCTCTTGAGATTTTGCAATCAATCCAGCACCAGTTGAGGTTGGTCTTTTTGAAAATACACCTAAAACAATAGCAAGAGTTGTTAATTTTTTTCCTCTTCTATCAATCATTTCATAAAGCACACCCTTTTTATCAACAGTAAATCTTAATCTCATTCTATTTCCAAATAATACTAGCATAACAAGAAGTGACAAAACAAATAAACCACCACAAACCAATAAAAAAATTAAAAAAATAGTAGGTATTGTTTTAAATTCCCCATTAAAAAGAAAAATAAAAGACATAAGCAAAGATATAATTATATATGTTATTAAATAAACTATCAAAATTTGTTTCATTAAAATCTTATTATTTAAGAGGGGAATATCTATTTCCCATGAAATTTTTTCTTCATTATTTTCTTTTTTCATCAAATCCTCCAATTAAAAGATTAGTTTCAAAATTTCATCTTTAATATAATTTCTATTTTCTCTTGTTAATATAAAAATTTTCCCATAAATTTTAAAATTATCAACAAAATTTCTATGAAGAACAGCAATTATGTTTGTATCAGTTTTCATCAAATCAAAAATTTTTTCCTTAAAATATTTTGAATAAAATTCCATTTTTCCGATTTCATCTATTATTAAATATTTATGATTTCTATTTATATATTCATTTAAAACTTTTTCTAAATTTTCAAGATGAAGAAAATAACTTCCAAACTTAACATTGCTTTGAATAATTTTTGATGCAAAAATATATTCTTTTTTAGATATTAACTCTATAATTTTGAAACCAATTCTTTTACCCTCTCTTCTTTCTTCTTTTGTAATGAATCCAGAAACATTTATCCCCTTTTTAATTAAAAAAACTCCTATTTCTTCTATCAATGTTGTTTTTCCAACTCCACTTTCACCTGTTATGAATATTTTCAAGTAATTTCCTCCTAATTTCTCTTGAATATATATCAACTTCTCTTAATGGCTCTGGTATTCTTGTTTTTGTTATAAGATTTTTTACTATAAATAATGCATCATCTATATTAATTAAATTTCCAATTGATACAAAAATTGGCTTAACATTCTCTCTTGTTCTTAATGCAAATCCAAGGATTACCCCATCTTTATCTTTTATAAAACTAAAATCACCGAACTTATTTCCTAAATTTTCATATTCACCATAAAGAAGGTTTTTTGCTATTCCTATGGAAGGTTTATTGAATTTTAAACCTAAATATGTTGCAATTCCTATTTTTCTTGGATGAGTAATTCCGTGACCATCAACAACAATCAAATCAAAAGCCTCATTTTTTAACCCTTTTATATAGAAATCTCCTTCTCTTAACGATAGATAAGTTGGAATATAAGGAAATTTAACTTTATTTATTAAATGTTTTTTCTTAAGAGTTTTTTTATTTAAAAAATCATAAAAAAGAAAACAAGAGATTACTTTAGCCTCAAGATATGATGAATCAAGAAAAACAATTATTTGAGGAGTTTCTTTAAGTTTTTCAATTTTAAATCTTTTCTTTAATTTTTCCTCTTCTATTAAAAACTTTTCAATAATTTTCTTTTTGTTCATAGATTTTATTTATTTCAATAAATGAACTTAATCCCTTAAAAGTTAAGATACCGCCAATTAATATGTAAATGTAATATGTAAAAAATTTAAAAAGAAGAGTTAAGGAAACTATTTTTGATAATCCAACTTGAGTTAAAAATAATGAAGAGTAAAGTGCTTCAGTAATTCCACTTCCTCCGGGTGTTACAGACCAACCAGCAAAAAAGTGATAGATGAATTGTAAAAGAAATGCATTATAAAAACTAACATCAATGCCTAATGATTTAATTAAAAAATATGAAAGTGAATTTAAAGTTATAAAAGATAAAACTGTCAATATTAAAATAGGGACTATTTTAAATTTTAAATTTTTAATTGTTTTCATACCTTGAATAAATCTTAAATAGTTATCATCAATTATTTTTCCTATTCTTTCTTTTTTGTCTTCTTGAAGTTTTTTGAATAGATTTAAAATTTTAAAACTCAATTTTCTGAATAATTCAGGTTTTATTGTTATTAAAAATATAAGAAAACTTAAAAGAAAAATAAATATTACAAAAGATAAAATCAATTTTTCACCAAAATTATAATTCATTGAGATGTTTTTAAAAAAGAAAAGAAGAATAATTGAGATTAAAAGATAAATAAACATATTGAATAGATAAAGAAATGTAAAAATACTAACAACGTTTCCAATTTCAAAATTTCTCTTTTTAGATACAAGATAAACTTTTGCCATAAAACCACCAACACCCATTGGTGTTATAGTTGAGAAAAAATAGCCAACAAGATGAGTATAAAGTAAGTAGAGATAGGAAATATTTATATTAAGATAATTAAAAATTATCTTTAATCTTAAAACTTCAAAAATCCAAAGTAAAAGCACAATTAATATTGAAAGTAAAATAAATTGAGCATTAAGTTTAACCTTAAAAATCTCTTTTCCCTCTTTTAAAAAAGAGACCAGAAGTATAATAAAAATAACACTTAAACTCAAAAAAAGTGTAATAACTAAATTTTTTTTTAAATTTCTCATAATAAGTTTTCTTTTTTCAAACTATCATAAAGTATATTCAATTCAAATTTATAATCACTCTCTCTATTTTTTATTTTATCCATAACCTCCTCAAGTTCTTTTGTAAAACTTTCTTTTACAAAAGAGTAAATGTCTCTCCTTTTTTTGATTAAATTTATCACTTCAATTCCAAGTTGTGTAGGATAAAGAACCCCTCCTTTTTCATAGATGTATCCGCTTTTAAGGAGTTTATCTATTGTTATTGCATAAGTTGAAGGTCTTCCAATTCCTTTTTCTTTCATCTCCTGAATTATTGAAGCAAATGTGTATGGAGGCGCTTTTGGTTTATAATAATAACTTTTACTCTTAATTTTATACTCCTCTTCAAAGAACTTATCAAGTTTTATAGGTAATATAAGATCATATCCATTTTCAACAACCTCAACAAATTTCTTCTCTTTTTTTCCTAAATCAGGCATCTCTTTTGAATCACAAATTGGTATATATTTTAAACTAACCTTTTTTAATTTTGCTTCTCTCGTCTGTGATGCTATAAATTGTTTAAAAATAAGGTCATATAATTTTATATGTTCATCACTAATTCCAGAGATATTTGAATATATAATATAAGATTTTATCTCTTCAGAATCTATGCTTCTTGTTGGTCTTATACATTCATGAGCTCCACCCTCTTTTTCAAATGTTCTTACTTTTATAAATTCATCTCCAAAATTCTCTTTTATATAATCTATTGCAACCTTTACTCCTGCATCTGAAACTCTTGTTGAATCGGTTCTGTGATATGTGATAAGTCCTCCTTCAAAAAGGTCTTGAGCAAGTTCCATTGTTTTTTGAGGAGAATATTTAAGTTTGTTTGATGATGAGGCAAGAAGTGTATCTGTTGTGAAAGGTTTTACAAAGTTTGTTTCCATCTCTTCGCTCTCTTTTACTATTTTTATTCCTTTAACATTAACGAAAAACCATTGACCAAAGTTTTTATCTTCAAATTCAAACTCTATTTTTTCATTTTCAATTTCTAAACTTACAACAAATAATTTTTGCTCTCTTTCAAAAAATCTATTAACAATCCACTCCAAAACAGGTATTTGAACTCTCCCAGCAGAAAGATTCAAAAGGTTTAATCTTTTTTGAATATATTGAGAGATTGTAAAGCCAATCCATCGGTCTGAAATTCTTCTTACGAGTTGAGATTTTACAAGATCATAATTTATATCTCTCATATTTTTTATTGAATTAATCAGTGCCTTTTTTGTAACCTCATGAAATTCAATTCTTTTTGCATTTTGATTAAAAGGATTTAAAGTTAAATATATGTCAAAACTTATTTTTTCTCCTTCTGTATCAGGGTCTGTTGCAAGATATATCTCATTAACTTCAACTCCTAATCTTCTTATTGATTCAATTATTTTTATTCTATCTTCATCAATTGGTTCAAAAACTGGAATAAATTCCTCTCCCTCTCTTAAAACTCCAAAAACCCCCTCTTCTTTATTAAGGTCATAAATGTGACCTTTTGTTGCAACTATAATTAAAAATTTATCCTCTATTGAAATTTCATAGCAATCTATATCTCCTATTTTTCTTCTAAGGGGCCTTCCAAAGAAATTTGCAATTGTTCTTGCCTTATTGGGTGATTCAACAACAAGAAGGGATGTTTTAAAATCTAATCTTTCTTCAAATTTTTCTCCTTTTTTAATCTTTTTTATTTTTTCTCTATCTTTATCAATCTCTTTTAAAATTTCATTTAAATTTATTTCACCTCTCTCTTTAAATTCACTATCTTCTAAAATCCAGCTTAATTTTCTTTTTAATGATACAAAAAGGTTTTCATTATCAACAATTATGTAAGATAAACCTTTTGTGAGTCCTCCTGGAAAAAGTCGAGATACCATTCCAGATGCTTGGATATAACCAATTATATCTGGAATAAAAATTGTTATTGTATCATCCTCTTTTTCAATTTCAATTTCCTTCAGCTCTTTAAGTTTTTTGAAATTTTCCCCTTTTAACAATATCTCTTTAATCTCTTCAATTATCTTTTCTATTTTTAAAATTTTTACCTTTGAGATACTACTCTCTTCAACAAAAAGAAATGATTCTAAAAATTTTAAATTCCTATATAATTTTTCATTCTCCAAATCTGAAATGATTTTCTTTTTAGTTAATATTGGAAGAAGCGAAAGTAAAAAATAGTAAATTCCTTTAAAATTTTCAAACTTAAGGCGGATTTTTATTTTTGGAACACCAACAAAAAGTGCATATCTTATAACCTCTGGAAGATCAATTCCCCTAGCAAATGGATTTTCAAAACTTAAAAAACAAACTACAACTTTTACTCTTCCTCTTTTAAAAGCAGCGATTTTTTTGTCTAACTCTTCATTTGAGATTGCTTTTATTCCATTTTTATTTAAAAAATCTATGTATTCATTTAAATTTTCTTTTGTTTTATCACCAGAAAGAAAAACAAGACCTCCATTTCCAAATTCTTTTATTCTTTCTAAACTCAAAGAAAACAAATCTTTTTCTTCTAATTTTTCATAAATTTCACTTATATTTCTTAAACTAACTTGAGTTCTACCAATTTCAAAATCAAATAACTCTCTGAAAAGTTGAACTCTTACTGATTTTGGATTTGAAGTTGTAGAAGAAACAATTAAAACTCCTTTCCTTTTCTTTTTTATTTCTTCAATTTCATTTTTTAACTCATTAAATTTTTCAATTAAGTTCTCATTATCCTTCGATTCATTTTTTACCAAACTTCTGTTTAAATTTATAAAATGAAAAGCTTTATCAAGGTCATCTTTCTCAAAACCAAATAGATAAATAACTTTATCAATATTTTTTGCCCTCTTTAAAATAGAATCAACATCATCAATAAATATTAATTTAAATTCACCCTTAGGAAATAAATCAAAATTTTTATATAGAAAAGCATTTGTTGTAATTAAAATTTCAAATTCACCTTTTTTAATTTTTTTCTTAGCGTCATTTTGAAGTTTTTTTGTTTTAAAATATTTTGATGAATAAGCAAGAATTTTTTCTTCATTTACACCAAATGAAAGGAGTTTCTCTTTTGCTTGATTTACAAGAAGATTTGTTGGAAAAATAAGGTAAACTTTTCCGATTCCTTTCTCAACAATACATTTTGATAAAATAAGTCCAAATGTTGTTTTGCCAATTCCAGTTGGAGCAATAAGAGCAAAGGAGGTATCCATAAAAAATCTTATTGCCCATGTTTCTTGAAGAGACCATGGTTCAAAACCAGTTGAAGTTAAAAAGGTGTCTTTAAACTCTTTTAAATTTCTTTTTAAATCACAAAGTTCTCTTAATTTTCCCTCTTTTATATTTTCACATAAATATTCTTTTGTAATTTCCTCTTTAAGACAAATGTTACATGGAAGACCTAAAAAAAGTCTTTCTGAAGATATATTATTTCCACAATTAGGACATAATCCTCTGTAAACTAACTTGGTTTTTTCTACCATTTCAAATTATGATTCCATCTTATCCTTTATTTCATGTAATAATTCACTTGGATTTATTATTGGATATTTTAACTTATTAAGAACATTTTTAATTTCAACTCCATTTGGTAATTTTATTTCTCCTATTCTTTCAATAAGTTCATCTTGTGAATTTATTGGATATTTTAACCTCTTTGTATTTTTTAAAACAAGATAAACCCAAGGTATGTCAAATTCATAAATTGCATCTTGAGAAATTTTTCTTGAAAACTCAAGTAATATTTGTGACTTCTCTCCCTCTTTAACAAATTTATATGCAAGTTTTGCAATGCTTCCTGTAACATGAATTTTTATTTCCTTATCTTTCTCTTTTTGCTCTTCAAGGAACTCTTCAACTTTTTCTGGTTCAATTTCTAATTTTGCTCTTAAAATATTTCTTACACTATTTCTTGTAAGACCAACATGTTTTACAATTTCATCTTCTGTTTTACGGTATTCCTCTCTTAAAATAACAACAAAAGATGCTCTTGCAAGAGATAGAAGCCAAGTTAAAGTTCTAAAAGGCGCAAGTTTATTTAATCCACCAATAAGGTCGATGAGCTTAAAGACTCTTTCAGCAAAATTCTCTATTTCATCCTTTTTAAATTGAGGAACCTTAACCTCAATAACCATTTATAAACCTCATAAATTTATTATAAAATATTTAATATAAAGATTGACTTTGAAAAAGTTTTAATTTTAAAATTTTTGGAGGTGTATATGGATTATATAGTTAATGAAATTGGAAAAGAATTTTTTCTTATAAGATCCCCTGAAAAGGAGTTAAATAGAAATATATATCTTAAAAGATTTATAAGCAGTGACAGAAAAGAGAGAGTTAATATGATATTTGACCCTGGAACTCCACTAGATTATGAGGCACTTTTTAAAATTTTAAAAGACCTTATTGGTGGAGTTCAAAATATAAATTTAATTTTTATAAGCCATCAAGATCCTGATTTAACATCAAACTTGAAGGCGCTTCTTGCAGCAAACCAAAATGCTTTGATTTTAGGTTCAATTGATACATTCAGGTTAGTTTCGATGTATGGAATTTCAGAAAAGAATTTTAAGGGAGTTGAAACTTTTAAAAGGGATATTGTTAAAATTTCAAGAACAGGCCATCTTATTCAATTTGTTCCAGCATATTTCTGTCATTTTAGAGGAGCAATGATGGTTTATGATTTTGAAAGTAAGGTTTTATTCAGTGGAGATTTTTTAGCAGGAACAAATACAAAAAAGAATGGTGATATTTATGCAACAGAGGAATCTTTCGATGGAATTTCAATGTTCCATCAAATTTATATGCCCTCAAAAAAGGCTCTATTACTAACAATAGATAGAATCGGACTTTTAAATCCACTACCAGAAGTTATAGCACCTCAACATGGAGATGTTATCAAAGGAAATTTTATTTATGATTTTCTATCAAGATTAACAAAACTTGATGTGGGATTGGATTTAATGAGTTGGACACAAAGTGAAAAAGACAATTTAATAGATGCTATAAATCAATTTTTGAACTCTTTAAAAAATTTAGATAAAGATATTTACGAAAAATTAATTCTAAAATTAAAAAGAGTTGGAGAATTTACTCAAATTTTCTCTTTTAAAGATGATATAGTTGAAGACATAAAATTAACTCCACAAGATTCTGTAGATTATATTGTGAGAAACTTATATGAAATTGAAAATGGAAGCCCATCTGTTTCTTTGCTTGTGAATTCATTAACAAATCATGGCTTAATAGATAAACTACCAAAATTTAAATTTGAGAGAAAAGATATAGAATCGCCTCTTGAGTAAATAAATTAATCTTGAAATTTTCAAAAATAATTTTATAATTAAAATTGACTAACTGGTCAGTCAAGTGAGTAAGAAAAATAAGATTATAGAAGAAGCATTAAAACTATTTTTAGAAAAAGGTTTTAACGAATCAAGTGTTGATGAGATAACAAAAGGTGCTTCTATTTCAAAGGGAAGTTTTTATACATATTTTAAATCAAAAGATGAGCTTTTAGAAATAATTGTAAAAGACCTCTTAAATAATGTTGAAAAGAGATTTTACAGTATAATCGAAAAAGAAAATAAAGAACCACTAAATTATCTTATTGATTTTTTCAACTTTAATATATCTCTTGCAAATGAGTATTCCTCTTATGTTTTAACAATTTTAAGAGATATTGGATTCTCTCCTAAAAAAGTTAGAGAAAACCTAAGAGATTCTCTTTTAAATGATTTAAAGGAAAAAATAAGAAAATTTTTAACTCTTTTCAAAAAGAATGTTGACGATATAGATGTTCTTATTTTATGGGGTATTACTCTTTCTTTATGGGGTAAGATTTTGTTTGAGAATGAAAAGATTGATGTTTTAAGTTTAAGTAAAAGGGTTTTAGGAATTTTAGGAGGTTAAAATGAGAGGTGTTATTAGGTTTATTGTAAAAAATAGATTTTTAATGTTTGTTATATTTCTCATTTTAATAATTACATCCCTTTTTTATTTTAGAAATGTAAAAATAACATATGATATTTTAAAACTCCTTCCAAAAGATATTGATTCAATTAAAGGAATGGAGATATTAAATAAAGAACTTTCAAGAGGAGCAAATTTAACAATTCTCCTTAAAACAGATAATACTTTTGACCTTGAGAAAATTCTTTTTGACCTTGAGACACTTCCATTTGTTGAATCGGTTAATTCAATAAAAGATTATATAGATATTTCATTACCAGAAGAGTTTTGGGGAAAAGAGAAAGAATCTTGGTATAAAGATGGATATTTTAGAATAGAGGTTACGCTTAAATCAAGTGAATCTTACTCTTCTCAAATTGAATCTTTAAAGAAAATTTTACCTAAAAACGCATCTCTTACTGGAAGCGAAGTTATTTCTGAAGAACTTAAGGAGAGTTTCAAAGGAACAACCGAAAGATATTTTTTAATTGGAGTTATCCTTGTTCTTATCTTTCTTCTATTTACATTTCCAACAATATTTGGACCTTTCTTTATTCTTATATCAATGTTAACTGGTGTTTTAATTAACATAGGAATAACAGCATTTTTAAAAACTGAGGTCTATTTCCTTTCTTTTACAATTGTATCAATTCTTCAACTTGCTGTAACTCTTGATTATTCCCTGTTTTTATACCATAGGTACCTTGAAGAGAGAAAAAGAAGAGAAAAAGATGAAGCAATGGAAGAAGCTCTTTTAAAAACTTTAAAGCCAATATTACTCAGTGGACTTACAACAAATGCAGGTTTTTATGCTTTAACATTTGGAAGATTAACAATTTTCAATCAGGCAGGTTGGATTCTTGTTAGAGGAGTTACAATTTCTCTTCTTTCAACATTTATGTTTCTTCCATCACTGTTACTAATTTTTGACAAATTAGCAATTGGAAGAGAACATAAAATATTTACATTTACATTTGAAAATTTTGGTAAATATTTAAGTAAATGCTCTTTTATTTTTACTTTAATCTTTATCTCTATAGTTATAATTTCTTATTTTGGTTCAGCAAAAGTAAATCTTATCTATGACCTTAAAAATTTTTATCCAGAAAATTTAAAATCAATGGAGACCTTAAATAAAGTAAATGAAATTTTTGGAGAAAAAGAGACTTTGTATCTTGTTTTTCATAGAGATAATGAGAATTTTCTAAATATTCTCTCCAAACTCAAAAATTTAGATGGAGTTGAAGAGATAGTACACTATTCAACAATTTTAGATCCAACAATTCCTTATGAATTTTTAAAAGAAGATTTATTTAAAAAATTTATTTCAGGTGACTTTGAAATAGCAATTATTTATTCAAAATATAAAATAAATGAAAAAGATGGAGGAATTTTAAGGTCAAAAATAGAAAAGTTAATAAAAGAAGAGTCAACTAAGGAGATTTATTTAACAGGTGAATCTCTTTTAATTAATGATCTTAAAAAAATAGCAATGGAAGACCAATCAAAAACAACTAAACTTTCATTTATATTTATAATAATTCTTGTCTTTTTAGGATTTTTATCTTTGATTGTTCCACCAATGTTGATTTTGGTATTGAAAAGTGCAATTTGGTTAAATATTGCTTTTTATACATTAATTGGAATCTCTTCTCCATTTTTTATTCCAACAATGTTAAACACAATTCAACTTGGTTCAACTATTGATTATTCAGTTCTTGTATATTCAAGATATGAAGAAGAGAGAAGAAAAGGATTAAGTCCAAATGAAAGTGTTATTGAAAGTATAAAATGGAGTTCTAACTCAATAATAACAAGTGCTGGAACAATGATTTTTATGACTCTTCCTGCAGCACTTCTTTCAAAGATACCCCTTGTAACTTTCACAATGGGAAGTTTAGGAAGAGGTGCATTTCTTTCTTTAATCTTTTCTTTAATCTTCCTATTATCAATTTCAAAAACTCTTGATCCTTTAATTCAAAAATTATCAATTAAAATAGGCAATAAAGAGGAGGTAAAAATATGAAGAGAATAATTTTAATATTTTTATGCCTTTCTTTAATTTTCATCCCTTTATATTCAATAAATTCACAGATAAAAATTTATGATAATGAAAATATTTATGTTTTGTGTAATCAATATGGAGAGCCAAAAGATACAATTCTTGTTGATTGGATAAGAGTTAAAGGAGAAGGTGCTTATGAGGTTATAGACCCAATTAAAAATCTATCTCAAATAAGAAAAGTTTTTGGAGAGGGAGAAATTGAGATAAAAGAAGACAAAGTAATAGTTAAAGGTAATAGTAAAGATATCCAAGATACATATTATAGAGGGAATTATAGTGGAGAACTTCCATTTAATATAAATGTTAAATATTATTTAAATGGAAAAGAGTTAAATCCAAATGATATTAAAGGAAAAAGTGGAAAGGTAAAAATTTTAATTGAGGGAGAGAGTAAAGCAAAAATAAATAATGAGATAGTGCCTTTCTTATTTGTTTTAACTATGTCTCTTGATTCTTCAAAAGTAAAAGAAATTTCTTTAAGCAAAGATACAAAACCACAAATTTTAGGAAAAAGATATCAGATAAGTTTAATGACAATTTTAGATCCAAAAGATGAGATTTTTATTGAATATACAAGTGAAAATATTGAATTGCCAGAATTAATAATTTCTATATCACCAGGTTTTATTCCTTTTGAATTGCCTGACTTTTCATTTTTAAAAAATTTCTCAGATAGAATTCAAGGATTAGGAAAACTCATTGAATTTCAAAAAATTTATGTAGAAGAGATAAAAAATAATTTAACAAAATTAGATTTTTCAAATTTAAATGAAATCGAGAAAGGAATTTCTGACCTTATGCTTATTTCACAAGGAATCAACCTTCATTCAAATATTTTGCTTCAAATATCAAAAGGAATTGATATAGAAAAGTTAAATTATCTTAAAATGCTTCCTCAAGGCACAGATTTAATAATAAATAATTTAAAAGAGATAAATAAAAATATTTTATCAATTCAAAGTTTAATCGATGGATACTTTGAAATTGTTAATAAAATCAAAAGTTTAAATGATATAAACAAAAATATAGCTCTTAATATTAAAGATGATTTGAAGGTGAAGCTCATTGAAAATCTTGAAATTGAGAGTTCATTAATAAATATTTTACTTAATGGTGGAAAATTAGGAGAGGGAATATATTTGATTTCTTTAAAAGATTTAAAGGAAAATATCAAAAAGTTATATGATGGAAATGAGTTAATTATTAATTCTCTTGAAAATTTAAAAGTTTCTTTATTAGGAGTTAGCTTACTTGTTGATTCAAATTTAAAAATCAAAGATACATTAGATAAGGTTGTAAATGGTGGTGAGATTGAAGGAAATAAAGTTCGAGGTTTAAACAATTTATCAAACCTATTAAGCATAGGTTTAGGCAAATTGAAAGAAGGACTAAATTTGATTATAGATAAAATAAACCAGAGTTTTAAAGAATTAACTAATTCTCTTGATGTTTTAATAAGAGGAGGAAAAGTTAAAAATATTTACTTTTATGGATTTGAAGATAGTTTAAAAGGAGTTAATAAGATAAAGGATGGTTTAGTAACTGCTAATCTAGAAATAGAAAAACAAAAAGATGCTTTAAATAAAAAAGTTGAACTCACAAAGAAATTTGACAGTTTTATTGGAAAACCAAACTCAAGTGAAAGTAGAGTTCAGTTTATAGTTAAAATTTCTCCTTAAAACTATATTGAAGAAATTGGTTCAAGCATTCTTATTAAGCCTAAATCAGTTATCTCCATGAGATGAGTTTTTGTGTCATGACCACACATTTTGCATCCATCTATTCTAAATAATCTTACAATGTCTCCAATTTCTTTTTTATATGTTTTTGCTTTAATCCCTGAATCAATCATCTCTTTTGCAAAAACCATTGTTCCATCAACTATATATGTCCTACTGAATAACCACCTGCTGCTTCTGCTGTGAATTCTTCATGTCCACTTCTTTTTTGAGAAATAAAAAGTGCTTTTTGATACCACTTTTTCATAAAGTTAAATAAAATTCTCACAACTGCTCTTGCCATCGTCTCTTAATTTTCATAATTTGCTGGAGATTCAACTGTTATAAAACAAACTGCATTACCTCTTCTTGCCTGTTCGACAGCAAATTGTTCAACCATAAGTGATTTTCCTGAATCTGAAACACCAGTGATATTGAAAACTGAATAAGCAGGTATTCCATTTAAACTCTTTTTAATTATTTTTCCATCTTCGCTCTCAACAGTGAAAAATAGATCATCAAGACCTTCAACACCAGTTGGAACACCATAAATTTTAGGAGCACTTTCAAGTGCTTTTCTTCCAGTATAAATACTCTCTTTAACTATCTTTTGTTCTTCATCTTTGTCTTTTTTAGTGCTTTCTTCTTTTTTTGGTCGCTGGTGTTATCTTTTTTTCTCTTGCCATAAAACTCCACCAAATATCTTTTTCTAATTATATTTTATCTTATCCATTATTTTCAAGGCAACCTCTACTATTCTATCATCATAAAGAATTCCCTTATTTTTAATGAGTTCCTCTTTAACTTCTTCTTTTTCAAGAGGTGGTCTATAGGGTCTATTTGAAAGCATCGCATCAATTACATCTGCAACAGCAAGAATTTTTGCTTCAAGAATTATCTCATCATTTTTTAGTCCATTTGGATAACCTGAGCCATTTAATCTCTCGTGATGTTGAATTATTATTTTTTTAGTTGGTTCTGGAAGATTTATATCTCTTACAATCTCATAACTTTTGAGAACATGTTCTTTTATTAAACTGAATTCTCTTTCAGTTAATTTTCCATATTTATTTAAAATTTCAGAAGGAACAAAAAGTTTTCCAAGGTCATGTAAAAATGACGCACATTTAAGTGCTTTTAAACTCTCTTTATTCATATTCAACTCTTTTCCAATTAAATATGAAATAATTGAAACTCTTGATGAGTGATTTCCTGTGTAGGGCTCTTTCATTGTTATTATTTTTGAAAATGCTTTAAGCATAAGATCTATTGTCTTTTCTTGGTCTTTTGATTTTTTTAAAACTTCCTCCCTATCGATAAACTTTGAGATTCCAAGATTAAGATAATTTGAAATTTCCTTTAGAAAAAGTAAATTTTGTCTATTTAGAATTTTTGAATTATTTGAGAGAAAAGAAATAACACCGATCAAATCTTTATTGTATGTTAAGGGAAAAGAGGTTGAATATTTATAATTTAAAAAATTTTTCGATTTTTTAATTAAAACTTTTTCCTTTTCTATCTTCTTTAATATTAAATCTGCTCTTTCTTTTAACTCCTTTTTATCAATATCTTTTTCTTTTTTGTTTATAAAAATTTTCTCTTTTTTCTTTAAATAAATAAAAAAGAACTCAACAAAATCTAACTTTTCTATTTCATGAGAAATTCTATTTATTAAACTATCTCTATTTTTTGAATCAATTAAAATTTTATTCACATTTCTAAGTATCTCATATAATATAAATTTTTCAAAAAATTTTTTATTTTTTCTTACTTTTTTTACATCAACAATAGCAAAACAGGTTAAATTTTTATCAACATTAAATTTTGTTAATTTGTAAGTCTTAAAATTTTTATTTTTTAAATCTTTTATCTCTTTACCTTTTATTTCATTATCATCTAATTTAAATGAATCTTTGAATGCTTTATTATAATCAGAAATAATATATTCTTTTCTCTTTTTCATAAGATTATAAATTGTATTACAAATAACTAAAGGAATCTGTGTTTTATTAAAGCATTCTAATAAATAAAGATTTTTTCTATATTTTTTCTCTATAGAAACTTCTTTAACTTTTTTCAATGTTTTTAATTTTTTACTTTAAAACTATCTCAATAGGAGTTGATTGTTTTAATGGAGAACCACCAGTATCTGAAGGGTCAGAAAAAACACTAAATCTAACAAAAGTTATAACTGTTAAGATAATCAAAATAAGAATCAAAAGTTTTTTCATTCTGCACCTCCTTTCTTTTAAGTTAAACTATATCAAGTGATTATCAAATTTTAGGCATAAATTTTTCCGCTTTAATTCATAATTTTTTATATACAATTTTTAATATTTTAAAAATTTTGAATTTTTAAACTTGTAACCTACCACCCTATATGATAAAATTTAGATAATATGAATATTAAATTGCCTTATTTATCTAAAAAAATTCTTGAATTAGGTTCTTACACACAACCACTTCTAAATTTTATTCTTGAAAACAAAATTGACCCATGTTTAAGACATTATTTAAATTCTCTTGATTTAATTTGGAAAAGAGAGTATGAAAAAGCAAAAAAAGAGGTAGAACTTGGGTTAAAACTTTGCAAAAAGAATCTTTCAGTCTATTATCTTTTATTATCAAATAAATTTATTGTTTCTTATTATCTAAAAGATAAAGAGTTTGAAATTTTATATAAAAAAATTAAAGGGAATTTAAAAAAAGTGCCACCAACAATTAGAAAAATTTTTAATCAATTTTTATTGAATTATCCATTAATATCGAATAAAAATAATTACACAAAATCAAGATTTTGGGGTAATGAAAAGGATTTATCCAATTCAACAAAACTCTTTCTTCTAATTGGAAAAGCAAGAGAAAAGATAAAAGAAGGTAAAATAGATGAAGGAATAAATTTTTATTTAAAAGGATTAAAAATAGGGAAAAATATTCCTCATCCATCTGGAATAATAACTTGTTTAAATGATATCTCATGGTATTTAAAAGATACCAAACCTTTAAAGTCCCTATATTTTTCAGAAAAAGGACTTTATTATCTTGGGTTTTTTTATGAAGAGCCAAAAATGTACTTCTATCTATTAGATACATCATTTTGGATAGAGAAAAGTTTAAATTATTATAGAATTTTTGAGTTATCTAAATTAATTAATAGATATGAAAATGATAATTATCTTAGTTGGAGATATTTAAATCTTTTTAAAGAATCAAAAAAATATCTTTTTGATTTAGAAAAAAATTTATATGAGAACTCAATTGAGTTAAGGAAATTTTTAAAGAAAAATATTAAAAGTTTAAAACTTACTTCAAAAATTACTGAAATTCCAAGAAACACTTTAAGAGTTATTTTAAAAGGAAGAGTTAAAAATATAAAAGGTGAAACATTAAGGAAATTAATAAGTAAACTTAATTTTGAAATTGATAATGAAACTCCAAAAGAGATTTTAAATGAAATTGTTAAATTAAAATTATTGTATATTTTTGAAAAAGGAGTTTCTTTTCTTAAAGAAAAAAATTTCTATCAAGGAAAAAAACTTATAATTGCAACATATGTCTCTTTGTTCGATAGAGAAGAAAATTTCAAAACTTTAACAAGAAGAGATGTTTTGGAAAAATTATTCTATCTTTATGAAAATGATTTTGAAGAGTTTAAAAATTACATAAAATCAAATTTAACCTTTTTAGAGTTTTTTCTGAACATAATTACTCCTAATCCTTTTATAAAAGGAAGAAGAGACCTTATTTTAAAATTCTTAAATCATCTAAGTGATAATGAATTAAATGATTTTATAGATTTTTATTTAAATTTAAAAGAAAGAGAAAGATTAATGCTTGATATATTTTTAAGAAATTACATAAGATTTAATAGATTATCAATAAATCTCAATACTAAATTTGAAAATTATATTTTACTTAGAGAAATCTCTGAAACTCTCAAATTAAACTTTCCGTTTTTGATTCTTTCTTTATACTATTTTTCAAAAAGAGAAAGGGTAAAAATTAGGAGAATTTTATTAAAATTAATTTTAATACTAAAGAAAAAAGAAATTAAAATTTCTTAATTTTTGGAGGCACATATGGATGTAAAAGAAGCAATTGAAAAAAGAAGAGCATATAGATCTTTAGATGAGGTTGAAATAAGTGATGAATTAATAAAAGATCTATTTAATTCCGCAGTTCTTGCTCCATCATGTTTTAACAATCAACCAGAAAGATTTATTTTTATCAAAAGCAAAGATAAACTAAATGAATTATATAGCGCTCTTTCAAAAAATAATGACTGGGCTAAATTTTCATCAATGATAACAGTTGTATATACAAAAAAAGATTTGGATTGTGATATTAAAGAAAGAGAATATTTTCTCTTTGATACTGGAATGTCAGTTGGTTTTATGATTTTAAGAGCAACAGAACTTGGGCTTGTTGCTCATCCAATTGCAGGCTATGATGAAGAGATGGTAAAAAATATCCTTCAGATTCCAGAAGATCATACAGTAATTACTTTGATTATTTTTGGAAAAAAGAGAGAAGAGATAAGAGATATCTTAACAGATAAACAAAAAGCACAGGAAATTGAGAGACCACCAAGAAAATCTTTCGATGAAATAGCAAAAATAATATAAATAGAAAAATTTAATCAACATATTTAATTTTCAATTTCATTTTTAAAATTTGAATGATATCATTTAATTATTAACATTAATTTTTTAATAAAAATTTGAAGTGAATAATGAAAAAAAGTAGTAAAAAAACAAAATTCAAAAATTTTTTTCAAATGGAGAATTCAATTTCATTAAATCAAGCAATAATTGAAGCAGATAGACGCTTATTATGTTATGACCCACCTTGTAGTAAAGAGTGTCCAGCAGATACAAAACCTGGTGAATTTATAAAAAAATTGAGATTGAGGAATATCAAAGGAGCAATAAAAACAATTAAAGAAAATAATGCCCTTGGTGGAGTATGTCGTGTAGTTTGTCCTGTAGATAAATTATGTGAAAAAGGATGTCTTTCAACTGAAATTGATAGATCAATTCAAATTGGTAAACTTCAGAGATTTTTAATTGAATATGGATGGAATTTAAATTTTAATCCTATTAAAAGAAAAAGATAGAAAAATAAAAAAGTAGCAGTTATTGGTTCTGGTCCAGCAGGTTTATCTTGTGCAAGAGAACTTGCAAAAGAAGGTTTTGATGTGACTATTTTTGAAAAAAATAAAAAAGCAGGCGGAATTTTAAGATATGGCATACCTCCATTTAAACTAAATGATGATTTTTTAGATAGAGAATTAAAAGATATTCAAAATCTTGGAGTAAAAGTTAAAACAAATTACTCATTTAAAGGTAAAGGCGCAATTGAAAAACTACTAAAAGATAATTTTAAAGCAATCTTTGTTTCAACTAGTTTATATAAAATTAAAAAATTAGATATTCCTGGATCAGACTCAAAAGATGTTTTTACTTTTTATGATTTCTTGTGGAGTGTGAATAATGGTGGTATAGAAAAATTAATGGATAAAATAAAAAATAAAAATATAGCAATTATAGGCGGTGGTTCAGTTGCCTAGATGTTGCAATAACATGTAAATTGTTAAAAACAAAGAATGTTTATTGTATTGCACTCGAAAATATGGAAAATCTTCCTTGTGATAGAGAGGATCTTCATAAAGCAATTGATCATAATGTAATAATTAAACCTCAAAGTCAAATAAAAGAAATAATTACTAAAAACGGAAAAGTAACTCATATCAAAGGAAATGAAATTAAATCATTAAAACTTGGAGATTTTTCACCTTCAAACATAAAATATATAAAAGGAACAGATTTTTCGTTTAAGGTTGATTTTGTAATTTTTGCAATTGGTGCAGGAGTTGATCCTAAAATTAAAGAATTTTCACCATCTATTGAATTTGATAATAAAGGATTTATTAAGGTCAATAATGAGACCTATGAAACTTCCAAAAAGGGAATTTTTGCAGGAGGAGAGGTTGTAACTGGGCCATCTTTAGTAGTTTATGCAGTAAGAGGTGGTAAACTTGCTGCAAAATCTATAATTAACTATTTAGGAGCAAAATAAGGAGGAAAAATGAAAGATTTAAGTATAACTGTTTGTGGAGTAAAATTTCCAAATCCATTTATGCTTTCTTCTTCAGTTGTTAGTAATAGTGCTGAAATGATAGCAAGAGCATTTGATGCTGGATTTGGAGGTGTTTCATATAAAGGTATTGGTGGACCTTCGATTGAGATAATAAACCCTGCTCCAAGAATGCATGCATATAATATTGGAAGTAAAAAGCTTGTTGGTCTTCAAAATGTTGAACAAACAACTGATAGATCTCTCAAAGATAATGTTCAAGATGTAAAATGGCTAAAAAAACATTATCCTAAAAACCCTGTTATGGTAAATATCATGGGTTTTAATAAAGAAGAGTGGAAATATCTTGCTTTAACATTTGAAGATGCAGGTGCAGATATGTTAGAACTTAATTTCTCTTGTCCTCATATGTCAGTTGAAGGTTCAGGAATGAAAGTTGGACAAGCATTTAAACTTGTAAGAGATTTTACTGAAATAGTAAAAAAGAATGTTAAAATACCTGTTTTTGCAAAACTAACTTCAAATGTCACAGATATAACAGAACCAGCAATGTATGCAAAAGAAGGCGGAGCTGATGGTATAACTGCTGTTAACACTGTTAGAGGAGTTATAGGAGTTAACATTGATAATTTTGTTCCATATCCAAATGTTTTTGGAAAAGGAGCAATTTCAGGTTATTCTGGGCCAGGAATTAAACCAATATCTTTGAAATGCATTGTTGAACTTGCTAAGAAAAAAGAACTAAATCTTCCACTTGCTGGTTGTGGTGGAATTGAAACATGGATAGATGCTGTTGAATTTCTTTTAAGTGGAGCATCATTAATTCAGATGACAACAAGCATAATTAAATATGGACATAGATTAGTAGAGGATTTAATTGAGGGATTATCTTTTTATATGGAAGAGAAAGACTTTAAAAAGGTTGAAGATATTGTTGGAAAAGCATTGCCAAATTATGTTGAAACTAAAGATTTTGATTTATCAAGACAAGGTGCTGCAAAATATGATTTAGAAAGGTGCATTGGTTGTGGTTTGTGTTATATAGCATGTCAAGATGCAGGTGGTCAATGCCTGAAATGGGATGATAAAAAAAGAAGGCCAATACCTGATGAAGAAAAGTGTTATAGTTGTATGATTTGTTCTTTTGTTTGTCCTGTTGATAATCCACCAATGATTACTTTTAAAGAAATAAAAGGAAAGAAAATTTATACTCCAACTGCATTAAAAGATTAATTTTTAACCTAAAATAGAAATAAGGAGTATTCCTAAAAAAATAAGAATTGATGAAATAAATCTAACAAAACCATATTTTTCTTTAAGGAAAATTGAGCCAAGTAAGACAGAAAAAATAACTCCAATTTCTCTAATTGAAACAATATAACTTAATTTTGAAAGATTCATCACATAAATAATTATTGAGTATGAAAGAATTATTCCAATTCCAGTATAAAAAATTTTATATTTTTCATTTTTTAAAATTTTTAAAATATTTTCTTCACTTTTAGTTATAAAAACATAAGGCACAAAAAGAAGAATTGATATTATTTCAAAAAGATAAACATATAAAATAGGGTTTACATATTTAGCCCCTATTTTATCTATTAAAGAGTGAATTGTAATTGTTATTAAACACAAAAATGCATAAATTAGGCCTTTATTTTCTTTGTTGAAAATTTTTAAGAAATTTTTAAAACTCATATCACCAACTGAAATAAAATATATTCCTGAAATAATCAATATAATTCCAATAAAACCATATAGAGTGACTTTTTCTCCAAAAATAAAATAAGAGAGAAGTGCAATTAAAAGTGGTGAAGACCTTGCTATTGGATAGACCAAAGAGAGTTCTCCATATTTATATCCAAGAGAAATAAAAAGCCAATAGAAAAAATGAACTATTCCACTTCCAATTATAGGTGCAATTCCTTCTCTATTAAAACCAAATTTATATAGAATATAAAATATTATTGGAAAATAAATTAAAATTTGAAAAATTTTTGCCCAGAAGATATAAATTACAGAGTCTTCACTTTTCTTAAACAAAAAATTCCATGTTGAGTGGATTAATGCAGAAAGAGCAACCAAAACTAAAGGAAAAATTTCCATTTATCTCCAAGTTTTAGCAACTTTAATTATTTTTATATCATCATGCTCATTGAGTTCTATTTCAGGATAATCTTTATTTGCTGGTTTTAATTTCCATTTGCCATTTTCAAAAACAAGCCTCTTTAAGGTTGCCTTTCCATTTATAATTGCAACAACTAAACTATTATTTTCCCATTGAAGTTTTTCATTAACAAGAAGATAATCTCCCTCATAAATTTTTGCATCAATCATACTATCTCCTTTTACAATTAAAGCATACTCAACATTTTTTGTCTCATCATAAGGAAGTTCAAGATATTTAAGTGGCTCTGAATCTCTTTCGATTTGAAGTGGTTCACCTGCTCTAACATAACCTAAAACAGGAATTTTTTTTACTGGAATTCCTTTCATTTTGTACAAAAAATCTAAAACTTTCTTTCTCTCTTCTTCATCAAGAGATTTAATTATGCTAAAAAGGTAATATTTTTCATCTCTTGTTATAACAAGCGATTCTTCATCAAGAAAATAGGAAATTGGAACATTAAAAACTTCAGATGCTTTAACAATAAATTTTATTCCAGGAGTTCTTAATCCTTTCTCAATTTGATATATTGCTTGTCGAGTAACTCCTAATCTCTCTCCAAACTCTTCTTGAGATAATTCAAGTTCTTCTCTTAATTTTTTAATTCTTTCTCCAATGTTCAAATTAACCTCCTTTTATTAATTATATCAATTTATTTCTATATTTTCAATCATATACTTGACAAATGAAAATTAAATGTTATAATATATGTAAACTAATTGATATAATTTTAGGAGGTGATTTCTTGAAAGATACAGAGATTATCTATGAGATTTTATCAAGAGTTTTAGGTGAAAGAAACAAGGTGAAAATTTTAAGAAAATTAGAGAAATTGGAGAGAAAGAAAGATGAAGAGAAAGAGAGAATTTTAGGTTTGATTAAAAGTGTAATGGAGATGAAGGAACTTTGAAAATTGAATACATCGTTGTTCACCACTCTGGAATTAAAAATGGAGAAGAGGATTCATATCTTATTTGGGAATCTATAAAAAGAAACCATCAAGCAAAACACAAAAAGAGATACCCTTGGTATATTGCAGATTACCATTTTGCAATAACAAAAGATTTAAGAATTTTTAATGGGAACCCTGTATCTCTTCCAGCATTTCATTCAGGTGATGATTTTATAAATTTTAGAAGTTTGTCAATCTGTTTTTTCGGAAATTTTGATATTGAAATTCTTGACAGAAAACAATTTGAAATAGGAGTTTTAAAAATAACAGAACTCGCCAAAGAGTTTTCAGTTCCAGTTAAAAGAATATTAAAACATAGTGATATTGTTCCAACAAATTGTCCTGGTAAAAATTTTCCATTTGAGGAACTTAAAAGAAGAGTTGAGGAAAATTTAAAAACAGATTGGAAAGAGGAAGCAATTAAATTCATTAAAGAAAAGAATTGGATTAAGAATAACCACAAACCAACAGAAATAATAGACTTTGGAACTTTAGCACAGGTTTTAAAGAATTTTTATGAAATCGAACTTAAGAAAGGAGGTGAGAATTAATGGCAGTAATAGATGAGAGACACTCAATAAGAATTGTTTTTGGCACAGAGGGAAACACAAGAAGCGAGACACAAAATTTCCTTAAACCTTCAGCAACAGATTCTCAAGTTGAGGAGTTTGTTTCAAGGTTATCTCAACTCATCAATGACCCACTTTATACTTCCTTTAGAATTGTAAGAAAAAGATATGGTTAATCTCTAAAAAGATCTTTGAATTTTGAAAAATGAAAGGAGGTGAGATTTTATGGATAAGCAACTTGTCCTTGTATTTAACACTGAGACAGAGGGCAGAAGTTTCATTATGAGATTCAATAACCCAAAAAATAATCTTACAGCACAACAGATTCAAAACTTCATGAACTGGATAATTCAGCAAAACATCTTCTTGACAAGATATGGAGAGTTAACTGGAATAAGAGATGGAGGAATAATTGAGAGAAACTTCAATGACCTAATTCCATAAGCAGTGTATTTTTGGGTGAGTGGAGGTTTTCTTCACTCACCCTTTTAATTTAAAAGGAGGTGAAATGCTTTGGAATTAACAATTGAAGATTTGTTAAGGTTAATTGGGCAGGTTGGTTTTCCAATTGTTGTTGCAACATATTTATTGATAAGAAACAATGGAAAGATGGACAAATTAAAAGAAGCAATTTTAGAACTCAAAGAAGCAATTATCCTTTTAAGAGAAGATTTAAATAGATAATTTTCAATATTACGGGTCAGGTCTTATTTTTATAAATTATTTGTTAAAAGACCTGACCTTTTTATATAATTGAATAAAATAAAATTAGGAGAATTTATGTTTGAGGAAATTTTTGATAGAAAAATTCAAGAGTTAAGAAATTCTAAGAAATATTTTTAAAATGATAATCTTCCTATAAATATTGATTATTTGATAGATGAATTAGTTAAATATAAAGAAAGTGCAAAAATATTGATAGATGAAATTAAATTAAATCTTCAAAATTATAAACTTCATATAGAATTTGGTTATATTTTAGAGAGATTTGAATTATTTGATGAGGCAGAAAAAGAGTATAAAGAAGTAATTAAACTTAATCCAGAATCTTATGAAGCACATTATTATCTTGGAATGCTTTATCATGAATTAAATAGAATGGGAGAAGCAGAGAGTAAATTTAGAGAGTCATTGAGAATTAACCCTGATTATTTAGGTGCTCATTTCTTTTTAGGATATTTACTTGTTGATTTATGAAAAGATGATGAAGCATACAATGAATTTTATTTGTAGCAAAAAAGACCCAACATTTGCTGAAAAATTAGCATATTTATCACTTTTATCACAAGTTAGAGATGAAAAGATTAAAAAATTAACTATTGTCAAAAAATTATATTCTGAAATAAACAATCAAAAGAAAGTAGAAGAAATTGATAAAGTTTTAAAAAGTATATAATAATTTAACTCAATAAATCGATACCTCTTGACAGAAAAGAAGTTTTTATATAAAATTACAAGTGATTCAGGTATTAAATTATACTTGAATCAGGTATTAACAATGGGGTATTTGAGCATTAATGAAACAAAAATTTATTATGAGGTTCATGGAGAAGGGGAGCCACTCGCCTTTCTAAATGGAATTTTTATGTCAACCTCAAGTTTATCTCAATTTATTCCAATTTTTTCAAAAAAGTATAAAGTTATTCTTCATGATTTCAGAGGTCAATGGAATTCGGGTAAAGAGGGTGAAGAATATTCTCTTGAACTACATTCAAAAGATTTTTTAGGCCTTTTAGACTCACTTCACATTGAAAAAATAAATATTGTTGGAGTGTCATATGGTGGTGAAGTAGCCCTTAAATTCGCATCTCTTTTCCCAGAAAAAGTCAAATCATTAATAATTATCTCCTCTGTTAGTGAAGTTGATGATGAGTTAGAAGAAAAGATTAAAAGGTGGATTGACGGTGCAAAAAGTAAAAAGGTAGATATTTTTGTAAATTCTTGGATTAAAGATGTATATTCAGAAGAGTTTTTAAGAAAATATGAAAATTTTTTAAGAACAAAACTTGAAGAATCACTTCAAAATTTTGATTATGATGCCTCAATTAAACTCATGGAATCATTTCTTAAATTAAAAGACACTCCTATAACTCCAAAATTAAATAATATCTCTGTTCCATCCCTTATAATTGCAGGAGAGTTTGATACTTTAAAACCACCTAAATTTTCAAAAATAATTCATAATAATATTCCTCAAAGTGAATTTTTAATTGTTGGAAATTCAGGACATGCAATAACAGTTGAAAAAATGGAAGAGATTAAAACTCTTATCTTAGGTTTTCTTGAAAAATTATCTTTTTATGAAAGGAGTAAACAATTATGGGGTATGTAAAAGTGAATGATGTGAATCTCTATTATGAAATTTATGGAGAAGGCACTCCTCTTGTTTTAATTGAAGGGCTTGCTCAAAACACACTAATGTGGAAATATCAGATTGAGGAATTACAAAAACACTTTAAGGTTGTTGCTTTTGATTTAAGGGGAAATGGAAAATCAGACAAACCAATTTCAGGTTATTCAGTCGAAACTTTTGCAGATGACACAATTGGACTTATAAGAGAGTTGGGTTTAGAGAAATCTAACATTCTTGGAGTTTCTCTTGGTGGTTTTATTGCTCTTAAAGTTTTACACAAATACGGAAAAGAGATAGATAAAGGGATTCTTGTGAATACTTCTTTTGGAGGTCCAAATTACATTCCACCATCAATGGAGGTTTTAAATATTATGTTAACAGGAGGAGGTGGAAAAACTCCTTTTGAAAAAGCTTTCAACTCACTCTCTCTTGGATTTACGGAAAAATTTGTAAAAGAGAAAAGAGGTGTAATTGAAGAAATTGTAAATTCGCTTCTTGAAAATCCTCAACCACCATATGCATATCAAGGTCAAGCAATGGCTGGTGCAAGTTTCAATATGGAAAAAGAGGTTAAGGAGATTGAAAATGAAGTTTTATTGATAATTGGAGAAAAGGATAAAATTGTTCCAAAACAAAATGGAATTAACCTTAAAAATAGATTAAAAAATTCAAAACTCCACATTATAAAAGACTCAGGACATCTCTGTTTCATAGAAAAGTATGAGGAGTTTAATGAGGTTGTAAAAAATTTTTTATTAGGGAGGTAATATGATAACAACAAGAATTTTGTCCACTGGAATTTATTCTCCACCATTCACCCTAACAGATAAAAAAATAGAGGAGATGTATGGAAAAGATATAAGAGATTGGATGGTTGAGAAATTGGGAATTTATGTTAAAAAAATTTCTGAGTCATGGGAAGGAGCATCAGATTTAGCAAAAAAAGCAGGTGAGGAGGCACTTAAAAATGGGAATCTTTCTCCAGAAGATATAGACCTTTTGATTGTTGCAACAGATACACCAGATTTCTTTTCACCAGCAACATCATCAATTGTTCAAGCAAAACTTGGTTTAAAAAAAGCTGCAACTTTTGATGTAAATTGTGCATGTGCTGCTTTTGTAACAGCACTTGATATTGCCACAAGATATCTTCTTACAGAAGAAAAAATGAAAAGGGTGATGGTGATTGGAACCTATGCAATGACAAAATTTTTAAATTGGGATGACAAAATAACAGCACCAATGTTCTCTGATGGAGCAGGTGCAGTTATTTTAGAAAAGATTGAATCTCAAGAAAAAGGCTTTATCTCATCAAAACTATTTGCAGATGGAACATTTTGGGATTATCTTGGCTTATATCTTGGTTCAGGAGCAGTTCCAACTCCAGAATACATTAGAACTGGAAGGCACTTTGTAAGATATAACAAAAGATACCCAGATGTAAATTTTGAGATGTGGCCAAAATTAATAAAAGAGGTTGTTGAGAAAGGAGGTTATAAGGTTGAGGATATCAATTTTGTTCTTTTTACTCAAGTGAGAAAAGTAACAATTGAGGATGTTATGAAGGCGCTTAATCTTCCAATGGAAAGAACTCATATGGTTATGGATAAATTTGGTTATACAGGTTCTGCTTGTATTCCAATGGCTCTTCATGATGCACTTTTAAATAACAAAATAAAAAAAGGTGACCTTGTTGTTATGTGTGCTTCTGGTGGTGGATATGCAATGGCAGTTTACTTTATGAGGTGGTTATAAGGAGGATTGAATGAGATTTTTAGATAAGGTTGCAATAATAACAGGTGGAGCAAGAGGTATAGGAAAAGAGTGTGCAGTTCTTTTAGCAAAAGAAGGCGCAAAGGTTATTATTTTTGATGTAAATGAAGAAGAACTAAATAAAACAGTAAATGAAATTAAAAATGATGGAAATTTTGCTGAAGGCTACATTGTTGATATAACAGATTTTGATAAAGTTAATGAAATAGTTATCTCGCTTTATGAAAAACATAAAAGAATTGACATTTTGATTAACAATGCGGGAATAACAAGAGACAATTTTCTTACAAAAATGACAAAAGAAGATTGGGATAAAGTAATTGCAGTAAATTTAACAGGAACATTCAATTTAACAAAAGCAGTTGTTCCGTTTATGTATGAGAGAGAGAACGGAGTGATCATTAATGTTTCATCAGTTGTTGCAATTTATGGAAACATAGGTCAAACAAATTACATTGCTAGTAAAGCAGGTGTTATTGGAATGACAAAAGGATGGGCAAAAGAGTTTGGTAAAAAGGGGATAAGAGTTAATTGTGTTGCACCAGGTTTTATTAAAACTCCAATGACAGAAAAAGTTCCAGATAAAGTTATAGAATACATGATTTCAAAAACTCCACTTGGAAGAATGGGCGAAGCAGTTGAAGTTGCAAAAGCAATATGTTTTTTAGCCTCTGATGATGCATCATACATCACAGGGGCAATTTTAAATGTTGATGGTGGTCTCACCATTTAATTTTATAAATATTTTTTATTTTAAAAAGGAGGTTTTAAAATGAAAAAGTTAATTTTGATTCTTTTAACCTTGGCCCTATTTTTAGGGGTAATCTCCATGCCAAGGGCAAAAGCACAAAGAGAATTTTTCCTTGTTTTAACTGTTGGACTTAGAAGTTACGTTTTGAATGGAATGCAATTCCAGATGGATGCTGCACCAGAAATTGTTGCTGGAAGAACATTTGTTCCAATAAGACTTGTTGCAGAAACATTTGGAGCAGAAGTTAGTTGGGATGCTGTACTTAAAGAAGTTACGATTAAACAAGAAGAGAAAATTATAAAACTTAGAATTGGTTCAGTTAATGCATCAATTGATGGAAAAACATACAAACTTGAAGCAGCACCATTTATTAAGTCTGGAAGAACAATGATTCCAATAAGATTTATCTCCGAGGCACTTGGTCTTTCTGTTTATTGGGAACCACAAAGAAAACTTGTTTATATAAGAAGTAAAACAAAATATTCTGTTCCAGGAGTATCACAGGATGAAATAAAAATTGGAACATTTGCAGCATTAACTGGTCCTGTTGCAATTATTGGTGTTCCATTTAACCATGGTTTCCAAGCATATATAAACTGGATAAATGATCAAGGTGGAGTTTATGGAAGAAAGATAAGAGTTATAACTTTTGATGATCAATTCAACCCTGCATTAACAGTCACAGGAGTTAAAAAAATGGTTGAGGAAGATAAAGTTTTTGCAATTGTTGCAGGTCTTGGAACCCCAGGATGTCTTGCAGTTATGGATTACTTAAATCAAAATGGTGTTCCATTTGTTTATCAAGGTTCTGGTTCATCGCTACTTGCAATTCCTCCAAAGAAATATGTTTTTGCAGTTCAGCCAAATTATATTAATGAAGGACAAATTTTTATAAAATATATAACTCAACAGTTAAAAATGAATAAAATTGCTCTTCTTTATAGAGATGACGATGCAGGAAATGAAGGAAGACAAGGTGTTGAAAAAGGAATTGAGAGATTTGGCGGTCAACTTGTTCTTAAAACTCCATTCCCTGGAACTGAAACAGATTTCACATCTTACCTTCTTAAAGTAAAAGATAGTGGAGCAGAGGCTCTCATTCTTTATGAACCAACAAGTAGTGCTAATGTTGCAAATGTTTTAAAGACAGCAAAATCTCTTGGTCTTACACAAAAAATATTCCTTCCATATCCTCACTCTGGAATTTATGCAGCAGCAGGTGATGCTGCAGAAGGTGTTTATGTTACAGGATGGGCTGATTTTTCAAATCCAAATGATCCAGGAGTTCAAAAGTTCTATGAAATTTGGTTAAAGTATTATCCAAAAGATAACCCACTTTTATTCTCATATGCTGTTGCAGGTTTTATTGCTGGTGAAATTTTTGTTGAAGCACTTAAAAGAGCAGGTCCATATCCAACAAGAGATGCTATTGTATGGGCTCTTGAGACATTCTATGGATGGAGTGGATTGGTTGCAATAGATATAAACTATGGTCCAAATGAAAGATCTGGAAAATATTCCATGTTCTTTATGAGAATTGAAAAAGGACAACTAATTAAAGTTTCAGATTGGATTTCAGTTTATCAGAAACCATAAAGAGGTTTAAAAAAAGTGATAGGGGACTCTTGTAAGTTTATGGGGTCCCCTTATCTTTTTATGAAAGGAGAGTGATTGAACCTTGCTTAAAATTGAAAATCTTACAGTTGAGTTTGGAAAATTAGTTGCAGTTAATAATTTTAGTATGGAGGTTAAAGAGGGGGAGATACATGGTTTAATAGGGCCAAATGGCGCAGGGAAAACATCTGTTTTTAATGCAATTTACAATTTTGTTCCATATAAAGGTAAAATTTTATTTTTAGAAAAAAATCTTAAAAATTTTCCAACACATCTTTTGAGTTATCTTGGAATTTCAAGAACCTATCAAAACCTTTCTCTTTTTCCAACATTAACTGTATATGATAATATTGCTCTTGGTTTATACTCGAAACTTAAGAGTAACTTTTTTAAAGATATTTTTGGTTTTGATATTTTAAAAAGTAGAGAGGTAAAAAATAAAGTTTTTGAAATTACAAATTTACTTAATATAACTTATTATCAAAATACATATCCAATTTTCTTACCATATGGAATTCAAAAGTTAGTTGAACTTGGAAGGGCTTTAATTAGTGAACCAAAACTTTTGCTTCTTGATGAGCCAGCAGCAGGTCTAACAAAAGAGGAGAAGGTTAATTTAATGGAAATTTTAAAAAAATTAAGAGACCTTGGATACACAATTTTAATTGTTGAGCATGATATGGAGTTAATTATGGACATATCATCCACAATAACAGTTATGAATTTTGGAAACAAAATTAGTGAAGGACCACCAGATTTTGTCTCTTCTGATAAAAAAGTTATAGAAGCATATTTAGGGGAGGGTTAAGATGTTAAAAGTTCAAGAACTTTTTGTATCTTATGGTCCAATTGAAGCAATTCATGGTGTAAGTTTTGAAATAAAAGAAAGAGAAATAGTTTCAATTTTAGGTTCAAATGGTGCAGGTAAAACAACAATATTAAAAACAATATCAGGGGTTTTAAAACCAAAAAGTGGTGTTATTACTTTTGATGGAAAAGTTATAAATGGTCTTGATCCATATTTAATTGTAAAAGAAGGAATAATTCATGTTCCAGAGGGAAGACACATTTTTCCTGATTTAACTGTAAAAGAAAATTTGCTTTTAGGTGGATACTTTTTAAATCAAAAAGAAACCAAAGATAGAGTCGATTATGTTTTTTCAATTTTTCCAATTTTAAAAGATAGAATAAATCAAAAGGCAGGGTCTCTTTCTGGAGGAGAACAACAGATGCTAGCGATTGGAAGAGGACTAATGGCAAAACCAAAAATTCTTCTTTTAGATGAACCATCCTTAGGTCTTGCTCCAATTGTTATTACAAATATATTTAACATCCTTTATGACCTTTCAAAAAAAGAGGGTTTATCAGTTCTTCTTGTTGAGCAAAATGCCAAAAAAGCACTAGCAATATCTGATAGAGCATATGTTTTGATGAATGGAGTGATAATTTTTTCGGGTGAGAGTTCAGAACTTAAAGATAAAGAAGAAGTTAAAAAACTTTACTTAGGGAGGTAAAGATGATTCTTTTGAATTTAATAATTAGAGGGTTAATAAATGGTTCAATATACAGTTTAACAAGTATGGGTATTGTTTTAATTCTTTCAACAACAAATGTTATGAATTTTGCTCAAGGTGATATGGGAATGCTTCTTTCTTATTTTGCATTTTTCCTTCTTATAAGAAATCTTCCATATCCATTTGTTATGGTTATGACAATTTTACTTGGTCTTCTTTTGGGAGTTTCTCTTGAAAAATTTTTAATGAGCAGAGCAAGAAAAGTTTCTCACATTGGAATGGTTATGATAACACTTGCTTTAACAATGATTTTTGAAGGTTTTGTTGGTTACTTTTTTGGAACAATACCTATGCTTTTTCCAAAAGCGATATCTGGTCCACCGGTTGATTTGGCAGGAGTTATTCTTGATAGACAGGATATTTTTACTTTTATTGTCTCAATTTTTGTTTTACTTATATTTTTCACAATTTTATACAGAACAAAAGTTGGAATTGCAGCAAGAAGTTTATCTCAAGATGAATATGGAGCAAAAATTCTTGGAATTCCAATAAACTCAATTTATCTTTTTATATGGTCTTCTGCTTTTGCAATTGCAGGGCTTTCTGGAATGCTTGTTGCGCCAAGACTTTCCCTTGAGCCAACTTTTATGATTGTTATTCAACTTAAAGGATTTATGGCAGCAGTTTTAGGTGGTATGAACTCAATTGTTGGTGCTGTTCTTGGAGGATTTTTGCTTGGGTTAATTGAGAACCTTGTTGCATTTTATATACCACAAATTAAAGATAGCTTTTCTCTAATTTTAATTGTTCTTGTTCTTCTTTTCTTACCAAGTGGAATTTTTGGAAAAAGAGAGGCAAGGAGAGCATAAAATGAAAAAATATATACCTTATATTTTATTGATATTTGTTCTTTTTTTACCAATTATTTTTAAAACAAGACCTTCACTTATTGGATATTTTAACATTGTTTTAATTTTAGGAATCTCTGCACAAGGACTCAATTTACTTTTAGGTATTGCAGGTCAAATTTCTTTAGGACATGCAGCATTTATGGCTATTGGAGGTTATACTTCAGCAATTCTTGTTATGAATTATAATTTTCAATTTATCTTTGCTTTACTTTGTGGAATTTTGCTCGCATCCCTTTTTGGGTTAATAATTGGTTTTCCATCTTTAAGACTAAAAGGTTTTTATCTTGCAATAGCAACAATGGCACTTGGAAGTGTTGTTCAAGATGTAATAAAGAGATTAAAAATTACTGGCGGAGACCATGGTTTAAGAAATATACCAAATATGAAAATTTTTGGGTTTGAATTTGTTTCAAACACATCAAGATTCTATTTAATTCTTGCTCTATTTTTGCTTATAATATTTATATCAAGAAATTTTGTTAAAAGCAGGAGTGGCAAATCTTTAATAGCAATGAGAGATTCTGAATATGGTGCATTAACTGTTGGAGTTAATATAACAAAAGCAAAACTTTTGGCTTTTGTTCTCTCTTCATCTTTTGCAGGGCTTGCAGGTGTTCTTTATGCTCACACAATTTCATATCTTCATCCGATGAATTTTGGTTTAGCACTTTCAGTTGAACTTCTTGCAATGATAATAATTGGAGGAATAGCAACTCTCTGGGGACCAATTTTAGGAGCTTTTATGTGGATAATTCTTCCTCTTATTATTGGAAGCAGATTAGAGATGCTTTCAACTGTAATATTTGGAATTGTTGTAATTTTTGTTGTTCTTTTCCTTCCAAGAGGTCTTTCAGAAATAATTTTTAAACTTAGAGAGAGTTTAAAATTTAAAGAATGAATAAAACCACACTATCGAAAAAAGGAGAAGAAACAAGAAAAAAAATTATTGATACTGCAATTAAAATTTTTAGAGAGTATGGATATAGTGAAAGTTCAATAAAGAAAATTGCTGAATCCATTGGTCTTAAAAACTCTTCAATTTATAGATATTTTAAAAATAAAAAAGACCTATTTAATTTCATAATAAAAGAGTTTGAGAATAGATTAATCGATAGAATAAAAGATAGAATAAAAGAAAAAGAAGATATTTTTGATAAAATTGAAAGATTTGTAATTGAGTATGTTGAATTTGTAAAGGAAAATAGAGAAATTTATGATATTTTTAGAGAAGCAGAATTTGTAAATATATCTCTTACAAAATATTATTACAATAAATTAGTAAAAATTCTTTCTGAAATTTTTGATAAAAAAATAAAAAATTGCGATTGTGAGTCACTATCTTATTCAATTCTCGGCTCTTTTTATTTTATAATAATTGATTATCTTATCTGGGAAGATAAAAATTTAACTGATTCAGAGATTAATTCTCTTTTAGATTTTATTAAAAATGGAATTGATAAAAAGGGTGATTTTGCTCCTTATTTAATTGAAGAAAAAAAGTATAAAGAGTTAGAGGAAAAGGAGAAAGAGAAAAGGGGAGATAGAACAAAAGAGAAAATTTTGAAAGTTTCTGAAAAACTTTTTGGAAAAAGAGGATTTTCAAGAACACACATTTCTCATATAGCAAGAGCGTCAAACATTGGAATTGGGACAATTTATCTATATTTCAAAACAAAAAAAGAACTTTTAAAAGAAGTTGTAATTTACCTCAATAAATCTTTGAGAGATTATATTTATTATTATATAAAAGATTTCAAAGACAGAAGAGAAATCGAAAATGCAGGTTTCCAAGCATTCTTTTATCTATTTAAAAATTTAGGATATAGATATAGAATTGTAAGAGAATCAGAATTTGTTGATAAAGAAATTGGCTCTTGGTATTACAAAAGAATATCATCTTCATATACAAAAAGATTAAAAGAGGGTATGGAAAAAGGTGAAATAAGAGAAATTGACCCTCAAATTTTATCACTATCTTTAATAGGTATAGGACATACTCTTGGAATGAGATATTTTGTCTTAAAGAATGACGGTGATATTAAAAAGAACTCAATATTAACAACATTAAACTTTATCATGCATGGGTTAAATTATTTTTTAATGGAGGAAAGAGATGACAAAAATTAATGATTATAAGAGAAAATTAATCTCAATTGATGACCTTTTAAATAAAATTAAAGATAATGAAACATTAGTTGTTGCTCTCGGTGGTGCTCAGCCCTTTGGTTTTTTAAATTCTCTTCATAAAATAAAAGATAGAGTTAAAAATGTAAAAATAATAACTTGCCTTCTTTTAAAAGATTATGAATTTTTAAAATACTCAGGAAGAGAAAATTCTCCATTTATACTTGAAAGTTGGTATCTTTCAGACTTTGAAAGAAAAGTTTATAGTGAAGGAAGAGCAACATATATTCCAAATAACCTTCATAGAGCAGGAATAGAAAAAATTTCTTGTGAAAAAATAGATTACTTTATTGGAACTGCAACTCCAATGGATGAAAAAGGATTTTTCTCACTTTCCCTCTCTCTTGTTTATGAAAAAGAGATGATTGAAGCAGCAAGAGTTAAAATCTTAGAAATAAATGAAAATTTACCAAAAACCTTTGGAGATACATCAGTTTTCATTGATGAAGTTGATTTTGTGGTAGAACACAACTCTCCTCTTCCAGAATTTCCATTTATTGAACCATCTGAGGTTGAACAAAAAATAGGAGAATATATTAGTGATTTGATTGAGGATGGTTCAACAATTCAACTTGGAATTGGTGGAATTCCAAATGCAATAACCAAATTTTTATATAACAAGAAAAATTTAGGAATTCACACAGAAATGATAACAGATGGAATGGTTGATTTGGTTGAAAATGGAATTGTCACAAACAAAGAGAAAACACTTTGGAAAGGAAAAACAATTGGTGCATTTGCTCTTGGAACAAAAAAACTTTATGATTTTATAAACAACAACTTATCTGTTGAACTTCATAGAGGTTCGGTTGTAAATGATCCCTACATAGTGAGACAAAACAACAAAATGGTAAGTATTAATACATCTTTAATGGTTGATTTAACTGGGCAAGTTTGTTCTGAATCTTTTGGATGGAAACAATTCACTGGAACTGGTGGACAACTTGATATGCATAGAGGAGCACAAATGTCAAAAGGTGGAAAAGGAATAATTGCTTTAAGATCCACTGCAAAAGGAGGAGAAGTTTCAACTATTGTTCCAATTTTACCTGAGGGAAGTTATATAACTGTTCCAAGACAAGATACAGATATTATTGTGACAGAATTTGGAGTTGTAAAACTTAAGGGGAAAAGCACAAGAGAAAGAGCATTATCTCTTATAAATATTGCAAATCCAGATTTTAGAGATAAACTGATTTTTGAAGCAAAAAAGTTAAATTTAATATAAAGGAGGTTTTTAATTAATGAGTGAAGTTTTTATAAGTTATCCTTTAAGAACTCCAATCGGAAAATATGGGGGAAGTTTAAAAGATATTGAAGCGCCTCGACTTGCAGGTTTTGTTATAAAAGAGATTTTAAATAGAAGTAAGTTAGATCCAAAAGATATTGATGATGTAATTTTAGGAAATGTTGTTATGGCTGGAGAAAAAATGAATCCAGCAAGGCAGGCAGCTCTTTTTGGTGGAGTAAGTGAGACAGTTCCTGCTTTTACATTAAATAGAGTTTGTGGTTCAGGGCTTCAAGCAGTAGTTTCTGGTGCAATGGAAATTGAGGTAGATTACTCAAAAATTGTTATTGCTGGTGGAATGGAAAATATGGATATGTGTCCATACCTTGTTATGAATGGAAGATGGGGATATAGAATGGGAGATGGGATTCTTTATGATTCAATGTTAAGAGATGGTTTGAATGATGCTTTTACAGATAAACATGCTGGATTAATTACAGAAGAGTATCTTGTTCCAAAATATGGAATTACAAGAGAAGAGCAAGATAAATTTGCATTTGAGAGTCATATGAAAGCATCAAAAGCACAAGATGAGGGAGTTTTTAAAGAGCAAATTGTTCCAATAACTTTAAAAGATGGAACTATTTTTGATTTTGATGAATCAGTAAGAAAAGATACAACAGTTGAGAAACTTTCAAAATTAAAACCTGCATTTAAAAAAGATGGAACAATTACTGCAGGAAATGCACCTGGATTAAATTCTGGTGCTGCATGCATGATTCTTTCAAACTATGAAAAAGTAAAAGAGTACAATTTAGATGCTTTTGGAAGAGTTTTGTCTTATGGTGTTAGTGCAGTTGATCCAAATTTATTTGGAATTGCACCAGTTTATGCAATCCAAAAGACACTTCAAAAAGCAAATTTAAAAATAGAAGACATTGACCTTTTTGAAATAAATGAAGCATTTGCTGCAATTGCAGTTGCAATCAAAAAAGAGTTAGAGATTCCAGATGAGAAGTTAAATGTTAATGGAGGCGCAATTGCCTTAGGACATCCAATTGGAGCAACCGGAGCAATTTTGGTTGTAAAACTCCTTCATGAATTAAGAAGAAGAAAAGGAAAATATGGAATAGCATCTTTGTGTATTGGTGGAGGGCAGGGAATAGCGATTCTAGTTGAAAGAGTATGAGTGAAAAACCAATTTTTGATTATATAGCAAATTATTATGACCAGTGGTTTGAAACTCCACTTGGTAAAAAAATTTTTGAGAGTGAAAAAAGAGCAATTGAATCTTTGATTGAAAATGGAGAAGGAAAGATAGCGCTTGACCTTGGAATTGGAACAGGGCTATTTACTCAAATTTTAAGAGATAAAGGATTTAGAGTAATAGGTGTTGATATTTCAGAAGAGATGCTTAAGATTGCAAAAAGAAGAGGGTTTGAGGTTATAAAACATGACCTCAATGACCCTCTTCCTTTTGAAATTAACTCTTTTGATTTTGTTTTTTCAATGACCTCAATTGAATTTTTAAAAGACCCAAAACCTCTTTTCAATGAAACAAAAAGAGTTTTAAAAGATGGAGGAAAATTTTTACTTATAACTTTAAACTCTCTTTCTCTATGGGCATTAAAAAGAAGAATTGAAGGATTTTTTAATAAAAATAACTTATTCAATAAAGGGAAGTTTTACTCTCCAAATTCCCTAAAAAATTTCTTTAAAGAGGGTTGGGAAATTTTAAGATGTGAGAGTAAAACTTTTATTCCTCCATGGAATCCAATTTTTCCATTTTTTTGGGAAAGGTTCTTTTCAAAAATTTTCCCCTTCGCTGGTGCAATTTCAATAATTTTATTAAGAAAAAAACAGGAGGTTTAATTTGATAGGAGCGCAAATAAGTATTTATCCATTAAGAGAAAAAACAATAACTGAAACATTAAACATTTTTTGGGAAGAGTTAAATTCAAGGGGGATTCAATATGAAGTTAATTCTTTTTCAACAATAATCTGGATGGAAGAGGATGAACTTTTTAAATTTTTAAGTGATGCATATAAAAAATTAAGAGAAAAAAGTATTGTTATGGTAGTAACAATTTCAAATGTTTGTCCTAAAGTTCCTTAAATTATAGAAAAAAAAGCAAAAATTTCATATAATTTAAATAGTTTATGAAAAAGAGTGAATTTTTATTCTTTAAAAAATTTTTGTTTTTTATAGTAATTCTTCTTATTCTTCTCCCTTCAACTCCAAAGATAAAATCAATTGATGCCTCAAAAGAAACAATTCTTGTTTTTGAGGCATCCTCTCTTCCAGATTCATTTAAAAATTATAAGCAGTTAAAAGAGAGTGAAGGTTTTAATGTTATAACACTAAATATCAATTCAATAAAAGAGAGTGATAAAGTTGAAGGTTTGAGAAAGTATTTGAGAGATAATTCAGAAAAATTAAATATTAAATATCTTTTGATTGTTGGTTCAGATAAGGTTTTTCCTATGAAAAGGTTATACCCAAGAGGAAGCAATACTCATGACCAGTTTGATTCAGATTTTGAAGATACACCATCTGATATTTATTTTGTTGATCCTTTTGAGGATTTTGATAAAGATAAAGATGGAATTTTTGGAGAATATCCTGATGACAATATAAAAATAGACACATATATTTATGTTGGAAGAGTTCCTTTTGATAATATAAAAACTCTTGATAACTATTTCAAAAAACTCACTCTATTTGAAAAGTTAAAATTCAGAGAGAAAAATTATGCTCTTTTAATTGGTGCATATCTTTCTTTTAAAGGTGAAACTTGGTATGATAGAATTCTTGAAAATGAAGATGGTGGAGAGTTTATGGAACTTCTTGCAAATGATTTTCTAATTAAAAATGGATTTACTCCAATTAGAGTTTATGAGAAAGACGGCACACTTCCATCATTTTACTTTTCAGATTACTCAATCTCAGAGAGAAAAATATCAGAACTTTTAAAATCAAAAGTTTTCGGATTTATAAATTTAAATGCACATGGAAGTCCATATGGAGTTGCAGGATACAAATGGGATGATATGGATAAAAATTATCTATTTTCACTTGGGGAAGCGAAATTTTACACAATTTTAAATATTTCAGATATACCAAATGACTTTTTAGGAGGAGTTTTCTTTGCATCTTCTTGCCTTACAGCATATCCAGAAAGTGAAATAAATTTAGCAAAAGAGTATCTATCAAAAGGAGGAGCAGTATACATTGGAGGAACAAGAATTTCTTGGGGACCAACATATTGGAGAGACATTAATGATGGAGGTCTTTTAACAATAAATTACCTTTTTGTTAGAAATTTTATAGATAAAAAGGCGCGAGTTGGTGATGCTTTTTGGGAAAGTATAAAAGAGTATAGAGAAAATTACTTTGATAAAGATAAAGAAGACCCAATTGATGCAGCACAAATGAACTCTTTCACATTTAATCTATTTGGAGACCCAACAATCAAACTTTCACTTGAAAGTGATTCATTTTATTTAAGCACAGATAAATATACAAGATACTCTTTTGATAAAGATTTAGTTTTTATAAACACATTTATAAATAAAGGAGAAAATTATAAAGGTGATATAAAATTTGATAGATTTAATTTTGTTGATGGTGGATTTATTGTTTTAAATAATGAAAGCACTTTTAAAATTCCTGAATATAATTTTGATGTAAATTTAAAGAAAATCAAAGAAGAAGATATAATTTACCTTTTTAAAATTGAAGATGAAGAGAAAGTAAAACTAATATGCTTAAGTGGTGAAGGAAAAATTTATTTAAGATTTTCAAAAAATTTAAAACCGAAGATTTCAAAATATTTTGACCCATATAGAAATATTGCAATTTTTGAAGTTAAACCACAAGATGAAATTATTTTTAATAAATTAGATAATGAGAAAGGTTTTATTGAAAGTTCTGATGATAAAATTATAGTTTTGAATGATAATTTGTTTGATTATAATGGAGATAATTTTATAAATCTAATAGACTTTTACATTTTTACAAAACATTTTGGAAATTATAAAGATTCTTTAACTTATAATAGAATTTTTGATTTTGATTTAAATAATAAAATTGATGGAATTGACCTTGTTATTTTCTCTTCATATTATGGTAAAACAAAAAAGGAGGATTAAGTCAAATGGAAAGTTCTTTGATAAAAAAGATAGGACAAAAGATACAAGAGATAAAAGAAGATGAGAGAGAAAAATTTTTCAATCTCGATTTCATTAACAATTCCTTTAAAGATTCAAGTGGTGCTCTTTTGTGGGAAAAAGAAAATAAGTCATTCATAGTTTACTTTTTAAATGGTAAAATGGTTTTTAAAGTTTTTTATGATGATTCAAAAAAAGTAACCCAAGATGAAGGAGAAAAACTCTTTTTAGATGAAAAAGAGGGAGTCATTTCTTTTTATAAAATAAATTCAAAAGGAATTATCTCGATTTTATCAATACATTTTGGTGAAATTTTATATAAGGATCTTGATGCAAAAATTGTAGATTTTTCACAATTTCTTGATTCTCTAGGAGGTAAAAATATCACAGGTCTTCTTGTTATAAAAAATGAAAAGAGTGAGTTTTTGGTTCTTTATGATGGAAAAATACTCGATATTAATAATGGCGAAATTATTCTTGAATCACCACTCTCAACAGAGAGCGAATCAGCGTCCCTTCTTTCATTTGCAAAACTTCTAATGGCAAAAGATACTTCAATCACTTTATATTCTATTGATAAAAATAGGGAATTTCCTGAAGTTAATTTAAATATTTTAAAGTATGATATTCAGAAAATAAAAGAATTAATGAAGGAGAGTTTAAGAAAAGTATTGAAAGAGAAAGTTAGAAAACTTGAAGATATGGTTGATTCAATAAAAACAAAAGAAGATATAGATGATTTCATTAAAAAATGTGATGATTTTATATCTTCTCTTTATAACAAAAAAATTTCAGAAGAGTGTAAAAAGAAAATCTTGGAGATACTTTAATGACAACTTTGCAATCAGCAATTCTTGGAATTGTTCAAGGATTGACTGAATTTTTACCAGTATCTTCAACAGGACACATTATTTTATTTTCGCGCTTTTTAAATATAAAAGAGCCACCAATTTTTTATGACCTAACCCTTCACCTTGGAACTTTAATTGCAGTTCTCATTATTTTTTATCCATTTATAATTAAAAATTTAAAAAATATAAAACTTATTTTTTTAATAATAATTTCAACAATAACAACAGGTATTTTTTATATATTCTTTAAGGAACCAATTGAAAATGCCTTTTCAAATTTCAAATATTTACCAATTTTTTTCATAATAACTTCAATTTATCTTTTTTTCTTTTATTTTAAAAATAAAAGAGTAAAATCTATAAAAGAGATAACTCTTTTTGATTCAATTATTATCGGACTTTCACAAGGTTTTGCAATAATTCCTGGAATTTCAAGAAGTGGTTTCACATTTGTTACTTCACTTCTTTTAGGAATAAAAGAGGAAGATGCCTTTAGATATTCTTTTCTATTATCAATACCTTCAATTCTTGGAGGAACTATCTTAAAGTATTTTGATTATAGAAAAGGTCATGAAATCTTTAGTTCAAATATTTTTCTTTCAGGTTTTTTCACCTCTCTTATTTTTGGAATAATTGCAATTATCCTTTTTAGAAGCTCAATTTTTAAGAGAAATTTTAGAGTTTACTCAATTTATCTAATAATTATTTCAATAATAATTATTGTTTGGTTTTGGTAAATATTAAATTTTTATAAAAAGGAGGGAAAGATGAGAGAACTTTTATTAATTCCAGGACCAACACCAGTAAATGAAGAGGTACTCAAGGAAATTTCAAAGCAACCAATTTCACATGTTAGTAAAGATTTTGGTGAGTATCTTAAGAGTTGTGTTGAAAGCCTAAGAGTTATTTTTGGAACAAAGACAGGACACATTTTTATAATTCCTGGTTCTGGAACTTTAGGAATGGAAATTGCAATAAAAAATTTCTTAGGAAAAGATGAAAAAGCACTTGTCTTATCTCATGGATTTTTTGGGGATAGATTCCTTGATATTTTAGAAGAAGATGGTTTTAATTATGACAAAATTCAGAGTATATGGGGAGAGGTTATTGATCTTAATTTAATTTATGAAAAGTTAAAAAAAGAGAAGTTTTCACTAATAACAATTACTCATGTTGATACATCAACTGGAGTTCTTGCTCCTATGGAAGATTATATGAAAGTAATAAAAGAAGTTTCGCCTGATTCCCTTGTTGTTCTTGATGGAGTTTGTGCTACTTCTGGAGTTGAGGAAAAAATGGATGAGTGGGGAGTTGATATCATTTTAACTGGTTCTCAAAAAGCACTTGCAGTGCCTCCTGGTCTAGCAATTCTTGCAGTTTCAGAAAGAGCAATGAAAAAAAGAGAAAGTTTAGGAAAAATTGGCTTTTACTATGGAGATCTTCTCCGCTGGAAACCAACAATTGAAGATGCAACAAAATATTTTGCAACTCATAACACTAATTACACATTTGGCTTAAAGAAATCACTTGAGATAATTTTAAGTGAAGGTTTAGATAAAAGATATAAGAGACATTTTGAGAATGCAACATTTATAAGAGAACTTATGAAAGATATTGTTTTTGATGTTTTTGGAAATAAAAATTTTCTTGCTCCAACACTTTCACTTTTTATCTATCCAGATGGAATTGAAGATGAAAAATTTAGAAGTGATTTAAAGAACAAAGGAATTACAGTTGCAGCAGGAATAAAGGATCTTAAGGGGAAAGTTTTCAGAATGGGTCACATGGGTGAGGTGAGAAAAGAAGACCTTCAATATGCTTTTGAGGTAATAAAGGAAGTTTTAAAAAGATAAAGCCTATGGTTGGGCTTTGTTGGGAAGGGGGAGGTGCAAAAGGAGGGTTTGGTGTAAAATTTTTGTATTTATTAAAAAAAGAATATCCTGAAATTTCTTTTAATTCTCTAGCTGGTGTTTCAGTTGGAGGAATAAACATAATCCCTCTAATTGTTGATGATTTTGAATTTCTTATGACTCTTTGGAATCTTGTTAAAAGAGATGGAAAATTTATATATAAAAAATTTTTAAGTAGAGAATATGATACAACAAAATTTTATAGATTTGTCGATATTCTTACAAATAGAAAAGATTTCTTTGAAAAAATTAAAAACTCCAACAGAACTTATCTTATCTTTTCAAAAATAAAAGATGGTAAAATTCTAATCTTTACAAATAAAAAATTAAACTTCGATGATGCAGAGGTTGTTTTAATTGAAAGTCAGGAAGATTTGAAATTTGCAATATTAGGGACAAGCGCAATTCCAGTAATATTTCCTGAAGTAAAATATAAAAATTGGATTTTATTAGATGGAGGAGTTGAACACACATTTCCAATTAAATATTTAATAAAAGTTTCAGAAGATAAAAAATTTTTAGGAATTCTTCATGAAAAACCAGACAGAGAATTTATACCAAATCCAATAAAAGCAATTTTTTCTCCATTCGCTTATCTTGTTGATAAAATCACTTTTGGAATAACCCAAAAAGATTTAGAAGGTTTAATTAGAATAGATGAAAATATATATGAATATGATGAAAGAAAAATATTTTTGATTTATCCAACTGAACCATTATGCTCTGCAATGGACTTTTCATCAAAAGCACTTGATATAAACTTTAAAATAGCCGAAAAAACCTATAACAAATTAAAAGACAAATTACTCGAATTTATAAAATAATTATAATTCCATAAGAATAATTTAATTTAAGAATTACAATTGTTATAATTTTCTTATGGAGGTGAATTATGAAACTTAAAGAAAAAAGAATTGCTCTTTTTGTTGAAAAACTATACAATGAACATGAATTTTGGTATCCATATTATAGGTTCAAAGAAGAAGGTGCAGATGTTAAAATAATCGCACCAAATATTGAGGTTTTTCATGGAAAATATGGTGGTTTACCAGTTAAGCCAGAACTGATAAGTAGAGAGATTGACACAAAAGATTTTGATGCAGTATTTATTCCAGGTGGATATTGTCCAGATTATCTAAGAGCCCATAAATCTGTTACAGATTTTGTGAGAAAGATGTATGAAGAGGGAAAAGTTGTTGCTTCGATCTGTCATGGTGCTTGGGTTTTAATTTCTGCTGGAATCACAAAAGGAAAGAAAATAACTTCAACACCAACAATTAAAGATGATGTTATAAATTCTGGTGCTGAATTTGTTGATAAAGAGGTTGTTGTTGATGGAAATATAATTACATCAAGAACCCCAGATGACCTTCCATTTATGCTTCCTGAAATAATTAAAAAACTCTCAGAATAAAATTGAAAAAATTTGACTTTAAGATTTTCTTAATAATAATTTTTATAATTTTTATTTTAATAGGGATATTCAATAAAGAGTATCTTGAAGTTCTTAAAAATGCTGTCTTAATTTGTTTCTCATGCATTGGAATTCAATAAGATATTTTTTCACAGATAAAAAAAGAAAAATAACACAACTATTTTTTCTTATAATTTTTAATATACCCTTTTTATCACCAATTTTAAAAAGAATTCCATCTCCTGTTTTGCATTGCTATTCTTGTCCACTCTCTTCATTTGCTTGTCCTGTTGGAACAATTCAACACCTTATTGTTGTTAGAGATTTTCCATTTTACACTCTTGGAATTATCTCATTGATTTTTATTTTCATTGGAAAACTTTCATGTGGTTTTATGTGTCCATTTGGTTTTTTCCAAGACCTTCTCTTTAAAATAAAGACTCGCTTTAAAATAAAACCAAAAATAAAAAATCTTTTCTGGGCGAAATATGGAGTTATTTTCTCTCTTGTAATTTTAGGACCACTCATTTTTTATGAGACACTTTTTTGTAAAGTTTGCCCCTCAGGAACTTTAACTGCAGGAATTTCCCAAGTTATAATAAATCCATCTTTAAGAGGTTTAATAGGGCCACTTTACATTTCAAAAATTGTTGTGCTTTCATTTTTTATAATTTGGTTTATTTTTGAAGAAAGACCATTTTGTAATTACCTTTGTCCTCTTGGAGGTTTTATAGGTATTTTTAACAAATTCTCTTATTTAAAAATTGAAGTTGATAAGAATAAATGTATTGAGTGCTATAAATGTGAAAAAGTTTGTCCATTTTCAATAACAACATTTAAAGACCCAAATAACATAAATTGTATAAGGTGTGGAAAGTGTATTGATATATGTCCAACAGAAACACTCTCTTTTAAAATTAATAAAAAAAATTATAATTAGATTAAATGGAAGTTAAGAAAAAATTAGGAGATATTTTATTAGAAAAAGGAATAATTACAAAAGAGCAACTTGAAGACGCTCTAAAAGAACAGGAAAAAACAGGAGTTCCTTTAGGTCAGATTTTAATTGATAGAGGTTTAATTTCACCAGGAGTTTTAGGTGAAATTTTATCTTTTCAATCTGGAATAGAATATAAGCCAGTATCAGAAATTTATATATCTCCTGATTCTATAAATTTAATTCCTGAATCAATAATTAAAGATAAAAAAGTTTTCCCGATTAAAAAAGAAGATGACACTCTTCATGTTGCAATTCTTCCTCCAGTAAATCCTATTGTTCTTGATGATATTAAAGCAATGACTGGTTTAAAAATAAAGCCATTTATTGTTACAGACACAGAGTTTCAAAGACTACTAAATCAATATTTCAATATAAAATCTTTTGCATCAAAAGCACTTCAAGGTTTAAGAAGAGAAGAAAGAGAAAACGAAGTTATAACTGTTGAAACTCCAATTGTTAAATTTGTAAATACTGTTATAAACGATGCAATAAATCAAAATGCTTCAGATATTCACTTCGATCCATATCCTGAATTTACAAGAACAAGATACAGAATTGATGGAATGCTTCATGATACAATGAATATTCCTGCTGGAGTTGATGATCAAGTTTTATCAAGAATAAAAATTATGGCAGGAATGGACATAGCAGAAAAAAGAAGACCACAAGATGGAAGATTTTCAATGAAGATAAAAGATAAAGATTATGATTTCAGAGTCTCTTCAATTGGAACTCGATTTGGAGAAAAGTTAGAGATAAGAATTTTAAACAAAGCAAGAGTTTTAATTGAACTTGGAAGATTAGGACTTAATGAAAAACAACAAAAAATTTATGAAAAAATAATTAAAAACCCTTATGGAATGGTTTTGGTTACTGGTCCAACTGGTTCAGGAAAAACAACTACTCTTTATGCAACATTAAATAAGTTAAACACCCCAGAAAAAAGTATTTTTACAATTGAAGACCCAATTGAATATGACCTTCCAGGTGTAATTCAGATGCAGGTAAATCCAAAAGCAGGGCTTACTTTTTCAACTGGTCTAAGAAGTATTTTGAGGTTAGACCCAGATATTATAATGGTTGGTGAAATAAGAGATATCGATACAGCAAAAATTGCAGTTGAAGCAGCCCTAACAGGTCACCTTGTTTTTTCAACACTTCACACAAATGATGCACCATCTACTCTTGTTCGACTTTTAGACATTGGAATTGAACCATATTTAATTTCATCAGTTATGATTGGAGTTGTTGCACAGAGATTAGTTAGAACTATTTGTCCATCATGTAAAATAGATTATAAACCAACAAAAGAGGAGTTAGAGATTGTTTTTGGAAGAGTTCCAGAAAGAGAAATAAAATTTAAGAGAGGAAAAGGATGTCCTGAATGTAATTACACAGGATATAGAGGAAGAACAGGTGTATTTGAGGTTCTTCCAATAACAAGAAACTTAAGAGACCTAATTAAATCAAGAGAATCAACAGATACAATTAGATATGAAGCAGAAAAAGAAGGAATGATTCCACTTATTAATGCTGGGTATGAGAAGGTTTTAAATGGAACAACAACTCTTGAAGAAGTTTTAAGAGTTATAAGGATAGAAGAATGAGAATAAAGTATATTGGAAGAGATAGAGAGGGAAGTCCTGTAAGGGGGGAAATTGAAGCAAATAATATAAATGAAGCAAGAGAAATTTTAAATTCAAGAGGGATTTATGTAATTGATATTAAAGAGGTAAAAACAAGAGAGATTGGAATTCAAAAGTTAAAACCTCAGGAGATAATATTTTTCTCAAGACAACTATCACTTCTTTTAAGGTCTGGAGTAACAATAATTCAAGCACTGGAAATAATTCAAGAGAATGTAAAAAGTAAAAATTTTAGAAATGTAATTCAAAAAGTTAGAGAACATATTTTAGGTGGAGAATCTTTTTCAGAAAGTTTAAGAAATTTCAAAGAGACCTTTCCTGAAATTTTCATTGAAGTTGTAAGAGTTGGAGAGTTTACTGGAAATCTTGATGAAGTTTTATTAAGAATTTCAGATTTTTTTGAAAAAGAGGATGAGCTTAGAAGAAAAGTTAAAAATGCTCTGATTTATCCTGAAATAGTTGTTGGAACAATTATTGTTGCAGTTATTTTTATTCTTTTAACAATTGTTCCAATTTTTGTAAATCTATTTAAAAGTTCTGGAGTAAAACTTCCACTTCCAACAAGGATTTTACTTGGAATATCAGATGGAATTAAAAATTATTGGTGGATAATTTTACCAGTAATTATTTTGCTTGTTATTTTATTTAATCTTTATAGAAGAACAAAAAATGGTAAAAAACAAATTGATTTTCTTCTATTTAAAATGCCTACAATAATTGGAAAAATTTATAGAGAAAATATATTCCTTAGAATTTCTCATACTTTAGAAACTTTAATTAAAAGTGGAATAACTTTGGGAGATTCTTTTGAACTTCTCTCAAGAGTTAGTGGTAATGAAGTAATCAGTGAAAGTTTACTTAGTGCAAGAGAAAAGATAATGGCAGGAATGAGCATAAGCAGAGCCCTTCTTGAAGAAGGAGTTTTTCCAACTCTTTTTATAAGAATGATTTCAGTTGGTGAAGCAGGTGGAAATTTAGAAGAGGTTCTTTCTCAAATGGAGAGATATTTTGAAATTGAACTTGATAATGATATAAAAAGGTTCATTGCCTATCTTGAACCAGCACTTACAATTATTTTAGGAATTTTGGTTGCTTTTATTGCCTTTTCAATTTACCTTCCACTCTTTGATATGGTAAGGTTAATTAAAGGCGGGGGTTAAAAGAAGGGAATTGATAAATTTAAATCAATAGATAGCCCTTCTTTTGTTTGATTGTATGAAAGATTATTTATATTTAAAAATTTTTTTAAATTTTCAAGATAATCTAAAAATTTATATAAACTCTCTAAATTTCCTTCAAATGTTAAATATAAATCTGTCTGAAAGTAATTTTTATTCTCTAAAATTCTTTTTTCCTCACCTATTGACATATCAATATTTTTAAGCCCAAAATTTATCATTGTAAGAGGAAGAGTTGAGATAAATTTTTCTGCATCTTCCTTCTTAAATAACTTATTTTGAGTTTCTTCAATGAATATTTTTATGTTTTCAATCTCTTTACTCATTGTGTTGAGCATAACAAAATTTTCACTTTTGTTTTGAAGTTCTTGAGATTTTGAGTTCAACAAATTTATATTTTTTCTCCAAATTATGAATTCATATCCAACAAAAACAATAAAGATAAAAATTTCTATTATTAAGATAGATGATATTTGTTTAATTGTTTTTTTAATTTTTGGAACATACTCTTTTATCATTTTTTCTCTCCTGTAAGTTCTATTGTTGTAAATGAAACTCCATCAGTTAACCTATCTATTCCTCTTAACTTTATTTCATTAAAAAATTCACTTGTTTCTAATTTTCTTCTAAAATCATAAATTGATGCTAAACTTTTTGAAGAAATTCTTATTGTAAAATTCATATCACTGTTACAATTAAAACTTAAAATTGTAATTTCTTGAGGTTTATTTTTTATTATCTCATCAAGATAATTTTTAAAGTTTATGTTTTTATAATTTTGTAAAACTTCTTCGAGTTCTTTTTTCTTTGTGCTTAAATCTCTATATTCAACCTCAATTCCTTTTAAGTTTTCAAGAGATTTTTCAACATTTTTTAAATTTGAGTTTATACCTTTTATTGATTCATTGGTTATTGAAATAGAATTCAAGAGATATATTGAAAGTCCAACAAGAAGAAGTGCAAGTAAAACGGAGAATAAGACAAGAAAGAAAACCTTTGCCTCATCTTTTCTCTTTTCAAGAATATCTTTTGGAATTAAATTTATCTTTAACTTTTCTTCAAGATTAAAAAGAGACAAACCAACTGGAGTTGAAAAATAATATTCTCTTTGTGGTAAAATTTCTCCTAATATTGTTTCTATTCCAAATCTTTCTTTTATTTCATTGAATATTTCCTCAACGCCCTTATCAATTCCTGATAAAATTATTTTCTCTATTGCCTTTTTCTCTTCTCTTGAGAAATATGAAATTGTATTTGAAATTTCATTTAAAAATTGAATTTTATTTTCATTTAAACTCTCTAAACCAATATCAAACTCTCTTAATTGATTTATCTCTCCATCTAAAAAATAAATAAGTGTTGTTTTTTTAAAACTTACATAAATAAAAACTCCACTTCCCTTGAAGCAATCTCTTTTAAAAACCTTTGTTGCTCTAAAGGAAGAGATTGATGGAAGATTGAGATTTTTTACTTCTAAACCAAGAGAATTTAAAAATTTGATATGATTTTCAACTAAACTTCTTGGAGATGCAACTATTAAATATCTTCCTCTGTTTTCTTCAATTTTTAATCTAAAAATGTTTACAACAGGATAATCTCCTTCAAAAATTTTATATGTGCTTAACTCATCAATAATTATTTTTTTAAGGTCTTCATCTGGCATTAATGGATAGTAATTTACTCTAACAAAAACATCTTCATCTGGAATTGAAAATGAGGTCAATTTTGTTTTGACTTTGCTCTCTTTTAAAAATCTCTTTATTTTTGCTTTTATATCTTTATCATATATATCTCCTGTGAAACCCTCTTTAATATTTATAATTGAAACTTTGCCTCTTCTTATTCTACTCTCTACTAATTTAACTCCATTTTTTGTTAATGTTAAACCTAAAACTCTTTCCATTTTAATTCCTATTTCTTAATTTTACCATTGTATTTAATGTGAATGAAGGATTTTGCATTCCTTGAGGTATTATTTTAGGTGTTCCTTTAATTATGATAATTACACTTTTATCATCAGGATATTTAAAATATAAATTTAAATCTATTTTTTCACTATTAGGACTATCTGGTGTGTTATAGTATGGAGTGTATCTTACTAGATTATCATCAGTTCTCTTTATTAAATTGTTTTCTTCTTCAAATGTAATCAATTTTATTTGGTCATTAATTATTATAGTAAAACTAATTATTTGTGCTTCTTGTTTTAAGATAATTTCACCTTGTCTTAGTAGAGATTCAATTTCATTCATAGCATCAATTACAACTTTAACCGTTTTTATATCTGGTCTTCCTAAGGTATAATTTTTAATTGTCTGATTAAAAAACAAAATTACCGGAGCTAAAAGCATTCCAATAATCATTAAAGCTATAATTATCTCGATAAGTGTGAGTCCTTTTTTCATTGTTCTATGGCTCTTCTATACAAACGTTATCAACATAAATTGGATTTCTTCTACTATGATGAAGTGAAATTCTTATTGAACCGAATGAAAACTGACTATCTGGCTCAATTATATACAGATTGTTATTTAAATAAACCCTTATAGAATAATCATAAAATTCTAACTTTAAATTGTGCCAAGCGTTAAATAGGTTTAAATATGGTATATTAACCCTTTTGATGATTTGGTTATTATTGTTTACCACTTTATATAAAACTATATCAGTGTATATAGGATATTGTATGTCTC
>CAZXJJ010000001.1:363350-529170 GCA_964640995.1 uncultured Caldisericota bacterium
TTGTTTACCACTTTATATAAAACTATATCAGTGTATATAGGATATTGTATGTCTCCCTCAAATGTGACAACAGCCACTCTATAACCATTGTTTGTGGAGTTATTATATCTACCAAAAAGATTAACTTGCCCCATGCTATTACCAGGGAATTCGTTAACCATATAAAAATCAATAGAGACAGAGTAATTAGAGCCACCTACCCAATCTGGAAAAATATAGTTATTAATCTGTCTTGAAGTATAATAGGCTCTATAATTCCCAGAATTACTAGGAAATATAACCAAATACCATTGACCAGTAGGATGTCTTGTCCAGTTCCAAGTAGGAGCTGCCCAACTATTATCTTGAAAATCTTCACATAATCTTAATCTTTCTAATTTAATAAATTCTGAAAAAAGATCAACTAAAATGTTAGGTTTGTTCTTTTCATAAAAAATTACATAGACCAATTTTTTATTATTTGAAGAATTTTCTATAACTTTTATTTCATAATCATAATTTGGATCCTCTTTATAATTTGTTCTTGAAACTGATGAAATTTGATCATAAGTTAAATTATTTAAATTTTCCATTTCTCTTTGAGCATAATAGAGTGCCATACTTATATTTGAAACAACAGGTAAATCAACAGACAACGAATAGAGTTGAGCAAAAGAGCCAACTATTAATCCTAATATCACAATAGCAATTAAAACTTCAATAAAGTTAAAACCCTTTTTATTCAATATATTCAAGTGTTTTCTCCTCCCATCTTTCTATTTGAAAAGTTGTGCTATCAATTACAACTCTAATTTCTCTTTTAACTTCAAGTGGAATATTATAAGGAACTTTTGCTGTTGAAGTTATTGTTGTTTTGCCTTGTTGAGGAACATTTATTTGTCTTGAAACTTCTGCCCTTCCTTTCCAAGACACATATTCAATTTCAAGATAAAATGGATTTTGTGGTGGAGTTTGACTATATCTAAGTTGCCAAATTACTTCTCTTATTCCTGCTTCAGCAAGGTAAAGGGCTTGGGCTCTATATACATCAAACTGTAGTGTTTTTGCTTGAGATGAGAAGTTGATAGTTAAAACAAGACCAAGCATAAGAGAAATTACAAGTAAAACAACAATTAATACAATTAATGTATAACCTTCTCTTTTTTTAACTAAATTAATTAACTTTTTTAAAATATAGTTTACCATCTTCTCTTAATTTTATTTTATAATAAAAATTTTTTCCAAGTAAAATCTCTACAATTTTGTTCTCTTTAAATAGATGTATCTCCTTTAAGCTATTTAAAAACTCAAAAGTTCCATTATCTTTAATTAAAAATTTTAATCCATCTGGCTTAATTTTTACACTTTTAAAGAGTGGTTCGTCGTTTATGTAGATTATGTTTTCTTTTGTGTAAGAAATTTTAAATTTTTCTCCAATTATTTCAAATTTAAGCGGTTCACCTTTAATAATTGCAATGTATTGTGAATTTTTAATATCTTTTATTAGGTCAATTCCACTTGCAAAAACAATCATATCATCTATCTCAATTTGAATATTTATAAATAAAAAAAGAATCACAAGAAAAAATATTATTAACAATAAAGTTGATAAAGTTAAACTAATTTTTAAACTGAAAAATTTCTTAAATTTCATTATAATTAACCTAAAATTGAATCTTAAATATAATTATAACTTAAATTATCTTTTAATAAAATTATATCAAAAATAAAAAAGGGTGGGTCAATAACCCACCCAGAATAAAAACCAAAATTTTTTAATCTTAATGTTGTTGTCCTTGTACTGGTGTGATTTTACCAGTAGAGGGTGTATAAATCCATTGTGCCTTTTGGTTATTTGAAGGTAAACCATCACATGAAATTAAAACATCTCCATTAGTTTGAGTTTCAAATGACCAACCATTAGGAACATCTCCATCGATCGAATTTTTTAAAGCAGTTTCATTTTGTGGAAACTCTCTGTGTCTTGCAAAATAGATGTGAATTCCAGATTTTAGAGCACCAATTATTGCTTGGTCTTGTGCTTTATGTGCATCATCTCTTAAATCAATGTATCTTGGATATATAACTGCTGCAAGTGCTGCTAATAAAACCATAACTAATACTAATTCAATTAATGTAAAACCTCTCTTTCCAAAAAGCTTTTTCATAGTTACCTCCTAAATAGTTTTCAATGTTAATACTTTTTTTAAATATACAAAAAATATTATTTTCTGTCAAGAGAGTTTCTAACTTAAACTATCTGGTAAAGAGAAAAAGGCAATTATTTCAAAAACTTTTCCAATAACTATAACAACAAATCCAACAACAACAATCATTAAGATTGCACCAATAAACATCAAAAGCCCTGCTGTTTTAAATGATGAAACATTTGTCATTTCATTTGTAATGACAAGTGCTTTTCTATAAAAGTAATATGCTGCAATTGCAATAATCCATGAAACAATAAATAGAATTATTCCTAAAACAAAAAGACCACCTTTTGCTCTACCCATCATTGTGAAAACTCCAAAAATAGCACTAACTCCACCAAAAGCAATGATTATAGAACTAACTATTGCAAGAATAAAAGCTATTATAAAACTTGAGATAATTTCAGGTTTTCCAACTGCATCAGAAATCTTTTTGTAACCAAGATAAAGGAGAACAAAACCTATAATTGATATAAGCCACCCAATTTCTGGAACAAATCCTAAAAGAGATAGTATTGAACCTATTCCACCTAAAATTTTTGCTTCTCTTATATTCATTCCTACCTCCTTTTTTTTAACATAAAAATGTTAACAATTTATTAATTTTCAGTTAATATTTATTTAAAACAAAGAGACAAAATTTTCGCCAGAAAATCTCGCTCCTTTAAGTGCTTCACAGCATTTACATTTTTCTCTTTCCTTCGGTATATCTTTAATTATATTTACAATTAAAGTTTTTAATTTTTCTAAATTTTCGTTGAAAATTTTAATAACCATTTCATGTGAAACAGGTTCAACCTTTCCTTCTTGAACAAGACCAACATCATAATCTGTCACAACTGAAATATTTAAAAAGCACATTTCAAGTTCTCTTGCTAGTACTACTTCAGGATATTGAGTCATATTAATTACTTCCCATCCCATTGATGTAAACCATTTGCTTTCTGAAATTGTTGAAAATCTTGGCCCCTCAATTACAACAACTGTTCCCTTAGGGTGATGTGAGTAATTTAATTTTTCAAGATTATTAATTGCAATTTCTCTTAGTTCTGGACAATATGGTTCAGACATACTAATGTGAGTTGTGATTGGTCCATCATAAAAGGTTGATACTCTTCCACTTGTTCTATCAACAAATTGGTCACAGATTACAAAGTCTCCAACTTTAATGTGAGGTTGTAAACTTCCACATGCATTTGGAGCAATAATTCTTTCAACTCCCAATTTTTTCATTGCCCATAAATTTGCTCTGTAAGGAATTTTATGTGGTGGATATTCATGGTTTTTTCCATGTCTTGGTAAGAAAGCAACTTTTTTTCCTTCTATATCAACAATTCCAATTGAACTTGAAGGAGAGCCATAAGGTGTCTCAACAGTAACCTCTTTTACATTATCAAAAAATTTATAAAAACCTGTTCCACCAAAAACTCCAATATTTACTTTTTCCATCAAAACCTCCTTAGTTAGTTTATATTCTTATTATATAACAGGTTAACTTTTTGGAACTTTTGCTTCACCTAACTCAAAAATGTTTATTATGTAAGATAACATGCTTCCGTCTTGAAATGACATTATTGCATTTAATTTTGTTGGAAAATTTTTATATTTTCCACTATTTATTAACCAAATCTCATATAAAAATTTTGTTTTATCATTTTGATAGGTTGTTTCACCTGTATAATCATATTTTGTTGTTGAGTAATTGTTTACTTTTTCTGTACCGACTTTTTTAATTGAATATTCAAGAAGGCCCTGAGGAATTTTAATCCTATAATTGTAATCCTTTATAACTCCTGTAACAAGTTCATTTACCATTGAATGAAAAGTGTTAGAAATATCTCTAACTTCTTCTCTTTTCATTTCATAAAATTGACCCTTCTCATCATATCTAATTTTTGCAGTTTTTTTCATCTATGAAAATTTCTGAATAAATTTCACCTGTAAATAGATTTGTTACTTTTAAATATTCCATTTTTCCAAAATCTTCTGTTATAAGTTCTATCTTTTGGCTAAATTTTGCGTCTTTATCTCTATATTCTGCAATTACATGATAACTTGAAATATCTGAATAATATTTAATCTCTTCAAATTCACTCTTTTTATTTAAGGTAACCTTAATTTCCTTTTTTTCTCCTTCTGAAAGAGTTATTGAATCCTCATAGTCTTCAAAACCATCTTTTGTTGCTTTAAAATTATAAGAGCCAGGTGTAAGTTTTGAAAATGTTATGTTTCCTTTTGAATCTGATTTTCCACTTTTTCCATAAAGAGTAATATTTACATCTTGAAGTGGTTTTCCATTTTCATCTAAGACAGAAATTATGATATCAGATGTCTTTGCTTCTTTCTTACAACCATAAATGGTTAAAAGAGAAAATATTAAAAGAAGAATGATTAAGCGGTTAAATTTTTTAATTATTATTTCCTCCTTTTTATTAAATTATATATTGTTATAATTAAAAAGTAAAAAACTTGAAAGGAGAAAATATGAAAAAAATCTTTTTAATTTTCCTTGTGACAGTTATATCACTTTTATTTTTAATAAATAGTGATGTAAAGCTTAATTGAAAAAAAGTTATTAAACTTCAAATTGGAAACAAGATTGCTCTTGTTGATGACAACAAATTAACTCTTGATGTTCCACCACAAATTATCAATGGAAGAACAATGGTTCCAGTGCGTTTTATCAGTGAAGGCTTGGGAGCAGATATTGAGTGGGATGGTGCAACAAAAACTGTAATAATAACAATGGATTCAATTGAATATTTAAAAAGTAAAATTTTTGAATTTGAAAATCAAATCAAAGGACTTCAGGAAGATTTGGATAAAAAAGATGCCTTAATAAAACAAAAAGATGAGAAAACAGAAGAACTTCAGATTAAATCAAACAATTTAGAAAATACAAAGGTTAGAGTTAGCAAAGTTGTAACCTTTAAGAGTTTAGTTGATAATAAATGGACAGATATAACTGATACATTTAAGTCAACAAATGATAATGTTTATATTGGAGTAACAACATCTATTCTTGAAGATGCAAAGTATAATCTTCAAGTGAATGTTTATGACCCATTTGGAAATTTGATTTATACAGCAAAGTGGGATAATCAAGACCAGAAAAAAGGAAGCAGCTGGAATTATTGGTATAAGATTCTTATTAAAAACTATCTTGTTGGAGCAATTCCAGGAGTTTGGAAAGCAAAAGTTCTCATAGATGGAAAAGAGCGTGGAATTGTTAAATTTAATGTTATAAAAGATGATACATATAAAGTTACAAAAGCAGAATTAACAGAGGTGATAACTTGTAAAAAAGTTGTTGAAGGTGTTCCACAAGATGTAACTCAAAAATTTTCAAAACAAGATGAAAGAGTAATAATTTTTACAAGATTTAAAGGATTAATTGATTCTGGCTTCAGAATAAAATATGTTTTCTATGACCCAAAGGGTAATTACTATACAGATGTTTTCATTGATATAAAAAGTATAAAAGTAAATGAAGAGAGTTGGGCTTGGGGATAAATTAAAATTAAAGGGTTACCACTTGAAAACAAACCAGGCGAATGGAAATGTAAAGTCTATTTTGATGATGATTTAGTTAAAGAGATAAGTTTTATTATAGAGTAAGTTTAGTAAGATACAAAACTCTTTCCTTTTAGAGTTATTGCTCTAACTATTCTTTTATCATACTCTTTTTCTTTAGGTGTGACCTCTGCTTTAAGAGAAATTAAATTCTCCAGAGGTCCACCTATTATTTTTTTACCTAAAATTTCTTGAACCTGAAAAATTCCAGAAGAGTTACTCATTTCAATAATAATTTCAATTGGTTTTTCATCTCCTTTAAGAATTAATACTCTTTCAATTGCGAGTGCTGAAATTGTATGAATTGATAAACTTCCAAGATCATAAGCCATTCTTCCTCTACCTTTTGTCATATCTGTTGCATCTCCAATTCCAACTAAACTTGCTTCAATTGTGTAATCATGTACATCTGCATCATGTGCATAAATTGTGTTTAAAATAAAACCTCTAACTTCTGTTCTTCTTTCTAAATCTGGATAAAACCTTGGAAGAATTCTCTCAAGAATTGGTATTGCAAGATAAGTTGAGTGAAGTGGATGATTTTCTCTGAAAATTTGATTTCCAATATCATGAAGAAGTGCTGCAGATGAAACTATAAGGTGCTCATCATCTTCATCTCCTCCACCTTCACTCATAAAATCTGGTTTTATTCCCTTTTCTAGAAGAATGTCAAGCATTTTAAGAGTAGAAGCACAAACAATTTTTGCATGAACTTCACCATGGTCATTATATTTAAGTTTTTTAACTGCTATAAAATTTGCGAGGTCCCAATCTGCTCTAACTTCTGGATCACTAACAAGAATTTCAAAACACTCTTTTGCTTTTGGATAGTTTTTAATTGATTCCTCAATGTAATTCAAGGATTCTGTTTCAATGAAATCATAACTTTCTGGAATTTCAACCTCAATACCAATATTTTTTAAATTTTTACTCTTAAATTCATCCATTATTAACTCCTCCTTTAAGAAAAAGGGAAAAGAAAAATTATTTCTTATCCCAATTTGGATTTATTTAATTAAATCACTATAAATTAAATTGTGTTAATATAAAAATTAAATTAGTTTTCTTGAATATAATTTTTACTCGAATTTACCTCTTGCATCAACTTTATATTTTCCTATAACCTCATCCCCTCTTACCATATAAAAATAATCAAAATTACTCATTGTTATACAGGAGTGAATTGGAACTATTTTCAATTTATCTCCAATTTTAATTTTTGAATTTTCTTTTAATTTTAACCAACCATGTTCTTCTGAAAGAGAAAAAAGTTTTGTCTGAGGTTCATCTAAAAGATATCCATAAATTTTTTCATTCTCAATTTCTAAATAGTCAAGCCCTAAAACTTTTGCACCAGCATCTATATATGCTCGAAAGTTATCTGGTTTACTTATAACCTGTGATAAAACAAATAAAGCACATCTATCAAGGGATGCGACTCCTAAACTAACTTGTTTATAATCATAAAAAACATAATTTCCAGGTCTTATCTCTGTTATACCATCTATTTTGCCACTTATAAAAACTGAGGGTGTTGAGCCAATGCTTATTGTTTCACATTTAATTCCTCCCTCTTCTAAAATTCTTTTTGCCTCAAGAACTGCACTTGCTTCTTCAAATGAAAATTTTTCTCTTTCATCTTCACTTTTTACCTTGTAAACATGTCCACCATGAGTAAAGACACCATCAAAAATTATATTTTTACTCTTTTTAATCTCTTTATAAAGAGAAAGAACATCCTCAGGGTTTATTCCACACCTATTATGTCCTGAATTGATTTCAATTCTTACATAAGTTTTTTCATCATCAAAAACTTCACTTATTTTTCTTATACCTTCAATAGAATCAACAGACAAAATTAACTTTTTAACTTTTTTATTTAAATTTTTTGCCCTTTTTAATTTTTCAGTGTCAACTATTTCACTTGATATAAAAATATCATCAAAGCCAGCATCAGCAAAAACTTCTGCCTCAGATAGTTTTGCACATTGAATTCCTGATATTCCAAAATCCTCTTGTATTTTTGCAAGCTCAATAGATTTATGGGTTTTAATCATTGGTCTTAATTTTTTATTATACTTTTTAGCAAAATTTGCCATCTCCTCAATATTTTTAATGAGTTTTTCATAATCAACTATTAGCGCTGGAGTAGTTAAATCAAATGTTTTCATTTTTTAGATAAAATTTCTTTTACCTCTTTTTCTCCATTTTGAAGTTCTTCCTTTGCTTCTTTATCTTTTAAAAGAAGAAGATACAAATTTTCTCCAACATGTGTTTTTTCCTCTTTTGCAATATCTAAAAAGACCTCTTTCAATTTCTCATCTTTTGTAAATGAAGCAAGTTGTTCGTATAGGTTAATTGCATCAAATTCAGCAATTATACCAATTCTTAAAATTTCACTTTCAAGGTCCTCTTTGCTTAAATTCTCAAACTTAAAAGGAATATTTGATAACATAAAGCACCTCCTTTTTTATTTTACTGTTTAAAAATTTTTCTGATAGATTTTTAAATAACATCGAGGTCAGAAAAGTTAAAGAAATATTTTTTTGAAAAAGAGATTTTTTCGAATGGATAAAGAATAATTAATCTTTTTTGATATGGAATAAAACCCTTAAAGAAAAGAATTTTTTCAAGAGGGTCTCCCTGCTTTATCCAGATATCAACTAAATCAACATTATTTTCAACAAAATATTTAAGAGAAAAAGAGATAATTTTTGAGAATGACTCTCTATCTCTATATAAAAACTCTTCAATTGTACCTCTTTTTATATCAACTTCTTTTATTCTTATAACAAAAAGACTCTCCTCATCTTTGAATATATCATAGGTGTAATATGGGTGAGAAAGATATCTCCAAGTTAAGAAACTTTCATCTCTTAAAAGAAAAATATCATAGTGCTTTTTAAGGTTTTCTAAATAGTTCTCAACTCCACTGAAATTATCAACTTTAACAAAACTAAATTTCTCTTTAATAAGGTTTGTTCCAATTTTAAAAAGAGGTGAAAGGATCGAGAGGTCAATTTTAAATTTTGATGCTATTATATTTAAATTGAGTGGAAAAATCCACCTTCTAACATATCCAAAACTCATCCAATTTAACTTTTTTGTATAAATTGGAAGAGAGTTTTTATTTGGAAATCCATAAAAATAGTAGTATCCTCTTTCTTTTCCTTCCTCAAGAGTTTTAATTGCAAGTTTTTTAAAAATTCCCTTTCCCCTATATTTTTTTAAAACCATGGAATCAACAGAGTGCCCTATTTTTACAATTTCTCCTTTAAAATATGCTTTAAATGGGACAATCGCCTCTTCTCCAACAATTTCACCTTCTTTGCTCTCATAAACAGCAATCAGGTTTTCTTTGAGTGGTTTTTCAAGATATTTCCATCTCCATTTTTTAATATCAACCTCAAGTTCTGGAGTAACACTTTCAAAAAGAGGAATTATCTCCTCTCCACTTCCTTCATATATCTTGCACATTTTCTTTCTCCTTTAATTTTATATATATATTTTTCATTTTATAATAAAAAGAGGAGGTTTTTATGAAAAAAAGAGTTTTAATTAGTTTAATACTGTTACTCTTAGTTTTTTCACTCTTTTCTTGTAAAAAGGAAAAGGTTCCAGAAATTGTAATTTCAAGTGGAGGTAAAATTTTACTTTATGATGAGAAAATAAATTTAATTAAAGATTTTGATACTAACCTCAAAGGAAAAATTATTTTAAGCGAGATAAGAAATAATTTAGTATTATTTAATTATTTCTCAGATGATTACACAAAAAGTGGAATTTTTGTCTTAAATATTGAGACAGGTGAGATATTGAATTTAACAGAAGGACTTTTAGGATTCTTTCCATATACTCCAAAATTTTATGATGATGAAAATATTATTTTTACTTTAAAAGAGAGTGCTGGAAGAGAGTACTTATATATTTATAATCTTAAAATAAAAAATAAAAAACCTCTAATTATAAATTTAATTTCAGAATACATCCATCCAATTTACTTTGATGATTTGAATAACAAAATTTATTTACATCTTTTAAGATATAATGAAGTAAATTCAAAAATATCACTCTATAATTTATTAACTGAAGAATTTATTGAAAACTATATTACTTTTGATGATAAAAAGTTTTATTTTAGAGAAACTTCAAATGAAAATGGTGAGATTTTAGGAACTTCTTATGACTCAAAATCAGGCAAAGAAAAAATTGAAATATTATATTTAAATAAAAAAGAGTATAAATTGGTTTATGAAGAGAGCTTAGGAGATATCGCTGATGAGATATTTATTAATAATTCTCAAAACATTTTATACAAATTAATCCCACATGAATTAGGTAAAAAACCATACATAGTTTTAATTGATAGAAATGGAAAAGTTTTGAAAACCATAGAAGGTCCAACTAAATTTGAATTTTATGTTAGAGGAGTTTTAAGAAATTATTTGTATCTTATGGCTCAGGAAGAGGTAGGTGGAAAATATTATCTTTATTTAACAGATTTAGATAAGATTTCATATAAAAAATTGACAAGAGAAAGTTATTTTTACGGTGGAGATCTAACTTTTTCTTATCTAAAAGGAAAGGTCATTATAAGTGAGATAAAAGAATCAAATCAGGAAAAAGATTATATTCTTATGAATTTAAATGGAGAAAATAGTATTAATTTAAATGAAAAATTGAAAATTAAAATTGATTCAGTTTTATTTTTTGAAAAGTGAACTATGATTTAAATTTAGTTATTTTTTATAACAAAAACAATAGATATAGCTTTAATTCTCTTTTAGGTGCCATAAAAATTGAAGAAAGATTTAAAAATATAAATATTATTTTTATTGAGAAAGAAGAGGGGCTTTTTAATCTTTCGGAATTAATTGATAATAATAAAAAAACTATTTTTGCCTTTTCTTTTTTTACAACTCAAATTTTCGATATTTTTGATATTGTTAGAAAACTAAGAGATATATATAAAAATAAAATTGTTCTTATTGCAGGAGGTCCTCATCCAACAGGAGACCCTAAAGGAACTCTTAAAATGGGTTTTGACTATGTGTTCAGAGGTGAAGGCGAGGAAAGTTTTGTTAAATTTTTATTGAACTTTTTAAATAATGAGGATTTTGAGAATATAAAAGGCCTCTCTTTTGTAAAAGATGGTGCGTTTTTTGTGTCATCATTAAGCGAAAGAGTTGATATAGATAAATATCCTCCTTTTTCAGTTAAATATGAAAGATTTAGTCCAATTGAAATAACAAGAGGGTGTCCGTTTTTCTGTTATTATTGTGAGACACCTTATATTTTTGGTGGAAAGGTAAGACACAGAAGCATAGAAAATATTATTAAATACATTGAAATTATGAAAAAACTCAATTTAACTGATATTAGATTCATAACTCCAAATGCTTTCTCATATGGTTCTGTCGATGGAAAAAAATTAAATTTAGAGGCACTTGAAGAACTTTTAAAAGAGATTAAAAGAATAATTGGGGAGAGTGGAAGAATTTTTCTTGGAACCTTTCCATCAGAGGTTAGACCTGAATTTGTAATTGATGAAACATTAATTCTTGTTAAAAAATATGCTTTTAATGATTCAATTGTAATTGGTGCTCAATCTGGAAGTGATAAAGTTTTAAATTTTATAAACAGAGGTCATGGAGTAAGAGAAATATATAAATCTGTTGAACTTTCAATAAAATACAATTTAAAGCCAATTGTTGATTTTATTTTTGGACTTCCAGGAGAAGAGAAAGAAGACATAGAAGAGACCACTTAAGGTTATGAAAGACCTTATAAAATTTGGTGCAAGAATTCATGCTCACACTTTTATTCCACTTCCTTTAACTCCATTTTAATTTGAAAAAAGTGGAAGAGTGAGCGAGAAATTAAAGAGTTTCATTAAGGAAAATCTCAAAGAAAAGGTTGTTTTTGGAGATTGAGGAGTTCAACAGAAATTAGGAAAAAAAATTGCAGAGTATTTCAAAACTGGTTTTATGTTATAATTATATTATCGTTACTTTTTAAACAATTTTAATCTGGAGGTTTTTTTATGTTTATGAACAAAAATTATCAAGAGTTAATTCAGGATTTAATTGATAATCTTGGAAAATGGTTTTATGATGAAGAGAAATTAAGATGGGGAAGAATGACAAAAGAGTTATACCCTTATGAAAAACTTTTTTCTCCAATTCAAGTAAATACCATAACAATTAGAAATAGAATTGTTATGGGACCAATGGGAAATATATCTATGGCAGAAGAGATGGGAAGACCATCAGAGAAAATGATAAAGTATTTTTCAGAAAGAGCAAAAGGAGGAGTTGGCTTAATAACAACTGGTCTTGTTCCAATATGTCACTATGTTGATCCTTCAGTTACAGAACCAGGAGACAGAAGTTATTTTCCTAGGATAGATAAATCAAGAACAGTTTATTCTGGATGGAGAGATATTGCTGAAGCAGTTCACTCATTTGGAGCAAAAATTTTTATTCAATTAACTCCTGGACTTGGAAGAGTTGGTTCTCCTGAATGTTTAATTAAAAAGTTTAAATTACCTGTTTCAGCATCTTGGAATCCAAATTTTTATATCCCAGAGGTTCCATGTAGGCCTTTAAGAGATAGAGAATTATATAAAATTATAAAAAATGCAGGCCAAGCATCTGCAGATGCAAAAGCGCTTTTAATTGATGGGGTGTATCTCCATGGGCATGAAGGTTATCTTCTTGAGCAGATGCAAAATAGGGCATTCAACAGAAGAAAATTTGGAAAATTTGCTGATTGGCAAGCATTTGGAATTGAGCTTGTTAAAGAGATAAGAAAAAGAGTTGGTCCATATTATCCAATAATGTATAGAATTGACCTTTCTCTTGCCTTAAATGAAACGTACAAAGACAAGATGGATAAAGTTAAACCACTCAAAAAGTTCAAAAATGAAAGAAAAGTTGAAGAGACGCTTGAATATATGGCAAATCTTTTGAAAGCAGGAGTTGATATTTTTGATGTTGACCTTGGTTGTTATGATAACTGGTGGTTACCACATCCACCAAATTCAATGCCACCGGGTTGTTATCTTCTTGTTTCAAAAATTGTAAAAGAATATTTCAAAGAAAAAGGAATTAAATCAAATTTAGGGCTTGATGTTCCAGTTGTTGCAGTTGGGAAACTTGGATATCCAGATCTTGCTGAAAAAGCATTAAGAGATGAGATGTGTGATATGATTATGCTTGCAAGACCACTTCTTGCAGATCCAGAATGGCCAAATAAGGCATATGCTGGAAAAGTTGAAGAAATCATTCCATGTATTGGAGACCAAGAAGGATGTATTAATGAATTTATTGAAGGTGGACACCCACAATGTGCAGTAAACCCAGTAACTGGAAATGAAGATCTTTACTCTGATTTAAAACCTGTAAAGGAGAAAAAGAAAATTGCGGTTATTGGTGCAGGACCTGCTGGAGTTGTCTGTGCAACAACCCTTGCTGAAAGAGGTCATGATGTTTATCTTTATGAAAAGAGTTCAAAAGTTGGTGGCACACTCATTTGGGGTTCTGTTCCAAAAATAAAATATGATGTAAAAAATTATGTTGAGTATCTTGAAAATCTTCTTAAGAGAACTCAGGAAAAATATTCTCTTAAAGTTGAATTTAACAAAGAGGTCGATACAGAATTTTTGAAAAAAGAAAAGTTTTACATTGTTATTTGTGCAACAGGAACAGTTGAAAAGAAATTGAATGTAAAAGGAGCTGATAGACCTAATGTTATCTCTGCAATAACTTATCTTAAAAATCCTGAAAAATTTGATGATAAAAATAAATTTGTTGTTATTGGTGGAGGAGCAGTTGGTTGTGAAATTGCCTATTACCTTGCTTATGAGAGAAATAAAGAAGTTACTGTTGTCGAAATGCTTCCATATTTTATGAAAGGAGTTTGCACTGCAAATAGAGGACATCTTATACACTATCTTGAGAGAAAAGAAGTTAGATTAATAAATTGTGCAACTGTTAAAGAGATAAAGGAAAACTCAGTTTTAATTTCAAGAAAAGTTGAAAATGTTCCTAATCCTTATGAAGTATGGAGACCTGTTCTTCCTGATAACATTAAAAATCCTTTTGAGAAAAAGATTAAAGAAAAAGAGATTGAAGAAGAAATTTTTGCTGATTATGTAATAATTTCTGTTGGTCTTTCGCCAAATAACAAACTCTATTTTGATTGCCTTAAGGAAAGAGTTGCTGAAAAAGTTTACAATATTGGAGATTCATATTGCCCTGGAAGAGTTTTTGAAGCAGTTAAATCAGGATACCTAATCGGAAGATCAATATAGATAAATAATTAATTTCACAATTTAATTTTGACAGAATTAATTTAGAAATTTCAATCATTTGATAACTTTTTGGGTAAATTTATATGAATATTGAAGAAATTATTAAAAAATTAAAGAATTATAAAAAAGTTTAAAGAAAAAATTCAATATTAAAGAATTAGGTGTTCTAGTTCTTTTGTTGAAGGAACTCAAACAGAAAAAAAAAGTGATATAGTAATATAAATTGAATTTGAGAAACTGATAGATATGTTCACTTATCTAGAATTAAAAGAAACTTACTAAAGATTAAGATTATGAAGATTTTATAATAGATTAACTAATTGTTTATGCTGTTATTAGATGTTTTGAAATTATAGGTGAAGCAGTTAAAAATATACCTCAGGAATTAAAAGATAACTACCCTAACATTCCTTGGACAAGAATTGCTGGTTTGCGTGATAAATTGATACATAGATATTTTGGAGTTGATTATGAAACAATATGGGAAACAATAAAAGTTAGAATTCCTGAATTTAAAACTATGCTTGAAAAACTCAAAGAGAATTTGTAAATTTAAAATCCAAAAAACAAATAAATTTTTATAATATATAAAGTGCATTTTGTTGAAAGTTTTTTTAAATTTAGTAAAATTTGATTAAAGGCGGCGTAGCTCAGTTGGTAAGAGCACACGGCTCATACCCGTGGTGTCGTGGGTTCGACTCCCTCCGCCGCCACCATTAAAATGAATTTAATTTCTAAAGTAAAAATTTTTATTGAAGAAAATTCTTTGTTTTCTCCTCAAGACAAAATTGTGGTTGCATTTTCTGGTGGACCAGATTCTACATTTCTTGTTTATTTTCTAAAAGAAAATTTTGAAAACCTTCTTATTTTAGTTCATTTAAATCACTTATTGAGAGGAGAAGATTCAAATTTAGATGAAATTTTTGTGAGAAGAGTATCACAAAAATTGAAAATCCCCCTTTTTGTAAGGAGATTAGATATAAAAAAATTAAGTGAAGAAAAGAAAAAATCAATTGAAGAGGTTGGAAGAGAAGAGAGATTTACTTTTTTCAATGAGATTAAGGAAAAAGATAAATTTACAAAAATCGCTCTTGCTCATAATTTTGATGACAAAATTGAAACAATTTTAATGAATTTTTTAAGAGGAACAGGGCTTAAAGGTCTCGTGGGAATTTTACCAAAATGGGGAGACATTATTCATCCAACTCTTATTTTAAAAAGAGAAGAGATAGTTGATTATCTAAATCAAAAAAAGATTGATTATAGAATTGATAAAACAAATTTAGAAACAATTTACTTGAGAAATAAAGTTAGGAATGAGTTAATTCCATATATTGAAAAAGAGTTTAATAAGTCATTTAAAGAGAAAGTTTTTGATTTAAGTGAAATTGTTAGATTTGATGAGGATTTTCTCCAAGAGATAACAGAGAAAAGTTTAAGTGAAATAGTTAAAATTATCGATAGTTCCTATTTTATTGATATTGAAAAATTTAGAAACCTTCATAAGGCAATACAAAGGAGAATAATCAGAAAAATTATCGAGGAGTTTAATGAAGACTTAAGAGAATTTTCAGTTAAAAATATTGATGATATTATAAATTTAATCGATAAAAGAAGTGGTAAAGAGATAATTCTTTCTAAAAATTTAATAGCAATAAGAGAGAAGGATAAAATTGTAATTGAAAAGTTGTCTTTAACAAAAAAAGATTATCTTATAGAGATTAAAGATTTAGGAGAGATAAAAAAAGAAGGTTTAAAAATTTCACTTAAATTAGTTGAAAATATGAATAAAACAAAAAACCGATTTGAAGCATATTTTGATTTTGATAAAATCTCTTTTCCACTTTTTATAAGACCTCCAAAATTTGGTGAAAGATTTACTCCTCTTGGAGTAAATTACTCAAAAAAAATTCAAGATTTTTTGACAGATTTAAAAATTTCAAAAAGCATTAAATGGAAAATTCCGGTTCTTTCTAACTCAAAAGGTGATATATTATGGATTATCGGATTAAGAATGAGTGAAAACTTCAAAGTCAGTGAGATGACAAAAAGAGTTTTATATATTACAATAGAATTGGAGGATAATGAATGGATAAAGATATACAAAAGATTCTTATAACTGAAGAAGAGATTAAGAAAAGAGTAAAAGAACTTGCAAAAGATTTATGCAATGTTTATAAAGATTTATTCCCACATCTTATTTGTATTTTAAAAGGAGCGACAATTTTTTTATCAGATTTAGTTAAAGAGATGAATATTTATCTTTCTCTTGATTTCATGGGAATTTCTTCTTACGGTGCATCCACCAAAACATCTGGTATAATTAAAATAACTAAGGATCTTGACCACTCAATAGAAGGAAGACATGTATTGATTGTTGAAGATATAGTTGACACAGGCTTAACATTATCTCACCTTAGAGAATTACTCTCCTCAAGGAAACCCTTATCTCTTCAAACTGTTGCCCTTTTAAATAAAAAAGTTAGAAGAATAAAAGATGTTCCTGTTGAATTTTATGGATTCGATGTTCCAGATGAATTTGTTGTAGGTTATGGACTTGATTTTAATGAAAAATATAGAAATCTTCCTTATATCTGTGTCTTGAAGCCTGAAGTTTATATGTATGAGGTGATGAAGTATGAAAAAAGTCAATAACATTTTCAATATAATTAGAAGCATTTTACCAATTATCTTAATGATAATTTTTGTCTATTTTATTTATAGTTTTTATTCTGGTTCATCAGGCACACTTTCAAGTGAAAAAATTTCTTATACAGAATTTATTTTAAGAGTTAAAGATGGAAGAGTAAAAGAAATCACAATTGATGGACAAAATGTAAGTGGAACATACACAGATGGTTCAAAATTTACAACTGTACTTCCTCCTTTTGATGACCCAAATTTACCAAACTTACTCATTGAAAAGGGAGTTAATGCAACAATAAAACCAACTTCAAATAGTGGAACTTGGTGGTATGTTTTAACAAACATTGGTTCTGTAATTCTTCTTATTTTTTTCTGGATGATAATGATGAGAGCACTTTCTGGTGGTACAAACTCTCAAGTTTTTAATTTTGGTAAAAGTAGAGCAAGACTATTCATAGAAAACAAACCGAAGATAACCTTTAATGATGTTGCTGGTCTTGAGGAGGTTAAAGAAGATTTACAGGAAGAGATTGAATTTTTAAGAAATCCAAGAAAATTTGCAGCACTTGGTGCAAAAATTCCAAAAGGAATTCTTCTTGTTGGACCTCCTGGATGTGGAAAAACACTTCTTGCAAAAGCAGTTGCAGGTGAAGCAGGCGTTCCATTTTTCTCTGTTTCTGGCTCTGAATTTGTTGAGATGTTTGTTGGAGTTGGTGCAGCAAGAGTAAGAGACCTATTTAATGAAGCAAAGAAATATGCTCCATGCATAATATTTATTGATGAGATAGACGCAGTCGGAAGACAAAGAGGCGCAGGTCTTGGTGGTGGACATGATGAAAGAGAACAAACATTAAACCAACTTCTTGTTGAGATGGATGGATTTGATCCAAATAGTGGAATAATTGTTATTGCAGCAACAAATAGACCTGACATTTTAGACCCAGCACTTCTTCGACCTGGAAGATTTGATAGAAGAATTGTTGTAAATTATCCTGATGTAAAAGAAAGAGAGGCAATCTTAAGAATTCACACAAGAAATAAACCACTTGGACCCGATATAAATTTAGTTACCCTTGCAAAAAGAACAGCAGGTTTTACTGGAGCAGATTTAGAAAATTTAGTAAATGAAGCAGCACTTCTTGCAGCAAGAAGAAATAAAAAATATTTAACAATGGATGAACTTGAAGAAGCAATAGATAGAGTAATTGCAGGGCCTCAGAAAAAAACAAGAGTTGTTTCAGAAGAAGAAAAAAGAATTATTGCATTTCATGAAACAGGACATGCTGTTGTTGCAAATATGCTTCCTGGTTCAGATCCAGTTCATAGAATTTCAATTGTTTCAAGAGGAATGGCCTTAGGTTATACACTTCAACTTCCAGAACAAGAGAAGTTTTTAAGAACAAAAGAGCAACTTCTTTCAGAAGTAACAACTCTTCTTGGTGGAAGAGCAGCAGAGGAACTTTTTACAAAAGATAAAACAACTGGTGCTGAAAATGACTTAAGAAGAGCAACTGAAATTGTAAGAAAAATGGTTACTGAATTTGGAATGAGCGAAAAATTAGGACCTCTTACTTTTGGAAGAAAAAGTGAATATGTGTTTTTAGGAAGAGATATTGCTTCAGAAAGAGATTATTCAGAGCAAATTGCATATGAGATAGATAAAGAAGTAAGAAATATTGTTGAAGAGTGTTATGAGAAAGCAAAAAACATTCTAAAAGAAAACGAAGAGGGAGTTCATAAAGTTGTTGAAGTTTTATTTGATAAAGAGACAATTGAAGGAGATGAGTTAAAGAAAATTCTTGAAGATATAAAGAAAGAAAAAGTTGCTTAAAGTTATAAGTTTAGACCTCTGGGACACAATAATAGAAGATAGAATAGACCTTGAGGATAAGAGGGGAGAGATAAGAATAAAAAAACTTTATGAGTATCTCTCCCCTATTAATATTTCATATGATGAAGCAAAAAATGCCTATGAGAGAATGAGTGAGTGGCTTTTTTCAACTCAAAAAAAAACTTTAAAAAGCATAAACACTGAGAAACAGATTTGTTATTTTTTTAAACTTTTTGGAGTAAATCCAAATAAAGTTGTTTTGGAAGACATTAAAAAAGTTTATGAAACAGCAATTTTTGACATTCCTCCTCCTTTAATTGAAGGAGTGGAAGATTTTATAAAAAAATTAAAAAAACTTAACACTAAACTTTGCATTTTATCTGATGCTGGAAGAACTCCAGGTTGGGCTTTAAGAGAAATTTTAAAAAGATACTCTCTTTTAGACTATTTTGATGAAACATTTTTCTCAGATGAAATTGGATTTGTAAAACCAAACAAAAAAAATTTTCAGAAAATAATAGATTTTTTTAAAGTAGAGAAAAATGAAGTTTTACATATTGGTGATAATTTTGAAAAAGATGTTCTTGGTGCAAAAAATTTTGGAATAAATTACATTCATTTTTCAAGAGGAAATGAAAATAAAATTAATCCTTCAGGGAAAAATTTTGATGAAATTTATAAACTTATTTTAGAAAATTTTTCAGTTGAAAAAAGTTTGTTTTGATTAACCCATGGATCTTTGATCTATTAACCCTCTTGTTCTTGCAATTTTAAGTGAAAAGTTAAAGAAAAGAAATATAATTACAAAATAAACAAAATTTTCAAGAGCAAGAAGAGAAGTCATTTGATTTATACTTAAATTTTTGAACGCTTCATTCCATCCACTTCCAAGAAGAACCATTCTCATTCCATCCATCCATATTGTTTGCGGAATATATATTCCGATTTTTCCTAAAAAAGATGGCAATGTATCAATTGGAAAAATTGCTCCTGTTAAAAGAAGAAAAACTCCTGTTGCACTTTGAGTTAAAAACCAACCTTGTCTTGAAATCAAAAAATTTACTCCTGCAAAAAAGTATCCAATTATAAATAAAGAGAGCGAACCAAGAATTATAAAAATAGGAAGATAGATATACCAGTATGGAATTAAAGAGAAGTGAACTTTAAGAAGAATAGAACCAGTTATTAAAATTATTATTGCTGATACTGTTGTTGTAATATATTTTGCAAAACCTCTTCCTGTTAAAAATAAAAATAAACTTACTGGAGAAATATAAACATATTTTAAAGTTTCATAATATTCTCTATCATCAATTACAGTCCAAGCGATTCCAAAAAGAACATTTGCAGTATATAGGTGAAGTGCATTTCCAATTAGAAGATGTGGAATATATTCTGGAAGTTGATTTCTTGTTATTATAATAAACATAATAATCAAAATGAATGCACTTGAGAGAGGTTTTGCGAGGGAATATATGATAAACAAAAATGGATCTGTCCAGTTACTCTCTATTTTCCACCCGAGTAGAAAAGATGCTTTAAAATCATTAAAAATTTTTTTAATTACTCCCATCTTATAGTTAACTTCCCTTCCTTTCTTGCAAGATACTCCATTTTCTTAAGATAATAATAGGCAAGAAAAAGATAAACAACAGTTAATATAGCAAGAATTATAATTTCAATCTTAACACTTAAGAATCCAAAAATCGCACCTTGTCTAAAGATTAGTTGTCTTATTCCATCAAGTCCTAAGGTTAAAGGAATGATTGAAGAGAAAAATCCAGTTATTCCTAAAAATTTTATTGGAAAATACATTCCACTTGCAAGATAGACTGGTTCTTGGAAAAATTCTGAAAGGTGCCATGCCTCTCTTCCCCAAATAAGGTAAAGTGATGCAAGAGTCATTCCTAAACCATAAAGTGCAGATAGAGTTAAAAAGAAAACAAGAATAAGTTGAGGTATGTTTACAAAACTAAAGTCAAGTTTAAAAATGATTGTTCCAACAGTTAAGGTTGCAAGGGCTCTTAAAGATGTTGAAAACATTCCACCAATACTCATTCCAAAGAGAATTGCCATAAGAGAAATAGGGCTAATTATGTAATGTTGAAGATTTCCACTCATTCTTTCCCAATAAAGTTGTGATGCCATATCCCAGAGCACATTGAGCCAAAAAGCACTCATTGCTCCACCAAGAACTGCAAAGCCTAAAAAATCTTTACTTGCTCCAAGATATTTATAAAGAAGTCCATAAGCAATAACAGAAAGAAGTGGAAGAACAACATCTGCAATAACCCAAGAATATTCTCTATTAGCGGCAATTATTCTTGGGTATGCTCTTCCTTTAATTGCTCTTAAATTTCTAATCATGTATCTCTTCATCTTTAAATTCCTTTCCAACAATCTCAATAAATACATCTTCAAGTGTTGGCTCTCTTTTTCTAAATGAAAGAACATTAAAACCTTTATCCTTTAAAAAGTTAAAAACATCAACAATTCGATTTTCGCTTTCTAACTGAAATTTAATTTCAAGTTTTCCATCTTTGATAGGGTTTAATAAAAATTTTGTTGTGTATGGAATTGAATCAATTTTTAAATATTCACTTCTCGCTACTTCAACTGAGTAGTACACTCTATCTCTTAAAATTCTCTTTAAGTTTTCAGGTGTATCAAGTGCATAAATTTGTCCATTATCAATTATTGCAATTCTATCACATAGTTCATCTGCTTCATTAAGATAGTGAGTTGTAAGAAGAATTGTTCTATTCGGTTTTTCTTTTATCCATGATTTAATAAAACTTCTTACAGTTCTTGCAATTTGTACATCAAGACCAAGTGTTGGTTCATCAAGAAAAAGAACTTCAGGATCTGAAAGTATACCTCTAATGAAATTCATTTTTTGTCTCATACCAGTTGAGAGATTACTTATTTTTGTATTAGCTTCTTCTTTTAAGTCAAACATCTCAAGGTATCTTTCAATTTCTCTTTTTGCTAATTTAGATGGAGTTCCATAAAATTGTGAAAACATCCATAAATTTTCTCTAACTGTTAAAATTCCATAACCTGCCCACTCTCCTCCACTTACCATATTTATTTTTTCTCTTATCTGAAGTGTATCTTTCTCAACATCAAAACCTAAGACATATGCCTTTCCAGTTGATGGAAGAAGAATGGTTGTTAAAATTTTTATAAGTGTTGTCTTACCTGCTCCATTTGGTCCTAAAAGACCAAATATTTCTCCTTTTTGCACTTCAATATTTATATTTTTAAGTGCCTCAATTACTCTTTTTCCCTTTTTATAGGTTCTTCCAAGATTAATTGTCTTAATTGCAAAATCTTTCTTCATAACAATACTCCTTTAAAGATGACCACAATATTATAACAGGGATTTATGTTTTTGTTAATGATTAAAATTGAGAATATTTATATGAATGATACCTTTCTCTTTTTCTATAACAACAAAAACAAGATCTCCATTTCTTCTATATCTCATATAAAAAAACCTCCATTATTTATTATACCTCCACCTCCAAATTCCATTAGTTTTTAATATTTTGTAACATATTGACAAAAATTAAGTGGGTGATATATTTATGTCTTAATTTTAGGAGGTGAGATAAATGGACAAGAGTGATGTATTAAAACTTGTTAAAGAAAAAAATGTGGTTTTTATAAGGTTACAATTTACAGACATTTTGGGAATACCCAAAAATGTTGAAATACCTTCATCTGAACTTCCAAGTGTTCTTGATAATGGTATTTTATTTGATGGTTCCTCAATTGAAGGTTTTGTAAGAATTCAAGAGTCTGATATGCTTCTTTTTCCAGATCCAAACACATTTGCAATTCTTCCTTGGACTGTTGGTGGAGGAACAGTTGCAAGAGTAATTTGTGATGTTTTAAATCCAGATGGAACGCCATTTGAGGGTGACCCAAGATACATTCTTAAAAAAGAGATGAAAAAGGTTAAAGATGAGTTTGGTTATGTTTTAAACGCAGGACCTGAGGCAGAATTTTTCTTATTTAAAAAAGATGATAAAGGAAGACCAACAACAATTACACATGACCATGGAAGCTATTTTGACCTTCTTCCAATTGACCTTGGAGAAAAAGTTAGAGAAGAAATTGTAACTACTTTAAGAGAGATGGGTTTTGAGGTTGAGACAGCACACCATGAAGTAGCAGAAGGTCAACATGAAATTGATTTCAGATATTCAGATGCTTTAAGAACTGCAGATAATGTAATAACATTTAAACTAGTTACTAAAACAACTGCATTAAAATATGGACTTCATGCAACATTTATGCCAAAACCAGTTTTTGGAATAAATGGTTCAGGTATGCATACACATCTTTCTTTGTTTAAAAATGGAGAAAACATTTTTTATGATAAAAATGGAAAATATGAACTCTCAAAAGAAGCACTCTATTTTATTGGTGGAATTTTAAAACATGCAAAAGGAATAACATTTATCGCTAATCCAACAGTAAACTCATACAAAAGAATTGTTCCAGGTTATGAAGCTCCAGTTTATATATCTTGGGCATTAAGAAATAGATCTGCTCTTATAAGAATTCCATCTGCAACAGGATTTGCAAGAAGAATTGAGTTTAGATCTCCTGATCCATCTTGTAATCCTTATCTTGCTTTTGCTGTGATTCTTGCTGCTGGAATTGATGGAATTAAAAATAGAATTGATCCAGGAGAACCAACAAATTTTGACATATACAATATGACAGAAGAAGAAAGAAAAAAACTTGGAATTGAAAGTTTACCAGGAAATTTAATGGAAGCAATGGATGAGTTCTTAAAAGATGATGTTTTAAAAAGCGCTTTATCAGATCATGTTATAGAAAAATTAATAGAAGCAAAAAAGGAGGAGTGGGATAGTTTTAGAACTCACGTAACAGATTGGGAATTAGATAGATATTTAGAAATATTTTAAATTAATATATCAATTTATTGAAAAAAATCACATATCTTTGAATTTTTTGTAATAATAAAAATTGGTTATATTATAGATAATAGATTTATAGATTTATTGATAATAGTTACATTGGTTGTTAGAATTGGTGCTTTTATTGAAATATCGGAGTTTATAACTGCTATTTATTTCACCAAACTTGATGGAATGATAGGTTATAGTAATAATTTACAAGATATGATTGCCAATATTTATGGAGCCCTTTTAACAATGCTTATTTTTTATAAGTAGATTTTTTAATAAAAAAGTTTTTAATAAAATTTTTCACCCAGTTTAGGTTTATATCCATTAACAAATTCCTTCACCCCCATCTCTTTTTTCCCCTCAATCTTTAAGATTTTTGGAACTAAAACTTTATCTTTTGTTTTAATTCCAAATGAATTTTTATCAACAAAAATTATTTCTCCTAGCTCACCACTAAAATCTTCATCTATTAAATTTGCATCTAAAATTTTTACTCTTTTTTCTCTAAAAAGAGCATATGCTCCTGGCTCAAAAGAAAGGGCAAGAATTTTTCTTTTTAAATATTCTCCTTCCATTTTAAAGTCAAGTTTTTCGAAGGTATCTTCAAATTTTGGAGCATAAGTTGCTTCTCCTTTTTGTTCAATCCAAGTTTCTTTTCCTTTTTCAATTATCTCAATTGCTTGAATAAGAACTTCTTTTCCAACCTCATTTAGTTTTTTTAATAAATTTGTATAATTATCACTATCTTCAATTTCAATCTCTTTTTGAATTAAAATTGGTCCAGCATCAACTTCATTTGTTAATTTTATTATTGTAATTCCACTTTTCTTTTCTCCATTTAAAATTTGCCACCTTATTGGGTTTGGTCCTCTATATTTTGGGAGTAGTGATGGATGAACATTTATTATTCCTTTTGGAAGAAGATTTAAAACTCTTTCAGGAATAATTTTTCCAAATGACACAACAACACCTAAATCTCCCTTGTCTTTTTCAATTTCATCATAAAAATTTTTAAATTTATCAACTTCAATAAATTTTAAATTTTTCTCTTTTGCAAAAGTTTTTGTTGGAGTTTCTTCAAGTTTTAAACCTCTTCCTTTTGGTTTATCAGGAGTTGTAATAACAAGTGTTATTTCATACCCTCTTTTATATAACTCTTCTAAAAATGGAAGTGAAAAAGAATCAGAGCCAAAAAAGTTTATTTTCATTAAACTCTATTTAAAAGTTCCTCTGGAACTTTATATCCCTCTTCAACTCTTAATGTTTTTATATCTTTTATTCTATCTATAAATAAAATTCCATCAAGGTGGTCTATTTCATGTTGAATTATAACAGCGGGTAAACCCTCTTTTTCTATTTCAATTTTTTTTCCCGAGAGCGTAAGTCCAGATACTAAAATTTTGTTTGACCTTTCTACATTACCATAAACTCCAGGAATAGAAAGACAACCTTCCTCTATAACTATTTTTCCCTCTTTTTTTAAAATCTTAGGGTTAATTACTGTATGAATTTTATCTTCATCTCTATAAATAATAACTCTCAAAAGTTCTCCTATTTGAGGAGCAGAAAGGCCCACTGCTGGAATTTCACTTTTATTGAGAACTTTTTTCATCTCTTCAACAAGTTTTTCAATGTATCTATCAACCTTTTTAACAGGTTGAGACTTTTTTCTTAAGAGTGGATTTCCAATTAAAATAATATCTCTCATTCAAAACTCCTTTATTCTTAATATCTTTTCATATTTAATTTTATCAAAAATTTGTTTAAATTTGAAAAAATTTTTCGTTTTTATCTTTAAAGTTCCATCAGAATAATAAACCTCATCATCATTTTCTTTGAGTTTTAATATTTCATCTAAATGCTCTTTTTCAATATCTTCAATTATTACATATTTATAATATGGAGGAAATTTTGTCTCTTTTCTTCTTTTTAATTCTTCATTAATAAATAGATTTAGATTTTTTTCTTTGAGTGCCTTAAACACAATATTATTTGGAAATCTTGTTTGAAGGTAAACTTTTCCATTTGAAACAAGAGATTCTTCAACAACTCTTAAGATAAGATAAAAAATATTTTCAAATGAGTCATAATCTGGAAAATTTAACATAAAATCTATATCAAGAAAAATGAAAATGTAATTATTTATTCTCTTTAAAAGAGGCAAAATTAGATGTGTTCCTATTAAAATATTCCCATTAAAAATAAATTCATTTTCTATTTCTTTTCTTTTCTTTTCACTTCCTTTTGTTATCCATTCATCAAGTTGTAAAATTTTTCCTTGAGGAAAAACTTTTTTTAATCTCTCTTTTACTCTTTCAATTCCAGGACTTGAAAATCTCATTGAAAATCCACCGCATTGAGGACATATATCAAAAGGTAGTTTTTCATAGCAACAAATTTTGCAGATAAGTTTCCCTTCTTCTTTAAAAAAAGTAAGAGGAATTTTACATTTAGGACACTTTGCTGTATATCCACATTCATCACAAAAGAGATATTGGAAGTAACCTTTTCTTGGATAAAATATAAAAATTTTCTTGTTTCTATTTTTTAAAATTAAACTCTTTAAATATGGCGAAATTAACCTTTCTGAATCTCTATAAAGAATTTCTATATTTTTTAAACTAATTTTTTTCTTTATTAAATTAAATTTCTCTTTTTTTGATGTAATAAGTGCTTCAAAAGATGGATAAAATGAGCCTATTAATAATTTGATGTTTTTTTCTTCAATATAAGTTCTTGCTAATTCTAAAATTTTAATTGAAAGCAAATCTTCAAGATTTTTAAATCTCTCTTCATTTTCTATGATTAATAAACTTTCATTTAAAGGCAAAAGAAGAGAAATTGTTGTTCCATATAAAACCTTTATTTTCTCTTCATAAATATTTTTTAAAATTCTCTCCCTTTCATTTTTTGTCTCCTCAGCTGTTATTTTTTCTGAAACTTTTTTAATTTCATCTGGAATAAATTTATAAAACTCTTCGACCTCAACCTTTTCAGGAAAAATAATTTTTATTTTTTCCTTTTTATTAAGATATAATTTTATTAAATCTAAATAATAATTCCACCTTTCTTTATATGTGAAACCATAAATAAGAGTGTTTTCTTCAATTGAAATTTCTTTTACATTTTCAAACTTAACCTCTTCTCTCTCAATGCACTCCTTTTTTCTTTCTTTTTGGAACTCATATGTTTTAATAATTATTTTTCTTTTTATCAAATCATTTATAATATTTGATGGAAAAAATTTCTTAAGAACACTTAATTTCATTTCTCCTTCATTTTCTTGAAGAAAATTAATTAATTCAAATTTTCTTTTTTCCCTAGGAGAAATATGTTTTTCAAATTCTATATCAATAAGTTTTATTATTTCTTCACCTTTTTTAGTTTTTCCAAGCGGAAGAATTTTCTTTAAAAAAGTTGAAATGGGAGCAAAATATTTTTCTTTTAATTTAAATAAAACCTTAATTCCCACTTCATCAACTATTTTATAATCTGAAACTAAATCAATTATCTCTTTTAAGTTCTCTGACTCCCCATCACAAATTTTAATAATTATCCCTTTTTTTAATTTATTTCCTTTTCCAAAAGGAACAAAAACTCTTTTTCCAACTTCAACTTTTTCTATGAGTTTTTCAGGAATTTTATATGAATAAAGTGGTAAATCTTCTTTTTTTAATGGAACATTTTCAATAAGAACATCTGCGATTTTACTAAAGGAGGGATTTAAAGAGTGGGACAAGATCGAGTTTTTCCCAAGGATATTCTTCCCATCCAAAATGTCCATAACATGCTGTTTTTCTATAAATTGGTTGTCTTAAATTAAGTTTATTTATCATTCCAAGAGGAGTAAAATCTATTTTCTCTTCTATAAATTTCTCTAACTTTTCATCATCTATTTTTCCAGTTCCAAATGTATCAACAAAAAGAGCAACTGGCTTTGCTTTACCAATTGCATAGGCAACCTGAATCTCAACCTTATCTGCAAGACCTGCTGCAACTATATTTTTTGCAACATATCTTGCCATGTATGAAGCACTTCTATCAACTTTTGTTGGGTCTTTTCCAGAGAAACAACCTCCACCATTTTTTGCCATTCCACCATATGTATCAACAATTGTTTTTCTTCCAGTTAAACCAGTATCTCCTTTTGGTCCACCTATTACAAATCTTCCTGTTGGATTAATATAATATTCTGTATCTTTAAGCATTTCATTTGGAATTACATGCTTTATTACATTTTCAATGAGGTCTTCTCTTAATTTTTCAAGAGAGATTTCTGGATCATGTTGAGCAGATAAAACTATTTTTGTAACTCTTTCCGGTCTTCTATCATTATATTCAACAGTTACTTGAGATTTTCCATCAGGTCTTAAATATGGCAAAATTCCATTTCTTCTTACTTCTGCTAATCTCTTACATAATTTATGAGATAACATTATCGGCATTGGCATAAATTCAGGAGTTTCATTTGTTGCATATCCAAACATAATTCCTTGATCTCCTGCTCCCAGAGTTTCCTCCATTTCTCCTTCTTTTGATTCAAGAGCTTTGTTTACTCCCAGTGCAATATCTGGAGATTGTTCTTTTACAGAAACAATCACTCCAACGCTTTCATAGTTAAAACCATAACCTTCTTTATCATATCCAATATCTTTTATTACATTTCTTACAATTTCTTGAAAATCTAATCTTGCTTTTGTTGTAATTTCACCAGCAACATGGACAAGACCTGTTGTTGAAATGACTTCACATGCTACTCTTGAAAATGGATCAACCTTTAAGCATTCATCTAAAACAGTATCAGCAATTTGGTCACAAACTTTATCTGGGTGACCTTCTGTTACAGATTCAGATGTAAAAAGATATTTTCTCATAAAAAATACCTCCTTCATCAAGTACTCTGGGAGAAGATAACCTTCTTATCTCCCAGGCAAATATTGAGCCTGCTGGATTTGGCACCTTATGCCTTTGAAGTACAGGTTGCCGGGCTTCACAGGGCCAGTTCCCTCCACCTCTCTTGATAAGAAGGCTCTTAAAAAATTATATAGATTTTCTTTAATTTTTCAACCATATTTACTTATGTGCTTTAGAAAAAAATAAATCTAGAAGTTAAAGTTTTGATAAACTTTTTATAACAATATCTTTTATATTTTTGCTTAAATTGTTAACATAATTTATATCTTCTATTAACCTTATTTTCATAATAATTTTTTAAATCTATTGTTAACTTTTCAATTTCTAAATCTTTTTTTAAAGAGATAAAATCTAAATCTTCTGATAATCGAGGAAGACCATAACAATGAGATAGTGGATGCTCTACCATGTAAAACTAAATCGTTCCATTTTTTAGTTGAACAAATAAAATCAAGTGTAATTATTTGAAAATATTCATTTAATAAATTTCTTTTAAAAACTAAATTTTTAGATTTTGATTCATTAATTAATTTTTCAAGAATATTCTTAGTCTCTTCCATAATCACAAAATATAACTTAAAATTTCTTTCATTTTACTTGAAGTTTAAAATTCAACAAATTTTTTCAATTCATCTTTATCCTTTTTACTTAATTCATCTAAATTAAATCGTAGTCCATCAAACATCTCTTTATTTAAACTTTCATTTCCCTTAAGATATAAAAAATCAAAAATTGCTTTAGATTTTTTTGCTTTATAAATCAAAAAATCTCCTTCTTTCAATATCTCATATCCAAAAAAGAGATTTTTATTAATCTTATGATATATAAATGTTCCAAAATAACTTGAGAAAGAGGACGTTTTTTTAGTGATTATTAATGTTAAATTTACTGTTATTTCAGTTAAAAGATTATTTTCATAAAGAACATATTCTAAAATAATATATGATGGTTCATAAAGAATGTTTGCAATAAATTCGATGTAAGAAGATATTTTGTCATTCTTTTCTAATTCTTTAACATAATCTCTTGTTACATAAAGCCCTTTCTTTAATCTAATTAATTTTCCTGATTTTACATACCTATATACAAAAATTTTTAAATAGTTTGTATCATCTTCAATATTTAATAAATTGTTAAAAGTAAAATACGGGAAATTTTTAATAGGATTAAATAATTTATTGTTTTATATTCTTTATTTCTAATAGTATACAAATATAGTATACCATGAGAAATGATATTATTTTTTAAATTTTAAACCGATTAGTAAAAGATTGTGAAAATATTTGATTCTTTTAGTGCTCTTAATTGAGGATTTTTATATGCTTTGCAAAAATTTTTAAAGGGACAACCATTTTTAAGAGAGATTTGGGTTATTTTTGTAAAAGTGTTATTTTCATCTTTAACTCCATCACATAAAGGACCTGTCTTCAAACAGATACTTCTCCCAAGAGACCAAAATGCTTGATCAAGTTTTTCAATTGATGTTCCTGATAAATTTGAGATTTCCTTAACTGCACTTCCAATTTTTTCTCTTAAAGACAAATCCAATTTTTGTGATACCCTTTTTCCTGAAATTAACTTATTTTTTATTTTCTCCTCAACCTTAACAAGCCCAACTCTTAAACTTACTCTTTCAAGGTGATAATCAACAGGAGTCCACAAATTTTCTGGGTCTTTTATCTGCCAAAAACCAACTTTTTTAGCAATATTTATAAATAAATAAGTTTTTTTATTGAGTGGATCAGAATATGCTTTAAATTTATGAAAAAGAGTTATTAAATCAGGTTTACCCTCTCTTTTAATATATCCCTCAGAAATCTTATGAATTTCAAAAATGTCACCTTGAAAATCTCTATCAAGAATAAAAGCACAATTTCTTAATAAATAAGCCCTTTCATAATACCTATCTCCTGAGTTATTTAAAATTCTTTTTAAATCTTCTCCTTTAATTTTTTTCATTCTTTTTGTGTCAATAAAACTTTTATCTTTTTCAAACTCTTTTTTAAAAGAGAAAAGAAGATAATCCCACCCTTTATAAAAAATCCCATTAATCTCACCATAAAAATTTTGTGTTTGATGACAAATTGCATCAACATAAAAAAGAAGTGTTAATTTTTCTCTTGCATCTTCTTTATTCTTTGCTTCTTCAACTCCTGGTAGGAGATTAAAAGAAATATTTATGCTTTTAAAAAATTCACTTAAAGAATTTATCTTTTCAAAATCAATTTCTATCATTTCAACTCCTCCAATCTTTTTAAAATATCTTCTTTTTTAATTTTAAGAAGTTTATTTATTCCAAAATCTTCAATAACAAAAGAAGAAAGAGTGGCTCCATATTTTAATGAAAGAATTGGGTCTTTATAAAGAATGTAAGAAGATAAAAACCCTCCAGCAAATGTTTCACCAGCACCAGTTGGGTCGTTAACTTCTGTTTTATAAGCATTTACCTTGAAAATTTTTTCTTTTTCAATAAAAATTGCACCATCTTTTCCAAGAGTTATAACAACCATTTTTTGACAATTTTTAAAAAATTCTATTGCATCACAAAAATTATCTTTTAATGAAAGTGAAATTGCCTCTTCTTTATTTAAAAAGAACAAATCAGAATTTAAAAGCATTTTTAAAACATTTTCTCTATCACTTTTAACTTTTATCAAATAAGTACCAGTTGAAACAAAACTTCTCTTATTTTTAAAATATTCAATAATCTCCATTTGATTTCTTATGCTTGAAATAACACAAACATGAACATATGGAGTTATTGGAAGAGTTTTATAATCAATAATTTCATCGCTCTCTTCAAGATCTTTAAGGTAATGTGCATTTAAATTTTCATCATATTTTATATGAAAGTTTAACTTTTTCTCTCTTTTCAAATATCTTAAATCAAAAATTTTTGAAATTTCTCTTATCTCATTTTCATCAATATCTTCTGATAAAAATCCAACAGGATAAACTTTTAAACCAACAAGAGATGATGATATTGAAAAATATGCTCCACTTCCTCCAATTGCAACACTCTTTTCTCCTTTGTGATTTTCAAGAAAATCCTTAGTAAAAGATCCAAAAACAAGAAGTTCATTTAACATAAAAAAATTTTAGCAAAGAATCTAATCTAAATCAAAAATGTCAAAGATAGTAACATCTTCAATTTTTAAATTTCTTATCTTTTTAATAAATATTTTACTATCAGAATATATTCTTAAATTCTTATAAAGTTCCCTTAATGATAAAGTTTTATTTAAAATTAATTTTTTTCCTCCATCAATCATCTCTTCAAGAAAAATAAAATTTTTAAGTTCAATGTTAATTATTTCCCTCTCCTTCTCTTTTTTAATAACAAAATTCTTAAAATCAAAATTTTTAAAAAATTCACCCAATATCTCAATTTCGAAGTGAGTTATGAGTGAAGAAAGAGATTGCGAGTTTAAATTTACTTCTTTTATTCTTTTAATAATAAAATCTTTATCAAAACTTTGTTTCAAAGCATTAAACACATTTTCTATTTCAACTTTTTCAGTTAAATAAAAATCAAATATCTCACTCTCACTTGGAATTCCAAGAGGAAGAGCAGGAGAAAAATCTAATTTCGGCTTTGGGTTAAACCCAAAAGAGAAATAAATAGGAATAGAACCTCTTCTTAGACCCCTTTCAATGTATCTTATGATATCTAAATTAGATAAATAAATAAAAATTCCATCTTTTTTATATTCAACTCTAAATCTTAAATTATTCATAAATTAAAGCACACTCCACAGGATGAGCACTTTTCAAAATCCATAAAACATGGTTCTGTTATTTCCCCTCTTTTACTTTTTTCTCTTTCAGAAATCAAAAAACTCTTCTCAATTCCAATATCAATAAACTCCCAAGGAAGTTCTTCATTTAAGTTAAATCCATTCAAAACTTTATCAACAATTTTAAATTTCTTTCTTTTTAAAATTTCATTCCAAATTTCAAAGTGAAAACTTTCTCTCCAATTTGAAAATTTCTCACCCATTAAAAATGCTTCATAAATGAGTTCGCTTATCTCTTCATCTCCTCTTGAAAGAATTGTTTCAATGAATGACTCTTCCCAACCTCTATAATTTAAATTGATATCCTTTAAACCATTTTTTATAATTTGGATTTTTTTAATATATTCATCTTTTGAAATGAACCCCTCCCATTGAAATGGAGTAAATGGCTTTGGAATGAATGGATTTATTGAAACAGAGAGTTTTATTCCCTTGTTTTCAATTTTTATTTTTTTAATTAGTTCATTTATTCCAATTATGTCCTCGTCATTTTCATAAGGAATTCCAATAAGAAAATAGAGTTTTATTTTTTTATACCCTCTTTTAACTGCCTCTCTTATTACTTCAAATATCTCTTCGTCTTTGATTGGTTTATTCATAACCTTTCTTATTCTTTCAGTTCCACCTTCTGGTGCAAAAGTAAGAGTAACTTTTCTTCCAGTTTCAATCAAATCAAGGAGTTTCAGGGAAAAATTATCAATTCTTAATGATGGAAGAGAGATTGTGACTTTTTTATCTTTCAATTTCTCTTTTAAAAGAATAAGAAGTTCTTCAATTTTTGAATAATCTGTTGTTGAAAGAGAAAGAAGTGATATCTCTTCATAACCTGTGCTATCTATAGTTTTATCAACAATCTCTAAAATTTTATTTATGCCTTTCTCTCTTCTCGGTCTTTTTTCCATTCCAGAAATACAAAATCTACAACCTCTATCACACCCCCTAAAAATTTCAATAACTCCTCTATCATGAATAACCTGAATGTATGGAACAAGAGGTCTTTCTGGATAATAAGAGTTTTCAAAATCCTTAACATATCTTTTCTTAACTTTCCTTTTTCCAAATTTTGGAACAAAAACCCCTTCAATATAATTTATTTTTTCTAAAAATCTCTCTTTATCTGAATCAAAATTGTCTAGTATTTCATTGACAACCTCTTCGCCTTCACCTATCACAAAAGCATCAAAAAAAGGTGATAAGGGTAAAGGGTTAAGGGTTATTGGTCCACCCCCTAAAACAATTGGAAAATCACCTCTTTTTTCTCTAAAGATTTCAATTTTTCCGAGTTTTAAAATATTTAAAACATTTGTAAAATCAAGTTGGGATTGTAAACTAAAACCCAAAATATGGAAATCCTTTATAGGCGTTTTTGTTTCAATAGAAAAAAGAGGAAGATTATTTTCTTTCAAATAGTTTTCAAGATCTGAATTTGGTGAAAAAACTCTTTCACAATATGAATCATCTCTTTCATTTATAAGGTGATACAAGAGAATTATTGCATAAGAAGACATCCCGACCTCATAAAGGTCGGGATAGATAAGTAAAAATCTTTTTTTGTTATTAGGGTCTTTAATTACTGAATTCCACTCTTTGCCAAGGTATCTTAATGGCTTTTGAAAATTTAAGAAAACCTCATCCTTTAACATCAATAAACTCTTTTCTCATCTCTTTAATTCTAAAGAGCGCAAATGTAAAAGCAATAAAAAGAAAACCATTAATAAGAGAGACAATGATATTAAATGGAATGTTAATTGTGTAAATGTAAAGCAGGAGTTCTTTTCTTCCAATTTGAATAAAAAGTGGTACAAAGATTAAGTTTGCAGGAATCATAACTAAAATTCTAATTAGAGTTCCAGCAAGAATTGGAAAAAAATAATTTATTGGAAAAACAAATTTTTTAAATTTTTTAAAAAATAATCCAGCAATAAAAACAAATGGAGCAACTGCTAGAAAGTTCATGAGTGATCCTATAATTCCACTTTCCTGTTTTGTGAAATAAAAAAGAATAACCTTTACAAGTGTTACAAGAACTCCCGTTGTCGGAGAAATGAAAAATGCAGCAAAAAGAGTGAAAATTTCTGATGGGTCAAATTGAAGATAAGGTGCAGATGCAAAAATTGGAATTTGAATAAAATACATAGAAATAAAAGAAAGCGCAGCAAGTAAAGCACCAAGAACAATGTCTCTTGTTTTTTTTCTCATCTTTCCCTCCTTTTGACTTCGGGGAGGGAACCTTCTCCCATCCGGACTTTTACCGTCGGCTCGGGAATCTCACCCAAATCTGCAACCCTATCTTTTGAAGAGAGGTTGCTCGTGGGCTAAGGTTGAGTTAAACTAACTCAACCCATTACCACCGGTAGGGAATTCCACCCAACCCCGAAGGTTTTTTAATCAACTTTAATAATTTTAGCACAAAGATTCTTTTTTAATCAATTTTATTTAGATACACACTTCCATTTGAAGTTTTAATTACTAAAATATCACCCCCATTATTTAACCTTCCTTTAAGATATGTATCTTTTAATGTATCAATATTTACATTCAAATATTTTACATCGATTTTTCCATTTGAAGTTTCAATGTCAAGATTCAAATTTAGGTCACTTTTTATATTCACATAAACTGAACTATTTGAAGTTATAAATTTAGCGCCACCCTCTTTTAAGGAATATAAATCAACTTCAATTTTTCCATTTGAAGTTTTAAGGTCACCAACTTTCTTTGTTCTTATAACTTCAATTGCACCATTTGAAGTTTCTGAACTTATCAAAAAATCACATCCATCAACTAAAATTTTTCCATTTGAAGTGTAAAGATTTGCTGAACCAGAAATATTTATTAATTCAATTCTTCCATTTGACGTATCGCATCTTATATTTCCAATATGATTTGTTGCCTTTATATACCCATTTGAACTTTTAAGAGAAGAGTCTCCCTTCAGGTCAACAATCTCGATGCTTCCATTTGAGGTCAAAATCTCTTTTAAGATAATTTTGTCTGGAACTTTAATGTTATATGTTATCGAAACCTGTGGATTTTCTTTTAATTTAATAGATTTAATTTTTATTTCACCATTTTTCTCAATCTCAATTTTAACTTTACTTAACTCACTTTTACCAATTAAGCTCTTCTTTTCGGCAAAAACTGAAATTTTATTTTCACTCCATTTTGTAATTGTTACACTTCCATTGAAATTATCAACTAAAAGAAATTTCTCTTCTTGAATAACAAACTCATCTTTAAACTCTTCAACAAAAGGAGTTGGAATTTTTTCAATACATGATGCAAAAATAAAAATCAAACTCACAGAAATTACAGCTAAAACCTTTTTCAAATCTAGCCTCCTTCAAATTTTATTTTTATCTGACACTATATTATATTTTAATTTTTTGTTTTAATTTATATCCTAAAATTAAGTTTAAATTGGTTTGTTAAGTATATGAATTGCTTCACCAATGGAAGCTTTTGATGCTTCCATAATAACTTCTGAAAGAGTTGGGTGAGGGTGAATTGTGTCTCCAATTTCCTTTAGAGTTAATCCACTCTTAATTGCAAGAGCAATTTCAGAAATTAAATTAGATGCTTCAGGCCCAACTATCTGACCTCCAAGAACTTTTCCATCTCTCTTTCTTCCAATTATTTTTACAAATCCTTCTATCTCATTCATAGAAAGTGCCTTTCCATTTGCACTAAAAGGAAATTCTCCAACTAAAACTTCAATTTCTCTCTCTTTTGCTTCTTCTTCTGTTAAACCGCAGGAAGCAATTTCAGGTTTTGAAAAAATAACCCAAGGAATCGCTTCATAATTTATTCTTGTCTCTTTTCCAGAAATAATTTCTGCAACAACCTCACCCTCTTTAAATGCTTTATGTGCAAAAAGTTGACCCCCAACAATATCACCAATTGCATAAAAATTAGGAATATTTGTTCTTAAATATTCATCAACTAAAACTCTTCCTTTATCTAATTTTATTCCGATGCTTTCAAGCCCAATGTTATCTGTATTTAATTTCCTTCCAATTGATAAAAGAACTTTATCGCTTTCAATAACTTCACCACTTTCAAGAGTAGAATATGTTTTTTCATTTTTAACTTCAACTTTTTCAATTTTCTTTCCTGTAATAATTTTTATCCCTCTTTTTGTCAATAATCTCTCTATAAGAGTTGCAATTTTTTTATCTTTTAAAGTTGGAACAACTTGAGACATCATTTCAACAATTGTTACATTTGAACCAAATGAATTATAAAAAATTCCAAATTCAATTCCAATTGCCCCTGCACCTACAATTAAAATATTTTCTGTAATTTCTCTTAAAGATAAAGCATCATCTGAGTTTAAAATGAATTTATGGTCAACCTCTATTCCTTTTAATTCTCCTGGCTCTGAACCAGTAGCAATAACTATATCTTTTCCTTTTATTAACTCTTTTTGGGTTAAATTTTCAACTTCAACAACTCCAAAATCAACAATTCTCCCGATCCCCCTTTTAACTACAATTTTCCTTGATTTCAAAAGATACTCAATCCCTCCAATAAGTTTTTTAACAACTTTTTCCTTAAAATTATGGATTTCATTTATATCATAACTAAATTCACCTGTCTTTATTCCAAATGTTGATGATACTTTAAACTTTGAATAAATTTCAGCAGAATAAAGAAGTGCTTTTGTTGGAATACAACCCCTATTTAAACAGGTTCCTCCGACTTCTCTTTTTTCAACAATGCAAACCTTTTTACCAAGATCAGCAAGTCGAATTGCAGCAACATATCCACCAGGACCACCACCAATAACAATAACATCATATTCTTCCATATTCACCTCTGAAGTTTTATAAAATTTTTTACAATAGAATTATAACTGAATTTAAAATATTATTTTGGATATGTTATTGTAACTATTTGTTTTTTGGGATCCCACTCAACACTACAACCTAAACTTTCCGCAACAAATCTTACTGGAAGAAGAGTTCTTCCATCTTTTATAACTGGAACAACCTTAGGGTTATTTGGATCAATTGGGGCATCTTTTCCATTTAATTTTGCAATATTTTTTCCAATCCATAGTTCAACTTTTGTATTTGATAGATTAACAGTGACTTTTCTTTCATTTCCATCCCAACCGACCTCTGCACCAAGTGGTTCTGCAATCCACCTTATTGGTAAAAGTGTTCTTCCCTCAATAATAACTGGTGAAACATCAATAACTCTTTGAGAATCATTTACGTACATTGTTCTATCTCCAATTTTTAATTTTAAAACTACCTTTTGAACAGGTGGTGTTATAACACTTTGCCTTTTTAAAACAATAACTCCACTTCCTCTATCATAGTGCCTTGCGTTAAAATTGTCATCATTTGCAAGAGCCCAAATGATTTTAATCTCTTTGTCAATTTTTAAGACAGCATCATATTTATCTTTCGTATCAAGAGGCCTTCTAAATTCAATTATTGTAAATCCATCCTTCTCTTCACCTTTTATATCATAAATATCTGTTTTTCCTCCGAGAGTGGTATCCTCAGGATGTGGTCCATAAAGTCCTGTAGAATATGCATCAAAAGCATAAACATTGCCCTTAACAACATATCCAATAACCATATCTGCGTCTTTCATTGCTTGTGATGGTTCAAAACCAATTGATACATATCCTAAGGTTTTACCTTCCATTCTAAAATAAACATCCTCATTAACTATTTTGTAATATAGTTTAAATCTATCACCACTTTGAAATGCTAATGTATAATCATCATTTGAGAAAGAAATTTTAAATATTGGTAAAAAAATAATCGATATTAAAAATAAAACTATTAATCTTTTCATAAAAAACCTCCTATTTATAATTATAACAAATTTAAAAAAATTAAATTTCATAATTTTTGCTCTTTTTGTTTTATAATTAACAATAGGAGAATTAAATGAAAATTATACTTTTGTTGCTTTATTTTGCTTTTCTTTTAGCCGATCTCCTTTTAGTTCATTTCAAACTTTATAAATATAGAATATTCTCAAAAACTCTCCTTATGCCAATTTTAATACTTTATTATATTTTTTCTTCAAAAAACATAATTTTCACTATTATTATTGCACTTTTTATGAGTTTTCTTGGAGATACATTTCTTCTTTTCGAAAACAAAAAAACCTTTTTTAAATTGGGATTGTTTTCTTTTCTTCTTTCACATATCTTTTATTTGTTAACATTTTTAATAACATCAAATTTTTTAAAAGATAAAGTTCCTTTTTATATATTTATTTTTTTTATTCCATATCTTCTTTATGGATTATTTTTTTATAGATCACTATTTCCTGAAATAGAAGAAGTAAAAAGAGAGATTTTAATGTACATAATTGTTATTATTTTAATGAGTTTCTTTACAATTCCAAGATTTTACATATTTTCACTAAAAAATTCTCTACTAGTTTTTATTGGTTCAATTCTTTTTATAATTTCTGATTCACTTCTTTCTCTTCAAATTTTCAAAGAAAAAATAAAGAAGAACTCAATTTTAATAATGCTAAATTATGGGTTAGCACAATTTTTAATTGTTTCGGGATTTATTTAGTTAAAATATAAATGGAGGTTAGAATGACTCAATATTTAGAAGAATTAACTCAAAAATTTAATGAAGAGAGTTTAAAAAGGTTAAAAGAAATCAAAAGCAAGGGAGTTCATGAATTTATTGAAAAATTTTTAAAGATATTAAATCCTAAAAAAGTTTATGTATCTATTGGAACTCAAGAAGACAAAGAATATATTAAAAGAAGAGCAATCGAAGAGAAAGAAGAGGAGCCACTTAAAATTCCAAATCATACAATTCACTTTGATGGATATTATGATCAGGGAAGAGATAAGAAAAACACAAAATTTATGGTTTCACCAGATACAGATTTAGACCCAGATTTAAATCTTATTTTAAGAGATGAGGGTGAAAAAGAATTAAATGATCTCATGAAAGATATTTGTAAAGATAGAGAAGTTTATATACTCTTTAAAACACTTGGACCAAAAAATTCAATTTTCACAATTCCATGCATTCAGATAACAGATTCCCCTTATGTTGCTCACTCAGAAAATCTTCTTTATAGAGATGGATATGAAGATTTTTTGAAACTAAAAGATCAGGATGAGTTTTTCAGATTTGTACATTCAGAAGGAGAGTTAGGTGAGAACAGAACAAGTAAAAATATAGATAAAAGAAGAATATATATTGATGTTGATAAAAAAATTGTTTACTCAATTAACACTCAATATGGTGGAAATTCAATTGGTTTAAAGAAATTGGCACTTCGACTTGCAATTAAAAAAGCATATCTTGAGGGTTGGCTTTGTGAACATATGTTAATTATTGGAATAAATGGTCCTAATGGAAGAGTAACATATCTTACTGGCGCTTTTCCATCTTTATGTGGTAAAACTTCAACTGCAACTCTTATGGGAGAAAGATTGGTTGGAGATGATATAGCAATTATTAAAAATGTAAATGGAGAAGCAAGAGCAGCAAATTTTGAAAAAGGAATGTTTGGAATAATTATGGGAATAAACTCAAAGGATGACCCATATATTTGGGAAGTTTTAAATTCTCCATTTGAAGTTATTTTCTCAAATGTTTTAAAACTTCCTGATGGTTCAGTTTATTGGATTGGAAAAGATGGAGAAGTTCCAGAAAGAGGATATAACCATTCTGGCGAATGGTTTATAGGAAAAAAAGATAAAGAAGGAAAAGAAATTGATCCATCACACAAGAATGCGAGATTTACATTTGAACTTAAAAACTTAAAAAATTGTGACCCTGTTCTTGAAGACCCAAATGGAGTTGTTATAAAAGGATTTATTTATGGAGGAAGAGATTCAGACACATGGATTCCGGTTTGTGAGGCATTCAATTATCAACACGGAATTATTATGAAAGGTGCATCTTTAGAATCTGAAACAACTGCTGCAACTCTTGGAAAAGAAGGGGTTAGAGAGTATAACCCAATGGCAAACCTCGATTTTTTATCTATTCCAATTGGAAAATATATTCAGATGAATCTTGATTTTGGAAAGGGTCTTAAGACTCCTCCAAGAATTTATGGAGTAAATTATTTCTTAAAAGATAAAGATGGAAATTGGCTCAATGATAAACTTGATAAAAAAGTTTGGCTAAAGTGGATTGAATTAAGATGTAATGGGGATATTGGTGGAGTTGAGATACCAGTTGGAATTATTCCAAAATATGAAGACCTAAAGAGACTGTTTTCAGAAGTTCTTTTAAAAGATTACTCAAAAGATGATTATATAAAGCAATTCACAATTAGAATTCCAGAAAACTTATCAAAAATTGAGAGAATCGAAAAAATCTACAGAGAAAAAGTAAAAGACACCCCCGAAATTGTATTTATTGAACTAAATAATGAAAAAGAAAGATTGCTCAAAGCAAAGGAGAAATTCGGCGACTACATAAACCCATTTGATTTATATTAATTTTTTAATTTAAAAATTTAAACCTAGGTTACATAAAATTTGGTTTTTAAAAATTTTATAGTAATATAATTTTTGTATTATTAAATAAGATTCATATTAGGTGGTAAAAAAATGAATTTAAATAAAAAGAAAGTAATAATTATTGGAGCTGGAGTTGCTGGTTTATTAGCAGGTTGTTATGCTCAAATGAATGGTTTTGAAACACAAATTTTTGAGAAACATACAAAACCAGGTGGCCTATGTACTTCATGGCAAAGAAAAGGTTAAAACATTGATGGATGTATTCATTGATTAGTAGGTTCATCATCAACATCACCATTTTATTCTTTGTGGGAAGAGGTTGGAGCAGTTCAAGGGAAAGAGTTTATATATTTTGATGAATATCTTAAATATGAAACAGAAGAAGGATATATTTTATCTTTTCTATCAAATATTGATATTCTTGAAAAACATTTTTTAGATTTTGCACCTGAAGATAGAGAGGTTATTAGTGATTTTGTAGAATTATCAAGAAAATTAATTAAATTTAGTCAACCGCTTGAAAAACCACCAGAACTTTACACCTTAGTTGATGGTTTAAAAATAATACCAAAAATGGCACCATATATGAGTTTAATGAGTAAATGGTCAAAAGTTTCAATTTCAGATTTTGCTCAAAAAATAAAAAATAAAAATTTAAGAAATCTTTTAATAAGAGCATGGTATCCAGATTTTCAAATATATTTTCTTTCAATGACTCTTGCATGGTTACATAAAAAAGAAGCAGGATACCCACTAGGTGGCTCACTTTCTTTTTCTCAAAGCATTGAGAAAAGATTTTTAGAACTTGGTGGAAAAATAAACTATAGGTCTCCTATAAAAAAGATTCTTGTTAAAGATGAAAGTGCAATAGGAGTTGAACTTGAAGATGGAAGCAAACATTATGGAGATATTGTTATTTCTGCTAGAGATTTATATAAAACCATATTTTACATGCTTGATGGTAAATATATAAATGAAAAAATCAAAAACTTTTTGAGATGCCAACATTTTCTCCTCTTTTATATATATCTTTAGGTTTAGATCTTGACTTAAAAGATATACCAATCTCAATTATGGGTTTTGATATTCCTATAAATAAACCAATCAAAATTGGAGATAAAGAGGAAACTCGAATGAAAATTCGCTCTCACAATTTCGATCCAACTTTAACTCCACATGGTAAAACTCTATTAACAGTTGTTTTTAACACAGATTATGACTATTGGAGAAAGCTTTATGAAAACAAAGAAGAATACAAAAATGAGAAAACAAGGATATTTGAATATGTTTTAACAAATTTAGAGAAAAGATTTCCTCAAATATCAAATAAAGTTGAAATTTGGGATATATCAACACCTGTTACATTTGAGAGATACACTGAAAATTATAGAGGTTCATTTGAAGGATGGCTTTTAACCCCTCAAAACTCAAATTTAAGAGTTCCAAGAACTTTTCCAAATCTTAAAAATTTTTACATTGCAGGTCACTGGACTCTTCCAGGAGGAGGCCTTCCAACTGCACTTTTAACAGCCAGCTGGATTTTGCAAACAATTTGTTATCATAATAATAAAAAATTCATTGCATTTAAATAGAAAAGTTCATACTAGATAAAATGTTTTTAAATTATAGAAAAATTAGTAAAATATAATTTGTAAGTTTTTTATTAGAAAGGAGATTTGACATGAGAATAGAGGACCTTGTTAGAGACTTGAAGAGTTATAAAGATTATGAAAATGCGAAAGAACTCATTGAGGATATTTATGAAGAACTTCAAACACTCGACAATTATGATGTATTTGAGGTTTTGGAAGAGTTGTATGATGAGGATGAATTAAGAGAAATTTTATTAGAAAAAATAAAAGAAAGAGAAGAAGAAATAGAAGAGATTATCAAAGAGATTGAAGAAGAAGGTTTTGAAGAGGAAGAAGAATTAAAAGAAGATATTTGGGAAGAAGAGGATTTTGAAGAAGAAGATAGATAAACTTTAATGGAATTAGAGAAAAAATTAGATGAACTTAAAAATTATATTTTGAAGCTTGAAAAAGTTGCAGTTGCTTTTTCTGGGGGAGTTGATTCAACATTTTTACTTAAAATTTCACATGAAATATTAAAAGAGAATGCAATTTCAATTAGCATTGATTCTTTCTTTCAAAAAAGGGAAGAGATCGAATTTGTTAAAATGTTTACTAAAGAAAACAATATAAAAAGTTACATTTTAAAATTGGATATCTTACATGATGATATAATTTCACAAAATCCAAAAGATAGGTGTTATTTCTGTAAGAAAAAAATTTTTACTCAAATTAAAAAATTTGTTTCCCTTTTAGGTTATAAAACTATTTTAGATGGAACAAATTATGATGATTTGAGCGACTATCGACCTGGATTAAAAGCTTTAAGAGAACTTAACATAATTAGTCCACTACTTGAACTTAAATTCACAAAAGAAGAGATAAGGGAATTATCAAAAAAACTTAATCTTCCAACTTGGAACAAACCTCCAGAATCATGTCTTGCAACAAGAATTCCTCATGGTGAAAAAATAACATTGGATAAACTTGAAAAAATCGAAGAAGGTGAAAGGTTTCTAAAAAGTTTAGGAATTTCTTTAGTTAGAGTAAGAATTATGGATGAGTTTGCAAAAATTGAAGTTTTAAAAGATGAAATTGATATAATTTATAAAAACTTAGAGACCATTACTCAAAAGTTCAAAGAGATTGGTTTTAAAGGAACTCTTGTTGATTTGGAAGGATACAAAAAAGAGAAAAAAGAGGAAAAGTTCAAATGGATTTAGAGAGAATAAAAAAAATTTTAATTGATTATAAGGAAGAAAAAATTTCTCTTCAAGAAACTCTTGAAATAATAAAAAATCTTCCTTATGAGGACCTTGGTTTTGCAAAAATAGATCATTTTAGAGAGATAAGAAAAAGTTTTCCTGAAGTTGTTTTTTGTGAAAGAAAAAAAGATGAAGATGCATTAAAAATCATTTTAAAAATATATGAAAAATCAAAAAGAGTGTTGGCAACAAGAGCAAATGAGAACTTATTTAAAATAGTAAAAGAAAAAATTAAAACTGCAAATTATAACCATCTTGCTAGAACAATATCTATTTGTGAAGAAGAGTTAAAAGAAGTCGGAAAAATTATTATTCTTTCTGCAGGAACAGCAGATATTCCTGTTGCAGAAGAGGCATATGAAACAGCAAAAATTATGGGAAATAGTGTTGAAAAAATTTATGATGTTGGGGTTGCAGGAATTCATAGATTATTTGATAACTTGGAGAAAATAAAAGAAGCAAAGGTTTTAATAGTTGTTGCTGGAATGGATGGAGTTCTTCCAAGTGTTGTAGGTGGTCTAGTTAAAATTCCTATAATTGCTGTTCCAACAAGTGTTGGTTATGGAGCAAATTTCGGTGGAGTTGCTCCTCTTTTAACAATGCTTAATTCTTGCTCTCCAGGAGTTGCTGTTGTAAATATTGATAATGGTTTTGGGGCTGGGTACATTGCAAGTTTAATAAATAAAATTGGAGAATAGAAATGAAAATTCTCTATTTTGACCTTATAAATGGTATAAGTGGAGATATGATTCTTGGTGCTCTTTTTGATGCAGGACTTGACTATGTTTCATGGAAAGAAGAGGTTGAGAAATTAAATTTAAGCGGATTTGAAATTGAAATAAGTAAAAAAGAGAAAAATGGAATTATAGGCTCTGATTTTAAATTAAACATTTTTGATACTGAAACAGAAAGAAAAGGAGTTGATTTAATAAAAATTGTTGAGAAGAGCAAACTATCAGATGATGTAAAAGAAAAAAGCATAGAAATTCTAAAAAGAATAATTGAAGTTGAAGCAAAAATTCATAATGAAAAGTTTGAAGAGGTTCACCTTCACGAATTAAGTGGGTTAGACACAATTATTGATATTGTTGGTAGTGTTGTTGGATTAAAATTGTTAGAAATTAAAAAAATTTATTCCTCTCAAATTCCACTTGGAAGTGGATTTATAAATTCAAAACATGGATTAATGCCAGTTCCTGCTCCTGCAACAGTTGAACTTCTTAAAGGAGTACCAGTTTATTCAAATGGAGTTAAAGGAGAAATTACAACTCCTACTGGTGCAGCAATCTTATCAACTCTTGTAAATTCTTATGGTTATTTTCCGCCTATAAAAATTGAAAAAATTGGTTATGGACTTGGTAAAAAAGATTTTGAAATTCCAAATGTATTAAGAGTCCTTATAGGAGAACTCTATGAAGATTATCTAAAAGATTTCAACATTTTAATTGAGACAAACATTGATGATATGAACCCTCAAATTATGGGTTATCTTGTTGATAAAGCACTTTCTTTAGGTGCGCTTGATATATTTTTCACTCCAATTTACATGAAGAAAAATAGACCAGCATATAAAGTTTCAATTCTATGTGAAGAAAAAGATAAAAAAGATTTAATGAATTTAATTTTTGAAGAGACAACATCAATAGGAGTAAGAGTAACTCGAGTTGAAAAGGTTTTTTTAAAAAGAGAGATAAAAGAGTTAGAGACTAAATTAGGAAAAATAAGAGTTAAAATTACATATTTTAAGGGTGACAAAAAGGTATCACCAGAATTTGAAGATATTAAAAAAATTTCAGAAGAGAAAAATTTACCAATAAGTAAAGTTTATTCTTTTATAAATAAAGAGATAAATAAAACAATATTGGAGGGTTAAATTATTAAAAGATTAAAAATTCCAGGAATGCTTTATATTTTAATCTCATTTATTCCTTGGGTAGTCTATTGGAGTTTCTCTAACACTAAAAATATTTTTTCGATTTTCATTCCATTTATAATTTCAATATTTCTTTTATATCCACAGATAAAAAAGAAAGATTTTAATTTAATGGATATATTTACATTTTTTTATTTTATAACTGCTCTTTTTGCTTCTCTTTTTACAAAAAAAGAGATATTTTATGAAAATAGCGGTCTTTTTGGCTATTTTACTCTTTTTATGATGGCTCTCTTCTCAATCATCATAAAAAATCCATACACATTTCAAGTTTCAAAAAAAGATTATCCAGAAGTTTATTGGAAAGATGAAACTTTTATTTTTGTAAATAATATAATAACTCTCTTCTGGGTTTTGGTTTATGGATTCAACACTTTTTTTTATCTATTTTTATCCTTTCCACTCAATTTATTTCTCTCAAATTTATTTATCACCTTTGGAATAGTTTTTTCAATTATTTTTCCATCAAAGGCACCAGAATACAATTTAAAGAAAAACTATGAAAAGTTTTTCAAAAAATATGATTTCACAATTAAAATTGATAAATCAAAAGAAAAATGTGAAGATGAGTTTGACATTATAGTTGCTGGCTCTGGAATTGGTGGTTTAACCGCTGCCTCTCTTCTTGCAAAGAGTGGTTTTAAAGTTTTGGTTCTTGAAAGACATTACAAAGTTGGAGGGTATTGCTCCTCTTTTGGAAGAAAAGGTTTTATCTATAATACAGGAGTTGAAGATGTAAGTGGTTTGTGGGAGGGTGGTCCAGTAAATTTTTTATTGAAAGAGTTAAATTTAGATAAAGATTATCTTTTTGTAAAGAATAAAACTCTTTATATTTTAAATGGTGAAAAAATAGAACAGAAAGACCTTGATAGTTTCATAAAACTTCTTTCTCAAAAATTTCCTCATGAAAAAGAAAGTATTATTAAATTTTTTGAAGATGCAAAAAATGCTTATATTGAATGTTATAAAGAGGCAAAATTTTTTGGAACACCTCTTCCTGGAGAACTCATTTTAAAAGTTTTAGGTGCAAGATACCTTGTTAATTATCCAAAAGAACATCCTCATTTTTATGATTGGATGAATAAAACATTTGAGGATAAACTTAATGAATATTTTTTAGATTTTAATTTAAAAAAACTTATCACTTCACTAATTGGATATATTGGAAATTCTCCCAATAAAGTTTATGCAAGCAGTGCTCTAACAAATTGTGTCTCATATTTTCTTTTTGGTGGATATTTTCCAAAAGGTGGTGCACAAAACTTTTCTAATTCATTAAAAAGTAAAATTGAAGAATTTGGAGGAAAAGTTTTAACAAATCATGAGATTCAGAAAATAGTTGTTCAAAATGGTTTTGTTAAGGGGGTTATCACAAATGGAAAACTCTTTAAATCAGATGTTGTTGTTTCAAACATAAATGGAAAAATAACTTTTTTAAAATTAATTGATCAAAATCAAATAGATAGAGATTATCTTGAGTATATAAAAGGATTAAAGATGTCACCATCATGTTTTATGACATTTTTAGGAGTTGAAACTGATTTAAAAGGATATCCAAATTTAATAAAAGACCTCGATCAGGAAATCGATATTGTTATAAACTCAAATGCTGATTCAAGTTATGCTCTTCAGAATAAATCGAGTATAACAATTATAAGTGGTGCAAACTATTACCATTTTCCAATAAGAGAAAGTGAAGAATATAAAAAATTAAAGGAAAACTATATAAATGAATCAATAGAGAAATTAGAAAAAACAATACCAGAAATAAGAGGGAAAATTTTAGTTAAAGAAGGAGCAACCCCAAAAACATTTGAAAGGTACACTTTAATGCCAGAGGGAGCACTTTACTCTTTTGAACAATCAATTGATACAAAAAGGCCATTCTTTAAAACTCCAATAAGGGGTCTATATCTTGCCTCTGCCTCAACTTTTCCAGGTGGAGGAATTGAGGGTGTTGTTATTTCAGGAATTATTGCAGCAAACGATATCTTAAACTGGAGAAAATAGAACTTTTACTATTTTTTCTTTTTAAATTTAAAAAATCCAAATTCAGAGTAAATTGAGACAACCACAACAATTAAACACAAAATTATTGTTAATAAAGAATAATTTGTTCCGTATCTCAATTTTGGAAAAAATGAAAACATAACAAAGAGAATTCCAACAATTGAGATAACATATGCTTTCCACCCTTTTTCACTAACTTCTGCCATACCAAGAAGGAAAAACAAAACTCCTGAAATTACACCAACAATAATATTTGTTGTTGAATTTAAAGGAAGAAGTCTAATCAATAGAATTATACTTAAAAAGAAACTTAAAATTATTCCGTTCATCTTTACCTCCCTTAACAACATTATAATGTCTTAAATCTATTTTGAAATAGGGTTTCGAAATAATATCTTCCATTTGATAGAGTGTTATTCTAATAAATTAATTTAAAAATTAATAACATAATAAAGTTGTGAAAACTATGTAAACTAAATAAAAGATTGACAAATCTTCAACTTAACTCTTTTGAAATAGATCCAAAAAATCCTTATATAACTATATACTGAAAAAGAAGTAAGATGTATTTTCAAATACAAGTATGAAATAAAAAATTATCTTAAAACTTCAAATAGGAAGTAAAATAATTTATTTTAACGATACTCCTCAAGAAATAGATGCCTCACCACAAATAATTGAGGGAAGAACCCTTTTACAAATACTTTGGATTGCAGAACCATTAGGAGCAACTATTTCTTGGGATGGATCAGAAAAGAAATTAATTGTTACATTAAAGAACACAACCATAGAACTATTGATAGGAAAAAACATAGCTAAAGTTAATGGAGTTGAAACACCAATTGATCCAGGAAACCCAAGGGTAGTACCTATGATTAACTCAGGTAGAACTATGTTTCCTTTAAAATTTGTTGCAGAAAATCTTGGCTGTGAAGTATTATGGGATGTCCAAAATCGAACTGTTACTTTAATTTATAAAAATTAGTTAAAAAATAAGAAATTATAAAAAAATCATATAAAAATTTGAAAAATTTTCCTATTATGATATAATTTTTTTGTTACATATAAAACCAATGATCCTTAACCTGGATAAAGTTTAAATCTGGGTTAAAGGGTAGGCTAGGAGGTAAAGATGTTAGATAAGAAGGAAAAACAGGAGATCATTGAAAAGTATAGATTGCATGATAAAGATACAGGATCTCCTGAAGTTCAGATCGCAATTTTAACTGAAAAGATTAGAAGGTTATCTGAACATCTTAAGGAGCATAAAAAAGACCACTCCTCAAGAAGAGGACTCCTTAAGATGGTGGGAAGAAGAAGAAAACTCCTTAATTATTTAAAGGAGAAAGATTACGATAAATACTTACAATTAATAGAGAGTTTGAATTTAAGAAAATAATTCAAACTCCAAAGGAGAAAAATGATTTTAGATATAAACAAACGGTCATTAGAAATTGAAATTTCTAATGAAAAATATATTTTTGAAATAGGTGAAGTTGCAAAACAAGCTGATAGTGCCACACTTGTAAAGTGTGGAGGAACTGTTGTTTTAGTTACATGCGCAGTTAGTAAAGAACCAAAAGAAGGTCAAGATTTTCTTCCTCTTGTTGTTGATTATGAAGAAAAACTTTATGCAGTTGGCAAAATTCCTGGTGGATTTTATAAAAGAGAAGGAAAACCAACAGATGAAGAGATACTTAAAGGAAGATTAATAGATAGATCTTTAAGACCTCTATTTCCAGAATTTTTCTTCAATGATGTTCAAATAATTACAATGGTTTTGTCTCAAGATAAAGAAAAACCCGCAGATATTTTGGCTTTAAATGGAGCATCTCTTGCACTTTCCTTATCCTCAGCACCATTTTTAGGTCCGATTGGAGCAGTAAGAGTTGGAAAAATTGAGGATAGATTTATAATAAATCCAACATTTGAAGAAATTGATAAGGGTGAGATGGATATTGTTGTTGCTGGAACAGAAGATTATATTGTTATGGTAGAAGCAGGACTTAAAGAAGTAAAAGAAGAAGATATTCTTAAAGCACTTGAGATTGCCCATGAGGAGATTAAAAATTTTGCTAGAAAAATAAAAGAGTTTTCCAAAGAACATGGAAAAGAAAAAATTGTTGTTGAACCACTTTTAGTAGAAGATGAAATAATACAAAAATCAAAAGAATTTCTTGAGCCAAAATTCGAAGATATTCTTGAAAATTTCCCTGAGAAAACAAAAAGAGAAGAAGAACTTGAAAAGTTAAAAGATGAACTTTTTAAATATTTTATTGAAGACATCGTAACAAAAGAGGAATTTACAAAAGAAGAAAAAGAGTTAATTAAAAAACTTGACTATACATTTACAAAAATTTTAAAGGATTTTGTAAGAAAAAGAATCATTGAGAAAAATATAAGAGTTGATGGAAGAAAGCCAGACGAAATAAGACCTCTTTACATAAAGGTTGGACTTTTACCTCAAACTCATGGTTCAGGTTTGTTTACAAGAGGCCAAACTCAAGTTCTTTCAGTTGTGACTTTAGGTGGTCTTAAAGAAGGACAACTTATTGAAGGTTTAGAAGAAGAATTCACAAAAAGATATATGCATTACTATAACTTTCCTCCATTTTCAACTGGTGAAGTAAAACCCTTGAGAGGTCCATCAAGAAGAGAAATTGGACATGGTGCACTCGCAGAAAGAGCACTTCTTGCAGTTATACCAGATGAGGTTGAATTTCCATATTCAATTAGAGTTGTTTCTGAAGTTTTAGAATCAAATGGTTCAACATCAATGGCTTCTGTTTGTGGTTCAACTCTTGCTTTGATGGATGCAGGAGTTCCAATCAAAAGACCTGTTTCAGGAATTGCAATGGGTCTTATCAAAGAGGGAGATAAATATTCAATTTTATCTGATATTCAAGGAATGGAAGACCACCTCGGAGATATGGATTTTAAAGTTGCAGGAACTGAAATTGGTGTAACTGCTCTTCAAATGGATATTAAAATTAAGGGAATTAATCTTGAGATAATAGATAAAGCATTAAGACAGGCAAAAGAAGGAAGGTTATATATTTTAGATGAGATGCTTAAAGTTATAGATAAACCAAGACCAGAAATTTCACCACTTGCTCCAAGAGTTATAGTTATGGAGATTGAGCCAATTAAAATTAAAGATGTTATTGGTCCTCAAGGGAAGTTTATTAAAAAAATTATTGATGAAACAAAAGTTCAAATTGATATTGAACCAACAGGAAGAATTTATATAACAGCACCAGATTACAACTCTGGAGAAAGAGCAAGAGAAATGATAAAAGAACTAACACAAGATGTTGAGGTTGGAAAAATTTATCTTGGAAAAGTTTTACAAGTTCGAGAATTTGGATTAATTGTTGAGATAACTCCGAACAAAGATGGACTTCTTCATGTATCTCAAATGAGAAGTAACATTGCAAAAAATACAAAACTTTGGCCAAAAGTTGGAGATGAAATAATTGTTAAGGTTGCAAATGTTGATGACCTTGGAAGAGTTAATTTAACTCAAAAAGGAATTATATTTGATGATGAAGATAGAGAAAGGAGAAGAGACAAAAGAGAATAGATGGAAGATAGCGAAGTAAAAGTTGAGCCGCTATTTAATGGCTCAACATTAATTTACCAAAAGGGAGAGAATTTTCCTTCTTTCTCTCTTTTTATTTTGATACCTGCAGGTTCAATTTATGAGAGTGAAAACACAAATGGTTATTCACATTTCATAGAGCATCTTGTTTTCAAAGGAACACAAAAAAGGAGTTCAAAGCAAATTTCAATTGAAGTAGAAGGAATAGGTTGCGATATGAATGCATTTACTTCAAGTGAATATACAGGATATTACATAAGAGGAAGAGATAAAAGTTTTGAAAAAGCAAGCGATGTTCTTTTAGATATAGTTCAAAATCCAATTTTTCCTGAAGATGAAATTGAGAAAGAGAAAAATGTTGTTATTGAAGAGTATAACTCAATTGAAGATTCGCCTGAAGAACTCTCATTAATTGAACTTAAAAAGGCAATTTGGGGAAATTCAAGTTTCTCCTATGATGTTATTGGAAAGGTTGAAAATATAAAAAATTCTACAAAAGGTTCACTTTTATTATTCTTTAAAAATTTCTATCATCCAGAAAACATGATCATTTCTTTTTATGGAAACCTAAATTATGAAGATGTTAAAAAAGTGGTTCAGGAAAAATTAAAAAAGTTTGATTATGATAAAAAAATAAATAGCATAGAGGAGCCTCAATTTTTTAATGATGTTAAAATAAGACATAAAGATATAAAACAGGTTTATGTTCATATGGGTTTTAAATCAAAATCTGTTTTATCAAAAGAGTATCCAATTCACCTTGTTCTTCTAAATATTTTAGGTGGTGGAATGTCATCGAGATTATTCCAAAGAATAAGAGAGGACCTTGGTCTTGTTTATTCAATATACTCATTTAATTTATCATATAAGCAAACTGGTGCTGGTATAATTTATTTTGCAACAAGTAAAAACAATTTAGAAAAAGTTCTTAATGAAATAAAAAATGAATTTGAAAAAATAAAAAAAGAGTCATTAAAAGATGAAGAAATAGAAAGAAGTAAAGAGTTTTTAATTGGAAATTTACTTCTTCGACTAGAAAACTCATTAGCGAAAAGTGAGAGAAATGGAGTTAACTTTTTTAAAAAAGGTTATGTTGAAAAAATTGAGGAAGTAATAGAAAAAATCCAAAAGGTAAATAAAGATAACTTGATGAATGAGTTTGTTGAGATTGAGTTTGAAAAATTTGGTTTTGGAGTTTGCGGAGACTTAACAGAAGATGAGTTCAGAACCATTATCAAATAATTTTGTTAAAATAACTTTTTTGGGTGGACTAAATGAGATAGGTAAAAATATGAAAGTCTTTGAAGATTCAGACACTGCATTTATTCTTGATGCAGGTTTTAAATTTCCTGAAATTGAAATGTATGGAGTTGAATATGTAATTCCAAATCTAACTTATATTGATAAAATTAAAAACAAATTAAAAGGAATTGTTATTTCACATGGACATCTTGACCATATCGGTTCTTTAAAATATGTTTTAGAAAAAGTTAGAGTTCCAATTTATGGAACAAAGCTAACTCTTGGTTTAGCATCAACTGTTATTCCAGGTAAATTAAAACCATATGAAGAGATAGAAATTAAACCAAATGAAAAATTTCAAATAGGAAATTTTACACTTGAAGGAGTTTATGTTAATCACTCTATTCCGGATGGGCTTGGTTTTTTAATTGAAAATCCAAATTCTGGGAAAATTTTTCACACTGGTGATTTTAAAATAGATACAACTCCAATTGATGGAAAGTCAATCGACCTACAAAAATTAGGAAAAATTGGTCAAGAAGGAGTTTTGCTTATTCTTTCAGATTCAACTAATGCAACAAAAGAGGGTTTCACTGGTTCTGAAAAAATAGTTGGAGAAAGATTGTTTGATCTTTTCAGAAAAATAAAAGGAAGAATTATTATCACAACATTTTCAACAAATATTCATAGAATACAACAAATTTTTGATATATCATATAAACTGAATAAAAAAGTATATGTTGATGGGAAAAGTTTTGTAAATATCATTACAATTTCAAAAAAACTCGGTTATTTAAATATTCCAAATGATCTCATTATTTCAATTGATGAACTTCCACTTATTCCAGAAGAAAAACTTGTAATACTCACAACAGGAAGTCAGGGAGAGCCACTTTCAGGTTTAACTCGCCTTGCAAATTCATCTCATGATAAGATAAAGATTCTTCCAAAAGATACTGTTATAATTTCTGCGCATCCAATTCCAGGAAATGAAGAGTATGTAAACAAAATAATTAATTCACTTTTTTATCTAAATGCTGAAGTTATTTACAGAGAAGAAGATGGAGTTCACGTTTCAGGACATGCTTCAAGTGAGGAGTTAAAAATTATGCTTCAACTAATAAAACCAGAATATTTTGTTCCAATACATGGAGAAGCAAGACATCTTTATGCGCACAAAAAAATTGCAAAAGATATTGGACTTAATGAAGATAGAATTTTTGTAGTTGAAAATGGAGACACTCTTTTTGTTACAAAAGATAAAGTTAGAAGAGGAAAAAAAGAAAATAGCGGTGATTTATTAATTGATGGTCTTGTTCTTGAATCAGAAGAGAGCGAAGTTTTAAAAGATAGAAAAGTTTTAGCAAAAGAAGGAATAGTTGTTGTTGGAATATTAATTCATAAAGGAAAAATAAAAGATATAAATTTCTCATCAAGAGGATTTTTCAATGGAATAGAGTTCAATAAAATCATAAAAGATGCAAAAGAGAGAATACAAGAGATATATAATTCAAATCATAACTATTCAAAAGAAATTTTAGAAAGAGATTTACAAGGAGCACTTTCTTCATTTTTATATGAGAGAACAAGAAGGAAACCCATAATAATTCCACTTATTTTTGAAGAAAATGGTGCAAATTAAGAGAGGATAAGATGAGCGAAGTTTTATTTGCATCTTTAAGATCAGAAAGCGCTGAAAGGTCTTTTTTAAGAAAAATTAAAATTTTAGGATCAAAGTTAATCAAAGAAATTAAAAATGGTGATTTAGTTGCAATTAAGGTTCATTTTGGAGAGTTAGGAAATCATGGTTTTATAAGACCTGTCTTTGTAAGACAAATTGTTGACCTTGTAAAAGAGATGGATGGAAAACCATTTTTAACAGATACAAACACTCTTTATAGAGGATCAAGGTCAAATGCAATTGATCACTTAAACACTGCAATTTATAATGGGTTCTCCTATGCTTCTATGGGTTGTCCAATTGTTATTGCTGATGGAATTAGAGGTCAATATTTTTATGAAATTGAAGTGAACCTGAAGCATTTTAAAAAGGTTAAAATAGGTGGAGCAATAATTGATTCTGATTATCTTATTGTTTTAACTCATTTCAAAGGTCATATGTCTGCAAGTTTCGGAGGAAGCATAAAAAATGTTGCAATGGGTTGTGCTTCAAGAGCAGGAAAAAAACAGCAACATGCAGATTTTAAACCTCCTTTTGTTTTTAAAAAATGTATAGGATGTGGAAGATGTAGAGACCACTGTCCAGAAAATGCAGTTACTATTATTAATAAAAAGGCAAGTTTTGATTATTCAAAATGTATTGGATGTGGAGAGTGTGTTACAGTTTGTCCAACTGGAGCAATAAAAACTTCATGGGGAAGTTCAAGTGAGCTTCTTGAAGAGAAAATGGTTGAATATGCTTATGGTGTCAAAAAGTTTTTTGAAGATAGGATTTCATTTCTAAATTTTGTTATGGATGTATCTCCCGATTGTGATTGTGTTCCATGGCATGATGAAAATATAATACCTGATGTTGGACTTTTTGGTTCAAAAGATATTGTTAGTGTTGATCAAGCATCATATGATGCGGTTAAAAGAGTAGAATCTCTAAAAGTTCATTCATTAGACTATAAAACTTTAGAAAATGAAGATAAATTTTTCCATATTCATAAAATTTCTGGTTTAAGACAACTTGAATATGGAGAAGAAATCGGTTTGGGTGAAAGAAAATATAATTTAAAAGAAATATGAGTTTTTGTCCTTTTTGTGAACTTGAAAGAGAAAGGGTTATTTTTGAAAATAAACTATCTTTTGCACTTCTTGATATTTATCCTGTAACAAAAGGTCATACCCTAATTATTCCTAAAAGGCACATTTTAAAATTGGAAGATTTAAAAGAAGAAGAGATTTTAGATATTTTTGAGTCATATAAAAAAGTAAAAGATGGACTTGAAAAAGTATTAAATCCAGAAGGTTTTAATTTTGGATTAAATCTTGGAGAGGCAGCGGGTCAATCAATTGAACATATTCATTTTCATTTAATTCCAAGATACTCTAATGATACAAAATTTCCAGATGGAGGTATAAGAAAAGTTACAATGGATTTTTTAGATTTTGAAATAAAAAATTTAAAAGAGGTTTGGATAAATAATAGACTTAGCGATGAAGAGATAGAAAATTTAAGAAAAGAGATAAATAGGACAAGAGAGAATCTTTGATATAATATCTTTAGGCGGGAATAGCTCAGGGGTAGAGCATCGGCTTCCCAAGCCGAGGGCCGCGGGTTCGAATCCCGTTTCCCGCTCCAAAAATCAAAAAGGAGGTTTTCATGCCATTTGGAAAAGCATCAAAAGAGGAGATTGTAAGAGATTCTGCTCAATCATACATAGGTGAAGGAACAACTGTTGAAGGAAAAATATTTTGTGAAGGTAGTTTAAGAGTGGATGGTAAAGTAAAAGGTGAAATTGAAGCAAAAGGAATTTTGACAGTTGGAGAAAAAGGAGTTGTTGAATCAAATGTTAAAGCAGGTGAGGTTCAGATTATGGGAATGATCAATGGAAATGTTACATCAGATAGAAAAGTTGAAATTTATTCAACAGGAAAATTAATTGGTGATGTTAATACACCAAAAATTGCAATTGAAGAGGGTGGGATTCTTGATGGAAAATGCAATATGAATATAAATAAAGAAACTTTAATTTCAAAAGAGAAAAGAGTTGATATTCAGAAATAGAGAAGAAGCAGGAAAACTATTAGGAAAGCGCTTAAAAGATTTAAATTTAAAAAACCCAATCGTTTTTGGAATTCCAAGAGGTGGAGTTATTTTAGGTTATGAGATAAGTAAAATATTAAATTGTCCACTTGACACAATATGCGTTTCAAAAATTCCATCTATTTACAATGAAGAGTATGCAATTGGCGCAATTAGCGAAGACGGAACTATTTTTTTAAGAGAAAAAGAAGATGAAGAACTTCTTAAGAAAACCATCGAAAGAAAAAAAGAAATTCTTAATGAAAGAGTTAAATTGTATAGAAAAGGAGAATCTATAAGAGATTTAAAAAATCATACAACAATTATTGTAGATGATGGAATAGCAACAGGCGAGACAATGTTAATCGCAGTTAGAACTATAAAAAACAAAAATCCAGAAAAAGTTGTAGTTGCAGTTCCTGTATCAAGTGTTGATGCAAAAGAGAGAATCGAAAATGAGGTCGATTTATTTATCTCTTTATATACTCCATACTTTTTTTATGCAGTTGGACAGTTTTATGAGGACTTCGAGCAAGTTAAAGATAATTATGTTATAAATATATTGGAAGAAAGGAGAAAAGATGAAGGAGATTAATCAGGTTATACCATGGGTTATTGAAAAAACACCTTATGGTGAAAGAAGTTATGATATTTTTTCAAGATTACTAAAAGATAGAATTATATTTCTTGGAACAGAGATAAATGATCAAGTTGCCAATGCAATAATTGCAGAACTATTATTTCTTGAAGCAGAGGACCCTGAAAGAGATATTAATTTATACATAAATAGTCCTGGAGGAGAAGTAACTGCAGGACTTGCTATTTATGACACTATGCAATTTATAAAAGCACCTGTTTCAACAATTTGTGTTGGACAAGCAGCAAGTATGGCTGCAGTTCTTCTTGCAGCAGGTGCAAAAGATAAAAGATATGCCCTTCCAAATACAAGAATTTTAATTCACCAACCATGGGGAGGTGTTCAGGGACAAGCAAAAGATATTGAAATTGTAGCTAAGGAAATTATAAGAGTTAAAAATAAAATAAATGAGATTTTATCAAAACATACAGGTCAACCACTTGAAAAAATTGAAAAAGATACAGATAGAGATTATTATATGACATCATATGAAGCAAAAGATTATGGCATAATTGATGAAGTATTAGAGAATAGGAAATGAGTATGGAAGAGAAGAGAATTTATCCTGTTTTGCCATTAAGGAATGTCGTGGTTTTTCCTCATACTGTCCTTCCAATTTTTGTAGGAAGGAGAAAATCTCTTGCCTCTTTTGAAGAGGCAATGAAAAAAGATAAACTTCTAATTCTTGTCACACAAAAATTAGAAGAAGAGGAAGATCCAACACCAGAAGGTCTTTATCAAATTGGAGTTTTAGCACAAATTCTTCAAAATGTTAAACTTCCTGATGGAACAGAAAGAGTTATAGTTGAAGCAATTAAAAGAGTTAAAATAGAAAATTACACAAAAGTTGAATCATATTTTGAAGCAGAAGTTATTGAAATTGACGAGAAAGTTGAGATAACACCAAAAATTGAAGCATTAACAAGGGTTACACTTGATCTTTATGCTGATTATGTAAGATTATCAAAAAAGATTCCAATCGATTCTTTAACTGCTGTTCAAGACATTGGAGACCCAATAAGATTTTTAGATATTGTTGCATCAAATATAATTGTACCAATTCAAGATAAGCAGAAAATTTTAGAAACCTTAAACATAGAAGAGAGGTTTGAAATTTTAATAAAACTTCTTTCAAAAGAGGTTGAACTTCTTAAAATAACAAATGAGATTGAGGAAAAAGTAAAATCACAAGTTGATAAAACACAAAGAGAATACTTTTTAAGAGAACAACTTAAAGCAATAAAAAGAGAATTAGGAGAATCAGAAGAGATTTCAGAAGAAGTAGAAGAATATAGAAATAAACTTAAGAATAGAAAACTTCCAGAATATGTTTTAGAAAAATTCAATGAAGAGTTAAAAAGATTATCAAAAATGCCCCCTATGGCAATGGAAGCAGCAGTTATAAGAACATATCTTGATTGGCTTCTCGACCTTCCATGGGATAAATCAACAAAAGATGAGATTGAAATTAAAAAAGCACAAAAAATTTTAGATGAAGATCACTATGGACTTGAAGATGTTAAAGAAAGAATACTTGAATATCTTGCAGTAAGAAGATTAACTAAGAAACCGAAATCACCAATTCTTTGTTTTATTGGACCACCAGGAGTTGGTAAAACTTCTCTTGGAAGATCTATAGCAAGAGCACTTGGAAGGAAATTTGTTCATGTATCTCTTGGTGGAATAAGAGATGAAGCAGAGATAAGAGGTCATAGAAGAACCTATGTTGGTGCACTTCCTGGAAGAATAATTCAGGGGATAAAAGAAGCAGGAACAAAAAATCCAGTTTTTCTTTTAGATGAAATTGATAAAGTCGGGGTTGATTTTAGAGGAGATCCTTCTGCTGCTCTTCTTGAAGCACTTGACCCAGATCAAAATTCTCACTTTTCAGATCACTATATTGAAATACCATTTGACCTATCAGATGTTTTGTTTATAACAACTGGTAATGTTACACATACAATCCCACCTCCACTTCTTGATAGAATGGAGATAATTTATCTCCCTGGATACACAGAAGATGAAAAACTCCACATTGCAAAAAATTATTTATTTCCAAAACAACTCAATTTTAATGGTTTAACTGAAGAAGATGTAAAAATAACAGATGAAGCATATCTAAAAATAATCAGAGAATATACTAGAGAATCTGGTTTAAGAGAACTTGAAAGACAGATTTCAAAAATTTTAAGAAAGGTTGCAAAAGAGAAACTCGAAAAGGGTGAAAACTTTAAAAAAATTACAGTTTCAGCAAAAAATTTATTCAAATATTTAGAATATTCACTCTATAGATTTGGAATAAAAGAGGATAGAGACGAGATCGGAGTTGCAACAGGTCTTTCATGGACTCCATTTGGAGGCGACATCACAAAAATTGAAGTTGTTAAGATGAAAGGAGATGGAAAACTCATTTTAACAGGTCAACTTGGAGATGTTATGAAAGAATCTGCTCAAGCAGCATTTTCTTACATTAGATCACATGCAGAACTTCTTGGAATTGAAGATAAAGATTTTCACAAAAAGTACGATTTTCATGTTCATGTTCCAGAGGGTGCAGTTCCAAAAGATGGACCATCAGCAGGAATTGCAATGATTACAGCAATGATTTCAACTATAAAAGAAATTCCAGTTAAAAAAGAAGTTGCAATGACAGGAGAAATTACTTTAACAGGTAAAGTTTTACCAATTGGTGGTCTTAAAATTAAAGTTCTTGCTGCACACAGAGCAGGAATTAAAGAGGTCATAATACCAAAAGAGAATGAAAATGACCTCAAAAAAATTCCAAAGGGAATTAAAAACAGTTTGAAATTTCACTTAATTGAAAGAGTGGAGGAGGGTATAAAATTATCTTTGAGGAGTTCTTAATGTGTTAACAAAAATTATTTTCCCTTTAATTGGAGGCATTGCGCTTTTTATTTATGGCATTCACATCACATCAAATGGTATTCAAAAGGCATTAGCACAAAATTTAAAAAGAATTTTAGAGAAAGCTACATCAAATCCAGTTATTGGGGTTTTACTCGGTTTTGTTGTCACTTCAATAATTCAATCAAGTTCTGCAACAACAGTAATTGTTGTTAGTTTAGTTAATAGTGGAATATTAACCCTTTATCAAGCAGTTGGAATAATTTTTGGTGCAAATATTGGAACAACTATAACAGCACAGATTATTGCATTAAAAATAACAAAGTATGGTTTTCTATTTTTCACAGTTGGTTTTCTTTTGTTCTTTTTACCGTTTAGAAAAAAAGTTAAATATTTTGGTGAATTCATAATGGGTTTTGGTTTGATATTTATTGCAATAGAGATTATGGCAGCTTCTGTAAGTCCTCTAAGAGCATCACAAAAAGTTGTAGATATCTTTATGGAGTTTGGTAAAGTTCCAATTTTAGGAGTTTTGGCAGGAACCATTTTTACAGCAATTCAACAGAGTAGTAGTGTTACAGTTGGTATTGTTGAAGCACTTGGGATGGAAGGTCTTGTTGATATAAATTCTGCATTTCCATTAATTCTTGGAGCAAATATTGGAACAACTATAACTGCACTAATTGCAAGTATTGGAACAAAACTCTCCGCAAAAAGAGCAGCACTTTCACACCTTCTTTTTAATGTTATTGGAACCCTTATATTTTTAATAATAATAAGACCATACATATCATTTGTCTCTTCTATAACTTCAGATCCAGTAAAACAAATTGCAAACTCTCATACATTTTTTAATATAATTAACACTTTGATTTTCTTGCCATTCACATCTAAATATGTTTCTTTAATAACAAAATTATTACCAGGAGAAGAAAAATTTATTGAAACTGGAGTGAAATTTTTAAATCCCTCAATATTAAAATCTCCAATAATTGCTTATGATGCTATTATAAATGAGATAAAAAGACTTGCAGATATTGTTAATAATAATTTTTTATGTTTAAAAGAACTTATATTTAATAAAAATAAAAGTGTAGTTCAAGATATTGTTTCAAGAGAAGAGACAATAAATTTTGTCAACAGAGAGATTTCAAGATATGTACCAAAAATTTCTTCACTTTCTCTTCCAGAAAAAGAGGCAAGAGAAATTCCAAGATTACTTATTATTTCTTCTCAATTTGAAAGAATTGGAGACATTATTGATAATACTGCACAAATTGAGTTGAATAGATTAGAGGAAAAAATTCCATATTCTCAATATGCTATGAAAGAGTTAGAAGAGATGTTTAAACTTGTTTATAAAAATTTTCTTATTGTTAAAGAAGAACTTTTCGGTAATAATTTTGTTTTTTATGATGATGTTAAACAAAATGAAATCGAAATAGATAAATTAGAGGACTGTATGAGAGATAATCATATAGAGAGATTAAAACAGGGAATTTGCCTCAATGAAGCAGGAGTTATTTACCTTGATACAATATCAAATCTTGAAAGAATCGGAGACCATATTATGAAAATTGCAAATATTATCTGTCACTCTGAAAGTGTGGTATAATTTTTAAAATGGAAAGGAGGTGATTAATAATATAAAAGTTTTCAAAATTTTTCAAAAAGAAGGAGGGCATAAATGAAGAAAGCATTAACAATTTTATTGGTTCTAATTTTAGTTACAGCAATTTTTGCAGGTTGTAAAAAACAAGAAAAGAAAGTAGAAAAAATTAAAATTGGTCTTGTCACCGACGTTGGTGGTAGAGGAGACAAATCATTTAATGATTCTGCATTAAGAGGATTAGAAGCATGGGGTGCAGGTCTTAAGATGGTTGCAGGAGTTGGTTATCAACCACTAACAGATGATGAATATAAAAAGAGCATTCAAGATGAGGCTCCAGATCTCATTGATAGAGGAATCAAAAAATTTGATGTTGAGCCACTTGTTCTTGAATCAAAAGCAAATGAAGACTATGTTCCAAATCTAAAGAAATTAGCAGATGAGGGATGTAAACTTGTTATTGGTGTTGGATTTATGTTAACAGATGCTATAAAAGAGGTTGCACTTCAATATCCAAATACATACTTTATGTTAATTGATGGTGTTATTGATCCTGCACCACCAAATGTTGTTTGCTATACATTTAAAGAGCACGAAGGTTCATTCCTTGTTGGTGCTCTTGTTGGACAGATGACAAAGAATAACAAAGTTGGATTTGTTGGTGGAATGGACCTCTTTATTATTCATAAATTTGAAGCAGGATACAGAGCAGGAATAAAAACAGTTAATCCAAAGTGCGAGGTTTTAATTGGATACACTGGAAATTTCACAAGTGCAGATGATGGACAAAAAATTGCAAAACAACAATTTGATGCTGGTGCAGATATAGTTTATCATGCATCAGGCGCTTGCGGAATTGGTGTAATTAAAGAGGCACAAACAAGAGGTGCTGGATTCTTTGCAGTCGGTGTTGACTCTGACCAAGATTACATGGCACCAGGAAATGTTTTAACATCAATGATTAAGCATGTTGACTATGCTGTTTGGCTTTCAATTAAATCAGTTGTTGAGAATACATTCAAGTCAGGAATTGTAGAACTTGGTGTAAAAGAGGGTGGAGTTGGATTATCACCAATGAAATATACAAAGAATATGATTCCAGCAGATGTTCTAAATAAAGTTGAAAAACTCAAGAAGATGATTGCTGATGGCACATTTACAGTTCCAGATTCAAGAGAGGCATTTGAAAAATTCGTTCCTCCTCAGGTCCCATAATTAGGTTTAGATGAATTATAAGGGGTGAGGTTTGTTTAAGCCTCACCCCTTTTTTAATATAATTGGAGGAGATTTTGGATTACGCAATTGAGTTAAAAAATATTACAAAGATTTTCCCTGGTGTTGTTGCAAATGATAGTATAAATTTACAAATAAAGAAGGGGGAGATTTTTGCGATAGTTGGTGAAAATGGAGCGGGAAAAACAACTTTAATGAATATAATTTATGGACTATATATACCTGATAAAGGCGAAATTTATATAAATGGTAAGAAAGTTATACATAATTCCCCAAGAAAAGCAATCGAACTGGGTGTTGGAATGGTTCATCAACATTTTATGCTTGTCCCGGTTTTTACAGTTTATGAAAATATAGTTTTAGGAAATGAGTTTATAAAAAGTGGATTTGTTTTTGATAGAAAAAAAGCAATAGAAGAAGTAAAAAAACTTTCTGAAAAATATGGTCTTAAAGTTGATCCTCTAGAAAAAATCCAAAATTTACCAGTTGGAATTCAGCAGAGAGTCGAAATTTTAAAAGTTTTATTTAGAGGTGCAGAAATTTTAATTCTTGATGAGCCAACAGCAGTTTTAACACCTCAGGAGACAAAAGAGCTTTTTATAACAATTAAAGAACTTAAAAAAGCAGGAAAGACAATTATTTTTATTTCACATAAATTAAAAGAAGTTTTAGAAATTGCAGATAGAATTTGTGTTTTAAAAAATGGAAAAGTTATGGGAATCAAAAATAAAGAAGAGACAAATGAGAGAGAATTAGCGCGTCTTATGGTTGGAAGAGATGTTGTTCTTGAAATACCAAAAAAAGAAATAGAGCCTGGTGAAGTGGTTCTTGAAATTCAAGATCTTGTTGTTTTAAGCGATAGAGGGATACCAGCAATAAAAGGTGTTTCTTTTAAATTAAAAAGATATGAAATTTTAGGAATAGCTGGTGTTGAAGGAAATGGACAAAAAGAATTAGTTGAGGCATTAACAGGTTTAAGACCCATTGAAAGTGGAAAAATAATTGTCAAAGGTAAAGATATTTTATCAACTGATGCAAAAGCATTAAGAAATATGGGAATGGCACATATTCCAGAGGATAGAAGAGCAAGGGGTCTTGTTTTACCTTTTACAGTATCTTATAACCTATTTTTAGGAAGACAAAGAGAAAAATTATTTACAAAAGGAAGATTTTTAAATAGTGGTTATATAAAAGTATTTGGAAACAACAAGGTTGAAGAGTATGATATCAGACCAAGAAATCCGTATCTTAAGGTAGATGCTCTTTCAGGTGGAAATCAACAAAAGGTTGTTGTCGCAAGAGAGGTCTCTTATGAGCCTGATATATTAATTGCATCACAGCCAACAAGAGGTCTTGATGTTGGTGCAACAGAGTTTGTTCATAAAAAGTTGGTTGAGCAGAGAGATTCAGGAAAAGCAATACTTCTTATTTCTCTTGAACTTGAGGAAATTATGAGTTTATCAGATAGAATAGCAGTTTTATACAATGGTGAAATTGTTGGTGAGATGAGTTCAAAAGAAGCAACAGAAGAAGAGCTAGGACTTCTCATGCTTGGACTTAAAAGATATGATAAGAAAGAGGTGAAGGGATGAATAATTTAAAGTTAACAAGTATTGATAAATTTATAAATTGGTGGAATGCAAAAAAAGAAGATCTCTCATCATTTCTAGTACCAATAATTTCAGTTATAATTTCATTTATTATTGCTGGAATAATGATAAAACTCACTGGAAAGAACCCTCTTCTTGCATATGAGGTTTTATTTAAAGGTGCTCTTGGAAAAAATTTTCAAGAATTTATATCTTTAAGAGTTGCAGGAGAAGGAATTCTTAAAGGAGCAATTTTAACTTTAACAGGTCTTTCGATAACAGTTGCTTTCAAAGCAGGACTTTTTAATATAGGAGCAGAGGGTCAATTTATAATTGGAGCAATAACTGCTGCATACTTTGGTTTTAAATTTAATCTTCCACCATTTATTGGTATTCCCTTAATACTTTTAATAGTTGGAGTTGTCTCAGGACTTTATGGAGCATTTGCGGCATTTTTAAAAGTTAAAAGAGGAGTTCATGAGGTTATTACAACCATAATGTTAAACTGGATTGCAATTCACATTGTTGAAAATTGGATAGTTGTTGGGCCATTCAACATTTTAAGATACAATCCAAGGGCAGTTCTCGCAGGGACACCATATATAACAGATAATTCAAGATTAAAACCACTTTTTACTGGAACAAGATTAAATGCAACGATATTTATCGCAATAATTGCTGTTATATTGATATACATTTTAATTAATAAAACTGTTCTTGGTTATGAAATTCAAGCAACAGGACTAAATGTTGAAGCAGCTCGCTATGCAGGAATAAATATTAGTAGAACAATGATAATTTCAATGTTCATAGCAGGTGCTTTATCAGGAATAAGTGGCGCATGTATGATTCTTGGAACTGAAGGAAGATATCCAGGTGTATTTAGACCAGGTTATGGATTTGATGGAATAACAACGGCTCTTGTTGGTAATACAACTCCAATTGGTACTTTTATTGCGTCACTTTTCTTTGGTCTTGTTAGAGGTGGTGCGACAGGAATGCAACTCATTGGAATTCATAAAAGTTTTGCAGATATAATCCAAGGTGTTGCAACTATATTTGTTGCAGGCCAGGTTGGAATAAAGTATCTTCTATTTAAGATTGGCGAAAAGAGAGTATATAAAGGGAAGGAGGCAGTCAGTGGAGTTTCTTAAAACTATAATATCATTTATATCTTCAATGCTTGTTTTTGGAACTCCAATTATTCTCGCAGGACTTGGTGGAGTTATGTGTGAAAATGCCGGGGTTGTCAATATTGCTCTTGAAGGAATAATGAGATTTGGTGGATTTTTTGCTGTTTTTGGTTCTTATATATCATCGAGAGTTTTTGATCCAATAACTGGTGCAAGGAATCCTCTTGCTGGTAATCCTTGGATAGGAATTTTATTTGCAATTTTTGTTGGAGTTTTAGCAGGTTTACTTCATGGATATATATCAATTTCTTTAAAGGGAAACCAAATTGTATCTGCTGTTGCCATAAATGTTTTTTCACTTGGAGGTATGACATTTTTCCTTGAAAGATATTTCAATACAACAGGACACTCTCCATCTGTTGCATCATTTATGGGAAAACCACTATTTCCTACATTAACAAAAATTCCTATATTAGGAGATTTATTTAAAACAATGAATATTTTTGTTTGGCTTGCAGTTATTCTTCCTTTTGTCGTTCATTTTTATCTGTATCACACTCATTGGGGATTAAGACATAGAGCAGTTGGTGAACATCCAAAAGCAGCAGACACACTTGGAGTTAATGTTTATGGAATAAGATATTTTGCTGTTATAATGTCTGGATTTTTTGCTGCACTTGCAGGAGCAGCAATGTCAATTGGTCAACTTGATCTTTTTGATAACCATATGCCAGCAGGATTAGGGTTTATTGCTCTTGCTGCTATGATTTTTGGAAAATGGAAACCACTCGGAACATTTCTTGCTGCACTTTTTTTTACTCTTGCAAATGTTATTCAAATTTATATTCAAACTCAAGCACCTCAAATTTTAAAAATAATTCCAAGAGGATTCTTTTTAGCATTTCCATATATATTAACAATTTTGATTCTTGCAGGTTTTGTTGGTAGAGCAACTCCACCTGCTGCAGATGGAGTTCCTTATGAAAAAGGCGAAAAGTTGTAAAGATTCTATAATTTTCTCAGATGAATTTAAAGGGAGTTTTTATCCTCATACATGTCTAGAAACAACTTTAATTTCTTTTGGTTTTCCATATCCAGATAACCTGAAAGTTGCAAAAAAATTAGAGGAGATTATAAGGAAGAAAGGAGTTGCACCATTAACAATTGGAATAAAAGAAGGAAAAATTCTTGTTGGACTTAAAGAAGAAGATATAGAATATTTTGCAAAAAGTAAAGATATACTTAAAGCAAACATGAGAGATGTTCCTTATCTTCTCTCAACTATGAAAAGTGGAGCACTTACGATTTCTGGAATGCTTTATGTTATGGATCACTTTGGTTTAAAGTTTCTTGCTTCCGGTGGTCTTGGTGGTGTTCATATTGGATTTGAAGAATATTTTGATATCTCAGCAGATTTATTTGCTCTATCAAAATTCAAATCAATTGTTATAACTTCTGGCTTTAAATCTATTCTTGATATTAAAAGAAGTTGGGAGTTTCTTGAAACACTCGGAGTTCCAGTTGTAGGTTTTAATACAGATAAACTCCCAGGTTTTTATTATAAAGAAACAGACATACCTCTTTACAATTATTTTTATAAAATAGAAGATTTGATAAACTATATTGATTTTTGGGATCGATTTTATAACTCGTCCCTTTTAATTGTAAATCCAATTCCACAAGATGATGAGATAGATAGAAAAGAGTTTGAAGAAATGCTTAACAGTATTTTAGATGATCTTAAAAAGAAAAAAATTGAAGGTAAAAATGTAACTCCTTTTATTCTTTCTGAATTACATAAAAAATCTCAAGGGAAAACAATAAAGGCAAATAAATCACTTTTAATTAATAATGCAAAACTATGTGCATCAATTTCCAAATTATACTTTGAGAAATAAGAATCTTATAAATTATCTTATTAAAATAAGAGATAAAATGATTGAGGATAAAAAAACTTTAGGAATTTCTGAATCTTGCACTGGAGGATACCTCTCATATCTTTTCAATTATTTACCAAACTCTTCAAAAATATTTAAGGGGTCCATTGTTGTTTATACAAATGAAATAAAAGAGAAAGTTTTAAAAGTTGATAGTGATATTATTGAAAAATTTGGTGCAGTAAGTAAAGAAACATCCCTTGAGATGGCAAAAAAAGCAAAAGAAATTTTGAAGACTAATTACTCAATTGGAGTTACTGGTAATTTTGGTCCAGTCTTACAAGAAGGAAAAGACAAAGGATTAATTTATGTCACAATTTTATTTGAGGATGATAAAATATCAAAAAGATACCTTTTGAGTGGAACAAGGGAAGAAATTAGACAGAAAATTGTTTATAATATAATATATCTATTTTATGTCAATCTTATGAAAGGAGTAAATTAATTGATAGATAAAGTTTTTTCTAATTTTGGTTTCAGAACGACAAAAGAAAGAAAAGAGATTTTTAAATTTTTAGTTAAAAACAAAGGAAAACATCTTTCAGCAATGGATATTTATAAATCTTTAAAGTCAAAAGGAGTCAGTTTAACAAGTATATATAGAACACTTTCTATTCTTGAAAATAAGGGCCTTGTGAGGAAAACTTCATTTCATAAAAGACACATGAACTATGAAATTTTCACCAAACCTCATATTCACTTTATTTGCACAAATTGTGGTAAAATAACAGAATTTAATGCACCAGATGCTAATAAAATTTTTGAAATTCTTGGTATAAATGAAAAGAATTTTGAACCACTTCATTATATAATTGAAATTTATGGTGTATGTAAAACTTGTAAAAAGTAATTTTAAATATTTATCTTAAAATAAATTACATCACCATCTTTTACAAGATATTCTTTTCCTTCAATTTTAATTAAACCTTTATCTCTTAGTTCATAAATTGAATTTACTTTTTTAAGATCTTCTATATTAAAAACCTCTGCTTTTACAAATCCTTTTTCAAAATCTGTATGAATTTTTCCTGCTGCCTCTTTTGCATTTGTACCTTTTTTAATAGACCATGCTTGAACAATGTTGTTTGCATATGTAAAAAATGTTATTAAATCTAAAATTTTGTAAGATTCCTTAATTATTGTATCAAGTACGCTCTCTTTTAAATTTAATTCATTTAAAAGTGCCTCTCTCTCACTTTGTTCCATTTCAGAAAGTTCAAGTTCAATTTTAAGAGGAACTTTTAAAAGTTTATATTTTTTTTCTTCACAAAATTTTTTCAAATTTTTAAAATATTCACTTTCTCCGTTGAAAATGTCTTCATCACCAACATTTCCTATTATAATTAATGGTTTAATTGTTAAAAGATTATATTTTTTGTAAATTTCATTAAATTCATGTGGATAATTTACTTCATTTAGCCATGTGCCTTTTTTTAATGTTTCTTTTGCAAAAGATAGTGCCTCATATTCGAGTTTTAAATCTTTATTTCCAGATCTATAAGCATGGTCAATTTTTTCAAAGTTTTTTTCAACAATTTCAAAATCAGAAAGAGCAATTTCTAAGTGAATTATTTCTATATCTCTAATTGGGTCTATACTTCCTTCAACATGAGGTACATTTTTCTCTTCAAAGCATCTCACAACTTCTAAAAGCCCATCTGCTCTTCTAGTTTCGGAGAGGAACTTGTTTCCAAGTCCCTCTCCTTTATGTGCATTTTTAACAAGTCCTGCGAGATCAATAAATTTTATTGAAGTTGGAATTATTTTTTCAGGTTTTATGAATTTTGAAAGAAGTTCTAATCTCTCATCTGGAATATGGACAACGCCAAAATTTGGATCAACTGTTGAAAATGGAAAAAGATTTATAACAATATCATTTCCAGTTAATGCTTTAAAAAGAGTTGATTTTCCAGAATTTGGTATACCTATTATTCCAATTTCCATTTATTCAAATTTCTCAATAAAAACTTTATATGAATGATATGTTGCAAAGAGATCACCTTTTGAAATGATTTCATATGGAGCATGCATTGATAAAACAGGGGGACCCATATCAATTACATCCATTCCTTTTCTTGCAAAAAACAGAGCAACTGTTCCTCCTCCACCTTCATCAACTCTTCCTAATTCTGCAACTTGCCAAACAACACCATTTTCATTTAGTAGATTCCTTATTTTTCCAACATATTCGGCACTTGCATCATTTGAATCATATTTTCCGCCTCTTCCTGTAAATTTTGTCATAACAACTCCATTATTAAGATATGCTGAATTTTTTGGTTCAAAAACTTCTTTATAATTTGGGTCAAAAGCAGCATTTACATCACCAGATAAGACACTTGATTTTGAATAAATTTTTATTAAATCTTTATAATCATCAACAAAATTTAATAAAATCTCATCAAAAAGAATTGATTGTGCAGATGTGTTTCCTTCAGATCCAATCTCTTCCTTGTCAATCAAAAATACAATAGTCCACCTTTTTGGTTTTTCAGAATTTAAAATTGCATAAAAACTTGAAAAAGCGCAAGATCTATCATCATGACCATATCCTAAAATCATACTTTTATCAAAACCAATCTCTTTTGCCTCTCCATAAGGAATAAGAGTTAATTCACTTGAAATAAAATCTTCCTCACTTAATCCATATTTATCATTTAAAAATTTCAAAATGTTTGCCTTTACTTTTTCTTCTTTCTCATCTTTAAGTGGTTTTGAACCAATAAGAACATTTAAATTTTCACCTTCAATTGCTTCTCCAATTTTCTTCTCATATTGTTTTCTTGCAAGATGTGGAAGAAGGTCTGTTATTGAAAAAATGAATCCTTCTTTTTCTGAATCAATAGTTAAAACTTCGCCACTCTTTTTAATTACAACTCCTTTTAAAACAAGAGGAATTGAAACCCATTGGTATTTTTTGATTCCTCCATAGTAGTGAGTTTCAAAAAGCGCTAAAGATGTGTCTTCATAAAGGGGATTTTGTTTTAAATCTATTCTTGGTGAATCAATATGTGCAGTTACAAGATTGAAACCTTCGCTTAAATCTTTTTCTCCCTTTCTTAAAATTAAAATTGATTTATTTTTTATTTTTTTATAAAGTTTATCATGAGTTTTGTCTTCATCAATATTTTTAAATCCATTCTCTATTAAAACCTTTTCGACAAAATTCACTGCTTCTCTTTCTGTTTTTGCTTCAGAAATAAATTTAATGTAATCTTTTGAAACTTTTTCAATTTCCTCTTCTTTGTACTCCTCCCAAACATTTTTCTTTTTTAGTTTTAGTTCATTTACTTCCATAAAAACCTCCTTAATCTTTAATTATTGCTAAATTATCTCTATGTATAATCTCTTTAATTAATTTTAGTTCATTTTTTTGTTTAATCATATTTTTAAGTGTAAATGATGAAAAATTTATAAGCCCTTGACCAATTTTTTTATTTTTAGGATTTAAAATTGAAACCGGGTCTTTTTCAAAAAATTCACCTTTAACTTCAACAATTCCAGGTAAAAGTAAGCTCTTGTTTTGATTTTCTATTGCATCTTCTGCCCCTTTATCAATAATGATTTCTCCCTTGGGTTTAAGTGCATAAAGAATCCACCTTTTTCTTGAATCAAGGTGCTTCTCTTTTGGAATAAATATTGTTCCGATATCTTCTCCCTCAATCACTCCTTTTATTGTTTTAAAAGGATTTAAGCCACTTCCAATTACAGTTTTTACTCCAACACTTGTTGCAATTTTTGCTGCACTTATTTTTGTCTCCATTCCTCCTGTTCCAAGAGATGTTTTTGTTTTTTCAATAAAAGAATAAATTTTATCATCAAAAGACTCTACAATTTTTATTCTTTTTGCATCTTTATGTACGATTGGGTCTTTATCATAAACTCCATCTGTTGTTGTAAGTATTATCAAAATATCTGCATCGATTATTGTTGAAACTATTGCAGAAAGGGTGTCATTGTCTCCAAATTTTATTTCATCTACAGCGACAACATCATTTTCATTTACAATTGGAACAATACCTTTTTCAAGTAAAACATCAAAAGTATTTCTTGTGTTAATATATCTTGTTCTATCAATTATATCCTCTCTTGTTAAAAGGATTTGTGCGATTTTTATCCCAAAAAGCGAGAAAAATTCAGAGTATATATTCATCAAAATACTCTGACCTATTGCAGCAGATGCTTGTTTAAGTGAAATTGATTTTGGTTTTTGATTAAGTCCCAATGATTTTAAGCCAAGACCTATTGCACCTGAAGTTACAACCACAGGTTTAAATCCTTTATTTATTAAATAATAAACACCTTTTGCTAAACTTCCAAGAACTTCAGGTTCTGGAACTTTTGTTTCAGAATGTGTAAGGCAATTTGTCCCAATTTTAATAACAACTTTACCCATATTTTCAATTTTATCATAATGAAATTTACTTGTTTATTTTTCTAGTTTTAATATAAAATTTCCTTTAACCAAGTTTAAACAATAACAAATCCAGAATACGTTCGGCAAATGTTTATGCATGACATTTATCACACAAGAAAAACAAATTTAAATGGTCCTGAAACTCCAAAAGAAAAATTTAAGTTTTCAACAGGAGAACAAATTGATGCATCTCCAGTTATTGGTAATGGTGGAACAATTTATATCAATTCTGGAGATTCTAAACTTTATGCTATCAATTCAAATGGTACTGAAAAATGGTATTATAAAGGACCTGGAGACACTCAAACTATTTCTTCACCAACAGTTGATGCGAATAGAGTAATTTATTTTGGTAGAGTTAGGACAATTTATGCTGTTATTCAAGATGGAACATTAAAATGGTCTTTTAAAACAGGAGGACTTACAGAATCTCCACCAATAATTTCTTTTGATGAAACAATATATGTGGGTGGAGGTAAATATTTATATGCACTTGATAAAAATGGTAATAAAAAGTAGGAATATGAAACAGGAGCATCTATAACAAGATCATCACCTGCAATTTCTCATGATGGAACAATTTATGTTGGAGTTATTAATAGAGGTTTAGTAGCATTTAATCCTGATGGAACAGCAAAATGTACTTTTAAAACAAAACTTTGGTTGAATTCTTAGCCTTCAATTGATGGAAATGGAGTTATTTATATTGGAGATGAGAGTGGTTATCTTTATGCAATTAATCTTGATAGTACTTTAAAATGGGAACTCGATCTTAAGGAAAAAAAATTTATTATTCATCAGTTGCAATTGGAAGTAACAATACAATTTTTGTAGGTTCAGGAAGAGATCTTTATGCACTTGAGAATAGTAGAACACCACCACCTCTACCAAAAACTGAAGAAATAACTATACTTCTCTGGATTGGAAATCTAATGATGAGTATAAATGGAATCTATAAAGAAATTGATCTTGGAAGTGGAACTGTACTAGTTATTATTAGTGAGTGGGGAAGAACTTTACTTCCAATAAAAGCAATTGTTGAAGAGTTAAATGGAGAAGTGCTTTGGGATTGAACAATTCGAAAAGTTACAATTTTATTTAAAGGAAGCACCATTGAACTTTGGATTGATAATCCTCAAGCAAGAGTAAATGGAGAACTTAAATGGATTGATGAGAATAATCACAATATTAAACCAATAATTATAAATAATAGAACAATGCTTCCTATTAGATTTGTTGCTGAAAATCTTGGCTGTGAAGTTCTATGGGATGGAAATACAAAAAAGTAACAATTATTTATCCAAAAGGTTAATTTTTGTTTAAAATATTTTTTATGATATAATATTTTAAGATTTTGAGGTGGGGCAGTAGTTCAGCGGGAGAACGCCTGATTTGCACTCAGGAGGTCACGGGTTCAAATCCCGTCTGCTCCACCAAAATGAAAAATCTTCAAATCCCTATTTAGAATAAAATTTAGTGTAATTTTTTACAATATTTATAACAATTTCAGTTACTTTTTCAAGAGATGATACTGGTATATACTCATATCTGCTATGGTAATTGAAGCCACCAACACCGATGTTTGGAGTTGAAATTCCTTTGTATGAGAGGCGAGCACCATCTGTTCCACCTCTAATTGGAATTATCTTTGGAGAAATTCCAACTTCCTCCATTGATTTTTTTGCAATTTCAATAAGTTCCATATGGGGTTCGACAATTTCTCTCATGTTATAGTATGTATCTTCAAGTGTTAAATTAACTGTTTCATCACCATATTTAAAATTAAGAATTTCAACAATTTTTTTCATAATTTCTTTTCTTTTTTGGAAACTCTCCTTGAAAAAATCTCTTATAATAAAATATAAATTTGTTTTCTCAACTTTTCCTTCAAAAGAAATTAGGTGGAAAAATCCTTCATAACCTTCAGTGTGTTCTGGTCTTTCTTGTGGCGGCAACATATTTATTAATTCATTTGCAATTAACATTGAATTTTTCATTTTTCCTTTTGCTTCTTTTGGATGAATATCAACTCCATTAATTTCAATTAGTGCTTTTGCGGCATTAAAATTCTCAAATTGAAGTTCACCAACCTCTCCACCATCAACTGTAAAAGCAAATTTAACTCCAAATTTTTCTGGTTCAAGATATTCAACTCCTTTTCCAATTTCTTCATCAGGAGTAAAACAAACTCTTATTTTTCCATGTTTTATTTCTGGATGATTTATAAGATATTCCATTGCAGTAACAATTTCTGCAATTCCTCCCTTATCGTCTGCACCAAGAAGAGTTGTTCCATCTGTAACAACAATATCATCTCCTTTATATTTTGAAATTTCAGAATAGTATGATGGTGATAAAACTATATTCTCTCTTTCATTTAAAACTATATCTTTTCCATCATAATTTTCAATTACTCTTGGATTTACATTTTTTCCACTCATATTTGGTGCAGTATCCATATGTGCCATAAATCCCAATGCTGGAATTTCTTTATCAATATTAGATGGAAGTGTTGCAAAAACATATGAGTGTTCATCAACCTCAACATCTTTCATTCCAATTGAAATCAATTCATTTTTGAGGTATTCAGCAAAAATTCTCTGTGTCTCTGTTGAGGGATATGTTTCGCTTCCTTCTTTTGATTGAGTATCATATTTCACATAATTTAAAAATCTTTCCAAAACTTTTTTCACCTAAATCCTCCTTTTATTTAATTTCTAATAAGGTCTCAAGTGCAATTTTTGATGCAATATATTCTCCTTGTTCAAACTCTTTTTCTTTACCTTTTTCTTTCATTTTTCCAAGAGTAATATTTCCATCAATAACAAAAATTGCACCTGCCTTAACTTTCCTTCTTTGAGAAACAATAAAAACTATTCCACTTTCCATTTCAACTGCCTGAACTTTTGATTCAACATATTTTTTCATGAAATTATCATCATAACCTTCATAAAAACTATCAGAAGACAAAACTATTCCATAGAAAACTCTGTCAAAATTCTCCTTTGCCTTTTTGATTATAAGTGAAGTTAAATCAAAATCTGGAACTGCTGGGAAGCCCAAAGGCAGATATTTAATAGAAGTTCCATCATCTCTAATTGATGAAGTTGCTATTACTATATCTCCAGTTTGTATTTCTGGATTAAGTCCTCCTGCACTTCCAACTCTAATGAAAATTTTTCCACCAAGTTTAATCAACTCTTCAAGAACAATTGCAGCAGAAGGAGAGCCCATTCCAGTAGTCGCAACTGTAATTTTCTCTTTTTTGTAAAAACCAGTATAAACCAAAAGTGCCCTATATTCATTTACTAATTTTCCATTTTCTAAAAATTCATTATTTATTCTTTTTGCTCTATCTGGATTTCCAACTAAAATTAATTTTTCTGAAATATCCTCTTTTTCACATTTAATATGTGCTTCACCCATAGAGTTCAATCTCCAAATTTTTGCATAGGTATATCACTTCTTATAAGCATTTTGTCTTTTATTTTATCTATCTCTTTCATTAAATATGGAATATCAATTGTTAAAATTTTTCCATTTTTTACTACAACTTTACCATCAATAATAACAGTGTCTATATCTCTGTCAGATATAGAATATAGTAAATTTGCAAAAATATTTATCTCAGGGTTTAAAGAGGGAGAATTTTTGTTAACAAGAATTAAATCTGCTATGAAACCTTCTTTTATCTCTCCAACTTTAAGGTGATTTAAAAGAGTTCCTCCCGATGAAAAAAGCGGTATAAGTTCTTCTATTTTTGCAACTTCTGCATCACCTTTAGAAATTTTTGCATTAAGTGCAGCCATTCTTCCTGATTCAAAAATAGAAAGAGAGTTATTCGATACAACTCCATCTGTTGCAAAACCGCATCTAACCTTCTCTTTTAAAATTCTAATTAGAATATCAGAAAGGTCTCCAAATTTCATAAATGTTTTTGCCGCATGAGCAATAAAAGCACTCTCATTTTTTATTATTTTTAAATCTTCATCTCTTGCTCTATAAGCATGAGCAATTAATGTGTTTTCTTTGATAAGACCAAGGTCATAAAGGTATTTTATTGGAGTTTTACCTTTTTCTTTTAAATTTTTTTCTACTTGCCACTCCATTTCTGAAGCATGAATATGAATTTTTAATTTCAAAACTTGTGAGAGCATTGAAAATTTTTTCAAAAATTCTTCTGGACAAACATAAGGAGAATGTGGACCTAGAGATATTGTTAATCTGTCTAATATACCATTATATTTTTCTATAAAATCCAATGCTTTTTTGAAATTTTCCTCTTCTCTCTCTCCAACACCAAAAAGAGCCCATGATAGATCTGCTCTCATTCCTGATTCTTCATATGCTTTATAAGCATGATCCATATAAAAATAGTGATCAAATACAGTTGTAACACCTGAAAGAAGCATTTCTGCTGCACCAAGAAGAGTTCCAAAATAAACAAATTCAGGTTTTAAATTTTTTTCATAAATCCAAATATACTTATTAAACCAATCAGTTGAATTTACATCTTCAGCAGAACCTCTAATAAGAGTCATAGAAACATGGGAGTGACAATTTACAAGTCCTGGAAGTGTATAAAAATCTTTTCCATCAATAACTTCACCTTTTTTTTCTAAATTTTCTCCAATTTTTTTTATTTTATTTCCCTCAATTAAAATATCTTTATTTTTCTCAATTTTAAGGTCAGAAAAATTTATAATTGTTGTATTTTTAATTAACATTTTCTCTCCTGATTTCTAATTTTTATCTAACTTATCAATCATATTAAAAATCATTTTTTTAAATTTAATTAAATCTAAATCAACTGCAACAGAAGCATTTGGTTTTCTCTTTAAAACTCTATAAGTATCAACAACAGTTCTTCCTCTTGTTAATTCTCCCTGAATTTCAATATCAACAAAGTAATCTTTTAAAGTTAAAACAGTCTCATCAACAAGATATGCAATTGTTAATGCATCATGAATTGGTGCACCATTGAATCCAAAAAAATCTTTATTTGCATTTGCAAAAAATCTTAAAAGTGGACCAACAACACTTGAAACTTTTCCATTCATCTTTTCTATTTTTTCAATATCTTCAAAAGTAATTAGTGCTTTGTTTGTTACATCGAGTCCAACCATAACAATTGGAACATCTGAGTTAAAAACAATTTTTGCTGCTTCTGGATCTACATAAATGTTAAACTCTGCCGCTGGAGTTATGTTCGAATCAAAAATTGCTCCTCCCATCAAAACAATTTTTTCAATTTTTTCCTTGATTTTTGGCTCTTTTATTAAAGAAATAGCAATGTTTGTTAAAGGTCCTGTCGATACAAGGTATATTTTTTCATTTGATTTTAAAAGTTTTTCAACTATAAAATCAACCGCATGAATTCTTAAGGATTCAACTCGAGGTTTTGGAAGATTTGCTCCATCAAGACCTGATACACCATGAATTTTAGGGGCAGTAATTAATTCTCTTAAAATTGGTTTATCAAAACCTCTTGCAACTTTTATATCTTTTCTATTAATTAGTGTTAAAGTTTTTAAAGCATTTTCAAAAGTTTTATCTCCAGTCTGATTTCCAGCAACTGTTGTTATTCCAATGAGTTCAATTTCTTCTCTTGTTGCTGCAAGCATAATTGCTATCATATCATCATGACCTGGATCACAATCAAGAAGCACTTTTTTCATTTTTTAATCTCCTTTCTTTTTATATTTTTTTCTTTTTTCTTGATGCTTGAATTGAATAAATTGTAAGAGTTATGACTGTAGCAATATAAGGAATCATTTGAATGAATTCTGAAGGTATTTGAAGTGATGCAAGATAAATTGCTATTGTGTTTAAAATTCCAAAAAGAAGAGAAGCAAGAAAAACTCCAAGTGGAAGATGTGTTCCTAAGTTTGAAGCAGCAATTGCAATAAATCCTCTTCCTGCAGTCATATCTCTTGCAAACCAACTCACATATCCCATTGAAAGATAAAGACCTCCAAGAGCACCAAAAATTCCAGAGAGTAAAAGTGCATAAAATCTTATTTTATTAACATTTACACCAACTGAACTTGCAGCATCTGGATTTTGACCAACTGCTCTTATTCTTAATCCTAGAGGTGTTTTAAAAATTATTATATAAAAAACAATAACTGAAATTATTGCTAAATATGTAAGAATATTATGGCCACTGAAAATTTGTCCTATGATTGGTATATCTTTTAGAATTGGAATTTGAATTGATGGAAAAACTAAACTTTTAAGTGAACTTGAGGTTCCTTTATCTTTTGCAAAAACATATAAAAGAAAAATTGAGAATCCCGAAGAAAACATATTTAAAGCAATTGCTGCAAGAATTATGTTTGCTTTAAGTTTCAGATGGAAATAGGCAAGAATACATGCAAGACTAATACCAGCAAGAATTCCAGAAATCAATGCAAGGGTAAGATTTTGTGTAAATGCACTGACAATTACTCCAAAAAATGCTGCAATAAGCATTGTTCCTTCCATAGATATGTTGATTGCTCCAGATAGGGCTGTTATTGCAACTCCAATTGCAGCAAAAAGAATTGGAGTCATAACTCTTAAAATTGCAAAACCAAATGATGGACTTAAAATACTTTTAAGAAGCGGATTCAATTTTCACCTCCCTTTTTTCTGCCTCTCTTACAGTTATTTTATATTTCAATTGAGTTAAGAATGCTTCAGCAGTTATAAGAAGAATTATTATAGATTCAAGAACAGTAACTATTTCTGCAGGAATATCTGTAAGTAAATTTAAAACTTGACCACTAACTCTTAAATATGCGATAAAAATTGATGCAAATGCAATTAAAATAGGATGATTTCTTCCAATAATTGCAACAACAACTCCATCCCATCCATAACCAGGAGTAGTTTGCCAGTTAAATCTTCTATGAATACCCATAACTTCACTTATTCCTGCAATTCCTGCAATAAAACCACCTATTACCTGTGTGAATAAAATTATTTTAAATGTGTTGATTCCTCCATATTTTGCAAAATTTATGTTAAAACCTGTCATTCTAATTTCATAACCAAGTTTTGTTTTATAAAGAAGAATATAAATAAGAACAACAAAAACAATTGTTAGAAGAACTCCATAATGAATTCTTGTGTTTTTGACAAATTGATCAAACCATGCTGTCTTTGGCAATTGATAAGATACAAGGAACCCTGCTTTTTTATCCCTAAAATGGAAATTTATTATATATAAACTTAAATATAGTGCAACATAGTTCATCATTAGTGTTATAACTAGTTCACTCGCTTTCCATTTTGCTTTAAGAATTCCAGGGATAAACCCCCAAAATGCACCAACTCCTCCTGCGACAAGAAGCATAAGAGGAATATGAATTATTTTTGGAAAATTAGTTGATACACCAAAACCTGTAGCAACTGCTGCTGAAATAAAAAGCGCACCCTCTGCTCCTATGTTAAATTGTTCTGCTTGAAATGGTATTGCTATTGCAAGACCACATAATATAATTGGTGAAGCCATTTCAATTACATTTCCCAATCTTCCTACCGAACTGAAAGGACCTAAAAAGAAATATCTCAAACCATTTACAGGATCTTTACTATAAATAAATATAATCAAGACACAGATAAATGCACCAATTAAAAAAGCAATGATTGTTCTAATCAAATTAAAATATTTTAAAATAAACCTCTCCATTTAGTTTACTCCTTTTTCAAACCAAGCATATATGGTCCAAGATCTCTTCCAGTTAAACCTTCATAATTTTTAAACTCTTTTACAATTTCACCATTGTAAATAACCAAGATTCTTGTTGAAAGTTTAAGTATTTCATCCAAATCTGCTGATACAAGAAAAATCGCAGCACCATTATCTCTTGCCTCTTTAAGTAAATTATGTACTAACTCTTCTGAACCAACATCAATTCCTCTTGTTGGTTGATCTGCAATTATAACAATAGGGTCTGATGAAAGTTCTCTTGCAACAACTACTTTTTGTATATTTCCTCCTGAAAGTGAGTTAACAGGATTTTTAGATGATATTGTTATAATGTTAAATTTTTTAATGAGGTCATTTGTATGATTCTCTATTTCTTTTTCTTTTAATAAAACTCTTCCCGAGAAGGATTTTTTATAATATCTATCAACTATTACATTTTCCTCAATTGTCCCCTTATCTGCAACTCCATCTTTCATTCTATCTTCTGGAATATGAGAAATTCTTTTTTCTCTTATTTTTCTTGGAATTAAATTTGTAATATCTTCTCCTTTTAAAAATATTTTTCCTGAGGTTGGTCTCCTTAAACCTGTTAAAATTTCCACAAGTTCTGTTTGTCCATTTCCTTCAATTCCTGCGAGTCCCAAAATTTCATAAGATTTTAATTGAAATGACACTCCTTTTAAAACTTTTATGTTCTCCTCATTTACATATGTTATATCTTTTGCTTCAAAAATCACTTCACCTTCTTTTTCACATGGAGGTATTCTCTCAAAACTTATCTCTCTTCCAACCATAAGATATGCAATTTCATGTTCATTGAGTTCCTTTGCATCTTTTGTTGCAACAATTTTTCCATCTCTCATTACAGTTATTTTGTCTGCAATTTCAAGAACCTCTTTTAATTTATGTGAAATAAAAATAATTGTTTTTCCAGATTTTTTGAGGTTTCTCAATGTATTAAATAAAACTTCTGTTTCTTGTGGAGTTAAAACTGAGGTTGGCTCATCTAAAATTAGGATTTCTGCATTTCTAATCAGTGCTTTCAATATTTCAACTCTTTGTCTTAAACCAATTGGAAGATCCTTTATTTTTTTATCAAAAGGAACTGGAAGACCAAACTCTTCAGAAACTTTTTTTGTTGTTTCAATTGCCTTTTTTGTATCAAGAAACATTCCTCTTTTTGGTTCAATTCCCAAAAGAAGATTTTCATAAACTGTAAGATCTGGTGCTAACATGAAATGTTGGTGCACCATTCCAATACCAATTTTAATTGCATCATATGGATTTTTTATTTTTATTTCTTTCCCCTTATAAAAAATTTTTCCTTCTTGTGGTTCTTCTATTCCAAAAATAATTTTCATTAATGTTGTTTTGCCAGCCCCATTTTCACCAACAATTGCATGAATTGTTCCTTCTTCAATATCAAGTGAAACACCCTTATTTGCAACAACTCCATTTGGATAAACTTTAACTATATTTCTTACTGAAAGAATTACACCCATCTGCCCTCCATATTAAAAAGGGGAGGTCTTTGCCCCCCCTTAGATATTAAAATTTACTTACCGAAAGCAGTCTCTACAACAATTTCACCATTGATTATTTTCTGCTCAAGTTCTTTAATTTTATTTCTGAATTCCTCTGAAACAAGTTTTCTATAATTTTCATTATCTGCTACTCCAACTCCACCTTCTTTAAGTCCAAGTGCTTCTGCCTGACCATATGGACACTTTCCTTCAATATGAAGTTTTATTCCTCTAAATATCGATAGATCAACATTTTTCATCATTGATGTAACAATGTAAGATGCTTTTTCTGGGTCAGAATCTTTTATCATAAGATATTGGTCAGAGTCAACTCCAATTGCATATTTTTTCATCTCTTTTGCGGCATCTAAAAGTCCGAGACCAGTTTCACCTGCAACATTGAATGCAATATCTGCTCCTTGATTATATTGTGCTAAAACCAACTCTTTTCCTTTTGCAGGATCTGAGAATGAACCAGCATAAGATACTAAAACTTGAACTTCAGGATCAATATATTTTGCACCTTGAATGTATCCAACTTTAAAATCATTTATAACTGGAATATCCATTCCACCTAAGAAACCTATTATTTTTTGTGGATTTGCAAGAGGCATATTTGATTTTGTTATAAGCGCAGCAAGTGCTCCAACTAAGAATGAGGATTCATTTTGTTTATAAAGAATTGAGTATACATTTTGAAGATTCCCCAATTCATATCTTACAGAAGTGTCATAGGTGAAGAATCTTTTATTTGGATATTTTGGTGCTAATTTTTCAAGAATTTCCTGAAGTTGCCAAGTTCCAGCAATTATTATGTCCCAATCACCTTGGCATAGTTGTTCGATATCTGGTTCCCATCTTGCAGGGTCATATCCACCCTCAATTGTTTTCCCTTCAATTCCTAGTTCTTTTATTGCTTTTTCTAAACCTCTATTTGCAGAATCAAAAAATGACTTATCGCCAAGAGTTCCATTGATATATAGAACTACTTTTAATTTTTTCTCTACTGGTTTTTCCTCTTTTTTCTTACAACCTGAAAGAGAAATTACACTTACAATCAAAATGCTTACTAAAATAATTGCTAATAATTTTTTCATACAAACCTCCTAAATATGAGTATTTTTTGATAAATTTATGATTTTTTTAAACTCTCTCACCTCCTTTTAAAAAATTAATTTTCTCTAAGATTTTAAAAAATCTATCTTTGTAAAAATCAGTTACAATTTCAAAATCTTCTCCTTCTTGAAGAACAGATGCACCTCTTAGTGTTGTATAATTTAATTCCATTTGGAGGTTTGATTTTCTTTTTTCTTTAATTACTTCTTCATCAATATAACAAGAAGTTGTAATAGGATCTGGAAGAGACATTCCTCTAATTCCAAGTCGACTTTCAAAATATGAAATAGGATAATTTATCAAAGAGAAAAAGAGTCTCCCTCCATGAGTATTTGCATCAACAACTTTTTTAAATTCTTCTTCCAAGAATACATTTTTTATAATTGGATCCCAAGGGACAATTGTCATTTTTATTTTAGATTCAATAACACTTTGAACTGCTTCAGGGTCAACATAAAAATTGAATTCTGCAAATCGAGTTACATTTCCCCTTTCGATTGCACCACCCATTGAATAGATTTGATTTATATAATTTTTTAGATCTGGATAAAGATTTAATGCAATGGAAATGTTTGTTAGAGGGCCAAGTGCAATTAAATCAATCTTTCCCTCTTCTTTTGCAATTTTATAAATTGCTTGGGGTGCAGGAATCTCTTCTTCTTTCCTTGAAGAATATTTTAAATCAATCTCACCAAGACCATCACTTCCATGAATTTTTGCTCCTCTTGTAAAATTGTGAACAAGAGATTTACTTGCACCTTTATAAACTTTGATATCTTCTCTTCCAAAATAATCTAAAATTCTTAATACATTCTTTGTAACTTGATCAACATATGTATTTCCAGTTAAAGTTGTTATTCCTTTTATCTCTAAATCATCTTCATAAGAGAGAGCAATCATTATTGCAATTGCATCATCAATTCCAGCGTCTGTATCAATTATTACTTTTCTCATCTGTTATCTTCCATAAGTTTAATAACCTCCTCATATTCTGGACAAGATACACTTGCTCCTTTTCTTGTAACAGAAATTGCTGCGGAAGCATTTGAAAATTTTAGAGAATAAAAAATGTCAAAATTTCTTTGAAGAGATACTGCAAAAGCACCATTGAAAATGTCTCCTGCTGCAGTTGTATCAATTGTTTTAACTTTATATGCAGGAGCGTTATATTCCAAACCATTTATATCTTTATAAAAACTACCCCTTTCACCAAGTTTTGCAATAACAACCTTTGCCCCCTTTTCAAGTAAGTAATCTATTTTTTCATTAAAGTTTTCTATATTATCTGTTAAAATTTTAAGTTCTGTTTCATTTGGAGTTAAATAATCAACAAATGGTAAAATTTCCAAAAACTCTTTTTTTGCAGGAGCAGGATCAAAAATAACTTTTACACCTCTCTCTTTTGATATTTTTGCACTTTTTAAATTTGTCTCAAAAGGTATTTCTCCTTGAAGGAGTAAAATATCATTTTCTTTAATATTCTCTTTAAGAAAATTTATCTCTTCTTCTCCAACTTTTCCATTAGCTCCTTCAAAAATTACAATTTTGTTTCTTCCGTTTTTATCAACATTTATAATTGCAAGGCCTGTGTTAGTTTCTTTTTCAATTTTTATTTCATATTTTAAATTAAAAGAGTTAAGTTCATTTATTAAAAATTTTCCAAAATAATCATCCCCTAATCTTCCAATAAATAAAACATCTCCATTCAATTTTTTAACAGAAACTGCTTGATTTGCTCCTTTTCCACCTAAGGCAGTTAAAATAATATTACCTTTAATAGTCTCCCCAATTTCTGGAAACCTTTCAACAAAGATAGTTAAATCAAAATTAATACTCCCTAATACATAAATCATGAGAAATAAAATTTTAATATATAAATATTAATTATCATAAATTTATATTTTTATCAACCCTAAGGAAATTTTGAGTGCAATATCAACTTTTCCCATTGTCTCTTTTTTAAGTTTCCCCAATTTTTTTCTCAATCTTTTTTTATCAATTGTTCTTATTTGATTTAAAAGAATATAACTTGTTTTATCTAATCCTCCCTCTTTTTCAGCTACTTTTATTACAATTGGATAAGCTTCTTCAATTTCTTTTGAAGTTATCGCAGCAACAATAACTGTTGGTGAATATTTGTTTCCAATATCATTTTGAATTATTAAAACAGGCCTTAATCCACTTTGTTCAGAACCAGTAGAAGAGGAGAGATCCACAAGATAAATCTCTCCTCTTCTTATCTGTTCCTTTTTCATTATTTGATATGTTTCAATATATCTCTAAAAAGCTCTTGCTCAATTTCAAAAAACTCTCTCGAGAAAAACAAACTTGTTTCTGAAGATTCTTTGTATCCTTTAATCATCTCTTTTTTTATTCTTGTTTTTCTATCTTCAAGTGCAAGATAAAAAGCTAAAAGTTCTTTTATAAGATCCTCTTTCTTCTTTTTCTCTCTTTTAGCTTTTTTCTCAATTGCTTCTGCCAATTCTTTTGGCAGGTCAATAATCAATCTCTCATTTTTCATATTAAATTCCTTAATATATAAAGATTCTCTTTTTTAATTTTAAAAAAATAATTTCCAAAAACAGCAATATCAACACCTACTTCTTTTAGTTTTAAGGCAATTTCATAATTTAAACCACCATCTACCTCAATTTGAAATTTCAAACCCATCTCATTTTTTATGTTAGCAACTTTTTTAATTTTTTCAATAGAGCTTTCAATAAATTTTTGACCAGAAAAGCCGGGATTTACACTCATTATTAAAATAAAATCTATATCTCTTAAAATTGAATCAAGAGTAAAAATTGAAGTTCCAGGATTTATAGCAACTCCTGCAAGAGCACCTCTATTTTTTATATTGTTAATTAATTTATTTATATGATAATTATTTTCAATGTGAATTGAAATCATATTGACTCCACAATCTATAAATCTATCAATATAATTTTCAGGATTTTCAATCATAAGATGAGCATCAAGTGGAAGATTTGTTAATTCTCTTACAGCTTTGATAACTGGAAAACCAAAAGAGATATTAGGAACAAAATGTCCATCCATAATATCAAGGTGAACTATATCGCCAAACTCTTCTATAAGTTTTATCTCAGATTCAAGATTTTTAAAATTTGCAGCAAGAATTGATGGTGCAATTTTCATGGATTTACATAAAGGTCAATTATTGTATCTTTACTTCCATATGTAAGAGGTTCTGGGTCTTGGTCCCAAATTACTCCTGAAGGATATACAGGATTTGATTTTTTAATAATTTTTCCTACACTAAAACCACTTGTTACTATAACACTTTTTGCCTCTTCAACTGATAAACCAATTAATGATGGTATTTGATACAATGTTCCTTTTGAAATTTTTAAATCTATTTTTGTTCCCTCTTCAACATATGTTTTTGGAGAAGGTGTCTGATCTAAAATAATTCCAACTTCAACATTTGGAACAGAAACCTCCTCAATATTTCCAAGTTGCAATTTATTTTGATAAATTAACTCCTGTGCATCTTTAAAATTCATTCCAATAAAATCTGGAACAAGAACTTTTGGTGGTCCACTACTTATAACAACATTTATTATTCTTCCTTTTTTAACAAGAACAAATGGTCCTGGATCTTGAGAAATAATGTAATCAATAGGGTAATCTTTTGCAAAATCAGATTTAACAACTTTAACAAGGAGTCCTTTTTCTTCTGCGACCTTTTCAGCATCTCTTAATTTAAGACCAACAAGTGAGGGAACAGATACAAGTTCTTCTTTACCAATAGCACATGAAATAAGAGGAAGAGTTATAAGTATTGATATTATTATCAATATCATTTTTTTCATGTTTAAATTATATCATATAATTCTTATAGAGGATTTAATGGAAAAATCAGTTCTTGTATTAGGTGATAATTGTATAGATATAAGAGTAAAAATAAAGAAAAATGATTTTCAATTTAAGAGCGATGAAAATTCTCATGTTAAAGAGTTAAAAATAGTTCCTGCAGGAACAGGTGTAAATTTTTCAGTTGCTTTAAGTAAACTTGGAATAAAAACATATTATCTCTCTTCTTTGAGTAGAGATTCTTTTGGAAAAACTATTTTTAACTTTTTAAAAGAAAATAGAGTAAATTGTGATTTTATAAATTTTTCAGACAAAAACACTGCAATGATTATTATAGTTTTAAATAGAAGTGGCGAAAGGATATCTTTTGCAAATTTAAAAAATGCAAGTTATATTGATACAGATTTTGAAAAATTTTCTTCATTAGATATAAAAAATTTTTCATTAATTTATATATCAGGAGGTTTGCTTACAGAAAAAAATTTAAATGAAAGAACCTTTTCTTTTTTAAATTCAATAAAAAATAAAACAAAAATCTTTTTTGACTTGAATTATAGAATTGGTAAAGATATTAAATATTTCAAAGATTTTTCTTTTAAAATTTTAGAAATTTCTCACTTTGTTTTCACGAATGAGAGTGAATTAAGTATAATAAAAAAAGAGAATTTTAAGAGATTTTTAAATGAAGGGAAAATTTTTATTTTGAAAATGGGAGAAAAAGGCTCGAAGATTATTTTAAAAAATGAAGAGATTTTCATGCCATCATTTAAAATAAAAAGTATAGATACAACTGGAGCAGGAGATATATTTAATGCAGCATTTATATATTCATATTTAAATAATTACTCTTACAAAAAATCTCTTTATTTTTCAAATTTAGTTGCTGCACTTTCAACAACAAAAATAGGAATTTATATTCCTCAAAAAAGGATATTAAATAAATATTTAGAAGAGAGGAGGAAATAATGTTAAAAAATGTGAAAGAGTGGTTTTATCCAGAAAAAGTTGAAGATGCATATGAACTTCTTAAGAAATATGAACAAAATTGCGAATTAGTAGGTGGTGGACTTGATATTGTTTGGAGAGAAAAGAATGACATAAAATATCTAATCTTTCTAGAGAAACTACCACTAAACTATATTAAAATTGAAAATGAATTAATAAAAATAGGAGCAACAACTTCAATTGGAAAAATTGAAAGATTTGTGGGACTCAAGAATTTTTTAAGAGGTTCTTTTATAAATTCAATTTCAAAAATTGCAACACCAATACTTAGAAACATTATGACAGTTGGTGGAACAATTGCAAGAGGATATGGATGGTCTGATGTTTTAACAATATTTATGACTCTAAATTCAAAAATAGAAATCTATAATGGTGATTATTTTTCCATTAAATTAGAAGATTTTATTGATTATAAAAAGAAAAATGAAAAATTCATAATAATTGATATTGAGTTTCCAAATTTTGATTCAAAATATTTCTTTTCATACATAAGATTCACAAGAACAAGTGCAGATATTCCTATTATTAATGAAGGTTTTCTATTAAAAATTGAAGATGGTTTAATAAAAGATGCAAATGTTTTATTAGGAGCTAGACCAAGTTTTCCAGTTCATCTTAAAAAAGTTGAAGAGTTTTTAATTGATAAAAAATTAAATGATGAGAACATAAATTATGCAAAAGAATTAATTGATGTTCCTCTTCTTGATGATTTTAGAGCATCTAAAGAATACAGAACTGAACTTTCAAAAGTTTTAACAAAAAGGAATTTAGAAAAAATAAAGGAGGAGTTATGATAGTTAAATTTTATCTTAATGGAGAGGAAGTTAGTTTTGATGCTTTACCAGGAGAAACTCTTTTTGAACTTTTAAGAAGATATCACCATTATGAAGTAAAAGGAAATAATTGTAAAAGTGGTGAATGTGGTGCCTGTACTGTTCTTATTGATGGAGAACCTATTCCTTCTTGTTCCTATCTTGCTGGAAAAATAAATGGAAAAGATGTTATTACAGTTAAGGGAATTGGAGATTATGATAATCCAGATATAATTCAAAAAATTTTTGTTGATGAAGGTGCAATTCAGTGTGGTTATTGTATCCCAGGAATTATTGTTTCAGTTAAAAATTTGATTGATAAAAACCCAAATCCAACAGAAGAGGAGATTAAAATGACCCTTTCAAGCCATATATGTAGATGCACTGGTTATGTTCAACAGATTGATGCTACAAAGAGAGTTATTAAAATTTTGAAAGGAGAGAATAAATGAGCAGATTCATAAAAGAAGAAATTAAAACTCAAAAAAGAGTAATTGGAAAAAATGTTGAAAAATATGATGGTTTGCCTTTAGCAGCAGGAAACCCACTTTTTACAGATGATATTTATTTACCAAATATGCTTCATGGGAAATTTTTGTTAAGTCCCTATCCGCATGCTGAAATTGTTGATATAGATGAGAGTGAAGCACTAAAAATTCCTGGAGTAAAACTTGTCTTATCTTACAAAAATACTCCAAGAATTCCTCATACAACAGCAGGCCAAGGTTATCCAGAGCCATCTCCATATGATCATTTTATGTTTGATAAAAAAGTGAGATTTGTTGGTGATAGAGTATGTGCTGTTTGTGCAGAATCAGTTGAGATAGCAGAAGAAGCAATTTCAAAAATAAAGGTTATTTACAAAGAACTTCCCTATGTTCTTAATCCTGAGGAGGCAATGAAAGGTGAGGTTGTTATTCATGATGAAGAGGAGACAACGGGAATTTATGATAAAAAAAGAAACATAATTTCTCATGTTGAGTTAAATATTGGAGATTTTGAAAAAGATTTCAATGAATCATATTATAAAATTGAAAAAGAGTTTTATATAACTCAACCAGTTCAACACACACCAATTGAAACACATATAACAATTACATATTTTGATGAATATGGGAATCTTGTTGTCAGAACAAGCACTCAAGTTCCATTTCATATTAGAAGAATTCTTTCAAGAATTCTTGAATTTCCTATGAAAAATATTAGAGTAATAAAACCAAGAATTGGCGGAGGGTTTGGTGCAAAACAGGAGATGATTTTAGAAGATGTATGTGCATTAATGACTTTGAGAACAAAAAGACCTGTAAGAATTGAATATACAAGAAAAGAGGAGTTTATTGCTTCAAGGTTGAGACATCCATCAAAAGTTTGGGTGAGTTTAGGTGCAGATAAATCTGGAAAATTAAATGCAATTCAACTTAAAGTTTTATTAAATAATGGTGGTTATGGAACTCATGGACCAACAGTTTTGTTTAATTCTGGAAGTAAAACCCTTCCAATTTATAACAAAGCAAGAAGCGTTTCTTTTATAGGCGATGCTGTTTATACAAATCTTCCTGTTTCTGGTGCTTTTAGAGGTTATGGAGCAACGAATGGATATTTTGCTTTAGAGAGTGCTATAGATGACCTTGCAGAAATTATTGGTATTGATCCTATGGAATTAAGAAAAATTAATCACATTAGAGAGGGCGAAACTTCACCTGTTTTTGAAAAATTAGGTGAGGGAAGAGAGGGTGTTGTTCAATATATTGAAAGTTCAGGACTTTCTGAATGCATTGATATAGGAAAAAGAGAAATTGAATGGGAGAAGTGGAGAGGAAAAAGAGTTAAAAATGGAAGTTTTGTAAGAGGAGTAGGAATGGCAATTATGATGCAAGGTTCTGGAATTCCACTTATAGATATGGCAAGTGCAAGAGTAAAACTAAATGATGATGGAACATTACATCTTTTTGTTGGAGCAACAGATATTGGGACTGGTTCAGATACAATTTTAGCTCAAATCTTAGCAGAAGAGTTAGGAGTTTCATATGAAAAGATAAAAGTTTATTCATCTGATACTGATTTTACTCCATTTGATAAAGGAGCATATGCTTCAAGTACATCTTATATTTCAGGTGGAGCAGTTCAAAAGGTAGGAAATTTAATTAAGAATAAAATTTTAGAGTATGCCTCAAAAATTTTAGAAGAGTACCCTGAAGATTTAGAGATAAAAGATGATTTTGTAATTTCAAAATTAACAGGGAGGAGAATAACCCTTAAGGAAATTGGTGAAAAAAGTTTTTATGACTTTGAACAAGAACAAATAGAAGCTACTGCATCTTTTATATCTCCAAAATCACCTCCTCCTTTTGCAGCACATTTTGTTTTAATTGATGTTGACCTTGAAACAGGAAAAATTATTCCAATAAAATATGTTGCAGTTAATGATATTGGAACAGTTATTCATCCAAATCTTGCAAAAGGTCAAGCAATTGGTTCAATTGTTCAAGGTTTAGGTTTTGCTTTAACAGAAGAGCTTATATATTCAAATAGAGGAGTTCCATTAAATGCTAACTTTTTAGATTATAAAGTTTTAACCTCTCTTGATATTCCTGAAATAATTTTTAAATTTGTTGAAACCTATGAACCAACAGGACCATTTGGATTGAAATCTGTTGCTGAGATTAACATAAATGGACCTGCCCCAGCAATAAGAAACGCCTTTTTAGACGCCACAGGCATAAAATTAAACCACCTCCCCTTCACTCCAGAACGAGTTTGGAGAGCAATTAAGAATAAATAAATTAATTAAACAAATATATATAAAAATTATGAACAATAAATATTATTTAAATGAACTTATGTCAATATTTAAATACGATGTTACTGTTAAATTTTAAATATGATGTTACTGTAAAATCAATATATGAAAAAATTTACGCTTTATGTTATCATAATGAAGCATATGATGTCAAAAATGAAATGATTAAAAGGAATTTCGATTTTACATGAATCTCAGAAGATATTTCAAAACCAATTTGTGTTTATATTATAAGAGATGAATTAAATACAGGTAAATGTATTGAGTATAAAAGAGATTTTAAAGTTGATGATGTAATTTCTGATTCTACCTCATTAATTGAAGTTATTGAATTACTAAAGGATAAAAAGTTTTTATTTGTGATTGAGGAAAACGAAGTAAAATTTATTGTAACTAAAACAGACTTAAACAAACAAGCAATTAGAATATTATCTTTTGGTTTAATAAATTTATTTGAAATTTACTTAGAGATTTTAATAGAAGAGACTTATCCTAATGATTCATGGTTAGATTTTTTAAACAATAATAGACTAGAAAATTTAATTAGTTTATATGATAATCAAAGAAAAAATAATATAGAACCTTTTAAAATAGACTGTGCTCAATTATGCGACAAAATGGATAAAATTCTAAAAAATTATGATATATTTAAAACAATATTTCAAATTGGTTCAAAAAGATTATTAGAAGATAAATTAGATAATATTGAAAAGCTAAGGAACGCTATTGCTCATGCGCATGAAGTCAATAAATATTTTTCAATGGATGAATTTTAGAAATAATATTAGATTTAAAAGAGTTTAATTTTAAAATAGAGAATTATTTAAAAAATAAGAGGGAGAGATTTTCTCCCTCTTATTAGTCTGTTAATTTTAAACTGTTATATTAAATGTTAAAGAAATCTTTGATTTTCTTTAGTCTTTTTTCCTTGTCCATGGCGAATTTTTTGATGCCTTCGAAGATGTGTTCTTTTGTGAGATGTGCCTCTTCAAGAACATCTTCAACTGTACCACCAGTTCTCCATCTGTTATCCCAATCAGATGACATTGAATATTCCTCATTTACCTTTGAGAAGAGCCAATCACTCATATTTCTTAAGCATTCATTTGTGATAACCATTGAGTTTGCCCAATCCTCTTTTGGTAAAACCTTATTTCTGTATTCTTCACTCTCTAACATAAACAATTCATAAGAACTTGCAACAACTATTTTTACATTAATTCCTTCTTCTTTGAATTTTGGAAGAATTTTTACAATTTCATTAACTGGACTTGTTCCTTGAACAATAACTGTTCCCATTTTTTCTTTATTCGGTTCATAATCTCTTAAAATATATGCACCATGTGCTGCTTCAAAATGACTTGGAATTCCTAACTTTTCTCTGTCTGGAATTTCAATTGGTGGTCTTGTGAGATGTAAAACAATTATTGGAACATCCTCTTTAAGGGCTCTTCCCAATAATACTGGAACTTCATTATATTCCCAAGGATATAAACTTATAACTTGTCCTTTTGGAAATAGTTTTGTTACTCCTGTTGCAAAAATTCCAAAATGAGTTCTTGAGTCATCCGCTGTCTCAGGTCCAGAGTGTCCTGCAACCCAAAGCACTTTTCCAACTTTTATTGGACAATCTTGTGCGAGTTGTGAGAAAAGTCTCATCATTCCATATTTTAAATAAGCAAATGAACCATAAGTTGAACATGCAGAGTAATAACCAACAAACTCTTTGTATGGATCTTTTGCTATATTTACTGTTTCAATCCCAACACATATTCCAGAATTTACAAACTCTGTGATTTCTTGAGGAAGAAGAACACCGTCAATATTTTTTTCTTTATCATACCAACCAAGACCTGGGAAATCTCCAAATGTAAGTCCAAAACCATCAATATTTGTAGATTCTGTTAAATCAGCAGACATTGCTATAAATAGAGGTCTTCCATATTTTTTATATGTATAAGCATTTATCCATGCGCCCCATTTTCTTAAAGCAGCCCTGTTTGGTTGTTTTTCTCCAGGTTTTGCCCAAATTTCAGGTGGATAATTTTTGAAATCATAAATTGTCTCATCAAGAATTGGATTTCTATCTCTATCTATTCTTGAAGTTTCAATGTGGTCTGGGACTTTTTCTGCCAATTCAACTAATCTGTCAGCAATAAACCTATAAACTTCTTTATTTTCTCTTAAAACAGAAATAACAACTTCGATATTTTTTTCAAACTGCTTCATTCTTTCTTCATAGGTTGGTGGAGGTGGTTCCATAAAACCATCAAATTTAACTCCATATTTTTCTTGGAAAGGTGCCTTTGTTTGCCAAAAGATTTCTGAATTCATTGGATGAGGAACACCATGTGATTTGTTATCATATTTCAAGTAATCTCTTCCCTTTTTTGTTTTAAAATAAGCAACATTTGGAACATTCTTTTGAATATTTCCAAACAAATCTTCGATTGTTTCAAGAACAGAAGGAAAGTCATTTCCATTAAGAGTTCCAACAACTCTCCATCCATGACATCCAAACCACTCTTTAGGTGTATTTGGTACAGTTTCAGTAAGAGGATGGTCATCTATTCCAAAATTGTTCCAATCTATCAAGAAAAATAGATTATCAAGTCCCAAAGCCCATGCTGAATTCATTGTTTCATGTGCTCCACCTGGAGTAAGTCCTGCGTCTCCCTCAAAAACAACTACCTTAACACCTTCTGCACCCATTTTTTTAAGAGCAATTGCTTCACCAACAGATGCTGTGATTCCATGACCAGAAGGACCTGTGTTGAATTTCAATAGAAGTGTTTTTCCCCCCATTTCTGCATGTCCAGGAAGACCACCTCTTCTTCTAAAAGTGAGAAGATCTTTTGGATAAAGAGTTTGCTCCTCGTTTTTTGGAAGATATCTTGGGTCTCTTGTCTCTTCATATCTTAATCTCATCGCTTCATTAAAGACAGCAAGAGTTGCATAAACAAGCGGAATTGTGTGCCCTGCAGCAAGAATAATTCTGTCATTGAATGGTTTTGCAGGGTCTCTTATATCATATCTTAAGTGTTTTGAAAGAAGAGTTGAGACAAACATGTGAACTTTTGACCTTGAGCCACCAGGATGACCACTTTGCCTATAATTTAACATTAAATCAATTAATTGATCAACTAAATCTTTAACAACTTCTAACTTTTGAACCTCATCTAAATTAACTTTTTCCATAAAATCTCCTTAAAAAAGTTTTTTGGTTTATTATTCACCTAAATAATGTCCAATTGATTTTGCTTGTAAAAAGAGAAGCAAATAATCTGGACCTCCTGCCTTTGAGTCTGTTCCAGACATATTGAATCCACCGAATGGATGAACTCCTACAAGAGCACCAGTACATTTTCTATTAATATAAAGATTTCCACAATGCATCTCTCTCTTTGCTTTTTCTATTTTTTCTTTATCTCTTGTATATATCGCACCAGTTAATCCATATTCAGTGTCATTATACATTTCAATAGCTTCATCAAGATTCTTATATTTTACAATTCCGACAACAGGTCCAAAAATTTCTTCTTTCATTAATCTTCCTTTTACATCAACATCTATAAATAAAGTTGGTTTTATGAAAAATCCTTCTTTATTTTCAAATGGTTCACCACCAAGAAGAAGTTTTCCCTCTTTTTTACCAATCTCAATATAAGACATTATTTTATTAAAAGATGCTTCATTTATAACTGGACCAAGATAGTTTTCAAAGTATTTTGTTGGTCCAATTTTTATCTCACTTACTTTTTTGACAAATTTATCCAAAAATTCATCATAAATTTTTTCATGTAAGAATAATCTTGAAAGAGCTGAACATTTTTGACCTTGAAATCCGAATGCTGAGTGAAGACATCCCTGAACCGCACTATCAATGTCTGCATCATCTTCAACTATAATTCCATTTTTTCCACCCATTTCAGCAACAACTCTTTTTATCCAAATTTGTCCTTCTCTATGTTTTCCTGCCTCTTCAACTATACGAAGTCCAACTTCTTTTGAACCTGTAAATGAGATAAATCTTGTTTTTGCGTGTTTAACAAGATAATCTCCAACTGTTGAACCAGGACCAGTTACAAGATTTACAACTCCAGAGGGAAGTCCAACTTCTTCTAATACTTCCATAAATTTTGTTGCAATAAGGGGTGCATCACTTGATGGCTTTAATACAACAGTATTACCTGTTACAATTGCTGATGTTGTCATTCCAACTAAAATTGCAAGTGGAAAGTTCCATGGTGGAATTACAGCACCTGCTCCAAGAGGAATATAAAACATCTCATCTTTTTCGTTATCCCATTGTGTCACTGGTTGACCTTTATCATATTTTAGGGCCTCTCTTGCATAATATTCACAAAAATCAATTGCTTCAGCAGTATCAGCATCTGCTTCAAACCAATTTTTTCCAACTTCAAAAATCAAATAAGAATTAAACTCAAATCTTCTTTTTCTTAAAGTGTCTGCAATTTTAAATAAATACTCCGCTCTTTTTTCTGCACTGACATATTTCCATGTTTTAAAGGCGTACCAAGCAGTTTTCAATGCTTCTTCTGTATGTTCTTCTTTACCTTTTTGGAATAGACCAATTACTTCATCTTTTTTTGAGGGATTAATTGATTTAAATTTTTCATCTGATTTTACTCTTTTGCCCCCAATAATCATTTCATACTCTTTCCCAAACTCACTCTCAGTTTTTTTAATTGCTTCTTCCATAAGTTTTCTTACTTCTTCATTTTTGAAATCAACTAATGGTTCATTTTGAAACTCCTTCATAAATCCCTCCTATGTTAAAAAATTACCGAATTAAATTTTATCACATTAATTCAAAAAAAGAAAAGAAAGTTATTTTTATTTTGCTAAATTTCTTTTTCTTTTGATTTCAAGAAAAATAATTAACCAAAATAGTGAGGAAAATAAGATTATTCTCTCAAAAAGACCTAAATAAGTTTTAGAATTATAAACAAATATCCCCAAAGTTGAAAGATTCAATACTTTAAAAAAACTCATCAACTTAATAATTTTAGATTTGTCTATCAAAACTATTAATAAAAGAAAAATTATTGAAATAAAATATGTACTATATGCAAATATAAGATGTTATTTATCTTCCATATTATTATATATTATACAAAATTTCTTTAGGAATAGGTGAATTATTATAAAATGAGATTAAAATGAAAGAAATTCCAATTAAAAAAGAAAAAAAAATAAATATATTTTATTTTTTATATTTAATAAAAAATCAAAAATAATGCTTAATCCTAAAATAAAAAAGCTAAATTCATTATCCATGCATGTGGAGCATTCTGTGCTCCTAATTTACTTATCGTGTGAAATAATCTGTTATAACCTTTAAATGTAAAATAGGGCAAAATAATATTTGTAAATAACATTAAAATTGAACCAGTTAAAATAAATCTAATATTTTTAACTTTAATCTAAAAACTCCTTAAATTTTAAAATTTATTTAATTGTATCAAATTTTTTAATTTATTATTTGAGTAATATCTGTAATTCTATAAACAGAATACCTTTTTAACTCATATCTTGAATTTGTTTTAAGGTTTATTCCTTTTATAACTGTAAATCCAAAAATAAAACCTGACTCTTTAAGCATATTTATTGTATCGATGCTAAATTCTCCATATGGATATGCAAATGCAGTAACTTTTTTCTTTGTATTTTTTTCAATCTCCTCTTTTGATTTTTTAAAATCTTCAATAACTCTATTTTTAAAACTCTCAAAATCCTCTTCATCGCCCTTTTGAGCAATAATTGAAACATATTTTCCATCTGAAAGATGTGTTTTATGTGAATCATAAGTATGAGAACCAATTGAGAATACTCCACTATCAGCCATTTCTTTAATGTTTTCCCAATTAACAAAATTACTAACTTTTCCAACTCTACCAACAATTACAAAAAATGTTCCTTTAAATCCATATTTCTTTAAAATTGGAAATGCAAATTCATAAACTCCTTTCAGACCATCATCAAAAGTTATAAGAACACTTTTTTTAGGAATTTGTTTACCATTAATATAGTAATCATATAAATCATCAATAGAAATTGAATTATATCCTTTCTCTTTAATATATTTAATTTGATTTTCAAACTCTTCTGGTGTTATTGTATATAAATTTCCACCTTTTTCACTTACATTGTGATAACATAAAACAATTACTCCATCACTATAAATTTTAATTTTAATATCTTGAAGTGATGAAGTTCCAATGAATTTAGACTCAGGATCTTTTGCAAAAATTGTGTAATTTCCAGGTAATAGTATTAAGTTAGAAAAGAAATTTCCAGAAGGATCAACTTTTATTTCTTTATAAGGTTTATTATTTAAATAAATAACAATATTTTTGTCCTGCTCATAAAACCCAAAGATATTAATTTCATTTGAAGTTGTTTCAAGACCATCAATTGGAGAGTATATTACTGGATCTGAATTTATAACATAAAAAACTTTTGTATCCTCTAACTTATCTCCCTTTAAATCAATTCCTTCAAATTTAACAATATGACTTCCTTCACTTATAAAATTTGAAATTGTATATTTTTCTTGCCAAATATCTCTTTTTTCTATGTAATTCAAGTTTAAAATTGTTCCATCATCAAATATTGCTTTAACTTCTTTTAATGGAGTTGATGAAATTGACTCAATTGTTATTTCCATTCCGGATCTTATATAAACAGGATAAATTATATTTTCCCAGATTGGAATTTCTGAGTTTAATATCACATTTATCTCTTTTCTATAATAAGTTTCTTTTATATAAAATGTGGTAACTAATTTATACTCACCATCTGAGATATCATCAGGAAGAGATGAGTATAATCTATATTCTTTTATTTCATATTTTAAATTTTTTATAAAATTATCACCAAAAATAAATAATTTTAGGTCTTTAATATTTTTTAAATCAGAAAATTCAACAATTATAAGTTCACCTTTTGTAACATAATCACCATCTTGTGGAAAAATAAAATTAAAATTTATTTTTGTATTATTATTGCAAGAAAAAAATGGGAGGAGTAATAAAAATAATACTCCTCCCAATATAATTTTTTTTATCCTTTCATAACTGCAATTGGTTTTAATTTTGCAACTTTTATTGATATTCCCTCCTCATGTAAAACATCAACAACATCTTGAACATCTTTATATGCTTCAGGTGATTCTTCAACGAGTGTTTCTTTGCTTTTAGCCTTGACTTTAATTCCTCTTTTTCCAAGTGTATCAATTATTTCATTTGCATCCTCTTCTCTAAGTGCTTCGGTTCTACTCATAACTCTTCCTGCACCATGACAAGTTGAACCAAAGGTTTCTTGCATTGCTTTGTTTGTTCCAACTAAAACAAATGAGTATCTACCCATATCACCCGGAACTAATACTGGTTGACCAATTGATTTATATTGTTGAGGAAGTTCAGGATGATTTGGTGGAAATGCCCTTGTTGCACCTTTTCTATGAACAACTACTTTCATTTTCTTTCCATTAAAAGTGTGTTCTTCGACTTTTGCTATATTATGAGCAACATCATAGATTATTTCTAATCCCATTTCTCTATCAGGTTTTTTAAATACTTCTTTGAATGTTTCTCTTGTCCAGTGAGTAATTAATTGTCTATTTACCCATGCATAATTTGCTGCTGCAACCATTGCAGCAAAATATCTTTTTGCTTCAGGAGAAGAAAATGGCGCTGCTGCTAATTGTTTATCTACAAGTTTTATTCCATATTTTCTTGCTGCATTAAGCATAACTTCAATATAATCTGATGCAACTTGATGTCCAAGACCTCTACTTCCAGTATGAATTAAAACAGTGATTTGACCTTTAAATAAACCTAAAACTTTTGCAATTTCTTCATTATAAACTTCCTCAACAACTTGAATTTCAAGAAAGTGGTTTCCTGCACCAAGAGTTCCAAGTTGAGGACCACCTCTTTCTTTTGCTCTTCCTGAAACAGCATTAGGATCTGCACCTTGCATACTTCCATGTTCTTCTATTTTTTCAAGGTCCTCAGGTCTTCCAAATCCTTTTTCAATTGCCCATTTAACACCTTTAACCATAACATCATCAAGGTCTCTTGGACCAAGACGAAGTTTTCCACTTGATCCAACTCCTGATGGAATATTTACAAATAATTTATTTAAAAGTTCTTCTAATTTTACTTGAATTTCTTCTTTTATAAAGTTTGTTCTTAAAAGTCGAACTCCGCAATTTATATCATATCCAACTCCTCCAGGCGAAATTACTCCTTTTTCTATGTCGAATCCTGCAACTCCTCCAATAGGAAAACCATAACCCCAGTGAATATCTGGCATAGCCATTGATGCTTTAAGAATTCCTGGAAGTGTTGCAACATTAGCAACTTGAATTGGTGATTTATCCATCAAGATTTTTGGAATCATTTTTTCTGAAGCATAAATTATTCCAGGAACATTCATTCCTGGAATTGTTCCAACTTCAATCATATATTTTGTATTAGAAACTTTTTTCAATTGATCTCTCCTTATCTCCATCACTTCCTCCTTGAACAATTTTTATATTTATTATACAATAATTTAAAGCGCCCGTAGCTTAAGTGGATAGAGCAGTAGCATCCGGAGCTACGGATAGGGGTTCAAATCCTCTCGGGCGCACCAAAGGGGATCATGGAGGAATTTATACCCTTGATTGAATTTTATAGAAAAAAAGTTGAAAGAAATCCGCAACTGTTATCTTCTCATGCAGTTCTTTCTGAGTATCTAATATTTAATGGTAATTATGATGAAGCAACTCTAATAAGTTTAAAAAGTTTACTTTTATCTCCATATTACATAAGGTCACAAATTGATTTATCAATTTCATATCTAATGAAAAATGATTTCAAATCTAGCGAAATCGAATTAAAACAGGCATTAAAAATCGATCCTGAAAATGATTGTGTTTATTTTCTACTTGGATTAATTTATTATGTTCTGGGTGTTAATGATATTTCAATAAGATATCTCTCCGAAGGGTTTGATTATAATCCCAAAAATATATACATAAGAAAATTATACTCTCTCATAACAAATAAAGATTTACCAGATATTTCAGTTTTTAAAGAAATTGAAACAAAGGTTTACAATGGATTTATCTCAAGCAGTGAGATGAAAAAAATAAAAGAAGAAAATGGAAATAAAAAACCATATGAAGTTCTTTATGCATACTCTTTAAGAAATGAAGATAGATTATTAGAAGCAATTGATGAGTTGGAAAGAATTTTAATATATCACCCATATTATCCTAAAGCACTTTTTATTACAGGTAAATTTCATGAAATGGCAGGCAACAGAAGAAAAAAAGATGAATATTGGGAAAGGTGTTATGAGGTTGATCCTCTAAAAGATTTTATAAAAGTAATAAGTTCTAGTTATGAAAATTATCATTTTGATAAAAAAGATTTTGAAGAATTAATTGCGCTTAAAGATATTTTATATGAAAAGATATTTACTAATTTTGTAAAAGAGAAAGAGGTAATAACAGAGAAAAAAATTGAATTTCCTCAAATTGAAAAGGAAGAGATTAAACCTGAAGTTGAAATTTTAGAAGAACAAAAGATAGTAGAAAAAGCTATAAAAGAAGAAATAACAGAAGGAATAGTAGAGGAAGTCAAAACTCAAGAAGTGCCAATTATTCAGAAAACAGAAGAAGTTGAAGAGATAAAAGACAAAGATTATTATAAAAAACTTGGAGATGAATATCTTAAGAAAGGTATGTATAAAGAAGCAATTGAAATGTTTACAAAGGCACTTAATTTATCAAAGGAGAGAAAATGATTAAAGAGGTATTATCTGAAATTTTAAAAACAAGTGGGGTTTTGGGTTATGTTTATGTTGATGCACAAAAGAAAGAAACAATTTCAGAACTTTCAACAGATTTTGAAGGCGAAATAATTAGAGGTCTCGGTATTTCTTTAGTAGGTTTATTAACAGATATATCAAATTCAATATATATGGGCGAACTTGAAGAAGTTATTGTTGAAACTAAAAGAGGGAGATTAATTATAAATAAATTTGATGAAAAATTTCTAATAATAATTACAACAAAAGCAGGAAATCTCGGAACAATTAAATATTCACTTAATAAAGTTATCAATAAATTAAAAGAATATTAAAATTGAGTGGAAAACTTTACATTGTTTCAACACCGATAGGAAACCTCTCAGATATTTCTATTAGGGCTTTAAAAGTATTAAGAGAGATTGATATTATATTATGTGAAGATACAAGAGTTACAATAAAACTTTTAAATAGATATAAAATAAAAAATAAAAAATTGATTTCTTACTTTGAAAGAAATGAATTAAAAAGAAAAGATGAAATAATAAATCTACTAAAAAAAGGAAAAAACATTGCACTTGTTTCTGATGCAGGGACTCCATGTATTTCTGATCCAGGTGAGGTTGTTGTAAAAGAAGCGATAAAAGAAGGAATTGCAGTTGAGGTAATTCCTGGACCATCTGCAATAATTTCTTCACTTGTAGTTTCTGGATTAAAAAATGCTCCTTTTATTTTTTTAGGATTTTTTCCAAGAAAAGAAAAGGAAATTGAGGAGATAATAAAAAATTATTTTTTTATTAATACAACTATTGTTTTTTATGAATCACCACATAGAATTTTAAAAACTCTTGAAATATTAAAAAATAAATTTCCAGATAGAAGTGGAGCAGTTGTTAAAGAATTAACAAAGATTAATGAAATAGTTTTTAGAGGAAAACTTAAAGATTTATATGAAGAGATAAATAAAAGTGAAATAAAAGGCGAATATGTAATTTTAATTGAAGGAGAAAAGAAAGAAGAATGGGAGAAAGATTTTGAAATTTTAAGAAAGTTAAACTTTTCAAATGAAGAGATTTTAAAATTTATGACTGAAAAATATAAAGGAATAAAAAATATTATTAAAAGAAGACTTTTTAAAAGAATCTAATTTTAAAAGGAGGTATAAATGAAAATAGAAATAAAAGATGTAAATTTAGATAATATCGATGATTTTATAAATATGTGTATTCCATATAATAAAAAATCGGACCCTCTTCTTAAAGAAGGTTTTGTAAAGAAAAAATTTTGGATTTAAAAAGTCTTTGAACATGAAAAGTCGATAGGAAAGATTGCATACGCAAAAAATGAACCAAAAGGTGTCATTCAATATTTATACGACCAGAAGAAAATATTTTAGAAATATTGTATATATATATCTGATGAAAATTTTTTAAGAAAAGGAATTGGTAAGAAATTTTTATTTTCTTTATTAGAATATGTGAATGATAAAGAATTTTCTTAAGAAAAACCTTTTGCATTGTTAAAATATCCAATAGATATACCAAATAGATTTCCACAAAGTGAATTTTCTAAAAAGTATGAATTTAAAGAATTAGAAATTAATGACAAAAAATTAGTTTACTTTTTTAAAAGAAAATTATATTTACAAACCTGAAATTAAACCCTATAAACCTCAAAAAGAAGATGAAAATAAAGTTTTAATATTTTATAATCCATCATGTCCTTTTTGTATTTATTTTGCAGAAAAGATTAGAGAGGTTATACTTCAAATTGTTCCGGAAATTGAAGTAAAATTAATAAATATTTTTGAAGAAAAAGATGAAGTTGAAAAAAGGGTGTTGTTTACGATTGTATTGTTAATAAAACACCATTAAAATCATTCTTTTTAGATAAGGAGAATTTTAAAAGAGAGGTTTTAGAAGCATTAAGTAAGAAAGATGATTTATGCCTTTAACACCTTTTCACATTGGATCAACAGGACTTCTTGGACTGATTTTCAAAAAATATTTTGATATTTTCTCTTTGGTTATATCAAGTGTCATAGTTGATTTAGAACCTATAATTGTTATTGTTTTTTAATCTAAATTACCCTATTCATGGATTTTTCCATTCTTTTATTGGTTGCTCGATAATTCTAATAATTTTATCAATATTAATCTATTTTAATAGGAAAAAGGTTGAAAAATTTTTGTTCAAATTCAAAATCAAAGAAACTCTAAGTTTCAGAAAAATTTTTATTTCATCTCTAATTGGTATTTATTCACATATTATTTTAGATTCCTTTTTATATCAAGATATGAAACCCTTTTATCCCTCGAGTTTTAACCCTTTCCTTAATTTGTTTTCCTTTTTAGAGATTTATTTAATTGCAGGTATAAACTTGGTATTATTCTTGATTTTTTACCTTATTTATTTTATTTCCAAAAAGAATTTTAACACTTGAAATTGGGTTCTTATCTTTATAAAATACACTCATAAAGATATCTTTAAGGAGGATTTGGAATGAAGAAATTTTACTTAACTACTCCAATTTACTATGTCAATGATGAACCACATATAGGCCATGTTTATACAACAACAATTGCAGATATAATTGCAAGAGAGAAGAGAAAACTCGGTTTTGATGTGCTTTTTTCAACAGGAACAGATGAGAATGCAAGCAAAGTTAAAAAAGTTGCTCAAGAAAAAGGAATTGATACAAAAATATTTGTTGATATGCTTTCAGAAAGTTTTAGAAAAGCATTTAATGAGTTTAATATATCTTATGATGAATTTATAAGAACAACTGAAAAGAGACATGAGAAAGTCGTTCAATATTTTTTCAATACATTAAAAGAAAATGGATTTATTTATAAAGGAATTTATGAAGGTTGGTATTGTATTTTTGATGAGACATTTTTCTCTCAAGATGAAATTAAAGAGGGCAATATTTGTCCCGTTTGTAATAGATCGCTTGAATATATAAAAGAAGAAGATTATTTCTTTGCTCTCTCCAAATTTCAAGATGTTCTTCTTAAGCATTATCTTGAAAACCCAAAATTTGTTGAACCTGAATCAAGATATAATGAAATGCTTTCACTTATAAAGAGTGGTCTCAGAGATATTTCAATTACAAGAAGAGGAATTGGTTGGGGAATTCCAGTGCCTCAAGAAAAAAATTCAACAATCTATGTATGGTTTGATGCTTTGATAAACTATGTAACAGTTGCTGGATTTTTAGAAAATGAAGAAAGTTTCAAAAAATATTGGCCAGCAGATCTTCATCTTATTGGAAAAGATATAACAAGATTTCATACAATTATTTGGCCTGCAATGCTTTTGGGGGTTGGACTTCCTCTTCCAGAAAAAATTTATGCTCATGGATTTTGGCTTTCACATGGAGAGAAGATGAGTAAATCAAAAGGGAATTTTATAAAACCAGACGAGGTTATAAAGTGGTTTATGGAAAAATCAAAAGCTGATAAAGATATTGCTGTTGATGTTTTTAGATATTACATTCTAAGAGATATGACTTTTGGAGAAGATGGAAACTTTTCATATGATTCATATATAACAAGATATAATAGTGAACTTGCAAATGATCTTGGAAATTTGCTTTATAGAACTCTTAATATGGGATTTAAATATTTTAATGGAAATCTTTCAGGAAATTTTGATAATTCAATTTATGAAATTTTTGAAAAAGAGTTTGATGAGATTATAAATCTTTATGAAAACCTTAAACTATCTGATGTTCCAATAAAAATAAATAATCTCGCAAATGTTTTAAACAAATACATTGATACAAAAGCACCATGGAATCTTTATAAAGAAAATAAAGATGAGTGTGAAAAAGTTTTATCAACTGTTTTTCATGGAATTTATACAATTGTCAATTTAATATCACCAATATTAATAACATCTTCAAAGAAATTTTTATATGCTTTAGGTAAAGATGAAGATGGAACACTTATAAAAGAGAAAATATTTCCTTGGAAAGTAGAGTTTAATTTAAGAGAGATTATTCCAATATTTCCAAGAATTGAAGAAGAAAAAGACAAAGTAGAAATAAAAGAGAGTTATATAACAATAGAAGATTTTAAAAAACTTGACATTAGAGTCGCGGAGATAATTGAGGCTAAAAGAGTGAAAGATTCAAAAAAACTTATTGAAATAAAAATAAAAATTGAGAATGAAGTTAGAACTGTTGTTGCAGGAATTGGCGAACACTATTCAGATGAGGAGTTAGTTGGTAAAAAGATTATTGTTTTAAAAAATCTTGAACCCAAAAAACTTAAAGGAATTTTAAGTGAAGGAATGCTTCTTGCTGCATCAAAGAATGGAAAACTATCTCTTTTAACAGTTGACAAAGATATAGATACAGGCGCAAAAATATCATGATTATGAAAACATCGGAAGATATAAAAAAAATTTTATTAGAAAATAATCAAATTCTAAAAGAAAAATATAAAGTTAAAACTTTAGCCATATTTGGTTCTTATGTAAGAGGTGAACAAAAAAAGAGTAGTGATATAGATATTTTAGTTGAATTTGAACAACCTGTTGGTTTTTTGTTTTTCCATCTTGAAAGATATCTTGAAGAAATTTTAGGTATAAAAGTTGATTTAGTAACTATTGATGCCATAAAGCCAAATAGAGTTAAATACATTCTTAAAGATTTAATTTATGTTTAGAAGAAACTGGAAGTTATGTATTGAGAATATATTAGAATCAAAAAATTTAATAGAGGAATATAACAAAAATTATACTTTTGATGATTTTTTAAAAGATAGAAAGACAATCGATGCGGTTTTAAGAAACCTTGAAATAATTGGTAAAGCCTCAAGATATATACCCTCTGAAATAAAAAATAAGAATAAAGACATAGATTGGATTGGCATACAAGGATTAAGAAATAGAATTACACATGAATATTTTTGTTTAAGTTATCAAATTATATGGATAATCATAAAAAATGAATTAAAAATAATCAAAGAAAAGCTAAAAGAGGTTCTTAATAATGCATGAGCATCATAAAGATTTAAAAGAAAGAAATTTGTTGATAGTTATAGGAATAAATTTATTTATCTTTATTTCTGAACTTTTTGGGGGAATTTTCTCAAAAAGTTTATCACTTCTGTCAGATTCATTTCACAATCTATTAGATACTCTATCAATAATAATTTCTCTTATTGCAATAAGATTTTCTAAAAGAGAAAACTCTTATGAATTTACATTTGGAGGAAAAAGGGCAGAAATTTTAGCATCTCTTTTAAATTCAATTTTCCTATTTATTGTAACTTTTTTTCTTTTGAAAGAAGCAATTTCAAGAATTATAAATCCACAGAATATCAATTTAAATTTAATGCTTATAATCGCTATAATTGGACTTTTACTTAATGGAATGTCAGTTTTTCTTTTAAGAAAATTATCAAAAGAGAGTATCAACATAAGGTCATCATATCTTCATCTCTTAATGGATACTTTATCTTCTGTTGCTGTTGTAATTGGTGGAACAATAATGATGATTTTTAAAATTTTCTGGATTGATCCTCTCTTAACTCTTTTGATAGTTCTATATATTTTAAAAGAAGCATTTGAAATTTTCTTTAAATCAATAAAAATTTTACTTGAAGGAACACCTCAAGGAATTGATTTTGAAAAGTTAAAATTTGAACTTGAGAACGTAGAAGGAGTATCAAATCTTCATCATGTTCACATTTGGCAACTTGATGAGAAAAATTTTCTTTTCGAAGGTCATATTGAACTTAAAAAAGATTATCCTGTAAGTAAGGCAGATGAAATAAGAGCTAAAGCACAGGATATTTTAAAAGATAAATTCAATATAAATCACTCAACAATTCAAATAGAATTTAATGGATGTTGTGAAAAAGATCTAATAAAGAAAAAGCATTAAAGTTTAACTCTCCTCCATTGCTTCTACAAATAAGTTTGGTATTTCATCTCCAATTCCAATAAGTCGAACAAGTTTAATAGTTGTTTCTCTATTTTTTAAATATTCCTTAACTGTTTTATAAATAATTTCTGTTCCTTTCTTTTTTGGGAAACCAAAAATTCCGCAACTTACTGCTGGTATTGAAATTGATTGAAGTAAATTTTCAGTTGCAACTTGAAGTGCAGATTCAATTGCCATCTTTAACTTCTCTTCTTCATCACCCTCTCCCCATACAGGACCAACTGTGTGAATAACATATTTACATGGTAAATTTCCTGCTGTAGTAAGAACTGCCTCTCCTGTTTTTAGAGGTCCTCTTGATTCAATTATTTTATTACTTTCTTCCTGTATAATAAATCCACCTTTTCTTACAATTGCACCAGCAACTCCCCCTCCATGTGATAAATGTTTATTTGCTGCATTAACTATTGTATCAGTTTTTTCCTCAGTTATATCACCCATAACAACTTGAATTGTTTTTCCATCAAAGTTTTCCTCTTTGATAACTTTCATAAATCTCCTCCGAATTAAAAAATTAAATCTTTAATTGATTTATAAATTGGACCTTCTGGTGTTAATTTTGATTCAAAAAATGTTATTTTATTTAAATAAAATGGTTTTATTTCAAATTTTTCATTTAAAAGTTTTTTAATGTCTTCTTCAAATAACATATCTTTTACCCTTCCAATAGTTAAATGAGGTACAAATTCCTCTTTTTTTAACTTTAAAATTTTATTTAAATCTGGAAAAAGAGTTTCATAAATTTGTCTCATTTCTTTTTCACCTTGAGACACATCTAAAAATATAACTCTTGGGGTTCTCTCATTAGGAAAAAATGAAATTTTTTTAATTTCAACTTTGAATTTATTATACTTTGTTTTATTTGATTTAACAACTTCTATAATTTTTTCTGCTTTATTATTTTCTATTTCACCAAAGAAAAAAATTGTGAAATGAAGATTTTCTTCTTCAACCCATTTTACTCTTCCCTTTATCTCTTTCTTAAATCTCTCTATATATGAATTTATCTCTCTTTTTGTTTCTTTTTCAAGTGGTAAAGCAAGGAAAGTTCTCATTTTTTCTATTATACAATAAAAGTGGTATAATTTTAACTATAATGCTTGATACTCAAGGAGGAAAAAGTAATGAAGAAAAGAATAGAGGAGTTTATTCTTAAAGTAAGTCGCGATTCTCACAATTTTTTATTTGTTGTTAATTTAATTATTTTTATGCTTGTTGTTTCATTTATTGCACCAACTCTTAATCCAAATTTCGACCTTTTCTTAAATTTAAATTTAAAAAATCTTTATCAAAATTTTTTAGCACAAATTAGTTCGCCTATTTTATATTTAGTTCTTTCTATTTTAATCGGAATAATATTTTATTTTGGTAATATTCTCTTATCTTGGTTAGGATTTCCTTTAATTTTTCTTGTTTTTCTTATAATTGAATTTATAAATTTTTTATCATTTATATTTTTAAGAACTGGAGCAATAACACTTTTAAATATGCCTAAAGGAGAGTATAAAGGTTTTGCACTTTTTTTATCTTCTCTTCCTCATACACTTTTAACTTCTTTTGGATTTTTCTTGTCCCTCGCTTTAGGATTAGCAATTCTATTATCTTTTACAACATTTATTTATAGAATTCTCAAAGATAGATTTCCGAAAGTAAAACCATTAACACTTAAAATAATTACTTTTTCAATTTTTAATCTTCTACCACATTTGGTTCTTTTATACTTCTTTGTCAGACCTATCTTTAATGAAGTTAAACTATTTTCATTTAGAGGACCACTTTTAATTCTTATTGTAGTTTACCTTTTCTCAATTGGAAATCATTTCTTCTCATTAATTACAAATGAATTAAAAACATATAAAGATATTAAACCAACAAAATATTTTGTATCAAAAATAAATGAGACACTTCCATATTCAATTTATGGGCTCACTTTAATATTAATTGGAATTATTCTTGAACATACCTTAGATTTTAGAGTTCTTTTACCTCTTTTAAATAAGATAAATCTTTCTCAGACACCTTTAAGAATTTTAAACATAATTTTTGGAGCAGTTTATATTGCAGCAGTTATTATTCCATTTTGGTTTGTTTTCTTAAGATCTAAAAAATGGGCAAAGAACATTCTTTCAAAAAGAAAAGAGGTGAAAAAGAAAAAATGAAGAAGTTTTTATTTATATTTACAATTTTTTTAATTTTAACAATAACTCTTATATCTTGCAAAGCTAAAAATGAAAATATAAACAATTCATCTAACCAAACTCTTCCACGTAGTTTTATTGAAAAAGAAAAAAGAGTCGAGGCATATGATTTTGGTCTTTCAACTATAGATGGTGGATATATCACTTTGAATGAATTTAAAGGAAAAGTTGTTCTCCTTGATTTTTGGGCAGAGTGGTGTGGTCCATGTAAAAGAGTAACTCCTACTATAGTTTCTCTTTATAACAAATATAAAGATAAAGGATTTGTTGCAATTGGTATGAATCTTGATAATGAGAGCGATTTTGATAAAGTCATTGATTATATTAAACAGAGTAAGATAAATTATCCAATAACTATAAAAGGTTTTAATGTTGCACAAAAATATGGTGTTAAAGGAATTCCAAGATTTTTCTTAATAGATAAAGAGGGAAAAATTGCCCTATCAATAGAAGGTGCAGTTCCAACTCTTGAAAATGATTTAAAAAGTTCAATAGAATTTTTATTAAAGGAGTAGGTTATGATTTTAAAAGAAATTTTAGAAAGATACAGTGTGAGGAAATATCAAGATAAAGACGTACCACAAGAACTTATTCTTGAATGTCTTGAAGCAGCTCGACTTGCTCCATCAGCAAACAATAAACAACCCTGGAAATTTATAATTGTAAAAGATTTAGAGAAAAGAAAAAGAATAGGCGAGCCAACAACTTGGGCAAAGTTTATAAAAGATGCACCTGTTTTAATTGTTGGATGCATAACTGAACCGAGTTTTAAAATGGGTCGATGGTATGATAGTTCAATTTTAGATATTGGTATTGCAATGGAACATATTGCACTTCAGGCAACTCATCTTGGTCTTGGAACATGTTGGATAGGGGACTTTGATGAAAAATTAGTTAAAGAAGTTCTTGAAATTCCTGAAAATATTAGAGTTGCTGCACTTATGACACTTGGTTATCCACTTGAAAACAAAATTCCAGAAAAGAGAAGAAAAAAACTTGAGGAGATAATATCTTTCGAAAAGTATCAATAAAAAGGGTTAAACATAAATGGTAAAATTAATTCATGGGAAAATTTATTGTTGCTATATGTGGAAATATAGGGGTTGGGAAATCAACACTTGCTAAGATTTTATCTAAAAAATGGGGTTTTGTAATTCTTTCTGAACCTCAAGAAAAGAACCCATTTTTAAAAAATTTTTACTCTGATCCTAAAAGATGGGCGCTTCATTCACAACTATTTTTTCTGATTCAAAGATTAAAGATTTTTGAAGAGATTGAAAAAAGAGAAGATTCAATTATAATTGATAGAACAATTTATGAAGATGCAGAAATTTTTGCAAAACTACTTCTCTCAAGGGAGGAATACAGTTTATATAGTAAAATATATAATCTTGTTAAAAGGAATTTTCCTAAGCCAAATCTTCTCATTTATATGTATGCACCAGTTGAAGTTCTATTAAAAAGAATTGAATTAAGAGGAAGAGATTATGAGAAAAATATTAAAAAAAGTTATTTGAAAAAATTGGAAAAAGCCTATGAGGAGTGGATAAAAAATTATAATCTCTCTCCAGTTTTTAGATTTGATACAACAAACATAGATATCTATAATATGTTTTTGGATATAGATAAATATATTTTTGAGATTGAAAATTATTTTTGGGAGGCAAAAAGATATGTTAAAAGAGACAGAACTAATTAAACTTAAAGAATACGAAATGGAGGCATTTTTTTCAGTTTTACCTCCATTTGTTAAAAATGAATTAAAAAAACTTAATAGATGGGATGAACTTATTGAAGTTGTTCTTGACCTTGGAAGAAAACCTGAGGCAAGATTTGTTGATGGAAAAGTTTATCTTTCAAATGAAATAATTACAAGAGAAGATATTGAATACGTAAAAAATAGAATTGGAGATTTTGATAGAGATAACAGAGCAGGAATTGAAAGAACTCTTCATAGAATTTCATGCATAAAAAATAGAATGGGAAATATTGTTGGATTGACTTTAAGAGTTGGAAGAGCAGTTTATGGAACAATTGATATAGTTAGAGACCTTTTTGAAACTGGAAAAAGTGTGCTTCTTCTTGGAAAACCTGGTGTTGGGAAAACAACTCTTTTAAGGGAAGCGGCGAGAGTTTTATCTGAGGAGTTAGGAAAAAGAGTAGTTGTTGTTGATACTTCAAATGAAATTGGAGGAGATGGAGATATTCCTCATCCTGCAATTGGTTCAGCAAGAAGAATGCAGGTTCAATATGGAAGAAGTCAGGCAGATGTTATGATTGAAGCAGTTGAAAACCATAATCCTGAAGTAATTATTATAGATGAAATTGGAAGAAGAGATGAAGCTGAAGCATGTAGAACAATTGCTGAAAGAGGAGTTCAACTCATTGCAACTGCTCATGGAAATACTCTTGATAATCTTTTAATCAACCCTGTTCTTTCAGATTTACTTGGTGGAATTACAACTGTTATCTTAGGAGATGAAGAAGCACAGAGAAGAGGAACACAAAAAACAGTTCTTGAAAGATCTTCTCCACCTTCTTTTGATATCTTAATAGAAATAAGAGATAGAGATACACTTGCAGTTTACTATGATGTTGCAGAGGTTGTTGATAAATATCTTAGAGGTTATCCATTAAATCCTGAAATAAGAAGAAGAACACAAAATGGAAAGGTTGAAATTAAAAAAGAGAGTGAAACTGAGAAACTTCCAACTTATACTCCTTTAAGAATTTTTACTTATGGAGTATCAAGAGATTTTTTAGAACAGGGTTTAAGATCTGTTGGACTTGATTGGGAATTTGTAGATTCAATTGAAGATGCAGAAGTTTTAATTATTGCAAAAACTCAAGAAAAGAAGAGTGGAAGAATTATAAATGAAGCAAGAAAAAGAGGAGTCGAGATTTTTAAAGTTAAATCAAATACAAAATCAAACATAAGAAAAGTCTGTCTTGAATTAAGAAATGCTTTTATTGATAAGAAAAGAGATTATCTTAAAGAGATTGAAGAAGGAGTTAAAGAGGTTTTATCAACTGGAAAACCATATCCACTATATCCTGCACCAAGTCACATTAGAAAAATTCAGCATAAAATTATAAGAGAGTTTGGTTTGAAATCTGAAAGTCAAGGAGAGGAGCCATTTAGATGCGTAATTATCTTTCCAAAATAGGTGGTTTTTTTATAACATTTGAAGGAATTGATGGTTGCGGTAAATCAACCCAAACCCGACTTCTTTCTGAAAATTTAAATTCATTAGGAGTGGATGTTTTTTGGACAAAAGAACCAGGTGGAACAGAGATTGGAAAAATGTTAAGAGAGGTTCTTCTTAAATTTGATGGTGAAATAGATACTTTAACAGAATTTCTTCTTTTTGCATCAGATAGAAGTGCTCATGTGAAAGAGATAATAAAAGAGTTGAGTAAAGGAAAAGTTGTAATTTCTGAAAGATTTAAAGATTCTTCAATTGCTTATCAGGGATATGGTGGAGGTCTTTCAATAAATTTCATTGAGAGAATTCATAGAGAAATAACAATTCTTGAACCAGATTTAACAATTTTACTTGATATATCTCCAACAACTTCAATTAAAAGAGTAAGAGACCCAGATAGAATTGAAAAAAAAGGAATTGATTATCTAGATAAAGTAAGAAATGGTTATCTTATTCTTTCAAAAATATATAAAAATAGATATGTAATTTTTGATGGTGAAAAAGAAAAGAGTGCTTTATCAAAAGAAATTTTTGAGGTTGTAAAAGAAAGAATCACTGAATATTCTTTCTAATCATAACAATTGGAGTTTGAAAATCTTCATTTCCCTGTGGATTATCAGATAAAACTTTTTCAACAAATTTTTTATCAACTCCATCAGTTGAATCAACAACCCATGCAATTCCAAGGTCATTTGCATCAACAATACATGCTTCACAATTTGTAATTTCTTTAATTTTGTATAAAAACTCTTTTGAATTATGAACTCCTGAAATAACATAATAATCATATGGAGGCATTGAAGCAGGCATATCATCTATTTGAGTGACAATTTTTCCAGCAAAAATGTAAAAAATTCCTCTTTTTCTAAAAATTTTCCCTAAAAAGCCCAAAAAAGAAGCAATTAGAATTTTGAAAAGTCCTGCCTCTTCAATTGCTATTTGCATTGCATAAGGATTTGAAAGTGGTGCGGTTGTTGCAAAAGGATTATTTCTGTTTCTTGAAACAAATCTTGATAAAACTTTTGCAAAAATTGATGGTTCAATTGTTTCAACGGAAAAAACTCTTCCATCTGCAATAGCAGCAACAGCAGATGCGATAGTTATGATATCTCCATCTTGAATTATTCCTTGAGTTTTTTCTTTTATTTCTTTAAAAATATCACTTCTCTCAGTTATAAGAGATGTTTTAATAGGAATTCTAATTGCACTATCTTTTATTTCTATTTTTTCGACTTCTCCTAAATCAATTCCATATTTTTTAACTCCATTTTTAATTATATTTCCTCTTCTTCTTTGAATTCCTTCATTCCATATTTTAAGTGCTTCATCTTTTCTTCCAAGGTTATAAAGAACCTCTCCAAAATATAAGAAATCTTTTTCATAAAAATTTGAGGGTTTTAAATCATAAAACTTTTTATAATAATGTGCTGCTTTTTCATATTCTTTTTTTTGAAAATAGATTCTTGATAATCTTTTAAATAGATATCTTGCAGGAGATTTTATATCTTCATTAAGTGGTACATCTTTTCTTTCAAGAAGTTCTTCATATTCTTTTAGAGCACTATCTAAATCGCCTTTTTCATAATAATAAAGATCACCTAAAACAAGGTTATACCAATATATCTCTTTATTACTTTCTTTTGCTTCTTTGATTACCTCAATTGCTTTATCAACTTCTCCTTTTCTTAAATAGAGTTGAGAAAGTATCCTATAAATTCCTCTTCCTTTTTTATATTTTTGAATTCCTTCTGTTAAAATTTCTTCTGCTGAATCAAATTCACCCTTTTTAATTAAAAGATTCCCAAATATTTCATAGACCTTAGGAGTGAAAAAATTTCTATTTGCCTTTTTTAATTTATTTAATAAAATATCTTCTTTTCCTTTTCTTAAAAGGGAATATAAATAACCTTGATAGATTAAAGAAATAAATTTTTTCACATATTAATTATATTAAATTTATTTCTAAATAACTCCTTCTAAATTTTCCTCAAAGAAGCAAAGTCCTGTTGTACCAGGTCCTGGATGAGCACCAATTGTTGTTCCCATAATTCTTGTAATAATTTCTCCTTTATAACCTGTTATTTCTCTAAAATATTCAATTAAAAATAGTTGATCATCTGGACAATCAGCATGAGGAGAGCCAACATAGAGATGATCCAAACTTTTTATATTTTCTTTTGCAAGTTCTGCAATTCTTATAAGAGATTTTTTCCTTCCCCTAACTTTTTCAAGTGGTTCAACCTCACCATCTCTAACTTGCATAATTGGTTTAAGATTCATAATGTTTCCAAGAAAAGCGCTCCCTTTTCCTAATCTTCCACCAAGATAGAAGAAATAGAGATCTTCAACAGTGAAGAAAGTAAAAGTTTTGTCTCTTATAATCAAAAGTTTTTTTAATATTTCATTGAAAGATAACGCACATTTTTTAATCATTTTTGCTGCCATAATTTGTTGTATTCCTTCACCTAAAGTAGCAGATTTTGTATCGAAAATTTCAACTCTAACATCTGGATATTTCTTTTTCATCTCATCCTTTGCAAGTTGTGCAGATTGGTTGCTTCCACTGAACTTTGAAGATAAAGTCATAACAAGAATATTGTTATAACCTTGACTTACAAGTTCTTCCATTGGTTTAAGATAATCTTCCATGTTTGGTTGAGAAGTTCTTGGATGTTTCTTCTTCTCTCTCATTATTTTAAAGAAATCTTCTGGTGTTAAAGTTACGTTTTCTTTATAAACAACATTTTCTTCTCCCTCAAAATAAAGATAAAATGGTACTTCAACTATGTTATACTCTTTAACAATTTCTCTTGGTATGTCCCCAGCAGTATCAACAATTAATCCTATCTTTTCCATATCTCCTCCTTTTTTAAAATAATAGATTCATTTTATTATTTATTAGTTACATTATATAATTAAAACATGGAAAAGACAAAGGTTTATTTAAAGAAGAGTGACTTATCAACAATTCCTAATTTTTTAGATGAAACATTTAATTTTTTTAAGGATAAAACTTTTTTAGAAGGCGAAAGAGTTCTATTATATTTTGATGGGTTTTATGATAGAAAATTAAATACATCAACATACCCAGATGAAAATTTTATAAAAGGTTTAATCGAGAAACTTCTTAATTTTGGTGTCCAGTTAAGAGTTGGGGTTTCAGTTGTTGAATATCTTCCTGAAAATATTTATTCCATTTTAAAATCATTACCGATTGAGGTTGTCTCATTTATGAGAGAGGGATTTGTTAAAGTACAGCATAAAAAAATAGTCATTGGACCAGTTAGAAGAGGAACAGAGCATACACATAGAAGAGTTTTAAGCAAACTATATCTTCCTGAATCATATTTTTGGGCAAATTCTTTAGTTTCAATATCAAAGATAAAACTTCACCCATTTTATATTTTTGAAGGTGCAACTATTGGAATTTTATCTTTAACCCCGTCTTACACAAAAGTTGAATCCCTCTTCTATGGAGCAAACTTAACAATTCTTGGCGAAGCACTTTCTGAGTTAATTTCAATTATAAATGAAAAAATAAAACTCATTTTTCTTGAAGGTCTCACAATTTTTGAAGGAGATGAGATAAGAGGAAACAGAAAAGATTTAAATGTTCTTTTATCTTCAAATGATATTCTTTCAATTGATTCTGTTGCATCAGTTCTTGTTGGTTTGAGACCAAAAGAAAACCCAATTTTTAATTCATTGTCTTTAAGAAACTTAGGAGAAAACAAATTAACCAACATTGAGATAAGAGGAGATAAATTTGATAGTTTAATTAAAAAGATAAAAAAACCAACTAAAAGAAAATCTTCTTTATTTGGTAAAAATAAATTTTATATAGATAAAAATTTATGCACAGATTGTGAAATTTGTACTGAAATTTGTCCAACTTCCTGTATTGATTTATCAAATCATTCAATAGATATTAAAAGATGTATCTCCTGCTTCGAATGTTTTTTGAGATGCCCGGAACATGCAATTAATGTTAAATAAAATTAAGTCTCTTTTTTTTCATAATAATAGTATCATCACGAAAATTTCTTTCAAGATTAAATAAAATTTTAAAAAGCTCTTTTTTTAAAACAGAACCAAATATAATCCAAAAAACTAAATTATTAAGAGAATTGACCTGAATATACCTGAAATATAACCAGAAAATTCCTAAATTTTTTACAAGAAAAGCACTGATTTTATTGAAAAATTTTTTATAGTAATTTAAAAAACATTTTAGATAAATAAATTTCAATTATTCATAAAAATTAATAATTTTAATTTTTCTATTATTAATTTATAATACAATTTAACTAAGCATCAAATGAAACTTAAATTTTTTTAAGCTTTTTGTAAATTTCAAAAAAACAATCATTGATGTTTAGATAATTTTAATTTATAGGTGATAATGTCACTTATGTAATCAATCATAATACCATTTGAAGGTGAAAATTGAAATAGAAAAGCATATTATCATAATCAAAATGATTACTATAAAATCAAGTGTTAAATTTAAATTGAGTTTTATCCATGAGATATCACTATTAAGCCAAGTTCTTTTGAATAAGTCAACTATGTAAGTTAAAGGGAGAAATTTTGACATATTTAACATAAATTTCGGGAAATTTTCAATTGGAATAGTGGAGCCAGATAAGAAAAGCATTGGAAAATAAATTATATAAGCAAGAGTATTTGCTGTTCTCGGGTTTGATATTAAACTTGCAATTATAAAACCAATAGAAAAAAGTGAAAGTGTTGCCAAAACAAAAGATATTCCAAATAAAAATACATTACCATAGAATTTTAAATCAAAAACAATCTTTCCTACTAAATATAAAAGAATAAATCCTATTAAAGTTAAAATGAAATTTACAACTATTTGAGAAATTATTACATAAATTGGTTTAAGTGTAGTTGCCATATATCTTTTTAATATTTTTTTATCTCTATATTCAACAAGAGTTAATGGTAAACTCATAATTCCATTAACAGCAAGGATAACACCCAGGTAGGAGGGAACTAAAACATCAACTGAACCAAAACCTCCAAAATATTGAGTTGGTTTATTTCCATAAATTCCTCCCATCATCAAAATTATTGCAATAGGAAAAATAATTGAGAAGAAAACAACTATAAAATCTCTTAAAAGCAATTTAAAATCTATTTTTATTAATTCATAGAGAGTCTTCATTGTTTAACCTTCTCATAAACCTTTCCAGTTAAAGAAAGGTAAGTATCTTCAAGATTTGGTTTTTTGGTTCTTAAATTTTTGAAACTTATTTTATTTGAATACAAAAATTCAACAACATTTCTTAAAAAATTTTCTCCTTTTCCAAAAAGAGTAATTTCTCCATTTTGAGAAATAAATTTAGTTAAACCTTTTATTTGGTTTAATTTTTCCAAATCAGAAAGATCTCCCTCAAAGGTTATAACCTCATCAAGATTACTCATTTTTATTAAATTTTCTGGAGTATCAAGTGCCAAAATTTTTCCTTTATCAATTATTGCAACTCTATCACACAAAATTTCTGCCTCTTCCATATAATGAGTTGTTAAAAATATAGTTTTGCCTTCTTTCTTTAAATCTAAAATAAATTTCCACATATCTCTTCTTGCCTTAGGATCAAGTCCAGTTGTTAATTCATCTAGAAAAACAATTTCTGGGTCTGGAATTAGAGCAAGAATAATTGAAAGTTTTTGTCTTTGACCTCCAGAAAGGTCTGAAACAAAACTATTTTTAAAATTTTTTAAATCAAACTTTTCCAATAACTCTTCATAATCAATTGTTTTTTCATAAAACGAGGAAAAGAGTTTCAGTATCTCCCAAACTTTAATTTTATCTTGATATCTTGTCTCCTGAAGTTGAACACTTATTCTTCTATAAAGAACCTCTCTTTTTTCATATGGATTAATTCCGAGAACTTTTATTTCTCCTGAAGTTGGTTTTCTTAATCCTTCAATACATTCTATTGTTGTTGTTTTACCTGCTCCATTTGGACCAACCATTCCAAAAACTTCACCTTGTATAACAGTGAAACTTACTCCATCAACAGCTTTAATTTCTCCATAATACTTTTTTAAATTTAAAACTTCAACTACTTCCATTTCTATATTTCCTTAATTTAAATTTAAATTAATTTTTTCATTTGTCAAGAGACATAAAAACTTTTTTTAAAAATTAAATTTCATAGGGTTGACAAAAGTAAAAAAAACTAATAAAATAGATTTAATATGGAAAATTTTGATATTAAACTAACAGAAAGACAAAAAGATTTGATTAATTTTTTAAGTGAATATTTTAAGACTAACAAGTGGATTAATCCTTACATTCTTTCAAAAAAATTGGACATAAATCTTATAACTGCATATGAACATTTAAGAAATTTAAAAGAAAAGGGAGTTTTGAAGATAGAGTTTGCAAAAGAAGGTAAAGGGAGACCAAAATATTATTACACATTAACAACTCAAGGGAGAATTTTTCTTTATGGTACTAAAAAAATAGATGAATATAAAAAATTCATAGAAGAGTTTGAGAATGCAAAATATGATGGAAAATTGAATGATTTTATAAAGGAAAAATTAAAAATTTTAGCATCAAAGACTATAAAACCATTAATTTATGTTGTTTTAGGATTTTTGATAATATCAACACTATTTTCAAATACAAAAGAGTTTGAAATCTTAAAAGAATTTCTTATTCTATCTTCAACATCAAAAATTTTGTTTTTGAGTTTTACATCTTACCTATTTTTCCTCTTGTCAAAATTTTATGATGATTTTAAAATGTTTGAATCAGATTGGGAAGATATAAAACTTAATTTTATAAATTTAAAAGATGAAGAGAGAGAAGAGATTGTAAATTTGTTGATTGGTTATTTAAATGGAGGTGATAAAAATGAGTATTAAACAGGCCATTGCAGGTTACCTTGTTAAAAAAACTCTTCTTTATACAAAAAAGGACCCAGATAGAAATCTTGATAAGATTTTAGATTTTATGAAAGCAATAACCCCAATAAAAGCATACAGAGAGCAAATTGAAGCAGCAAAAAACAACATCCACAAAGAAAATTACTGGAAATTAATTACAGGTGTAATTAAAAGAGTTGATGATAAGATGCTTACAAGATTAGGTTATAACTTCTTTGTTAATACTCTTCTAATTGGTATGCAAAAAAACAATGAAGCTGAGAAAAAATATGGAGTTCCAGGACTTTTTACAATTCTAATTAGCCCAACAATGAGATGTAATTTAAGATGTATTGGTTGTTATGCAGGAGAATATACAAAAAAAGACGATTTACCAATTAAAGTTATTGACAAAATAATAACAGAAGGTAAACAACTAGGAACTTATCTATATACAATTCTTGGTGGAGAACCATTTATAAGAGAAGATATGTTTGAAATTTATAAAAAGCATTCAGATTGTGCATTTCAAGTATTTACAAATGGGACCCTTTTAGATATAGAAATGGTTAAAAAAATTAAAGAAGTTGGTAATATTATGCCAGTTTTAAGTATCGAAGGATTTGAAAAAGATACAGACGAGAGAAGAGGAAAGGGTGTATTCAAAAAACTAATGGATGCAATGGATCTATTGAGAGAAAATGGAATACTTTTTGGATATTCAACAACTTATACAAAATTAAATGCTGATACTGTAACAAGTAAAGAATTTCTTGATATGTTGATTGAAAAAGGTGCATTCTGGGGTTGGTATTTCCTCTATATGCCAGTTGGAAGAGACCCATCAGCAGAACTCATGGCAACACCAGAACAGAGAAAGAAACTTGGTGAATTCATAAGATGGGCAAGAGAAAATAAACCAATCTGGCCAATGGATTTCTGGAATGATGCTCCATTTGTTACTGGTTGCATTGCTGGTGGAAGAAGGTATGTTCATATTAATCATAAAGGTGAAGTTGAACCATGTATTTTCCTGCACTTCTCAGGAGGAAATGTAAAAGAAAAGTCTCTCATTGAGATTTTAAAATCGCCACTTTTTTCTTACATAAGAAAATTTCAACCATTCAACAAAAATTTGCTTATGCCATGTGAAATAATAGATGAACCTAAGGTTTTTAGATATATATATAACAAAACTAAACCAAAAGCAACAGACCTTGATGCAGATTTAATTGTAACAGATGAAAAGCTTATGAATGATCTTGATATATATTCAAAAGAAGTTGCAAAAATGATGAATGAAGTGTGGCAAAAAGAACCTATTTATGAGAAGTTAAGAGAAGCTGCAAGAAAAGCAATTGAAGCAAAGAAACAAAGATTAAATAAAGAAGCACTTGAGAAAAGAAAAAGATATGAAGAGATTTTAAAAAGAAAGATAAAGAAAGAAGATAGTTTAATAAAGGAACCAAAATAAATAAAGGTAATTTTTGGAATTAGTTAAGATAAAAGAAAGAATTTTTTACATACAAGATTCAACAAACTTACTTCTCTTTGAGGGAGGTTCTTCTTTTTGTTTGGTTGATGCACCTATTGATAAAGATAAAGCAAAAAAGGTTAAAAAAATAATTGAAGAGAATAAATTTAATCTTAAAAATTTAATCTTAACTCACCACCATGCAGACCATATTGGTGGTAGCAAATATTTAAAGGAGAGTTTAAATTTAAAAACCTATTCATCGCTCTCTGAAAAAATTTTCATTGAAAATCCAATTTTAGAACCAATATACCTTACCTTAGGCGGAAATCCATCATCAGAGTTTTTAAACAAATGGGTAATGTCAGAAGGAGTATTAATTGATGAGAATATATTTTCATTGAAAATCGAAAACTTTGAAATAATTGATCTTTCTGGTCATTCAATTGGGATGGCTGGGATCTTAATAAATAAAGTTTTTTTCTCTTCTGATTCATTTTTTTCATCTGAAATTTTAGAAAAATATATTGTTCCTTATTTTCACTCATATCATAAATTTTTAGAGAAGATGGAAAAAATTAAAGAATTAGATTTTGATTTTATCTTACCTTCACATGGTAATTTATACAAAAAGAACGATGGATTAAAAGTAATTGATGAAAATATAAAAGTTTTAAATGAGATTAAAGAGAATGTATTAAAAATCATTAGAAATTTTGAAAACCTTGAAAATATTATTTTTCAACTAAATATAAATATTAATTCTTATGTTGTTGCAACACTTATTAAAAGTTCTATTTTAAATTTATTAAATGAGTTAAAAGATAGGGGTGAGGTTGAAATCATAATAAAAAATGGGGTTATTTATTACAGAATTAAATAAAAATTTTATTATATTATAAGTTAATTTATTGAATTAATACAAAATTAAAGTTAAAATAAATTTATAAGGGAGGTTTTATGAATGAACATAATTATATTGGAGAAGAGATTAATAGGTTAGATGGAATGCTTAAGGTTTCAGGAAAAGCAATTTACGCAAATGACTTGAACTTCCCAGATCTTCTTTATGCGAGAGTTTTAACAAGTCCTCTTTCACATGCAAAAATAAAATCAATAGATATAGAGGAGGCAAAAAGGGTTGAGGGTGTTAGATCTATTGTTTTAGGAAAAGATTATCCAATTCTTTTTGGAATATACCTTGGTGATAAACCACCTCTTGCAATAGATAAGGTAAGATATTTTGGTGAACCAGTTGCAGCAGTTGTTGCAGATAGTGAGGAAAATGCAGAAAAAGCAGTTAAATTAATTAAGGTTGAGTATACACAACTTCCATTTGTTGGAAATCCACTTGATGCCCTAAAAGAGGGTGCTCCAATAATTCATGAGGAGATGGAAAAGTACTCCCATATCCCAAGCATTCATCCTGAACCCGGAACAAACATTGCAAATAGGACAAAAATAAGAAAAGGAGACATAGAAAAAGGCTTTAATGAGTCAGATGTGATTATTGAAGAAGAATTTTGTCTTCCACCTGGAGATCATGTTGCAATGGAGCCAAGAGCAGTTATTGCAGAAATTTTACCAGATGGTATGGTTGTGATTTACTCTTCAACACAGGCACCATTTGTAGTAAGAAATCTTTTAAGTAAATTTTTTGGTATTCCACATGAAAAGATAAGAATAATTGCTCCACAAGTTGGTGGAGGTTTTGGTGGAAAAGCAGGGATTCAACTCGAGGGTTTAGCACTAATTCTCTCAAAAAGTGTAAATGGAAGAAAGGTAAAACTTGTAAATAAAAGAGAAGAAGATTTAGTTTCTTCTCCTGGAAGAATTGGAATGTATGGAAAGGTTAAAATTGGAGCAAAAAAAGATGGAAAAATTTTAGCAATGGATATTCTTTATGTTTTTGATTCAGGTGCTTATGCAGATTATGCGGTAAATATTTCAAGAGGAGCAGCAGTTTCTTGCACAGGACCATACAATGTTCCAAATATAAGATGTGATTCTCTATGTGTTTATACAAATCATCCTTTTGCAACTGCGTACAGAGGGTTTGGTCATATAGAACTCTCTTTTGCAGTTGAAAGAGCAATCGATATTTTGAGTAAAAAATTAAACATAGACCCAGTTGAGTTAAGATATATAAACGCAATTAAAAAAGGAGATACAACTCCAACACAACAACTTATGGATGATTCAACAGGAGACCTAAGGAAATGTATTGAAAGAGCAAAAGAACTCATTGAGTGGGATAAGGGAAATTATATAAAAATTGATCAAAACAGAGTAAGGGCAAAAGGTTTTGCATGTTTTTGGAAACCACCTATGATTCCCCCAAATACAGATGCTGGAGCAATTATCACTTTCAATGAAAATGGTTCAATAAATATAAATGTTGGAATTGTTGAAATTGGTTCTGGAACTAAAACAGGCATTGCCCAAATTGTTGCATCAAAATTTAAAATTGATATTTCAAAGGTAAATATTGTTTCAGAAGTTATAACAGATAGGTCACCACATGATTGGACAACTGCTGCAAGTAGATCTCTTGTTATGGCTGGAAGAGCAGTTATTGAAGCATGCGATGATGCGATAAATCAAATAAAAGAGGTCGCATCCCAAGTTTTAAGATGCCCTAAAGAAGATTTAGATTTAAAAGATGGTAAAGTTTTTGTAATTGGTGCAGAACATAAATATTTGGAACTTAAAGACATAGTTTTAGGTTATGTTTATCCTAATGGAAATGCAATTGGTGGTCCAATTATTGGAAGGGGAAAATATATATCAAGATTTTTAACAGATATAGATAAGGAAACTGGAAAAGGGGAGCCATCACTTGAATATACTATGGGTGCAGAAGCAGTTGAAGTTGAAGTAAATCTTAGAGATGGAAATTATAAAATTTTAAAAGCAGTTTGTGTTCTTGATGCTGGTAAAGTTATAAATAAAAAACTTGCGAAAAATCAATTTATTGGTGGAATTGAAATGGCAATTGGCTTTACAACAACAGAGGGGTTTGTTTTTGATTCAAGAGAAAGAGTTTTAAATTACACTTTAAGAGATTTTAAAATTCCAAGATTTGGTGAACACCCAGAATATTTAATTGATTTTGTTGAGACACCTCAACATGATGGACCTTATGGAGCAAGAGGAATTGGAGAGGAAGCGATTCTTGGAATACCAGGCGCACTTTCAAATGCAATATCAAGAGCAATTGGTAAAGAAATCAAGAGATTACCCATAACTTTTGAGAGAGTTTTTTTAAAAACAAGGGAGGAAAAATGATTTCTAAAGATTTTATTTATATAAAGCCAGATAATTTAAAAGAAGCATATGAGGCTTGTAAAAATTTTGAGCAAAAAGGAGAATCTCCTTATTATTTAAGTGGTGGAACTGAAGTTGTTACCTTTTCAAGAAAAGGAGTTCTCTCTCCTGATGTTTTAATCGATTTAAAAAAGATAAAAGAGTGCTCTGAAATTTATTTTGATAATGGAAATTTAGTTATTGGTTCTGCTGTTCCTTTAAATGTGTTGATTGACTCAAATTATTCTAAAATATTTTCAAAATCAATAAAATTTATTGCGGATAGAACAACAAGAAATAGAATTACAGTTGGAGGAAATGTTGTTGGTCAACTTCCATATAGAGAAGTAGTTCTTCCAATGCTTCTTCTTGATGCAGAAATAAAAATTTTTGGTTCAGATGGATTAAAGGAAGAGAATATTAACAAAGTTTTTGATAAGAATTTAAAGATAAACAAAGGAGATATTGTTGTTCAATTTTTAATCAAAAAAGAAAACCTTAACTTAGATTTTTATTATGATAGAAAAGTTTTTTACTCAAGGGTTGATTATCCTATAGTTTCTATTCTTTTTGTTAAAGATGAAAAATTAAAAATGGCAATTACTGGTGCCTTTAGTTTTCCATTGAGAGATATAGAAAGTGAAGAAATAATAAATAGAAATGATTTAAATTTAAATGAAAAAGTCGAAAAATTAGTTCAGAATTTCTTACCACTTTTTAAATCAGATTTCAGAGCATCAAAGGAATATAGAATTGAATTATTTAAAATAATTTTAAGCGATGCTTTAAAATATTTTGGAGGTAATTAACAATGAAAGTTTATGAAGGTTATTTTGAGAAATTGTTAAATATAAATGGTGAAAGAAAGAAAGTTATAATTAAATCTAATGAAACACTTTTAAGAGTTATAAGAGAAAAGTTAGGATTAACAGGGACAAAAATTGGTTGTGAAAATGGAGATTGTGGAGCATGTACAGTTCTAATAAATGGTATACCTTATAAATCATGCATGATACTTGCAATTGAATTAGAAGATGAAGATGAAATAACAACAATTGAAGGAATAAATGATGAAAATATAAAAAGAGCATTTATAGAAGAGGAAGGTTTTCAATGTGGTTTTTGCACATCTGGATTTATAGTTAATGTTTATTCTCTATTGAGAAAATTTGAAAAACCAGATAATGAAACAATAAGAGATTATCTTGAAAGTAATCTATGTAGATGTACAGGATATGCTGGAATTGAAAATGCAGTTAAAAGGTTAATAAATAAATGATAATAATTGGACATAGGGGATATTTTTATGAAATAGAGAATACAATTCCAAGTTTTATTAAAGCATTCGAATTAGGAGCAGAAGGTATTGAGGTTGATATACAGAAAACTCTTGATGATAAAATAGTAATATCACATGACTCAAACCTAAAAAGAGTTTTTGGAATTGATTTTGATATAAGAAAAAATCATTTTAATTCTCTTAAAAAATTAAATTTAAAAGAGAGTGTTCCAACATTAGAAGAAACTTTAGAATTAGTAAGGGATAAAAATAAATTTATTGATGTTGAAATAAAAAATCAAGAAGATTTTAAATTAACTTTAGAATTGATAAAAAAATTTAATTATAAAGATGTTATTGTGTCATCTTTTTACCACAATAAGATTTTTGAATTTAAAAATTTATATCCAGAAACTAATTTTGCATATTTATATTTTCATCTTCCAAAAAATATAGATGATTATTTAAGAGAAGTTCAATTTATTAAGCCGAATATAAACTATTTAGTTGAGGAATATAAAAAACATTCATCAAATATTATTTCATGGGTTGTTAATGAGAAAGATGATATTGAATTTGTTAAAAATTTTAAACCCTTTGGTGTAATAACTGATTTTCCAGATAAGTTTTTTGAGACAAAATCAATAAATTCAAATATATCTAATTTTTTAAAAACAGTTCTAAAAGAAGAAAGTAGAATTTGTGAAAATGAGATATATTTAAAACTTATAAATTCTTTTATCGATCTGACAGTTGAGAAAATTGAACTGAATGATTCTGAAATTAAAGTTGAAGAAGGTTTTCCAATTAATTGGAGAGTTGGTAAAGAAATAAGTTTAAAATTAGATAATTTTTCAAGAGAAGATAAAATAAAATATAAAATAAAGGAGTTTGGAGTTATAGAAATTAAAATAGATGATTTATTTAAATTTTTAACCTAATTCCTCTTTTGCTTTCTGAATCCAGTTTTTGTCAGCAAGAAGTGCTCTTCCAATTCCAACTGTATCACAATACCCATTTTCAATTAATAAATTAGCAAATTGAGGTGTTTTTATTCCACCTGTTAAATTAATAGGAATTTTAACTAACTCTTTTAATCTTTTGCTATAATCTTTAAAATAACCCTCATATTTCCATAATTCTTTTGGCCTACTACCAGAATATCCCCCTGTTACATCTATCATGTCAACTTTAAAGGATACTTCTTTTCCAATCAATAAACCATCTTCTAATGTTAATCCATCATCAAAAAATTTATATTGTGGTGGATTATCTGATAAAGGTAATCTTACCGAAATTAGTGTGTCTTTTGCTTTTAATTTTATTTCTTCAATTATTTCAAAAAGAATTCTTGCTCTATTTAAAGGAGTCCCACCATATTCATCTTTTCTTTTATTAATCATTGGAGATAAAAATTGATTAATTAAAAAAAACCATGTCCTGCATAAATTTCTATTATATCATACCCTGCTTCTTTTGCTCTTCTACCTGCCTCACCAAATAAAAAAACAATTTCTCTTATTTTTTCTTTTGGTAAATCCTCCTCAATAATAGATTTTAATGGTTTTCTTATGTCCTCATTATCTTCAAAAACAAAATCACTTTCATCTTTATTCATTAACATATTTTTAAGTTCTGGTATTTCAAATAAATTTGCTCCTAAATGATTTATTTCAATAGCAATTTTTACTCCATTTTTATGAACCTCTTCAACAAGTTTTTTTATGTCCCTCAATAAAGATATTTTCAGAAAGTAAAAGTTGATTTGGCATAACTCTTGATTCCTTTGAGATAAAAGCATTCTCAGTAATTATTAACCCCATTCCAAGTTTTGCCATGTTAACATAGTAATTTAAAACTAGCTCATTTACAAAACCACCTTTTTCATTATTTTTTACAGCAATCGGTGGCATTACAATTCTATTATTAAGAACCATATTTCCTATTTGAATTTTTTCAAAAAGTTTACTCATAAAAACCTCCTTTTCTTAACTGATTTTAACAAAGTTTTGATCTCTTTTAAATTTTTTGAATGAAATAAATGCGATTTACATTTACAATCAGAAGAACCAAACCTTTCTATAAAAATAAAATTATTTTGATAGAAAATTTTTGAAATTTCACACTCTTCATAATTTTCAATTAAATATACTAACTTAATTTCAAAACTTTTGTTATTTGTTAAATAATCAATATACCAATGTAATTTCTTTTCTTTTTTGAGGTGTCTTTCAACTCTTAAATTTACATTTCTTTTTGCACTTCCTGTATAGATGTAATATCCTTTTTTGAAATTTATAAGTCCCAAACTACCAATATTTATTGATAAATCTCTTTTTAGTTGTAAAATTAATATGTATGTTTTAAACATTATTTTTATTTTATTATGATTTGGGGAATTTAAGGAGGGTTTTATGCATCAAAAGATTAGAGAAATAACACTTGTTGGAGTTTTAGGAGCAATTACAATTATTTTAGGATTTACTCAATGGGGATACATACCTCTTCCAACTCCTGCAGGTGCAGCAACAATTATGCATCTTCCTGTAATTATAACTGGTATTGTATTAGGTGCAAAATATGGAGCACTTGTTGGAGTTATTTTTGGAATTTCTGTTGTTTATGCTTTTGGTTCTATGTTTCCAATATGGGTTTTATTTCCTGCAAGACCCCTTATTGGTATTTTTTCAGCAATTGTATTTTATTCAATGTATAAGATTCTTAAACAAGAAAAAAAGATAAATTCGATATTAACTCATCTATCATTAACTATTATTTTATTTTTAATTTTATTTTGGATCATTAAACAATATTTAAAATCACCTTTTATCTCTGCACCTATTGCTTTAATCCCAGCAATCTTATTTTACTTATACATCTCAAAAGGAAAACCACTATTTGTTTCTTTAACTCTTGCATCTTTTATTGGAAGTATGACTAATACAGTAATAACTCTTGGTTTAGGAGTTATTTTTAAAGTTATAAACATTCAACAAGCAATAAGTGTTGGAATTTTACATGGAATTCCAGAGGCAGTGGTTGCAATGGTTGTTTGTGTTCCAGTTTCTTTTTATCTTTTAAAATTTCTTAAAAAAGATTTTATTTAATATCTACCCACCCACCAGCTATGGGAAATTCAATTATTTTCCCATCTTCAACTCTTTTATCAAAGATCTGAATAAATAATGATGTTGAATTAACTGTTTCTATTGCAGCGATATTTACCTTCTTTACTTCTCTATTAAATTGAGCATCAAATATGTAAGGAACTCTTGGATTAAAAAGCACCATATATTGAATATATAAATCCCACATAAGTTTATCAAGTTCCTCAGTTGCAAATAAAACCTTATCTTTCAAAATCTCTTTTGCTTCATCCCTTGTTATTAAATAGTTATGTGATGGCAAACCTCCTGATAATAACTCTATAATTTTTTCTTTTTCCTCTTCACTATAATTACTGTGAGAAAGTAATCTATTCATAATATGTTTAATTAATGACCAAGATCTATTTACTGTACCAATAACAAGTGGGTGTAAATTTTCTAATAAACTTTTGAAAACCTCTTCCTTTTTTTCAACACCAAATTTATCTACAAATTTAAAAAAAGAGATTAAATCTTGAACAGCAACAAAAATTATTTCACCTTTTGGATCTTTTGGATTAAGAGGTGATCTTGTTTGAGGGTCAACTGGAGTAAGTTCTGCCATTTTTCCCATAACAATTTCATCTGCTCCAATTGCAATTAAAGTTCCAGCAGAATGCGCTCTGTAAGGAATAAGAACTGAAAATTGATTTGAAAATTCCCTCATAATTGAAACTATTTTTGGAGGTATCTCAAGGATTCCTCCAAATGCGTGTAAGAATAGGTCTAATTTTTCAACTTTACCAATAAATCTTAAGTGGTTGTATAGAACCTCAACTGCATCTTGAGCAATATTTGAATTTGGTCCTAGAAAATAAACTAGAAATTTAGAATTTCTCACTTTCTCTATTTCTCTAATTAAATTTTTTCTATCCATAAAATTTTCCTCCTATTATTTGTATCTTTTAAATATTGATTCTGTGTCTCTTAAATATAGGGGATTTAAAGTTTTATAATCATCTATTTGACCATTTTTTAATTTTTTAAATCCAATTTTTCCAAGAATATATGTTTCAATTTTTAAATTAATTCCATTTCCAAATTCATTAAACAAATAGTATTCAGGGAATATTAATATTTTCTCTTTTGAAATTTTAAGTAATTCATTTTGCTTAATTATTTTTATATTTTCTCCATCAAAAACAAAAAGTTCTTTTAATCCTGCATTAATAACTATTAAATAATTTTTTATTTTAATTTCTTCTTTTAAAACTTCAAAAGCATCAACAGTAACAATTGGAGTTTTAAATATATAATTGATTGTTTTTGCAAAAGTAAAACCTATTCTTAATCCTGTAAATGAACCTGGACCTGATAAAATAGTTAAAAAATCTAAATCGTATAGTTTTTTATTTGAATTTTTTAAAATAAAATCAATGCCAATTATATGGTCATTTTTTCTTATATCACTATAAGACCATAAATATGAAGACAAAAGTTTATCATCTTCTATAAGAGAAACTCCGTAAGGCTCTATTGCTGTATTTAATGAAATTTGAAGCATCTTTTTATTAGTTCCTCTCCATTAAATGTTATAATTATTTTTCTTCTACTATCATTTAAAATTTTTATATTTATTTCAATTAAATCAAAATTTTTAAAAAATTCCTCAACTTTATCTGCCCATTCAATAACAACAACACCTTTTTCTAAAAATTCATTTAATCCAAGCTCAAAAATTTCTATACCATCAATTCTATAAAGATCAATATGATAAAGTGTTAACTTCCCTCCTTTTAATTCATTAACAATTATAAAAGAAGGAGATTTTATCTCTTCTATTACTCCAATTCCCTTTCCTATTCCTTTAATAAAAGTTGATTTACCTGCTCCAAGTTCACCTTTTATAAGAATTAAATCACCAATTTGTAAGCAACTTGATAACTTTTTTCCTAAATCTATTGTTTCAAAACTACTTTTTGTTTTTATCTCTACTTTTTTTCTCTTCACCAAATTTTTTGTATGAAATTGCTAATTTATACAATTCTTCATTAACTTTTTTATCGATTTCTTGAATGTTCAAACCTGTCAAAATTTCTAATCCCTCTTCGATTGTTGAAATCGCATATATGTGAAATTTACATTCTTTAACTGCATCTATCACTTCCTTTTTGAGCATAAGATTTTTAACATTTGTCTTAGGAATTATTACTCCTTGTTTACCATTAAATCCTTTAATTTTACATGTATCAAAAAATCCCTCAATTTTTCTGTTGACTCCTCCAATCGGTTGAATTTCTCCTTTTTGGTTAACAGATCCAGTTACTGCAAGATATTGTTTTATTGGTATTTTACCTATACTTGAAATTAATGCATAGAGTTCGGCACTTGATGCAGAATCACCCTCAACTTCCTCATATGATTGTTCGAAAGTAAGAGTTGCATTAAGAGAAAGAGGCTTATCTTTTGCATATCTCTCACCAATAAAACCAGAGAGAATCATGACACCCTTATCATGAATTCTTCCAGAAAGTTTTACTTCTCTTTCAATATTAATAATACCTTTTCCTCCCATGGAGATATCTGCTGTAATTTTTGTAGGTTTTGCAAAATCAAAGTCACCTATAGAAATTATTGCAAGACCATTTATTTGACCAATTTTTTCTCCATCAACATCAATAAGAAGTGTTCCATCTTTTATTAATTCATGAATTTTTTTCTCAATTAAATTTGATCTGTAATATTTCTCATATATTGCTTTTATAATGTGTTTTGCTTCAATATAATTTGAATTTTCTTTTTGAGCCCAATAATTAGCTTCAGTAATTAAATCTCCTATCAGTTGGAATCTTGTTGTTATTTTATCTTGATCTTCAACAACTCTTGATCCATATTCAATTACCTCTTTAACTGCATCTTTGGTTAAATGTTTAAAATTCTCCCTTCTAACATAACTACTGATAAAATTTACATATTTATTCATGTTTTCTTCATTTCTATCCATTTCTGTATCAAAATCTGCTTTAACTCTGAAAAGTTTTTTGAAATCTTCATCATAATAATAAAGTAGATAATAAATATATGGAGTTCCAATTAATATAACTTTTACATCTATTGGAATGGGTTCTGGTTTTATAGATACTGTTGGTACAATTTTTAATTGTTCAAGAGGATTTTCTATAATTGATTCTTTGTTCTTTAGTGTTCTTTTCAATGCATCCCAAGAGAATTGATTTAAAAGAAGGTCAAGTGCGTTTATTATAATATATCCACCATTTGCTTTATGAATTGAACCAGATTTTATCAAATTAAAATCTGTAAACATGACACCCATTTTAGTTTCATACTCAATTCCACCAAGTAAATTGAAATATGTCGGATTTGTTTCAAAAACAACAGGTGCGCCTTTTGTTTTTGAATTATCAACAATTACATTTATCCTATATCTCCTTAAAAATTCATCACTATTTTCTTTTGGTGATTTAAAGAAATTTAAATTATTAATTATATCTTCTTTTAATTCATCAAGATAATCGCTAACTTCTGGAACATCGCTATACTTTTCTTTTAAATCTTTTAGAAGATGCCCAATTGCAAATACAGCAATTTCAATATCAAGTTCATTTAAATTTTCAATTATTCTCTTATCAATTTTTTTAATTTTTAAAACAACTTCATTTAATTCCTCAAGTAATTTTTGACCTTCTTCTTGAATTCTTTTTTGGTCTTCCGGAGTTAATTTTTGAAAATCCTCAGGTTTAAGTGGCACACCATCTTTAAGTGGAATTGTTAAAACACCTGTTGGAGTTAATTGAATTAAAAATCCTTTTTCTTTGGCAATATTTTCAATTTCTTGAATTATATTTTCCTTTTCTATTTGAAATCTTTTTACAATTTCATTCCTTCTTCTTTCATAATCTTCTGTTTCAAATGCTTTAGGAATAGTTTTTCTAATTGTTGAAATAAAATCTTCCATATCTTTTGCAAAACTATTACCTCTTCCTGCAGGAAATTTTATTAAATTTGGTCTATCAGGATCTTTAAAGTTATACACATAACAAAAATCATCTGGTGTTTTTTCATCTTTTGCCTTTTCACTTACAATTCTTCTTATTGCAGATGTTCTTCCTGAACCAGAGGGACCGGAAATATATAAATTGTATCCATCAACTTTAATATCAAGTGCAAAATTTATACTTGATAGAGCTCTTTCTTGGCCTATTAAGAATTCAATAGGTTGAATTTCCTCTGTTGTTTTAAAATTAAAAATCGATAAATCACACTCTTTTTTTAATTGATTTGGATTTAATTTGTATTTTTCACTCATTACTCCTCCTCAATTAAATTTATTGAAACTCCGAGGGACCCAGGGCCAGCATGGACACCAAGGGCACTGCTAATTAGTTTAGTAAAAGAATATTTAGGTTTTACTATTTTCATTATCTCTTCTTTAACAAAGTTTATCTCCTCTTCAGCATCTCCATGAACAAAAGCAATTTCAAAATCTTTATTAATTTTGAGGTGATCTAAAACAATTTTTATTAACTCTTTTATTGAATTTCTTCTTCCTCTAATAAGTTTATATATTTTAGGCAATCCATTTTTCATTGTGAGAATTGGTTTAATATCAAGAATATTTGAAACAATTGCTTTAATATCTTTAACTCTTCCTCCTTTATTTACATAATCAAGTGTATTTAAGGTAAAAATCAGAGAAACTTTTGATATTAAATCATTAAACTTTTTTAAAATTTCTTTTCTTGAGAGTCCTTTATCTATTAGCTCTTGAACTCTTTTTACAATAAAACCATAAGATGCTGATATATGATTTGAATCAAGAATATCTATTTTTTCTTTATCAACCTCTTCTTTTGCTATTTTGGCAGCATTAACTGTACCTGAGCCTTTTCCAGTTATGTGAATTGAAATTACTTCATCGCCTTTTTCAATTAGATCTCTATAAACTTTTATGAAATCTTCAAGAGGAGGTTGTGAAGTGCTGATATTTTTATTTTTCTTTAAAAGTTCAAAAAACTCCTCACTTTTGATATCAATACCATCTCTTAAAAATTTATCATCTAATTTTAAATATAAAGGTATAACCTTTATATCATTTTCTTTTAAATACTTCTCTGGTAAATCACAACCAGAATCAACAACTAATTTAATCATATTTTACTCCAATGCTATTATATAATAATAAAGTGGTTGGCCACCAAAATATACTTCAATATCGCAATTCGGATATAATTCTTGAAGATCTTCTCTAAGTTTTTTAGCTCTTTCTTCATCAATTTCTTCTCCATAGTATATTGATATAAGTGTTCCATCTTCAATTTCTATTGTTTTTAGCATCTCTATCAAAGATTTTTCAGGAGACTCTTTGTTTCCAACAATTTTATCATCAAAAATAGAAATATAATCTCCCTCATTAATTTTTTTGTCATTAAAAATAGTATCCCTAATTGATTTTGTTACTTCAATAACTCTAATATTTTGTATATATTCTTTTAAATCTTCAATTATCTCTTCAAAACTTTTATTTTTGTCAACCATGGTAAGAGAAGTTATACATTCTGGTATAGATTTTGTTGGTATCACTTCAACCTTTTTTTCTGTTAACTCTTTTGTTTGTAGTGCAGAAAAATAAACATTAGAATTATTTGGAAAAACAATAACTTTATCAGCATTAACACTTTCTATTCCTTCAAGTATCTCTTTTGTTGATGGATTAAAAGTTTGCCCTCCTTCAACTATAAAATCAACTCCCGCTTCTTTTAAAATTTTTTCAAATCCTTTGCCTCTTGAAACAGCAACAAAGCCAATCTCTTTTTTTGTTTCTCTTAATTTATCAACTTCATATTGCATATTTTCAATATTTATTTTTATAATTGTTCCCTTTTTATTGAAATAATTAATCAAATCAAATAAATTATTTGTGTGAAAATGAATTTTAAAGAAATCCTCTTCCTTTCCAACAATTAATGAATCTCCTTCTGTGTTGAAATCTCTCATTATCGCATCTTCTTTAAGATTGGTAGAGAGTAAAATTACTACATCATAAGGGTAAATTAGTTTTTCAAATTTTCTTGGTTCTTTTAATTCAATTTTTTCAAGTTCAACCTCTCTTCCTTTTATTGCTTTATAACCACCTTCTACAAAACACAAGAAGCCAAGACCTCCAGCATCAACAACTCCTGCTTCTTTTAAAATACTTAACATTTCTGGAGTTTTTTTAAGGGTTTCTCTACCTTTTAAAATTGCATCAAAAAAAGCATCCTCTAAATTTTTTCCTTCTTTTATTTTTTCATAAAGAGTTTTTGCAAAACTTTTTGCAACAGTTAAAATTGTTCCTTCAACTGGTTTTATTACTGCTTTATATGCTTTTGAAACTCCCTCAATAAATGAAAGAGAAAGATCTCTTGGAGTTATTATATCTTTATCTTTTAAAACAATATTCATTCCCTTAAAAATTTGTGACATTATAACTCCAGAATTTCCCCTTGCCCCCATCAAACTTCCTCTTGCTATACTTTGCGATACTTCACCAACTGTTTTTGGATTATTTTTGTTTATCTCTTCATAACTTGATTGAAGTGTCATATACATGTTTGTGCCTGTGTCTCCATCTGGTACTGGAAAAACATTTAATTTATTTATATCTTCTTTTCTTTTCTCAACTTCTTTATATCCTTGATAAAAGAAGTTAAGAAAACAATCTTTATCGATATATTCCAAAACTACTCCTCCTTGACTTCTTCAACTATAACCTTTATTTCTGGTTTTATATGAATCATCTTTTGAAATGAAAATTCTGCCTGTTCAATTAAATTATTTATAACTTCTTTTATATTTATTCCTTTTGAGACAAAAATATGATATTTAATAATAAATTTTCCATTTCGAAACTCAACTTCAACTCCTCTTGTTGCTTCACTGGAACCAAGTGCTTTTTCAATTTTCTGTATTATATTTACTGGTGCCATTCCAACAATACCATAACATCTAAGAGCAGATAGAATTGCTATATCTCTAATTGCATTTTTATGTATAAAACTTTTTCCTTTCATCTTTTTACTATTATATCATTAATTTTTATATAATTAACTTGTAAATGAAAAATAAAAGTTTTATTCAAATAGTATTTGAGGTTATTTTTATTTTTATATCCACAACTATAGTATTTGGTTTTATCGGAAATTTATTAGATAAAAAATTAAATACATCACCAATTTTTCTTTTAATTTTTGTTATTTCTGGAGTTTTTTTATCTTTATATTTACTTTATCTTTATAACAAAAATATCTAAAATAAAGTATAATTAAAAGAAATTGGAGGTGAAGTAATGATTGGATGGATCATTTTGGGAGTAGTGCTGATTGTGCTCTTTTGGTTCATTGGCACTTACAACATGTTTATAACTCTAAAAAACAGAGTTAAAAATGCATGGGCGCAAATAGATGTTCAACTTAAAAGAAGGTATGATTTGATTCCAAATTTAGTTGAAACTGTTAAAGGTTATGCAAAACATGAAAAAGAAGTTTTTGAAAAAGTTACAGATTTAAGAACAAGAGCAATGAGTGCAGGTTCAATAAAAGATATAGGAGAGGCAAACAATCAATTAACTGGTGCTTTAAAAACTCTTTTTGCAGTTGCAGAGGCATATCCAGAACTTAAAGCAAATGAAAATTTTTTAAAACTTCAAGAAGAATTAACAAATACAGAAAACAAAATCGCTTTTGCTAGACAATTCTATAATGATATTGTTATGAACTTTAATGCAGCACAAGAAAGAATCCCTGCAGTTTTTGTTGCAAGAATAATGGGATTAACACCTGCTGAATATTATCCAGTTCCAGAAGAAGAGAGAGGAACAGTAAGAGTTAGTTTCTAAAAAATGAAAAAAACTCTTTATGAGTTAATATCTGAAAATAAAAGAAAAACATTTTTCTTTCTGATTATCTTTTCTATAATTCTCTTCCTAATAGGGTATCTATTTGTGAGTGCTCTTGAATGGGGAACTAGTGGTTTAATACTAATAGGACTATTCATAATTTTTTACAACTTAATTGTTTATTATAATTCAGATAAAATAGCACTTCTTTCTGTTGGAGCAATTCCTGCTGATAGAGACAGATTTTACATACTTCATAATATTGTTGAAGAGGTTTCAGTTGCCACAGGAATTCCAAAGCCAAAGGTTTACATTATGAATGAACCACAACCTAATGCTTTTGCAACAGGAAGAAATCCACAAAATGCATCAATTTGCGTGACAACAGGACTTCTTGAAATGATGAATAGGGAAGAACTTCAAGGTGTTATAGCACATGAGATTTCCCACATCAGAAATTTTGATGTTTTACTTATGACTGTAATAGGAATAGTAGTGGGTTTAATAGTTTTGATGAGAGACATATTTTTAAGAAGTATGTTTTTCTATGGAGGAGGTAGAAAAAGAGATAGAGAGGGTGGTAATGTAATTCTTGTTGTTATTGCTCTGATACTTGCAATTATTTCTCCGATTCTTGTTGCATTAATAAGAGCTGCAATTTCAAGACAAAGAGAGTATCTCGCAGATGCAGATGGTGCGTATATTGTAAGAAATCCTTATGGACTTGCAAGTGCATTAAAAAAATTAGGTGAATATAAAAAGGAAATGAGTGTTGCATCAGATGCAACAGCTCATTTATTTATAAGAAGTCCTTTCTCTGGTGAGAAACTTTTTGCAACACACCCACCAATAGAAGAGAGAATAAAAAGGCTTTTAAGTTTAACATTTTAAATTTAGGAGGATTTATGAAGGATGAAGTAAGATGGATTATGGAGGAAGCGAAAAAAAGAGGGGTATCTTATGGAGATGTGAGAGTTATTGAGGATGAGATTGAAACAATTGATACTGAGAATGGAATTGTTCAAGGAATAGGAAAATCAATTTCAAATGGTTTTGGAATCAGAGTTTTATTAAATGGTTCATGGGGTTTTTCCTCTTCATCAAAAATAGACAAATATGAAATGCTTAAGGTTTTAGATGAAGCAATTAACATTGCAAAAGCATCTCAACTTGTTAAAAAGGAAGATGTTACACTATCACCAATTGAAGTTTATGAAGATGAATATTATGAAAATTACAAAATTGATCCTTTCTCTGTTCCTCTTGATAAAAAACTTTCTCTTCTTTTGGAGTGTGATAAAGTTATGTCTCAATTTAAAATGGTTAAGATAAGAAGAGGAAGTTTGTACTTTCTAAAACAGAAGAAGTACTTTGCATCAACTGAGGGTTCATATATATTCCAAGAGAGAATTGTATCAGGTGCAGGTACAGAAGCATATGCAATAGGAGATTCAGGAGAGGTTCAAAGAAGAAGTTATCCAGCATCCTTAGGCGGAGATTTTTCAAGAAAAGGCTATGAATTTGTTGATGAATTGAAACTTATTGAAAATAGTGAAAGAATAGCAAAACAGAGTGTTGAACTTTTGTCTGCTAAACCTTGTCCTCAAGGTTATATGGATATTGTTATAAGTGGAGATCAAATGGCTCTTCAAGTTCACGAATCCTTAGGACATCCAGCAGAACTTGATAGAGTTTTTGGAATGGAGGCTTCCTACGCTGGAACTTCATTCTTAACTCCAGAAAAATTAGGAAATTTTCAATATGGCTCAAAAATTGTAAATATAACAGCAGATGCTACAATACCATATGCTCTTGGAGGTTTTAAATATGATGATGAAGGGATACCTGCACAAAGAGTTTATCTTGTAAAAGATGGAATTTTTGTAGGATATCTTACTTCAAGAGAAACAGCACACAAGGTTGGACTAAAACCTATGGGTGCAATGAGAGCAGATGGATGGAATAGAATTCCACTTATCAGAATGACATCAATAAATCTTGAACCAGGAGACCTCTCTTTTGAAGAATTAATAGGTGGGGTGAAAGAAGGAATTTATGTTGAAACAAATAAAAGTTGGTCAATAGATGATAAAAGATTAAACTTTCAATTTGGTTGTGAAATTGGTTGGGAAATTAAAGATGGAAAACTTGGTGAGATGATTAAAAATCCAACTTATACAGGAATAACTTATGAATTTTGGAGATCATGTGATGGAATTGGTAATAAAGAACTTTGGCATGTTTGGGGTTTACCAAACTGTGGAAAAGGTGAACCCACTCAAATTATGCAGGTATCTCATGGAACAGCACCTGCGAGATTTAGAAATGTAAGAGTTGGGGTGATAAGATGAGAGGAAAAGAAGAAATTTTAAAAATTTTGAAAAAGGGAATTGATGTATCAAAAGCAGATGAAACAGAACTTCTTTATCTTGGTAAAGAATCAACTTTAACAAGATTTGCAAATAATACGATTCATCAAAATGTAAAAGAGACAAACTCTCAAATAAGAGTAAGAGTTATAAAAAAGAAAAAGATTGGATTTGTTGAAACAAATGATTTATCAGAAGAGGGAATCATTAAGGCAGTAAAAGATGCTGAAGAAATTGCTGAATATTCAAAAGAAGACCCAGATTTTGTTAAACTTCCTGAAAAAGAGAGTTTAGTTGAAGTTAAAACTCTTTTTGAGGAAAATCTTCAAGTTACTCCTCAAGAACTTGCTTATAAAGTTTCAAATCTTGTAAAACTTGCTGAAAAAAATAATTTAATTGCATCAGGTGCATTATCATTAGACCTTGAAGAGTATGCAATAATAAATTCAAGAGGTGTTGTGGCATATTCTCCATATTCATCTCTTACATTTTCAACAGTTATAATGGGAGAAAATTCATCTGGATATGGAGATAGATTTTCTTTGAAATTTTCTGAACTTAATGAAATAGATCTTGCTGAAGAGGTAATTAATAGAGTGTTGATGGGTAAAAATCCAAAAGATATAGAACCTGCAAAATATGAAGTTATTCTTACTCCATATGCAGTTGAGGATATTCTTTTCTTTTTTGCATATCTTTCTTTTGGAGCAAAACCATTTCATCAAGAGACAAGTTTTATGAGTGGAAAGTTAGGAGAGAAAGTTTTCGGCGAAAACATAACAATTTGGGATGATGGATTTGATCCCTCAGGTGCTCCTATTGTTTTTGATTTTGAAGGTGTTCCTAAAAAAAGAGTTAATTTAATAGAAAATGGAATTGCTAAAGGTGTTGTTTATGATTCATATCATGCTTATAAATATGGAAAAGAGAACACTGGTCACTCTCTTCCTCAACCTAATTCAATAGGACCATTTGCATTGAATTTGTTTATGAAAGAGGGTGAAAGTAGTGTTGAAGATATGATTAAAAATGTAAAAAAAGGAATTTTTGTTTCTAGATTTCATTATACAAACCCTCTTGATCCAAAGAGAGTTATTGTCACTGGAATGACAAGGGATGGCACATTTTTAATTGAAGATGGAAAAATCACAATGCCTTTAAAAAATTTAAGATTCACTCAAAATATGGTTGAACTAATGAATAATGTTCTTGAAATTTCGAAGGAAAGAAAAATTCAAAAAGGTGGAGCACATGTAACTGTTGTTCCATATATAAGGGTTAAAGAATTTAATTTTACTGGAAAAACAGAATTTTAATTTAAATTTAAAGTAAAAATTTTATGGGTGCGGAATAAAACCGCACCCATTTTTCTTTTTATATTCTTTTTACCCTTATAAATCCAGAAAAAGATTCAATTTTAACATCTTTTTTCTCGATTTCATCAAGAAGAAGATTTAAACCAAGAGAATCAGAAGACATATGACCTGCAACAACAAGATTTATTAATGCCTCCTCTGCTTCTTTTCTATGTTCTTCAGAAAAATGCATTCCTATAATTGTTCCAATTCCTGCTTCAGAAAATTTTTTCATAAGTTCTTTTGCACCTTCTGTTCCTCCCGTCATATCAACAACAATTTTACCTGCTTTGCTTTTTGGATCACCACTAAAAATTTTTGGTCCAAAACCGAGTTTCTTTGCTTCTCTATATTCTGGAATTGTTAAAAGAAGGTCAATCACATCTTTAAGATATTTTGGTTTTTCTTTTTCAAATAGGTGATTTAAAAATGAGTGGACTGCATTGTCTGAAGGAGTGTGAACACACATGAATGGTATATTTAAAATTCTTGCAGTATCAACAGCTCTGTAAGCATTTTGTGGTGTTAACGCTCTATCAACTTCTGCTATTCTTTTTGACATGAGTTTTTGTCCTACATTAATTGGAACACCATGATGAACCATTGCATCTTCTTGTAATTTCATAACATCTGGAAGATTTAAAAGTGCTCCTCCTCTTGGATGATGAGCAAGAACAAGATCAAAATTCAGATTTTTTGCAAGCATTACCTCCGCACTATCTATGTCAATTCCTGCAATTAAACTATTTATTTCCTCTTCACCTGTTCCAAAAAGGATTCTTGTATCACCATAGGGATTAAAAAGTGAATCAATGTCAAAAAACTCTTTTTCCTTTTCATCAAGTTTTTCATACTCCTTTTTTCTCTCTTCTAGAAGTTTTAAAACTTCTTCTTTTCCTCTCGGGTCATTTTCAATTCCTAATTCTATAAATAGTTTGTAAATATCACTATACCTCATCTCTTTACCTCCTTAAGACAATGTATTATAATTTTATCAAATATGGAAATATTTTGTGATGGTGCTAATTTAAAAGAGATAGAAGAATTAAACTCAATTGGAGTTATTGATGGAGTTACAACAAATCCAACAATATTATCTAAAGAGAAGATTTCTATTAAGGAAATTATAAATTTCTGTAAAAATTTAAATTTAAAAATTTTTGTCCAAACAATTGAAAAAGATTATTTAAAAATTTTTGAAGAGGGAAAAAATTATTTTTCTATTTATCCACAAGGTATGATTTTAAAAATCCCATTTTCAAAAGAAGGCGTAAAAAGTTTATCACTTTTTAAAAAAGAAAAAATCCCAATTGCAATAACATCTATTTTCTCTTTGTCTCAAATAATTCTTTCCTTAAAATATGAACCATTATATGTTATTCCATATATAAATAGAATCGGAAGGTATGGTGGAGATCCAATTAATATTGTAAGAGATGCAAAAAATATAATAAAAGAAAATAAATCAAATACAAAAATACTTTCTGCAAGTTTTAGAAGTTCAAAAGAGGTCGAAGAAGTTATAAAGAGTGGAAGCGATGCAATAACAATTCAAAAAAGTATTTTTGATGAAATTTTTGAAAATCCTTTAACTCTAAAAGCAATTGAAAATTTCAAAAAATCTTACGGAATATAAAGTTTAGAAGCAATTGGTATTAAAAGAGATAGTTTAGGTGCATAGGTTACAATTAAAAGACCTATTATCGCAAATAATACAAAAGGCCAAACCTCTTTTGCTACTTTATCTAAAGGTTTTTTAATTAAATTTGCAGTAATATACAGATTAACAGCAACAGGAGGTGTTATTTGTCCTATTGCACATGCAACTGTAACTGCAACTCCAAAGAAAAGAGGGTCAATCCCAAAAGACTTTAAAACAGGTAAAAATATTGGCATAACTACATACATAATAGAAATTGCATCTAAAAAGAATCCTGCAATTAAAAAGATTATATCAACTAATAACAAAAATATAATTGGATTTTTTGATATGTTTATTACTCCTTTTGCAGCAAGATCAAGTATACCAAGTCTTGCTTCTGCTATCGAAAAAATACCTGCAAATGTTACAACATACATAACAACTGCTGAAGTTATTGATGTTTCTATCAAAGCATCAATTAAAGTTTTAAAATTTAATGACTTGTAGATAAAGATACTTACAAATAAAGAATAAAAAACTGATATAACAGCTGCTTCTGTTGGTGTTGCAACTCCTGCATATATTGAACCAAGTATTATAACTGGAGCAAATATTGCCCAAATTGCATCTTTTAATGCAATTAAAATTTCCTTTAAAGTGCCTCTCTTTTCAGTTCCTCTGTAATTTCTTTTTTTCGAAATTATGAATGTAATTAAAATTAATGTTCCGGATATAACTAAACCAGGTAAAATTCCACCTAAAAATATTGCAGCTACAGATACACCTGTTATATTGCCATAAACGATAAAAGCAATAGATGGAGGAATTATTATTGCCAATCCACTTGCAGCAGCAATAACTGCAGCAGAAAATAAATCACCATATCCTTGTTTTATCATCGCTGGAATAAAAATTAGACCAATTGCTGCTGCTGTTGCTGGCCCTGAACCTGAAATTGCTCCCCAAAAAGTTGCTGTTATAACAGCAGCTATTGCAAGACCACCAACTGATCTACCAACAAGAAGAATTATGAAATCTGATATTTTTTTAGCAAGTCCTCCTTTAGACATTAAAACTCCAGCAAGAATAAAAAATGGAATAGCAATTAATGGAAATTTTGCTATACCTGAAGCGAAATTTCTTGATATCATTGTTATTCCCAGTTTATAATAAACTGTTCCTAAAACTCCTGCTATTCCAATTGATGTACCAATTGGTGCACCTAAAATTATTAAGATAAAGAAAATTCCAAATAAAAGTAATGCAGGAAACATATACCCTCCTTATTTTATTTCTTTAAAATTTTTAATTGTTGAAGTAATAATTTTTTTAAAAACAAAAATAGAAAAAATTGGAATTCCAGTAACATATATCCAATTAGGGATATTAAGAGCTTCACTTCTCATGTGAAATAGAGTTAAATCCATATAGATATCTCTTATTGCAAAATAATTTACAATACCAAATAAAATTATTGACAAGATAGAAGAAAGAATTATTGAGAGTTTTTTCATCCATTTTGGAAATTTATTATAAACAATTGTCATATTTAGATGTGAACCTTTTTCAAAAGCTAGTGCTATTCCTAAAATTGTTAGCCAAACAAAAAAATTAACTTCCAGTTCTTCTGTTGCTGCTATAGATAGTTTAAATAAATATCTACTTAAAACATTTATAAAAGCAATAATTGCCATCAAAGATAGAATTATTGATGATAATATTTCTTCTATTGTGTATTTTTTCAATTTACACCTCAAAAAAGAAAAAGGGGTGCAGAAATCTACACCCCTTTATGTTTTCTATTTTCCCATATCCTTTTTGGCAAGTTCAACCAAATCTCTTCCTACTATCTCAACCCACTTATCAAAAACTTTTTTTGTTGCATTAATGAATTTTTGTCTTTCCTCATCAGTAATATCAATGACTGTCATTCCATTAAGTTTAACATAAGCAATTTGATCTGGGATTTCTGGTATATAATTATATTTCTCTTTTAATAATCTTATTGCAGCTCCGCCATCAAGACCTCTTCTAACAAATGCTTTTTCCCATTCTGCTGCTTCAATTGCTGCCTCTCTTATTGCTTGTTTTATATCATCAGGAAAAGTATCCCATGTTTTTTTACTAACACAGAAAATAAGTGGATCAACAACATAATTCCAGTTTGTTACATATTTATGATATTGCCAAATTTGTACTGGAAGAAGAACACCATATGGATTTTCTTGACCATCAACTGCTCCTTGTTGAAATGCTGTCACTGCATCTGCCCAGTTCATACTTACAGCATCTGCACCCAAAGCAGTAAATATTTCAATGAAAATTGGTGAACCAACAACTCTGAACTTTAATCCTTTCATATCTTCTGGAGTTCTAATTGGTTTTTTACTATTTGTTATTTGTCTGAAACCATTTTCACCCCATGCTAAAGGAACAACTCCTAATTTCTCCATCTCTTCAAAAATTTTCTTACCTGCTTCTCCATTTAAAATTTTGTCTAAATTTTCGTAATTGTTTATAAAAAATGGTAAAGAAAATAAATTATGTGATTTTACAACTGGTGATGAATTTATTGTTGATTCAACAGCGAAATCAATACTACCCTCTGCAACTGCTTGGAACCAGTTAGTTTGTTTTCCTTGAAGTAAAGCGCTTGCGAAATATGGTTTAACATTTATCTTTCCACCTGTTTTAATTTTTATAAGATCAGCCCATTTTTGAGCACCCATACCCCATCCAAAAGCAGGACCAACATTTAATTGCATTGTATATTCTGTCTTTGGTACAAATTCAACTTTTTCTTCCTTTTTACACCCATTTAATAGAAAAGCTCCGAAAATTAATGTTGAAATTAAAAAAATTGTCACTAATTTTTTCATAAAACTTACCTCCTTTTAATTTAAATATTAAAAATTTTTTTTAATTTATCTTCATTTTCAATAATGCTGCAAAGATCTCCTAAAAACCTTGCAGCATCTGCACCATCTATAACCCTATGATCATATGATAGTGAGAGATACGAAACATCAATTTGATTGATTTTTCCATTTTCATCCATTTTTAATTCATTTATAACTCGACCAATTCCAAGAATTCCAACTTCACTGCCATTTAAAAGTGGGGTAAAGAAATCTGTTCTCATCATTCCAAGATTTGAAATTGTAAAATGAGAATTAGAAACATCTTCAATATTTAATCTACCTTCTTTTGCTTTTTCAACCAACTCTTTCAATTTTTTATCTATTTCAAAAATATTTAAATTTTCAACATTTTTAATAACGGGAACAATAAGACCTTTATCTGTATCAGTTGCTATACCTATATTTATTTCTTTAAATTTTATCAATTTTTCTCCATCAAAATGAGAATTAAATTTTTGATTAACTTTTAAAACTTCTGAAATAATTTTAATCAGAATTGATGTTATAGATATTTCTTTGAAAATATCTCTTTTAAGATTTAATATTTTTGAAAATTCAACTTTAGTAACATTAGTTACAAGAATAGAAGATTCATAACTTTTCTTTAATTTTTTTATTATATCTTTTCTTATTGGAGAAATCTCTTCAATAATTTCCTTAACCCCTTCTGTTTTTTCAAGATAAACTAATATATCTTTTTCTAAAATTCTTCCTTGTGGTCCACTTCCTATAATTTTTGATAAATCAATGCCTTTTTCTCTTGCAAGTCTTTTTGCTGAAGGAGAAGCTAATATTTCTTTTTCCTCCTCTTTTTCGCTAATTCTCACCTCCTCTCTTAATTCTTCTTCGCTTTCTGCAATTAAAGCGATAGTCTCCCCCACTTTTTTAGATTCTCCCTCTTTAACTAAAATTTTTTTTAGATATCCAGAAACTGGCGATTCCAAATCATTAACAATTTTTTCTGATTCAATTTCACAAATTATTTCTCCCTTTTTAATATAATCATTCTCACTTTTATACCATTTTGTTATTACCCCCTCTTCCATAGTTAAACCAAATTTTGGCATTCTTAATTCATACATTCAAAACTCTCCTGACAGAATCAACCACATTTTTATAATCTGGTACTATATAATCTTGTAATGGTGGACTAAAAGCAATATGAACATTTTTTGCACCTACTCTCATGATTGGAGCATCAAGATAATCAAATGCCTCTTCTTGTACTACTGCAGCAATTTCAGCTCCCCATCCAGCCCTTTTCCAAGTTTCATGTGCAATAACAAGATGATGTGTTTTTTTAACAGAATTTATAACACACTCTTTATCCCAAGGAACTAGTGTTCTTAAATCAATTACTTCAATATCAATTCCATCCTTTTTTAATTCTTGAGCAGCCTTTAATGATTCATGAACCATTCTTGAAGTTGCTATGACTGTAACATCTTTTCCTTCTTTTTTTATATCTGCTTTACCAAAAGGTATTAGATATTCCTCTTCTGGAACAGGTCCTTTTATTTTATATAGCATTTTATGTTCAAAAATTATTACTGGGTCATCACATCTTAAAGCAGTTTTAAGTAAACCTTTCATATCATAGGGTGTTGATGGGATTACAACAAAAATTCCTGGAATATGCATAAATATAGTTTCAATTGATTCAGAATGTTGTGCTGCAGCTGATTTTGCAATACCATCTGGACCTCTTAAAACAACCCTTATTTTTCCTTGACCACCTGTCATATGTTTAAATTTCATTATTTGATTAACTATAGAAGTTATGCCTGTGAATATAAAATCAGCAAAATGAAATTCAACAACAGGTCTCATTCCAACTAATGCAGCTCCTAATGCTGATCCGTATATTACCTCTTCTGAAATAGGGGTGTCAATAACTCTATCCTTAAATTTTCCTAATAAAGATTTATATTGACCAAAAATCCCGCCTTGTTTTGCTATATCTTCACCATATGTAAAAATTGTGGGATCTTTTTCCATTTCCTCTAACATTGCTTCACCAAGTGCCTCTGCAAATGTTATTTCTCTCATTTAAACCCTCCTAAAAGTAATCATAGCCAAAATCATTTTCAAATAAATCTTCCAATGCCTCTTCTGGAGCAGGGTATTCATTTTCTTCTGCAAATTTTACTGCATCTTCAACTTCTTTCTTTGCCTCAGACCATATCAATTCCTTTTCACTATTATTTAAATAACCATTTTCAATTAAAAACTTTTCAAATTTTCCAATTGGTTCTCTTATTAAAAACTCTTCGACTTCTTTTTGATCTCTATATAACATTGGATCACCAACAAAATGTCCTTTTATTCTATAAGTTTTTGCTTCTATCAATGTTGGCCCTCCACCATTTCTTGCCCTATCAACTGCTTCTTTAACAGTTTCATATACCTTCAACACATCGTTCCCATCTATAGTTACACCATTCATGTTGTAACCAACTGCTCTATCAGATATATTTTCTACAGAAGTTGTTTCTTTAACCCTTGCAGTTGATGCAAATTGATTGTTTTCACAAAGAAATATTACTGGCAAATTATATACAGATGCCCAATTCAATGACTCATGAAAAGATCCTCTATTGGAGGCACCATCACCAAAAAATGAAATAACCACAGAATCCTTTTTAAGCATTTTTAATCCCATTGCAGCACCAACAGCAATTGGTAATCCTCCGCCTACTTCACCATTTGCACCCAAAACGCCAATTGATACATCTGCTATATGCATTGACCCACCTTTTCCTTTACAATAACCGACTCTTTTTCCGTATAGTTCAGCCATCATTCTGTCCATTGATGCACCTTTTGCAATCATATGACCATGACCTCTATGAGTTGAAGTTATATAGTCGTCTTTTCTCAAATTCACCATAGCACCAGTTGCAATGGCTTCCTCTCCGATATATAGATGTATGAAACCAGGTAGTTTACCTTGAAGAAAAAGTTCCTCTGCTTTTAATTCAAAACTTCTGATTCTTACCATAGTTCTATAAAGTGATAGCAGGAATTCTTTTGAATAATTACCCATTAATACCTCCTTTCTTCTGTTTATTTCCAATTTTTGATATGCAAAATTTATGCCAAAAAATAATTGTGTTTATAACTTAAAATATTTTTATTAATGTAAAAAAAATTAACAGAAATATGTAAATTTATGTTAAATATTTTTACAATTAAATTAATTTTTCCAATCTATATTTTTTTATAATTTTATATAAAGTTGGTCTAGATATTCCTAGTTTTTTTGAGGCCTTTGATATATTGTAATCATTTTCTTTTAATATTCTAATTATATAATCTTTTTTTATTTCTTCTAAATTTAAAATATCATTTAAATCTATTTTCTTGTAGAAAATATATTTTGGTAAATGATCTCTTGTTAAAGTTTCTGTTTCACTTATATTTATTGCTCTTTCTATAATATTTTGTAATTCTCTAACATTTCCTGGAAAATCATAATTCAGTAGAGGTTCAATAAAAGAATTATCATAACCCTTTATACTTTTATTAAAAGTTAAATTAAATTTATTTATAAAATGATTAATTAAAATTGGAATATCTTCTTTTCTTTCCCTTAACGATGGAATATGTATATGAATTACATTTAATCTGTAATATAGATCTTTTCTAAAAATTCCTTTCTCAACTAAATCTTGTATATTTTTATTAGTTGCAGATATTATTCTTACATTTACTTTTAATGATTTTGTTCCTCCAATTCTTGTTATTACTTTATCTTCAATTGCTCTAAGAAGTTTAATCTGTAAAGATGGTGGAAGTTCGTTAATTTCATCTAAAAAAAGAGTTCCACCATCAGAAAGTTCAAATTTTCCTGGTCTTCCTTTTTTGTCAGCATCTGTAAAAGATCCAGGTTCATAGCCAAATAATTCACTTTCTGCAAGATCTCTTGGTATTGCACCGCAATTTAGAGCAACAAATGGCCCATTACATCTTTCACTTTCAAAGTGAATTGCTTGTGCAAACATCTCTTTTCCTGTTCCTGTTTCTCCAGTTATTAAAACAGTTGAACTTGACTTTGCAGCAATTTTAGCAATTCTTATTACCTCTTTTATTTTTTCACTTTCACCTTTTATATCATCAAAAGTAAACTTTGCTTCTGCGCCGATATAAGAAGTAACAAATTTTCTAACTCTCTCAATCTCTCTGAAAAAATCTACAACACCTGCAAAATTTCCATTTGAATCTTTTAAAACAACTGCAGTTTTAATAAAATGTAGTAAACCTCTTGAAGGACTTTCTATAATAAATTCCTTATCAATATATCCTTTGTGTGTTTTGAAGACGTTCAAAATAACTGGTGTAAAATCAACTATTTCAGTCACATTTTTTCCTATTGCTTTTTCTCTATCAATTTTTAATATATTTGCTCCAACTTGATTTATATATAAAACTCTAGCATTTTTATCTAAAACAAGAACACCATCTTTATTACCTTCTGCAATAACTTCAGCAAAATGTTTTGATAATTCTATTTCTCTCAAAATTATTTTAAGATTTACCTCATTTTCGATTGCATTTGATATTAATTTCACTAATTTTAAACCATATGGAGGATACTTTTCTTTTTCACTTGATATGCTAATTATACAAATAATATTTCCTTTAATATCTTTTATTGGAGATGCTGCACAAGACCAAGATTTTAAAATAGATAGAGTGTGCTCATTACCTAATATTTCACACTCTTTTTTATTTTTTATTACCTCTGCTATTGCAGTAACTCCTAAATTTTCGTCTATAAACATCCCTTCTTCAATTAAAGGTTTTCTTTCAGCAGTACAAACAAGAAGAACTAATCCATTTTTATCTAATAGGGATATTGTAAATGGATTCCTTTTATCTATAAAATTTTCAAATAATTTTTTCGAAGTATCAATATAAATTTCATAATCTTTTTTTATTTTATTTAATTCTTCAATACCTACTCTATTTATAAAATTTATCATCAATAATCATTTTAACATATTTAATATTTCTTCTGTTTTTAAAATTTTGATACCAACATCTTTCATATCTTTTAAATTATTTTTTTGAATCTCTTCAGATTTTGATTTAGTTGCATCGGATATGACTATAACTACATAATCTAATGAGATACCATCAAATGCAGTTGTTCTTATACAGTTAGGAGTTTGAATTCCTGTTAATATAAGTGTTTTAATCTCCATTCTCCTTAAGATAAGGTCAAGTTCAGTGCCAAAAAAGGCAGAGAATCTTCTTTTTATAATAACAATCTCATTATCTAATGGTTTTAATTCATCAACAATTTCAGAGCCGCACTTTTTCTCTATCAAAAAACCACCTTTTTCAATAAACAGATCTTTTCTTGTTAAATCTATATCTATACCTGATTTTCTGTGCACTCTTTTAACAAAAATTCTTTGAAGACCCATTTCTCTAAATTTATTAAGAATCTTTTTGATGTTTGGAATTATATCTTTACACTCATCTACAAACAACGGAGAATTCTTTTCTAAAAAATCATATTGCATGTCAATAATCAATAAACATATTTTATTTCTTAAATTTTCCATAAAATTATTATAAATCATAAAGTTATTTATTCTATTGTTTCAACATTCATAACAATTTTATTTGAGAATGCAACTATTGCAACAATTACAACAAAAATACCTGATAGAAAAGTCATAAATGACATTGCCCCGCCTTTGCCAATTCCAAAGTAAGACAAAAATTTATTTGTATCAATAAAATATTTTGAAATAACATTATCAATAATTGGACCACTTGAAATCATTGGAATTGTTCCAACAAGTTGTGCTATAACTCTCCTTGCAGAAAAAACTCTACCCTGTAATTGAGGAGTTACCTTTGATTGCCAAATTGCTTGACTTGATGCATTTGTAATAACACCAAGCAAAGAGAGTATAAAGCCAAAAATTGATAATAGATATACATTTTTTGATAAAGAGAACAAAAATAGAGCAACTCCGCTTAATAGAATTCCGCCAATCAAACTATAAACCTTTCTTTTAGTTCCACCCCACAAGGTCATTACAAATCCTCCAATAAGACCTCCCAAGCCAAAAAACATTTGAACTACACCTAAGGCAACACTACTATTATTTGTTTTTGATAAAATCAGAGGTGAATATATTGGGCTAATGAAGCCTTCAAAAAAATTTACAAGAAGGAAAACTGTTAAAAGAGCAAGAAGATGTTTTTTATTAAAAATATATTTAAAACCAAAAATAGCATCTTTAAAAATACTCAATTTTTCTTTTGAGACCATTCTATCTATTATTGGAATATAGACATATAAAACTGCACCAATTGCAAATAAGAAAGTTATAATATCTATTATCATTATTCCTGACAAACTTATTAAAGGTAAAAAAATTCCTGCAAGAATTGGAGCAATTATCATTGGTCCATTTTCAATCATAGCAAAAAGCCCATTTGCCTTCCCATATTCTTCTTTTTTTAACATAACACTAATTGTTACTGAATATGCAGGCCATTGAAATGAGTTAAATGTTCCTGAGACAAAAGAAGCAATATATAAAAATGGAAGATTCAATTTATTTAAAAGATACAAAATTAATGTCAAAATAGTTACAATACCTGCTGCAAGATCAGGTAAAATTAATGACCTTTTAAGTGGCCATCTATCAATTAAGGCACCAGCAAAAGGAGAAAAAATTAAATTTGGAATAAAAAATAGTGTTGTAATAATACTAAATGGTGTTGCATTTCCTGTTGTTTTCCAAATCCAAATTGATAATCCAAATTGAGTCATGCTTGAACCAACCATTGAGATGAATTGTCCAACAGAAATTAGAGCAAATCCTTTAAAACCACCTGGTTTTTTCATTTAACCTCCAATCAATATTTTATTTTATCTTAATTAAACAAATTATACCAACTAAATAAAATCTAAACACGATAGAAAATATTTTAAAATCATGAATTATTTTTATACCTTTAAATTTTTTTCTCAATATAATGTTATTTAAACCTTATTTATTAAGAAATACAAGTTGAAAAACTTAAAGTTGAAAAACTTAAAATAGCCATTATAATAAATTCATATTATTTTTTTATTTTGTTTTTAGTAGTTAAGTTTTAAAAGATTTATTCTGAATTTACTCCTTAAATTGTTAATAACTAATAGAAGGAGGAATGTGTGAGTAATAGTTCTAAAAATAAAGAAGATTTAAATGAAAAAATAATATCTATTGAAAAAATAAAAGAGTTATGGTCGAAAACTTATAACACAGAAGGTAAACCAGATTGGTCTCATATTCTACCTTATTATGATGATAGTATTTGTTTTAGAGATTCTATTCAAGAAATAAGAGGAATTAAAGAATTTAAAGAAATGACAGAGCGCTTAACAAAACGTTCAAAAGATTTAAAAATGAAAATTGTTAATGCAGTTAAGGTCGACGATGTTGTTTTTTTAGAATGGGAAATGACTATACAGTTTAAAAAAAACCCAAGTTCAATTTTATATGGAGTGAGTCGCCTGACCTTTAATAATGAAGGAAAAATTATAGAACAGAGAGATTATTATGACTTATGGGGGGATATTTTTGATAATATACCAAAATTTGCAAAATTATATAGAAGATTCATGAAAAAGAAATTCGGATAAAAAGATTTATGAAAAATAGAGAGAGATTAATTAAATATTTTAAGGAATACAAATGGTCAAATATCTTTGCAATGATAAAAAACAGTAGTAAAACCCCAAAAATATGTAACAAAAATTTTAATGATAAACTAGTAGTTATTACTGGAACAACTTCAGGTATTGGATATTATACAGCAAAAAAATATGCCTCTCATGGCGCTAATTTACTCTGCATAAATCGTAACCAGTATAAATCAGAAGCCCTAAAATATGAAATTGAAAATGAATTTGGAACAAAATGTAATTATATAATTGCAGATTTAAGCAATTTAAAAGACATTTTTCGGGTTGCCCAAGAGTTATTAGAACTTGCTGATCCAATTGATGTACTAATACATAATGCTGGTATCTATTTAACAAAAAGAGAGTTGACAGCAGATGGTTTAGAAAAAGTTTTTGTTGTGAACTATCTATCTTCATTTATTATAAATTATTTACTTATAAATAAACTTAAATCTCAGAAAAATTGTAGAATAATTTTAGTTAATTCTGAAGGACATAGATTCAATATATGGGGATTGAATTTAGACGATTTGAATTGGGAAAAACAGAAATATTCAGGTTTAAAAAGCTATGGAGCATCTAAACTATCGCAACTTTTATCTATGATAGTATTTAATGAAATTTTTAAAGATAGCTGTGTAATAATAAATGCAATGCATCCTGGAGCAGTTAAGACAAATACAGGACAGGAGAATAGTCAGTTATATAAATGGTACAGAAGAAATTTCCTGGATAAACTTTTAAAATCTCCAGAGATTTCAGCAGAAGCACTTTATTATCTTGGTGTTTCGGAAGACATTAATTCTATTAGTGGAGAATTCTTTAATTTAACAACAGAGGAGACGCCTTCTCCACCAGCTCTTGACAAAGAAGTTGCATATGAATTATGGGAAAGAAGTTTAGTGTTTGCTGGTATAAAAAAATGATTAATATAAGGAGAGAAACATGGATGATTATAGTTATGATGTAATAATAGTAGGGGCGGGTATGGCGGGTTTAACTGCAGCTTGTTACCTATCTCGAGCAGGAAAAAAAGTACTACTTATAGAAAAAAACAATGAATGTGGAGGTCTAGTTAGCACTTTTAAAACAGATGGATTTTCTTTTGATGCAGGAGTGAGGGCATTAGAAGACGCAGGCATTATTAAACCAATGTTAAAAGATCTGGGCATTGAAATTGAATTTGTTAAAAGTCCTGTTTCAATAGGTATAGAGAAAGAAATTTTAAATATAGAAGATATAAATAGTTTACAAAAATATCAAGATTTACTTATAAAACTCTATCCTGAAAGCGAAAATGAAATTAAGGTTCTTTTAAAGATTATTAAAAAAATAATGAAATATATGAATGTAATTTATGGAATTCAAAATCCTGCTTTTAAAGATTTAAAAAATGATAAAGAATTTCTTTTTAAAGAACTTTTACCGTGGCTACCAAAATTTATATTGACAATAGGAAAAATAAATAAAATGAATATGCCAATTGAAGATTATTTAGAAAAAATAATTTCTAATCCTTCATTAAAAGATATTATTGATCAACATTTTTTTAAAAATGTACCTGCCTTTTTTGCGTTAAGTTATTTTTCTTTGTATCTTGATTATATATACCCAAAAGGTGGTGTTGGAAAAATAGCTGAAGGTTTAGTTAAAAAACTAATTGAATTTGGTGGTGAATTAAAGTTACAGACAAAAATAATTGAAGTAGAAATTGGAAAATGTATACTAAAAGATAATAACAATAATCTATATAAATTTAATCAATTAATCTGGGCTGCTGATTTAAAAACTTTTTATAAAATAGCAAAAACTGATAATTTAAACCAAAGAATTTGTAAAAAATTTGAAAGTGTAAAAAGAAATATTCTTAAAAATAGAGGGGGAGAATCTGTTTTTACATTATTTTTAAAAGTAGATGAACCATTAGAAACTTTCAAGAAAATATCAAATGGTCATTTTTTCTATACACCTTCAAAACAGGGTTTGAGTGAAACTCATAGAAAAGAGTTGAAAAATCTAATAAATAACTGGGAAAACTTGGAAAAGAGGGAAATACTTACTTGGCTAGATAAATTTATAAAATTAAATACCTATGAAATTTCTATCCCTGGGTTAAAAGACCCCAATATGGTTCCTGAAGGCAAAACTGGTTTAATTATAAGTTTTCTTACAGAATATGATCTTTTTAAAAAAGCTAAAGAATCAATTTGGTATGAAGATTTTGTAAAAGAAATTGAAGATCGTATTTTTAATGTCATGGTTAATTCTATATATCCAATATTGAAGGATAAGATAATAGAAAAATTTTCTTTTACACCTATAAGCATTGAAAATAGAGTTAATAGTTCTGAAGGCGCAATAACTGGATGGTCATTTCAAAATCCAGTTCCTGTAGTAAATAAAATTCAGAATTCAAGTAAATCAATTTTAACTCCTTTACCAAATATTTTTCAAGCAGGTCAGTGGGTATATAGCCCAGCAGGTGTTCCTATGTCTATACTAACTGGTAAATTAGCTGCAGATAAAGTTTTAATAAATTTAAAAAAAATAATTAAAAGATTTTAGTTTGTTTAAAAAAACATTCTAAACTATTTAAAAATATTAATAAAAATTTTTAATAGAGTTACAAAATTTGTTATTTTATTTTTTTTAATAGAGAGATATCTATTTGTATGACTTATTATTTATAGTATAATTTTTAAGATATGACTTTTCAGGATATTATAACTGAATTAAGAATTTTTTGGAGTAAAGAAAACTGTATTATTGGTGAAGGATTTGATATTGAGGTTGGTGCTGGCACAATGAGTCCTTTAACATTTTTTGGAGTATTAGGAAAAGAACCATATAGAGTTGCCTATGTTCAACCTTCAAGAAGACCACAAGATGGAAGATATGGAGATAATCCAAATAGATTATATAAACATCATCAATTTCAAGTTATTTTAAAGCCACCACCTGAAAATATAATTGAAATATACTTAAATAGTTTAAAGAGTTTAGGAATAAAAGAAGAGGATCATGATATTAGATTTGTGGAAGATAATTGGGAGTCACCAACTCTTGGAGCATGGGGTGTTGGATGGGAAGTTTGGTGTGATGGTATGGAAATAACTCAATTTACATATTTTCAACAAGCAGGAGGAATAGATTTAGATCCTATTTCCGCAGAAATAACCTATGGTCTAGAAAGAATTGCACTTTTTCTTCAAAAAAAAGAGTCAATTTTTGAAATCAACTGGAACGAACTAACAAAATATAAAGATTTAAGACTAAATGAAGAAAGAGAAATGTGTATATACTCCTTTGAAGAAGCAGATATAGAAATGTTAAAAGATACATTTAACTATTTTGAAAAAGAAGCATATAAACTTCTTGAAAAAAATTTAATCCTTCCTTCATATGAATATTGTTTGAAACTTTCACACTTATTTAATATTTTAGATGCAAGAGGTTCAATTGGTTTGACTGAGAGGAATCAATATATAACAAGAATAAGAAATATTGCAAATAGATGTGCAAATTTATATTTAAAGGAAAGATATGGGAAATAAACTTTTGATTGAAGTTGGAATCGAAGAGATACCTGCAAGATTTTTAAATGAAATAGGAGAATCTTTTAAAAAAAATTTCAAAGATTTTCTTGATTCTGAAGCAATTGAATATAAAAATCTAGATGTATTTTACACTCCAAGAAGGCTTGTAATATTTGTAAATGAAATCTCAGATAAACAAAAGGAAAGAATATTTAAAATAAGAGGTCCAAAAAAAACAATTGCTTTTAATGAAAATGGAGAACCTTTAACTCCACTTAAAGGATTTTTACAGAAAAATGAGAGTAAAATTGAGGATATAAAAATTGAAAAAATTGGTGATGATGAATATGTTTTTATAGAAAAGATAATTTCAGGTAAAAAAACAAAAGATTTAATAAAGGAAAATTTTCAAAAAATTCTTTTTTCAATTTCATTGAGAAAACCAATGAGATGGGATTCATTCTCTTTTGTTAGACCAATAAGATGGATTTTGTCATTATTTAATGATGAACTCATAAGTATAAAGATTGGAAATATCGAGAGTAAAAAAGAGACAAGACCATTTTTGAAAACAATAAAAGAAAAAGCAAAAATTGATAATGTTGAAAATTATTTTGAATACATTAAAAAAGAAGGAATTGTTTTATCTTTCGAAGAGAGAAAAAAATTGATTTTAGATGATTTGTCAAATTTTGAAAAAGAACTTGGAGTTGAGATAGTCAAAGATGAGGATCTTTTAAACGAAGTAACAAATTTAGTTGAGTCACCAAAAGTTTTTTACTTCACTCTTCCCTCAAGAGGTAAGGAATTGCCATACGAGATTTTAGTCGAAATTTTAATAAAAGGAGCAAGAGTTTTTCCTGGAAGCAAAAATAATGAAATTATTTATGCATTTGGAGTTCAAAATGGAATTTTTAAAGATTCAACAACAATAAAAGAAGGTTTTATGAGTGTAGTAAAAGCAAAAATTGATGATGCTCTATTTTTCTTTACAAAAGATAAAGAGATAGAAATAAAAAATAGAATTGATGGTTTAAAAAATATTATTTTTGAAAAGAATCTTGGTACATATTATCACAAAACAATAAGATTAATTAAATTTCTAAAAAACCTTTATAATGATTTAAAATTAACAGAAGATGAAAAAGCAACACTTGATAGAGCGGCTCTTCTTTCAATGTCTGATCTAACAACTTTAACAGTACAGGAATATCCAGAACTACATGGTATAATAGGCGGTTTTTTATGTATTGAATCAAATGAAGAAAAAGAGATTTGTGAAATAATCAAAGAATTTATTTATCCAATAAAAAAAGATGATAAAATTCCTGAATCTAAACTTGCAAAAATTCTTGGAATTGTTGATAGAGTTGACACTCTTGTTGGAAGTTTTCTAGTAAAATTAGAACCAACATCTAGTGAAGATCCAATGGGCTTAAGAAGGATTTCTTTAACACTTCTTAAAATTTTAACCTCATTTGAAAATTCAATTTCAATAAATAATTTAATTGAGTATTCATTGAAAACATTCGATGATACGCTTAAGAAAGATTTCAATACAGACAATATAATAAAATTTATAAAAAATAGATTTAGAAGCATTTTAGAGGAAGAAGTCTTAAATTATGACATTATAAACTGTGTTATTAATGTTGAGCCATTTATACCTTATAAAGCATATATAAATGGGAAATTTATAAAAAGAGTTTATAATGAAGACAATTTTAATAGTTTTATTCTTGCATATAAAAGAATTTACAATATAACTAAAAGTCATAATATCGAAGAAGATATAAAAGAGAATCTTTTTGAAAAAGATGAAGAGAGAAATTTATTTGAATTCTATCTATCAATTAAAAAGGAAATAGAAAAAAGAAATATTATGGAACTTGAAAAAGTTTACAAAAAATTTATTGAATCAGTTGATATAATAAATAGATTTTTTGAAAATATCCTTGTTATGGTTGAAGATGAAAAGATTAAAATCAATAGGTTGAATTTATTAAAGAGTTTATTAAATATTTTCAGAAGATTTGGTTATTATGAAGAAATTTTAAAACAATAGAAAGGAGTTTAAGATGGGAAAGAGAATTTATGAGTTTGAAGAAGGTTCAAAAGAGATGAGAAATCTTTTAGGAGGCAAAGGAGCAGGTCTTGCAGAGATGACAAGAATAGGCCTTCCTGTTCCAAGTGGTTTCACTATTACAACAGAGGTTTGCAATGAATATTATAGTGTTGGAGGGAAATTTCCAGAAGGTTTAGAAGAAGAAATGTTAGAATATTTACACAAATTAGAAAAAAAAGTAAATAAAAAATTCGGTTCAAAAGAAAATCCACTTCTTGTTTCAGTAAGATCTGGTGCTCCAGTTTCAATGCCCGGTATGATGGATACAATTTTAAATCTTGGTTTAAATGATGAAACAGTCAAAGGACTTGAAGAGTTAACTCAAGATAAAAGATTTGCTTATGATTCATATAGAAGATTTATCTCAATGTTTGGAAATGTTGTGATGGGAATAAAACATGAAAAATTTGAAGAGATACTTGAAAGTGTAAAAAATAAATATGGTGTGAAGTTTGACTCTGAAATACCAGCTGAAGGATTGATTGAGGTTGTTGAAAGATATAAAGAGTTATATAAAAAAGAAACTGGAGAGGATTTTCCACAAGATCCTTATAAACAACTAATGATGGCAGTTGAAGCAGTTTTTAAATCATGGAACAACAAAAGAGCAATAGAGTATAGGAGAATTTATAAAATACCTGAAACGCTAGGAACTGCAGTTAATATTCAAATGATGGTTTTTGGAAATGCTGGTTTTGATTCTGGGACTGGTGTTGGATTTACAAGAGATCCATCAACAGGTGAAAATAAACTTTATGGAGAGTATCTTTTGAATGCTCAAGGAGAGGATGTTGTTGCAGGAATTAGAACTCCAAAACCAATTGATGAACTTAAAAATGACATCCCTACTGCTTATGAAGAGTTATTGAGAGTTAAAGATATTCTTGAGAAACACTATAGAGATATTCAAGATTTTGAATTTACAATTGAAAAAGGAAAACTTTATATGCTTCAAACAAGAACAGGACAAAGAACTCCTATTGCTGCAGTTAAAATTGCAGTTGATATGGTTGAAGAGGGTCTAATAAAAAAAGAGGAAGCAATTATGAGAGTTGATCCACATCAGGTTGAACTTCTTTTACACCCGATGATTGATCCAAAAGTAAATGTTAAACCAATAGCAAAAGGTTTACCAGCTTCCCCTGGTGCAGCCTTTGGAAAAGTTGTTTTCGATACAGATGAAGCAGCACTAAGAGGAAACAATGGGGATGAGATTATTCTTGTAAGACCAGAAACAACTCCTGAAGATATTCATGGAATGGTTGCAGCAAAAGGAATATTAACAGCAAGAGGAGGAATGACATCGCACGCTGCAGTTGTTGCAAGAGGAATGGGTAAACCTTGTGTTGTTGGTTGTGAAGAAATAAAAATAAATATGGATGAAGGTTATTTTGTAACTCAAGATGGAACAAAAGTTTCAAAAGAAGATTATATAACAATAGATGGAGGTACTGGTAGAGTAATATTAGGTAAGGCTCCATTGGTTGAACCAGAAATTGGTGGAAATCTTGAAAAATTATTAAAATTTGCTGATGAGATAAGAAAACTTGGAGTTAGAGCTAATGCAAATACTCCACAAGATGCAATAAAAGCTAAAAAATTTGGTGCTGAAGGAATAGGTCTTTTAAGAATCGAAAGAATGTTCCTTGATCCAGAGAGATTACCTATAGTTCAAGATATGATTATGGCAAGAACAAAAGAAGAAAGAGAAAAGCACCTTATAAAAATAATTCCTATGATTCAAAAAGATTTTGAAGAAATGTTAGAGGTCATGGATAACCTTCCAGTAACAATAAGACTTCTTGATCCACCACTTCATGAATTTTTACCACAAAGAGAAAGATTAGAAGAAGAGATTAAAGAATTTAAAGAAAAAGGTGATATTGAAGAGGTTAAGAAGAGAGAAAATATTTTAAAGAGAGTTAAAGAACTTTATGAACATAATCCAATGATTGGATGGAGAGGTTGTAGAGTTGGAATTGTATTTCCAGAAATTTATGAATCGATGATAGAAGCAATAATCATGGCTGGTATTAATTTAAAGAAAAAAGGCCTTAATCCAATTGTTGAAATAATGCACCCTCTTGTATCTCATGAGAATGAGTTGAAAATTTTAAGAGAATTAACAGAAAATGTTGCAAAAAGAGTTATGAAAAGAGAAGGAATTGAAATACATTATTTAATTGGAACAATGGTTGAAGTTCCAAGAGCAGCAGTTTGTGCAGATAAGATTGCTAAATATGCAGACTTCTTTTCATTTGGAACCAATGACTTAACCCAAACAGTTTTTGCTTTTTCAAGAGATGATGTAGAAGCGACATTCCTACCATTTTATATTGACAAAAAAATTCTTCCTGAAAATCCATTTATGGTTTTAGATATTGAAGGAGTTGGTCAACTAGTTGAACTTGGAACAAGACTTGGTAAAGAGGCAAATCCAAAACTTGAAGTAGGAATTTGTGGTGAACATGGAGGAGAACCAATAAGTGTGAAATTTTTCCATAAAGCAAACCTTGATTATGTTTCTTGCTCTCCATTTAGAATACCAATTGCTCGACTTGCTGCAGCACAAGCTGTGATTGAGGAGAAAATTGCAAAAACAACAACCTATCAGGATACTCGCTGAAAAATTAGAAGAAAAAAATTTAAGCCCTTTTGCAACTTTATCAAAAAATAGTAAAGGTAGAATTTTTAAAGAAGAGAAATGTAAAATAAGAACTGATTTACAGAGAGACAGAGATAGAATAGTTCACTCAAAATCATTTAGAAGATTAAAAGATAAAACTCAAGTTTTCTTTTTTCCATTAGGAGATCACTATAGAACAAGATTAACTCATGTTCTTGAAGTATCACAAATAGCAAGAGTTATTGGTAGAGCATTAAGATTAAATGAAGATTTAATTGAAGCAATTTCTCTAGGACATGATTTAGGACACTCTCCTTTCGGTCACATTGGTGAGGAGATATTAGATAGAAAATATAAAGAATATGTAAAAACAGGTGGTTTTAAACATAATGAACAATCTTTAAGAGTGGTTGATTTTCTTGAAGAGGGCTATGGAAACAAAAGGAAAACTGGATTAAATTTGACATGGGAAACAAGAGATGGAATTTTAATGCATTCAAAAGGTTTAAAAATTCTTGAAGATAGTGGTATTCAAAACATAAATACTCTTGAGGGAGAAGTGGTTGCTTATTCTGATAGAATTGCATATTTAAATCATGACCTTGATGATGCTATTAGGGGTGGAATAATAAAGGAGAGTGAAATTCCAAAAAAGATCAAAAAGATTCTTGGCAAAGATAGTGGTGAAAGAATTGATAGGATGGTTAAAGATTTGATTTTCAACTTTTTGAAAAACTTTAAACTAAAATTTAGTGATGAAATAAGAGAATTAGTGGATCTATTTTTAAATTTTTTAAAGGATAGGTTATATTACAATAAAGAGTTAAGAGGCGAAGAGATAATAAGAATTGAAAAGGTTATAAGCGATCTTTTTGATTTTTACATGGAGAATCCTAAAAAAATTTTAAATTTTGTAAATAAATATGAAGTTCCAGTTTGTTTTGAAAGTTGGGAAGATGCTTTAGAGAAAGTAGAAATTAGAGCAAGATATATATGTGACTATATCTCAGGAATGAGTGATGAATATCTTATTTTAATTTATAATGAAAACTTTCTACCAAAACCTTGGAAGATATGAAAAACATTTTTGATTTTGCAGAAGATTTAAGAGAAAAAATAGATATTGTTGAATTTTTATCTCAATATTTAACAATAAAAAAAAGAGGAAAAAATTATGTTGCATTATGTCCATTTCATCCAGACAAAAACCCCTCTTTAAATATTTCAAGAGATAAAGGGCTATTTCATTGTTTTGGATGTGGTGCAGGTGGAACCATTTATCATTTTGTAATGAAAATGGAAAATGTAAACTTTGAAAGAGCAGTTGAAATTGTAGCAAATTGGGCTAATGTAGAAATTCCTTCTTTTGATTATTCAAAAAAAGATGATTGGTTTTATTCATTTCATGAAAATCTAGCAAATTTCTTTAAAGAAAATTTACTAAAAAATGAAAAGTTGCTAAATTATCTATATAATAGAGGTTTAGATTTAAATTCAATTGAAAAGTTTAGTTTAGGTTATGCGCCACAGGAGTTAAGTGATTTTTCAAAAAAAGAGAATATTTCCGAAAGTAAATTAAAAGAAACAGGAATTTATCCATATAAAAATTTTTCAAAAAGGTTAATATTTCCAATAAGAAATATTTCAGGTAAAATTGTTGGATTTTCTGGTAGAGCACTTGAAGGAGAGGAGCCAAAATATATAAATTCTTTAGAATCAATTTTTAAAAAAGGTGAAATTTTATATGGTCTGTATGAAAATAAGGATGAAATTTTAAGAACAAAAGAGGTTATTCTTGTTGAAGGTTACATGGATGTAATTATTTTAAGTATTAAAGGCATTAACAATGCAGTATCTTCGATGGGCACTTCATTTACAGAGGAGCAAGGAAGAATTTTAAAGAGATTTGCTGATAAATTATATATTTCATTTGATCCAGATATTGGAGGTATTGAAGGAACTAAAAGAGCACTTGAAATAGGTGAAAAATTTAATTTTGAAGTTAAAATTATTGAAATTCCAGAAAATATGGATCCAGATGAATATGTATTAAAATATGGGAAAGAAGAATTTTTAAATTTAATTAAAAAATCCTTAGATGTTATAAAATTTTTATGGAACGATGCTGAAAAGAAGCATAAGGATGATGAAACTCTTGTCCCACTTGTTAAAGATTTATTAGAGATTGCAAAAAGAATAAAAGATCCAACAAAAAGATTTGAGATTTTGAAAAAGATTTCTGAAAGAACAGATTTCCCTGAGACAGTTTTATTGGAAGAACTTAAAGAGAAGAAAACAAAAAGAGTCGAAATTTTAGAAGAACAGGAAAACATTCTTGAAAGAGAGTTTTTAACTTATATTGTTAAAAATAAAGAATTCTTTGATTTAATAAAAGATGAAATAAATGAAAATTATCTTTTAACAAAAAAATATAGAGAACTATTTTTGAAAATAAAAAACTCAAGTGAATTTATTTTAATGGAAGATAATTTATATAGAGAACTACTTTTTTCTGAATCTGAAATTGGTCCGAAGGAACACTTTTTTGATATAATAAAAAGATTGAAGTTTATCTATTTACAGAATATAAAAAAAGAGTTATTAATTAATTTAGAGAAAGCAGAAAAAGATAAAAAGGATGAACTTATTGATTATTATAAGTTAAAACTTATTGAGATTGAAAAAGAGATTAAAAGTTTAAGATATAAGGAGGTGTGAATTTTGAGTAGTAAGTTTAAACATAGCGAAATTTCAAGATTAATAGAAAAGGCAAAAGAGAGAGGAAACCTCTCCTATAATGAAATTTTTGAAACTCTCTCTTCTATAGAAGACCTTTCTCCCGAAGAAATAGATGAGATGTATGAGTCTCTTCTTGATAATGGAATTATTTTTGGTGATGAAAAAGAGATTGAACTTGAGGAAGAAAGAAGAAGAGAAGAGTTAGAAAGATTAAAAGAGGGTATTGATTTAACAAAAGAAGAGTTAGGTGAACCTCTTGATCCAGTGAATTCTTATCTTGTCGAAATTAGCAAAATTCCACTTTTAACAAAAGAAGAGGAATATGAACTTGCAAAAAAGATGAAAGAGGGAACTCCAGAAGAAAGAGCAGAAGCAAGAAAGAAATTAATTGAAAGTAATTTAAGATTGGTTGTAAGTATAGCAAAAAAATATATAGGACAAGGACTTTTATTTTTAGATTTGATACAAGAAGGAAATCTTGGATTAATTAAAGCAGCAGAGAAATTTGATTATAAAAAGGGATGGAGATTTTCAACTTATGCTACTTGGTGGATAAGACAAGCAATTACAAGAGCACTTGCTGATCAATCAAGAACAATAAGAGTACCTGTTCACATGGTTGAAAATATAAATAGGTTAAAGAAGATAACAAGACAATTAATGCAGAAATTAGGAAGAGAACCTACAGATGAAGAAATTGCGAAAGAGATGGGAATATCTGTTAAAAAGGTTCAGGATTTCAAAAGAGTCGCACAAGTACCAATATCTCTAGAAACACCTGTTGGAGATGATGAAGATACAACCCTTGCTGATTTTGTAGAGGATAAATCAATTCTTTCACCAGAAGAGGAAACAATTAAAAATTGTTCTAATGAAGAACTTTTAGAACTTTTGAAATTTTTACCTGAAAGAGAAAGAGAAATCGTAAAACTTCGTTTTGGACTTGGAGGAGTAGTACCTCATACTTTAGAGGAGGTTGGTGCAAAATTTAATGTAACAAGAGAAAGAATAAGACAAATAGAATCTAAAGCAATAAGAAGATTAAGACAATTAATGAAAAAAGAGAGAAGAGTATAAATATTATTTAATGGTCGAAAATATCAAAATAAGACCAATGTTAAATAGAGATATTTTATCTGTTGTCGAGATTGATAGAAAATCTTATTCTCAGCCATGGGGTATAAATGAATTTTTCAGAGAAATAAACTATAACAGATTTGGTAGATATTTTGTTGCTGAGATTGATAAAAAAATTGCTGGTTATATTGGAAGTTGGTTTTTAGGCGACCTTATACACATAACAACTGTTGCAGTTGATCCAGAATACAGAAGAAAAGGAATTGGTGAAATGTTAATGAATTTTATAATTGATATGGGAAAAGGTGAAAAAGTAAAAAAGGTAGTTCTTGAAGTAAGAGTATCAAATTTAGCTGCACAAAAATTATATGTAAAACTTGGTTTTAAAATTGAAAAGATAAAAAAAGAATATTATCCTGATAATAAAGAAGATGCTTACTATATGGTAAAGGAGATTTAAAATGATTAGATTTGGAATCAAACCATTTAACGAACAGAAAATAATTGCAAATTTGATAAAAAGGGAGTTAAAGGTAGAATTTGTAATAGTTGTTTCTGATCCAATTCCTCAAGGTAATTTTTTAAATTTAAAAGATGACAAGATAAATTTAGCAGTTGACTATCTTGGTACTCTTTATAATGCGATTTTTAATTATGAAGAGATAATACCTTGGAATAAAAATTTAATGATCGAAAAAGTAAAAAATGGTTTAAAAGAGTTTGATATAGATATTATTTCTTTTTTAGGTTTTAGTAATGATTTTGTTTTTATTTCAAAAGAATATATTTGTGATAATTTTGAAGAATTATGTAAGAAATCTCAAAATTTAAAGTTAGGTTGTCCTCCTCCATTTATAGAAAGAAAAGATGGAATACCACTTTTAAGTAAATTTTATGATTTAAATTTCAAAGAAATTGTTCCAATTAATGTTCAACAAATTTATGAAGCACTATTAGATGATAAAGTTCAGGTTATTATTGGTTTTAAAACTGACTCAAAAATTGAGAAATATAATTTATATTTAATTTTAGAAAACAAAAATATATTACCTCCTTATGATGCTATTTTAATAGGTAAAAATTTAGAAGAAAATGTAAAGAAAAAATTGTCAAATTTTAAATTTGATGAAAATGAAATAAGACATTTAAACTATCTTTTTGAAAAGGGCGAGATAAATTTAGAAATTTAAATAAAATTATATAATATAAAGTTATGTTTTCCTATTTATCTCTTTTAGGAAGAATAATTTTAATTGGTTTTGAGAGAGTAATAATAAAAGAGTTAACAGATAGAAAAAATAATCTCAGTGTAACTTTTATTTTCTTCTTTTTATCTCTTCCTTTTCTTTTTCCATTTCTCTTTTTTTCGGAAAAGCCTGAAAATTTTCTTTTTTTAAAGAATGTTTTTATCTCAAGTATAATTTACACCAACTCATTCATTCTCTATGTGAAATCTATTTCATTAGAAGATGTTTCTCTTGTTGCCCCTTTATATAATTTTAATGTATTCTTTTTGGTTATATTAACATCTATTTTCTTAAATGAAAAAGTTACTTTTATAAAAATTTTAGGACTCTCTTTACTTGTGTATGGCTCATCTTTTCTTATTAAAAGAGAAAATATTTTAGAATCCTTTAAAGCGCTTTTCATAAATAAGGGTTCAAAATATATGGTTTTATCTTCATTATTAATTGCAATAGGTAGAACAATTGATGGATTTTCTGCAAAAATGGGTGTTTCCTCAATTTATTATTCTTTCTTTTTGTATCTTTTTATTACTGTGATCCTTCTTTTTATATTATTATTTACAAGAAAATTTTATGAAGTAGGGATTTTACTAAAAAATAAGCTTTTTTTATCATCATTAGCTGGTTTAACAAATGCTTATTCTTATTTATTTCTTTTAATCGCATTTAAAAAAATTGATATAAGTATCGCTGAACCATCAACTATGTTAGGAACTATTATAACTATTATAATTTCTAATTATTTCTTCAAAGAAAATATAAAATATAGATTAATTGGAACTTTAATAATGATAATTGGAGCATATCTTATTTTTTTGAAGATTTAATTTATTTTGGATTTTCAATAAATGATTTATCAAGATCTCCTTCATTAGAAAATCCTCTTTCTTCCCAATATCCTCTATATTCTTCATTATCACTGACCTCTATTTTTGTTATCCATTTTATCCACTTATATCCCCACTTATCTTCTGCAACAAGTTGAAATGGAAATCCCCTTTCTGGTGGAAGAACAATTCTATTAATTTTATATGCTATTAAAATATCTTTTTTATAAAAGTAATCAATTGGAAGTGATGTTGTATAACCATCATA
>CAZXJJ010000002.1:0-17152 GCA_964640995.1 uncultured Caldisericota bacterium
ACTAATAAAAATGAAAAAACCTACTGATTGGGAGAGACCACAAAAAGTTATTTATTCTAAAGTTTGTGCTGATTCAGGACTTCTTCCTTCTCCATATTGCAAAAATATCAAATCAGAAATATTCATAAGTGGTTATGAACCAAAATTTGAATGTCCAATTCATAGAAGTGAATATATAGATGTTGCTGTCTGTATAGATTCAAATAAATTGCCAACTCCATGCACTCCAAAAGATAGAATTGAAATAAAAAAATTTTTAAAAGGAGAAGAACCAAAAGAGTATGATGATGCATATTCTTGCGATTTTAATGTCTATATATTTCCAAGTGGAGTTGTCAAATCTCTAACTCTTATAAATTTAACAATAGAACTTATTAATGAAAATGGAGAAACTGTTGAAATTTATATAAATAATTCTTTAAGTGTAATTTTAAATAAAAATATGTTAAACTATGCTATTTCATTTGAAAGCGAAGGAACTTATGAAATTTTATTTGTTTTAAAAGATCAATATGGAGAAGAAATTTCACATATAAGAAGGGTGATTCAAGTTAGAAGTGAGTAAAGTTTTTATTTCATTTCTATGGCATTTTCATCAACCTCAATATAAAGATTTTATTGAAAATTTTTATTTACTTCCTTATACAAGAATTCATCTTGTTAAAAATTATTATATGATGGCTAAATTAGTTGAATCAAACAATATAAAGATGAATTTTAATTTTACTCCTGTTTTGTTAGAACAGATAGATGAATATGAAAAGGGTAATGCAAAAGATTTTTTTATATTACTCATCGAAAATGATTTAAACTATCTAAAAGAAAATAAAGAAATTTTATTTGATAAAATAAAATATTTTTTATCACAAAATTACATAAACAAATATTTTAGGTTAAATGAGATAATTCATAAAGATAAAGAAGATTTAAATGAGAGCGATATTATAGATTTAATTTTTTATTTAAATCTCTCTTTGATTATTGAATTAGAAAAAGATGAAAAAATAAAGAAACTAGAAGAAAAACAAAAAAATTACAATTTTGAAGATATATATTATTTAATCAATAAACAGAATGAAATTATAAAAAAGGTTTTACATTTATATAGAGACTTATTAAAGAGTGGTTTGATTGAAATAACTACGTCACCATATGCACATCCAATATCACCATTAATTATTGATACTGATATTTCAAAGAGAACCGGAGAAAATTTTTTACCAGATAGGTTTTCTCATCCAGAAGACCTTGATGGACAGATAAAACTTGGAAAAGAGATTTTTTATAAATTTTTTGAAACTAATCCACAAGGTATTTGGCCTTCAGAGGGAGCGGTTTCTAATGAAGTTGTTGATTTTTTTATTAAAAATGGTTTCAAGTATTTTCTTACTGATGAAGATATTTTATTTAAAACAATAAAAAATAGGGATAGAGTTAAATTATATAAAAAATATTTTTTAGAGAGAGATGGTGAGAAAATTTTTGTCTTGTTTAGAGATAAAATTTTATCTGATTCAATTGGTTTTGTTTATTCACAGATGAACGAAGAGGATGCTGTAAAAGATTTTATGAATAAAATAAATGAAATTAAAAATATTTCAGATAAGGAAAAATATGTTTTTGTTTTTCTTGATGGAGAAAATCCATGGGAATATTATAAAAACAATGGAATTAATTTTTTAAATTTATTTTACTCTGAATTAAAAAAAGACAAAGATTTAGTTATTTCAAAATTAAGTGAAATTATTGATGAGAATGATTCAGAAAAACTTAACTATATAGAATCTGGTTCATGGATAAATGGTGATTTTAAAACTTGGATTGGTGAAGAAGAAGATAATTTATCATGGGAATATTTAAAAATTGTAAGAGATGATTATGAAATGTTAGATGAAGACAAAAAGGAAAAATTAAAGAAAATACTATATATCATTGAAGGCTCAGATTGGAATTGGTGGTATGGTAAAACATATGGAGATGATATAAAAAATTATTTTGATATTTTGTATAGAATACATATAGAATCTTTTTACTATTATTCTGGAATTAATAGAGATTTTTATTTTAAATCTATTATAAAAAGAGATAATTCCAAAATAAAATTATCAGTCAAAAATTATATAACCCCTAAAATAGATGGAAAGATAAATAATTTTTTTGAATGGATAGATGGATTTTATTATGAAGGTGAAGCAAATTTATCAAGTATGAATTTTAATAAAAAGATGATTGAATTTATAAGAGGTGGATTTGATAAAGATAATATTTATTTAGGAATAAAAATTAATAAGAATTTTAAAAATTTTGAACTTCAATTAAATCTAGAAGGAGAAAATTATACACACTCATTATCTTTTTTAAAGAGTGATTCTAATTTAGAGATAATAGGAAACTTTAAAGATATTGAAGCAAATTTTGTTGATTTGCTAGAAGTAAAATTACCAATAAAGAGTGAGTTTTTAAAGGAAAATAATTTAATAAATTTTTACATTCTTTTAAAAATAGATGGTAAAACAGTTAGTAAATCACCTCAATTTGGAATTTTTGAGATAAGCATAGATTCAAATGAATTTTTAAAGAATTGGGAGGCATAAGTTGTGAAATATTTTCTAATTCTTATCCACAATCATCAACCAGTTGGAAATTTTAAAGAAGTTATTTTTAATGCATTTTATAAATCTTATATTCCTTTTCTTGAGAAAGTTTTAAAATATAAAAATGTAAAAATTTCACTACACACATCAGGAAATCTTTATGAATTTATGGAAGAGGAGAATATAAAAGATTATGAAGATTTAATCAAAGAACTTTTAAAAGAGAATAGAATTGAACTTTTCAGTGGAGCTTTTTATGAAGCAATACTCACTTTGATTCCGGAAGAAGATAAAATAAATCAAATTAAAATTATGAATAACTATTTAAAGGATAAATTTAACTTTACTCCAAAAGGTATGTGGTTAACAGAAAGAGTTTGGGAACCAGATTTACCTAAATATATAAATAAAAGCAAAATAGAATATACGCTATTAGATGATAATGCATTTAAAAAATCTTCTTTAATTGAAAAAGATTTATTAGGATTCTATATAACAGAAAATGAAGGTTATTCAATTAAAATATTTCCAATTCTTAAGAGTTTAAGATATTTAATTCCTTTTAGGGATATAAATGAACTTTCAAGTTATTTTAACTCTTTTAAAGAGGATAACTTAATTTTTACATATGGTGATGATGGAGAAAAGTTTGGACTTTGGCCAGGAACATATGATTATGTTTATAAAGATGGTTATTTGGATAGAATTTTTGAGTTTTTAGATAAAAGTGAGGATATTAAAACAATTTTATTTACTGAAGCGATTCAAAAGTTTTTCCCAAAAGGAAGAATTTATTTAAATACATCTTCTTATGAAGAGATGGAAGAGTGGTCAGGAGGTTTCTATAGAAACTTTTTAAAGAAATATCATGAAGCAAATAAAATGCATAAAAGAATGCTTTTCATGAGAGATATAATAGATAAAAGTGATTCTTTAAATTATAAAAATTTACTTAAAAGTCAATGTAATGATGCTTATTGGCATGGTATTTTTGGAGGTTTATACCTTCCACACTTAAGAGAAGCAATATACAAAGAGATTTTAGAAGGTGAAACAAAAAGTGGAGTTAAAAATGATATTAAAATTTTAGATTATGATAGAGATGGGTATGATGAGATAATTTTTTTGAGTGATAAATTTAAACTTTTTATACATAGATTAGGTGGAAAAGTTCTTGAATTTGACTATTTAAACAAAAATATCTCAGATGTTATAACAAGATATAAAGAAGAATATCATGATAGACTCTTTGAAAGAGTTGAATCACATAAAGAAAGTAGCGTTATAAAAACAATTCATGAGACATTTGTTTTAAAAGATAAAGATTCATTGAATTATTTAAAATTTGATAGTTATTTTAAAGAAAATTTCATAATTCACTTTTTAGAAAAAGAAGAAGATTTAATAAATTCTCAACCATATAAAGAAATTTTGAATTATGAAATAAAGGAAAATGAAATAAATTTATTTAATCAAAAAACTTCTTTGAATTATAAAATTGAGAGTTCAAATTTAAATTTTTCTATTAAATGTGAAAAATTGAGTAATTTTCTTGCATTAGAATTTAATTTATACTTTCCTAAAGATAGATTTGAAGTAATAGATAGTGGAATTAAAATTGATTTTTTAGATTTTAAACTAATTTTTAAAACCAATCCTTATGAAAACGTAAAAATAGAGAAAATTTATACTGTTTCAAATTCTGAAAGTGGAATTGAAAAAATCTATCAAGGTTCAACAATAATATTCTTATACAGATTAAAAGATGGTATAAATAAAATTAATATGGAGGTTATAGAGGAAAAGTGAGAAATAAATTATTAATTTATCTTCATTCTCATCTTCCTTATTCATTAGGAAAAGGAAGATGGCCATTTGGAGAAGAGTGGCTTTTTGAAATTTCTGAATCAACCTATATTCCAATTTTAAAATCACTTTATGAACTTAAAAAAGAGAATATAAATTTTAAATTGAATATAGGAATAACACCCGTTTTAATGGATCAACTAAAAAGTTGTTATTTTAAGGAAAAATTTATTGAATATTTAGAAATAAAAGAATCAAGAGGTAAAAATGATTATTCAAAATATAAAAGTGAAAAGATTGTGCTTAATCTAATTGATTATTACTTAAATGAGATTAATGAGAAAAAGGAGTTATTTAAAAAAATAAACTTTGATATTGTTGAAGCATTTAATGAATTTAAAAAAGAAGGTCTTGTTGAAATTGGGACATCATCAATTACTCACTCATATTTACCTCTATTAAAATATGATGAGTCAAGAATTTTACAGATTAAAAATGGAGTAAAAGTATATAAAAGTTATATAAACAAAGATGCTGAAATTTTTTGGTTACCTGAATGTGGATATAAACCTGGCATAGAGAAAGTTTTAAAAGAAAACAAAATTAAATATTTTATTTTAAATTATCACTCTTTAATTGAAGAAGATGATGACATATTTAGATATGGAAGAGGTTTTATAAAAATTGGAATAAAAAATAAATTTTCATCGCTTTTTCTATATGAAATTTATCCTCAAATTTATGTTCTTTTAAGAAATCCAGAAACAAGTGAAATTGTTTGGTCAAGAGATTATGGATATCCTGGAGATGGAGATTACAGAGAGTTTCATAAAAAGAGCGAGAGTTCAGGATTTCAATATTGGAGAATAACAGATAAAAGAGTATCTCTTGGTGAAAAAGATTATTATAACTATGAAAGAGCATTTGAAAAATCAAAAATTCATGCTGAAAACTTCAAAGAGCGAATTGAAAAAATCTTTATAGATTTTAATAATACTTACAATATGAATGGATTGATTGTTGCTGCATTTGATACAGAATTATTTGGACATTGGTGGTATGAAGGAGTTTCTTTCTTAAAGGAGTTTTTAAAACTTTCTTCAGAATCAAATCTTTATGATACAACTTTATCAAAAGATATTGAAGAGAGCGTTCCAATCAAAAAAGGTAAATTTATTGAAAGTTCATGGGGTTTAGGTGGATTTCACTATACTTGGTATAATTCTGAAACTATGTGGATCTGGGAAAAGATACATGAAGCAGAAGATACTTTTTTCAAAAAGAAAGATTCAATAAAAGATAAAGCACTAAAAAATTCAATTTTAAAAGAAAAATTTTTACTTGAGAGTTCTGATTTTCCATTTCTTGTTACAACCTCAACTGCAAAAGAATATGCAATAAAAAGATTTGTTGAACACTATGAAAAATTTAAAAAGTTATTTGAGGGAACTATTCAAGTTAATGAGATAAATAAAGATGATTTTGTTTTTAATTCAATTGATTTTGAGGAGGTGTAAGAGTCAATGCCAGAATTAAGAAAAGACCCAGTTATTGGAAGATGGGTGATTATTGCAACAGAAAGAAGTTTAAGACCTCATGATTATAAAATTGAGAGTGAAGAGAAAAATAAAGATCTTTCAAAGTGTCCCTTTGAAGAGGGAAACGAGAGTTTAACTCCACCTGAAATTACAAGTTATAGAAAAGTTGGAACAAATAAAGATGAGCCTGGTTGGTGGGTAAGGGTTGTTCCTAACAAATTTCCAGCCCTAAGAATTGAAGGTGAACTTGAGAAAAAAGGAATAGGTATGTTTGATATGATGAATGGAATAGGTGCACATGAAGTTGTTATTGAAACTCCAAATCACTTTGAAGAGATGGCTGATATGCCAGAAGCTCAAATTCAAGAAGTTATTTGGGCTTGGAGAGATAGAGTTTTAGATTTAAAAAAAGACAAAAGATTTAAATATACTTTGATATTTAAAAATAAAGGTCCTCAAGCAGGTGCATCATTGGAGCACCCTCATTCCCAAATTATTGCACTTCCAATAGTTCCTATAAGAGTTCAACAGGAATTAAATGGTTCAAAAGAATATTTTAATTTTAAAGATAGATGTGTTTTTTGTGATATTGTTCAACAAGAGCTAGAAGTTAGAGAGAGGTTGGTTGAAGAAAACCATGAATTTATCTCTATTGCCCCATTTGCTGCAAGATTTCCTTTTGAATTGTGGGTTCTTCCCAAAAAACACTCATCAGATTTCATTGATGTTTCAAAAAGTGATGTTGTAAGTTTAAGTATAGTTTTAAAAAGAAGTCTTCTTAGGTTAAAAAAGGTATTAAATGATCCACCATACAATTTAATAATTCACACCTCACCTCTTGACCAATACAACATATCTCATTATCACTGGCACATTGAAATTATGCCAAGATTAACAAAAGTTGCTGGTTTTGAATGGGGAACAGGTTTTTATATTAATCCTACAAAACCAGAAGATTGTGCAAAATTTTTACTTGAAGCAGAAATTTAAAGAGGAGTTTTTATGAAAATAGCATTTGTTGTATCTGAAGCAGTTCCATATATTAAAACAGGTGGCCTTGCAGATGTATCAGGTTCTCTCCCAAAATACCTTAAAAAAGAAGGTGTTGATGTTTCTCTTGTGCTTCCTTTTTATAGGGGAATAAAAGAAAAAAATCTATCTTTGGAATATGTAAAAGATATTGAGATAGAACTAAATGGAAAAAATTTCAATTTTAAAGTTTATAAAGATAGAGAAAATTCTCTTTTTGATACCTTTTTAGTTGAAAATGATTACTTTTTCTTGAGAAGTGGTATTTACAATGAAAATAATATTGATTATAAAGATAATCATATAAGATTTGGACTTTTTTCTCTTGCATCTCTTAAATTAATAAAAGAGTTGATTAGACCTGATATAATTCACACACATGATTGGCAAGCATCTTTTGTTCAGATTTACAATAAAATTTTTCAATTTAATTTTAAAACTATTTTAACAATTCATAACCTTGCATATCAAGGAATTTTTGAAAAAGAATCTCTTTATGATCTTGGTTTACCTGAAGATTTATTTTCAATTGATTTTTTAGAGTTTTATGGAAAGGTTAATTTTCTTAAGGGCGGAATTGTCTTTTCTGATTTAATTACAACTGTATCTCCAACATACTCAAAAGAAATTCAAAAGAAAGAGTTTGGTTTTGGTTTAAATGGTGTTTTAAAACATAGGAAAGATAAAATTTTTGGAATATTAAATGGAATTGATTATGAATATTGGAATCCTGAAACTGATGAATTTATTTACTCAAAATACAATCATTTTTCAATTGAAAATAAGAAAATCAACAAAGAAAATCTATATAAAGAACTGAATTTGAACTTTAATATCGATTATCCACTATACTCAATGATTACAAGAATTACAGATCAGAAGGGAATTGACCTTGTTGCGAACATTTTTGGAGAGTTAATGAAACTTGATTTAAACTTAATCATTTTGGGGGTTGGAGATAAAGATTATGAAAAAATTTTAAATGAATATAATTTAAAATATAAAGACAAATTTTTATTTTTAAATAAATTTGATGAACCTTTATCACATAAAATTTATGCATCAAGTGATTTCTTCATAATGCCATCTAAATTTGAACCATGTGGTTTGTCTCAGATGATTTCATTAAGATATGGAACTACTCCTATTGTAAGAAGTACTGGAGGTTTAAGAGATACAGTTATTGAATTTAATGAAAGAGTTAACTGTGGAAATGGATTTGTCTTTTATGATTATGATGAGATTGAACTCCTTGATGCAATAAAAAGAGCACAAAAAATATTCAACCAAAAAGAAAAACTCTTTAAAATAATAAAAATAGGTATGAATTCTAATTACTCTTGGGAAAGTTCAACTTTAGAATATAAAAATTTATATGTATATTTAATTTCTAAATGATTTTTAAAATTGATAAAAAATTGATTATATGTTAAATTGAAATTGGAGGGACTCGAAATTTATGAGCATGAAAGGTGTTATTTTAGCTGGAGGTTTTGGTACAAGATTAAGACCATTAACAATTAATATTCCAAAACCAATGGTTCCTATTGCAAATAAACCAATTCTTTCTCACATACTTAAACTATTAAAAAAACATAACATAAAAGAACTTATAATGATTCTTTATCATCAACCAGAAATAATAAAAGAGTACTTTAAAGAGGGAAAGGATTTTGGTGTAAAAATTGAATATATTATTTCAGATGAAGATTTGGGAACCTGTGGCGCTGTTAATCTTGCAAAAAAATATCTAAAGGAAGAATTTCTTGTTATCTCTGGAGATGTTTTAACTGATTTTAATTTAAGTGAAATTATTGATTTTCATTTTAATAAAAAAGCAATTGCAACAATAACATTAACTAGAGCAATTAATCCACTTCAATATGGAATTGTTATAACAGATGAGGAAGGGAAAATAGTAAGATTTTTAGAAAAACCATCTTGGGGTGAAGTTTTCTCTGATACAATAAACACTGGAATTTATGTTTTATCTCCTGAAGTTTTTGAATTTGTTCCTGAAAGAAAAGAGTTTGATTTTTCAAAAAATCTTTTTCCAATAATTCTTAAAAAGAATCTCCCACTGTATGGGTTTATTTCAAGTGGTTATTGGAAAGATATAGGAAATGTTAGAGAATATAAAATTGCTCATGAAGAAATTATAAAAGGAATGGTTGACATTGAAATAGAAGGAGAAAGAGTTTTAAGAATTGGTTCAGATATTTGGCTTGAGGGCGAATGTGAAATAAAAAACCTAAAAAATTTACTTGGAACAGTTGTTTTAGATAAAAATGTCAAAATTCATGATGCAAGAATATTTAACTCTTTTATCGGAGACAATGTTATCATTGAAGATAAAGTTGAGATAAGTAATTCTATAATATGGAGTGGAAGCACAATTAAAAAGGGTGCAAAAATTTATGATTCTATAATTTGTAAAAAAGTAACAATAAGAGAAGATACTCTTTTAGAAGGAGATAACATAATTTCAGATGATTGTGAGATTGGGAAAAATGTAATAATCAAAAAGGGAGTATATATCTGGCCCTCTAAAATTGTTGAAGATAATTCAGTTGTTACTCATAGTTTAGTATGGGGAAAGGCGTGGACAACTTCTCTTTTTGGTTCTTATGGAATAATTGGTGCAAATAATGTTGAAGTAACTCCTGAATTTGCTGCAAAACTTGGATGTGCATATGGAACTATTCTTGGAAAAGGAGCGGTTGTTTTCACTGGAAGAGATGTTGATAAATCTTCAAGAATGCTAAAAAGAGCTATGATTGCTGGTTTAATTTCAACAGGAGTTGATGTTCAAGATCTAAGGGCAGTTCCTGTTCCCATTTTAAGATTTTCTTTAAGAACAATTGGAGGTTCGGGTGGAATTCATGTTAAAAGGTCTCCATTTGACCCACATTTAACAAATATAAAATTTTTTGATAAAGAGGGTTTTGACCTTTCAATTTCAAGTGAACAAAATATTGAGAGAATTTTCTTTAGAGAAGAGTTTTACAGGGCAAATATTGATGACATTGGTTCAATTGATATACCAACAAGAATTCTTGAAACTTATAAAAATTACTTCACAAAAACATTTGATTTAAAAACAATAAAAAGCGCAAATTTAAAATTTACAATTGATTACTCATTTGGTTCAACTGTTATGTATCTTCCAAATATATTAGGTGATTTTGATATAGATATATTCTCTTTGAATGCATTTATGGATGGAAGAAAATCAATTAGAAGTTTACAAGAATTCAAAGAAGCATTAAACACAATTTCAAAGATGGTTAAATCTATAAAAAACCATTTTGGTGTTTTAATTGATGCAAATGGAGAAAAAATATTTGTTGTTGATGATAGTGGAGAAATTTTATCAAACACTCGACTTGTTGCTTGTTTTGTAAAACTACTTCTTATGGAAAACAAAAATCTTTCTGTTTCAATTCCTGTTAATGCATCTTATGAATTGATCCAATTTTTAAATGAGAATGGAGTTAAAATTAACTTTACTTCAACAATATCAAGAAACATAATAAGAGATTCTCTAAATTCAGATTTTGGAGTTGATCTTATGGGTGGTTTTATTTTTGTAAATGAAGTTCCATATTTTGATGGAATGTTTGCAATTGGAAAACTTATAGAACTTCTTTCAAAAAGTGGAACCCTTCTTTCAGAAATTAAAAAAGAAACTCCTTCTTTAGATCCAACACACATTGAAATAAGTTGTCCGTTTGATAAAAAAGGGAAAGTTATGAGAAAATTATCTGAAACAAAAATTTTTGATCCAAATACTGTCGAAGGGGTGAAACTACTTTATGATGATGGTTTTGTTTTTATTCTTCCAGATAGTGATAGACCTATTATTCATATTTACTCTTCATTTACTTCAAAGGATAAAGAGATTAAAAAACTTGAAGAAGAAAGGGAGGAAATTGAAAGGTGGATTATAGAATAAAATTTGGAACATCGGGTTGGAGGGGTGTAATTGCTGAAGATTTCACATTTGGAAATATAAGAAAAGTTTCAAGAGGAATAAAAGATTATTTAATAGATGAAAATATTGGTGATATGGGAATAGTTGTTGGTTATGATACAAGATTTTTATCAAAAGATTTTGCAAAAGAGGTATCAAAGATTTTTGCTTTAAGTGGAATAAAAGTTTTCTTTTTAAAAGAACCAACTCCAACACCAGTTATTTCATACACAATTTTAAAATATAAAACTTCAGGTGGAGTAAATATTACTGCATCACATAACCCTTTCTATTACTCTGGAATTAAATTTTCTCCATCATGGGGAGGTCCTGCTGAACCTGAAGTTACAAAAAAAATTGAGGAATATTTAAACAAAGAGAGTGATGAAGAGATAAAAGAAGATTTTGATTATTTTGTAAAAAAAGGATTAATTGAAATAATTGACCCATTTTCAGATTATATTGATGATTTACTAAAAATTCTTCCTTATAAAGTTGAATTATCAAATAATATTGTTCTTGACCCAATGTTTGGAACAGGAATAAGATACTTAAATAAAATTTTTGAAAATTATCTTGATAATGTTTTTATTATTCACAATAATTTTGACCCACTATTTGGAGGTTTAGAACCAGTTCCTTATGAAGAGTTCCTTGAGGATTTAAAGATAGAAGTTTTAAAAAGAGGTGCATTTTTAGGTCTTGCTCTCGATGGTGATGCTGATAGATTTGGAGTTATTTCTTCTGATGGAACTTTTATAACTCCAAATGAAGTTTTATCTATTCTTGCTTTTTATCTTGGAAAAGATAAAAAAGAAGGAATTGGAAGAACAATTTCAACAACAAGATTAATTGATAAAATTGCAAATTATTACAATATAGAAGTTTTTGAAACACCAGTCGGTTTTAAATTTATTGGAATGCTTATTAGAGATGGAAAAATTTACATAGGTGGAGAAGAGAGTGGTGGTTTATCAATTAAAGGGTGGCTTCCAGAAAAAGATGGAATTTTAGCAGATTTACTTGTTCTTCAAATTTGCGAAAAAGAAAAAGCATCTCCTAAAGATCTAATTGAAGAGTTATATAAAAAATTTGGAAAGTTTTATACAAAGAGAATTGACCTAAGATTTAAAAAAGAAGAAAGAGAAGCGGTTAAAAATTACATTGAAAATTTCAATGAAGATTCAATTTTTAATTTAAAAATAAAAAGTATTGATAAAAAAGATGGACTATTATTGAATTTAGAAAGTGAATTTTCATATATTTTATTTAGAATCTCTGGAACAGAAGATGTAGTTAGAGTTTATTTTGAAACACAAGACAAGAACCTATTTGAACATTTAAATGAACAAATTTTAAATTTTATAAATTCAATTGTGAGGTGAAATTTATGTTTAATCTTTTCTTTAAATTTCCTCTTGATTTTAAATTATCAAGAGAGTTAACTCTTGAAAAGAAAATTGATTTTAATTTGCTAAAAGATATTGATAATATAGTAATTTCTGGAATGGGTGGCTCAGGTTTTACAGGTGATTTTATATATTTTCTTTTTAAAGATTATTTAAAATATCCAATAGTAATTAATAAAGATTATAAACTTCCTCAATTTGTATCTGAGAAAACCCTTCTTTTTCTTATTTCTTATTCTGGAAACACAGAAGAAACACTTTCAAATTTCTATGAAGGAGAAAAGAGAGGTGCAAAAATTATTTCAATAACTTCAAATGGAGAACTTTTTGAACTTTCAAGTAAAAAATATTTAACCTATAAAATTCCAACTTCTTACCCTCCAAGAATGGCTTTTCCATATCTATTTTATCCAATTTACTTTATTCTTAAACTATTTGTTGAAGAGAATTTAGGAGAAGATGAGTTTTTTGATAAAATAAATTCTCTTTATGAGCGCTTTAAAGAGAGTGATAATGAAGGAGATAAGATTTCAAATTCAATAAAAGATAAAATTCCAATTATTTACTCTTCAAATTCATTAACTCCAGTTGGTTTAAGATGGAAACAGGAGATAAATGAAAATTCAAAATATATTTCTTATAATCTTTCTTTCCCAGAACTTAATCACAATGAATCAGTTTTCTGGGAGTGTAAAGAGTTAAAAGAAAAATTAATTTTTATTATCTTAAGAGATAAATTTGATTCACATCAATCTAAAAAAAGAATTGATATTTCAATTGAATTATTAAAAAACAGAGGTTGGGAGATACTTGAACTCCTCTCTTTTGGCGAAAAACCTCTTTTTAACTTATATTCTTTAATTCCTCTTGGAGATTATATTTCAATTAAACTTGCATATCTAAAAGAAGTTGAGCCTCTTCCAGTTAAAATAATTGATGAACTTAAAAATAGATTAAAAGAGTAATTTTTTATATAAATCAATTAATTCTAGGTCTTTCTCTTCTTTCAATAGTTTTTCATTTTCTTTTTTCCAATAATTAGAAAAATAAAAGTATTTCTTTTTTTGAGTATTTTCCATTAATTTAAAGCCCTCATTTCTGAATTCACTCTCTATTTCAAGTACTTTATTAGTTATATTATTTAATTCCTCATCATTTAAATTTGCAATTGATTTATCATCTACAAGTTTATAAATCTCTTTTTGATATCTTTCCTTAAGTGGCATAATCTTTTTTTCATTTTCTTCATAATTTTCAGTATATTTTCTAAAGAAAAGGTTATTTAGTTTCCAAATTTTTATTAAATTATTTTCATTTTTAAAATCAAGTGGGTTATTTTCTGTAAAGAATGTTGGTTTAAAAAGTGAAATTTCTGGATTAGGGCTCATTGTAAACCAAATGATATTTCTTTCACCATACTCAACAATCATAGATGATGTTGTTTGACTTGAAATTAACCCACCTCCTGCATTCATACAGATATTATTCATAGATGCAAATTTAAGAGTTCCTCTATCAGACAAAATTTTAATTAAAGTATCTCTTGTATGTTTACTTTCTCTTTCTAAAAGTTCTCTTCCTCTTTTTTCTCTCTGACTTGCACCACTAAAAATTGTAAAAAGTGGATTTGAGAAGTATTTTTCGAAATGAATATCTTTTATAAGTTCAGGATGAATTCCATCAAAATCATTTCCAATTGATAATTTGTTACTTATATTGTAAAATTCATCAATTTTTTTATAAGCGAAATACTTGTCAACAAGTTCTAAAACATATGCTTCATTTGAATCAGAAATTAAAAAAGAGTTATGATATTTAATTTTTTTCTCGTATCCACAATTTCCACCCTGTCCATATTTTTCATTTAATTCTATTATTTTTTGGACTGCTTTAAAAGAACTCTTTGAAGTTTCTAAAGTAATTCTAATAATATCCATTCCTGTAAGTCCAACTTCTTTATATTTAATTTTTGTAAAAACTGCTTCATTTCCAATTGACACTCCACACTCATTTATTCCCATCTCCCCTCCCCAAAGCCAAATCGGTTTTGAAAGAAAAATTCTATATTTCACCTCATAAGGCTCTACCTCAATATAGGTTGTATTTAATTTTTCTTTTAATACTCCTCTATTATCCATAAGAGTAAAAATTTGAGCCTCATTTGGATCTCTATCTGAATTTTTTCCAAAAATTGGAAAACCACTCAAAGTTTTTTTGCCTAAAACAACAAAAGTATCACACATAATTTCACCTCTTTTAATGAGAATATAAACAAATTAATTCTCCTTTTCCTAATATATGATTTTCAATTTCTTTCATTAAATCTTTTACTTTAATTCCACTTTCTAAATTAAGAGTTTTATCTAAAGCATAAATTGTAAATCTATAATGATGAGTTGAACCTTTTGGAGGACAAGGGCCATTATATCCAATTTTATTAAAATCATTTTTCCCTTGTTTTGTTCCATTTTCAAATTCTGGAATTTTTGGAAAATTTTCTGTTAAAGATCTATAATTTGATGGTATATTAAAAATTATCCAATGTGTAAAAACACCACCTGGTGCATCAGGGTCATCCATTATAATACAAAAAGAGATAGTTCTTTCTGGAACACTTTCCCATTCAAGTTGAGGAGAAATATCTTTACCATCACAAGTGTAATCTATAGGAATCAATTCATTTTCTTTTAATACCCCACTTTTTAAAACAATCTTTTCATATTCTTTTTGAACCTTTTTACCACACCCAAATGAAATTAAAATCAATATTAAAATAACAAACAAAAAAACAATTTTTTTCATATTTCTCTCCCTTAATTAATATTTTATCTTATTTAATGATATTTTATAATTGATATTTTATAATTTTATTGTAAAACTTTGGAGGATGTTTCTATGGAAATTGAAAATTCAACAAAAATATTTTATCCAGATTTTTAAATTGATAGCAAAAATTTTTCTTATGCTACCAGTAATAATTTGTTCTTTTGCAATTATTGCTATAATATTTAATTTGATTAATAAAATTATTAAATGGTATCAAATAGTTGTCTTTATTCCTTTATTTATAATAATTATTTCAATTCTTATAAATCTTTTCTTTATTTGTGACACAATGAGATATGAATTTAGAAACGATAAATTATATTTAATTTGTGGCGAATATATTTATAAAATTAGTTATAATGAAATTTTAGAATGGAAAAGAAAAATTTAAAAATAAACCCTCTTGGAACCATTAGAGTACCTGGATTATCTTTATGACAATGTTATTTTTTTGGAGGGGACTGTGATTATGTATGCAATATCTGGTGAAAAAAAATGTTTTACTAATTTATACAAAGGGCACAACATATGGAATAACTCCTAAAAATAAAAAAAGAATTTATTGAAGAATTAGAAAAAAGAATGAATCTGATAAAATTTTAATAATGATTAAGATTAAAAATTTTGATGAAATTATTTTTAATGGTGGAGAAAGGTTTAAAAAATTAAGAGAAGATGCTTTAAAATCAATTGAGTTTCTATTAGATAAAATTGAACCTGAAAATAGAGTTAAAAAAGTTTTAATTAGGGAAAATGATAAATTAAGAATATTTTCTGTAGAAATTGATTTAAAAAATTTTAATAGAATTTTTCTTATCTCTTTTGGAAAAGCAGCGATAAAAATGGCAAAAGGAGTTTTATCAAAATTAGATATTTATAAGGGTTTAGTTATAAGCAATATCGATAATTCAGATTTTCCAAAAAATATTGAATATATAAAAGGAGAACACCCATTTCCAGGAGAAGGAAGTTTAAATGCTGGAAAAAGATTGATTGAATTTTCAAAAGAGATTCAAGAGAATGATTTGATCTTAATTCTTATTTCAGGGGGCGGCTCTTCTCTTGTTGAATATCCATTAATCTCTCTAAATGATTTAACAGATTTAACTAGATTAATGCTAAAATCAGGTCTTTCAATTGATGAAATTAACACAATAAGAAAACATATTTCAGTAATAAAAGGTGGAAAACTTTTAAAACATATAAAAGGAAATATTTATTCTTTGATTATCTCAGATGTCATTGGAGATAATTTGAGTGTGATTGCATCTGGTCCAACATGTTTTGATAATTCAACTTTTTTTGATGCTTTAAAAATTTTAAAAGATTATGATTTAGTTAATAAAGTTCCAGAAAGTGTAATTGAAGTTTTAAATAAAGGAATTATGGGTGAAATTGAAGAAACTTTAAAAGAAAAGTATTTTCCAAAAGACAGAGTTAAAAATTTTATTATTTCTTCAAATTATGAAGCATGTAAGTATTTAATAGAATTTTTCAAAAACAGAAGTTATTCAGTTTTTTACCTTGGTTCAAGAATTCAGGGAGACACAAAAGAAGTTAGTAAAACATTATCTGGAATTATTCTTGATATATATGAAAACAAAATAGAAATAGATAAACCAGTTGCTCTAATTTTTGGAGGAGAAACAACTGTTTTTGTTAAAGGAAGCGGAGAGGGTGGTAGAAATCAAGAACTCTCAATTTTAATTTCAAAATATATAAAAGATAGAGATATTTTATTTTTTTCATTTGGAACTGATGGAATAGATGGAATAACAGATGCAGCAGGTGCAATTGTTGATGGAGAAACTTTAAATAGATCTGAAAAACAAAATCTCAATTTTAGATATTATCTTGAAAATAATGATTCATATAATTTCTTTAAAAATTTGAATGATTTGATAATCACAGGTCCTACTGGAAATAATGTTATGGATATAGGTATAGCATTAATTTTGTAAGTTATGAACTGGAAAT
>CAZXJJ010000002.1:17252-278667 GCA_964640995.1 uncultured Caldisericota bacterium
GGAATTCTTGAAAAAATAGGTTATAAAAAACCTTTTTATGAAAAAACTTATGCAGGAAGAGAACTTTCAGTATATATTATAATTGCAAAAAAGAGAGAGGAATTTATTAACCCATTTGAGGAATAATTTTTCTGATAAAATAAATATATGAGAAAAATACTATTAATTTTAATTATTTTATTAATATCATTTGGGATATTTAGTTTTGAAAAATCTTTCTCACAGGATAATATTAAAGTTTTTGGATATGGACCACAAAATAAAAACTTTTATTCTGTTAAAGACGTTAAATATTTCAATGAGAAATTTTTTGTTCTTGATTCAATGCATTTTAGAGTTTTGATATTTGATAAAAATTTTAATCTACTCCTTAGTTTCGGTGGTTTTGGTGAATCTTTGAATACATTTGTAAATCCATCATCAATTCTTGTCGATGAAGACTTTATTTATGTTTGTGACCTTGCTTCAGGTAAAGTTAAAGTTTTTAGACATAGTGGAGAATTTGCTGGTTTCTTTATTGAATATCCAAAGATGATGCCAACATCAATTGCAATGGATTCAAATTTTAACATATGGATAACAGATAGAAGAGATGATACAGTTAAAGTTTTTTCAATTGATAATGAATTAAAAATGATAGTTGGAAAAAGTGGAAGTGGTAAAAAAGAGTTTAAAACCCCTCTTGATGTTTTGATTTATGAAGATAAAGTTTATGTTCTTGATTCAGGAAATGCAAGAGTCCAAGTTTTTAACTTAAAGGGAAATTATCTTTTTGATTTTGGAACACCTGGTCTTGATGATGGAAAATTATATTCTCCTACATCTTTCTCTTTTGATAAAAACGGAAACTTATGGATTGTTGAAAATTTAACTGGAAGAATTCAAATTTTTGATAAAAATGGAAATTTCATAAAAAAAGTAAAAGAGGATTTTGGGAAACTTGAATGTATTGAAAAATTTGAAAATTTCATGATAGTTTACAATTCCTTAGATGAGAAAATTTATATTCTTGATTTAAATGGAAATGTTATTAATAATATTGGAGATGATATTAAATCACCACTCTATTTTCCTCAAAGTGTATCTATACTAAGTGATGGAACACTTGTTGTTGTAAACTCTGGAACTTCAACAATTTCTCTTTTTGATAAAGATGGAAAATTTATCAAATCTTTCTCTTCCTTTGGTGCAGCACCTGGAAAAATTCAATATCCTCTTGGAGCTGCAGTGAACTCAAAAGATGAAATTTTTGTTTTGGATAGTGGGAGTCATGTTGTTGAAGTTTATGATAAAGAAGGAAAATACCTTAGGTCATTTGGAAGAATGGGAGGGGCTGATGGAGAGTTTAATTATCCACTCTCAATTGCAATTGGAAGTGATAATTGGTCTTATGTAACAGATTATAATGCGAGAGTTCAAGTTTTTGATGAAAATGGAAAATTTAAATTCAAATTTGGAGGAATTGGTTCAGGAGATGGTCAATTTACAAAAACTTCTTCCATTACTCTTGATAAATATGGAATCTCTGGATATGGTCCAAGGGGAATAACAGTTCTTGATGATGTTTATAAAATTTATGTTTGTGATACTTTTGGAAATAGAGTTCATATTTTTGATAAGAGTGGAAAATTTATAAAAAGTTTTGGAAAAGAGATTCTTTCTTATCCAGTTTCAATTTCAAGATATAGTGAAAATGAACTTGTTGTATTAAGTGAGGGTGGAAGATTAGATTTCTTTACTCTTGATGGAGTTTATACAAGGTCTTTTGGAGAAGTAGGAGGTCCATTTTTAAGATTTATAACTCAAAATTTTGATGAAAACTTTTATAAAAAAGATCCCGCTAAATTTTTAAAACCAGAAGGAGTTTTTGTAAAAGATAGAACAATTTATGTTTCTGATACATTTAATCATAGAATTCAGGTTATAAAATTTTCTCAAATTGAATTGAGTAAAAATAAATTTGATTTTGAAGAGGTTGAAAAAGGAGAAATTTTAAGATTTAAATTTACAATTCAGGGCAAAGGAAGAATTATTGTACCAGAATATATAAAACTTAACAATTATGAATTTGATGGAAAAGAAGAGATAGATGGAACAATTGATACTTCAATTTTCAATGAGGGAGATAAGATTTTAGACAAAATTAAAATATACTCTTTTGATGATTACAAAGAAATTGAAATAAGATTTTCTATCAAGAAAGATACAATTCCTCCAGAAATAATTTTTAATATTGAAAATAATTTAATAACAAATAAGATTGAACTTTTTATTGAAGGAAAAACAGAGTTAAATGCAAGAGTTCTATTTGATAACAAAGAGATTGAATTAAAAGAAGATGGTTCATTTAAAGTTTTTACTAAACTAAATGAAGGAGATAATATCTTTAAATTTACTGCAATTGATAAAGCAGGAAATAGAAAAGATTATTCAATAAAAATTATAAGGGACACAACTCCACCAATATTAACTCTTAACATTCCATCAATTTATAAAGTAACAACAGAAACATTTACTATTTCAGGAAAAACCGAAAAAGATGCAATAGTTATTATAAATGGAGTTGAAGTTAAACCAAGAGAAGATGGTACTTTCTTTAAAGATTTTCCATTAACACCTGGTTATAACAAATTTGAAATAAGAGCAGTTGACTTAGCTGGAAATGAGATAAAAGCAACAAGAGCAGTGTATAGAATTGAAAAGAAAGAAATTGTTCTTTATATTGGAAAGACAACCTCTTTTGTTAATGGAAAAGAGATTAAACTTGATACTGCACCATTTATAAGAAATGGAAGAACTTATGTTCCTTTAAGATTCATTTCTGAATCAATTGGTGGAACAGTTATTTGGGATGGAAATGAGAAAAAGGTTATGATAACTCTTTATGACACATCTTTAACAATGTGGATTAATAAATTAAATTATTATGTAAATTCTGTTCCATTTATGATGGATTCACCACCACTTCTTCTTCCTCCAGGAAGAGTTTTCGTTCCAATTAGAGTTGTTTCAGAATCTCTTGGTGCAAGTGTCTTGTGGGATGAAAAAGAAAAGAAAATTACAATTTTATATCCAAAATAAAAGAAAAAAGTATTTTATGAAAAATTTAATAAATACTAAAATATCAACAAAATTTTTTAAATCAATATTTATTGATTTCCCGCCATACGGTCAATAATTTAAAAAACTATGAAAAAATTTATTAAAATTATAAAAAATTTATTAATTTATGTTTTGAAATTCTACATTTTATTAACCCTTATTTTTACTCCATATTATCTTTATAGATTTTCTTATTTCAAATCAAGTTCATGTATTGATGTTTTTTTAAAACTTGATAAACATAATATAAAAATATACAAAAAAATAACAGATATTGATCTTAAATACATAAAAGGTTCAAAGTTTAATCAAACATATCCAATTTTTATTTATAGTAGTCCAGGATATGTAAAATTGGTAAAAGGTCCAAAATTAAAAATAAATAGTTGTGATAATCTTTATTCTAAATGTTATTGGGTTAATTTAAATTTATGACTTTTGTTTATATTCCAGATTTAAAAACATTTGGAAGTTATGGTATTACCTTTGTTTGTTTCAGTTATTCACCATATGAAACTTATTATGATTTGTATTATATAGATTATCATTCTGTTCTTAATGATGTTAGAAAAATATTATATAAACCAAATGAAGTAAATGAAGACATATTAATCTAGAATTTAACAACTTGGCATGAAAATAATATAACACCTGAAGATAAAAAATACATTGATTATGTGATTAATAAAATATTAAACTTTTTAAATGACAATGAAAAGATTAAGTTAAATTTCATAGAAGAGTATATTATTAAATTGAAATATTCTTTTTCAATTCCATTAGCAAATGAGGTTTGGTTTTTAGAAAAAATTGAAATACACCTATATTTGGTTAATTTTAATAGTAATTTTGTTTATAAAACTTTGGATATCAAAAAATAAAATTTAAACACTCTAATAACTCTTTTTCAAAATTTTTGGGTATTGAATGACCTAAATTTTCATTTTCAATAAACAAGGTTTTAAAACCTCTCTTGATTAGTTCATTATTTAGTTCATATGCAATTTTGTAGAAACTATCCTTTTTACCTACTATAAAAGAAAATTTATAGTTTTCTCCTTTAATAGAATCAAGAAGAGGAAAAAGATAATTTAAATCTCTAAATGCAGGAATAATTCCAATCCAACCCCTAATATTAATTAATTTTTTCAAATAAATTTCAAGAGAGATTCTTGCACCTTGAGAAGCGCCTGAAATTATAATTTCTTGATTATTTATATTTTTATATTTCTCTAAAACTTCTTTTAATATTTCAATAATTTCCTTATAAGAGGTTTCAGGATCATCCCAAGAATATCCATCAAAAGATGTTTTTATAGGAGATTGAGGAAAAAGTAAATAGAAATGTTTCTTTATGTTTTCAATTTCAAAATATTTTGAAAAATCATAAATGTTTGAATCTCTTGGATGAAGAAAAATAAGAATAGGATAATTATTATTCTTATCAAAATCAATCGGTTCAAAAATTAGAAATTCTCTTTTGATTAATTTCTTTTCTTTTTCTTCTATTTCTCTAATTTTTTCAATGATTTCTTTAAACTCAATACTATCTCTAATTAAATCGAAATCTTTTTCATAACTTAAAGTATTTACTGACCACCAGAAACCAAAATTAAGTGCTTCATTTAGAGTTTTAATTGCTTCATCTTTTTTATTTAAAACACTCAATAAACATGCTTCATAATAATATAATCTCGAAAGAAGTTTCAAGTAATTTATTTTATTTTCTTTTAAAAATAAAAGGGCTCCTTCATATTTACCTTCTCTATATAATGAAAAAACCCTTTCCATTATTTCTTTAAAGTTTGACATATTTAATCTTCTCCAAAAATAACTTTTTTTTCAAATTCAAAATTTTCTTTTGAATCCGATGCATGAACCAAATTTTCAGTAAGTCCAATTGCAAGGTCTCCCCTAATTGAACCCATTTCTCTCTCTTCGGGTTTTGTTGCTCCAATTAGTTTTCTCATGAGTAAAATTGCATTTTCTCCCTCAACTTCAATAGCAAGAATCGGTCCTGATGTAATAAATTTTATCAAATCTTCAAAGAAACCTTTTCCTTTATGTACTTCATACAATTTTTCTGCTTTTTCTCTTGAAAGACATTCAAACTTCATATTAACAATTTTAAAGCCCTTCATTTCAAGTCTTTTAATTATTTCTCCAACAAGACCTCTTTTAAATGCATCAGGTTTTAAAATTAAGAGTGTTTTTTCCATTTAAATCCCTCCTTAAAAATTTAAAATTGCTTTTGAAAATACAAGAGAAGTAATTTCTACTCCACTATTCATTAATAATTTTTCACACTCTCTTAATGTTGAGCCAGTTGTATAAACATCATCTATTAAAAGAATTTTACTTCCATTAATTAAGTTTTTATAATCTTTTCTTAAAACAAATGCATCAACTGGATTTGTGTATCTTTCTTTTAAAGGAAGAATTGTCTGACTTTTAATTTTTTTATTTTTCGCAATAAATTCAATAAATTTAATTTTTCTTTTTTTAGCAAATTCCTTTGAAAAAATTTCCAAATGTTCTGGAATAAAAGAAAAGAAATTAAGAGATGGAACAGTAGTTATATAATCAAAATCTTCTTTTAATAAAAAAAGTGTTTCATTTAATAAATAATTTGTTATTGATAAATATTTTTTATTTTTCAAATAATTAATTAAAATTTCACCTTCTTTGTTATAGATTGTAAGAAAATACAATTTATTTTTCAGTTGAGTTTTTGAAATTCCTCTAACAAAAAGTTTTTTTCTACAATCAGAACATATTGTTCCATCATACTCTTTTCCACAATAAATACATTCATTTATAAAAATAAATGGTAAGATATTAAGAGGTCTCATTTTTAATAAATTCAGATGTTTTTTTAAATGAAAAATTAACCTTTTCTTTTAACTCTTTTTTCTTTTCGGATAAAATATTTTTAAGATAATCCATCATTTCAAAATACCTTAAAAATTTTTCTAACCAAATATTTATGTCTTCTTCTGAATAAATTAAATTTTCTAATCCTATTTCTTTTACTAATTTTTCAACTTTTATATCATAAACTAAACCAATAAATGGAGTTTCAGTTAAAATTGAGAATATTATAGAATGATACCTTGTTCCAATTAAAAACTTCACTTTACCTATCTCTTCTATAATTTTAATTGGATCATCAGAATAGAAATAAGGGAGTTCAAGTTTTTTTGCTAAATCTATCTCTTCTTTTGAAAAAACTATAAATTCTAAATCAAAATCTACTCTTTCTTTTATCTTTTCTATGAAATTTTTAAATTTATTTAAATCTAATTTATCAAAGTTTCTTAAAGAAATACCAATTTTATTTTCCTTTTCAACTGTGGAAATATCTAAATAAAAAGAAGAATCAGAAGATAAATATTTATTATTTAAATCTTTAAAAAAATCAAATGAATATGAATCTCTAAAAAATATAAGATCACAATTCTTAAGTGTTTTATGTAATAATTTTTTAGATTTTTCTCTTATAATTGGTCCAATTCCAACATTTAATAAAATAACCTTCTTTTCTAAGAATTTCATAAATTTTATTAAAAAAATATAATAAACTAAACTTCTGAAACTTGTTTTATCCTGAAAAAGACCCCCTCCACCTAAAATAAACACATTAATTTTTTTTCTTTTTTTATAAATTTCAAAAAAGTTATATCTATTTATGCATTCTTCATTAAAAATTTGTATACCCTTATTTGTAAGAATTATTGGTTTAAAGTCCTCTTTTTTTAAAAAAATAATTTCTGAAATTAGTATTGCATCATCTCCGATGTTTCCAAATCCAAAATATCCACCTAAAAGGACTTTTTCCATCTTTCAATAATAAGTTTATAAATAAATCTAAAAATTTTAAAAATTCTAAATATTCTCTTTGGCTCAATTAAAACTCTATAAAGCCACTCAAGACCTAATCTTTGAATAAATTTTGGTGCCCTTCTTTTTTCTCCTGCCCAAATATCAAGTGTTCCACCAACTCCAATACAAACTCCAATATTTTTAAATCTTTCCTTATTTTTCCAAAGCCAAAGTTCTTGTTTTTCAGAGCCCATTCCAACAAGTAAAATTTCTGGATTTATCTTTTCAATTTCAGATATAATTTTTTCCTCATCTTCTTCATTAAAATAACCATTATAAGTTTTGACTATGTTTAAATTATTAAAAACTTTTTTTAAATTTTCCTTTGCTTTTTCACTGATACCCTCCTTTCCTCCAATTAGAACAATTTTATAACCCTCATTATTTGCAATCTCCATTAATTTGTAAGAGATATCAATTCCTGGAATTCTTTCTTTAAGTGGAGTTTTTAAAATCTTAGATGCAAAAATAATTCCTATTCCATCTGGAATAATTAAATCTGCATTTTTTATAACTTCAAAAAATTTTTTATTTTCTAGCACCTTTGTTGCATTTTCAGAGTTTATTGTAAAAATAAGATGAAATTTTTTCTCTTTTATAAATTGAATTAATTTCTCGAGCGCCTCTTTTTCTGTTAAGTTATCAATTTTAATTCCAAGAATATTAACTTTTTCCAAATTTTAATCTCTCCTTTAAAACTAAAAAAATGAATTTAAATAAAAGTAAAACTCTCGGGAATCTCTTTTTAGGTTCAAGAATAAATCTATACAACCATTCAAGACCAAGTTTTCTTATTATTTTTGGTGCTCTTTTTATTTTACCTGAAAAAACATCAAAACTTCCACCAACTCCAATAAATATTTTTGCATTTATATTTTTAAAATTATCAAATATAAAATATTCTTGCTTTGGACTTCCCATAGCAACAAAAAGTATGTCAAATTTTTTATCTTTCATATCATCTAAAATTTCTTCAGGTGAATTAAAAAAACCATTATGAAAGCCAGCGATATTTATTCCACTGTATTCTTTTTTTACTCTGCCAACAACTCCTCTAACACTTTCCTCTTTTGCTCCTAAAAAGTAAATTGAAAGATTTGCTCTATTTCCATATTCAAGAAGTGCTTCGTACATATCAATTCCAGTAATTCTCTCTTTAATCCCAATTCCTAAAATTTTGGATGCAACAACAATTCCATATCCATCAGGTAATAGTAAATCTGAGTTTTCTAAAATTTCTTTTAATTTTTTATCACTTAAACTTCTAACAATTTTTTCTGGATTGATTGCTGTTATAATTCTTTTTTTATCTTCTTTTAAAAAACCAATTATTTTTTCCTTTGTCTCTTCAAATGTTAAAGGATATAGATTATATCCTAAAAATTTCTTCATTTAAATGAAGTTTAACAAATATGTTTTATATTTTCAACACATATTGAAATGAAAATATGAATTATTTATAATATACATATGATTATCAATTCTACAATTTTTACTTTAATTTTAATTTTTATTGGATTATATTATTTATTTATATATTTAATGTCTTTTCAATATAAAAGACCATTCAATAATATCAAGGATGAATATTTTTATTTTATATTGATACCAGCAAAAAATGAAGAAAAAGTAATTAAAAAAACAATAGAGAATTTTTTAAAATTTAGAAATGATAATTTTAGAATTCTAATCATAAATGATAATTCAACCGATAAAACAAGAAGTATAGTTAATTTATATTTAAATATAGATAAAAGAATTATCTTATTAGATAAGGTTACTTCAAATAATAAATCAGGAAAAGGTTCAGTTTTAAATTTTGGATTTAATCAATTATTATTTTTATTAAGACATAATTTTTTAGAACCTTTAAATCTTGATGAAGATTTTTTAGACAAATATACATATGACAGAATATTAATAGGTGTTTTTGATGCTGATGCTATTCCTCATCAAAACTTATTTGACAGAATCGGAGATTATTTTAAAACTTTTAATTTTGATACTGTTCAAACAATGATAAGAATTTATAACAGAGAGAAAAATATATTATCTAAAATGCAAGATATAGAGTTTATAGGTTTTAGTTCAATAATTCAAAAAGGAAGATCAATTTTAGGAAGTGTTGGAATGGGAGGAAACGGTCAATTTGCAAAACTTTCCTCACTCTTAAAATTAGGAGAATATCCATGGGGTTATACATTAACAGAAGATTTAGAATTAGGGTTAAGATTTATTTCAAAAGGAATGAAATTGGGTTATGCTGATGATATTATTACAGAACAAGAAGGAGTGGAAAATTTATCATCTCTAATTAGACAAAGAAGCAGATGGTTACAAGGTCATTTGTCAAATTGGATATATATACCTAAAATAATAATGTCAAAATCTAAATTTATTACTAAATTAGATTCAATTTTTTATTTAACCTTTGTATCATCAGTTTTTGTTGTATTTTTAAGTATTTTATTATCAATTTTCAGTTTTTTCAGAGTTATTTTAATAGAAAATTATGTATTAAATTTTTTTTATAACATAAATAATTTAATTGGGATATTAGTATTAATATTTTTATCATTTGTTTTTATTCCAATTTTTATATCAGGAATCAATAATTTTTATAAAATCAATTTTCTCAATAAATTGATATTAATACTATTTTTTGCAATTTACACATATATTTGGTTACCTAGTTTCTTTATCGGTTTATTTAAATTAATATTTAAGATTAAGGTTTGGATTAAAACTGAAAGATTTGCGATTGAAGAAATTTTTAGTGAGAATCTTTTTAAAACTTATGAAAATAACAGAAGAATCTATCCAAGATATTATTTGAACTTTATGACATCAATTGATAATAAACCTGTTATGATTTTAGATTATAGTAATGGTGGAATAGGAATTTTAACCAAAACAGATTCATTTAATATTGATAATATTAAAATAAAAATTGATGAATTAAATATAAATAAAACAGGTCAAATAGTATACAAATTACCAATTAACAATAAATTAGTTAGATTAGGTATAAAATTCACATAAAATAATAAATTTCAAATAAATATTCATTTGTGCTATAATAGTTTAAGAGTGTTTTTAGGAGGATCTGTCTTGTCTAACGAATTAATTGAAGCAATAGAAGAATTTGAGAAACAAAAAGGAATACCTAAAGAAAAAATTTTGGCATCTTTAGAAGATGCCATTGAAGTTGCTTATAAAAAAAAATTTCCTAACTCAGGAGATATAGTTGTTAATATAAATAAAGACACAGGGGAAATTAGAATTTTTAAAAGAGTAAAAGTCGTAAAAGATGCTCAAGATTCAACAGAGATATCTCTTAAAGATGCTCAAAACATTAAAAAAGATGTTGTTTTAGATGAAGTTTTAGATATAGAAATTCTTCCTGAAAAACTCGGGTTTGTTGCAATGCAAGTTGCAAAACAGATTTTAATTCAAAGAATTGTTGCTCTTGAAAGAGAAACAATTTATGAAGAGTTCAAAGATAAAGTTGGAAAAGTTTTAACAGGAAAAATTTCAAGAATAATTGGTCCAGATATTTTTGTTAAATTTGAGAGAGGAGAGGGAAGAATTCCAAAAAACCTAAAAATTCCAAAAGAGGAGTATTTTGTAGGAAAAGAGTTAAAAATTTACATTGTTGATGTAGTTAAAACATCAAAAGGACCAGATATAGTTCTCTCAAGAATTGATAATAATCTATTAAAATATCTTCTTGAAAAGGAAATTCCAGAGATTATAGATGGAATTGTTGAAATAAAAGGAGTTGTAAGAGAACCAGGAGAGAGAGCAAAAGTTGCAGTTCATTCATACAAAAGTGATATTGATCCAGTTGGAGCATGCATTGGAGCAAAAGGAGTAAGAATAACAAGTATTTCAAGAGAACTTTCAGGAGAAAAAATAGATATTGTTAGGTGGTCTGATGACCCTAAAGAATATATAAAATATGCACTTTCTCCTGCAAAAGTTGATAAGGTCGAAATTATAGATAAAAAAGCAATTGTTATTCTTCCACAAGACCAAATTCCACTTGCAATTGGAAAAGAGGGAGTAAATGTTAAACTTGCTTCAAAACTCACTGGTTACACAATTGAACTTAGGTAATATAATGAGTGAAATTTTAAGAAGATGTATCTCTTGTAAAAAACAAAGAGAAAAAAGAGATTTTATAAGAGTTGTAAGAACCAAAGATATGAATATTTTAATAGACAATGAATATAAAATTTTCGGAAGAAGTGCATATATTTGTAAAGATAAGAATTGTATAAAAAATGCTTTTTCTAAAAAAAGATTAGAAAAAGCATTAAAAATTTCTCAAATTGATCCAAATTTAAAGACAATAATGAAAGAGGAACTTTTTGAATATATAAAAGAGGTGAAGAATGAAAAAATATAGAGTTTTTAGTTTAGCAAAAGAAATAGGAATTTCAACCACTGAACTTGTTAAATATTTAAATGAACTTGGTGTTGAAGTTAAAGGAAACCTATCAACAATTGAAGAAGATACTGCAAATGTTGTTAAAGAACTTGTTCTAAAGGATAAAGAAGAGAGAGAAAGAAGAGAAAAAGAGTTAAAGGGAAATATAAAGATAAGAGAACTATGTAAACATTTAAATCTTTCTTTTAAAATAATCACTCCTTACATTTTAAAATGGGGGCTTGTTAGAGAAGATATAGATGATGAAATTCCATTTCCAATAGCAGCAAGAATTGCAAACCAATTTAAAAAACCACTTACAGATATAATTCCACCTCTTCCACCAAATTTTAAACCAAGACCACCTGTTGTAACAGTAATGGGACATATTGACCATGGAAAAACAACACTTCTTGATAACATTAGAAAAACAAACATTGCATTAAGAGAAAAAGGTGGAATAACACAAAAAATTGGTGCTTCTGAAATAAATTATAAAAACAAAAAAATAATATTTATAGATACTCCTGGTCATGAAGCATTCACAGAAATGAGAGTTAGAGGTTCATTTGTAACTGATATTGTTGTTTTAGTAGTTGCAGCAGATGAAGGAGTAAAAGAACAAACAATTGAAGCACTCAATCATTCAAAAGCAGCAAATGTTCCAATAATTGTTGCCGTTAATAAAATTGACAAAGAAGGAGCAGACCCAGAAAGAGTAAAACAACAACTCTCAAACTATGGTCTTCTTCCAGAAGAATGGGGAGGTGATACTATTTTTGTTAACACATCAGCAAAAAGTGGAGTTGGTGTAAATGATCTACTCGATAGCATATTACTTGTTGGTGAAATTGAAGAGATATCAAGGTCTAATGAAACAAGACCTGCAGGAACAATTATCGAAGCAAAACTTGACCCGAAGGTTGGACCTCTTGCAAATTTAATATTACAGGCAGGTATTTTAAAATGTGGTGATTGGGTTATGGTTGGAGAAACTTATGGAAAAATAAGAATGATAAATACTGAAACACAAAAAAGCGTTAGAGAAGTTAATGAAACAATTCCAATTGAAATTCTCGGTTTAAAAGAAACTCCTTACCCAGGACAGGTTTTAATTGGTTATGATTCAGAAGATAGAATTCTTGAAATTCTTGAAAAGATGGAACTTGCAAAAAAAGAGACAGTTAAAGAAAAACCAATTTCTTTGGATGAACTTTTTGAAAAATTGGAAGAGGAGAAAAAACTTCACCTAATTTTAAAAGCAGACACTTATGGTTCACTTGATGCTGTTAAAAATGTAATAAATGCAATTGATACAGGTGAGGTTAAAATTGAATTTGTCTATAGTGGTGTTGGAAATGTAAATGAATCAGATGTTCTTCTTGCAGTTGCTTCAAATGCTGTTATTTTAGGTTTCAATGTAAAAGAAAATCCTATGCTTAAAAAACTTCCAGAAAGAGTAAGAGTTAAAATTTACACATTTGACCTCATTTATGAATTACAAGATTGGGTCTCAAATTTTGTTAAAGGTCTTGTTAAACCAGAATATGTTGAGGTTGTTGTTGGAAGAGCAGAAGTAAAAAAACTTTTCAATGTAAGTAATGTTGGAACAGTTGCTGGTTCAATTGTAAGAGAAGGAAAAATTGTAAGAGATGGAACTGTAAGAGTTATAAGAGAAGGAAAAGTTATAGGTGAGGGGAAAATCACTTCTTTAAAAAGATTTAAAGATGATGTTAAGGAAGTTATGGAAGGTTATGAGTGTGGTATAAAAGTTGATGGAGTAAAAGAGATACAAGAAGGAGATATTATTGAATTCTACGAGTTAATAGAAAAGGGGTCTTAATATGTATTATGCATTGATAATTTTTGAAATTGGAATTCCTGGAGCAAGAACACTGAAAGACAAAAGAAGAGTTATAAGTTCAGTTATTACAAAATTAAAAAATAGATTCAATGTTGCACTTGCAGAAGATAGGGAAAATGAAAAGTGTGAACTTTCAAAAATTTATCTTTTAACTCTCAACACATCAAAAAATGAACTTGATACAACAGTTTATAAAATAGAAAATTTTCTTGAAAATCTACCAGATGCAGTTTTGCTCTCTTTTGAAAGTGATAAAGAGTTGATTTCAGAAGAGATTTGCTGATGCTTGATAGATTTGAGGTTGTAAAAAACCATCCAATAATTAAATCATTTATTGAAAGGTCAGACAAATATCTTGAAACACTTGGTTATACGGAACATGGATTTAGACACCTAACACTTGTTTCAGAGATAAGTGAAAATATTTTAAAAAGATTAGGATATTCAGAAAGAGAACAACTTCTTGCAAAAATTGCATCATATCTTCATGATATTGGCAATTTTATTGGAAGAGAATTTCACACAATTGGTGGTGCATTTATTGCTTTTCAAGTTTTAAAAGATTTAAATTTTCCTCCAGAAGATATAGCACTTGTTATGGAAGCAATTAGTAATCATGATGAAAAAACAGGTCACATTTCAAATCCTATAACAGCTGCTGTTGTTCTTGCTGATAAATCTGATGCACACAGATCAAGAGTAAGAACAAAACCTGAGTATTTTGATATCCATGATAGAGTAAACTATGCTGTTGAAAAGTCCTTTTTATGGGTAAATGAAAAGAAAAAAGAGATTGTGCTTGAATTAACTATTAACACTGAAATTTCTAAACCAATGGAATATTTTGAAATATTCTTAACCAGAATGGTTATGTGTAAGAATGCTTCAAAAGTTTTGGGTTGTGAATTTCACCTTGATATTAACGGTTCAAGGCTTCTTTAATCTTTTCACAAACATAAATTCTACATGCTTTTGGTCTATCTTTCCAAATAGTGCATAAATTAACTTCATTTAAATATATACAACTTCCGTCTTTTTTTCTTTTTAAAAAAAATCCCGTCTCAAGTTTTTTTGTATTAAAATCAAATATTGAATTAAAAACTGCCTCATACTTTCCACTTTTTGCTTCCTCAAGAGTTAAAGGAACAAAATTTTCTCTACAACATGGTGCATCACAAAAAAGACAAATTTCAGATACAACCTCTTTTATATCTTTTATTTCTTTCCTTTTTATCTCTTTCATATAATAATTATAATATATGATTGACCTTGAGAAACTTTCAAGAGATTTTGAAAAAGTTTTTTCTGAAATAAAAAAAGAGGATAAAATTTTAATTTTAACTCATGTTGATTCAGATGGAGTATCAAGTGGTGCAATTCTTTATAAAATTTTAAGTTCGCAAAGTTTTAAAAATTTTGAAATAATTTTTCCAAATAAAGGAGAAAACGGATATTCTGAAGGAGTTAAAAAAAGAATTAAAGATTATAATCCTGATATTCTTTTTATTCTTGATTTAGGTTCATATGAAACTCAATTTGATGATATAAAAAGAATATTTTTAATTGATCACCATAAACCTGAGGGAGTTCCAACAAAAGGAGTTTTATTTTCAAGTTTTCCTCCTCCACCTTATATCTCAACATCTTATCTTTCGTTTTTACTTTTTCATAAAATAAATCTTAATCCCAAAGATTATATTGGTTTGATTGGAGAAGTTGGTGATTATGGAATAGATTTAGAAGTTCCATTAATAAATGAACTTTTTAAAAAATACAAAAAAAAAGATATATCTTACATTTCTACTCTTGTTAACTCTGCAAGAAGGGTAAAAGAGTTTAATATTGAATTATCTTTTAAATACTTAATTGAATCAGAAAATTTTTCAGACCTTTTATCAAATTCTTCATATAAAAAGAAATTAGAAGAGTATAAAGAGGTAATTAAAGAAGATATAGATAAGTGGAAAAGAGTTAAACCAAAATTTATAAAGCAAATTGCAATTTTAGAAATAAATTCTCCTAATTTAATTCATCCTATTATTGCTCAAATTTGGAAAAATGTTCTTGAAAAATACATAGTTATATGTGCAAACTTTGGATATATTGAAAATAAAGTTAGTTTTTCAATGAGAACATCACTCAATATATCTCTTTTAGAATTTTTAAGAAATTTTCTTGAACCAAGCATAGAAGAAGACCTTGGCTTTGGTCATGAAAGAGCAACTGGTGGAATTGTATCTCTTGAAAAGTGGAGTGAATTTATAAATAAAATTTCGAATTCTTCCTTTGAGGTGAATTTATGAGTTTCATTCAAAACAAAAAGATTTTAAATTTAGTTAATAGTTTACTCAAAGACGGTTTTAAAGAATACCTTCAATCAAAAAATTTTAAAGAAGATTTAGAAAAATTAAATCTTAATTCTTTTTGGAAATCAACAGAGGACTATTTGAATAATTTAAGTTTTCTTCTTTACTCTTTTAGGGGAAGAAGTGAGTTAGCACCTGATACTTTTGGATTATTTATTGAGAGATTAATGAATGAGAATAGAGAAAAATTTTTAAAAAATTTCATAGAGATTATTAAAAATTTTCAAAAATTTAAAGGGAAAGAATTGACTTCATCTTATATTGAGAAACTTTTAAAACCATTTGGATTTTCTTATAATGACATTCAAAACTACTTGAACTAAATGAATTTTTTTGGTATAAATTATTAGTTTAAAAAGTTATTTATTTTATTTAGGAGGTTATAAGGTGTTTGCAATAGTGGAGATTGGTGGAAAACAGTATCTTGTTAAAGAGAATGATTCTATTAAAGTTGAAAAGATAAAAGGTGATATTGGAAGTGAAGTTGTAATTGATAATGTTCTTTTTGTTAAAAATGATGGTGATGTTTTAGTAGGAACTCCTTATGTTAAAAATGCTAAAGTTCTTTGTAAAATCACAAATCAACTAAGAGAAAAAAAGATTAAGGTGTTTTTCTATCATGCAAAAACAACACATAAAAGAATGTTAGGACATAGACAACCAAAAACAATGCTTAAAGTTGAAAAGATTGAAATAGGAGGTTAGTATGGCACATAAAAAAAGTGGTGGCAGAGCGAAAAACGGAAGAGATTCAAATCCAAAATATCTTGGAATAAAATATTTTGAAGGAGAGTTTGTAAAACCTGGAACAATTATTGTAAGACAAAAAGGAACAAAAATTATTCCAGGTTTAAACACTTTACTTGCAAGGGATTATTCAATTTTAGCAACAATAGAAGGGGTTGTTAAATTTGAGGACTATAGAGGTAAAAAAAGAGTAAGTGTCTATCCCAAAGAAATACAGTAAAAAATATTCATTTGATTTAGCAGACATATATTGCAAAGCAGGAGATGGGGGGGATGGAGTAATAGCATTCAGAAGGGAAAAATTTGTTCCATATGGAGGACCATCTGGTGGTGATGGTGGAAAGGGTGGGGATATCATTTTAAAAGTAAATTCACATTTAAACACTTTAACTAAATTCAAATATAAAAACATATTTAAAGCAGAAGATGGAAAAAATGGGGAAGGAGATAATAAAAAGGGAAAAGATGGTGAAAATTTGATAATTGAAGTACCTCCTGGAACTCTTATTTGGGATTTAGAAACTCAAGAACTTCTAAAAGACCTCACTGAAGATGGCGAAGAATTTGTATTATGTAAAGGTGGAAAGGGTGGAAGAGGAAATGCAAGTTTTGCAACTCCAACAGATAGAGCACCAAGAATAAGAGAGTTAGGTGAAAAAGGTGAAGAAAAAAGAGTTTTGCTTGAATTGAAAATAATAGCAGATGGAGGTCTTGTAGGATACCCTAACGTTGGAAAATCAACAATTTTATCAAAAATTAGTAATGCAAAACCAAAAATTGCTCCATACCCTTTTACAACTCTAACTCCAGTAATTGGTGAAGTAAGAATTGATGATAAAAAAAGTATAACAATAGTAGACTTACCTGGAATAATTGATGGAGCATCACAAGGTAAAGGTCTTGGATTGGAATTTTTAAGACACATTGAAAGAACTTACTTTTTAATTTTTGTTCTTGATTCAAGTTTAGATGCTCCAAACCCCATTGTTCAATATGAAAATTTAGTAGATGAAATAGAGAGATATAACAAAGAAATTTTAAGTAAAGAATATTTCATTGTTTTATCAAAAATAGATTTACCAACTTATCCTTTAGAGGAAGTTGAAAGTTATTTTAAAGAAAAAAATTTAGATACAATAAGGTTTTCTGCAATAAATGATATTGGGATAAAAGAGTTAATTGAAAGAATTGGTAAAGTTGAAATAAAAAGAGTTTTTGAGAAAATTGAGATAGAGAAGAAATATACTTTAAAAGATGTTAAAAAAGAGATTCAAATTAAAATAAGAAAAGAAGGAAATAAGTTTATTGTTGAAAGTGAAGAGTTGGAAAGATTAATTAAAGGAATTGACCTTGATTCTCAATATGGAATTAAAAAATTACAGGAGATTTCAAAAAAATATTTAATTGAAGAAGATTTAAAGAAGCACGGAATTAAAGATGGAGATAAAGTAATAATAGGAGGTATTGAATTTAAATATTATGAGTAAAGAAGTAATTGGAATTATGGGTGGTTCATTTAATCCAATTCATATAGGCCACCTTGTTGTTGCAGAAGAAGCAAGAGTAAAATATAACCTTAAAAAGGTTATTTTTATTCCAGTTGGAATTCCTGGTTATAAAAAAAGAACAAAACTCCTTGACCCCGAAAGAAGATTTATTATGACACTTCTTGCAACTGTTTCAAACCCATACTTTTTTGTTTCAAGAATTGAAATTGATAGAAAAGGAAAGTGTTACACCTACGACACTATTAAAGAATTAAGAGAAATTTATCATGAAGATAATTATGACCTTTATTTTATAACAGGAGCAGATGCAGTTTTAAGTATTTTAACTTGGAAAAATCCAAGAGAACTGCTTCAGATGTGTTATTTTATTGCAGCAACAAGGCCTGGATACAGTTTAAAAAGACTAAAAGAGAAATTGGGTAAAATTGGAGAGTGTTGTATTGATAAAGTTTTTCCACTACAAGTTCCAGCCCTTTCAATCTCATCAACTTTAATAAGAGAAAGAGTTAGGAAAGGTTATTCAATAAAATATCTTGTGCCAAAAGAAGTTGAAGATTATATTTATAAAAATAATTTATATAAAGAAGAGGACCCATGGGAGCCAAAAGAAAAAATAGAGTTTTAAAATTAATTTATGAAGCAATAAAAGAAAAAAAGGGCGATGAAATTTTATGCCTTGATACAAAAAAATTAACTTATCTTTTTGATTATCTTTTTATCTGCTCTGCCGATACAGATATTCAAGCAAAAGCAATTATGGATAATATTTATATGAAAATCAAAAAAGAACTCAAAAGATTACCAATTAAAATTGATGGAAGTGATGAAGGAGCATGGATAATAATGGACTATGGAGATGTTATGGTCCACATATTTAACCCAATAAAAAGACTTTATTATAATCTTGAAAGTATTTGGGTAGATGCAAAAGCAATTGACCTTGAATCATGAAAAAGTTTCTTCTCATCTTTTTAATTTTCATAATTATTATTTATTCATCATGCATCAAAAAAGAAAATAATCTTAAAATAATTATTTTAGATGAATTTGGAAATAAGGTTTCAGGAGCAAGGATTTTAATAAATGAAAATGAATTTTTATCAGATGAAAATGGTGTGTTAATTTTAAAAAATTTCAAAAATGAATTTAAAATTTTCATTTATAAAGATAATTATCTTCCTTATGAAACAAACATCAACAGTGAAAACTTAGAGACATTAGAAATAAAACTTACATCTTTGAATTCAAAAAAAGATGAAATTGTAAGTAAAATCATTGAAAAGGTATCTCAATCAAAAAGTTTTGATGTTCAATTTTTGGGAAAATTAAATGGTGATTTAGAAAATTTTAACCTGTATTGTGATTTAGAAAATTTTTATTTCAAAATAACTTCTGATTTATTAGAAAAAGAAGTAGAAATTAAAAAAGAAAATGGAAAATATTATTACAATCAAAATGATCTTCCAGAAGAGGTTCTTGACTATTTTCCTGAAATTTTAAATTTAATTTCAGAATCAATTGAATTTGTAAAAAATTTATTTAACAAAGTTCAAAATAAAGAATTATCAATAAGTTATAACTACTTAAAATTATCATTTAATTTTGAAAAAACAAATTTAAAAATTTCAGGTTTTATAATTTCAAATTATCCAAATTATGAAATAATTAATGAACAGATCAATATTGTTGCAATTGATGAAATGGGAAGAGTTAATGATTTTACATTAAATTTTTATAATTTTAAATAGAAATGGAAAGAATAATTTTACCAGAACCATTTGAAAATAATTTTTCTCTTTTAAACTCAATTAAAAAGAGAAAATCTATAAGAGACTATAAAGATGAACCTCTTGAAATTCAGGAAATTTCAAATTTACTTTTTGCTGCATCAAAAATTCCATCTGCTGGTGCATTATACCCATTAAGATTTTATCTTTATTCAAAAAAAGTAAATGGAATACCTTTTGGGTTTTATTATTACGATTATGAAAATCACTCTTTAATTAAAATTTCTGAGAGTGATTTCACAAATTCACTAACAAAAGCATGTTTGAATCAATCTTCTATTAAAAAAAGTGCTGCAATAATTATAATTACTTCAATAAATAGAATTACAACAAGAAGATATGGCGACAGAGGTATAAGATACATCCATATGGAAGCAGGTCATTCTTCTCAAAACATTTATCTTATGGCAACATCTCTAAATGTTGGTACAGTTGCAATTGGTGCATTCATTGATGAAGAAGTAAAAGAAATATTAAAATTAAAAGAGGATGAATATCCCCTCTATCTAATGCCCTTAGGTAAAATATAATAAGAATAAAAATTTTTTTTATATTTAAACTTTTAAATTTAATTAAATTAAAATTATTAATTTTATCTTAATTGATTTAAAACAAATTAGATGGTAAAATATTTTTTGGAGGTTTCGGAATGAGAGAATATGGAACTATAAAGGTAAAAAGAGGATTAGCTCAGATGCTCAAAGGCGGAGTTATTATGGATGTTACTAATGAAGAGCAGGCAAAGATTGCAGAAGAAGCAGGAGCAGTTGCAGTTATGGCACTTGAAAGAGTTCCAGCAGATATAAGAAAAGAAGGTGGAGTTGCAAGAATGGCAGATCCAATTATTATAGAAAGAATCAAAAAAGCAGTTACAATTCCAGTTATGGCAAAAGTAAGAATTGGTCATTTTGTTGAAGCACAAATTCTTGAAGCACTCGGAGTTGATTTTATAGATGAAAGTGAAGTTTTAACTCCTGCCGATGAAGAGCATCATATAGATAAATGGAAATTTAAAGTGCCATTTGTTTGTGGCGCAAGAGACCTTGGAGAAGCATTAAGAAGAATAAATGAAGGCGCAAGTATGATAAGAACAAAAGGAGAAGCAGGAACAGGAAATGTTGTTGAAGCAGTAAGACATATGAGAAAGATTATGGATGAGATTAGAAAAATCTTTTCAATGTCAGATGAAGAGTTATATACTGAAGCAAAAAATTTAGGTGCTCCTTTTGAACTTGTTTTAGAAGTTAAAAAACTTAAAAGATTACCAGTTGTTAATTTTGCTGCAGGTGGAATTGCAACTCCTGCTGATGCAGCACTTATGATGCAATTAGGAGCAGATGGAGTTTTTGTTGGTTCAGGAATTTTTAAATCAAAAAATCCAGAAAAAAGAGCGAAAGCAATTGTTGATTCAGTTACTTATTTTGATGACCCAAAAATTCTTGCAGAGATTTCAAAAGACCTTGGTGAGCCAATGGTTGGAATTGATATAAGAACCCTTAAAGAGGAAGAGAGGTATGAAAGAAGAGGATGGTAAGAGTTGGAGTTTTAGCACTTCAAGGCGCATTTATTGAACATTTTGATTTTTTAAAAAAGTTTGATTTTGTTGAACCATATTTAGTTAAGAAAAAAGAACACCTTGATAATGTAGATGGTCTAATAATACCAGGTGGTGAATCAACTACAATTGGAAATCTTCTTGAAAGGTATGAAATGAAAGATTATATTAAAGAAAAAATTAAAAGTGGATTCCCTGTTTTTGGAACCTGTGCAGGACTTATTCTTTTATCTAAAAAAATAGAGCAAAATTATGACCAACCACTTCTTGAAGTTTTGGATATTGTTATAAAAAGAAATGCTTTCGGTAGTCAAAGAGAAAGTATGGAAATCGATTTAGAAGTAAAAGGTTTAGATAAACCATTCAGAGCAGTTTTTATAAGAGCGCCAGTTGTAAGTAAAGTTGGCAATGGAGTTGAGGTTTTATCTTCTGTTGATGAGGGACCTGTTTTGGTTAAAGAGGGAAATATTTTGGGCTCCTCTTTTCATCCAGAATTAACAGATGATATAAGAATACATAAGATGTTTATTGATATAATATTAAAAAGGAGGTAAATATGTCAGGACATTCAAAGTGGCATAATATAGCAGCAAAAAAAACTGCTGAAGATAAAAAAAGAGGAAAAATATTTTCTAAATTAATAAGAGAGATAACAATCGCAGCAAGACAAGGTGGAGGAGACCCAGAAACCAACCCGAGATTAAGACTTGCAATTGAAAGAGCAAGAGAAGCAAACATGCCTTCTGAAAACATAAAGAAAGCAATTCAAAGAGGAACAGGAGAACTTGAAGGAGAAAGATATGAAGAAATTATATATGAAGGTTATGGACCAGGAAGTGTTGCAATTTATATAGAAGCATCAACTGACAATAGAAATAGAACAACTGCAGAAATTAGAAAAATTTTCAATGAACATGGTGGAAGTTTAGGAGAAAATGGATGTGTTTCTTGGATGTTTGAAAGAAAAGGAGAGATAAAAGTTGATCCAAAACCTCTTTCAGATGATGAACTTCTTTTACTTGCAGCAGAATTAGGAGCAGAAGATGTTAGAAGAGATGGTGAAGATATATTTGTATTAACATCTCCACAGGATTTATTCAAAATTAAAACAAAACTTGAAGAAAATGGAATAAAAGTTATTTCATCTGATTTCACAATGATTCCAAAAAATAGTGTAAAACTTGAAGGAGATAAAGCAGAGCAACTATTAACTCTCATTAATGAACTTGAAGATCATGATGATGTTCAAAAAGTTTATGCTAACTTTGACATTTCAGATGAAGAGATGGAAAGAATAGCACTTACTTTTAAATAATGTATGTTTTGGGAGTTGACCCTGGTCTTTCAAATCTTGGATGGGCAATAGTTGAGGATAAAGATCCTCCAGATTTAATTGATTTTGGATTAATTAAGACAGAGAAAAACCTAAAAGAAGAAGAGAGATTATTAAAAATTTATAAAAAATTAAAAGAAATTTATAAAAATTATTCTCCAAAATACACAATTATTGAAAATATCTATTTTAAAAAAAATATAAAAACTGCAATAAAAATTGGAGAAGTTAAAGGGGTTATATTACTAATTGCATCTAAATTTAAATCAAAAATTTATGAGTTAAATCCAAGTAATGTAAAATTACATTTTACAGGTTTTGGTGGTTCTAATAAAAACAATATGAAAAAAATGGTTAAAATTTTATATAATAGGGAAATAAATGATGATGATACAGTTGATGCAATAGCACTTGCAACTTCTTTTATAAATTTAAAATCAATAGGATTAGACAGTGATATCATATCTTAATGGTGAAGTTTTAAAAAGAGAAGAGGATTTTATTATATTTTTAACCAAAAGTGGAATAGGTTTTAAAATATTTGTTCCATATCCAAATAAAATTAAAAATGAAGTTTACACATCTCTTTTTATTTCAGAAAAAGAATTGAATTTATATGGTTTTTTAACTTATGAAGAGGTAAATCTTTTTGAAAAACTCATTAAACTCCCTCAAGTTGGTCCAAAATCAGTTATTCAAATTTTTAAATTTTACTCATTAGAAGAAATTTATGAAAAAATAAAAAATGGAGAGCCAATTCTTGTTAAAGGTATAAGAAAAAAGATACTTGAAGAGATTTATAAATATTTAAGTGAAGAAGATAGAGAACTAAAGACTAAAGATAAAAAAACTCTTGATGCAGTTAAAATTTTATTGTCTCTTGGATTTGAAAAAGAAGAGGTTATTGAAGCAATAAGAAAAGTGAAAGGGTGTGATAAAATATCACTTGAAGATTATGTAAAAGAGGTTTTAAAGGTGATAAAGAATGAGTGAAGAGTTCAAAGATTTCAATTTAAGACCAGAATCTCTTGATGAATATATTGGACAAGAAAAGGTTAAAAATAATTTAAAAATTTTTCTTGATGCTGCAAAGAAAAGAGGTGAACCAATTGACCACATTTTGTTGTATGGTCCTCCTGGTATTGGAAAAACAACACTTGCTTATGTTATTGCAAAAGAGATGAATAGAGAATTAAAACAAGTTACAGGTCCATCTCTTGAAAAACCAGGAGATGTTGCTGCAATTTTAACATCATTAAAAAAAGGTTCAATTTTTTTTATAGATGAAATTCACAGAATTCCACATTCAGTTGAGGAAACTCTTTACCCTGCAATGGAAGATTATAAACTTCATATTGTTTATGGAAAAGGACCTTCTGCAAAAACTCTCACTATAAATTTGGAGCCATTCACATTAATCGGTTCAACAACAAGAGCAGGAATGTTAACCTCACCTTTAAGGGAAAGATTTGGAATAGTTTTGAAACTTGATTTTTATACAATTGAATCTTTAGTGAAAATAATTTTTAGAGCAGCAAAGTACCTGAAAATATATATAAAAGAGGAAGATGCTATTGAAATAGCAAAAAGATCAAGAGGAACTCCAAGAGTTGCAATTAGAATTTTAAAAAGAGTAAGGGATTTTTCAGAAATAAAAAACAATGGAATAATTGATAAAAACATTTTAATTGAAACATTTAATTCTCTTGGAATAGATGAATTTGGATTAACTCCACAAGATAGAAAGTTAGTTACAACTCTTATTGAAAAATTCAATGGTGGCCCAACAGGAATAGAAACACTTTGCGCAATTTTAAATGAAGATAAAGATACAATTGAAGATATTTATGAGCCATACCTTTTACAGATTAACTTTATCGAAAGGACTCAAAGAGGAAGAGTTGCGACTGAAAATGCATACAAATATTTAACAATTAAAAAAAGGACAATGTTTTGATGGAGAAGTTATTAATTCATACCTGTTGCGCTCCATGTACAATTTTAGTAATTGATAAATTAAGAGAAAATTATGAGATTACACTTTTTTTCTATAATCCAAACATACATCCATATAAAGAATATCTTGAGAGATTAAATTCATTTAAAAGTTTTTCAGAAAATCAAAAAATTGATTATATAGTTGGAAAATATGAATATAAAGATTATTTTATGAATGTTGTAAAATATTTTAGTAATAGATGTTTTTTTTGCTATCAACTTAGATTAAATCAAACAGCATTAACTTCTAAATTATTAAATATTAAAAATTTTACAACAACAATGCTATATTCTATATATCAAAAACATGATGCAATAAAAAATATTGGAGAGAGAATTTCGAAAGAGTATAATTTAAATTTTATTTATTTTGACTTAAGAGAAAAGTATCATGATGGAGTAAAACTCTCAAAAGATTATAATTTATATAGACAAAAATATTGTGGTTGTATATTCTCGGAGATTGAAAGGTTCGGAGGTGGAAGATGATAAAAGAGTTTTCAAAAATTTTAATTATATTTGGAGTTATTATTCTTTTGATTGGAATTATTTCATATTTTAGTGATAAGTTACCATTTTTTAAACTTCCAGGAGATATTGTTATTAGAAAAAAGAATTTAACAATTTATATTCCAATAGTTTCAATGATACTTCTTTCGATTATATTAACAATTATTTTAAACTTGATTTTTAGAAAGTGAGAAAAGTTATTTTAACTATTTTGATTCCAATAACTCTAATTCTTTTGTTTACTCTTTCAATCGCATTTTCAAAAAATTATTTTATGTCTGAATTCGCAAGATTAAGACCAGAAATTGAATTAAATATTGACCCAAAATTTATAAGATATGCAGCAAAAGTAATTCCTGAGTATCTTATGGGAAAAAGAGATAATCTTGAAATACCAGGTTTTAAAAATTTTTTCAATGAAAAAGAGATATTACACATGGAAGATGTTAAAAACATATTTAAGTACATAGTTTATATATCAATCATATTTTCAATTTTAATTTTTATTTTGATTAAAAAAGAGGATTTACCCTATATTTTTCTTTATTCATTAATACCTATTGGAATTTTTATTTTAACTGTTTTTATATTTTCATTTGATAAATCTTTTACAATATTTCATGAGATCTTTTTTAAAAATGAATTGTGGCTTCTTGATCCAGAAAAAGACAGATTGATTGTTTTAATGCCAATTGAATTTTTTATAAGAAGTTTTACAAGAATAATTTATTTCACAATATTTACTATTTTTATGTTGTTTTCATTTTTCTTTGCACTGGAGGTTAATAATTGAAAGAAAAAATTTCAGATTTTCTTGTTTATATGGATAAGTTAAAAAACTCTTCTAAACATACTTTAAGAGCATATAAAAAAGACCTTTTAGATTTTTATGAGTATGTTAAAAAAAACAATTTTGATTATAAAAATATTTCAAGAAATTCATTAAGAGGATTTTTAATAGAATTAAGAGAAAAGGGGTTAGATAAAAGATCAATATCAAGAAAAATATCTTCTATTAGAAGTTTTTATAAATTTTTATTGAAAGATGGAGCAATTGAAAAAAATCCACTTGTTTCTCTTGAACTTCCTAAAATAGATAAAAAACTTCCATCTTTTTTAACAGAAGAAGAGGTTTTTAAACTTATAAATGCTCCAAATGAGAAAAAACTTATTGGATTTAGAGATAAACTTATTTTAATTTTTCTATATTCAACTGGAATGAGAGTTTCAGAAATTGTTAGTTTAAAAGTTTCTCAACTTGACCTTGATAAAGGCGAGGTTATTATAACTGGAAAAGGTAAAAAAGATAGAGTTATATTTTTAACAGAAGAACTGAAGGATTTAATCAGAGAATACCTAAATAAAAGAAAAAAGAATTCAAATGTTTTGTTTATAAATAGAAACGGAAAGCCCTTGACAGATAAAGGAATTCGACTCCTTGTTGAAAAATATGCTAAAAAAGTTGTTCCTTATAAAAAAGTAACTCCTCACACATTTAGACACACTTTTGCAACTCATTTACTTACAAATGGTGCAGATTTAAGGGTTGTTCAGGAACTCCTTGGACATACAAAACTATCAACAACTCAAATTTATACACATCTAACAAAAGAAAATTTAAAAAAAATCTATGAAAATTTTCATCCACACTCAAAAGAAAAAAATCAGTAATTTAAAATATTTGACCTTTCAAAAATTTCAAAACCAATTCTATCTTTAAGTTCATCAATATTTATTTTTTTCAATGCAGAAATTAAAATTCCACTATCGTCTTCGGTTTTAATTCTTTCAATTTGATAATCTTTTAATAAATCAATCTTGTTGTAAACATTAATAATTTTTATATCTTTATATAAAATCTCGCCTAATATTTCCTTAACTGAAATCATATGTTTTTTGTAAGATGGAGATGAAGAATCAATAAGGTGAATTATAAGGTCAGAAAAGTTTATCTCTTCAAGAGTTGATTTAAAAGATGAGATAAGAAGTGGTGGAAGTTTTTGAATAAAACCAACAGTATCAACAATAAGAACTTCTTTTTCATATTTATTTAAATATGTTTTTCTTACAAGAGTATCGAGTGTTGCAAAAAGCATATTTTCTGTAAAAGTTTCTTCATTTGTTAAGGCATTAAAGAGTGTTGATTTTCCTGAGTTTGTATAACCAACAATAGAAACAACAGGTATTTCTGATTTCTCTCTTAATTTTCTTCTTATCTCTCTTCTTTTTTCTATTTTTTTAAGTTCTTTATTTAATGTGTTTATTCTTCTTTCAATTGCTCTTCTTTTTAGTTCAACTAATTTTTCTCCTCTTCCTGCTCTAATTCCTACAATTCCCATCTGTTGATCTAAACTTTTTCCAATTCCAATTATTGCTGGAAGTTCCATTTTAAGTCGAGCAAGTTCAACCTGAATTTTTGCTTCATTTGTTTTTGCTCTTTTTTCAAAAATTTCAATAATTAGGTGTGGTCTGTCAAGAACATAAAGATTTGTGTAATCTGAAATATTTTTAATTTGAGAATATGAGAGTGTATCATCAAATATAAGGTAACTTGCATTTTCTTTTCGAGCAATAAGAGTTATCTCCTCAAGAGTTCCCTTTCCCATATAGAATCTGGGATTTATCTCTCTTAATCTTTTTAAAACTTTATAAGTTACTTTAAGACCCAATGTTTCTGTTAAAAGTTCAAGTTCATTTAGGGTCTCTTCTGGAAGAAATTCATTTTGTTCATTTTTTATAAATCCAATTAAAACTGCTCTATTTTCTTTTAATTCTTTTTGAGTATTTACCATAACAAAAATTGTGAAAGTCTAGTTATTATTGGTGACAAAATTCTTCCAATTATTCCAAAAAATAATAAAACAATCAAAATTAGTGAACCATAAATTTCTAAATTTCTATTTCTTAAAGCATCCTGAGGGTATCTTAAGATTATACTGTAAAAAATTCTTGAGCCATCCAATGGTGGAATAGGAATAAGATTAAATATTGCTAATATTAGATTTATTAAAACACTATATTGAACAAAAACTGAAATGTATGATGCAGATATTTTTGGAAATGGAACAACAAGAAATTTGAAAATCAAACCAAAGATAACAGCAAGTATTAAATTTGTAACTGGACCAGATAAAGATACAAGAATCAAATCTCTTCTTATTTTTCTAAATCTATAAAAATTTATTGGAACAGGTTTTGCCCAACCAAATGCTATTCTAAAATTTGAACTTATAAGCAATAAAACTGGAAGAAGAATTGTTCCCAATAAATCAATGTGTTTAGTTGGGTCGAGAGTCAATCTTCCATATTCTTTTGGAGTCTCATCTCCAAGTTTATATGCAACATATCCATGAGCAACTTCATGAAATATAATTGCAATTATAATACTTGGAAGTAAAAAAAGAATTTCTATTAAATTATTTAACATACTTTTTCTCCTTTCATTTCAAATAATCTTTTAGCAAAATTTATCTCATCTTCATATGTTTTTATTTTTCCATCAAGAAGTTCTTTTTTTAGAGTTTCAAATATTTCTCTAAACACAACTGAAGGTTTAAACCCTATTTTAATTAAATCTTTACCTGTGATTTTTAATTTTAAATTCTTCAGTTTAAACAAATATTTTTTTATCTTATCACTAATCTCATCAAAATTTGATAAATAAATAAGTTCATAAATTGAAAGATTCTTGAGAATATTATAGATATCATAATTATCTTTTACAGTTTTTAATTTTTCGATTATCTCATTATAATAATTATCATCTTTTATGAAATCTCTCTTCATGTTCCATCTCTCAATTAATTCTCTTCTATTGACATAACTCAATTCAGTGATCAATAAGAAAAAGTTTGCCTCATCTCTTCTTATAATTTCTCCTTTTTTAATAAGTTCATCAATTAAATCTTCACTTTTTTCTATTGAGTCAAGCGTTTCTTTTTTAAGTTCAAGTTTTCTGTGAATCATTTTAAGAGCACCAAGTTTCTTCATAAGTTTCAGACCACATATTGCAGTATCTTTATCTCCTAAAATCATAAAAAGTTCCTCTTTTATTCTTGTATTTCTTGCATCTGTAAAAAGCCCAGTTTTAATAGTGCTTATGATTAAATTTTTTGTTTCTTTCTCAATTTTAAATTTTAATTTAGATGAATATCTAATTGCTCTCATAATTCTTGATGGGTCATCTATGAAACTTAATTTATGTAAAACTCTAATTCTTTTCTCTTTTAAATCTTTGTATCCACCAAGAAGGTCAATCAATTTTCCAAAAGAGTTTTTATTAATAGATATTGCAAGAGTGTTTATTGTGAAGTCTCTTCTTAAAAGATCTTCTCTTAAACTGTGACTTATCTCAACCTTTGGAAGTGATGCTGGCTCTTTATAATATTCTCTTCTTGATGATGCAATATCAATTCTTAATCCATCTGGGTAATTAATTGTACATGTTTTAAAATTTGGATAAATATGAATATTAACATTCATCTCTTTTTTAATTTCCTGTGCAAGTAAAATTGAATCTCCTTCGACAACAATATCAATATCTTTTGTCTCTTTATTTAAGAAAAGGTCTCTTACAAATCCTCCAACAACATAACTTCTTATATTTAGTCTATTTGAAATCTCTCCAATTTTCTTAAGTAATCTGACTGTTTTTTTAGAAATTATTTTGTTTATGCATTTGACAACTTTTTCTTGTTCAATTGGAGAAAAACTTTCTTCACTTTTAAGATATATTCCTCTTAAAATATCACTTCTTGTAATCATTCCTACAACTCTACCTTTAACAACAACTGAAACTCTTCCTATATTTCTTTCAACCATAATTTTTTCAACTTCCTCAATTGAAGATTCAGGCGAGACAAAAAAGTATTTCTCAATCATAAAATCTTTGACTTTAAGATTTGTAAGTCCCAAGAGTTCAACTTTTGATATCTCACTTCTTGTAATAATTCCAACAATTTTTCCATTTTTAACAACAGGTAAACCTGAATAATTGTATCTTAACATTAAATTTCTTGCTTCTTCGAGAGTTGCTTCACTATCAATTGTTTTAACTGGTGAACTCATTATATCTTTTGCAAGAATTTTTATTTTTACATTTTCTTTTATTGCTTTAATCAACTTATCATAAATTCTTGAGTTTTTAACTGTATTAAAATTTGCAGAAGCAGCAGTTTTATGTCCTCCACCACCAAAATATGAAAGAATTTTCTTCACATTTATATCTTCACTTCTACTTCTTCCAATTATCACAGTTTTTTTATTCATAATTAAAATTGAAAAAACAGCTTCTAAGTCAAGAAGTTCCAAAACTTTATGAACAAGAAAACCAACTCCTTCTGTGTATTCTGAAATTTTAACCTTAGATATACCAATTTTATATCCATTAATCTCTTCAACATTCAAATTTGAAAGTATTTTCTCAAAAATATTTTTCTGTTGCTCTGTTAAATATGTGATAAGATACTTCGAAACAATTTTTAAATCAACATCATATTTAAAGATGTAAGATAGTGCTTCAATATCATAAAGTTTTGTTGTAATAAAAAGAAGATTTCCAGTGTCTTCATATATTCCTAAAGCAAAAAGTGTAGCTTCAATTGATTTTATTTCTATTTTTTTCTTATTTTTTAGCATATGAATGAGTATTGAGGTTGTTGCTCCAATTTCTTTTGTTATTCTTTTAGCATTTAATTTAACTTCTTCATCTGGATAATGATGGTCAATTATCAAAATATTTTTATGATTTTGAATAAATTCAGTTAAACCTGGTACCCTTTCTGGATATTGGGTATCAACCATTATGATTCTATCTATTTTATTTAAATCTATGTCTTTGAGATTTTTTAAATTTTCAAAAAGATTACCATATAAACAAAAGAAAGAATAAACTGATGAAGAGAAAGAGGGTATAAGACAAACAGAATTAGGGAATATTTTCCCTGCAAGAACTAGGGATGCAAGAGCATCAAAATCTGCTGTTGAGTGTGTAACAATTAAATTCACAGTTTAATTATAACAATTTTAGTTCTCAATTTTTATTTTTAACTCCTTTAGTTGTTTTTCACTAACTTCAGATGGTGCATTTGTAAGAAGGCATGTTCCTTTTTGTGTTTTAGGAAATGGAATAACATCTCTTAAACTTTCTCCATTGACAAATAACATAACTATTCTATCGAGACCAAGTGCTATTCCTCCATGAATTGGTGCTCCATATTTCAATGCATTTAGAAAGAAATCAAATCTATCTTCGACTTCCTTTTCAGAGTATCCTAAAAGTTTAAATATTTTCATCTGTAAATCTATATTATGAATTCTTATACTTCCTCCACCAATTTCAAATCCATCCATGACAAAATCATATGCTCTTGCAAGAACTTTTGATGGGTCTTTATCAAGAAGTTCAATTTGTTCTGGTTTTGGAGATGTAAATGGATGGTGTCTTGAATCCCATCTATTCTCTTCTTTGTTCCATTCAAAAAGTGGAAATTCAGTAACCCATAAAAGTTTATGAATTTTTTTATTTATTAAATCAAATTTATTTCCAATAGCAATTCTTACTTTTCCAAGATTTGTTAAAAACTCCTCTCCATCTCCTATAAATAAAAGCAATGTATCACTCTCATTAATTTTCTCTTTTAATTTTTTAATTTCTTCATCTTTAATGTAATTGTTTAATGGTGAACTTATTTTTTTATCTACATTTAAAAATATTACACCACCTAATTCAGATTCTTTAACTATATTTTCAATTTCATCTTTTTCTTTTCTTGTAAGTAATCTATCTTTTAATGTTATTCCTTTTACTCTATAACCTTTTAATAAACCTTCTTTTATTAATTTAAAATCAGAGTCTTTAAAAATTTCTGTAAAATCTTCTATTTTTAATTCAAATCTTAAATCTGGTTTATCGCTTCCATATGTATTTAATGCTTCAAAGAAACTCATTTTTGGAATTGGAATTTCAAGATCTTCTTTTAGTATTTCATTGAATAATTTTTTAAATAGTCTATCTATTAGATTCATAATATCACTTTCATCTATAAATGACATTTCAATATCAACTTGTGTAAATTCTGGTTGTCTATCTGCTCTTAAATCTTCATCTCTGAAACATCTTGCAATTTGATAGTATCTATCTATTCCTGAAATCATTAAAATTTGTTTAAAAAGTTGGGGTGATTGGGGCAATGCATAGAATTTTCCAGGATTTATTCTTGATGGAACAAGAAAATCTCTTGCACCTTCTGGTGTACTTTTTGTAAGAATTGGTGTTTCAACTTCCCAAAAACCCTCCTCATTTAAGAAATTTCTTATAACTGTTGTTGTTTTAAATCTTGTGTATAAATTATTTTTCATCTTTTCTCTTCTGAAATCTAAAAATCTATATTTTAATCTCAAAATTTCATTTATCTCTTCTCTTGATTCAATGTCAAATGGAATTGGAGGTGATTCATTTATTATTTCAAGTTCAATACATTCAATTTCAATTTTTCCTGTTTTTATCTTTTCATTTATATTCTCTTTAGGTCTATCTCTTACAATTCCTTTTACTTTAACAACAAATTCGATTCCTAATTTTTTTGCTTTTTCAAAATTTTCTTTGTTTTTACTATCTATAACTACTTGAACATAACCACTCCTATCTCTTAACTCAATGAAAATTAAATTTCCAAGGTCTCTTATTGTTTTAACCCATCCACATAAGGTAACTTCTTTTCCAATTTTTTCTTCTGTGACCTCTCCGCAATAATTAGTCCTCAGCATGTTTCACCTCATTCAAAAATTTAATAATCTCATCTTTTTTAACTTTTTCTTGTGTTCCTTTTTTAAGGTCTTTAAACATTACAAAACCTTCTTTTAACTCATCTCCACCATATATAATCAAAAATGATGCATTTCTTTTTAATGAATATGTTATTGATTCTTTTAAACTTTTAAAATTGTATGGAAACAAAACATTAAATCCAATTTCTCCAAGTTTAAGGTAAAACAAGAAAATTTCATCATAATATTTTTTATCTAAAGGAGTTATAGAAATTATTTTATCTTTTTTCACTTCAATCAAATTTTTTGTTTCAAGAATTAAAATTAATCTTTCAACTCCTATTGCAAATCCAACTCCTGGAATTTTTTCTCCACCGAGAAAAGAAGAAAGATAATCATATCTTCCACCACCCAAAACAGAATTTTGTGCTCCAAGGTCTTTTGAGATAACCTCAAAAACTGTTCTATTATAATAATCTAGTCCTCTAACCAATCTATGATTCAATTGATAATTTATTTTGAGATCATCCAATTTTTTTAAAACCTCTTCAAAGTGTTTTTTACTTTCACCTTTTATATAATCTAAAATTTTTGGTGAATTTTCAGTTACTTTTATACATGACTCTTTTTTACAATCAAGAACTCTTAAAGGGTTAGTATATAACCTTTTTTTACAATCATCGCAAAGTTCACTCTCTTTTTCTTTAAGGTAATTAATGAGAACTTCTTTATAATCTTTTCTTTCTTCAATATCTCCTATTGAATTAATATAAATAAAAAGGCCTTTAAGTCCTAAATATTCAAGTGCTTTTAAGGATATATAAATTACTTCAACATCAAGATTTGGGCTACCTTCTCCAAGTGCCTCTATACCAAAATGATAAAACTCTCTAAATCTTCCTTTTTGTGGTCTTTCATATCTAAACATTGGACCATAATAGTAAAATTTTACAGGTTGAGGTAACTGCTTTAGATTATTCTCTAAATAAGACCTTACAACTTGTGCTGTTCCTTCTGGTCTTAAACAGAGTTTTCTTCCACCTTTATCATAAAAAGTATACATCTCTTTTTGAACTATATCTGTTTCTTCTCCAACACTTCTTTCAAAGATTTCTGCATGTTCAAAAATTGGAAGAACTATCTCTTTATAGCCAAAATTTTCAACAAAATCTCTTAATTTATCTATAACTATTTTTATTTTTTCACTTTTGTCTGGTAATATATCAGGTGCACCTTTTGGACCTTTTATCATTTTTTTACCACCTTTATAAATTTTCTTTTACCAATTTTAATTATCTTCTCACTATCAATTTTTAAAATGAATGATGGTTCATTAAATCTTTCACCATTTACATAAATTCCACCTTGTTCAAAAAGCCTTCTTCCTTCACTTTTTGATTGAATTAAATTTTTCTCTTTTAAAAAGTCAATTAAATTTATCTCCTCATGATTTACTTCAAATATTTCTATATATTCTGGGACTTCTTTTTTACTGAAAACTTTAATAAAATTCTCTTCTGCTTTTATTGCATCTTCTTCTGAATGGTATCTTTTAACAATTTCTTTTGCTAATCTCAATTTAAATTTCATTGGATTCTCTCCTTTTTCCATTGATAGTTTTATATTTTCAATTTCTTCTGGGTCAGTGTTTGTTAAAAGTTCAAAATATTCAATAATTAAGTGATCTGGAATGCTCATGAGTTTTCCAAACATCTCATCTGGTGATTCATTTATTCCAATGTAATTTTGTAAACTTTTGCCCATTCTCTTTACACCATCTATTCCTCTTAGAATAGGCATTAAAATTGCAATTTGTGGCTCTTTTCCAAGTTCTTTTTGAAGTTCCCTTCCACAGAGAAGATTAAACTTTTGGTCAGTTCCTCCAAGTTCAACATCTGCATCAATAATAATAGAATCATATGCTTGCATAACTGGATATAAAAATTCATGTAAATAAATTGCATTGCCTTGTTTATATCTATTGAAGAAATCATCTCTTTCAAGTATTCTTGCAACTGTGAAATGTGATGCAAGAGAAACAATTTCTTTTAGTGTTAAGGGTAAAAGCCAATCTCCATTAAATCTAATTTCTGTTTTATCTTTGTATAAAATTTTAAATGCCTGTTCGCTATAATATTTAGCATTTTTCTCGATTTCTTCTTGAGTTAGAAGTGCCCTTGCTTTATCTCTTCCTGAAGGATCTCCAATAACAGCAGTTCCATTTCCAATTATTAAAACAACTTGATGACCTAAATTTTGAAAATCTCTCAATTTATTTAAAACAACAGTGTGACCAAGGTGAATATCAGGTGAAGTTGGATCAACACCAAGTTTTACCCTTAAAGGTCTTCCCTTCTTAAGTTTCTCAATTAGTTCATATTCATTAATAATTTCAAAAGTTCCTCTTTTAATAATTCTTAATTGTTCTTCAATAGATAACATATTATTCTCCTCAAAAATAAATAAAAAGTTTTCTAAAAATAAATTAATAATATTTTACAACTTTTTATTCTATTTTTTAAAGTCTTAGATCCCCCAGATTTTCCATTGAAGGTTTTGCCCAATAATCCTCTTTTTTCAATAATTCATACTCTCTTCTTAACAAATCTTCATGCCCTTTTTCCATCTTTTTTAATGAATTAACAACTCTTTTATCTCTTCCATCTTTAATCTTTTTTAACATACTCGAATAAAATTCAACCGCATTCATCTCTGATTTTATTGCAATTTTAACAATATCAACCGATTTAATATCTTTTCCTAATTCCTCATTAACACTATAAAATTCAGGATTTTCTTTGAAATTTTCATCTGCATTATATTCAAGGTTAAACGTTCTTTTAAGAAGTTTCTTTAAAGACAACTCATGCTTTTCTTCTTCTTTATAAAACTTTATTAACCTTCTCTTTGCTTTTTCATCAATAACTTTTTCAGAAAGTTTATAATAAAATCTTTTTGCTTCATTTTCACTTTGAATTCCTTTCTTTAACATTTCAATTAAATCCATCTTTAACCTCCTTTAGTTTATTATATCAGTATAGTTTTATGTTAAAATATTTAAGATATGAAAAAAAGAATGGGTCTTTTTTTTGGATCAAAATCAGTTGAACATGAAATTTCAATAATCACTGCAATGCAAGTTTACAATGCTACAGATAAGTCAAAATATACAGTTTATCCTATTTATATATCAAAAAAAGGTGAATGGTTTACTGGAGATAATCTTCTTAAAATAGAAAATTTTAGAAATCTTTCAAATATACCAAAAATTTCACAGAAAATAACTGGAATAAAAATATCAAATGACAATATTTTAACTCTTGAAACTGAAGGCATAATTAATAAGAAAATATTTATTGATATTGCTTTTAGTGTTATACATGGAACTTATGGAGAAGATGGAAAAATACAGGGAATTTTTGAAATGTTAAATGTTCCATATGTTGGTTGTGGAGTTCTCTCTTCTTCAATTGGTATGGATAAAGTTATCATGAAAGAAATTTTTAAGGCAAATAATTTACCAATTGTAAATTATATCTGGTTTAAAAGAAATGATTGGGAAAAAGATAGAAATAAGATTATAAATAAAATTGAAAATTCATTTAAATATCCAGTATTTGTAAAACCAGCAAATTTAGGTTCTAGCATAGGAATTACAAAAGCAGAAAATAGAGAGAATTTAATATATGGAATTGAAATTGCAAAGCATTATGATTCAAAAATTGTTGTTGAAGAGGAAGTAAAAAATTTAAAAGAAATAAATTGTTCTGTTATAGGAAATGAAGAAGTGATTCCTTCAAAGTTAGAAGAGGTAAAAACTCCAAAAATATTTCTTGATTATGATTCAAAATATAAACTGAGTTCAAAAGGAAGTTATATGTTTAAAAGATTTGGTCATATAATTCCTGCAGAACTCAGTGAAGAAAAAACAAAAGAGATACAAGAATTAGCAGTTAAGGTATTTAAAGCACTTGATTGTAAAGGATTAATAAGAGTTGATTTTCTTATTGATAGTGAAACAGAAAAAGTTTATGTAAATGAAGTTAATACTTTACCAGGGGCACTTTCTTTTTATCTTTGGGAAGCATCTGGTATCTCTTTCGATAAATTAATCGATAATTTAATAAATATTTCTCTTGAAGTTTTTGAAGATAAAAATAAAAATATAACATCAATTGATACAGATGTTCTTTTACAAGATTTCAAAGGAATAAAAAAAGGGTAAATTAATAATGTTTGCAAATATAGATAGAATAAAAGTTTATTATGAAATTCATGGAGATGGATTTCCTATTTTTTTATTTCATGGATGGGGCGGAAATTCAAATTCACTATATCCAATAGGAAGTGTCTTAGAAAAAGATTATAAAGTGATTTATATTGATTTTCCTGGATTTGGAAAAAGTGATGTTCCCCTAAAATCTTTTGACGGAGAAGATTATAAAAATTTGATTTTAAAATTCATAGACAGTTTGAATTTAAAAGGTTATGCAATTATTGGACATTCTTTTGGTGGAAGAATTGGAATAAGAATTGCAAAAGAAAGAAAAGAGGAAGTAAAAGCTCTAATTTTAATTGATAGTGCTGGCATAAGAGATAAAAAAACTCTTAAACAAAGGTTTACTGAAAAAACATTCAAGTTATTAAAAAAATTAGTACTCAAATTATTTAAAGATAAATCCCAAGAAAAAATTTTAAATAATTTAAGAAAAATTTTTGGTTCAAAAGATTATAAAAATGTAAATGGGGCGATGAGAGATACTTTAGTTAAGATTGTTAATGAGGATTTATCTTCAATAATGAGTGAAATAGATACCAAAACTCTTATAATTTGGGGTGAAAATGACAAAGAACTTCCTCTAAGACATGCTTATATTATTAAAGAAAAAATTAAAAACTCAAAACTTGTTATTATAAAAAATGCAGGACACTTTCCTTATCTTGATAACTTAACAAAGGTAATCTCAGAAATAAAACTCTTTTTAGGAGAAATAAATAATGAATTCAATTAATGTATTACTTAATTTAATTATTTTATCATTATCTTTTTTTATTTTCTTATTAAGAATTCTATGGTGCCTTCAAAACCTTCAAATTTTAGAATATTTCAACTTAAAATATTTAAGACATATAATAAAAAGAAAAGCAAAAGAATATATATTTGATGATTTATTTTTAAATATTTCATTAATTTTTGTTTTATTGACTATTTTTTATAAATCAAATAATTTTTATTTAAATATCATATTAATATCTTTTTTAATTTTTTCTCTTTTTTACAATATAAACCTTTACAAAAAGAGAAAAAGATTTTCTAAAAAGGGTTTAAAATTTACAAAAAGACTCATAAGGATTTTTTCTATAAATTTAATATTTTTCTTGATTATCTCAGTTCTTTTTTTTATTTATAAATTAAACTTTTTAATTGTTTATTTTATTTTTTTAACTCCATTTACACTTTCCCTATTGAATTTATTAATTTATCCTTTTGAATTAATCATAAATAATAACTATTTTAATGATGCAGTAAGAATAATCAAAGAGTATAAACCACTTATTATTGGGGTTACAGGAAGTTATGGTAAAACAAGCACAAAATATTTCATAAATGGACTAATTAAAGATAAGTTTAAAACTCAGATGACTCCTGAAAGTTATAACACAGCAATGGGAATAACAAAATTCATAAGAGAAAATCTAAAAAAAGAAATTGAGATTTTTGTTGTTGAACTTGCTGAAAATGAAGTTGGAGGATTCAAAAGATTACTTAAATTAATCGATCCAAATATTCTTATTATAACTTCAGTTGGGATTCAACATCTTGAGGAATTTGGTTCAAAAGAAAAAATATTAAGTGAATTTAAATATATTATAAATTATTGTTTAAACTCAAATAAATGTGAAAAGTTAATTTTAAATGGTGATGATAAATTTCTAAAAGAGTTTGTAAATGAAAAAGTTAAAAAGGTTTCTATTAATTCAAGTTATTATCCATTTATTGAAATTTTAGAAGAAAATCTTTTTAAAACTAAATTTAAAGTGAAATTTTTAGATGAAGAATACATTTTCGAAACTAAACTCATCGGTAAAGAGACAATAAGAAACTTATTATTAGCAATTGAAGTTTCAATATATTTAAAAATTCCTTTAGAGAATATAAAAGAGAAAATTAAATTTTTAGAGCCATTTCCTCATAGATTAAATGTTATTAAAAGAGGAAATATGATTGTCATTGATGATGCCTATAATTCAAATCCTGTTGGTGCAAAAATGGCTATTGATTTAATTTCAAAATATAAGGATGGTAGAAGAATCATAATCACTCCTGGAGTTGTTGAACTTGGGAAAAAAGAGTTTGAAGAAAATAATAACTTAGGAAAATATATGAAAGATAAAGTTGATTATGTTTTTTTAATTGGTGGAAAAAGAACTAAACCAATTTATGATGGCTTAATTGAGGCAAATTTTCCTCAAGATAGAATTACAATATTTAAGAATTTTTTTGAAGCAAATGATTTTCTTAAAACTTTTCTAAAACCAAATGATCTTATTCTTTTTGAAAATGACCTACCTGAAATTTATGAAGAATTTTAGTTGACAAATTTATTTATATTGTTTTAAAATACTTTTGGAGGTCGAAGAGTCTTTTTTGGCTCTTTGAAAATTTTAAAAAGGAGGTAAATTAAAAAATGACAGCATTAATTGCAGTCATTGGGTTAGCATTTTATGTTTTTTTCTACATTGTTTATGGTAAAAGAATTGAAAAGGAAGTTGTAAAGGCAGATCCTAAAAGACCAACACCAGCAGTTAAATTAAGGGATAATGTTGACTATGTTCCAGCAAAACCATGGGTTTTGTATGGACACCACTTTGCTTCAATTGCAGGTGCTGGTCCAATAACAGGGCCTGCAATAGCAATGGCATGGGGTTGGTTACCAGGATTATTATGGGTTTGGTTTGGTAATCTTTTTATTGGAAGTGTTCATGATTACCTTGCCTTAATGGCATCAGTTAGATATGATGGAAAATCAATTCAGTGGGTTTCAGGAAAATTAATGACAGCAAGAACAAAATATTCTTTTGAATTATTTATTTACTTTGCACTTTTACTTGTTATTGCAGCATTTATAGGTGTTTTCACTGGACTTGCAACAACAAATCCATCAATTGCGACTGCTTCAATATTATTTATATTCATAGCAATAATTGAAGGTATTCTTTTATACAGAACAAAATTACCATTTACTATTGCATCTATAATTGGAATCATAATGTTAGTACTATGTCTATATATTGGATTTGCATTCCCATTTGTAAAAATAACAAATGCAAAAACATGGTATATAATTTTAGCAATTTATTCAATTCTCGCTTCATCTCTTCCAGTTTGGATTCTATTACAACCAAGAGATTATCTTAATGCTTATATTCTATGGGCAGGTCTTATTTTAGGTTTAGTTGCTGCAGTATTTGCATTTAGAGGATTCAATTGGCCAGCATTTACAATTTTCTCAGCAAGAACAGTTGGAGGTCAACCATCACCATTCTGGCCTACAGTTCCTCTTGTTATTGCTTGTGGTGCTCTATCAGGATTCCACTCAATTGTTGCTTCAGGAACATCATCAAAACAGTTAGACAATGAGCTATCAGGTCTTTTTGTTGGATATGGAAGTATGTTCACTGAAGGATTCCTTTCAACCCTTGTAATAACATCAATTGCAGCATTTGGTATGCAAGTATTCCAAGGTGCAGCTGCAAAATTAACAGAACTTAAAGTTGATTTGAATGCATTAATGACAGATAAAATATATCTTGGAAACACATATCTTAAAGCAGCAGGAGCCGTTGGTGGTGCACTTGGTGTTATGACAAGATCTTTTGGAAAGATGACAACTGCAGTTGGTCTTCCAGAAAATGTTGGAAGTACATTTGCAGGACTTTGGGTATCTGCTTTTGTTTTAACAACTCTTGATACATCTGTAAGATTAGCAAGATATGCATGGGGTGAAATTTGGGAACCAGTTAAAAAGGCAAGTGAGGGTTTCTATAATGTAATTGCTAACAAGTGGGTTGGTTCAATAATTGCTGCAGGTTTAGGACTTCTTTTGATATGGGGTGGAAGTTATACAGTTCTTTGGCCAGGTTTTGCTGGTTCTAACCAATTGCTTGCATCAATTGCTATGATAACAGCTGCAGTTTGGGTAAAACAAGTTCAAAAAGCAAAACCAGCATGGCAAATGGCAGTTCTTATTCCTGCACTATTCTTATGGATTACAGTAACAGTTGCTCTTTTCTGGTATCTATTTGTTGTAATTCCAAAAACAACACCAGTATTTAACAAATATATGCTTGGTGGATTTACAATTGTCATGCTTGCACTAAATGTTATCCTTGTAATAGATTTCTTAGGTGGATGGAGAAAGGGAGCAATCCCTGAGGTTGAAACAAAATAAAAAATTAATGAAAAAACTCTTCGACCTCCTTAAAAAATTTTTTATTGGATTGGATATGGGTTTGAGGGAGGTTTCAACCTCCCTCATTGAAAAAGAATTAGAAGAATTAGAAAATGTTTTTGCACTTCTAACAATGGGAACCTTTGCAGGTATTCCATCCCCTCCCACTGGAATTATTTTAAGAATATTACCATTCATGCAAAAAGAAATATTTGTTATGATAAAAAGAAGTAAAAATCTTGATGATGCTTTTGCAGAAACAGCAGGAATGTTTGATATAGATTAAAGGAGTTTTAATGGAAATATATTTTTTCTTAGGAAAAGGAGGGGTTGGGAAAACAACAATTTCAGCAAGTTTTGCCACAGGAGCATCAATATATAACAAAAATAAAAAAGTTTTAATTGCATCTCTTGACCCTGCTCATAATCTAGGCGATGCATTTGATATTGAACTTTCAAATAAAATAAAAAAACTAACAGATAACCTTTTTGCAGTTGAAGTTGATCTTGAAAAAATGATAAAAGAGTATCTTGAAGATTTATCAAGAAATTTAAAAAATACATATAGATATCTTACAAGTTTTAATTTAGATAGATATTTTGATATTTTAAGATATTCTCCTGGAATAGAAGAGTATGCTGTTTTAGAGGCAATTAAAAAATTTGTCGAAAGCAAAGAATATGATATTCTTGTTTTTGACACACCTCCAACTGGTATAATAACAAGAGTTTTAGCATTACCAAAATTAACACTTCTCTGGTCAAAAAGATTAATGGGTATTAGAAGAAAGATTTTAGATAGAAGAAAAATGGTTGAGAATGTAAAAGGGAAAGTTGAAGCAACCTTAGAAGATGAGGTTATAACTCTTACATCAGATGAAAAAGAAGATCAAATTATGATTGAACTTGTAAAATATCGTAAAGAAATGGAAAAAATAATGAACATTTTTTCAAGTGATTTAACTTCAATAAATGTTGTTACTATGCCTGAAGATCTTGCTCTTTTTGAAACAAAAAGAATAGTTGAGGCATTATCTGAATTTGGAATAAAAGTAAAAAATATCTATTTAAATAAATATTTAATATGCGATAATCCACCAGAAGTGATTAAAGGAAAAATTGAAGAACAAGATAGAGTTATAATAAGAATGAAAGATGAAATTAAAAACATAAATATAAAGGAGATCCCACTTCTTTCAAAATCACCAAGAGGTATTGAAGAGTTATCTAAATTTTATGATAATTATATATTAGTATGAAAACAGTTGGAGATGAAGAGGTAATTAAAAGAATAAAAAGAATTCTATCAAAAATAGAAGAGCCAACAACTGGGCTTGATCTTATAACTGGTGATTATATTAAAGAGATAAAAATTGAATTTACAAGAATAGAAATAAAATTAAAATCATTTTATTCTGATTATTTTTCACCATCATACATTTTTATTAAATCTTATTTATTAAATTCTATTGCCAAGAAAATAGTTGATACTCTCAATAGAGAGGGCTTTACAGAAGTTATAGTTGTTGGTGGAAAAGAGGAGATTTAGATGACACAAGGACAATTAATTCTTTTGTTGCTTATTGTGGGAGGTATAACCTCCCTTCAATTTTTTAAAGGAAGAAAATTAAACACTCTCATGATGGTTAAATACATTAGAGATTTTGAAGAAAATTTAAAACCAAAAGACAAACTCTATACTTATATTGGTGGTTATATTGGATTTAAAGCAAATTATGACCTTAAAGACAATTTTATTAAAAAGTTTGAATTAACTTTAACACTTCTTCCAAGACATAGCTTACTTTATCTTCCAATTTCATATTTAACAAGAAAACATGATAGGTTATATGTAATTTTGAGATTAAATGAAAAATTTGGATATGATGCACATATTATAAAAAAACACTTCTATTTTCCAGGACCAATGATTGATAATATAGAAACTTTTAAAAAAGAAAAAATTGTTTTAGATGGAAAAGATTTTAATGTTTTATATAAAAATAAATCTGACTTAGATAGATTAATAGAACTTGCTAAAAATTCAGTTGGTTTTAATAATTTAAGACACATTTGTTATACAAGAGATACAAATGTGCTTTTTTTACTTTTAAAACCAGATTTATATAATACAGCAAAAGATTTAAAAAAATTAGTAAAAAATTTATCTTATTTGTTAAAAGTTTAAGTTTGACAATTTTTAAATTTCTTTTATAAATATTATATAATCCAGCAAGGAGGTTATGATTAATGGAAAATTTTAATTATATTGGTAAATATGTAAAAAGGCCTGATGCTATAAAAAAGGTCATTGGTAAAGCAATTTTCCTTGATGATATTAAACTACCAAATATGCTCTATGCTGCAATTTTAACACCTCCTTATGCACATGCAAAAATTTTATCAATTGATACATCAGAGGCAGAGAAAAGTGAAGGAGTTGTAAAAGTTGTTACTGGAGAAAATTGTAAATTTACTTATGGAGATTGTATAAAAGATAGATATCCAATGGCTGTTGATAAAGTTAGATACATTGGTGAAACAGTGGCTGCAGTTATTGCTGATACCCCTCAACATGCAAAGCAAGCAGTTAAAAAAATAAAGGTAGAGTATGAAAAATTACCAGTTTACACTGATGCACTTGAAGCAATTAAAGAAGATGCAGTTTTGATTCATGAAAAAAATGGTGAATATTGGCATCTTCCAACATACAAACCTATACCAAAGACAAATATTGCAAATTATTATCTACTTAAAAGGGGAGATATTGAAAAAGGAGAAAAAGAAGCAGATGTTGTTGTTGAGGGTGAATTTAACTATAGATTTGGTTCATCAAGCGCAATAGAACCACATGGTGCAATAGTTTGGTTCCATGAAGATAATACAATCGAAGTTTGGTCTTCTTCTATTTGTCCAGCAATAATTCAAGATGACCTTGCAAGAACTTATGGAGTTCCAGCAGGAAATGTTAGGGTTCACATTCCAGAAATTGGTGGATGTTTTGGATATAAATCAGATGTTACAATTGAACAAACAGTTGCTTATATTGCAATTCATGTTAAAGGATATCCTGTAAAATGGGTCGCATCAAGAAAAGAAGATTATACAAGTACATTGATAGGACATGGTGTTAGAATTCAGATGAAAATTGGTGCAAAAAAAGATGGAACTCTTGTTTTTGTAAAATCAAAGGTTTATCACTCAACTGGTGCTTATGCAGATACAGGAGTAAATATAACAATGGCAGCAACTCATACTCTTGGAGTTTATGAATTTCCAATTGCTTATTGTGAAGGATTTACAGTTTATACTAACACACCTCCTGTTGGTGCATTTAGAGGATATGGTTATCAATATGCACATTTCGCAATCGAAAGATTAATGGATATTCTTGCAAGAAAACTCAACATGGATAAATTTGAATTAAGAGAGAAAAATTATCTTAAGAGAGGAAAAAAATTTGGTTCAGGAGAAATTTATACTGAAGATTATGGAGATATTAAAAAATGTTCTGATGCAGTAAAAGAAATAATATTTAATAAAGAGAAACCTAAAGAAGATGAAAATTATTTTTATGGAAGAGGTTTTGCAGTAGTTGTAAAGGGTCCAAAAGGTGCACCAAATTCATCAAAAGGTTGTTATGTTAAATTCAATGGCGATGGAAGCGTCTCTGTTGTTATGGGTGGAGCAGAAGTTGGTCAAGGCCTTAGAACTGTTGTTCAACAAGTCGCTGCAGAAACGCTTAAAATTTCACATGAAAAAATTCATGTTTATACAGAAATTGATACTCAATTTTCTCCTTGGGAATGGCAAACAATTGGTTCAATGTTCACAGTTCAAGGTGGAAGAGCACTAATTAGAGCATGTGAAAGAGCTATTGATAAATTAAAAGAAAATGCTTCCCTTGCATTGAGAGTTGATAAAGATATGCTTGAATATGATGGCGAAAAAATTTATTTTAAACATAATCCAGAAGTATTTGTAAAAATACCTGACCTTGTAAGAGGTTATATACATGAAGATGGTATAACTGTTGGTGAAGTTGTTCAAGCAACAGCAGATGCAAGACTTCCAAGATACTCAAATCCAGATCCAGAAACAGGCGAAGGTAATTTAGGAGTTTCATACACTTTTGGTGCACAGGGTTGTGAAATAAGAATTGATAAAAAAACTGGCGAGATTATAATAGATAATTTTGCATCAGCATTTGACATTGGAAGAGTAATAAACCCAATTCAACTGAGAGGTCAAATTGTTGGTGGTGTCATGATGGGAATTGGAAGTACACTTTATGAAGAATTAAAATTTGATAAAGATGGAAGATTAATCAATCCACATTTTTCAACTTATAAATTTCCAACAATCAAAAATATGCCTAAAAAATATGAAGTTGTTTTTATTGAAACTCCAGAATCAATTGGTCCATATGGTGCAAGAGGAATTGGTGAACATCCAGTTTTAGGTGTTGCTCCTGCAATTTTAAATGCAATTTATGATGCATTAGGAGTAGATCTTTTTGAAGTTCCAGTTTTAAAAGAAAAAATTTTAGAAATAATAAAAGAAAAACAAAAAGAAAAAATAGGAGTTTAAAATGGGAAAAATTAAATTTAAAGTTAATGGTATTGAGAAGATTTTAGAGGTTGAGGGTAATGAAAATCTTCTTGATATTTTAAGGGAAAAATTAAATTTAACTGGTGCAAAAAGAGGATGTGATGATGCTTCTTGTGGAGCATGTGTTGTAATTGTGAATGGTGAAGCAGTTAAAAGTTGTATTTATTCTGTTAAAAAACTTAATGGAGCAGAAGTTTTAACAATAGAAGGATTGGCAAAAGATGGAGAATTACACCCTATACAAAAGGCGATGATCGATTCAGGTGCAGTACAATGTGGGTATTGTACACCTGGAATTGTTATGGAACTTTATGCACTTTTTAATAAAAACTTAGATGCAGATGAAAATGAAATAATTGATGCATTGGATAAACATTTATGCAGATGCACTGGTTATGAAGCAATTTTAGATGGTGCGAAACTTGCTCAAAGATATTTAAAACAAAATAAATAAGCGGAGGTTTTTATGTTTGATATCTTAATTAAAAATGCAAAATTAAGAGGAAAAGAGGGTCTATTCTCAATTGGGATTAAAGATGGAAAAATTAAAAAAATTTCAAAAGATTTAAATGGTGAAGCAAAAACCGTTCTTGATGCTGAAGGAAAATTAGTAACAGAATCATTTGTAAATCCACATCTTCATTTATGTAAGGTTTATACATTTATGATGATGGAAGAAGAGGCACTTAAAGATTATCATGGAGAGAATATGGGTAAAGCAATGACAGCAATCGAACTTGCAGCACTTGTCAAAGCAAAATATGATGAAAAGTGGATTTTTCCTAATGTTAAAAAGGCACTTAATCATGCAGTGAGATATGGTGTTCTTCATTTAAGAGGATTTGCTGATGTTGATTCAAAAGCAAAATTAGAGGGAGTTAAAGCGCTTTTAAGAGCAAAAGAAGAGTTTAAAGAAGCGCTCAACCTTCAAGTTGTTGCTTTTCCTCAAGATGGTGTTGTAAGAGAAAAAGGTGCCTTTGAACTTGTTGAAGAGAGTTTAAAAATGGGTGCAGATGTGGTAGGAGGAATTCCTTGGATTGAATATACTGAAGAAGATGAAAAGGAACATATAGATAAAATGTTTGAACTTGCAAAGAAATATGACAAAGACATATCAATGCTTGTTGATGATGCAGGAGACCCAACTTTAAAAACACTTGAGATGTTAACACTTAAAGCAATAAAAGAAGGTTTTATAAATAGAGTTCTTGCTCATCATGCAAGAGCAATGCAATTTTATCCAACACCCTATCTTATGAAACTCGTTGCACTTTTAAAGAAAGCCGGAGTTGGCGTTGTAACAGATCCACATACTGGACCACTTCATGCAAGAGTTAGAGAGATGCTTGAAGAAGGAGTTCTTGTTGTTTTGGGTCAAGATGATATATCTGATGCATACTATCCTTATGGAAGAAATAATATGCTTGAAGTTGCTTTTCTTGTTTCTCACATTTTATGGATGACAACAAGAGAAGATATGGAGAAACTTTATGATATGATTACAGTTGATGCTGGAAAAGCAATTGGGCTTAAGAATCATAAACTTGAAGAAGGTAATCCTGCAAATATTGTTGTTTTAAATGAAGATAATGTTCTTGAAGCATTGAGATATCATAGAGAACCAAAATTTGTTATAAGTCAGGGTAAATTAGTAGACACATCAAAGCTTGAAATATAATTTTTAAAAAGAGGAGAGGCCTTTTTATCTTTCTGCCTCTCCTCTTATTATCTCTTTAATTCTTGTCAACCTTCCATGAGTTTCTCTTTCAAGTTCATCAAGTCTCATTTTTATAAATTTTATTGTTTCAGTAAGAGAAGGGATTAAAATATATTCAAGTGCATTAACTCTTCTTCTTGTTCTTTCGATATCTTTTGCGAGTTCTTCAAGTGTTTTATAAATATTTATATATTCTATTAATTTTTCAATTAAATTTCTAAAACTTTGATTTGCTAAATCAAATTCAAGATTTGAAAGTGTAAATGGATAAGAGAATATATCTCCTTCGAGTTTAAATTTAAATTCTACAACATTAACACCCATAATGTTTTTCTTTTCATGATAAAGATTTAAGTCAATCCTTTTTTTTGTTAATAAATCAAATTTTTCTTTTTCAAATTGTGAATAAGATAAAACAATTAATTCTTGGAGTTTCAAAAATTCTTCATCTATTTCTTTTGTTTTTTCTTTGAAATTCTTGATAACTGATACAAATTCTTTTATCATGCCATCAAGTTTGTCTTTAAGAAGTTTATGACCTCGAGTTGCAACAGTTAACCTCTTTTTAAGAGTAAGAAGAACCATTCTATTCGGATTTACTCTTAATTTCATGCTTTTTCCTCTTGAATGAATCTTTTAAGATATTTTTCAATATACTCTTCTCTTACTCTCTTTAATTCGGGTATTGGTATCATTGATAAAAGTTTCCATCCAATATCTAATGTTTGTTCAATTGATCTATTTTCATATTCTCCTTGATTTACAAATTCTTTTTCAAACCTTTCAGAAAATTTTACAAAAATTCTATCAACATTTGATAATGCTGTTTCACCTAAAATTTTTGCAAGTTCTTCTGCATTTTTTCCTCTTGAGTATGCTGCGTAAAGTTGGTTCATCAAATCAGAGTGATCCTCTCTTGTTTTTCCTTTTCCGATACCTCTATCCTTTAACCTTGAAAGTGAAGGTCTAACATCAATTGGTGGATATATTCCTTTTTTATATAATTCTCTTGATAAAAATATCTGTCCTTCAGTAATATAACCTGTAAGATCTGGGATTGGATGAGTTTTATCATCTTCAGGCATACTAACAACTGGAATTTGAGTAATTGATCCCGTCTTTCCTTTAATTCTTCCTGCTCTTTCATATATTGTTGCAAGGTCTGTATACATATAACCTGGATATCCTCTTCTTCCAGGAACTTCTTTTCTTGCTGCTGAAATCTCTCTTAATGCTTCACAATAGTTTGTCATATCAGTTAAAATAACAAGAACATGCATATCAAGATCAAATGCAAGGTATTCTGCAACTGTTAAAGCAGTTCTTGGTAAAGCAATTCTTTCAATTACTGGGTTGTTTGCCAAATTTATAAATAAAACAGATTTATTTATTGCCCCAGTTTCTCTAAGGTCATTAATAAAGAAATTTGCCTCTTCAAAAGTAATACCCATTGCTGCAAAAACAACTGCAAATTGTTCACCTGTTTTTAAAACTTTTGATTGTCTTGTTATTTGTGCAGCAAGTCGAGGATGTGGAAGTCCACTTCCAGAAAAAATTGGTAGTTTTTGACCTCTAACAAGAGTGTTTAATCCATCAATTGCTGAAATTCCTGTTTGAATAAATTCGTTTGGATAATCTCTTGAATATGGATTAATAGGACTACCATTTATATCTCTTAGGTCTTCTGGAATAATTTTTGGTCCATCATCCATTGGTTCGCCAAAACCATTAAAAATTCTTCCAAGAACATTTTTTGAAACTGGAACCTCAAGTCCTTTTCCTGTAAATTTAACTCTTGCTTCTTTTGGATCAATTCCAATTGATGGTTCATAAAGTTCTATAAGTGCTTTACCTTCTTCTGCAACCATAACTTGTCCTCTTCTTTTTTCACCGCTTTTAAGAGTTATTTCAACAAGTTCTCCATATTTTATATCTCTTACATCTTGAACAACCATTAATGGACCAGCAATTTCACTTGTTGTTAAATATTCCTTTGCCATTTATTTAACTTCCTCCTTAACATTCATAAGTTCATTAAATCCATTTTCAATTTTTCTGAAAAGTTCTTTGAAAAGATCTAAATTCTTTTCATCAATATATTTTGCTCTTGCAATATCCACTCTAAATGGAAGATTTATTATTTTTTCAAGTTCAATTCCTTCTTCTAAAGCAACATTTCCAAGGTCATAAAACATGAGAATTGCTTTTATCATTAAATATTGTTTATTCAAAGAAGTGTATGTATCAATTTCATGATATGCATTTTGGTGTAAGAAATCTTCTCTAATTGATTTTGCAGTTTCAAGAATTAATCTATCTTTTGGAGAAAGTGCATCTATACCAACAAGTCTAACTATTTCTTCAAGTTCTGCTTCTTTTTCAAGAATTTCCATTGCTTTTTCTCTTAATTTTGGAAATTCTTCACTTATATTTTCCTTATAATAAGGATCTAAATCTATAGTATACAGTGAATAACTTGTTAACCAATTTATTGCAGGGAAGTGCCTTTGAGATGCTAAAGCATCATCAAGTCCCCAGAAAACTTTTGTAACTCTTAAAGTTGATTGTACAACTGGGTCAGATAAATCTCCTCCTGGAGGTGAAACTGCACCAATAACACTTAGTGTTGAAATTCTTGATTCTTTTCCAAGACACACTACTTTTCCAGCTCTTTCATAAAATGATGCAATTCGAGATGCCAGATATGCAGGATAACCTTCCTCACCAGGCATTTCCTCTAATCTTCCAGAAATTTCTCTCATAGCTTCAGCCCATCTTGAGGTTGAATCTGCCATAAGAGCAACATCATATCCTTGATCTCTGAAATACTCTGCAAGAGTTATACCCGTAAATACGGATGCCTCTCTTGCAGCAACAGGCATGTTGGATGTATTTGCAATGAGAATTGTTCTTTTCATCAAAGGATATCCAGTTTTTGGGTCTTTAAGTTCAGGAAATTCAATTAAAACTTCTGTCATTTCATTTCCTCTTTCTCCACATCCCACATAAACAATAATATCTGCATCAGCCCACTTAGCAAGTTGGTGCTGGGTAACTGTTTTTCCTGAACCAAATGGTCCTGGAATACAAGCAGTACCTCCTTTTGCAATAGGAAAGAAACCATCTATTACTCTTTGACCTGTTATCAATGGAATATCTGGAGGAAGTTTCTTTTTAAATGGTCTTTGAATTCTTACAGGCCAGCGAGTCAACATCTTAAGTTCAATTTCTTTCCCATCGCTATCAAGAATTACTATTGGTTCTTCTATCCTCTTTTTTCCACTAAAAACTTTCTTTACTTTTCCTCTAATTCCAACTGGAACTAAAATTTTGTGTTTTACAATTTCAGTTTCTTGAACAATTCCAAAAATATCTCCCTCTTCTACAAAATCACTCTCTTTAACAAGAGGTTCAAAATCCCATTCTTTATCTCTTGGAATTGAATTTTCTTTAACTCCTCTTACAATGTATGAACCAAATTTTGTACTGATTAAATCAAGTGGTCTTTGAACACCATCAAAAATTGAACCAATTAAACCAGGACCTAATTCTACAGAAAGAGGCTCTCCTGTTGTTTCAACTTCTTCACCTGGACCTATTCCACTTGTCTCTTCATATACCTGTATAAATGAAAGGTCTTCTTTTATTTGAATAATTTCACCAAGAAGACCAAGTTTTCCAACATAAACAACATCATACATCTTTGCATTTTTAAGTCCCCTTGCAACAACAAGAGGACCAGAAACTTTTGTTATTATTCCCTTTTCCATGGTTTCATTCTCCTTTTTCAAGAATATCAACACCTATTGCTTTTTCTGTCAGTTTTTTAATATATTTATAATTTATCTCCTTTTTCTCTCCTTTTGCTGGAAGAAAAATTACAACTGGTAAAAATTTTTTATTTAACTCTTCATAAATTTTTAAAATTTTTTCTGAAAATTCTTCAGAAACAATAAGAATATCATATTCATCACTCTTGTATGAATTCAAAAAATTCTCTGTTATATTTTCATAAAAAACTTCAAAACCAAAAGATGATAAAAATTTCGATAAAATTTCATCACCAAAATAAGCAATTTTACCCATTTATTACTCTTAACCTCCTTAATACCTCATCTTTCGGTAAATTATAAACTATTCCATTATAGATTAATCTAAAATTTATATTGTTAAAATTCTTAAGAACGAGGAATGAGAAAATTATTTCTGGACCAAATACAAAAAATCTTGACAATTTTAAATAGTTGATTAAAATTTCATCTCTTTTCTTTTCATAAATTTCAAAGAAAGTGTGAATGTCTTTTTCAACTGTTTTTGGATATTTTGAGTTTATGAATTCTATGAAATTTTCAAGAGATTCTTTTTCATAAAGTTTAAATACTCTTTCATTAATATTTCCACCTTTAATATATTTAAATGGTAATTCGAAATGTTTATGTTTTAAAAAACTTAAAATGTTGAACAAATCGATTTTTAATTTGATAAAGCCTTTGAAAAAATCTGAGTAATTAAGTAAAAAGGATTCTCTTTTTATTTTTTCATACTCTTTTTCAAATAGATTTTCTTTTATTTCAATTTTTCTATACTCTTCCTCTATTTCAAAGTATTGATATAGTTTCTCATCTGAAGCGATTCTTTTATAGTTTTTTATTGTTTTATTCCAATCGATGTTCAGAATTTCATCTAAATCTAAACTTTCAGTATCAATTCCATAACTTTTTTTGATATGATCAATAAATACATCTTTTGATAGAGACAAAAATGATTTCAAACTTTCTATTTTTGGAAAGTAACTTTCAAGAATTAAAGATTTTGCTGAAAGATAAGAAAAATCACTATACTTTAGTTTCATTTTTCTTCAAAAATAATCTTTGAAATCTCAAGAATATTTTCATTTAGAGATTCTATGAATTTATCTTTAGGAGATATTTTTGAGACAAAACTTTTTCCTTTAACAAATGTGTCACTATCTACAACAAATTTAATATTTGCATCAGGAAACTTAATTCTAATGTCAGAAAGAATTTCTTTTTTGAAATTTTCGTCAAAAATATTCTTTAAATTTCTATCAAAATGGATCTCTGAATCTTTTGATTCTATATTTTTAATTATCTCTTTTTTATAGAACTCTTTTAGTTTTTCAATTGTTAATTCTTTTAGAAGTTTATCTGAATAACTTTTGAAATTTTCTAAAATTTGATTTTTCCACTCGAGAATGAGGAGTTCAATTCTATTTTTTAAATCAAGTTCCTTTTTTTCTCTTAAAGTTATCTTTTCCCTTTCTATCAAATTATCCCATTCATCTTTAACTCTTTTTAACTTATCTTCAAATTCTTTTTTTAACTTTTCAATTTCAGATTTATAAATTTCATTTAATTTTTTAATCTCCTCCTCACCCTCAATTTCTATTTCTTTTATCAATTCATCTATATTCATAGACCCTGAGTGATAAACTGAGTAACAAGAATTGCTGCAATCAAAGAGATAACTGCATAAATCTCAACAAGACCAGGCAAAATAATTGCTCTTCCAGCTTCTTCTTCTTTTTCTGCAACAAGATTTATTGATGCAGCAGAAACTTTTCCTTGCCAAATTGCAGATATTAGTTGAACCATACCCATACCAAGACCTACAAAAAATAATTGCATCCCTGTATTAACTGGAATTTTTGGAACACCTCCAAACAAACCTATTCTTGTTGCAATCCAGAATAATTGAATGAAACCATAAAAACCCTGAGTTCCAGGAAGAGCAGTTATAACAAAGAGTTTTCCATAAAGATGAGGTTTTTCTGAAAGAACACCTGCAGTTTGCATTGTTGAGATACCAATTCCAATTGCAGAACCAATACCAGCAAGTGTAATTGCAGATGCCATTCCTAAAATTGCAAAAACTAAACCATAAACTTCTGACATATTCACACTCCTTTCTTTAGTTTTTAATTATCACTTTTTCGCTCTTAAATTTAAATGGTGAAAATTTCTTTCCACCATTTTCATAAAATCTTCCAAAAAACTCTAAAAATATTAATCTTGTTGGATGAACAAATGAACCTAAAAGTCCCATAAAAATATTTAATCCATGACCTAATAAAAGAATTAAAGGAATTATAATCAGTGCTAAAATGCCTTTTGAAAACATTCTTGCAATTGTATTTATAAGTATTCCAAGAACTGTTGTTGAAAATCCAAGTGCAAGTAATCTTGAATATGAAAGAATATCACCTAATGCAGATGAAAATCCATAAGAACTAACAATTCCATAAAGAGAGACAACTCCTCCTATTATTTTCCCAGGAATAGATTTTGAATTTCTTCCTCCTGTTAAAACTATAATTAAAATTCCTGAAATTAAAAGATATAAACCGACTTTTGAAATGATAGGATTTTTTGATAGAACCACATATAAAATAATTCCTATTAAAGCAATAATCCAAGAGAATTGATCAAAAATTGCATCTAAAACTTTACCTTTTCTTATGTTATCGATTGCTTTGAGAAGTAATCCAAAAATTTGAGTTATAAATCCAACAGCAAGTGCAAATATAAGCATCTTTATAAGTCCAGGGGTTTCACCTGGTTTTTCTTCAAGAAGATTTATAACTGCAAGTTTTGGAATTGATATTAAATCACCAGCATAAGAGTTAGTTAAAACTCCAATAATTGATGAAAATATACCAAGAATTATAAAGAAATAGAAGAAATTTCTATCTTTTTCATGAACATTAAATTTCTTAATTATAAAAATAGAACCTAAAACAAGAATTGCTCCATAAATTACATCACCAAAACAGAGAGAAAAGAATAAAATAAAAAATGGAGTTAAAAATGGTGTTGGGTCAAAATCACTATATTTTGGATATCCATACATATTAACTAACATTTCAAAAGGTTTAAAAAATTTATTGTTAGAGAGCGAAACTGGGACTTTTTCAATATCTTTTGGTTCTTGTGCAAAAATTAAAACTCTTTGAAATTTTTCTTTTATCTTATTTTTTAATTCATTAAAATCTTTTTCTTTTATATATCCAAAAATATATGTTAAAAATTTCGATTCAATTATTTTTGATTTTGTTTCTTCCTCATATTTTTTATCTAAATAATATTCTCTAATAATCTCTAATTTTTTTAGAGAGTTACTCCCCTTTTTCTTTTCTTTTGTTAAATCATCAAGTGATTTATTTAATGTATTTAATCTATCCCTTAAATTATCAATTATCTCTTTAGGTTTTCCTTTAAAATTCTTAGTATTTATCTCTTTAAATTCAAGTTTTTCAAGTATTTTTTCAAATTCTGAATCTTTTTTTTTATATCCAATCAATATATAAAAATTATTTTTATCTTCAGAAATAACTCTTATCTCGCATCTTTCTTTTTCTATTTGAAGTTTTTTAAAATTAACTCTTTTTATTTCACCAATTTTTATTTTTAAAGTTTTCAATATATTTAAAATTTCAAGGTTTAAATTTAGATTATTATAGGGTAATATAACTTTAATTTTATGTTCTAAATCTTTTATTTCATCTTTTATTTTTTCCTCTTTTTTTGTGATACTATAAATCTTTTCATAAATTGTTTTAAAATCAAAATTACTAACTAAATTTTGAAGTTCACTGAAACTTAACTCAATTCTTTCTGGTATAAAATCTTTAATAAAACTTATCTTTTCTTTAAATTTTGAAAGTTCTTCAATTAAAAAATCTAGTTGTTTTATATTTACATCATATTTCTCTGGATTTCTATCTTTAAAATATGTAAGTCCATTAACATTTTTTATCTCATCAATTTCAACTTTTGACTCAAGTTTTAAAAATTGAAAAAAAGAGGAGAACTCTTTTTTAGGCAAAAAGATATGAACTTCTAACATTCTATCTATTGCCATTTATTCAAGAATCCTCCTTAAAATATATTCAAATGCTTCTTTAAAATTCTTCTCTATTTTTTCTTTTTTGTTATTAAGGTCAATTTTTATTTTTTCAATACTTTTATTTAATTTTTCTTCATACTCTTTTTCTATGTTTGAAATTTCTTCATTGAGTTTTCTTTTATATTCTTCTTCAACCTTTTTAAGATTGTCTTCATTTTCTTTGATAAATTTCTTTTTTTCTTCTTCTAAATCTTTTTTGTATTTTTCTATTCTCTCTTCTATTTCCTTTTCCTTTTCATAAATCTTCTGTATAAAATCAACCTCCATAATCCCTCCTTAAAAAGAGCAACTTATCTTATTATATATTATTTTAAAACTTTAATAAAGTTATAATCTTTATCCATAAATCCTTGAAGATTTGCACCTTTGCTTTTTAAATCAATTATATAATTTAAAATATTTTCAGTTATAACTTCTCCTGGAACAAGTATTGGAAGACCAGGTGGATATGCAGAAACAATTTTTCCTGAAATTCTCCCTTTTGCTTTAGTAAGTTCTATAACTTCTTTTTCTCTTAAAAATGCCTCTTTTGGAGTTGCTGCAATTGGAGGAATTTCTGGAACAACAAAATTATTGGTTATTGAAGATTTTCTCTTTTTAATTGAAATATCCTTTAAAGCATTTATTAAAATATCAATTTCTTCTTTTTTAATCCCTGGAGTTAAAAATATAAGTATATTATAAGAATCTGATAGTTCTATTTCTATGTTATAGTCTTTATTTAAGATTTCTTCAACTTCAAATCCAGTAAGTCCTATATTTTTTGTATTAACTGTTATTTTTGTTAAATCAAGGTCATATATTCCATCTTTAAGTATCTCTTTTCCAAAACAGTATAATCCATCAATTTTATTAATCTCATTTCTTGTATATTCTGCTAAATCTAAAATTTCATTCCATATTTTTTCTCCCTCTGTTTCCATCTGATATCTTACTACATCAAGAGAAACCATAAAAAGATAACTTGGAGAGGAAGATTCGAGAAAAGTTAATGCATCAAAAACTCTATCCATATCAATATTTTCTCCATTAATATGTAAATAAGATGTCTGGGTTAATGAAGGAAGGGTTTTGTGTGCAGATTGAACAACCATATCATATCCCAATTTTATTCCACTTACAGGAAGTTTTGAATTAAAAGGAAAATGAACTCCATGTGCCTCATCAAGAAGCATTATTTGATTATATTTTCTTCCAATTTTTAAAATATACTCAATATTTTCACACATTCCATAATAGTTAGGTGAAGTTATAAAAGAAACTTTTGTACCATTATTTCTAACAACCTCTTCATAGGTTTCTGGTTTGATCCCCCAAGGAATTCCTGTATATTCATGAATTTCAGATTGAATATAAACTGGAATTAAATCGAAAACTGCAAGACCTCCAATTATAGATCTGTGAGAATTTCTTTGAAGAACAACCTTATCTTGTGGATTTAATGTTGAAACAAGCATAACAAGGTTTCCAACTGTACTTCCATTTATAAGAAAAAATGTTTTTTTAGCACCAAATGCTTTTGCTGCAAGTTCTTGTGCTTCTTGAATCACTCCTTCTGGTTTGTGAAGATAATCCATTCCTTCAACTTCTGTAATATCAAATAAAAATACATTTTCTCCCCATAATTCTTTTAAATATTTATGAATACCTTTACCTCTATGGTGACCTGGCATATGAAATGCAGGCCTTTTTTTATCAATATAATTTTTTAAAGCAAAAAAAAGTGGGATTCTTTTATCCATTTTGTTCTCCTGGTCGGGATAGTGGGATTCGAACCCACGACCTCTTGGTCCCGAACCAAGCGCCCTACCAAACTGGGCCATATCCCGAATAAAAATATAAATTAAAATGGTCGGGGCGACTGGACTTGAACCAGTGACCCCCAGCACCCCATGCTGGTGCGCTAGCCAACCTGCGCCACGCCCCGACATTTCTTTATTTTATATTATATTTTATTTTTTTCAATAAATTTTAATTAAATTTAAATTTGAATATAACAATATAACCAAAATAAGTTTTTATTTTTTCATATAAAGTAAAATTTTTATTTTCTATTGAATTTATCTCTTTATCTAAATCTCCACCCTTTCCAAAATAATAAGTCCATTATCAATCAATAAATCATCAACTAAATTTAAAATAAAATTTACTCTGTTGAATGCTATTGCAACAACTTTGTTAAATTTTAATTTTTTCTTTTTTCAACTCCTCTGCTCTTAAATTTAAAATAAAAAAACATTTTCTAAATTTAATCTCTCTTTTACAAAATTTAGAGAATTACAGACATTTACTTTTCTATCAACTAAATAAAAAAAAGAGTTTGGAAAACATATCGCAAGAGGTGTTCCTGGATACCCAACACTACTACCTAAATCTAAAATAGTATCCCCATTTTCAATAAACTCTTGATATTAAAATGATTCTTCAATATATTTTTTATAAATTTTATCTTTTTCTAATTCACTAATTATTGGAATTTTCTTTGGAGAGTTCAATAAAATTTCAACATAATTATTTATCTTTATTAATTTTTCATCATCAAAATAAACTTTCACTTTTTTTGAAAAGTTAATTTAGTTTAATTCAAAAATTAACAATTAAATAACCCTAACTAAGGTTTCTTTAAGGTATCTTTTTGCTTTAAGGAAAAGCATATTTATAAATTCATCTGAATATGTTTCAGTGCTTTTAAGACTTTCATTTAAAAAATCACCTTTTTCAATTTTTCTTATAACAAATCTTTTGACATTTCCAATATCATCAATAATTTCCTCAAAATCTTCTTCGCTCATAGTTTTTGGATGTGGAGTAACAGATATCTCATAATCAAATGAACTATTCTTTAAAAATAGAAGTAAATTTTTTATATTTCTTAAATCTATATTAACCTTTGAAACTTCTTTGTATTTAATATCATCTAAAGGCGCTTTAATATCGATTGAAAGAAGGTCTATTAATTTTGTGGGAAGAAGTTTTCTTATTAATGGTTCATTTGTTCCATTTGTTAAAACTTTTGTTAAAAATCCTAATTTTTTAAGGTCTTGAAGAAGAGGTAAAAGGGATTGATTTAAAGATGGTTCACCTCCACTTATAACTACAACTTCAATCCACTTTTTATTTCCAAATAAAAAACTTCTTATCTCTTCATATGGAATATCTGGAATAGAATTTGAGTTTAAAACTAAATCTTTTTGATTACAATATGGACACCTAAAATTGCATCCTCCAAGAAAGAGTATTGTTGAACCTTTTCCTTCCCACTCTTTTATGTTTCTTTCTATAACTTTTTTTACTTTTATTTTTTCAAACATTTAAATCTCCTAAAAAAACTAACATAAATTGCTATTATCACTTTAAAAATTTATTCTTTAGTTTCACCGAGTGCTTTACTCTTTTTATATGCTTCAATCACTCCACTCATTATTCCATATTTTAATCTATTTTCTTCAAATTTATAAAGTGCTTCAATTGTTGTTCCACCAGGAGAAGTTACCATGTGAATCAATTTATGTGCTTCTTCTTGTATTTGATTTTTAAGTAAAATTGAACCTAAAATAGTTTGAATTGATAATTTTTCAGCAACTTCTCTTGAAAGTCCAAGATAAACTCCTGCATCAATTAAAGCGTCAAGAAAATAGAAAACATAAGCAGGACCAGAACCAGAAATTGATGTTCCAATATCAATATGATCCTCTTTTGATACATAAACCTCTTCTCCAAATGAAGATAAAATTTTTCTTACAAATTCTTTTTCACTCTCTTTTAAACCAAGATCTGTCCATAAAGTTATTGATTCACCAATTTGAGCATTTATATTTGGCATTGTTCTAACAACTTTTTTAACTTTAAATGACTTCAAAAGTTTTTCAATTTTTATACCAGCCATTATTGAAAGTAAAATTTTATCTTTAAAATCATAATCTTTCAACTCTTCAGATAAATCTTTTAAATTTTGAGGTTTTACAGCAGAAATTAGTATGTCACCAAAATTTAAAGCGTCTACACTTTTATTTGAACCAAGAACTCCATATCTCTCTTTTATACATTTTAATCTCCCTTCAACAATTTCAGATACAAATATATCTTCTTTATTAAAACCATTTTTAATTAATCCTGATAAAATTGCTTCTCCCATTTTTCCAGCACCAAAAAAACCTATTTTCATACCTAACCTCCTATACTTTGTTTAATCAATATAAGTTTAGCACAACTTAACTACCTTCTTATTTGACCTGCACCAAAGATAATATATTTTGTTGAAGTAAGTTCTCTTAATCCCATAGGACCTCTTGCATGTAATTTTTGGGTAGAAATTCCAATCTCTGCTCCTAAACCAAATTCACCTCCATCAGAAAATCTTGTTGAAGCGTTTGCATATACACAAGCTGAATCAACTAAATTCAAAAATTTCATAATATTCTCATAATTTTTTGAAATTATTGATTCTGAATGATGTGTACTATGTTTATTTATATGCTCTATTGCTTCATCAATACTATTTACAATTCCAACTGTTATCTTTAAATCAAGGTATTCAGTATCCCAATCTTCACTTGAAGCAAGTTTTGAATTTTTATAAATTGAATGGATATATTCATCACCAATTATTTCAACTTCATTTTTTCTTAACTCATCTAAAATTTCAATTATATACTCCTTAGGTATATCTTTGTGAATTAAAAGTTTCTCAACTGCATTACAAACTGAAGGTTTCTGAACTTTTGCATTAACAACTATTTTTATAGCAATTTCTAAATCAAACTCTCTATCTATATATATGTGAACCACACCTGCTCCAGTTTCAATTACAGGAACTCTAGAATTTCTTTTAACAAAATCAATAAAATTTTTGTTACCTCTTGGAATAATTACATCAATGTAATCAACAAGATTAAACATAACCTCAACTTCTTTTCTATCAGTATTTTCAATCATTTGAATTGCACCTTCTGGAATTCCATTTTTATAAGCAACTTCACTTAATATTTTATAGAGAATAAGATTTGAATTTATTGCTTCACTTCCACCTCTCAAAATAAGAGCATTACTACTCTTTAAGCATAATGATATTGCATCAACTGTAACATTAGGTCTTGCTTCATAAACCATTCCAATAACTCCAAGAGGCACTCTTTTTTTAATAATAATAAGCCCATTAGGCCTTGTTGTTCCTTCAACAATCTCACCAACTGGATCTGGAAGTGAAATAACATCTTTAATTCCATGAGACATAACAAAAATCCTTTTTTCATTTAAAAGTAATCTATCAATAAGAGATTTTGAAAGACCTTTCTCTTCTCCCTGAATCAAATCTTTTTTATTTTCTTCTAAAATTTTATCTATATTTTTTATTAACTCTTCTGACATTAGACTTAGAACATGATTTTTAATTTCAGTATTCAATTCAATTAATTTAGACTTTATTAAAAATGCTTTTTTGGCCTTTTCTTCAACTTCAAACATAATTCACCTCGAAAAACTTTTTTATATTTTTACCATAAATTTAATTTAAATTTTTAAATATTAAATTTTTATTTGAAATGTAAATTAATTTTTTTGATTTTTTATATTGCATGAGAAATTTTTAAAGTTTAATATTAAAATAATTATAATCAAAAATTTTTTCATAACCAAATTTATTATAAGACTGATGATATAATTAAAAAAGGTGAATTATGGAGAAAAAAGAGATTTTAAGAATAAAAGATCTTTATGTTGAGGTTGATGGAAAAGAGATTTTGAAAGGAATAAACCTTTCAATTAAAGAAGGTGATACTATAGCTATATTTGGACCAAATGGTAGTGGCAAAACAACACTTATTTTAACAATATTGGGTTTTAGCGGATATAATATTAAAAGCGGAGAAATCATTTTCAAAGATAAAGTTTTAAATGGACTTTCTATTGATGAAAGGGCAAAGTTAGGAATTGGAGTTTTATTTCAAAAACCTCCATCAATAAAAGGAGTTAAATTTAAAAAGATTCTTGAAATAATTTCAAAGAATAGTGAGTATAAAGATTATATTGAAATTTTAAAATTAAATGAACTTATAGAAAGAGACATTAATCTTGGTTTTTCTGGTGGAGAGCTTAAAAGATCAGAACTCCTTCAACTTATTGCTCAAAATCCAGATTTTATGATTTTTGATGAACCAGAATCAGGAGTTGATCTTGAAAACATAAAAATTATTGGCGATACAATGAATAAACTTTTACAAAAAGATTTGAGTATTATTAATAGAAAAAAATCTGGAATTATAATTACACATACTGGTGGAATTCTTGAATTTGTTGAGGTTGATAGAGGCTATGTTCTTTATGATGGAAAAATCTTATGCGAAGGGAACCCAAATGAAATATTAAGAAATATAAAAGAGAATGGATTTAAGGGATGTGAGAGATGTCTAACATAAATGAAGAATTAAAACAGGAAGACATTGAAAAACTTTTAAAAGTTGGAGTTGATTTTGAGGAAAAAAATAGAATTGGATCATTTTTATATGTTGATAAAGGAGTATACAATATTAGTTTAAAACAACAAGGTGTTCAAATTTTACCACTTAAAGAAGCAGTTGAATTTTATCCAGAATTAGAAAATTATATTTTTAAAATTGTTGATAAAAATAAAGATGCTTATACTCGACTTGTTGCAAGAAAAGGTTTGTCAGGATTTTTTATAAGAACATTACCAAATGTTAAAACTCGATTTCCTATTCAAACATGTTTTCTTATTAAAAAAACTGGTTTTTCTCAACTTGTTCATAATATTGTAATAGCAGAAGAAAATTCTGAACTGAATTTAATAAATGGTTGCGCTGCAGCTATGTATTCAGATAGTGGATCTCATATAGCAATAACTGAATTTTATGTAAAAAAAGGGGCAAAAATTTCTTTTACAATGATTCATGATTGGGCACCTAATGTTGTTGTTAGACCTAGAAGTGCTGCACTTGTTGATGAAGATGGAGTTTTTATATCAAACTATGTATCCTTGAAAAAAGTTAAAAGTACACAAAGTGAACCAAATGTATATCTTGTTGGTAAAAGAGCAAAAGCAAAATTATACTCAATACTTTTAGCAGATAAAGATTCTTTTCTTGATATTGGTGGAAAAATATTTTTAAATGGAGATGAAACAAGTGGAGAGATAGTTAGTAGAGTTATAAGTGATGGGGGAAAAATAATATCAAAAGGTTCTTTGATAGGAGTTGGTAAAACCATAAAAGCACATATGGAATGTAATGGAATAATGTTAAAAGATGAAGGAGAAATTATAACTATTCCAGAACTATCATCAAAAAATAAAGATGTTGAAATGAGTCATGAAGCAATTGTTGGAAAAATAGCAAAAGATGAAATTGAATATTTAATGTCAAGAGGTATAAAAGAGGAAGATGCAATATCAATTATTTTAAGGGGTTTTTTAAATGTAAAAATAGAAGGATTACCAGAAATTTTACAAAGGTCAATTGATAACGCAATTGAATTAGCATTTAAAGGAATGTAGTTGGAACCTGGAAGAAGATAAGCCAGGTTCTGTGTTTAAGGTGGTCATCTATCTAAGCGGTCTACCCGAGAACTTGAATCATTTGGGCAAAGTTCTCCTATTTGACCTTGCTCCGAGTGGGGTTTGTCCATGGAATCAGTCACCTGATTCCATAGTGTGCTCTTACCACACTTTTTCACCCTTACCAAGATTTAAGTTAATCCTGGCGGTGTAGTTTCTGTGACACTTTCCCGGGATTGCTCCCGCTGAACTTGCGTTCAGCACTCTTGCCCATGGAGCCTGGACTTTCCTCAGTTAACCTTTTTAATTAAGGTTAACTGCAACCACCTCTTCTTCCAGGTTCCATATATAATTATACTAAATTAGGAATCAACCTGACAGGAAATTTTACCTCACCCACTATTGTTTTTAAATTCTCTGGTAATAAATTTAAATTCTCAAGAACTCTTTTTCTAACTGTATCTGGATCAGGTATATCTCTTACTATTTTTCCATTCCTTATAAGTGGCTTTAAAAGTTCCCTGTATCCTTCTTTTTTATTTCCATACAAAGTTACTATATCTTCAAATTTTTCATTTCTTAAAACTTGTTTTTTTCCAGGATAATTACCAACTTTTGCTCTTGGTTCTCCATTTACTTCAATAATTTTTAAGGCAAAATCAATTACATCTGCATCAGCAATTTTTGTTCCAACTCCAAATCCATCACCAACATCATTTAATTCAACTATAGAATATTCATCAAGACCACCACTAAAATATATTAAAACATCGCTTCTTCCTTTAAGATTTAAATACCATCTAATTTCTTTTCCGATTGCTTTTAAATTTCCTGAATCAATTCTAACACCTTTTAAATCTTTACCTAAAGCACTTAATGCATCTTCAAGTTCAGTCATAGGAGACCCTGAAGTATCTATCAAACAGATTCTTGGAATTTTTTTATCAACTATATCATCAAAACTTTTGAATGCCTTTTTATTATCACCTAATACAAGAATTAAAGCATGTGGCATTGTGCCAACTGCTTCTTTTCCGATATATTTAGCACCTATCACATTTGAAACTCCATTGAAACCTGCAATGTAAGTTGCATATTCAATTGTTGGAGCAAGAAAAGGGTGTTGTCTTCTTGTTCCAAAAGATAAAACTGTTTTATCTTTTGCTGCAATTCTTACTCTAATGGCTTTAGATGCAATACCTGAATATGAACAGATAAAACCTAAAATTGATGTCTCATATCTAACAAAATCAATATATTTTCCTGAAATATTTAAAACAGGTTCCTCTGGATAAAAAAAATCGCCTTCTTCCATTGCATCAACATTAACAGGTAAACCTTCGAGAAGTTTTGCGACTTCATAAAGCCCTGCAAGAACTCCGAAAGCATAATTTTTATCTGGAAATTTTTTAGTCATAAGTTCCATTGTAACTTCAGTTTCATCATTTAAACCTTTTAAAACTTCTTCTGTTCTAACAAAATATGCATCAGTGCAAAGGCCCTGTTTAATCTCTTCCTCTGTTGGAACTCTAAAAATTCTCATTTTACCTCCTCAAGAAGTTTAAGTGCCTCATCAATAGATATAATTTTTGCATTAAAAATATTTTTCATATAATTCAATGCAGATTCATGATTTTCTTCACTAATTGATGCAGTCCCATCTTTCAAAACAAATATTTCAAAATCTCTATAAAAAAGTTCTGAAACATTATTTTGAACACATATATCAGTTGAAATTCCAACAACAAACGCTGTGTCAACTTCAAGTTTTTTCAAAAGAAGATCAAGATCTGTTTTATAAAAACCTGAATATGTTCTTTTTAAAATTATATAATCATTTTTCTTTGGTTTAATTTCATCAATTATTTCACTACCTTTACTATCTTTCATTGCATGTTCTCCCCAAAGTTTTTCTTCAGGATCACCTTTTTCATGAGAATCTTTTAAGTAAATTATTGGAATCTTTTTATCTCTCGCAACCTCAAGCAGTTTTTCAATATTTGGTATTATCTTAATTGCCCTATCATTTTTAAATTTTCCATAAACAAAATCAAAAATCATATCAACTACAAGAACAAATGGTTTCATTCTATTCCTCCTCTAAATATGGCGGAGAGGGCGGGATTTGAACCCGCGAAGCGGCGAATAACCGCTTTCCTGCTTTCGAGGCAGGCGCTTTAGACCACTCAGCCACCTCTCCGTAAAATATCAAAAAAACTTTTAAATATTTCAAAACACTCTTTTTCGAGAATTCCATTTTCTATAATAATTTTAGCATTAATAAAATTTAAAATATTCATCTTTCCACCAAAAGCACCATCTTCTTTATCCCAAAAACCGAAAACAACTCTTTTAATTCTCGATTCTATTATTGCACCAGCACACATAATACATGGTTCTTTAGTTATGTAAATCTCACAATCATTTAATCTCCAATCATTCAATTTATTTGTTGCAATTCTTATTGCATTTATTTCTGCATGAGAGGTTGGATCTTTGGTGCTTTCCTTTTTATTATGTGTTCTTGAAATAACTTTTCCGTCTTTAACAATAACTGCACCAACAGGAATCTCATTCAAATAAAAAGCCCTCTTTGCCTCATAGAGGGCCACTCTCATAAAAATTTCTTCTTTTTTATTCATAATTTAGTGATATCTTGTTACTTTAAATTTGTATATTTTTACATCTTTATCTTGTGGATGAATTCCTGCCTTTAATTTTGCAATTCTTAACTGTTCATCAACAGTATCTACACCTTCAATTTGAGGAAGGAGAAGCCCTCTTCTATATCCTTTCGCAACAATAACTCCATAAATTTGTGGATCAAGTTCACTAAGATCTTTAACCTCCTCTGGTTCTTCAAGTAAATCAACTGAATAACTTAACTCATCAAGTTCATAAGGAGAAACTGGAGGGAATCTTGGATCTTCAGTTGCAGATGCTATTGCATTATAAATTATTTCCTCTATAACATTATCTCTTGTTGGTAAATATGTTCCAATACAACCTCTTAAATCTTTTCCTTTATGTAAAGTTACAAAGGCTCCTTTTCTTACATTTATATATTCTTTATAATCTTCTAAATCAGGTTCAAAAATTTTCCTTTCTTTAACATAAAGTTCAACTGTATTTTTTGCAAGTTTTACAAGTTTATGCATCTTCTCTCCTCTCAACCAAACAAACTAAATATCCAACACCAAAAGGACCTTCATAAGATAAAACTTCTGCTTTGTATTCATTAAAAGGCATTAATGTGAAAAGAGTCAAAATAGATCTATATCCACATTCACCTGCCTCTTCTATTAAATCTTCTGGTATAGAAATTAAATCTTCGAAACTTTCATTTTTTATCGCTTCAACAACTAAACTATCAAATTTTGGTCCACTTTGATGATAACCATATGGTCCAGTTGAGAGCAATCTATGAGACATATCTCCAGATGCGATAAATGCAACTTTTTTATCTTGAAAATCGATATCATCAAAAATTTTTTTAAAAAGATAAAATTCTTCTCTTTCAAGTGTAAAGTGTTGACTCATGCAAACAATGTTAAATTCATAACTTTTCAACTTATCAAGGTAGTATAAAGGAACAAGGATACCATGATCAAGTGAATAATTGATAGGCAATTTGTAAAATTTTAAACCAAATTCTTTACCTTTTTCGACAATAGCATTTAACAACTCTAAATCATTTTTATATTCAAAAGAAACTTCGCTTGCTCCAAATTGTGAGAAATCTCCATATAAAGTTTCACCAGAAAAAATTGTTATTCCATCTCTAACAAAAGGTGAATGAGGCGACATAAAAACTATTGTTTCAATGTTTTTCTTTAAAATTTTCTCTGCAAGATATAATAAACTCTCATCAGTTTTTTTTACATATTTTCTCTCTGAACCACCAATTTCTGGTATTAATAATGGAGGATGAGGTGAAATTCCTCCAATTAAAAATTTCATAATATCACCCCAATTTTTCGAAAGAGTAAATATTTATATTTTGAAATATTCTATTAAATTTTTCTCCAACAATGCATTTATCTATTTTCAATCTTAAAGCAATAGCAATTGCTTCACCTGTTTCTTTTGAACCGCCAACTCTTTTACCAAGGTCTTCAGCCATACTCTCTTCATATTTTGTTAATTCGATTGGTTTGATCTTATCTGATGTTCTATATTTAAGAGGTAGGTCTGTAATTGCACTAGAAGCAATGTATGCTTCTTGTAAAAATGGAAATAGATCTAACTCAATTATTCTTAATAGTGCTTTTTTATCAAGGACAACTTTGCCTTTTAAAATAGTTGTGTCAATTACTTTTTCAGTTACTATCAATTTTGGTATGAGTTCTTTTGGTTTTTCTGGTATAGGAATTACAGGTATAGTTTCTTCCATTTTTATCTCTTCTTTTGGCTCAAATTCTTCTTTTATCTCTATTTCTTCCATTTCGATTTTTTCTTTTGGAATCTCAATTATTTCTTCTTTTTCAATCTTTATTTCTTCAATTTGTTCTGGCTTCTCTTGAACTAAGCTTACTTTTAACTTATCTTCCTTTTTTGTTTCTCCAATAACAGGTATTTCAATTTCTTCAATCTCTTCAGGAGTAACTTTTGGTTTTTCTACTTTCCCTCTTCTTAAAAGTAGGAAAATTAAAATTATCAAAAGAACAATTAATACAACCAATAAAAATAAGTTAAATCCTTTAAGAAATGGTGGTAAAAGTTCATCTAAAAATGCTGGAAGTTTAATTGAAAACTTTGGTAAAGCAACTTTTATAAATTCTATATTTTTAAATAGATCTCCAACAATCTTTAAATTGTTTAAAAAATTATTAAATCTTAAAGGAAGAAGTATAATTTCCCATAAAATTATGTTGTAAATTCCCTCAGGAATTTCAACTTTTGGGGGCTTTCCAGTTGGAGTTTCTGGTTTTGTTGGTGTTGTTACTAATGTTCCTATAACTTCGGTTTTTCCAATATTTATAATAATTGATTCATCTTTTATTGGTGAAATATTGAAAAATATTTCTCTGTTTAAGTGATTTGATGATTCAAATACAAGAATATCTTTATTTGATTTAATCAATATTTTTGATTTGGATTTATCTGTATCATATTGGAATATAGACATTTTTTGAAGAGTAACTTTCTGATTTTTATTGCTTGTTAAATCTTGTAAATTAATTTCAGTATCATTTTCTAATGCTAAAACATAAACAACTCTTTTGTGACCTGTTGAATATTTTGTTGAAATTTTTCCTGTAATAAAATTAAATTCTTTTCCTTGAGGAGTTCCTAATATTGATAAAATCTGTTCACCACCAAAATTTGATGAACTACCAAAAGTATAGACATATGAAGGATTTTGAACAATTAAATTAAAACCTTCAATATTAGTTTGAAACTCTTTTATTTCTAATTTTTTTATATTACCTTTAAAGTTTTTCTTTGATTTAACTAAATCGATATTGTAATTTGTATCATAATAAGGGGAATAAATAGTTAGGTCTGAATATGAGATAGCATTTAAAGATCCTTTATAGGGAACAATTGGTAAATAATGTGAGTCATCAAAACTACCATATTGAATTGCAACTGGCAAATCTGATTTAAATAAAATTACCGATGCATATTTAAATTCAAATGAAAGAGGATTTAACTTGTCAATTTTTCCTTTATATATTAATTTTCCACTCGCATCTTCTAAATAGATATTATTATTATCTGAAAAAGATGAAACAAAAAGATTTTTTGGAGTTAAAAAAACTCCTTCACTTCCTATAAAATATGATAAGTCATCATCACTTTTATCCTGAGGCTCATTTTTGTTCAAATCACCTATAGAAGATGTAATAACCATTATTGGACCAGTTGATTTTACATAAAAAACTTGAGGAGAGGATAAATCTACTCTTTTGAATTGACCATATTTAACTTTTCCATCGAAAAGAACTTTATCTTTGGTTGTTATTATAACATCACTTTCTTTCAGACCAACAATATATATTTTTTCAAAAGAGATTCCATAAAATTCAGTTCCTACAAAATTTGGGTATGAAAAATAAATTTTTTCTAAATCTGTTCTCTTGTCTTGTGTTCCAAATCTAAATTCAAGATTTTTTTCTTCATTTTTATTTAAATTTAATTCAAACCTTATTTTAACTTTTTTATCTTCCTGATTCAAAATCAATATAGGTATTTCTTTGTTTGTTTTGGTATCAATTAAAATTATATTAGAATCTTTTTTTAAATTATCATCTTCTATTATAAGTTCTAAAAAATTGGGATTTCTTATTAACCCGCTATTTTCTTTTATTGTTATTAATTTTTTATAACCTTTGACCTCTGAAAAAGTAACTCTAGGAATGAAAATTATTAAATTTAATAAAATTAAAAATATTATTATTTTCTTCACATTTTCATTATAAATTAACATAAATTTTTTGTAAATAAATTTGTTAGATTTCAAACCCCTGCTTTTTCCTCCACAACCTCAAGTATTACCTCTCCTATTTGTATCTTTATAACATGAGTTGGACATTTTTCAACACATAAGTTACAGAGATTACACAAATTCACATCAATATTTGGTAACCCTTTTTCTCCCCATGAAATAGCTTTTGTTGGACAGACTTTAATGCAAATTCCACATTTTATACAACCTCTTTTACACTCTTTTCTAACATCTATACCTTTTTTAGTACTATTACACATAATTATTCCATACTTACTCCATCTTACCATTTCAATTACATTTCTAGGACAAACTTTAGCACATATTCCACAACCAGTACACTTTTCATAATCAAATTCTGGAAGTCCATCTTTCATTTTTATTGCATCAAAAGGACATGCTCTTTCGCAAGTTCCCAATCCAACACAACCGTAATCGCAACTTTTATCTCCATTAAATGCAAATTGAACTTCTCTACAATCTTCAATTCCAATATAATTTGCTCTTTTTATCTCAGTAAAAATATCACCAACACATTTTAAAACTGGTTTCTCTTTTTCGATGTTTAAAGGATTTTTTCCAAGTAATTCAAGAATTTTACTCATACTTTCTCCATTTGTGACTTTACATTTTGTAGGATCAACACCATCATTTACTAAAGCGTTTGCAAATGCTTCACATCCAGGAAAACCACAAGCACCACAATTTGCACCTGCAAGAAGAGAGTGAATCTTAGCAACTTTTTCATCAACTTTAACCTCAAAAATTTTATTAAAAAAAGATAGTAAAATTCCAAAAATAATTGATATGCCACCCATTATAATAGCTGATTTTAAAATTAAATTCATAAACTATTCCTCCTATTTAATTAGACCTTTGAATCCCAAAAAGGCAATTGCAATAAGAGCCATAGAAGCAAAAACAAGTGGAAATCCTCTGAAAAATTTTGGAACATTTGAAATCCTTAACCTTTCTCTAATACCAGCAAGAATTAATAGAGCAATTCCATATCCTAAAGCAGAACCTATTGCATAAACTAAACTTTCTATAAAATTATAATTTTTATCAATATTTATAAGTGTTACTGCAAGAATCATACAGTTTGTTGTGATAAGTGGAAGATAGATTCCCATTGCTTTATATAATGATGGAACATTTTTCTTTAAATAAATTTCAACAAGTTGAACAAGAGATGCAATTGTGAAAATAAATACAATTATTTGAAGATATTCTAATCCTTTCATAAAGAAATGGAAAATAATCCAAGTAATTGCAGTAGCAAGAGTTTGAACAAAAATTACAGCAAAAGTCATACCAATAGATGCATCAATTGAACTTGTTATTCCAACATAAGAGCAAAGAGCAAGATATCTTATAAAAACCATATTATCAACAATTGTTGCAGCAATTATTATTTTGAGTAAGTTACTTAACATCTATTCCCTCCTTTTTAAAATTCCATTTAAAACTGCAATAAAAATAGCAATCAAGAAAAATCCTCCAGGTGGAAATGAGAGAATAGCCATTGGTTCAAAATTTTTAGAAAACACTTCTTTTCCAAGAAATGTTCCTTTTCCTAAAATTTCTCTGATTGCGCTTAAAAGAATAATAACCCATGAATATCCAAAGGCCATTCCTAACGAATCCATTAATGTTTCAGAAAGAATTCTTTTAGAAGAAAAAGCTTCGACTCTTCCTAAAACTATACAATTAACAACAATTAAAGGAATAAAAACACCCATAGATTTTGATAGAGGTGGAAAATATGCCTTCATTATAAGATCAACTATTGTTGTGGGAACGGCAATAAAGATTAAAAAAATTGGAATTCTTACTTCATTTGGAATTATTTTTCTAAATGCTGAGGAAAGAATTTCTGCTATTATTAAAACAAAACTAAACCCTAAACTCATTCCAATCCCATTTGCGACATCAGTTGATACTGCAAGAACAGAACAGAGTCCTAACATTAAAATTAGTATTGGATTTTCTCTTGTTAAACCCTTTGTAAACTCTTTTATTAAGTTCCTCTTCATCTATTTCCTCCCTTTTACATTTTCAAGATAAAACACACCAATCTTTTTAATTGCAAGAGCTACTGCATTTGATGAAATTGTGGCACCAGAGATTGCATTAACATCACTTTTTACTTTAAATGGGTCTTTTAAATTTTTATTCACAAACTGATTCCTAAATGAATTTTCAGCAATTTTTGCACCAAGCCCCGGAGTTTCACTGTGTTCTAAAACATATATACCTTTACATTTTTCTCCTTCATATCCAAAAAGAGATTCAATTTTTCCACCATATCCAGAAAATTTTGCTCTAATAATATAACCTAAATTTCCATCTTTTAAATTAACTTTGTAAACATCTATTATATTAATTCCACCACCGATATCTTTATTAGAATAATCAGAAATAGATTCAAAATTATCGAGATCTGGAAAAATTTCACTTATAGCGCTTTTAATTGTTTCATACTTTTGTTCTTCAATTTTTGGAGATGTAAAAGAATAAACCCAAGATAGTAAAACAGCACCAATTGTTGCTATTATAAAAACAGTTATACCAGATTTTATTATTTTATTCATTTCTTTCCTCCAGTTCCAAAAATTCTTGGTTTTAATTGATCAAGAAAAGGAGTAACAACATTCATAGAAAGAATTGCAAAAGAAACACCTTCTGGATAAATTCCCCAATTTCTTATCACAAAAGTTAAAGCACCAATACCAATTCCATAAATTAGCTTTCCTAAATTTGTAATTGGACTTGTAACATAATCAGTTGCCATAAAAAATGCACCAATAATCAAACCTCCTGATAATATATGAAAAAGTGGATCTTGTCTGAAAAGAATTGATAAAAGTGCAACTGTAAGAATAATTGAAACTGGAATTTTTATATCAATGATATCTCTTCTAATTAAAATTAAAACAATAAATCCAAGAATAAGTAAAAATTTTGATGTCTCACCAATTGATCCTCCAATTCTTCCAAAAAAGAGGTCAAAATATAAATTTGAGGAGATTTTTAGTTGACCAGATCTGAAAAGGTCCAGTGGAGTTGCTGATGTAATGATTTGGTTAGTTCCTGTTCTATATAAAACTTTAAAAAAGTTATATTGAGGGTCAATCCATTTATTTAAAATTCCTGTCCATGATAAAAATATAACTGCTCTTCCAAAAAGTGCTGGATTTATAAAATTTGAACCAATTCCACCAAAAAGTTGTTTTGCAATAATAATTGCACATGCAGAACCAATTGCGATTATCCATAATGGAGTAAAAGGTGAAGTTATCATTCCAAGAAGCAAACCTGTTACAGCAGCACTCCAGTCTCCAATTGTAATTTTTTGTTTTGTAATAACTTCATAAAGATATTCTGAAATAACTGCTGTTATTATACTTGTTAATATAATAAAAAGCGCTTGAATTCCAAATGAGTAAACCCCCCAAATTGCTGCGGGAAGAAGAGCAAAAAAAACCATCTTCATAATTTTAGAAACAGTTAATGTATCTTTTATATGTGGTGAAGAAGAAACAATTACTTTATATTCAGCCATTTTCTCCTCCTTTTTATTTCTTCTTTAATAGTTCACCTTTTGTAAATCTAATACTTTGAACAAGATGTCTTTTTGATGGACAAACATAAGCACATGTTCCACACTCTATACAATCCAATGCACCATAAAATTTTGCCTTTTCAAAAACATCAATTCTTGAATAAGCATCTATAAGCATAGGCATAAGATACATTGGACATGCATCAGCACATCTTCCGCATCTTATACATGGGTATTCTTCATATTCTTTAACCTCTTTATCTGTAAAAAGAAGAATTCCTGAAGTTCCTTTTGTAATGGGAATATTCAGAGTATAAGATGAAAACCCCATCATTGGACCACCAAAAATTATTTTTTTGAGATTCTCAATTGCTCCACCGCAATATTTGATAATATCTTCTGAAATAGTACCAATTTTCACTCTTAAGTTTTTTTGTTCTTTAACACCTGAACCACTTACAGTTAAAACTCTATCTATTGAAGGTTTACCATCATAAATTGCTTCTTTTATTGCAAAAACAGTTTGAACATTTTGCACAATACATCCAACATCAAAAGGTAAACCACCAGAAGGAACCTCTTTTCCCAAAATTGCCTTAATTAGATGCTTTTCTGAACCTTGGGGATACTTTGTTTTTAAAATAACTATTTCTGTTGAACCATTTAAATTTCTTGCTTTAATGAATTTATTTAGTTCATCTGCTGCTTCAGTTTTATTATCTTCTATTCCTATTAATATTTTTTGAGGATTGATAATTTTTTTCAAAATTTCAATACCTTTAACAATTCCTTCACTCTCTTCAACCATTAATCTATAGTCACAAGTCAAAAATGGTTCACATTCAGCACCATTTATAATTAAATATTCAATTTTTTTATCAGGTGGAGGAGATAACTTTATGTGAGTTGGAAATGCTGCACCACCCATTCCAACAATACCTGCTTCTTTAATAAGATCCAAAAATTCTTCTCTTGAAAGTGATTCAATTTTAGATAGTTCTCTTGGTTCATAGCTCTTTTCTTCTTTAAAATCATTTTTAATTCTTATTGCAAGAGAAGATCTTCCAGTTGGTAAAATAACATTTTCAATACTTTTAACTTCTCCTGATACTGATGAGTGAACTGGAGCATAAACTTTTGCTTTTGAATCACCTATTTTTTGTCCAACTTTAACATAATCACCCTGTTTAACAAGTGGTTCATTAGGTGCTCCAGTATGTTGATGAAGTGGTATTATAACTTCTTCAACATCAAAAAATTCCTCAATTTTTTTATCTTTTGTAAATTTTGATTCTTCTGGATGAACCCCTCCTTTTTTAAATGTTAAAACCTTCATTCAATCTTTTCCTCCTTCTTTCTCTGTTCATGCCCACAATAAGGACAAACATCCCAATCAATTTCAATTGGCTTTCCACAAAAAGTGCACTCTTTTTTTAATTTTGTTTTACAATAGGGGCAAATAAGAAAATTTTCTCTTATAGGTGCTCCACAATTTGGACATTTAGCCTTTTCTCTTGAAAGAAGATGAGCCCAATACTCTCTTTCAAGTTGTAAAGTTTCTCTTTCAAGTTTGTCAATTTCAAGTTCTTCTTTTGTCCATGGTGGCCTTATTAATAGATATATTAGAAGTGGAATCAATCCGCCAATTGGAATTGAGAGAATATGAAATATCCAAGATGGATTTGCGAATGTTTTATAAATAAAAGGAAAAATAACTCCACCAAATAAAATCAAAATTAACCAAAGATATGGACCAAATCCTCTCTTTTTAGAATCTTGGAATGCCCAATAAGCAAGAAGTAAATTTAAAAGAATAAGAACAAGATAAAAATAAGTTGTATATTTTACTAATGGTTCAAAAATATCTCCAACAACTTCTCCCAAAGACACCTCCTAATAATTATTGTATCTATTTAAAAGAGTTCTAAATTCACCTGCAACATAAAATGAACCAGTGACAAGGATCGGTTTATTGTCAAAAAATTTAAAAGATTCTTCAAATGCTTCTCTTAAATTTTTTGTTATCAAACTTTTTCCATTAGGATTTAATTTTTTATAAATATCATTTAACTTAAAAGGAGATACTCTTCTTTCTTTTGCTCCTTCTGGAGCAGTTAAAATAACTTTGTCGATTATTGGTATCAATACTCTAAAAATTCCTTCGATATCTTTATCTCCCAACACACCAAAAATCAAATTTATTTTACCATAATCAAAATATGTTTTTATAAACTCTTTTATTTCAGAAATTGAAACAACATTGTGAGAACCATCTATTATAAATGTTTTTCCAAATTTTTCAATAATTTCCCCTCTTCCTGCAATAAAACTTTCAAATAAACCCTTCCTTAATTTTTTTTCATCTATATTAATTATTCCCTTTTCTTCAATTATCTCTATTGATTTTATTGCTAATGATGAATTTGAAACTTGATATCTACCAAGAAGTTTTAATTCTAAATTCTCAAAAACATTTTTATCAGATTTATATGAATAAATTGTCTTATCTTTAAGAAAATTAATATCATAAGTTGTGAAATCTTTTCTTTCAATGAAAACATTCGAGTTTAATTCCTTTGCTCTATTTATTATAACTTCCATTGCTTCATCTCTTTGTTTTGAAACAACAAGTGGAGATTTTTCTTTAATTATTCCTGCTTTTTCAAAAGCAATTTCTCTTATTGTGTTTCCAAGAATTTCTGTATGGTCATAATCTATTGTGGTTATTATAGAAACTAAAGGGCTTTCAATTATATTTGTTGCATCCAATCTTCCACCAAGTCCAACCTCAAGAACTATAAAATCAACATTATTCTCATCAAAATATTTAAATGCTAAAGCGGTTAAAATTTCAAAAAGTGTTGGTTCACCTATTTCTTTGAAAATTGGGGTATTTTCATAAATTTTTTTTATAATAAAAATATTTTCACCAAAATATTTTGAATCAATCAATTTTTTATCTATTGAGATTCTTTCTCTGAAACATTGAAGATGTGGTGATGTATATAATCCAACTTTAAAACCATGTGCCATAAGTAAATTAGTGACAAAAACTGCAGTTGATCCTTTACCTTTTGTTCCTGCAATATGAATTATTTTTTTGTTTAAATGAGGATTTCCTAAAGATTTAAGTAATCTTTCTATTCTCTCTAAACCTGGCTTTATTCCTCTTCTCTCTCTTTTTCCCAAAAATTCAAGTGCTTCAAAATAAGTAAACATTTAACTTTTCAATTCATCTATATGCATTGAAAGGAGTTTTAATCTATTCTCGTTTTCATTTAATTTTTCTTTGGTCTCATCTATAACATCAAGAGGTGCTTTTTCAAGAAAATCTTTATTGCTCAATCTACTCTTTAATGAAGATATATCTTTTTTGAGTGACGCAATCTCTTTTTCCATAATTTTAATTCTTTCTTCAATTGGATACTCTTTTTCAATATAAAGAATAATTTCTGCTCCAAGAGCGATGTCTTTTATACTTTTTAAATCCTCCTCATCCTTATTTAAAATCTCGCAATAAGATAATTTCTCTATATAATTTTTCCAATAGTTAAGAAATTCATTATCAAATCTTATATAAACTTTTTCTTTTTTCTTTAATGGTATATTTAAAACACTCTTTAAATTCCTTATACTTTTATTTATCTCCATAAAAATTTTAAATTCTTCAATTGATTTATCATCAAATATAAAATCTTCTTTATTAGGATATTTTGAATGAACAATTGTCTTTTCATGAGGTAATAAAATCTTATAGAGTTTTTCAGTTATAAAAGGGATAAGAGGATGGAAAAGTTTAAGAGAATTTACAAAAACAGTAAATAAAACATATTTATTTGTTTTATCATTTCTAAATTTTGAGAGTTCAATATACCAATCACAAAATTCATGCCAATAAAATTCATATAAAATTCTTGTTATCTCTCCAAATTCATAACTATCTATAAATTTATTTGCAAGTTCTGAAACTTCATGCAATCTTGAAAAAATCCACTTATCTTCTTTTTGTAATGAAAGTTCAATTTTTTCATCTGGATTAAAATCTTTAAGGAAATTTATTACAAATCTTCCTGAGTTCCAAATTTTATTCATGAAATTTCTTGAAAATTTAATTCTTCCTATTGAAAGGTTAACATCTTGACCACCAAGTGTGAAAAGTTGAGAAAAAGTAAATCTTGTTGCATCTGCGCCATACTCATTAATAAGTTCAATAGGATCAATAACATTTCCAATAGTTTTACTCATCTTTCTTCCCTTTTCATCCCTTATAAGACCATGTATTAGTACATGTTTAAATGGTTCTTTTTTCATAAAGTAAAATCCAAACATAACCATTCTTGCAACCCAGAAAAATAGAATATCATATCCTGTTACAAGAAGTGATGTTGGATAATAAAATTCAAGGTCTTTTGTTTTTTCTGGCCATCCAAGAGTTGCAAAGGGCCATAAACCTGAAGAGAACCATGTATCAAGAACATCATTATCTCTTTCAACTTCTCCACCACAATCAGGACATATTTGTATTTCATCTTCACTTGTAAATTTTTTGTTACAACTCCTGCAATAATAAACTGGAATTCTGTGCCCCCACCATATTTGTCTTGAAATACACCAATCCTTAATATTTATAAGCCAATCTTCATAAACTTTTTGCCATCTTTCAGGAATAATTTTTACTCTTCCATCTCTTACTGCTTTAATTCCCTCTTCTGCTAGGGGCTTCATTTTAACAAACCACTGTTTTGATATGTATGGCTCAATTAAATTTTTACATCTATCATGAATTCCAACAGTATGAATATAATCTTTTATTTCAACAAGATACCCTTTTTCTTTTAATTCATTAATAATTTTTTCTCTTGCTTCAAACCTTGAAAGGTTAGCAAATTTACCACCATTTTCATTTATCTTTCCATCTTCTGTTAAAATATTTATTTTTTCTAAATTGTGTCTTAAACCAATTTCATAATCTAATGGATCATGTGCAGGAGTTACCTTAACAGCACCTGTTCCAAACTCCATATCAACAACTTCATCCTCAATTAATGGAATTTCTCTTCCAACTATTGGTAAAATTAAAATTTTTCCAACTAAATTTTTATATCTCTTATCTTTAGAATTTACTGCAACAGCAGTGTCTCCAAGCATTGTTTCAGGTCTTGTTGTTGCAACAACAATAAAGTCATTAGAGTCTTTAAATGGATATTTTATAAAATAAAGATTTGTTTTTTCTTCAATGTGTTCAACCTCAAGATCTGAAAGAGAAGTTTTACAAACTGGACACCAATTTATCATATATTCACCTTGATAAATTAACCCTTCATTATAAAGTGTAATAAATACCCTAAGTACTGCTCTCTGATACTCTGGATCCATTGTGAATCGATGTCTTGACCAATCTGCATATATACCTAACCTTTTCTGTTGTTCAACTATTTTGTTTCCATATTTTTCTTTCCACTCCCAAACTTTTTGAAGAAATTTTTCTCTTCCTAATTCTTCTTTTGTAATTCCATCTTTAATCAAATCATTTTCCACCATGAGTTGAGTTGCAATTCCTGCATGATCAACTCCTGGTATCCACAAAACCTCAAACCCCTTCATCTTCTTGAATCTTATCATTATATCTTGAAGTGTTAAGTTAAATGCATGGCCTAAATGAAGTGATCCTGTTACATTTGGAGGAGGCATAACTATTGAGTATGGGTTTTTATCGCTATTATTATTAGAATAAAAAATGTTTTCATCTAACCAGAATTTGTAAATTTCACTTTCTACTTCTTTTGGTGAATAGAGTTTATCTAAATCCATAAAAATTCCTCCTAAAAAACAAAAATTATTTCTATAATTGAAATTATACAAAAATTTATTGTTAATTAAATAGTTTCATTGATTTTGTTTAAAAATTCTATTTTAATTTTTTCTGATAAAATATTTTCTCTTATAACTATTTCTCTCTTTATAATTTCAATTATTTGTTCTTTCTTTTCATTATTAATCTTAACAAAATATTTTCCATCTGGTGGCAGAAGTTTAATTGGATCAATTATTAACTGATCGTTTTCATTTTTTCCTATAACAAAATAATTTTTATATAAAAACCTATTTGCATGCTCAATTTCTCCCATTTTAATTAACTTTCTAATTTTACTACTGCTTATTTTTTCTTTTTCAACTTTTTTTTCTTCAATCAATTCAATTTTAAAGCCATATAAATTGCTTAATTCCTCTAATTTTTTTCTGTCTCCTTCTTTATTTTTTCCAAATTTAAATGATTTTCCAACAATTAAACATTTAATATCTAAATTCGAAATAAGAATTTTAATAAACTCATCTGAAGTTAAATTTTTAATATATTCATTAAACTCAATAAAAAATAAATAATCTATTCCTAAATCTTTAAAAATTTCTATTTTTTCTTCAATTGTAAACAAAACTTTTTCTTCTAAACCAAAAAATATAAAAGGCGGAGGATAAAATGAAACAATACAAGTTTTTAAATTGAGATTTTTCATTCTATTAATTATTTCTAAATGTCCTAAATGAACTGCATCATAAGTTCCGATTGATATTATAATCGGCTCTTTTATCTTTTCGAAATCACCAAATATCTTCATTTGTGTTTAAAATTCTAACTGGTTTTAATATTCCTGTTTCTTCAATATATTTACCAATTCCTACTGCTTCTTGATTTCCATCTATAACTAAAATATAACCACCTCTTAAAAAAGGGTGTTCATATTTTATTTGAGAACCATTCTTAAATAATGCTAATTTTTTCTGTGGAAGTTGAACCTTTGGAATAAAATCAAGAAAATTACTTATAGAAATTATTAAATCATTTAAATTGTTATTCAAAACCAATTCTTCAATTTCATCAAGATGATAACTTTCTTTTGCCTCAAGTTTACCAACTGCCGTTCTTATTAAATATGATAAAGTTCCAAAAGTCCCTAGTTTCTCACCAATATCTCTTGCTATACTTCTCATATAGGTTCCTGATGAACAAAGAACTTTAAATTTTAATTTTGGAAAATTACCATCCATAAAATCTATAATTTCAAATTGATATATTTCTACTTTTCTCTCTTTTAAATCAACAATCTCTCCTTTCCTTGCAAGTTCATATGCTCTATGACCTGAAACTCTTTTTGCAGAAAATTGAGGAGGTAATTGTGTAAGCCTTCCAATAAATTCATCCTTTACTTTTTCTATCAATTTCAGGTTTACAAATGATGAATCTTTTTTTTCTAAAATATTTCCCCAGATATCATCAGTATCTGTTTTAATTCCAAAGGTTATCTCTCCCTCATATTCTTTTGGTAATAAAAATAGAAGTGGTGTTAATTTTGTTGCTTCTCCAACAAGAATAGGCAGAACTCCTTGTGCCATAAAATCTAAAATCCCCCCATGACCGACTTTTTTAAATTTGCATATTTTTTTAATAGTATTCATAAATTGAAAAGATGTTATACCTGGTGGTTTAAAGGAATTAATAATTCCACAATAAAAATCTTTCATCTATTTTTTAACTCCAATAAAATTTTTTCGAGTACACTCTTTGGATTTTCTTTTATATCAAAACCTGCTGCATTCATATGTCCTCCCCCACCAAATTTTATTGCAATATCTTTTACATCAATATCTCCTTTGCTTCTTAAACTAACTTTATAAAATCCATTATTTTTTTGTTTAAATAAAATAGCAATATTTGCTTCATTTGATTTATTTAAAAATTCAACAACACCCTCTGCATCTTCTTCTTCTGCATCAAATTTTTTAAAATCATCAAGAGTAAGAATAGAAAATATTATTCCATTTTCCTTTTTAAGTTTCTCAAGTGCCCTTCCAAGAAGTTTAAGTGCCTTTAAAGGCTTCATACTATAAACCATTTCTGATATATAAAAGGGATTTGCTCCATTTTTAACAAGAAAAGTTGCTGCTTTAAATGTGTTTAAATTTGTATTTGCAAATCTAAATCCACCTGTATCTGTCATTAAACCTGTATAAAGTGCATAAGATATATCTTTATCAATTTTGATATTCAATTTATTTAATATTTTTAAAACAAGTTCAGATGTTGAAGATGACTTTGGATCAATGTAATTTATTTCTCCAAAAGAAAAATTTGAGGGGTGATGGTCAATGTTTATTTTTTTAGGAATTTTTGTTAACTTTTTTTTAAGATTTTCTACTCTTCCAATATCTGCACAATCAAGAACAATTGCTGCTTCAATTTCATCTAAATCAAAATCTTGTTTTATCTGATCAGAACCTTTTAAAAATGAATAAATTTTAGGTACAGGATCTGGTAATACTGGAACTACAAATTTTTTCAATTTTTTTAAACCAAAATATAAACCTAAAACAGACCCTACAGCATCTCCATCTGGATTTTCATGAGAAATAAGTAAGAATCTCTTATGATTCTTTATTGTCTCTATTACTTTTTTCATCTTTTAATTTGTTTAGAATTTCAATAACCTTCATTCCTCTATCAAGCGTTTCATCTTCTTTGAAGTGAACAATTGGAGTGTATCTTAACTTTAAATGTTTTCCAATTTCTTCTTGAACAAATTTCGATGCTGATTTTAATCCAGCAAAAACTAACTCTTTTTCTTCTTTATTATGAACATAAATATATATATTAACATGTTTAAGATCTGCTGAAAATTCAACATCTGTAACAGTTAAATATTTTTCTCTAATTCTTGGATCCTGTATCTTTTCTCTTAAAATAAGAGAAACTTCTTCTTTTACCATCTTTTTAAGTTTCTCTGGCCTAATTCCTTTCATTGTTTTATTATAACATTTTAAGTTGATAAAAATAAAAAAGCCCCCTTTTTGAAAAGGGGGGAAAAACGATAAAAACCTAAAATTTACTCTTCGAGAGTCTCTGGCATGTAAATATTTTCGTTCTTTTTGATTAATTCTTCAGTTGCTTCTTCAAAATCTGCACCAACCATATCTCTAATATAATTTTTAACAACTGCATCCCAATATTCTTTAGTTACATAGTAAACTCTTGCTCCACCAAGTTCATGTTGATATTCTGGCCAAGGGTATGATGGTTGTGCCATGCCTATACCCCATCTCTTCCATCCATTGTAACTCTCATATGTTGCCCAAAATTCTTTGTTTCCTAAGATTTCAAAAGCATACCAAGTTTTTGCATAATACATTACAGCACCAATTTTTCCTCCTCTTCTGAATGCCATTGTATGTAGTGAAATATTGATATCTTTATTAAATAGTCTTCCATTTGCAAAACCAACAACTTTTCCATCAATTATTCCAAGAAGAGTGTATGGATCTTTTAACCTATTTCTATACCAACCAAGAACCTCTGCATAAACTCTTGCACCAACAATATCATAAAAATCATGATCTATATCTAAAAACTTTCTAAGGTAATTTAGTAGTGTTGGTGCCTCTTCTAACTTTGCTTCTCTTATAAGCATCATTTCACCAGTTGACAGTTTTATTGCTTTTGGTGTCCATGGTTTAAGATGAAGCGAAGGTCCAGACAAGATTGGTTCTATTTCAGAAACATCAAAACAAATCTTATCTTCCGTAACCTTTTCAGGTGGATTCTTTCTCATTGCTCAATCCTCCTTTAATTTATGAAATTTTATATTTTCATTATATTTTAACTTTATATATTGTCAAGGAAAATTTAATTGATATAATTATACTAGGCCAGGGGTGCTGCTTTGTTTGGGCGGCTGAGAGGGAAAGAGTATATCTTTCCCAACCCTTTGAACCTGAACTGGGTAATGCCAGCGGAGGAAGTGCTAAACATTTCCCCCGCTTCCCTTGGCTAAAATTTTAAAAAGGGAGGCAAAAGATGCAAAACTTTTTTGAAGCATTCAATGAATTTTTCTCAAATCCTACTGTCCACACAATCATAATGATTGTAATGATTATTTTATCTGCTCTTTTTTTGGGAATTGTTTTAAGAAGAAAAGAAAAATTAACATCAAGACAAATTGCAGAGATTGGTCTTGCACTAGCATTATCAACAATACTTTCTGAAATTAAAATTTCTGGTTTTTGGGCTCAGGGTGGTTCTGTAACTGCTGCATCTCTTGTTCCAATTATGATAATTGCGTTTAGATATGGTGGAAAAGTCGGTTTAACAGTTGGAATAATTCATGGCTTAATACAATTGATTATTGGTCCTTATGTTGTTCATCCAATTCAACTTTTACTTGATTATCCAATTGCTTTTGGTTTAATTGGACTATGTGGATTTTTTAAAAATAAAATTTTAGGTATCATAGTTGGACTTCTTGGAAGATTTTTGATGCATTTTATTTCAGGTATAATATATTTCTCTCAATATTCACCTCAAGGTTGGAATCCAGCATATTATTCATTTGTCTATAATATTTCCTATATTGCTCCTGAAATTATCATCTCAATTATTGTTTTTAAACTTGCTGGCGAAAGATTGGTTGAAATTTTAAAACAAACAGCATAAAAATGAAAAGTAAATTTTTAACAATAAGCGAAATTACAGAAATAGGGATACTTAGTGCATTAAGTTTACTTCTTGCATATTTGAGCAAAATTTTCTTTCAGATGCCACAAGGTGGAAATATTGGACTTGATATGATACCAGTTTTCTTTATCTCTTTAAAAAGAGGAATAAAAAATGGATTAATATTAGGAGCAATTGTTGGTTTTCTTCTTTTAATAACCGATTATTTTGTAATTCACCCTTTTCAACTTTTGCTAGATTATCCATTTGCTCACATGGCTCTTGGTTTTTCTGGTTTTAATATCTTTAAAAATAAATATTGGATAATTGGAATAATTATCGGTGCCTTTGGAAGATTTATATTTCATTATATTTCAGGAATTTTATATTTTACTCAATTTGCTCCAAAGGGAATGAATGTTCATTTTTATGTTGCTTCATACATTTTATCTCATCTTATTCCTGGAACTATTGTTGCAATTCTAGTAATATACATACTAAGGAGAAGAAAAGAGATTTGGAAAATTTAAAAAGAGCAGTTATTATTTTAAATGGAACTCTCTCTTATGATTTAGATGAATACAAAAAGAGGTTAGAAAATAGAACATTCATAATTTCTTGTAATGGTGGTTATTTAAATTCAATTAAACTAAATATTAAACCAGATTTAATTATAGGTGATCTTGATTCAATAAATCATATTGAATTTGAAAATAAAATTACCTTTCCTAAAGAGAAAAACAAAAGTGATTCTGAACTTGCAGTTGATTATTTAATTGAAAGAGATTTTAAAGAAATTGAATTTTGGGGAGCAATAGGAGATAGATTAGACCACACTCTTTTTAATATTTCTCTTTTATTAAAGATTTATAAGGAGGGTGCAAAAGGTTTAATTTTTCACCCTCCTTTTTATATTTTTTTAATTGATAAAAAATATAAGTTTCAAAGAAAAGAAAAAGGTATTGTTTCTTTTTATCCTTTGACTTTTGAAATCAAAAACTTAAAAATAAGAAATTTAAAATATGAATTAAATGGAAAAAATATTTATCTTGGAAGTTCAGAAACATTAAGTAATGAATTTATAGATAAAAAGGGGGAAGTTGATTTTGATGAAGGTCTTATTCTTGTTATAAGCGAGTCGCTATGAGTTCATCAAGTTTTTTATAGCATTTTGAGCAAACATTAAGTTTAAGAAGTTTTCCACTGACAACTCTTTGAACTTTATGTAAATTAGGTTTCCAAACTCTTCTTGTTTTTCTATTTGAGTGTGAAACAGTGTTTCCACTCATTGGTCCTTTTCCACAAATATCGCATCTTCTTGCCATTCTATATATCCTCCTTAATAAAATTCATAGATTTTTATTATACTATAAATTTAATTTATTTCAAAAATTCAGTTATCAAATTATAACATTTTTTATAATCTGAATAAAACTCAAACTTCATTTTTTTATTAATAGTTTCTATTAACGACATTTGTTGTTTTTTGTATTCCTAAATGTTTTTGATATAAAACAAGGAGTGGTAATTTCAATTTTCATTAAATATAAAAATTCTAAAGTAGAATAGAAAGTTTATTATTCTGATTTATAAGGATTAAGTGAAGAGAAATATAAATTTTTAAATGAGAATAATATAAAAACTTGTAAATTTTTGAGATTAAATCAAAAGAGGAATTTTTCTTTTTATTCTAAGAGAAGAAAAAGAAATAGAGCTTTATGATAAGTTTATTAAAATAATTGATATTTTAAATATTTATTCAACTGGTATTATTACTGCAAGAGATGATTTTGTTATTGATTTTGATTTGAATAAATTAAAATGAGAATAAATATATTTAGAGATAAAAATTATTTAGATGAATTGTTAAGAGAAGATTTAAAATTAACTAAAAATTATGCATGGAAAATTTCAAAAGCAAGAGAAGACATGTATAAATTAAATGAAGATTTTATTAATAGTTATTTTACAAAAATTTTATATAGACCTTTTGATATAAGATGGATTTTTTAACATGATTCTGTTGTTTGGAGAACAAGAAAAGAAGTTATGCAACACATGATGAGAGAAAATTTAGGGTTAATTACAAGAAGACAAATGTTGCCTAATAAACCTTGTAATTATTTTTTTTATTACAAAATTAATAATTTCTGATGGAGTAATTCGTTCAGATAATAAACTCAAGAATCTATATTTCCTCTCTATCTCTACCCTTCATTAGATAAAAATTATATGTTTATAAAAGAGTGTGAGGTAAAAAAGAAAGTTTCAAATATAAAAAATGAAATTATTGAAATGCTTAAAAATGTATATAATAAAGATGTGTCTCCTGAAGAAATTTTATATTATATTTATGGTATTTTATATTCAAATGTTTATAGAGAAAAACACAAAGAGTTTTTAAAAGTTGATTTTCCAAAAGTTCCATTTACAAAAAATTATGAGATTTTAAAAAAGATTGGTGAATTAGGAAAAGAATTAGTTGAACTTAACCTTTTGAAATCAGATAAATTAAATAATCCTATTTCAAAATTTGAAGTTGAAGGAAATAATCTTGTTAAATTTGTAAAATATGATGAAAATGAAAAAAGAGTTTACATGAATGAAACTCAATATTTTAGAAATATTGAAAAAGATGTTTATGAGTATATGATATGTGGATATCAGGTTTTAAATAAGTGGCTTAAAGATAAAAAAGAAAGATATCTTTCTTTTGATGAAATAATAACTTACCCAAAAATTGTAACTACCTTAAAATATACAATTGATTTACAAAAAGAAATTGATTTAATTTATCCAGATGTTGAAAATAATTTAATAAATCAATAAAATTTTACTCATTTATCTCAACTATAACTGGGATATGGTCTGATGGTTTTTCGAGTTCTCTATAATCTTTTACTATAATAGATTGTTTTAAAGTTTTAATAAGAGGCTCTGTGATAAAAATATAATCTAATCTCATACCTTTATTCTTTTCATATGAATTCCATCTGTAATCCCACCAAGAAAATTCTTTTTTATCTGGGTTAAGGGTTCTATATGAGTCATGAAATCCCCAAGATAAAAATTCTTTAAGTTTTTCTTTTTCTTCAATCATAAAACCAATTTCACCTTCTAATTCTTGAGGGTCATATACATCAAAATCTTCAAGGGCAACATTAAAATCTCCACATAAAAAAATCTTTTCATCCTTTTTGTGAAATCTATTAAAATATTTTTTTAATCTATCGAAAAATCTTAATTTATAGAAAAACCTTTCTGAAGATTTTGGTCCACCGAGAGGAACATATACACTAATAAAATATTTATCATCTATTTTAATTCCTATTAACCTTCTTTCTATGTCTTCTTCTCCATCAAGAAAACCTATTCTTTCAAATTTTGGTCTTGTTTTTGAAATTATTGCAACTCCATTTTTTCCACCTTCACCTGAAAAAGAAACAAAAAGATTCTCTCTATTAAAAACATCAATTGGAAAATTTTCATCACTTATTTTTGTCTCTTGAAGACAAATAATGTCAATTTGATAATCATTGATTAATTTTAATAAATAATCAATTCTTAATTTAATTGAATTTATATTCCATGTTGCAACTCTCATTTTAGAACTCCTGAATCACCTACTTCAATTTCCTCAATTTTATCTTTGTATTTTTTTAAAATATATGGAAGCCCTTTTTCTTTTCTCAAATCAAATAAAATTTTTTTCATCTCTTTTTTAAATATTATTGGATGACCTCTTTTTGAATTATAAGTAGGAATAAAAATTTCCTTATCACTTTTTATAACTTTATCAATAAGATACTTTACAGTTTCTCTTTTTATGTTTGATAAGATAGAAAAATGAAAGCATATATAATCAACTTTTTCACTTATTGCTCTGATTGAGAGTTTGATTGATGTATAAAGAACATCTTGTGGATTTGGATTTAAAATTACTTTTCCATTTAATAAATTTAAATTCTTTAATAACCAATCTTTATCTTCATCTTTTCCAACAATAAAAACATATTCATAAATTTCTTTTTGATTAAATGAATTTAAAATATTTATTATTTTTTCTTTATCAAATTTTCTTGCCGAAAGAATTATAAAGGAAAATCTTGGATAATTAAATTCAGTTTTTTTTGATAAAATAATTTTTCCATTTTTATAAACTTCTTCATTGAGAAGATAAAAGTTGTCTAAAAGAAGTTTAATCTTCTTCAATCTTAAGATACTCTTTTAAAAATTCTTTATCTTTTAGAAGATCCACTGTTTCAACTAAACTCTCATAAAATTCGACATTAAGTAGAACTCCAGATGGTTTACCTCTTTTAACAATTAAATAAGATTTTCCCTTTTCAACTTCTTCTAAGATATCTAGTAATTTTTCTTTTAAGTTTGTTGCTAAAATAACATCTAACATGTCTATTCTAAAAACTTTACATTAACCTCCTTTACATCCCATCTATATTTTAATTTTTCTTGAATTTCTTCTTTTATTGAATTTGCAAATTGATTTAATTCACTCATATTTAATTCAATATTAATTATGCCATCTTTTATTTCAATCGACCTGACAACTCCTGAACCAATAATTTCTTTTCCTGTATTTGGGTCAATAACATGCCTTAATCTTTTTCTTATTAAATTTTCATCAGTTGGAACTTTTTCTTTTTGAATCCCCATTTTTTCTTCATAGTTTGTTATTGCTGCTTGAAGTGCATCAACTGCAAGAATTGAACAGTGAATTTTAACTGGTGGAAGACCACCTAATTCATCAACAACTTCCTTCCAAGTTATTTTCTTTGCCTCATCTAGTGTCTTCCCTTTTACCATTTCGGTAACAATAGATGCTGTTGCTATGTTTGATGCACAACCAAAAGATTTAAATTTTATATCAACAATTTTTTGAGTTTCTTTATCAACTTTAATATAAACTGAAACCATATCACCACAAGCAGGGCTTCCTTCTGTTGCAAAACCATCTGGATTTTCTATTTCTCCAACATTTTTTGGATTTAAAAAGAGTTCTATAACTTTTTTAGAATATGGTAAAGACATAATTAACTCTCCCTTTTAAGAGGACTTAGGTCTCTTAAAAATTTAATTGTTTTCTTTAATTCTTCAACTGTGTAATCTATATCTTCTTTTGTATTATATTTTGAAAGAGAAAATCTAATTGATCCATGTGCATCTTCATGAGTCAAACCCATTGCTAAAAGAACATAACTTGCTTCAAGAGATTTGCTGAAACATGCAGAACCAGTTATAAATGAAACACCAATCATGTCCATTCTTAAAACAATTGATTCTCCCTCAACAAAATAAAAAGTTATATTTAAAATTCCAGGATGAGATTTTTCAATAGGAGTATTAATTCTAATATCTGAAATTTCGTTTTTAATTCTTTCAAGAAGATATAATCTTAACTCATTTATTTTCTTGAGGTCTTCTTTATTGAAAATTTCAATTGCTTTTCCTAAACCTGCAATAAGTGGTACATTTTCTGTTCCAGGTCTTATGTTAAATTCATTATAGCCACCATTCATTATTGGCTCAATTTTATTTAAATCTCTTAAATAAATTGCACCAATTCCTTTTGGACCATGAAATTTATGACCTGTGATTGTTAAGAAATCAATATTTTGTTTTTCAACATCTATATCAAAATATGGAAATCCAAGACAACTATCAACATGAAATAGAACTCCATTTTCTTTGGCAATTTTTCCTATCTCTTCAATATTTTGAAGAACTCCTGTCTCTTGATTTACATCTTGAATTGAAATTAAAACAGTATTTTTTCTAATTAATTTTTTTAAATCATCAATATCAACAAAGCCTTTCTTATCAACTTTCACATAAGAAATTTCAAAACCTTTCTTCTCAAGGTGTCTTATCACATTCAAAACAGAAAGGTGCTCTATTGGAGAAGTTATTATATGATTTCCTTTTTCTTTTAATTTATTACTAACTCCTTTTATTATTATGTTGTTTCCTTCAGTTCCACCTGAATTAAAAATTACTTCTCCCTCTTTTTTGTTTATCTTTTTTGAAATTTGTTCTCTAACACTCTCAATTTTCTCTTTTGCTAAAAGACCTTCTCTATGACTAAAAATTGAAGATGGAACACCATAAATTTCTGTATAATAATAATTTATCTCTTTTACAACTTCATCATCAACTCTTGTAGTTGTTGCATTATCAAGATATATTCTTTTCATAAAAATTTATATACCAAATTCTTTTCTTACCTCTTCACTAATTCTTTCAGGTGTCCATGGTGGATCAAATGTGAGTTCAACTTTAACATTATTTACATTTTCAATTTTTTTTAACTCTTCCTCAACTTTACTTACAAGATAATTTCCAATAGGACAACCTGCAAATGTAAGAGTCATTAAAACATAAATATCATTGTTTTCATATATATCAAGCTTATATATGAGTCCAAGGTCCCAAATATTTATTGGAATTTCAGGGTCATATATTCCTCTTAAAGTTTCAACTACTTTTTCTCTATCAATCATTCTTTTCCTCCATATCTAAAAAATTAATAATTGCATTTTTGAATGCTTCAATTGATAAATTTCCGCAATTTAGAATATCTTGAGGCAAATCTCCAAACTTTTCTTTTAAAAAATTTGTGTCAATTTGAAGACACTCATCAATAGTTTTATCTATAAAACTTTCAGATATTAAACTTGCACTACTTATTGCTGAAGGACAACCCAAAATTTTATATTTAATATCAACTAATTTTTTATCTTTAACTTTAATATAAAAAATGACTTTTCCTCCACTTTTTTCTTCTTCAATAATACCAATTGAATCTGGATTCTCTATCTCGCCAACATTTCTTGGGTTTAAAAAGTGATCTATAAATGTGTCGTTAAAAATAATCATTTAACTTTTCCTATTTTGGAGTTAACTCTCTTAATTTTTTGATTCCTTGAATTAAAACTTCATTGAAATATTCAATCTCTTTTGGATGATTGAATTTCCCAAGAGAAACTCTTATTGTGTTATACGCAAGTTCATCAGGTAGGCCTATCGCTTTTAAAACATGAGATGGCTCTTTTTCTTTTGCACTACAAGCAGCACCTGCAGAAACAATTATTCCATTGATTGCAAGATATATTAAAAGAGATTCTGCTTTTACACCCTCAAATGTTATACTTAAATTGTTTGGTAATCTTTTTTCAAGATGTCCATTTATGTAAACTCCATCAACTTCTTTAATTTTCTCTTCAATCATGTTTCTCATATAAAGAACATTCTTTTTCTCTTCTTCCATCTCTTTTAATGCAATGTTTACTGCTTCACCCATTCCAATAATTGAAGGTGAATTGTGAGTTCCAGACCTTAAACCTTGCTCTTGATGTCCTCCATCCATAAATGGTTCTATAAGAACTCCTTCTCTTATAAATAGTGCTCCAACTCCTTTTGGACCATAAAATTTATGTGCAGAAAGAGAGAGTAAATCTATATTCATCTTTTGAACATCAATATCAATGTGACATGCAGTTTGCACTGCATCAGTATGAAAAAGAACCCCTCTCTCTTTACAAATTTTTCCTATCTCTTCTATTGGTTCAATTGTTCCAATTTCATTATTTGCATGCATAACAGAAACAAGAATTGTGTTCTTTGTTATTAATTTTTTAAGGTCATTTGGATCAATCATTCCATATCTATCAACTAGAATAAATTTAACATCAAATCCCCATTTTTTTACAGTTTTTAAAGTTCCTATTATTGCCATGTGCTCTATTGGTGTTGAAATTATTTCTCCTTTACTTTCCCAGTGTCTTAAACAAATTCCTTTTATAGCCCAGTTATCAGATTCGGTTCCACCTGATGTGAAATATATTTCATTTGGTTTACAATTCAGTAGTTTTGATGTATACTCTCTTGTTTTTTCTATCTCATCTTCAACATTTTTAGCGAGTGGAGAATAATCTGAAGTCATTGGATTTTCATATAGTTCTGAAAAATATTTACTCATTTTAAAGAGCACTCTTCCATCAACTTTGGTTGTAGCAGCATTATTTAGATAAACATACATAGAGTTCAAACTCCTTTTTGAAAAAATTTATCAATTAAATTATATCATTTTTATGGATAAATTCTCTCAAGTAATCTCGGAAGAGGTATTGTTTCCCTTACATGATGAATTCCACAAATCCAACCAAGTGTTCTTTCAATTCCAAGGCCAAATCCAGAATGAGGAAATGTACCATATTTTCTTAATTCAAGATACCACTCATAAGGTTTAATTGGAATATTTAACTCTTTCATTCTGTTAAGAAGTTTTTCATAACTATCTTCTCTTTGTCCTCCTCCTACAATTTCACCATAACCTTCAGGTGCAAGAAGGTCAACTGAAAGAGAAAGTTCTGGATTTTCTGGATCTTCTTTCATATAAAATGCTTTGCATTTTTTTGGATATTTAAAAACCATAACTGGTTTTTCGAATTCTTCAGATATTGCAGTTTCTTCATCTCCACCAAAATCTTCTCCCCATGGAATTTCTTTTCCTTTTCTCTTAAGAATTTCAAGTGCTTCTTTATATGATACTCTTGGAAATGGTGGTTTAACTCTCTCAAGTTTTGAAGTGTCTCTTTCAAGAATTTTTAATTCTTCCTTTTTCTTTTCAATAACTCTTTGGACTATATAAGATACAAAATCTTCTATTAATTTCATGTTTCCTTCAAGATCTAAAAAGGCAACTTCAGGTTCTACCATCCAAAATTCCATAAGGTGTCTTCTTGTTTTTGATTTCTCTGCTCTAAATGTTGGTCCAAAACAGTAGACCTTTCCAAATGCTGCTGCACCGATTTCATTGTAAAGTTGACCACTCTGAGAAAGATATGCTTTTTCTCCAAAATAATCTATATCAAAAAGAGTTGTTGTTCCTTCACATGCTGAAGGAGTTAAAATTGGAGAATCAAAAAGCAAAAATTTATTTTCATAAAAGAAATCTCTTATGCTTTTAATTAACTCATTTCTTACCCTTTGAATTGCCCACTGTTTTCTTGACCTGAGCCACAAGTGTCTATTTGCCATTAAAAATTCAACACCATGCTCTTTTGGTCCAATTGGATAATCTTCTGTAAGTTGAATTATTTCTAAATCTTTTGTTAATATTTCATATCCACCAATTGCTCTTTTTTCTTCTCTTACAGTTCCTCTTAAAATAAGAGATGACTCAAGAGTTAATTTTCTTGCTCTCTCAAAAATTTCTTCACCAACATCTCCAAGAGAAACTACACATTGAGTAAACCCTGTTCCATCTCTTACAATAAGAAAAATTATCTTTCCAGAAAACCTTGAGTTATATAACCATCCTCTTATTTCTATTTCTTTTCCAACATGGTCTTTTAAATCTTCAATATAAACCCAATTCATAACTCCTCCATAAAATCAAAAATTATTTTTGCAACTTCACTTTTTGGTAAAACTGGAAATGAATATATTTTATTATCATTTTTCTTAATTATAGATATTTTATTTGTTTCAACTTCAAATCCGCTCTCTTCTGAAATTGTATTAACAACTATCATGTCAAGATTTTTTTCGATGAGTTTTTTTTTGGCATTTTCAAATACATTTTCTGTTTCAAGTGCAAAGCCAATTAGTTTTTGATGTTTTTTTCTTTTCCCCATCTCTTTTAAAATATCAATTGTTTCCTCAAGTTGAAGTGAATATGAAAAATTTTCTTTTTTTATTTTCTCTTTATGAATCTCTTTTGGTTTAAAATCACAAACAGCAGATGACATAATTAAAAAATCAACCTTCTCAAAATTTTCTGAAACATTATTAAACATCTCATCCGTGGAATTGATGTTTATAAAATTTAATTTTGGTGGTGGTGTTAAACTTACAGGACCAGATATTAAGGTAGTGTTTCCACCTCTTAATACACTTTCAATTGCAAGCTCAAATCCCATTTTTCCACTTGAGGGATTCGAAATAAATCTTACACTATCAATAAATTCTCTTGTTGGTCCTGTTGTTATTAAAATTTTTTTATTTTCTAAACTTTTTTTATAAAGAAGGTAAATAACCTCAAAAAGAATTCTATCATTTTCAGGTAATCTTCCCTTTCCTACATCACCACCTGCAAGTGCACCAATCTCTGGCTCTAAAACAAAAAATCCTCTTTGTCTCAAAACTTTTAAGTTTTCTTGAGTTATTTGATTTTCATACATATTTGTATGCATAGACGGAACAAGAAGAACTTTTGTTGTTGAAGATAGAGGGAAAAGAGTTATTAGGTTATCCGCAATCCCGCTTCTTATTTTTGCAATTGTGTTTGCAGTCGCGGGAACAATTACATATAAGTCTGGCCAATTAGCAAGGGAAGTGTGTATAATTTTTCCTTTTTCATAAGTTTCAAATTGGTCTATAAATACATCATTTTTTGTTAAAATTTTTAAAGTATATGCAGTTAAAAAATTTAAGGCACTCTCACTTAAAATAACTTTTACTTCACAATTAAGTTTTATGAGGTCTCTTATTAAGTTTGGTACCTTATAAGCAGCAATTCCACCTGTAATTCCAATTAAAACTTTTTTATTGTTTAGCGATCTCAACTCTCTCTTCCTCTATATCTTTTGCTGCAAGTTCAATAAAAGAAACAGGAGATTTTTGTGGAGATGGATAAAGTGAAAAAAGCTCTTTTGCTCTTTTTATAACTCCAATTGTAAATATATATTTGTTTCCTTTTGTTCTTTTAATTGCTCTATCAAAGTTAATTGCCATGTGCTTTCCTCCTTTCTTTTTCAATTACATCTAAAACTTCTTTTGCTGCTCTCTCTATTGAATCATTAATAATAATATAATCATAATTTTTGCTTTCCTCAAGTTCTTGAATTGCAAAATTGAGTCTCTCATTTATCTCTTCTTCAGTTTCACCCCTTTTTCTCTCAATGATTCTTCTTTTAAGTTCTTCAAAATCAGGAGGTGCAATAAATATGAAAACTACATTTTGTTTATCAAAAATCTCTCTTATTTTTCTTGCACCTTGAATTTCGATTTCTAAAATTACATCTTTATTTTGTTTTAAATTTTCTAAAACAAAATCTTTGCTTGTGCCATAATAGTAATTGTAAACTTTTGCCCATTCAAGAAAGAAATCTTTTTTTATTAAGTTCTCGAACTTTCTTTTACTTATAAAGAAATAATCTTTTCCATCAAATTCATTCTTTCTTTTTGGTCTTGTTGTATAAGATATTGAATATACAATATCAGGTTTTATCTTTAAAACTTCTTTAATTATTGTTCCTTTTCCTGAACCAGATGGCCCAGAAATGACAATTAACATGTATAAATTATATCTTATTTAATTAAAGTTTTTAAATATTCAATTGCTTTACTCATCTGAGAGTCCATAAATGGATCATCTTTGTTTTCTTTATATTCAACTACAATATTTGGTTCAATTCCTTTACCATTTAGAGCATATAAACTTGGAGTAAGATATCTTTCAGTTGTAAGTTCAAGACCATAACCACCTTTTAGATTAAAAATTGTTTGAATTAAACCTTTTCCATAAGTTTTTGTTCCTATAAGAGTCCCTAAATTTCTATCTTTAATTGCGCCAGCAAGAATTTCACTTGCAGATGCACTGTTTTCATTTACCAAAACAACAAGAGGAATATCTAAACCCTTTCCATAAGTTTTAAACTCTATTCTCTCTCTTTTTTTCTCTGTGTAAAATAAAGTTCCTTCAGGAAGTAAATAATTTGAAACCTTCTGAAGAGATGAAAGGAGACCACCTGGGTTATCTCTAAGATCAAGTATTAATCCTTTCATTTTTTTATTTTTAATTTCAGATAAAGCATCTATAAATTCATTAGGTGTACTATCTGTAAATGTTAAAATTTTTATATATCCAATATTTTCTTCTATCATCTTAAAACTAACTGTTTCTGCAACAATTTTTCTTCTTTGTATTTTAAAAAATAAAATTTCACTATCCTTTTCAACTTTTATATTTACATAAGTTCCTTCTTCACCTCTAACCATATTTGCAACTTCATCAAGAGTTAGTCCTTCAACTATTACTCCATCAACTTCAACTATATACGAACCAACAGGAAGACCAGCCTCTTCTGCTGGGGAATTTTTAAAAACTTGAAGAATTTTTACTTTATTATCTCTCATTCCAATTAATACACCTATGCCTACATATTCACCTGAAATATCTTCTCTAAATTTTGAATATTCTTCTGGTGTAAAAAAATTTGAATATGGATCATTTAATGCAGAAACTAAACCTTTACAGAGATCAATTTCATTCTTTTCATCAACATAATTTTTTATAATCAGGTCACTTACTTCATTTAATAGTTCAAATTTATCCTTTGAAATAGGAATTTTTGGCCTATTAAATATTAAATATGAAAGTGAAAAACCAAAAATAAAAGATAATACAATTAAAATTAAAAATAGTAAATAGATTTTTCTCATAATTCACCTCTTTTCTATGGTAACCATTTTTGTGGGTCAACTGGCTTTCCATCTATTCTTATTTCAAAATGAAGATGTGGACCAGTTGATAACCCAGTATTACCAACATAACCTATAATGTCACCTTGTTTAACATATTGATTTAATTCAACAGTAAAATATTGCATATGAGCATAAACTGTTGATATATTACCACCATGTCTTAAGAAAACAACAATCCCATAAGACCCAAGCCAACCAGCATAAATAACAATCCCATCTGCAACTGCTTTAATTGGAGTTCCAGTTGGCGCATCTATATCTGCTCCTGAATGAAATGCCCAAATTCCATAAACTGGGTGTATTCTCATTCCAAAAGGAGATACAATTGGACCTTTTACAGGCCAAATAATATTTCCAACTTCAGGTAACTTTTTTGCAAGTTCTGCTCTTCTTATTATTTCTTGAATCTTCTCTTCCTGCTCCTCTATTTTTCTTTTATAAACTTCTATCTCTTTTTTATATTCCTCTTCTTTTGATAAAAGAGTTTTAAGAAGATTGTCTCTCTTTTTTTCTTCCTCTAACAAAGAAATTTTTAAATTTTCATTTTCTTTTAAAAGAGATTCAAGATTCTTTTTTTCTTTTTCTAAATTTTCTTTCTCTTTTTTTTGTACTTCTTCTTTTTTTCTTAACTCTTCTAATGATTCTCTATTTGATCTTAAAAGAATATTTAAAAAATTAATTCTTGTAAAAAGTTCACTAATTGTTTTTGAAGAAAAATATATATCAAGTGGAAGTTCATTTTTTATTTTATAAATCAAAAATAGTTTATCTTCTATCATTTCCTTATCTTTATCTATTTCAATTTGAGTTAAAGAGATGTTATTCTCTAAAATCGCAATTTTGTTTTTTGTATCATTAATTTTTTTCTCTAAATTAGCAATTTTTAAACTAACATCTTTTATTTTTGATTCAATTTCATCAATTTCTCCCAAAATTGTATTTTTATAAGAAATAGTTTCATTTAATTTTTTCTGAAAAACTTCAAGTGTCGATTTTAAGTTATTTAAAATCTTCTTCTCTTTTTCTAAATCATCATCTGCTTTTAGAAAATTTGGAACTATTAAAAGAAAAACTAGAAGTAAAACAAGAAAAATTTTTCTCATGTATAAATCTCCTTAAGATATCTTCTTAAAACAAAATATGAAACTATTACTGATATTATAATACTTAAAATATTTAAATAAATGTAAGGCATAATCCCATATTTATTTACAAAATTTTCAACTTCAAAAAATGGGAGAATTAGATTTAAAAGTTTATTTAATTCAATATAAGACTTATTTAATAAAATTGAAGAAATTGTGCTTCCAAAAATACTTAAAATTATTCCCTCATAATAAAAGGGTCTTTTTATATATGAAGGTTGAGTTCCTATAAGTTTCATAATTTCAATATCTTCTCTTCTTGCATATAGTGAAAGAGATATTGTAGATGAAAGAAAGAAAACAAAAATTCCAACAAAAATCACAAAAACAATTAAACTCAAAAAAGAAAAAGTTTTTATGGAAAATAGAATTTTATCAACTAAATCTTTTGAATAGAAAAAATCTTGTATCTCAGGAATCTTTGAAATTGCATCAACTATATTTTTAATAGAATAAACAGAATCTGGTTTTACAAAAAAAGTTGGAGGAAGAGGATTTTTGTTGAGATCTTTTAAAATATTTTCATATTCCGGATACTCTTTTATCAAATCTTCAAGTGCTTCATCTGGTGATATATACTTTACATTTACAACACCTTTTAAAATTTTTATTTCATTTTCAATTTCATTAATTCTCTCTTGAGTAGTATCTCTTTTTAGATAAAATGATATTTCAATTTTACTTTCAACCCCCTTTTTTACACCATTTGAATAATCAAGAAAGAAAAAAATCATACCAATTGAGTAAAGTGAGACAACTATTGCAATAAAATAGATAAGTGTCAAAAAAATTGATCTTTTTATATTTATAAATGCCTCTTTTAATTCTCTAAGAAATATGAGGATATTTTTCATGAACTTTTTTGCCATCTCTTAAATAAATGACTCTTTTATTGTATCTTTTAATTATCTCTTCATTATGAGTTGACATAATAATTGTTGTTCCTTTTAAATTTATTTCAACAAAAAGATCAACTATAGAAAATGAAGTTTTCCAATCAAGGTTTCCGGTTGGTTCATCTGCTATAACAAGATCTGGTTCATTAACTATTGCTCTTGCAATAGCAACCCTTTGCTTTTCGCCTCCTGAAAGAGTGTGAGGAAATCTATTTCTTTTATCAAACAAATCAACTTCTTTTAAAAGTTCAAAAACTTTTTTCTTTATTAAATTATTTGGTAAACCTAAAATTTCAAGTGGAAATGAAACATTTTCATAAACAGTTTTTTTAGGAAAAAGTTTATAATCTTGAAAAACTGTTCCTATTTTTCTTCTTAATTCATAAATATTTTTTACATTTTTTAGTGATTCATTTTTAAAAAATATCTCCCCCCTTGTTGGTTCTATCTCTTTTCTTATTAACTTTAATAAAGTTGTCTTTCCTGCGCCTGTTGGACCAGCAATAAATACAAATTCACCTTTTTCAATTTCAAAACTGATGTTTGAAAGTGCCTCCTTATCACCGTAAAACTTATAAACACCAACAAATTTCAACATTTAATCACATGAGTCTGTGCAAAAAGTATTTGCAGCAATTGCGCCATCATTACATGCAGTTATAATTTGTCTTAAACTTTTTCTTCTAACATCACCTGCAGCATATACAAATTTAATATTAGTTCTCATATTCTCATCAGTAATGATAAAACCATTTTCATCAATATTTATTTTATCTTTAAACATTTCACTGTTAGGGTTTAGACCAACATAAATAAAAACTCCATTTACATTCAACTCAATATTTTCGTTTTTTTCTTTATTGAAAACTATAACATTTTCTACTCTTTTTTCTCCTTTTATCTCTTTTAATTCAGAATTAAAAATTATCTCTATTTTGCTATTTTTAAATACTTTATCCTGTAAATATTGTGCAGCGCGAAACTTATCTCTTCTATGAACAAGATAAAGTTTATTCACAAAAGTTGTAAGATAAAGTGATTCAGTTAGAGCAGAATCTCCTCCTCCAACCACAACAACATCTTTATTTTTATAAAAATATGCATCACAAACAGCACAATAAGAAACACCTCTTCCTGTAAGTTCTTTTTCTCCTGGAATATTTAGTTTCTTAGGATTTGCACCAGTAGCAATAATAATTCCTTTTGATTCATAAATACCAGTTGAAGTTTTTACCTTTTTTGGTTCACCAAAATCAACCTCAAAAACTTCTTCATTTATAATCTCAGTGTTAAATCTTTTTGCCTGTTCAGTGATTTTTGTTGCAAGTTCTATCCCTGAAATTCCTTCAGGAAAACCAGGAAAATTTTCAACTAAATCTGTAAGTGGAACTTGACCTCCTGTTCCTAATTTTTCAATTAATAATGTTTTTAGGCCAAATCTCTTTGCATAAATTGAGGCGGTGAGCCCTGCTGGACCACCGCCTATTATTATTAAATCATACATTTTTAATTTCACTCCTCAAGCAAAACTTTTATTCCTGGTAAAATTTTTCCCTCTAAAAATTCAAGAAGAGCTCCTCCGCCAGTTGATATATGTGTCATTTTATCAAGAAGACCAAATTTATTTAATGCTGAAATGGTATCTCCTCCACCAATAACTTTTGTTCCTTGAACTTCACTAACTACTTTCGCAATTTCCTTTGTACCAGTAGAATAAATTTCCATCTCATATACTCCAAGAGGGCCACTCCAAAAAACTGTTTTAGCATTTTTTATCTCTTCTTTAAAAATCTCAATAGTTTTTGGACCAATATCAACTCCATACCAATCATAAGGTATTTTTTCTATTGGAACAATTTCATGGTCTCTTCCCTCTTTTAATTCTTCTGTTGCATGAACATCAACAGGAAGAAGAAGTTTAACATTTTTCTTTGAAGCAAGGTCTATTATCTCTTTTGCAACACCCTCCATTTCTCTTTCATAAATTGAACTACCAATGTTATATCCTTCTGCTTTTAGAAATGTAAAAGCAGAACCACCACCTATAAGAATTGAATTAACTTTATTAACAAGATTCTTTAAAACACCTATTTTATCTGAAACTTTTGCTCCACCAATAATTATTACATAAGGTCTTACAGGATTTTCAACAAGTTTTGAAAGAGCATTTACCTCTTTTTCCATTAAAAATCCTGCATATGAGGGAAGCATACTTGGTAAAAGAAAAACAGAAGTGTTTTCTCTATGAGAAACAGCAAAAGCATCGCTTACAAAAATATCACCAAATTCTGATAGTTTCTCTGCGAATGATTCAACATTTTTCTCTTCCTCAGGATAAAATCTTAAATTTTCAAACATCACAACATCGCCTTCTTTAAGTGATGAGACAATATTTACCGCTTCATCACTATAAACATCATCGATAAGTTTTACATCACAATTTAAAAGTTTGCTTAATCTATCTCTAACAGGTTTTAATGATAACTCCTTTTTTCTTTCTCCTTTTGGTCTTCCAAGATGAGTAAGAATTATAATTTTTGCTCCATTTTCCCTCATGTAGTTAATTGTAGGAAGTGTTTCTCTTATTCTTGTGTCATCTCTAACTCTCAGGTCATCTGTTAAAGGTACATTGTAATCAACCCTATAAAGAACTCTTTTAGCTTTTAAATCAACATTTTTTAGAGTTCTTAACTTCACATTATACCCCCTTGTCAAAAATATATTTTGTTAGATCTGCAACTCTAACTGAATAACCCCATTCATTGTCATACCATGAAAAAACTTTAACAAGATTTCCATCAATCACATCTGTAAGAGAAGCATCAACTATTCCAGAATACTCACTACCCTTAAAATCAGATGAAACAACAGGTTCTTCTGTATATCCAAGAATACCATAAAGGTAAGTGTCTGATGCTTCTTTTAATACTTTATTAACCTCCTCAGGAGTTGTCTCTTTTTTAACAACACATGTAAAATCTGTAATTGAAACAGTTGGTGTAGGTACTCTTAAGGCAATTCCATTTAATCTTCCCTTAAGTTCAGGAATAACTAAAGCCACTGCTTTTGCTGCACCCGTTGTTGTTGGAATAATATTTGTTGCAGCACTTCTTGCTCTTCTTGGATCTTTTTTATGAGGTGCATCAAGAAGCATCTGGTCATTTGTATAAGAGTGCACTGTTGTCATTAGACCCTTTTCAATTACAAAATTTTTATGTAAAACTTTAACAATTGGAGCAAGTGAATTTGTTGTGCAAGAAGCATTTGAAATTATGTTATGTTTTTTGGGGTCATACAATTCCTCATTAACACCCAAAACTATTGTTATATCTTCATTTTTTGCAGGTGCTGTTATAATAACCTTCTTTGTACCTGCAGTAAGGTGAACTCTTGCTTTTTCACCATCAGTATAAACTCCAGTTGACTCAATTACAATGTCAATATTTAAATCTTTCCATGGCAAATTTTCAATATTTTTTTCTTTAAAAAATATTATCTCTTTCCCATCTATCACTAATTTATTATCTTTAATTTGTAAATCCTTATCATACACCCCATAATTAGAATCATATTTAAGAAGATAAGACAACATATCTAAATCAAAAAGATCATTAACAGCGACAATTTCAATTCCACTATATTTTTTCATTAGTGCTTTTAAAACTTGCCTTCCAATTCTTCCAAAACCATTAATTGCTACTTTCATTTAATCCTCCTTTCCTTTTATTAAATATACCAGATTATTTCTTAATTTTAAAATTATTTCAACTTCCTTTTATTTTTTGGTGGTATATTTAACTCTTCCCTATATTTTGCAACTGTTCTTCTTTTAATAAAAATGCCTTTTTCATTTAAAATTTTTGAAATTTCTGAATCCGAAAGAGGTTTTTCTTTATTCTCATTATCTATTAACTCTTTTATAATCATTTTTATTTTTGTTCCAAAAACACCTTTTTTTAATTTTTCTTTACCCAAGAAAAACTTTAAAGGAAAAACTCCTTTTGGAGTTTCAATATATTTTTCATTTAAGATTCTTGAAACAGTTGATATTGATATGTTAAGTTCTTTTGCAATTTCTTTTAAAGTTATACATTCAAGATATCCATCCCTCAAAAAGAAATCTTTCTGTTTTTCAATTACATAATTTGAGACTTTCAATATTTTTTCTTCTCTTTCTGCAATTAAATAAATTAAATCTTTTGCATCTTTTACTTTGTTTTTAAAAAACTCTTTTTCTTCTTTAGTTAATTCAAATATTCTTGATTTTATATTATTGTAAAGTTCTTCATTAAATTTAATTTTTGGAATAACCGAATTATTGTAGACTACTTTTAATGTACCATCCTCTTTTTCCAAATAAAGTTCAGGACATATATACATAATTAAACTTCTTTCAAAAATTTTTGTTGGATATATGTATACTTTTAACAGTTTATTTAGATATTTCTCATCCAATTTCTCATTTTTTAAAAATTTATCAACAATTTCTTCCCACTCTTTTAAATTTTCTTTTTCTATCAAACCACATCTTAAAAGTTGAATTAAAATACACTCCTTTTCATTTGAAGCAAGAACTCCTGGAGGATGAAGTTCATCTTTTAAAATTTTTAAAACTTTTATTATTTTATCTTTATCCAACTTTAAATCTTTTTCTATTTCTTCTATTTTTATTTTTAATAAACCATTATAATCAATATTTCCAATAAGATATTTTGCAATTTTATTTTCAATTTCATCAAAGTTAAACAAAATAAGTTGTTCTTCAAGATAATCTTTAAAGGTTTTCTCTTCTTTTATAAAACTATCAAGAAAGCCATAACTTTCCTTATCTTCTAAATCCTCAACATTAAAATCATCTGGCAATTCATCAAAATCATTGTTTTCTATTTCTAAAAATGGATTTTCTTCATATCTGTTTACTAATATCTCTCTCAATTCAATTGCTGGATAATATAAAATATTCATTAATTGAATTAAGTTTTGTCTGAGGTATAAATTCTGTTCCAATCTTGTTATATTTTTTAATTCACTTCTATTCTTCATTCTTTAACCTCTCAGCAATTTTGATAATTCTTCTTAATCTGTGATTTATACATGATTTTGTTACACCAAGTTTCAATGCTAATTCTCTTAAACTTAAATCTGGATATTTTAATCTTAAATTTACTATTTCTTTCAATGCTGGTGTTAACTTTTTATAAAAACCTTTATCTTTAATATAAATTATAGCATCTCTTGCTTTAATGTAAGCATTGACCGTTTTTTTTAAATTTTTTAATTCATAATTTAAGTTCTTTGTTAGTTCATTTCTCATATCTTTTATAAGGGAGTCTTCAAAAAGTGAGAAAAAGGAGTGTGAAGCTCCAATGAAAAGTAAAAACTCTTTTATATCATCTTTGTTTTGTAAATATAAAATTTTATAAATACTCTTATCTCTTTCTTTAAAGTTAAAGTGATTCACTTTTGCAATTTCATAAAACTCATAATAAGAGGATTCTTTATTAAATCTTATTTCAAGATAATAGCCCTTTTTGGGATTTCTTATTGCTCCAGATCCAAGAAATGCTCCTCTTAAAAAACTCTTTATGGAACCCTCTCCTCTCGGCTTAAAATGAACTTTAAGATCTTTTTCATCAATAAGTCCTAACTTAATTAGGTTTTCTATTTTAGTGTAATATAAAACTTCAATAAAATTTCTCCCCTTTATTTTTCTAAGTCTAATTTCCTTTTTTTCTGAAAAAATTTTGTTTGAATCTGAAACAACCCTTCTTGATAATTCTGGAGAAGATAAAACAAAGGTAATTCCAGTTTTATCTTTACTTAAAATAATATTTCCGCATGTTAAAAGAAATCCTTGAATTTCAGAAATTGTTTCATTTGAATCTTTAGGTTTTGTTCTTAATATATCCCTTTTCACTGAATTTGTATAGTAATCTATGTTTTCCATCTCATAATCTTTTTGAGGGTTTCATAAATTTTATGAGGATTGTGTCTAAGATAACCGCTTTCAACAGTAATATAATCATCTTTTATTATTTTTAAATTTAATTTTTTTAATTTTTCCTCATCAATTTCAACAGGAAAAGAGTTATATTCTTTATATTTATTCAGATAATAATCACTTATTTTTCCTGTATTAACAATTATATAATCAAATAATTTTTCTTTTGTATATTCATAAATTTTTTCAACATGCATTGATGCTGTAAAATTATCAGTCTCGCCGTTCTCTGTCATTAAATTAAGAATATAAACTTTCTTTGCTTTTGAATCTTTAATCGCTTCAACAATATGATTAAATAAGAGTGGTGGAATAATAGATGTAAATAAACTACCAGGACCAATAACTATTAAATCTGCATTTTGAATTTCATCAATTGCCTCATATGTTGGTTTTGCATAAAACGGTTCAAATGAAATATTTTTAATTTTACCTCTCTTTTTTCTTATATTTGTTTCACCATAAATTATGTCACCATCTTCAAATTCTCCTTTAAGAGTAAGAATTGTTTCTGAAACAGGCATTACTTTACCATATAAATTTAGGGCTTCTTCTAATTTTTTAATTCCATAAAGTAAACTGTCTTTTAATTTAATAGAACCTGCAATAAGTAAATTGCCTATTGAATGACCTTGCAATGACTCACCTTCTTTGAATCTATATTGAAAGAGGTCTTTTAAAAACTCCTCACTTTCAGACAAAGAAACAATACAGTTTCTTATGTCTCCTGGTGGAGGAATTCCAAGTTCCTCTCTTAATTTTCCTGAACTTCCTCCATCATCTGTCACAGTTACAATAGCTACAGGATAGAATGGATATTCTTTAAGACCTCTTAAAATTGTTGACATACCTGTGCCACCACCAATTGTCACAACCTTTTTTAATCTTTTCTTAAATCTATATTTGTGAACAATATTAACTACTTCGCTTCTTTTTTCTTTAAGCAATGCTGTGAATAATGAATTAAGCAGTCTGTGGAAACCAAAAATTATGAAAAATAGTCCGACAAAGAAATAAAAAAGAGCAATTAACTTGACTAGCCAATTTGGAAAAGTAAAATTACCTTTCATGAAAATTATTATGAAATCGATAATAAATCTTTTAATTGTACCTAGAGTTGTAAAATCAATAATTACCATTAATCCAAGTGCAAGAAGAGTAAGTCCAAGGATCATTAAAAGAATCCACCTCTTAACATTCATTCCTGGATAAAGCCACTTTAAAAAACTCTTAATTTTCTCTTTCATTCTTTCCTCAAATCCCTATGAAAAATTGTTGATTTATATCCATAATTTTCCAATATTTTCTTAACCTCTTCTCCAATAACAACAGATCTGTGCTTCCCTCCTGTGCAACCAAAAGATATAATAAGAGATGTTTTTCCCTCTTTTATGTACTCAGGAATCAAATATAGAATTAAATCTTTAAACTTTGATATAAAACCTTTGGTTGTCTCATGAGAAAGAACAAAATTTTTAACTTCATCATCAAGACCAGTGGTATTTTTCAACTTATCTAAATAAAATGGATTTGGTAAAAATCTTACATCAAAAATTAAATCAGAATCAATTGGAATTCCATATTTATACCCAAAAGTTATTATTGTTATTGACAAAATTGTCTCTTTTTTCTCTTTTAAAGTTTCAGTGAGCTTCCCCTTTAAATCTGATAATGTCATATCTGTTGTATCTATTATCACATCACTTAAATTCTTTATGAAACTTAACTTTTCTTTTTCTATTTTAATTGATGATAGAAGTCCCTCTTCTGAATATAAAGGGTGTTTTCTTCTTGTTTCTTTATATCTCTTTAGAAGTGTCTCTTGATCTGCATCAAGAAAAATTATAAGGGGTGATAGACCATTTTTTTTTAATTTATCTAATATTTCTGGAAATTTTTTCTCGAACTCACTCTCTCTTATATCAAGAGTAATTGAAACTTTTTTTATTTGAGATGCTCCTTTCTTAAAAATTTCAACAAATTTTTCTATTAAATTTAACGGTAAGTTATCTATACAAAAATAACCTATATCTTCCAAAAATTCAGATGCCTTAGTTTTCCCTGCTCCAGATATCCCTGTTATTATAACAAAATCTTTTGTTTTATTCATCAAATAAATTTTATCATTAAAAGTTTTATATTATAATAATATAGATTGAAAGAAAAGAGGTGAAGTGATGAAAAAAAGAATAGTTTTAATTTTTATTTTGTTAATGCTTATTTCCACAATCTCTATTTCTTGTACTAACACAAAAACTCCTGGAGGAACACTTATTAGATACTTTAAATTAATAATGAGAGAAAATTATGAAGAAGCATACAAACTTTTATCTGGTGATATGTTAAAAGAGAAAGGCTCGTTCGAAGATTTCAAAAACTCTTTTGAATTAATGAAAAAAAATGATAGGAAAATTACAAGAGTAAGAGTTGAGGATGTTGTTATGTCAACAGATAAAAAAAGAGCAAGAGTTCATTTTGTTTTAACAATAAATGAGAGTGGTCAAGATCTTGAATATAGAGGTGCTTATATTTTAATTCTTTATGATGATGGATGGAAAATCGAGGGTTCAATATTTTAAATTATTCGAGGTAAAAGATGAGGAATATAATAATAAAAGTTAAAAGCAAGAAAGGACATTGCACAGCAAATCATAGCACAGATGATACTTGGGAAATAAAAGATAATATATATGTTCCTCAGGGTTTATGTATGCATGCATTTTATGTTTTATATCCTTGGATTCAAGTTTTAAGAATGGAAGGGAATATTCCATGGTCCATAGATAATGAAATTGAAGTTCCATGCATTGATACTGAAAATTTAGTTGTTTTTTCTTTAAAAGGAGTTGAAGTTGAAGAGTGATATCGAAATAAATAGAGAATGTAAACCTAAAAAAATTGAAGAAATAGGAGAATCTATTGGATTAGAAAATGAAGATATTATAAAATATGGAGATTACATTGCTAAAATAAAACTTTCAATGTTAGAGAAAATAAAAGATAAAAAAGAAGGAAAATATATTTTAGTAACTGGCATTAACCCAACGCCTCTTGGTGAAGGAAAAACTACAACAACAATTGGTTTGGGTCAAGCATTTAATAAACTTGGAAAAGTTGGAATTATTTCTATAAGACAACCTTCTCTAGGTCCAGTTTTTGGAATTAAAGGTGGAGCACATGGAGGAGGATACTCTCAAGTTTATCCAATGGTTGAATTTAATACACATTTCACAGGAGATAACTATGCAGTTTATACTGCACATAACCTACTTGTATCTTTTTTGTATAATTCAATTTATCATAAAAACCCTCTTAATATAGATTTGAATACAATAAATATAAAAAGAGTGATTGATATTTCTGACAGAAGTTTAAGAAAAATAATAGGTGGAGTTTCCGAAAATTATGTTATTCATGAGAGCGGTTTTGAAATAACATCTGCATCGGAAATAATGGCTATTCTTGCACTTTCTAAAAATTTAAAAGATCTCAGAGAAAGATTGGGAAAAATTATAGTTGGTTTTACATATGATAAAAAGCCGGTATTTTCAGAAGACCTAAAAGTGGCTGGAAGTTTAGCGCTTTTAACAAAAGATGCTCTTATGCCAAATTTAATTCAGACAATTGAAAACTCTCCTGTTTTAGTTCATACAGGACCATTTGGGAATATTGCTCATGGTAATTCATCAATATTTGCAGATCTAATTGGAATTAAACTCTCAGATTATTTAATAACAGAGGCAGGATTTGGAACAGATCTTGGTGCAGAGAAATTTTTTAATATAAAATGTAGATACTCAAACTTAAAACCAGATCTGGGTGTCCTTGTTGTAAGTTTAAGAGCAATTAAGATGCATGGTTCAAATGCAAGGGTTTCACCTGGAAAATCTCTTCCAAAAGAGATTATAGAAAAAAATATTGATGCTGTAATTAAAGGAGGAGAAAATCTAAAAAAACACATTGAGAATATAAAATTACATGGAATAAAGGTTATAGTTAATCTTAACCTATTTGAAAATGATGATTTTGAAGAAATTAAAGTTTTAAGAAAAATTTCTATTGAAAGTGGAGCAGATGACTTTGTTATCTCTGAAGTTTATCAAAAAGGTGGAGATGGTGGAATAGACCTTGCAAAATCAATAATAAATCTAACAAAAAATGGAGAAACTAATTTTAATTTTTTGTATAATCTTGATTTATCAATTGAGGAAAAAATTAAAATTATATGCCAAAAAATTTATGGAGCAAAAGATGTTTCATTCTCTTCTGAAGCAAAGAAAAAAATAGAACTTTTTGAAAATCTTAATTTATCAAATTTACCAATTTGTATGGCTAAAACTCATTTATCTCTCTCTTCAGACCCTAATTTAAGAGGAAGACCAAAAGATTTTATAATTCCTATAATTGACCTCAAAATATCAAATGGAGCTGGTTTTATTGTTGCATACACACAAGAGATTAGTACAATGCCATCTCTTCCTTCAGATCCAATTGGAAGGTATATTGACATAGATGAAAATGGAAATGTGTTTGGATTAAAATAGATGGGCGAAGTTATAAATATAGATGACCTAGAAATAAAACTTGAAAATGAAATAAAATCTGAATTAAAGAAATTAGATATAGAAGATAAATATATATCTTTTCTGATTTTCACAAAAAGACCTGATGCAATAATTTTTTTAAAAGAGTTAAATGAATTATTTGATAGTTATTCATTGAAATTTAAGAATTTCCTTTTTTATGATCTAGATGAAAATGAAATTATAAAAGAAATTGAGAAATTGAATAAAGATAAATTTGCAATGGGAATTTTACCAATAAGACCTTTAAGAGAAGATTTGGAGGAATTTAAAATTTTATCATCAATTGACCCTAAAAAAGATATTGATTGTCTAACATTTATTAATCTTGGAAAACTTTTTTCATTTAAACCTCATTACATACCATCAGTTGTTCTTGCATCATTTGAGATTTTAAAAGATTTTGTTTTGAAAAAATTTAATGATTTAAATTATTTAACTGGAAAACTTACAGTTGTTGTTGGAAGAAGTATAGGAGTTGGTAGACCACTTTATATAGTTTCTCTTTTGAATGATCTTGTTCCAATAAATTTACATTCAAAAGTTAAAAATTTGAAAGATTATGTTTCTCTTGGTGATATTATCTTTTCCTGTGCAGGAGTTCCTGAATTTATAAATGGAGATATGATAAAAGAGAACTCCATTATAATTGACATTGGAATAAATAAAAGAGAAGATGGGAAAATTGTTGGTGATGTGGATTTTGATTCTGTTATAGATAAATGCCTTGGAATTACACCGGTTCCAAAAGGGGTTTCAGAAATTACTAATCTTTTTATCATAAAAAACTACCTTAAGAGTTTTAAATTTATCTAAATCTTTTAACATTGACTTTTTTACAATATTTCTCTATAGGACAAATGGAACACTTTGGAGAAATAGGAGTACAGATTGCCTTTCCAAAATTAACAAGGTAATCATTCAATTCTATCCAATATTTTTCAGGAACAACTTCTCTTAATTCAAACTCAGTTTCCTCTGGTCTTTTTGTTTTAACAATTCCTATTCTATTAGCAATTCTATGAACATGAGTATCAACAGCAATTCCTAATTTGTTAAAACCTTTTGTTATAACAATATTTGCTGTTTTCCTTCCAACCTGTGGGAGTTTTATTAGTTCTTCAATACTATCTGGAACTTTTCCTTTATATTTTTCAATTAAGACTTGTGATAATTCTTTTAGTCTCTTTGCCTTAACTCTATAAAATCCAGAGGGATAAATTATTTTTTCCAATTCTTCTGTATCAATTTTTTGTAAATCATATGGATTTTTTACCTTTTTAAATAATTTCTCTGTAACTTTATCTGTAGTCTCATCTTTTGTTCTTTGAGAAATAATACATGCCACAAGAACTTTAAAAGGATCTTCTTTTTCAGAAATTTTATCCATTAGAGTTTTATTATTTAATTTGTAAAACTCTCTTATTTTTTCAACAATTTTATCAATTATCACTCTCTTTTATATGGTTTTAAAATCGAGGAAGGTGCTAAAGCATTTCTTGCAACAAGCACAAGAACAACTATTGTTAAAACATATGGCATCATCAAGAAAAATTGATAAGGTATATTAAAACCAATTGCTTGTAATCTCAACTGTAAAGCATCAATTCCACCAAATAAAAGTGCACCAAGAAGAACTCTTTTAGGGTCCCAATTTGCAAAAATTGTTAGAGCAATAGAAACCCAACCTCTTCCACCAACTATTCCATAAAGAAACATATTGAAATAAGCAAGGGTAAAAAATGAACCTGCAAGACCCATAAGTGCACCACCTATCATTAAGGCAATATACCTTGTTCTGTAAACATTTATACCAAGAGCATCTGCTGCTTCAGGATTTTCTCCAACAGATCTTAATGATAAGCCAAAATTGGTTCTATATAGTAAAAAAGAAAAAATTGGTACAAGAACTAAAGCAATATAAGTTAAAATGTATTGGTCGAATAGAATAGGACCAATAAAAGGAATTTTTGAAAGAATTGGTATTGTTAAGGTTTTAAAAGTTTGAATTGTTGGAGGAATTGTTGGAGAACCAATAATTTGTCTGTATGTAAATAAAGAGAGACCTGTTGCAAATAGAGTAATACCAAGTCCACTTACATGTTGCGATACACCTAATGAAACAGAGAAAAATGCCATAAGAATTCCAAAAAGAACTCCAACTATAATTGCAGTTAAAACTCCAAGCCAAAGATTGTTTGTAAAGTAAACAGTTAAATATGCAACAAGAGATGAATATAACATAATGCCTTCTATACCGAGATTTAAAACTCCACTTCTTTCACAAATCGTCTCTCCTAAAGTCGCGAGTATGAGAGGTGTTGCCATCCTTATGGTTGCAGAAAGTAGTCCTATAAAAAATCCAGCTGTTAAAATATCTTTCATTCGACCCTCCTTATTTCATATTCATAAAAAATAAGCATTGCAAGTAAAACAAGAAGAGTTATTCCTTGAATAACATCAGCCATAAACATAGTTACTCCTGTTGCTCTACTCATATATTGAGCACCAGTAATGATTATTGCAAAGAAGAAAGCAGAGAGTAAAACTCCAAAAGGTTTTAAGCCTCCTAACATTGCAACAACAATTCCTGTATAACCATATCCAGGTGAAATATTTTCAGTAAGTCTATAATGTAAACCAGCAACTTCTCCAACACCTGCAAGGCCTGCAATTCCCCCACTAATTATTGAAGTTATTAAGATTGTTTTTTTAATATCTATTCCTAAAAAATTACTTGCCTTTGGATTTGCACCAGTTGCTCTGATATTAAATCCAAGTTTTGTATATTTAATCAAAATATAAACAACAATAACCGATAAGATTGAAATTATTAAACCAAAATGAACTCGAGATCTCTCTATTAATTTTGGAAAAATAGCATTCTCAGAAATTCTTATTGATTGAGGCCACATTGTTTCTGGATCTCTCCATGGACCTTCAAGAATCGCTGTAACAAAATATATCATTATGTAGTTCAATAAAAGAGTTGTAACAACATCATCTGCCTTAAGATATGTTTTTAAAAATCCAGGCAAAAGAGCCCATAAACCTCCAGCAATAAATCCAACTAGTAATAAAAGTGGTATATATAAAAAATTTGGAAGATTAAGATAACTAATTCCAACATAAGTTGCAGCAAGAGCACCTGCATAAAATTGTCCCTCTGCACCTATGTTCCAAAATTTTCCTGTAAAAGCAAGCGCAACTGCAATCCCTGTTAAAATTAATGGTATTGCTTTAACAATTGTTTCAAGAAATCCTAATCTTGTGCCAAGTGCACCATAAAATATACTATAAATTGCAGTAATTGGATTTTTGCCAGCAAGTAAAATGATTATTGAAGAAAAAATAAAGGAAACTCCTATTGCAATAAATGGTAAAAGAATTCTAAATGCAGGTGAGATTTTCTCCCTTTTAACTAATCTAAATTTAGGTAACAGCTTGAAGTTCCTCCTTTCTTGTTCCAGTCATCATTAAACCAATTTCCTCTCTTGTTAGTTCTCCTCTTTTAACTTCTCCCATGATTTCACCGTTATAAATTACCAAAAGCCTGTCAGAAAGATTTAATATCTCGTCTAAATCTTCTGAAATTAAAAGTATCCCTGCACCCTTTTCTCTTAATTCAATAAGTTTTTTATGAATAAATTCTGTTGCACCAACATCAAGACCCCTTGTTGGTTGAGATGCAAGAACAAAATCTGGATTCATAGAAAGAATTCTTGCAAGAATACATTTTTGTAAATTTCCACCTGAAAGTTTTTTTGTTGTTAATAATTGATTTGGTGTTTTTATGTCATAAGATTTGATTAAATTATCACAATATAAAAAAATTTCTTTGTAATTTAAAAATGCTCCTTTTGATAGTGGTTTTTTATCAAAATATTCAATTATTAAATTTTCAAAAACTGGCAAATCTAAAACAAGCCCCATATCCATTCTATCTTCAGGAATTCTACCCATTCCTCTATTTATTCTTTCTTTTGGTTTAAGATATGTTATATCTAACCCCTTGTAAATAATTTTTCCTTCGAGTGGAAACCTAACACCACTTATGATTTCCTCTAATTCCTTTTGACCATTTCCAGATACACCTGCAAGACCAACAATTTCTCCTCTTTTAATATCAAAATTTAAATTTTTTAAGGCAATATGGCCTCTATCACTTAATGCTTTTATATTCTCAATTTTTAAAATAGTTTCCTCTTGTTTTGTTGGTGAAAGTTCAAAAATATCAAAAACTTCTTTTCCAACCATAAGGGATGCAAGTTCTTTTTTATTTGTGTTTTTTGGATCTCTTTCTCCTGAAACTTTACCATTTCTTAAAATAACTATTCTATCACTTATTTCAAGGACTTCATCTAATTTGTGAGAAATAAATATGATTGTTTTACCTTCCTCTTTTAATATTTTTAATGTTTTAAAAAGTTCTCTAACCTCTTGTGGAGTTAACACTGCTGTTGGTTCATCGAGAATTAAAATATCAATATTTCTAAAAAGAACCTTTAAAATTTCTACCTTTTGTTTTTCTCCAACAGATAGTTCACTTATCTTTGCATCAGGATCAACATAGAGTTCATATTTTTTCATATATTCTAAAACTTTTTCTTTTGCTTTTTTGATGTCTAAGGTAAATTTGTTTGATTCTAAACCTAAAATTATGTTCTCTGTTACTGTAAATGGATTAACAAGAGTAAAATGCTGGTGAACCATTCCAATCCCTTGATTTATTGCATCTTTAGGTGAATTTATCTCAATTTTTTTTCCTTTTATAAATATCTCACCTGAATCTTTTCTATATAAACCATATAAAATTTTCATTAGAGTTGTTTTACCTGCACCATTTTCCCCAAGAAGAGCTACTATTTCTCCTTTCTTTGCATAAAAATTTATTCCATCGTTCGCATTAACACCGGGAAACCTTTTTTTAATATCTTTCATCAAAACAATATACTCTACCATATTACACACTATTATAAAATGAAATTCTTAAAAAAAGGGGGGCTAAATAAGCCCCCATATTATTTAAAAAATTAGAAATCAGTCAGATTTTGGAACACTTTCGTTAACATCAACTCTAAAAACACCAGAAAGAATCTCTTGTTTTCTCTTTTCAACTAAATCTTTAATTTCTTGTGGAAGTTTTGTTTCCCACCTATGATATGGAGCAAGTTTTGCTCCACCTTTTGCCATCATAGAAAAGTCTTTAAGATCAATTGCTTCAAATGCACCTTTTTTAACCTGTTCTATTACATATTCAACTGTTGGGTACATATCCCATAATGGACCCGTTATTACTAAATCTGGGGCAAGTTCCCATTGATCTAATAAACTTCCAAAACAAGGTATGTTTCTCTCTTTACATGCATCGATCACTCCATATCTCTCTGCATACATGATATCAGCACCAGCCTCGATTTGAGCAATTGCTGCTTCTTTTGCTTTTGGTGGATCGAACCAACTTCCAATAAATGTAACTTTAACCCTTGCTTTTGGATTACTCTCTTTTACTCCTTGGATAAACGCATTAACAATTCTATTTACCTCAGGTACAGGATATCCACCAACAACACCAATTATGTTGCTCTTTGTTAATTTTCCTGCTATTAATCCACAAAGATATGCTGGTTCATGAATCCAGTTATCGAATACTGCAAAATTTGGGTTCATTGGTCCACCACCAGAACCAAATGCAAATGCAATATTTGGATAATCTTTTGCAACTCTTCTTGCTGGCTCCTCGTTTCCAAAAGCATCACCCATTATAATATCTGGTTTCTTTGTATCGGCAATTTCTCTTAAAACCCTTTCAAAATCTGTATAACCAACACTTTCAACCCATTCATACTCAATTCCTAGTGTATCTCTTGCTTTAAGTAATGCTTGGTGAATTACATTTGGCCATGGTTCCTCAAGAGGTGTTGCATAAACTCCTACTACTTTAATTTTCTTCTCAACTGGTTTCTCTTCTTTTTTTGCACAAGCAGAAAATGCTAAAACTGTAATTAAAACTAAAACCCCAAATAAAATAAATTTTTTACTCATAAAAACCTCCTCTCAGAAATTAGGGATTTTACTTATTTTTAGTTTATCATTTAAATTTTATATTTGTCAAGTATATTAAATTTTACTATTGACAAAAAAACTTAAATTTTATAAAATTTTTTCAAAATAAAATTTAGGAGGTTTTTATGAGTTTAAAAAAATTAATTACTTTTTCAGTTTTAATTATTATTTTAATTTCTTTTAGTTTAGCATCATGTAAGAAACCAGAAGAAAAACCAGCAGAGAAACCAACAGGTCCAACAAGAGTCTTTATTGGTATTGCAACAGGTGGAACAGGAGGGACATATTTTCCAGTGGGCGGTGCAATTGCTTCTATAATTTCAAACTTTGCTGATTATGAAACACCACAAGGTAAGGTTGATATAGTTGCAACTGCACAAACATCTGGTGCATCAGTTGCTAATGTTAATATGATAACAAATAAAGAAATTGAAACTGGTTTTGCTCAAAACAATGTTGTTTATTGGGCTTACACTGGAACTGAGTCATTTAAAGATAAAACTCCAATGAAAAATTTAAGAGTAATAATGTCACTTTATCCAGAAACTATCCAAATTGTTGCTCTTAAAAAATCAGGAATTAAAACAATTTTTGATTTAAAGGGCAAAAAAGTTGCTGTTGGTGATAAGGGAAGTGGAACAGAAATAGATGCAAGAACAATTTTATCTCTACATGGAATAACTTATGATGATATCGAAGAACAATTTATGTCATTTGCAGAAGCAGCAGATGCTTTAAAAGATGAAAGAATTGATGCACTTTTTACAACTGCTGGAATACCAACTGCAAGTATAGTTGAACTTTCAACAACAAAAGAAATATCAATAGTTGAAATAACTAATGATAAAATAAACGAACTCATTCAAAAGATTCCTTATTATTCAAAATTCACAATTCCAAAAGATACATATAAAGGAATGGATAAAGATGTTCAAACGGTAACATGTCTTGCTCAATGGATTTGCGATGAAACACTTGATGCAGAAGTTGTATACCATATTGTTAAGGCAGTTCTTGATCGTAAAGCAGATCTTGAAAAAGTTCATGCGAAAGGAAAAGATATTTCTCCTGAAAATGCAGTAAAGGGTGTTGCGATTCCATTCCATCCAGGAGCAGAAAAATTATTCAAAGAACTCGGATTGATAAAATAGTTTTAATAAATATTAAAGGGGTGGCTAACTTTTGCCACCCCTTTTTAATATGTTTAAAAAATTATTTTTAATTTTTCTTATTATATTTGTTTTTTTATTAAACTCTTCTTTTATTTCATCTAAAAATTCATATTTATTAGTAATAAATGATTATAAATCAAATAAAAATTTGATTAATTTAAATGTAAAAGAAGGAGAAAATTTTTTAATTACTTATACTCATTCAGTTGCATTAACACCAGTTTATGAATTTTATAAAATTGAAAATGGAAAAATTATTTTATATGAATTTCATTTTTATGATCAGTGTGCGGGCTTACCAACAGAACCAATTAATAAAGAGATTTTGACATTTGATAATGGTGTGTTTAAATTAAAAAATATGGAAAGAGTATTTGAAAATTTAATTTATGGTGTATATGAGAGAGGAAATTGTAAATTAATTTATAAAGATAAAACAATTTATTTATCTAAGTTGTTTGGTAATAAATTTTTAAAAATTGAAATTAGGAGGAATTGATGGCTGAAATAAGTGAAGAGGAAATTTTAAAAGGGAAAGAGATACTTGAAAAGTATGAGGTTAGTGGTAAGAGAAGAACTCTAAAAGGATTTGAACTTTATCTTGTAAAATTAATTGCAATTGCATTTTCAGTATTTCAATTTTATACAATTGGTTTTAAATTTTTTCCTCCTCAAATTCAAAGACCACTTCATGTAGGATTTGCTTTTTTGCTTATTTATCTTTTAATACCTCCTACATCAAAAGGAAGAAGAGATAAAATTCCAATTTATGATTGGCTGATTGCAATATTAGTTATAATTGTTTTTATATATCCAATAATTTTTTATGAACAATTGATTTATAGGGCTGGACTTCCAACTCAATTAGATATAATCATTGGTTTAATTGCGGTTATATTGATTCTTGAAGGAACAAGAAGAGTTGTGGGATTACCACTAATGATTATTGCATTATTATTTGTCCTTTATGCTATTTTTGGTAAATCAATACCAGGAATTTTTGCACACAGAGGATACACTATAACAAGAGTTGTAGATCACCTGTTTTATACTCTTGATGGAATTTTTGGAATTCCTATTTCAGTTTCTACAAAATTTGTATATGCATTTATATTGTTTGGTGCATTGGCAGAAAGAACAGGTGTATCAGAATTAATTGTAAATATTGCAAGATCAATTGCTGGAAAATCACCTGGAGGTCCTGCAAAAATTTCTGTTATAACAAGTGCTGCATTAGGTACTGTTAGTGGAAGCTCTGTTGCAAATGTAGTAACTGATGGTGTATTTAACATACCTCTTATGAAAAAAACAGGATATAAAGATTATTTTGCTGGTGCAGTTGAAGCAGCAGCATCAACTGGAGGTCAAATTATGCCTCCTGTTATGGGCGCTGCAGCGTTTATAATGGCTGAATTTATTGGAGTTCCTTATGTAAGAATTATTTTTGCCGCAATTGTTCCTGCAATCTTGTATTTTATGGGTGTTTATTTTTCGCTTCATTTTGAAGCAAAAAGATTAGGTTTAAGAGGTTTAAAAAAAGATGAAATACCAAATTTAATTTATGAATTAACATATAAAGGTTATATTTTGACTCCTTTTATTGTTTTGGTTTATAAACTTATGGCTGGTTTCACTGTAATGGAAGCAGCATTTGTCTCAATAATTTCAGTAATTTTAACAAGTTTTTTAGGTGAAATAGCAAAAACAATAACTCAAGAATTTGATGAAAAAAACAAATTGTTTTTCCTTTATGTTTCCATATATGTACCACTTTTATTCTTTGTTATATTTTTCTTTTTAAACACTATTAAAATTATTCCTCTTGCTTTTCTTACAGCACTTCTTTCTATAATTTTCTGTTATCTAGTTTTTAGAATAAAATCTGTTGTAGTTTATGAAAATAAAAACAAAATTTTCTTAGATAGAATTGTTAAGGTCATTAAAAACACTTTCTTTCTAACAGTTGAAGGATTTGAAGAAGGAGCATACACTTCACTTTCTGTTGTTGCAGCATGTGCATCAGCAGGTTATATTGCTGGAATGTCAACCTTAACAGGTCTTGCATTGAGATTTGCAACAGCAGTTGTCTCTTTAGCAACAAGTTTAAAAAATTACTTAAATTCAATTTTTTCAAACATTTTACCATTTTTAAAAATCACAAGTCCTATGCCATTTACTCTTATTTTTACAGTTATTGCATGTTTAATTTTAGGAATGGGAATTCCAACTACTGGAAATTATATCATTATGGCAATTATAACAGCACCTGCGCTTTTCCCATTTTTATCTAAATATGACCCAACAACAAGAATGTTAATCGCCCATATGTTTGTTTTTTATTATGGTATTCTTGCTGATGTGACACCACCTGTGGCTCTTGCTGCATATGCAGGAGCAGGAATTGCTGGTTCAAATCCTTTCAAAACAGGCTTTACTGCATTTAAATTAGCACTTGCAGGTTTTTTAGTTCCATTTGTGTTTGTTTATAACCCAATTTTACTTGGAGTCAATTTTGTTTGGAGTGAAGCAATTATTGCTTATGCAACTGCAATAATCGGTGTTATCTTTCTTGGTGCTTCATCAATAGGATATTTTGTCAGTAAATTAAATCACTTAGAAAGAATTTTACTGTTTTTATCATCAATCTTTTTAATTGTTCCTGGCTTAAAAACAGATTTAATTGGTGTAGGTCTCGGTATTCTAGTTTATATTATTCAAAGATTTAAATTAAAAATATTGGAGGTAAAAAATGATTAAATTTATATCATTTGGCCTTGGAACAATAGGTCTTGAAATTTTAAAAGCACTTTTAGAAAAGAAAAATTTTAAATTAGTTGGAGCAGTAGATATAAGAGATGAACTCACAAATAAAGATGTTGGAGAATTGATTGAATTTGAAAAATTAAACATACCTATAAAGAAAAATATTTTAGAATTTGATAAATGTGATATAGTTGTTCATTCAACTGGTTCTAGGATTAAAGATACATTTGAACAATTTAAATTTTTATTAAGTAAAGGATATAATGTTATTTCAACATGTGAGGAACTTTTTTATCCATATTATCTTAATAAAAAAGAGGCAGAAGAGTTGAATAGAATTGCTAAAGAAAATGGAACTAGAATCCTTGGAACGGGAATTAACCCTGGTTTTATTTTAGATACTCTTGTTGCTTTTACTTCAACTCTTTCAATTGAAATTGAGAAAATTTCTGCAGAAAGAATTCTTGATGCAAGTCAAAGGAGAAAGCAACTTCAACTTAAAGTTGGTTCAGGTTTGACAGTGGAAGAGTTTAATAATTTGAAAAAAGAAAATAAAATTGGACATGTTGGTCTTCTTGAATCACTTTTCTTTGTTTTTGATGCACTGAAGTTTGAAATTAGAGAATTCAATGAAATTCTTGAACCTCTTGTTGCTGAAGAAGATATTAGAACAGAATATTTAGAAGTTAAAAAAGGATTTGTGAGAGGACAATTTCAAAAAGTGTCAGGAATTTCAAAAGATGGAAAAATTATAGAATTGACTCTTGTTATGGCACTAAATGAGAAAGAAAGTTTTGATAGAGTTAAAATCTTTGGAAAACCAAATATAGAATTAATAATAAAAAATGGAATTCAAGGAGACCTTGGAACTGCAGCAGTTGTAAGTAATTATATACCTATTTTACTTAATAATGATCCAGGTTTATATACTACTAAAGATTTAAATTTACCTCGATTTTCCTATTAATAACCCTGAATTAGTTCATTTAAATCTTTAACTAAATTTTTAAATTCTAATCTTATTAAACCAAGTTTTGCATCATTGTTTAAAGTCGCAATGAGTGCCATACCTTGATTTAGATTGTAAATAACAATATACCCATTTTTACCTTTTGCAAGAATTTCTTCGAATTCACCTTTATTAAAATCTTCAATTGCTCTTTCTCCTAGCATTATTAAAGAAGCAGAAAGTGCTGCTAATTTTTCTTCATCTTCGGTTGTTAAAGTTGAAGAGATTGGTAAACCATCTTTGCTAACAACAATAATTGTATCAACTGTTCTGTCTCTTTCTTTTAAATTCATGAGTTTTTCTTTAATTAAATTGACATCTTGAATCATTATTAATCCCTCCTTGAATGTTTTTATAATTTTATCATATTAAATATATTTTTTGAACTCATCTCTTAATTCTTTATAAAGAGGAAATCTCTTACAAAGTTCTTTTACTTCCTTTTTTACCTCATTTAAAACTTCTTCATTATTTGGATTTTTTAAAACTTTTGCGATTAATTTTCCAACAAGCACCATTTCTTCTTCTCCCATACCTCTTGTTGTGAGTGCAGGAGTTCCAAGTCTTATACCACTTGCAATGAATGGTTTCTCTGAATCAAAAGGAATTGTATTTTTATTAACAGTTATGTTTACACTTCCTAAAATTCTTTCGGCATCCTTTCCAGTTATTTTAAAAGGTCTTAAGTCAACAAGCATAAGATGAGTATCTGTTCCATCAGAAACAAGTCGAGCACCTTCATTTTTAAGTGTTTCTGCTAACTTTTTCGCATTTTTAACAGTTCTTTCCTGATAATTTTTAAATTCTTCACTCATCGCCTCTTTAAAACATACTGCTTTTGCTGCAATAACATGCATAAGTGGTCCACCCTGAATTCCTGGAAAAACATTTTTATCTAAATCTTTTTTATAAATTTCTTTTGTTAAAATAAATGCACCTCTTGGACCTCTTAAAGTTTTGTGAGTAGTGGAAGTTACAAAATCTGCATTTTGAACAGGAGAAGGATGAAATCCTGTTGCAACAAGACCTGCAATATGAGCAATATCTGCCATAAGATATGCATCAACTTCATTAGCTATTTCTCTAAATTTTTCAAAATCAATTTTTCTTGGGTACGCAGAATAACCTGTGACAATTAACTTTGGCCTCTCCTTTAAAGCAAGTTCTCTAACCATATCAAAATCTATTGTTTCATCATCTTTTTTTACTCCATAATAAACAACTTTAAAGAACCTTCCAGAAAAAGAGACCGGACTTCCATGAGAGAGATGTCCTCCATGTGATAGTTCCATTGATAAGATTGTGTCTCCTGGATTTAAAACAGTGAAATAAACTGCCATATTTGCTTGAGTTCCTGAATGTGGCTGAACATTTGCATGTTCTGCATTAAAAAGCATCTTTGCTCTATTAATTGCCAACTCTTCTGCTATATCAACAAACTCACAACCACCATAATATCTTTTTCCAGGATACCCTTCAGCATATTTATTTGTAAGAGGTGAGCCAAGAGCTGATAAAACTCCATAACTTACAAAATTTTCTGAGGCTATAAGTTCAAGATTTGAATGTTCTCTTTCTATTTCTTTGTAAATTGCTTCGAAAATCTCTGGGTCTATCCTTTTTAAAAATTCTATCATTTTATCCTCCTAAAAGTTTTAACTCTTTATAATTTTACACTATAAATGTTAAAATTAAATAGATGAGAAGAAGATTGATAGATTTAATAAGTGACATTGATTATCCATTCACATCAGCAATCATAAATAATAGAAGAGTTGGTTTTTTGGATGAAGTAGAAGAGAATTCAACTTTTAAATTTATTGATATACAAGATATGGAGGGAATGAGAACATATGAGAGAACACTAACTTTTCTTGTTTCTTATCTTTTTAATTCACTATTCAATTTAACAATTCAGATAAAATATTCATATGGAGATGGAATATATGGTGAAGTTATTGAAAATAAAGAGATAAAAGATTTAGTTCCAAAAATTAAAAATGAATTAACAAAAATTATTAAGAGTGATTTATATTTAAAAAAGCAGGAACTTAGAAAAGAAGATGCAATAAAACTGCTTTCAAATTCAAAAGGAAATTTTGAACCAAAACTATTCAAATATCTTTCAAAAGAAATAATAACTGTTTATTCAATTAACGATTATTTCTCATATTTTTTAGGACCACTTCTTCCAAGAACCGGAATGTTGAGGGTCTTCGATATTAAACCATATAGAAATGGTTTTTTAATTCTTTTACCAGACAAAAAAGATAAATATAGAGTCGGTGATATTGATAAAAGAGAAAAACTTTTTAATACTTTTGAAGAGTCGCAAAATTGGATAAACACTCTTGGAATCAAATTTGTTGGAGATATAAATAAAAAAATTATAAAAAATGAAATACTGGATTTAATTTTAATTCAAGAGGCACTTCATGAAAAAAAGATAAAAGAGATAGGAGATATGATATTTGATAGAAAAAGTAAACTTGTTTTAATTGCAGGACCAACCTCCTCTGGGAAAACAACCTTTACAAAAAAACTATCAATTTATCTAAGAGTAATTGGTTTAAAACCTATAATTTTATCAACAGATGACTATTTTCTTGACAGAGATAAAACTCCATTAAATAAATGTGGAGAACCAGATTATGAAACAATTGAAGCAATTGATTATAAACTTTTACAAAAGAATATCAATGATCTATTAAGTGGTAAAAAAATTCAATCTCCAAAATTTAATTTTTCAATTGGAAAAAGAGTTAAAGGATATGAAATTGAACCACAAGAGAATATGGTTATTTTAATTGAAGGTTTACACTCTTTAAATCCAATATTGACTCAAGAAATAGATGAGGAGTTGAAATTTAAAATTTATATTTCTGCTCTAACACAAATTAATTTTGATAATTTAAATAGAATACCGACAAGAGATTTAAGATTAATTAGGAGAATAGTTAGAGATGCAGTTTTTAGAAAAATTTCTCCAAAAGAAACTATTAAGCAGTGGAAAAATGTAACTCAGGGTGAAGAGAAATATATATTTCCATTTCAAGAAAGTGTTGATGTTATGTTTAATTCATCTCTTTTTTATGAATTGCCAATACTTAAATATCATGCTGAAAGACATCTTTTATGTATAGATGAAAAAGATGATGAATATGTTAAAGCAAATATACTTTTAAACTTTTTAGCACATTTTGTACCATTACATCCTATTGATGTTCCAAAAACATCTATCTTAAGAGAGTTTATTGGAGAGGGTTCATTCAAATATTAATTCTTGAGTTCGTTTTTTCTTAAAAGTTTTTCAAAATAACTCTTTGCAAATCTATGTGCCTCATCTCTTATTCTTTGAAATAGTTGAAGAACATCACTATTTTTTGGAAGAACTAATTCATTTTCAACATCTTCAAAGTAAAGCACCTCATTTTCTTTTGCAATTGATATAAATTTATATGGTAAATTTAAATCTCTCTTTACTTTGAGTGCAATATTAAGTTGTCCTTTGCCTCCATCTATTAAAATTAAATCTGGTTCCCAAGAAAATTTTTCATCTTTAACATGAGAGAACCTTCTTAAAAAAACTTCTTTAAGCATTCCATAATCATCGGGTCCTTTTGTAAATTTTATTTTAAATCTTCTGTAAAACTCTTTTTTTGGCAACCCATTATGAAAAACAACAAGAGAGCCAACAGCATACTGACCTATAATATTAGAAATATCATAACCTTCAATATACTCTGGAATTTTATTGAGATTCAGGAGTTCTTTTATTTTGTTAAGTGTGTTATTTTTTATTGGTGAAATAATTTTTCTTAAATGTTCTTTAGCATTTTCATTTGCAAATTCAATCACACTTTTTTCAAAATCACTTTTCGGTAATTTAATATTTATTTCTTTATTGAATTTCTCTTTTAAAAATTTTTTAATTTCATCCTTTTTAGAGAGATTATAATTTGTGATAATTAAATCTGGAATTTCAACTTTTCTTGAATAAAAAAGTGAGATAAAAGTTGAAACTATTTCTTTTGGATCAGCATCTCCTATAATTTCAAAAGGTTTTTCAAAAACAACTCTTCCATTTCTTATTTCAAGATATTCAATTAAAATTTTCTCATCCTCTTTTAAAAGAAAGATTACATCAAAAGATATATCTTCATTTGTTAAAACTCTTTGTGAATAAAAAACTTTATCAATTGCATTAATAGTATCCCTTAAAATTGCTGCCTTCTCAAACTGAAGTTTTTTTACATTTTCATTCATTTGAAATACAAGAGAATCTTTTAATTTTTTATAATCACTTTTAATAAATAAGATAAAATCCTTAACCTTCTTTTGGTAATCTTCTTTTGAAATATTTCCAATACATGGAGCACTGCATTCACCTATATCAAAATAGATACATTTCTTTTTGGGAAGTTTTTTTACACATTTTCTTAAATTAAAGAGTCTTCTTCCCAAAGAGGCGACTCTTCTTAAAGATTTAACATCAACAAAAGGACCAAAGTAAAGAGCATTATCATTCTTTAAGCCTCTTTTAACTTCAATATAAGGAAATTCATCCATTACAATTTTTAAATAAGGATATGATTTATCATCTTTTAATCTAATGTTGTATTTTGGTTTATGTTTTTTTATTAAATTTGCTTCAAGAAGAAGTGCTTCAGAAGGGGAAGAGGTAACAATATAATCAAAATGATAAATAGAATTTCTTAAAATTTTATCCTTAGGAAATATCACATTTTTTGTATCAAGATAACTTCTCAATCTATCTTTAAGGGAAGTAGCTTTCCCTACATAGATTACCTCATTTTTTTCATTATAAAAAATGTAAACTCCTGAGTTTTCAGGAACTTTTTTAAGATCTTCTGGCCATTTCATATTCTCTTTATTCATTGTATTATAAAATAGATGAAAGGAGTAATTTATATTGGCGGTCCCACAGGAGTTGGAAAAAGTGAAGTTGGAGTTCGCCTTGCAAAGAAAATAAATGGAGAAATAATCTCTTGTGATGCTTTTCAAGTATATAAATATATGAATATTGGTACAAATAAAATTAAAAAAGAAGAGACGGAGGGAATACAACATCATCTAATTGATATAGTTAATCCAAATGAAGAATTTTCAAGTGGATTTTATAAGGAAATCGCTCTTAAAAAAATTGATGAAATATTAGATAAAGGAAAATTGCCAATAATTGTAGGAGGTACAGGTCTTTATTTAAGAACTCTTTTATATTTTGAACCTCCAAGTAAAGATGAGAGAATTAGAAATTTTCTATTAGAAAGAGAAAGAAAAGAGGGTTTAGAATCACTTTATAATGAATTGAAAAATGTTGACCCTCTCTATGCAAACAAAATTTCCAAAAATGATAAAAAAAGAATAGCAAGAGCCCTTGAAGTTTATTATATTTACCAAAAACCTTTTTCAACTTTTCAAAGTATGATAGAGAGATTTGATTCTTTGAAATTTGCTTTAATTATGGATAGAAAACTTCTTTATGAAAAAATTGAAAGAAGAGTTGAAAATATGTTTGAGAGAGGTTTTGTTGATGAAGTTAAATTTATAAATGAGAGATTTGGTTTTTCAAAAACATCAATTAAAGCTATTGGATATGAAGAAATTTTAAAATACTTGAAAGGAGAAATTGATCTTGAATCATGTAAAAAGAGAATAGTTAAAAAAACAAAAGAATATGCAAGAAAGCAGATTATATGGTTAAGAAAAGAAAAAGGTATAATTTTTATAAATTTTGATAATAAAGATAGTGATATAGTTGTAAATGAAATTTTAGAAATTGTGAGGAATAGATGGAAAATTTAATAATAGAAGTTGAGAATGAAATTCAAGAAAAATTAAAAGAGTATGAAAAGATAAAAGAAAAAAATTTTATTAAAGTAATTGAAGCATTCAGAGAAGCGAGAGTAAGAGAAAGTGATTTTTGTGATTCTACTGGTTATGGATTTGGAGACACTGGAAGAGCAAAACTTGAATTTGTATTTTCAAAAATTTTTGATGCAGAGGATTCACTTGTTAGATCCCAAATATCATCAGGATCTCACGCAATATCAATTGTTCTTTTTTCACTTTTAAAACCAGGTGATGAACTTTTATCTATAAATGGAGAACCATATGATACCATACAGAGAATCATAGGTATAAAAAAATCTCCTTTATCACTAAAAGATATGAACATTGAATATAAAGAAATAGATATGATAAACAAACCTCAAGATTTAAAAAAAGCCATTTCAAAAAAAACAAAAATGGTTTTTATTCAAAAATCAATGGGTTATAGTGGTAATAGAAAAACCCTCACAAATGAAGAAATTGGGGATTTTGTAAAAAAGATAAAAGGAATAAAAGAAGATACAATTATTTTTGTTGATAACTGTTATGGAGAATTTGTTGAAGAAAAGGAGCCAACATCTTTTGGGGTTGATATAATTGCCGGCTCAATGACAAAAAATCCTGGTGGAGGAATAACTCCCTTTGGAGGTTATATTGCTGGAAGAAAAGAATTAATTGAAAAATGTGCATCTCTTCTAACTTCTCCTGGAATTGGAAAATATGGAGGTGCACAAATTGGTTTTAAGAAATTAGCTTTTATGGGTTTATATTTTGCACCTCATATTGTTTGTGAAGCGCTTAAAGGAATAACTTTTGTTTCAAATTTACTTAAAAAATTAAATTTTGAAGTTTTTCCAGAATGGAATGAAAAAAGAGGAGACACACTTCTTGGAATAAAATTTAAAGATAGAGATAGTTTAATAAAATTCGCTCAACTTGTTCAAAAATTTTCTCCAATTGACTCGGATGTTTATTTAGAACCAATCAAAGAAAATTTTTTTAACCATGAAGTTATTATGGCAGCAGGAACATTTACACAAGGTTCATCAATTGAATTTTCTTTTGATGCACCAATAAAAGAACCATTTATAGGTTATCTACAAGGTGGACTTTTTTATGAACAAGTAAAATATAGTATAATTAAGATAATAGAAATTTATTTAAAATAAAGGAATTTGTCATGCAGATTCTCTTAATTAGTATCATTTGTATATTAACTATTTTTATAGTTTATATTTTTTTGAAATATGATATTTCAAAAAAAATTGAATTTTATAAGAATAAAATTAAAAATATATATGAACTCTCAGAATTAACAATCAATGAAAACAATTTAGACAAACTTTTGATAAAAATTTCAAACTATATATATAAGATTCTTGGTTTTAAAAATGTTTTTATTTATCTTCTTGATGAAGAAACAAATGAACTTATTTTAAAAGGAACCTACAATTCAAGAGTTTATGAAATTAATAATAAAAAAATAAAACTTGGTGAAGGAATTTTATCTAGGGTGTTTGTAACTAAAAATTGGTTATATGTTGATGATGTTTCAAAAGAAAAAGATTATTTAAAAGTAATAGAGGGCATGAAATCTGAATTTGTTTATCCACTTAAAGTAAAGGAGAAAATAATAGGAGTTATTGGTGTCGAAAGTGAAAGAAGTTTAGATGAAACTGAAGTTGATTATTTAATAGTAATTGGCAACATATTAAACATTACGATTGAAAGAATATATTCAATGAATGAAATTAAAGAGAAATTAAAATCAATCGAAACAATTAATCAAATATCAAATTATTTTCTCTCATCATTAAATACAAGGGATGTTTTAAATAAAATTGTTTATGTACTTGTTAATAATTTTGTTTATGAAAAAACTGGAATTGTTATGAAAGTAGACAATAAACTAAAAGAAGTTGCAAATTATGGATTTTTTAATAAAAATTTTGAAATTGATATTGATTCTCCAAAGGGTATTGTAACAAAAGCGTTTAGAGAAAAAAGAACAATTTTACTGAATGATGTTTCAAAAGATCCAGATTTTATTGAAGATTTAGGAACAAAATCAGAACTTGCAGTTCCAATTTTTTATGAAAATGAACCAATTGGAGTTATAAATATTGAATCAAAAACTTTAAATAGATTTTCTGATGACGATGTTCTTCTTATTGAAACACTATCAAATACAATTGGAGTTGCTTTAATGAATGCAAAACTATATGAAGAGACCAAAAAATTAAGTTTAATAGATGAATTAACTGGATTAGGTAATTTTAGATTTTTAAAAGAAACAGTTGATAAAGAGTTTGATAGGGCAAAAAGGTATAATTTACCTTTATCAATTATATTTTTTGATCTTGATAATTTTAAAAAAATAAATGATACAAGAGGTCATCAGGTTGGCAGTTTAATTCTTGTTAAAGTAGCAAGAATTGTTCAAAGAACAATTAGAAGATCAGATTATGCATTTAGATATGGTGGAGATGAATTTGTTATTGTTCTTCCAATGACTGATAAAGAAGGTGCTAAAAGAATTGCAGAAAAAGTGAAGGAAGAGATAAATGCTAGTGAAACAGAAGGAGTAAAAATAACTGCAAGTTTAGGTATTTCTACTTATTCAGATGATGCAACAAATTCTTTTGAACTTTTAGAAAAAGCAGATAAATATGCATATCTCTCTAAATCCTTAGGTGGAGATAGGGTTTATTATTGATTCAGAATATTTAAAACCTCATTGAAACTTTTTTCGCAAAATTCTATAATTTCATCTAAAATTTTTTTACATTCATTATTGATTTCATCTACAAAAATTTCATCTTTAATTGATTTTAAATTTATTTTTACATTTAAATAAGAAGAAAGAATTCCACTTCTTAAAGATAGAATCGCAACACCAACATCAGATATTGCATTTCTATTTCCATCTTTTAATAAAATTTCAATATATGGAACTAAATTCTTAGCAAGTTTTATACTTTTAAATGGTATTTCAGTTGCCTTTTTAAGTGCTTCTTGAATTTTTTCCTTTCTTATTTTTTTCTCTTCTTCTGTTTCTTTTGGTAATTTATAAGCATTCATAACAAAATTAAATGATTCTTCATCTTCAATCGATAAATTAAAAAATTCATCTCTTAACTTATTTAATATGTCGATATTATTTTCAAGTCCTTTTGATAAACCACATACCATTGATAGTAAACTTGCTGAAAATGATAGCATAACATCTCCAACACTACCACCACCAGGAGTTGGAGACGAAGACGAAAGGAATTCAAGATATTCTTTTAAAGTTCTATTGATCATAATCACCTCCTTTAAAAATTATATCTTATACTATGATAAAATATTTTTAGATAATTTTAGGAGGTGTTTATGCCTGGACCTATTATTGACCACGAGAAGTGTAACGGTGATGAAGAGTGCTACAATGTCTGCCCAGCAGATCCAAATGTATTTGAAATGAGAGGAGAAGGTTCTGATAGAAAATCATATGTAGTTCATCCTGAAGCATGCATTGAATGTGGGCTCTGTGTTGATGCTTGTCCAACTGGAGCAATAACATTGGAGTAATTTTTTATTTCTTAGAGGGGAGAGATCCCCTCAAAAATGGATGGGTGGCCGAGTGGTTGAAGGCACCGCACTTGAAATGCGGTAGGTGGGTAAACCCTGCCTCGCGGGTTCGAATCCCGCCCCATCCGCCACTTATTTTTTAATGCCTGCAAATTTACCACCACAATTTTATGATTTAGAAAAAGAATATAGAGAAAAGAAAACAATTCAAGAAAAAATTGAAGTTCTTAAAAAAATGTATGCCATTATGCCAAAACATAAGGGGACTGATAAATTACAAGCAGAAATAAAAGCAAAAATATCTAAATTAAAAGAGGAGTTGGAGTATCAGAGAAAAAATAAGGGAAAAAGAAGTTCATTTTATATTGAAAAAGAAGGAGCAGGTCAGGTTACACTCGTTGGTCCTCCAAATTCTGGAAAATCGACTCTTTTTTATTTATTATCATCTGTTCAATCTGAAATTGGAGATTATCCATTTACAACAAAGGCACCAATAGTTGGAATGGTTCCATTTGAAGATATAAAAATTCAATTTATTGACCTTCCTCCAATAAGTGAAGATAGTGATTATACACTTTTTGATATCATAAGAAACTCTGATCTAATTTTAATTGTTTTATCCTTTGATATGAATTTAAATGAAGAATTTGAAAAAATCATAAAAATTCTTGATGATAAGGGGATAAAACTTCTTGGTGAAGGAACAAGTGAGGATTATCTTTTTGGTCCATTAAATAAAAGAGGGCTTGTTTTTATTAACAAATCAGATTTGTTAAGTCAAGAAGAAATTGATAAATTATTACAAAATTTTAAAACTAATCTTCCCATAATTTTCGGATCATCTGAATTAATATTAAATATTGAAGAATTGATTAAAAAAGTTTTTGAAGGATTAAATATAATAAGAGTTTATACAAAAGAACCAGGAAAACCTCCAGATATGACTGACCCACTTATTTTAAAAAAAGGAGCAACGGTTTTGGATGCAGCTTACAAATTACACAAAGAAATCGCAAAAAATTTAAAATATGCTCGACTTTGGGGTTCAAGTAGATTTGAGGGTCAACAGGTCAATAGAGATTATGTTTTACAAGATAAAGATATTGTTGAATTTCATACAAAGTGAAAAAATTTAAGTTCATCTTTTTTCTAATTTTATTTTTTTTCATAATCTATTTTCTTTTTACTATTGATGTTTTAAATTTTATAAAAATATATTATATTCAATTGATATCAATTTTGATTGCTTATTTTATTTTAAATATATTTACTATAAGGGGAAGGTATTTTATACTCATTTTGACTTTAATTTTCTTTATTTTTTATTTTTATATTTATCCTAATTACATAGAAAAAAGAGTTTTATATTCCGAAACTTTTAAAGAAAAAAGCAAAATAGAATTATTAAATGTTAATTTAAATGTTGAAAATGGGGTTTTAAAACTTGTCGGTGATAAGATAGATGAAGATTTTATTTTTGATTATTCTTCATTTAAAAAGATCTATCTATTCAAAAAAATATCAAAAGATAATGCAATATATTCTCTTATACAAAATAAGATTTTGAAAAAAGATATTAATAATTCAAAAGAGTATAATTTAATTTTTAATGAGACCAAAAAATTAAATTTTTCTGTTCAAGGAAAATCTTTATATTATGATTTTGACTTTTCAAATATTTTATTAAACGAATTTTTACTCAATTCTAATTCATCATTTATTAACATTAGGTTGCCACAAAATTCTAACAATTTATTAATTAAATTAAATTTAAAACCATCTTTTATAAAAATTGGTTTAAGGAAGAATTTCTATATAGAAGTTATATTAAATGAAAAAAATTCAATGTGTAACCTTAAAGATTTAGGATTTAAATTAAAAAATAATAAAGAATACTATTTTGATGGGGGAGAAAATAAAATTTATATTGAAATTAACACATACTCTTCCTATTTAGATTTTTATTTTCTGGATTAAAATAAGAATATATTTTATTATCTGGAGGTCTTTATGCTTAATATAATTTTAACAGGATTAACCTCTTTTTTAACAGATATAAGTACTGAAATGTTCTATCCTCTAATTTCACTTTACATTGTTGCACTTGGTGGAGGACCAGAAATTATAGGTGTAATTGAAGGAATTGCCGAAAGTTTAGCAAGTTTACTTAAAGTTTTTTCAGGGAATTTATCAGACATTATTAAAAAAAGGAAGCCACTAGCAATATTTGGTTATTCATTTTCAGTTATTGGAAAAATTTTTATGTATTTTGCTCAAAGTTGGGGTGGAGTTTTTATTGGAAGAGTAATTGATAGAATAGGAAAAGGAATTAGAACTGCTCCAAGAGATGCTCTAATTGCAGAATCTGTTAATGAAAAAAGAGGAAGAGCATTTGGATTACACAGAACAATGGATACTCTTGGGGCCTTTTTTGGTGTTTTAATATCTATTCTTTTAATTAAAAGATTTGAACTTTTATCAATAGAAAAAGGTTTAAGTGTATCAAATTTTTTACCTATTTTTAGATACATTATTTTATTTAGCATAATTCCTGGAATTTTAGGTGTATCAATTCTATTTTTTGTTAAAGAAACAGCATCAGGAATACCTCTTGGAAAAAAAATAATATTAAATCTAAAAATAATACCCAAGAAATTAAAGGGCTTTCTTCTTGTAACTCTAATTTTTACATTTGGTAATTCATCAAATCAATTTCTTTTATTAAAAGCAAAAAATATAGGATTTTCTATTATCTCAATTCTTACTCTTTATCTTGTTTATAATATAACTTATGCACTCTTTTCTTATCCATTAGGAAGACTATCAGATAAAATAGGAAGAAAATGGATAATTTTGACAGGTTATTTGATATATGGATTAGTTTATCTTTCTTATGCTTTTGCTAAAAGTGTAATATTGATTTATATTTTATTTGCAATTTATGGATTATATTCTGCTTTTACAGAAGGGGTTGAAAAAGCACTAGTTTCAGATATTTCACCAGCTGAATTAAAAGGAAGTTTGATTGGACTTCATGCAACACTTGTTGGTATAGGACTTTTTCCTGCATCTTTAATTGGTGGTCTTTTGTGGCAATATATTTCACCACAGGCAACCTTTATATTTGGTGGAATTATGGGAATAATTGCTTCAATTGGGATGATGTTGGCTGTATAATTTAATCATGAAAAAGATAAAATATTTAAAATGTATTCATTGTGGAAGTGAATATGAAGCAACAGAGGTCAATTATACATGTCCAAAATGTGGTATAGATGGAATTCTCTTTGTTGAACTTGATTATGAAAAAATAAATTTTAATAAAGAAATTTTAAAATATAGACCAAATAATATTTTAAGATACCATGAACTTTTTCCTATAAAAGATGTTGATAATTCTCCACCATTAAATGTTGGTATGACACCTCTTTATAAATCAAAAAGATTAAATGATTTTCTTGGATTAAAAAATTTATATATAAAAGATGATGGTAGAAATCCTACTGCATCATTTAAAGATAGAGCATCATTTATTGTTGTTAAAAAAGCAATGGAACTTGGCTTTAATTCAATTACAACTGCATCAACTGGCAATGCAGCATCTTCTCTTGCAGGAATTTCAGCAAGTGTTGGTATAAAAACATATATATTTGTGCCCGAGACTGCACCAAGAGCAAAAATTGCACAACTCCTCTCTTTTGGTGCAAATGTTTTTGCTGTACAGGGAAGTTATGATGATTGTTTTGACCTTTGCATACAAGCAAGTGATGAGTTTGGTTGGTATAATAGAAACACTGCTTATAACCCATATACAATTGAAGGCAAAAAGAGTGTTTCATTTGAAATTTGGGAGCAGATGAATTTTGAAGTTCCAGATAAAATTTTTGTATCAGTTGGAGATGGAGTCATTTATAGCGGAGTTTATAAAGGGTTCTATGATTTATATAACTTAAAATTAATTGATAAAATGCCTCAAGTTATTGGTGTACAAGCAGAGGGCTCTTCTCCAATTGTAAAGGCCTATATTGAAAATAAAGAAAAAGTGGAACCAATCGAAAATCCTAAAACAGTTGCAGATTCAATATGTGTAGGTCATCCAAGAAATGGAAATATGGCTCTAAAATTTGCAAGAAAATATAATGGAAGTTTTGTTTCTGTTAAAGATGGAGAAATTTTAAATGCAATTCCTCTTCTTGGAAAACTCACTGGTGTATTTGGTGAGCCTGCAGGAGTAACTCCTTTTGCAGGTTTAATAAAAATGAAAAATGAAAACAAAATAGATGAAAATGAAAAAATTGTTGTAATAATTTCAGGAAATGGATTAAAAGATATTGAATCAGCAATAAAAAGCACAGGAGAACCAAATTATATAAAGCTTGATATAAATGAAATAAGAAAATATATTTGATAAAATAAATTTATTAAAGGAGGTGAAAAAGATGGATGGATCATTTTGGGAAAAAATTAAAAAAGGTTTGCAAATTAGTGCTGAAAAAACAAAAGAATTTGCAGAAATTGCAAATATTAAAGGCGCAATTCTCATTTTAGAGAACAAAAAGGGAGGAAAACTTAAAGAACTTGGTACAAAAGTTTATGACTTTTATAAACAGGGTAAAACAAAAGATGAAATTTTTGAGGCAATAAATTCTATTTTTGAAGAGATAAAGAAAATAGAAAATGAAATAAAAGAAAGAGAAGAGGAGATTGAAAAAATTAAATCTCAAAAGGATATAAAGGATGAGGAGGTTAAGAAAATAGAGGAGGAAGTAAAAAAGGAAGTTAAAGAGGAAGAGAAAGAGCAATGATGAATTATGCCATAAAAAATTTTATTGAACTTTGTAAAATTCCCTCTCCTTCAGGAAAAGAAGAAAAAGTAAGAGAAAAAATTTTAGAACTATATAAAGATCTTGGAGAATGGAAAATAGATAAAACAGGAAATATGTATTTGAAAGTTGGAAAAGGAGACAAAGCACTTTTATTAAATGCACATATAGATACAGTTCCTGTTGATGGCGATAATATAAATATCATTGTTGAAAATGGAGTTATCAAGACAGATGGAAAAACAATTTTAGGTGCAGATGACAAATCTGGTGTTATTGCAATTCTTGAAGGTATTAAGAGAAAAAAAGATGAACTTAAAGGAGTAGTTGACATAGTTTTAACAGTTGAGGAGGAAACTGGACTTAAAGGAGCAAAAAATTTAGATTTATCATTACTTGAAGCAAAAGATGGATTTGTTTTTGATATGCATAATCCACCAGGTGAAATTGTTACTGAATCACCATATCACAATACTTTTAAATTTTTCATTTATGGTAAAGCTTCCCACGCAGGAGCAGAACCTGAAAAAGGAATAAATGCAATTTTACTGTCCTCAAGAGCAATAAATAGAATTAAAATAGGGAAAATTGATGATGAAACAACTGCAAACATTGGAGTTATAAAAGGTGGTAGCGCAACAAATGTTGTACCTGATTATGTTGAAATTCATGGTGAAGCAAGAAGTAGAGATGAGAATAAACTTTTAAATTTAACTGATGAGATTATAAATATTTTTACAGAAGAGGTTGAAAAAGGCGGAGGTAGGTTAGATTATTATTTAAATAGAGAATATAATGGATATAAATTTTCAGAAAATGATAAATTAATTTTATTAATAAAAAAAGTTTTTGAATCACTAAATATTAAACCTATTACAAGACCAACTATGGGTGGTTCTGATTCAAACATATTCCATGAAAAAGGGATAAAAACAATAGTTCTTTCTTGTGGAATGATGAATGTTCATACAAAAGAAGAATATATAAAAATTGAAGATTTAGAAAAAACTATAAATGTTGTTGAAAAGATAATCGATTTCTACTTTGAGGAATAATGGAAAAAAAGATAAGTGAATATCTGGTTTTCGATGGAAAACTTATAAAAGTTTTTGAAAGAAAAGTATTGGTTAATGAAAATAGAGAAACCTTAAGAGAAATTGTAATTCACCCTGGTGCAGTAGGAATAATTGCTTTAACAAGAGAGAAAAAATTAATTCTTGTTAGACAATTTAGAGCCCCTTTTGAAAAAGAACTTCTAGAAATTCCAGCAGGAAAATTAGAAAAAGGTGAGGACCCTCTTGTTTGTGCCAAAAGAGAACTTTTGGAAGAAACAGGTTTCTCTGGGGATTTTGAAAAAATAGGTACATTTACATCATCTCCTGGTTTCACAAATGAAATAATTCATATATTTCTATGTAAAAACGCCTTCTTTTATTCGAATGAATTTAAACATGAAGGAGAAATTGAAAAGGTAGTTTTATTTGATATAGAAGAGGCTTATAAACTTCTTTTAAGAGGTGAAATAGAAGACCTCAAAACCGCTTTTTCAATTTCATACATACATGAAAACTCTAAATCTATTTGAAACCTTCATTTCCTATCTCGAATTTGAAAAAGAGTTTTCAAAAAATACAATTGAATCATATAAAAATGATTTAGAAGATTTCAAAGAATATCTTGATTTAATTAATAAAACTCCAGAAGATACAGACAAAAAAGACGCCTTCAACTATTTAATATTTCTTTCAAAAAAGAAACTTAAACCATCTTCCTTAAGAAGAAAAATATCAGCAATAAGATCTTTTTACAAATTTTTGATTAAAGAGGAACTAATTAAAAAAGACCCAACAGTTGATTTGACATTTCCAAAAAATGAGAAAAGGCTTCCACAAGTTTTGACAATTGAAGAAATAGAAAAACTAATTAATATTATTGATAATAAAACAGTTAAGGGAAAAAGAGACAAAGCAATAATTGAACTTTTATATAGTTCTGGTTTAAGGGTTTCAGAAATACTCAATTTAAAAATTAATGACCTTGATTTTGAGAATAATTACTTAAAATGTTTTGGAAAGGGAAGCAAAGAAAGAATTGTTCCATTTGGTGAACTTGCAAAAACGTACATAATTGACTACCTAAAAGAAAGAGAGAGATTGAAAATTGATAGTGAACTTTTATTTGTAAACAAAAAAGGTGAAAAATTATTAAGACAGCATATAAATAATTTATTAAGAATTTATTCAAAAAAAGCAAAACTTAAGAAAAATGTTCATCCTCATATGTTAAGGCATTCATTCGCAACACATCTTCTTGAAAGAGGAGCAGATTTAAGAAGTGTGCAGGAACTATTGGGTCATGTTGATATTTCAACTACACAAATATATACTCATTTAACCAAAGATTATTTAAGAGAGATTTATCTCTCAACACATCCTTTGTGGAGGAAAAATGATAAAAAGAGTAATACTAGTGATTCTTGATGGAGTAGGAGTTGGTGGAGCAAAAGATGCTAAAGAATTTGGAGATGAGAATAGTAATACATTGCTTAATGTAATAGAAAAAACAGGAATAAAACTTCCAAACTTAACAAACTTTGGGATGTTAAATTTACTTTACAATATGAAAATTGAGACTCTATCTTCTTATGGAATTTTAAAAGAAGAATCTCCAGGAAAAGATACAACGACAGGTCATTGGGAATTAATGGGAGTAAAACTCACAAAGCCATTTCCAGTTTACCCTAATGGTTTTCCAGATGAAATAATTAAAGAGTTTGAAAAAAGAATAGGAAAAAAGGTTTTATGGAACAAACCAGCATCTGGAACCGAAATTATAAAAAATTTAGGTGAAGAGCACATCAAAACTGGATATCCAATAGTTTATACTTCTGCTGATTCAGTTTTTCAAATTGCAGCACATGTTGATCTAATACCTTTAAATGAACTATACAAGATGTGTGAAATAGCAAGGGAAATTCTGAAAGGAGAACACGCTGTTGCAAGAGTAATAGCAAGACCCTTTGCAGGTGAGATAGGAAAATTTTATAGAACTCCTGATAGAAAAGATTATTCCCTTGAACCTCCAGAAGAAACTCTTCTTGACATTATGATAAAGAAGGGATTCAAAACTTTTGGTATTGGAAAAGTATATGATATTTTTGCAAAAAGAGGCTTTTCTCAAATAGTGCATATAGAAAATAACACAGAAAACATGGCAGTTTTGTTAAAAGCAACAATTGAGGAAAGGGATTATTCTTTAATTTTTACAAACCTTGTTGATTTTGATATGAATTATGGACATAGAAGAGATCTTTGGGGATTTGCAAATGCTCTACTTGAGTTTGATGGTTTTTTAGGAAATTATTTAAGATGGCTAAAAGATGATGATATTCTAATAATAACAGCAGATCATGGAAATGACCCAACATTTTTAAAACATACAGATCATACAAGAGAAAATGTTCCAATTTTTATTTATGGGAAAAATATTAAGAGAAATAATTACATCGGAATTAATAAATTTTCTGATCTTAGTGCAACAATAGGTGAAATTTTTGGTCTGAAAACTAACTACGGTAAATCTTTTTTTAAAAAAATTGTGGTATAATAAAAAATGCGGGGGCGAAAGGAGCTCGACATGGAATGGAGGTTTAAACCAGCAGGTGGGTTTGAGAGAACCCTAAAACTCTCAAAAGACTTAAAATGCCAACACAAATTATGCTTTTGCAGTAGCATAAGTTCTACTGCCAGTTTGGGAGATTCTGGTCTCCTTGGTCTCTCAAGCTGAGGCGAAAAGGAGACTCGCCTTTATCCTCATCCTCTGGGATAAAGGTTAAAAATATGAGGATACGCTTCTCTCCTCTGTGCCTGTTCAGAAGAGAGAAGAAGAGAAAGAAATAACAGGCTAAACCTGTAGAAGGTTTAAACTGAGATTCCATGGACGCGGGTTCAATTCCCGCCGCCTCCACCAATTTAAATGGATATAAAAAAATTAAGTGAATTTATAAAATATCTTGAAATCTCCTCTTTTTTACATGATATAGGAAAAATTTCTTCTCATTTTTTATTATCAAAAGATAAAGATTTAAACATTAAAGATCAACATGCAGTTTTAATTTTTGAAGATAAATTAGGAGAAAACTTAAATAAATTTTTAAGAACTCCATTAAGTAAAAAATTTCCAAATTTTAAAGACCTCTTGGAAGAGATTGCGCCTATTAATTTTATTTGTTCTCATCATGGTTGTGAAAGATGTAAATTTTCAAATGGATGTAAAAAGTATGATAAAAATTTTTTTATAAAGATACTTCAAATATCAGATCGACTTGATTCATCAAATCCACCGAACAGCGGAAAACAACCATTTTATTCTGTCTATATTCAAGACTTTTTTGGAAATGTTAAAAAAATAGATTTTGAAAGAATTGATTTATTAAGAATAAAATTTTTAAATCTTCTTGATTATTATATTCATAATTTGAATAGAGAAGAGGTTTTTAAAATTTCAAAATTATTTATGGAAAATGCTTTATCAGAGACAAGAAGTGGAGCAAATGATATAAATTTATACAATCACTCAAAAGCAACATCTTCTGTTTTTAAAATAATTCTTTTTGACTATTTCTATTTTGGATTAGAACCTCCATCATCAATCTTTGATGTTGAAATAAAATTTTTAAGAACAAAAGGAGGTTTTAAAAAATTAATAGAAGAAGAAATATCATTTGGAAATTTAATTTTTGCTTTAGAGGATTTTGAATATTATATTACAGGAAAAGGGGTAGATAAATTATTTTTAAAGATAAATAGATTAGATGGTATTTTTGTTGATGAAATTAATATCAATAAAACAAAAAATAAATATTTTTATCCTATAAATCCGGAGGAAATTTTAAAAACAATTTTTGTAAAAATTCCTGAAGATATTGGCTTAACTTTTGAAGATATTATAAAGGGAACTATGGAGTTAATTAATTATGGAAGATATAGTGAATTTCGAGAATTAAAATTAAAAATTAAAGGTGTTAAAAAACATATAAGAAATCTTAAAAGAGGAAATAAAATTAAAGAAGTTCAAAAGAAGATTAAAGAATTTAAAAAATTAGAGAGTAGATTTAATTATCTTAAAAAACTATTGAATAAAGATTTTAATCTCAATAATATTGAAAAATTTTTAATGAAAACTCTTGCGCCAATTAGACCCCCCTCAATATCAAAATTTTCAGAGTATATACTCGATTTAATGAAAAAAAAGAAACTTAATTTAAATGAAATCGCTTTTGAAGTTTTTTTAAAAAAACCACTGACACTATCAAGAATTATCCAATATAATTTTGATTTAATTAAATATAGAAAGATAGAAAAAATACCTAAGTTTATTGGAAAAGTTAAATATACAAACAAAAAACCAATAGAAAAATATTATGAAATAAAAGAAGTCATAAATGAGAATGGAGATATAATAATAAAATTAAAAAATGGTAAAACTTTAAAAATACCTGTAACATATAACCAAAAAGAGATTGATAAATTAAATCTATATTTTATTGGAAAGATAGATAGAAGTGACTCTTTAATATTTCCTTTGGGTAAAGGTAGAAGTTTAATTCATATTACAAAATTAAGAGAGAAAGATAAAATAAAATTGATAATTTAATTTATTCTCTGCTATAAGGTTTACCAACTGATGCTGGAAATTCAATTTGTTTTTTGAATATCATCATTACAAGTAAAACTGAAATAAAAGGAAGCATCAAGAAAAATTGATATGGAATTCTTTGAGAAATTACCTGTAATCTGAATGCTATAACCTCAATCGCTGCAAATAAAAAGCCACCAAGAATTGCTCTTTGTGGTCTCCAACTTGCAAATATTGCAATTCCAACAGCCATAAAACCTCTTCCTGCTGATATGTCTGGAGTATAGGTTCCTGTTATTACAATTGGCAAATAAGCACCAGAAATTCCAATTAAAATTGAACCAATTACAGTTGATAATATTCTTCTTTTTGTAACATTTACACCAACAACATCTGCTGCCCTAGGATTTTCTCCAATTGCTCTTGTCTCAAGTCCAATTTTAGTTCTATAATAAAACCACCATGCAAAAATAATTACAAAATATAAAAAATAAACAATTACATCTTGATTTAAAAATGCTGAAACAATTGGTATTCTATTTAAAAAAGGATTGCTTATTGCTGGAGTTTTTGGTGCTCTTGGAGCAGTGAGTCTTACTCCAATTATTAATTTATAGAAAAGATCTGAAAGTCCTGTTCCTAAAATTACAAGAGATATACCAAGAACAAATTGGTTCACTTTAAATTTTTCATGAATTAATGAAAGAATCAGTCCAAAAATTCCTCCTAAAATAGCACCAACAATAAAGCCTAAAATTGAATTTTGAGACAAATAACTTACTATAAAGCCTAAGGAAGCAGAAGCAAGCATTATACCTTCTCCAGAAACATTAAAAATTCCGGATCTTCCAGCAATAACAATTCCTAAACTTGTTAATGTATAAACAACTGCGTAAGTAATTGTTTGAGAGATAAATGAATTTATAGCATTTAACATTTTATTTTTTCCTCCTTTCAAATGCCTCTCTGAATATCACAATGAAAAGAACAATTAATGCTTGAGCAACAAAAACCATTTCAACTGGAATTTGCATTGTTCTTTGAAGAGCATCAGCACCAACAAGCAAAACAGACATTAAAAATGCAGCAACAGGTACTCCAATTGGGTTCCCAGAAACTATTAAACTTGTTAAAATTCCAAAAATTCCATATTGTGCGCCACTTGTTTGAGCAAAACCTTCAATCAATTTCTTATGTATATTAATAACTTCAAGTGTTCCACCAAGACCTGCAAGTGCTCCTGAAACAAAAAATGTTATAAGTATTGTTTTATGAAAATTTATTCCATAAGTTTGTGCAGCATCTAAATTATAACCAATTGCTTTTATTTCATACCCGAGTTTTGTTTTTAAAATCAAAATATAAACAAAGACAATTGTAATAACTGCAAAAATTATTGAGTAAGGAATACCATAAATAATTCCTAATGTACCTGATTTTGGAAGTGGTAAAGTAATTGGATGACCCTCAAATGGGTCTCTATAAAGTGGATTTGTTGCAATAAAATTTAAAAATTGCATTGCTACAAAATTTAACATTATTGTTGAAATTATTGGGTTTATATCAAACTTTGCTGTAAGATATCCAGCAATCAAAGCAAAAAGACCACCTGCAACAATTCCAGAAAAAATTAGAAGTGGAATCATAACAAAAGATGGTAAATTTAATCCAAATTGATTTGAAATTGTGAGTCCTACAACAGAAGCAATAGTCCCACCAACAAGCATCTGACCAAATGCTCCAATATTAAAAAACTTAATCATAAAAGGAATTGTAAATGCATAAGTTGTAAAAATTAAAGGAATTGTTTTTTTAATTGTTTCTTGAAAACCAAACGATGATCTAAATGAAGTTGTAAGTAGTGTCCTTAAAACTCTTAAAACATTGTATCTAAAAAGCAAAGAAATTATGGAAATAACAAGAAATGCTAGAAAAATCGAAAGTAAATATATGACAAAGTTTTTTAAAAATTTTTTCATATCTCTCATGCCTCTCCTCCAATCATAAGAAGGCCTATCTTGAATTTATCAAAATCTTTTCTTTCAAAAATTCCTTTAACCCCTCCTTTATGTAAAACAAGAATTCTATCACAAAGAATAAGAAGTTCATCTAAATCTTCTCCAATCCAAAGAACACCGCTTCCATTATCTCTTGTTTCAACAAGTTTCCTAAATATAAATTCAACTGTTGAAAAATCAAGACCTGATGTAGGATTATGTGTAACAAGAACTTTTATTGGATTTACAAATGATCTTCCAATTATAACTTTTTGTATATTTCCACCTGATAATCTTCTAATTTGTAACTCTTCTGTTGGTGTATAAACATTAAATTTTTTGATTACATCTTTTGTAACCTCTCTTACTACATTCCATTTTGTAAATATTTTTCTTTCAAGAAATCTATCTTCAAAATGGTGACCTAGTAAAACATTTTCAACAATTGTTCCATCTGGCAATATACCTTCTTTTATTCTATCTTCTGGTGTGTAAAAAAGTCCTTTTGAAAAAACCTCAATTGTTGATAAATTTTTTATTGATTCTCCATCAAAAATAATATCACCATCTTTCATAAGTTTCGGATTAACAATAACTTGAGCAAGTTCTTTTTCGCCATTTCCAGAGACAGATGCAACACCTAAAATTTCTCCTCCAAAAAGTTCAAAAGATACATTTTTTAAACCAACAGATTTTTCAGTTGGTTCAACATTAACATTTTTCAAAACAAGAATTGGTTTTTCACTTTTTCTTTTTTGTGGAGGTAATTCAACCTTTGGAAGTGCACTTTCTGTAACTTTAAGATCTTTTTCTTGAAACATAAGTTTTACAATTTTTTCTGTTGTCATCTCATCTTTGTTTAAAGTTCCCTGAACTTTTCCTTTTCTTAAAATTGTTACTCTATCACAAGCAAACAAAACTTCTCTCATTTTATGTGTGATAAAAATTATTGTTACACCCTTTTCAACAAGTGTTTTTAAAGTTTTTAAAAGTTGTTGAAATTCACTTTCAACAAGAGATGTTGTTGGTTCATCTAAAATAAGAAGTTTTGCTCCTCTAAAAAGTGCTCTAACTATTTCAATTTTTTGTTTTATACCTGCAGGTAAATCTTTAACCTTTACATCAAGTGGAAATTCAAAACCGAGTTCTTTTGAAATTTTAACAATTTTCTCTTTTTCCTTCTCATAAAGAAGTTTATACTTATCATACTCAGTTCCAAGAATTATATTTTCAAGTGCAGTAAATTGAGGAACAAGGGTTGAAACTTGATGAACCATTCCAATTCCAAGTTTTATTGAGTCAAATGGAGAAGAAATTTTAACCTTTTTCCCTTCAATATAAATTTCTCCTTCATCTGGAGAATATAATCCATAAAGAACATTCATGAGGGTAGATTTACCTGCGCCATTTTCACCTAAAAGTCCATGAATTTCTCCTTTATAAACTGAAAAATTTACATTATCTAATGCAACAACCTCTCCAAAAACTTTTCTTATATTTTTTAATTCAACAAAAATTTCTTTCATAATTTATAAAAAAATAGGGGAGGTACTATAACCTCCCCTTATGTAAATATTTAAAATTTTATGGGTTTATAGCATCAAGTTTTTCAATAACTTTTATCTTGCCAGATGCAACATCGTCTGCAATTTGTTTAACTTTTGCATTGATTTCATCACTTACATTTTTAATTGGAAATTGAGTATATCTTGCTTTACCTTCTCCATATTCAAGCATCAAAAATCCACCCTTCTCTCCCTTTAAAACTCTTCCAACAACCTCTCTAAGTGGAACTCTAAAATCAAAAAGGTCTGCAGTTAAATAATTCTGAGGTGCTTGTGATGCTTTATCTGTATATTTAACAGTTATATAAACTGGTCTTTTTGCTTCAGAAAGTGCATTATAAATACCATAATTTCCAAGATTTACTGAACTTAAAATAACATCAACTCCTTTTGCAATTAAACTTTCTGCTGCTTGTCTTGCCTTAAGGGGATCATTAAAATCTCCTGCATAAACATAATCAAGTGTTGCTTTTGAATCTAAATCTTTAATTGCTTGTTTTATTGCATTTATCTCGCCATATGTAAATGGCATTTCAAGTCCACCAATATACCCAATTTTCCCGGTTTCTGTTTTAAGTGCTGCAAGTGCACCTAAAACATAGAAACCAGTATGGAAATTTCTATGGAAATACCAAACATTTGGCTTTTTATCTTTTGGTTCTGTATCAACTTCTACAATAAAAGTTACATTTGGATTTTCATCAGCAAGTTTTAATGCTGCAGAATTAAACTGTCCACCATGAACCCAAATAATGTTAAAACCATCTGCAATGTATTCTTTCATGACTCTCTCAACATCAGGAACTGCAACTTTTTCAGAATAGGCAATTTCAATGTCATATTCTTTTCCAATCTCCTGAGTTGCTATGTAACCAAGTGTATTGTAATCTGCATCTTGAATTGAACCAGGCATTACTGTTGCAAGTTTGTAAACTGGTTTTTGTTCTTCTGCTTTTTTACATGAAGCAAGTGGCAAAAGAGCCAACAGGCCAATCAAAATGAATAACAATAATATGCTTTTTTTCATAAAAACCTCCTTTTAGGATAGATATATTTTAATTATAACATCAATTTATATTGACAAAAATTTCTAATAATATAAAATTTATATTAACCTGTTTCCTTTGGAGGTGATAAGGTTGGTAAAGATAAAGTTAAGAAGAATGGGCAAAAAGAAAGAGCCATACTATAGGCTAATTGTTATTGACAGCAGAAAACAGCCCAAAAGTTCTTATATAGAAAGTTTGGGCAGTTATAATCCACGCTCCAAAGGAGAGGAATTAATGGTAAACCTGGAGCGGTTGGAGTATTGGTTGAGCAAAGGTGCTCAACCTACAGATTCAGTTAAAAACCTTATTAAAAAGTTGAAGGAGGTTAAACAATGAAGGACTTGCTTGAAGAGATTGTAAAAGCATTGGTTGATCATCCAGAGGATGTAAAAGTACAGGCAGTTGAAGGTGAACAGGCTGTTGTTTATGAAGTAAAAGTTAGTGCAGATGATATTGGTAAAGTTATTGGGAAACAGGGAAGAACAGCAAACGCTTTAAGAACATTAGTCAGAGCAGCAGCCAGTAAATCAGGTAAGAATGCTATGGTAAACATTCTCTCTTAATAAGAGAGATATTCTTTTTCAAACTCCCCGGAGAATTTCTCTCCGGGGTTCATTCAAAATCATCAAAACAAATTTAATATGGAGGTAGATTATGGCAAATGCAACAAACGCTTCAAATCTTTTAGAAAAACTTGTAAAGATTATTGTTGATTATCCTGAAAAGGTTCAGGTTAAAAAAATTGAAGGTTCATCTACTGTTATTTATGAAGTTAAGGTTGGTCAAGAGGACATCGGTAAAGTAATTGGGAAACAGGGTAAAACAGCAGAAGCATTAAGAACTATTGTTCAAGCAATTTCAAGAAAATCTGGAAAAAGCACAATAGTTTCTATTCTTTCCTAGGTAAAGGTTAAATAAAGTGTTAATTAAAAGACAGGTCCTTGTTAAATCCTTTGTTACAGAGGATTTAAAAAGGGATTTAATTGAAAGATTTAACAAATTAATTGAATTATCTGAAAAGAGAATTTCAGAAATTGTCTCCGAAGAGAAAAAACTACTTCTTACTGCACCAACTATTGAACCTGCATATCTTCAAGCAGTTAAAAACAAGATAAAAGAACAAAAAGAAGAGGAAGAAAGAATAAAAGAAAACTTAATTAAAGAAAGAGAGAACATTAAACTTCTTAAAGATGGAGAATTTTACCTTCACGGAGTTGTAGAAGGTTTTGTTGATGTAAAAGAAGGAGATGATTTCTGGAAAAAAATCCAAGAAACTGAAATCATTTTAAGGGATGGGAAGGTTGTTGAAATAAAGAATGAGTAAATACATAACCATCGGGGAGATTGTTTCTTTATGGGGGGTCTCCCCTTCTTTTGTTATAAAAAAAGAAACAAATAATATTGATAGATTTAAAAATATAGAAAAAATATTAGTTCAAATCCAAGATGAAGAACCTGAAGAGATCCCAATTTTAGAAATAATTGATCATGAAGATATAGTTATTGTTAAACTCAAAGATAAACCAAAAGATTCTTTAGAAAGTTATATTGGAAAATATGTTGTTATAAAGCAAGAGGATCTCAAACAATTAAAAGAAGATGAATATTATATATTTCAATTGATGAATCTTGATGTTTATGATAGTGAAGATAGATATTTAGGAAAAGTAACAAATTTTATTTCAAATCCTAATGCAAATGATGTTATTGTAGTAAAAAATGAAAAAGAGGTTCTTATTCCATTTATGAAAATCTATATAAAAGAAATTAATTTAGAAAAAAATTATATTAAACTTAACAAAAAATTAGATGAATTATAATGGAATTTATAATAATCTCAATTTTTCCACAAATTTTTGAGTGTTACTTTTCTTTAAGTTTACCTAAAAAAGCAATAGAAAAAAATCTTATTAATTTTTATTTAATCTCTCCAAGAGAATTTTCTGAAGATAAGCATAAAAAGGTTGATGATTATACATATGGTGGTGGACCTGGAATGGTGCTTATGTTTCCACCACTAAAAAAAAGTATTGATAAAGCAAAAGAAATTTCAAAAGAGACACATATTATTCTTCTTTCTCCTTCAGGAATAAAATTCAATCAGAAATTAGCAAAAGAACTTGCTCAATACAAATCTCTCACTTTTCTTTGTGGACATTATGAAGGAGTTGATGAGAGAATAAAAAATTATATTGATGAAGAAATCTCCATAGGTGATTACATAACTTCTGGAGGAGAAATACCAACCCTAATAATAATAGATACTATTTTAAGAATAATTCCAGGTTTTTTAAAAAGAGAAGAAACAAAAGTAATTGAGAGTTTTGAAAATGGTCTTATTGAATATCCTCAATATACCAGACCAAGAGAGTATGAAGATTTAAAAGTTCCGGATGTTCTTTTATCTGGAAACCATAAAGAGATTGTAAAATTTAGAAAAAAAGAGTCACTTAAAAGGACTCTTTTATTAAGAACAGATTTATTATTGAATAAAACTCTTACAGATGAGGAAAAATCATTACTTATAGAAATATTTGATGAAATTTTATCTTTTTATAATAAACTAAATATAGAATGAAACTTTATATAGCATTAATACATTATCCAGTTTATGATATAAATAAAAAAATTATAGTTTCATCAATTGTTCCTTATGATATTGTTGATATAAGCAGAGCATCAAGGACATACGGAGTTAAAAAATATTTTATAGTTCACCCTTTTAAAGCACAAAGAGACACAATAAAAAGAATAATTGATTTCTGGACAAAAGAAAAAGGGAGTTTTTATAATGAAGATAGAAAAGAAGCGCTTAAACTTTTAAGCATTAAGAGAAATTTAAATGAAGTAATAAAATTTATTGAAAAAGAAGAAAAAGAAAAACCTAAAATTATCTTAACAAGTGCAAGAAAATTTGAAAATAATATAAATTATGAAAAATTAAAAGAAATTATTATGGAATATCCAGTTTTAATTGTTTTTGGAACAGGTTGGGGAATTGTTGTTGATAAAGTTAAACATGATTATATTTTAGAACCGATTTATGGTTTCCCAAAAGAAAATAGTTATAACCATTTAACTGTAAGATCTGCATGTTCGATTATTCTTGATAGAATCACAAAATTATTTTCTTCTTCTTAAAACATAAATAAAAATTGGTGCTCCAATTAGAGAAGTCAAAATTCCTATAGGAATCTCTGATGAAGTTAAAGTTCTCGATATGTTATCTATTAATAAAAGATAAAATGAACCAAAAAGAATAGTAAAAGGTACAAGTTTTCTGAAATCTGATCCAAGTATAAATCTACCAATATGAGGGACAGCAAGACCCACCCATCCAATTATTCCAGAGATTGAAACAGATGTTGCTGTCAATATTGTTGTTAAAACAATTATTAAACCTTTAAGTAGTTTTGGATTCTCACCTAGAGAAATTGCTTCTTCATCTCCAAGAGAAATTATATTTAATTTCCATCTTAGTAAAAAAAGAAAAATAATTCCTATTATAAAAATTGGGAATGTTAAAAAAAGTTCACTTTTAGAAATTGAATTAAAAGAACCCATAAGCCAAAAAACAATAGTTGGTAATTTTTGCATTGGATCAAGATAATATTTAACAAGAGAGAGAAGTGAAGAAAAAATATTACCAACAATAAAACCTGATAAGACTAAATTAATATTAGAATTACTTCTTAAACTTCCACTTATAAAATATGTTAATAATACAGATAAAATACCAAAAATGAAAGATAGAATTTCAATATAGAAAAAATTTTTACCAATTAAAACTCCTAATGCTGCACCAAATCCTGCTCCTCCTGAAATTCCGAGAATAAAAGGAGAAACAAGAGGGTTATTAAAAATTCCTTGAAGGGACAATCCACTAATTGAAAGAGAGGAGCCAACTAACATTGAAATTAAAATTCTTGGTAATCTCACATCAAACACAATCAATTTAATGTTAGGGTCTAAATTATAATTTTTTTTAGTGAGAAAGGAGAGAAAAAATTTAATAATATCTTCTATCTTTAATGAATATCTTCCAATTGAAATTGAAAATAAAAATAAAAAAAGATTTAAAAAAATCAAAATAATAATTGTTAATAAAAATATGTTTCTAAATTTTTTCTTTTGGTATGATAAATTTTTTTCCATCTACATATATTACATCAACATCTATTGAATAAACCTTTTTTATATTATCTTTATTTAAAACAATTTCAGGAGTACCAAAAGAAATGATCTTGTTTTTATTTATTAGCAATATTTTATCAGAAAGGTTAATTGCTTCATTTGGATCATGCATTGTTATTATAACTGTTAAATTTCTTTTTTCTTTTAAATCTTTTATTTTTTCAAGAACAAAAATTTTATTTCTAAAATCAAGAAATGCTGTAGGTTCATCAAGAAGTAATACATCTGTTTCTTGTGCTATTGCTCTTGCAATGAGAACAAGTCGAAGTTCTCCACCACTCAAATCTGTGTAGGGTCTATCTTTTAAGTGAATTATGCCCAAATCCTTAAGAGATTTCTCAACAACTTCTTTGTCTTCTTCTTTTGGAATTGAGTAATTTTCAATGTATGGATTTCTTCCCATCAAAACAAAATCAAAAACTGAAAATGGAAAATTAGGTTTATGAATTTGTGGCACATAAGAAATCTCTTTGCTTAATTCTTTATAAGAATATTCATTTAAATTTTTTCCTGAAATTATTATATTTCCACCTTTTGGTATTAATATTTTTTGAATGAGTTTAAGAAGAGTGGTTTTACCAGATCCATTTGGACCAAGAATTGTTAAAATTTCTCCACTTTCAATTTCAATAGAAAAATTTTTAAAAATCTCTGAATCATAATATCCAAAATTTAAATCTTTAATAACTATCTTTCTCATAATTAATTATTTAATATCTCCTCAATCTCTTTTTGATTTATATTATAATCGAAAATATTTTTATAAAAATCTTTAATTTCTTTTTCTATATTTATTTTTAAAATATCTCCATTAATTTTCTCTGCAAGCCAAATAATTCCCAAGATTGATTCAACAGAAGGAAGATCATATGAAAGTATAAATGAAGGGAATTTATAAACCTTTTTTTCCTTAATTGCCTTAATTTCTTGAAGTTCTTTTTTATTTAAGATATCTTCTTTTGTTCCGAGAAAATATGATGGGTAAAAAATAAATTCAGGATTAAATTTTAAAAGATCTTCAATAGAAATTTCAATTTTACCACCTTTTATATTTTTTGTTACACTCTCACCACCTGCTATATCAACCATAAATGTTTGATAAAAATCGCTTCCAAAAGATTTTAAAATTGTTTCACCAATGATATAAACTTTTTTCTTCGTTACTCCTTTCATTGATTTTTCAATATAATCTTTCATTGTTTGATAATAACTTATAATTTTCTTTGCCTCATCTATTTTATTTAAAGCTTCACCAAGAATTTCAATCGATTTAAGGAGATTTTCTGGGGTTTCATGATTTAATAAAAGAACAGGTAAATTAACCTCTTCAATTTTCTTTATATTTGTATAATGTGGAGTTATTATTATATCAGTTTTAAGTGAAATTAATGTTTCAACATTAAAATCTTTAAAACTTCCTATTTCAGGTAATTTATCATATTGAGGATAAATTTTTTTGATATTTTCAAAATGAACAACTTTCTCTCCAGTGACTCTTCCAACAAGTTTATCGTGTTCTTTAAGTGAAAAAAGAATAATTGTTGACATTGGATAAAGAGAGACAATTCTATATATTTTTTTTGGGATAATTACTTTTCTACCATTTGAGTCAATTATTTCTTTAGTATCTCTATCTATTTTTATTATTATTGAACTATCCTTAGAATTATACTCTACTGTTCCTCCTAAATTTTCTATTATAAATCTTAAAGGTATATATGTCCTTGAATATAATACAAAAGGTTTAATTTTTTCATCATTGTCAATTTTTTTAACTTTTCCATTTACATAAGCACTATTTTTATCAATTGTTAAAACAATTAAATTATTTTTAAATCTTATTTCAATTTCTTTTGTTTTTTGTTTCCAAATAACTTCACCCCCTATACTTTCAACAATTGATCTTAAAGGAACAAATGTTCTTCCAAATTTCACTATTGGTTTAATACTCTTATTTGAATCAAAATAGAGTTTATAACCATTGATATAAAAATAGTTTTCATTTAACTTAAAAATTATTTCTGCTGGAAATCTTATTTCTTGTGTTGAAATTTTATTAATCGGTATTAATGAAAAGACAATAAATAAAACTAATAGAATAGATAATATTTTTTTCATAATGGCCTCCTTTTAATAGTTACAAAATCAACTAGATTCTTTAAATTTTGAATGCTTCCACCTTGTGAAATTACATTAAAAATTTTAACATTATCTTTTGGAATAATTCCTCCTAATATATCAACTCCATAATCAAATAAAACTTCAGATAAAGGAGTTGATGGACCAAAGATAATTATGTATTTTCCCTTTGCAAGTTCTAAAATTCTTTTAATTGATTTATTAACAAAAGTGGAACCTGTTATTGCTATTATATCTCCTTTTGGAATTAAATATTCTTGGAAAGTGTCAAGATAATCATCTTCTCTTGGTTTTCTTTCAATAATAATTATTTCTTTTGCAACGCCTTCGAGTTTTTTTATATCTTCAAAGTGTCCTATAAAAACTATTCTTTTATCTTTACCTTTTTCGACTAAATAATCAATAATATTTATAATTTCATACTCTTTTGGAACTTCTATTAAAGAGTTTAAAGTTGCTAAACCTAAACCAATTTTTAAGGTATCGTAAGTTCTAAGATAATTTAAAATCTCTTCTGCATATTTTCCCTCAAAATTCCCTGCATCTTCAATTCCTGATTGATGTTTATTATTATCATAGGTCATGGATATTCCAACTTTTTCTGTTAAAACTGCAATCCATCTTACACCTACACAAAGATTATTTATTTTTGTATCGAATTTTTCTTTGATTGATGTAATTAAATCTTCATAAAGATCCACAACATACCTCCGATAAAATCTTTTCTATTATTTCCTCTCTATTTTCATTATTAATCTTATAAACATAACCAAGTTTAGTTATTAACTCTAAAAATTGGGTCTTCCTATTTTTAATAACAACAAAGCACCATTTGTTTGAATTTAAAATTTCAATTACTTTATTTTTAAATTTTTTAGATTCATCCTCTAAAAAACCGAGTTCATCCATAACAATTAAATCAGTATATTTATAAGCATTCTCAAGTGCTCTTACCCCTAAATCTTCAAAGGTGTTTGAAAAAATTAATAGATTACCATCAATATTATGCATTGCAACGATCTCTTCTTCATTTGTTAATAAATCTTTTAATTTAAAACCAATTCTAATTTCATTTATATAAAATGGATATGTTATAAAACCACCATATTTTAAATTTAGTTTGCCTAAAATAGTATTTAAAACAAAACTTTTTCCAGATTTAATTTCTCCTTCAATTATAATATTCTTATTCATAGCAAAAATCTTACTATAATTATGTACATTTTTTTGCTAAATGTCAAGAATGATAGTAAAAATTTAAATTTATTTTTCCATAGATATAGTTACTTTTTTAGTTTGTGCCTCCCAAAAAACTTCAGCACCAAATGTTTCAGCAATAATTCTTATTGGCACAAAAGTTCTACCCTTTGTTATTTCTGCTTCAGCATCAAGAGTAATTTTTTGGTTATCAATGAGTGCTTCTTTTTTACCAATAAACAAAGTTATTTTATTATTTTTGTAGAAAATATAAACTTCTTGAACTTTTCCTAACTTCGGATAATAATCTACAGTAGCTCCTAAACCTTCTGATATAAATCTTAAAGGCACCATTGTTCTTCCAGGTGGCTTTATATGCGGTTCTGCATCAAGAATGTATAGATTTTTATTAATATAGACTTCAACTTTTCCAATAAAGAGTTCAATTATAGTTTGTTTAACTTTTGGTATAACATTTACTATAACTTTGATCTCTTTTTCTCCAAAATTTCCAATTATTTTTATTTTTCCTTCATTAATTCCACCTTTAAGACCTGTTGTATTTATATTAATATTTATAAGTCCTGCATTTCCTTCAAATGATTTTGGTTCAACTGAAATCCATGAATTAAGCGAATTAAAAGAGGCTGAAATTATTCCTCTTCCGGAATTCCAGAAATTAATACTTTTGCTTTGAGAATCACCTTCAAGTATTGAACCAAAATCAAGTAAATCTTTTTCTAAAGAAATCTAGGCATAGTCTCTTCCTCAGTCATTTTAAATGTATGTTCTTTAACAAAAGGATTATCATTTAATACAGATCTCCAGAGTTCATCTTCAGTTATAATTAATGGTTTTTCATTTGACCCTTTAAGATGAATTATCATTATCTCATCACCATTTGGTACAAGATAGATATAAAATAGTTCCTTATTTTTTGCAGCTCTTTCATAAGAAAAATTTACTACTCCATCAAAAGAAAGAACCTCAACCAAAAGGGTTGCCTCTTTTAACTCATTACCATTAGAATCAGCCAAATTGACCAGAATACTTGCTTGAGGAATTAATGGTTGATTCGGCCTCTCCTCAATCTTACTTATTATTCCTACATTTTTATATTCATATTCACATCTATATGTAATTCCTATTTTCCTATTTTTTCGCCTGAATCATGAACTCCATTGAAATTTTTATCCTGGAAGAAACCATGATTTATAAAAATTTTATCTATTTTATCTCTTGTAGATGTATCTATATATTTTCCTCTTAGTGCCTCATAAAGTTCTTTTATATTTTTAATCTTTTTGTCTTTTAATAAGCAAAATAAATCTTGCCATTTTGGAAATGAAAAATCATCATCATCTTTTTTATTAATTTCTTCATACCATTCATCACTATCAAGTAAATCAAGTAATAATCCTACTGTTCCAAATTCTTCATCTGATTCAGATACCCTTACTGGGTATTGTTCAATTTTTGGAGGAGAAATATTTGTATTTATTTTTTCATACATAAGTTTTCCATTAACACATTTAATATGGTTTCTATTAACTTTTTCATAAAGACCAGTTGAAGGGTTCTTATATTCATAAACAGCAGTATCAGATCTAAATTTTTCATTTTCAAGATCATTTTCTTCATTTTCCCATCTATAGGTTCCATTTCTTTGATTTAATAAATTAGAACAACATGTGCCTTTTAATTTTAAAATTCTTAAAATAATAATTGAAGTTGATTCAGCAAATCCTTCCATCAGTGAATCGCCAGTTGTGTCATTCATAATACCTCCGTGATTTTTTCTTTTGTTTCTCCCTGTCTCTTCATAAGTTGCTGTTCCAACAAGAGAGTGATGAAGAAAATGTCCAAATTCATGCCACTCTCTGTTCATTGGTCTATCATTAGAAGTTAAATTGCTGTCAGATGTTTTTATGTTAATTTTTCTTTCAGTATATCTGTAAAAAGTTCTATCTTCATTACTATAAGCACAAACATTTATTGGTAGCATAGATTTTTCTATCATATCATTACCATTACATCTTTCATTTCTAAAGATGCTAAAGGCTTCATCCATATGACAGAAAATTTGAGCAACTGCTCTTGGATCATATCCATTATCCATAAAATCTTTTGGAAAAGTAATGTCAGTATCTTTACCTATAATTATTTCTCTATTTAATTCCTTTAAAGGGCAAGGTTTATTTTCATTTTTTATATTTACTTTCAAAAAGAAAATTTTCTTGCAATCACTATAAGACACTTTAAATTCTTTTGTTTCAAAAAGAACCACAATTACATAATCAAACTTACAATCATTATCATTAAAAGAAAATTTAAATTTTCCTTCAGAATCAGTAAAGGTTTCCAGGTAATATTTTTTATGTGGAAGATTTGAATCAAAAGAATCATCAAGAGTATAACCTGGTTGTTCTGATGAAATCTTATCTTTGAAATAACCTTCTTTTAATTTAAAATCTTTATCAACACTACATTTTGGTTCATAGTTTAAAAACAAAAGAACTTTTGCTCCTTTTAAAACACATTCTTTATTCTCAATATTTATAAATTTTAAAATCCCATAAATTTCTCTTGTTGTAGGACATACAGAAATTTTTAATTCTTTGATTATCTCTTTAATACAAGGTGGAGAAGGTGAGATTTGAAATTTAATGTCATATCTTAAATAGAAAGGTGCTTTATTTGGATTATCTTTTATTTCAAAAGTAATAATAATTTCTCTTTCTTCATTTACAGGTAAATTAAAATTTTCGGGATAAATTTTAATTTCGTATTTTTGTTCATCTTTAGCATCTTTGTCTTTTAATTCAATAATTACCTTAACACTTATTTTAATATTACCAATGTTTTTTGCTAATATTTTTATACTTTTAGTATTTTCTTTTTCGATATACTCTCCTCCATATTTTATATCAGTGCATGTAGGACAAAAAATTATCTCTTCAGGATCAGATATGAATATGTTACATTCAGGTTTTATTATTTCAATAGGATAAATCCATTCACCATCATAATAACCTGTTAAATTGATATAATCACCCTTTTTAAATTTACCAAGATCTTCATCTCTAAGTATAACTTTATATCTTTTATTATCCTCTCCATATATTCTCATATTTTTCTCTTTTTCATTTATTTCCTCAACAATACCTGAAATGGATAATTTTTGTGAAGATTTAGCAATTATTCTTATGCTTCTACTTCCTATCGCACCGTAATAAGTTGAATACTTTGTATTAAAATTTATTTCTATTATCTCTTCTCCAGAAATAAAATTCTGAGTTTTAACTTTTATAGAAATAATTTTTATCTCATAAGGAAAAAGTGTAATATTTTTAGTAAAAATAACACCTATAATTCTTCCCTCAAAATATTCTTTTGAAGAAAAAAGAGTTAAATAACTTTCGCAGGATCCATTCTTTATTTCAAAGTTTATTGTTTTTTCGCTAAAAGGTAATATTGTTATAGTTATTTCTTTTGGAAGAATATCAAATTCTGGAAATAAAACTTTTAATTTTACTGTTAAAGTTTTTTCTGATGGAGGTACTGGTGGATTTGGTGGAGTTACTATCCACTCAAATTTTACTTTTATATACCCAACATAATCTTGTGGAATTAAATTTTTAGACGAAATAATTACATCTATGGTGATACTTTGAGAAGGACCCACAGTATAAGGGCCAGGAGATTTTATTAAAATCCAACTTTCTAAAGTTGAAAAAGTTACATAAGCACTTAAAGTTTGCGAAAGATTTGTTGCTGTTACTTTGACTGTAGTTTCTTTATCAGGGCATAATGTTATTTCTATAATATCTCCATTTTCAAATCTAACATTTCTTTGATCGGTTGTTGATTGAACAATTTGAATATTTATTAAACTTATAGATATTATAAATAAAATTATAATAAATCTTTTTATCCCTCCTCACCTCCGTGGAAATAATATTAATAATTATTTACAATTTAATTATATAATAAAATTTGTATAAGGAGGAATTTTATGAAAAGATTTTTTATTTTCACAACAACTTTAATAATTTCATTATTGATTGTCGTTTCGCCTGTTTTTGGTTGGTCAAGTCATGGTAAAATGACTTACTATGTTACAAATGATGTTGAATGGTTGAATAAATTTAATAATATTACAATTACAGAATATTCATATAGTGATATTGATACAGAGCCATATAACCCGGATTTTAAAATTGTTTATAAGGAAGGAAATATTGGAGAAAAAACAACTGCTCTTGAAATTCTATCAATTTATGCTGATGAACCTGACTGGGATATGGATCGCAATTTAAAACTTTCTCCTTTTCAAAAAATAACAGGTGGCTCTTCTGGGTGGAGACATCAATATTTTATAACTTTATTTGGAATTGTAAGATTAGGAAAAGCACCAGATAGAGCACAATATTTTTATAATTTAGCACTTAAAGCATTTGATAGAGGTGATTTTTATTGGGGTTTCAGATTTTTTGCTCGCTCACTTCACTATCTTGAAGATTTAACACAACCACTTCATTCTTTTCCTCTTCCTTACTCAATTGTTTTAAAAAATATTTTTGATTTGAATGGACTTATTAAAATTGGAGAGAATCACCATTATGCATTAGAAGATTATCAAGAGGTTCAAGTTGATATTTTAAGAAAAGTTTATCTTGAAGCACTTTATACAGATGAAACTTTTGATGTCAGAACAATTAGAAGATTAGGAGTTTTAAATGCTTTTAGAGCAAGAAAAGATAGTGGCAAAATTTTTAGAATTCAAGAAAAGTTTTATGGAAAAGAGATAAATAATAAAAATGGCTTTTCTATTAATAAAGATGAATACAGAGTACTTATTAATAATGAATACCAAGATGAATATGATGAAGTAATTAAAAAACATTTAACAAATTTTGCAAAAACAGTTAACACTGCTCTTAAACTTCTTCAAAATGATTTATCTAAAATGGGTGTTTTAGACTAATTTTTTAACTAATGCATTAACTTTACATTTAAATTAAATTAATTTATAATTTTAGTTGCGGAGAGATGGCCGAGTGGCTGAAGGCACCTGCCTGCTAAGCAGGTGACGGGGTGAAAACTCCGTTCGCGGGTTCGAATCCCGCTCTCTCCGCCACTTTATTTTGCGCCCATAGCTCAATTGGATAGAGCGGCGGACTACGGATCCGCAGGTTGTGGGTTCAACTCCCGCTGGGCGCGCCATTCTGATGAATAATAACTATATATTTGTTAAAGGTGCAAGAGTACACAATTTAAAAAATATTGATATAAAAATCCCAAGAAACAAATTGGTTGTGATAACTGGATTATCTGGTTCAGGCAAATCTTCTCTTGCTTTTGATACAATTTATGCTGAAGGTCAAAGAAGATATGTCGAATCTCTCTCTTCATATGCAAGACAATTTCTTGAACTTATGGATAAACCAGATGTTGATTTTATTGAAGGTTTATCTCCTGCAATTGCAATAGATCAGAAAGCTACTACTCATAATCCAAGGTCAACTGTTGGAACAATGACAGAAATTTATGACTATCTCCGACTACTTTTTGCAAGAATTGGAACTCCACATTGTCCTGAATGTGGAAGAGAGATAAGAAAGCAAACTCCACAAGAAATTGTTGATCAAATTCTCTCTTTTCCAAAAAACACAAAAATTATAATTCTCTCTCCTGTTGTAATTGGTAGAAAAGGAGAGTACAAAAATCTTTTTGAAAAATTAAGAAAAGAAGGTTTTGTTAGAGTAAGAGTTGATAAGATAATTTATACCCTTGAAGAAGAAATAATATTAGATAAAAATAAAAAACATGACATTGATATTGTTATTGATAGATTAATTATTCAAGATGATATTAAAGGAAGATTAACAGATTCGGTCGAACTTTCATTAAAATATTCAGAGGGTCTTGTAAAAGTTTTAAATGTTGAAAACAATGAAGAAATTATATTTTCATCAAGATTTGCTTGTCCTCATTGTGGAATTTCTCTTCCAGAAATTGAACCAAGACTATTTTCTTTTAACTCTCCGTTTGGTGCTTGTGAAGAGTGTCAAGGTTTGGGATTTAAAATGGTTGTTGACCCAGATTTAATAATTCCAAATAAAAATTTATCAATTAGAGAAGGTGCAATAAAAGTTGCTGGATTTCAAAGTGAAGATGGATATACAATAGGTATTTTAGATGACCTTCTATCTAGTTTTGGATATAATGTTGATAAAAAAATAAGTGATTTGGATGAAGAAGTTTTAGATATATTGTTTTATGGAACTAAAAGTAAATATTGGCATTCCACAAAATTAAGAAAGGGTTATAGACACTATATCTATTGGGAAGGACTTGTTCCTATAATTGAAAGAAGATATAAAGAGACAGAATCATTTGAGATGAAAGAGTATTACGAAAAGTTTATGAGGTTTTTACCATGTCCAGTTTGTAATGGAAAAAGATTAAAAAAAGAAGCCCTTGCTGTAAAAATCGGTGGTAAAAACATTTCAAAAATAACTGAAATGAATATTGAAGATTGTTTGAAATTTTTTGAAAATTTATCTTTAACTGAAACACAAAATATAATTGCAAAACAGATACTTAAAGAGATAAAATCAAGACTCAAATTTTTAATTGATGTGGGATTAAATTATTTAACACTAAACAGAGAATCAAGGTCTCTTTCAGGAGGTGAAGCACAAAGAATTAGACTTGCAACTCAAATTGGCTCTGGTTTAACTGGAGTCTTATATGTTTTAGATGAACCAACAATAGGACTTCATTATAGAGATACTAAAAGGTTATTGGACTCATTAAAAAGATTAAGAGACCTTAGCAATACTTTAATTGTTGTTGAACATGATGAACAAATAATAAAAGAATCTGACTGGATAATAGATATGGGTCCAGGTGCAGGAGAAAATGGTGGTAGAGTTGTTTTTGAAGGAAAATTTAATGAAATTATAAATGATAATGATTCTTTAACTGGTAAATATCTCTCTGGAAAATTAAAAATTGAAATTCCAACTAAAAGAAGAAAGGGAAATGGAAAATGTTTCGAAATAATTGGTGCAAAAGAACATAATTTAAAAAATATAAATGTGAAGATTCCTTTAAATACATTTACATGTATAACAGGAGTATCTGGTTCAGGAAAATCAACATTGATTTATGACATTTTATATAAGGGACTCGCAGGAATTTTTTACAACTCAAGTGAAAAACCAGGAAATTTCAAAGAATTTAGAGGTTTAGAAAATATTGATAGAGTTGTTCTAGTTGATCAATCTCCAATTGGAAGAACCCCAAGATCAAATCCCGCAACTTATACAAATGTTTTTACTCCAATTAGAGAACTATTTTCAAAAACAAGAGAGGCAAGAGAAAGAGGTTATACTCCTGGAAGATTTTCATTTAATGTCAGAGGTGGAAGATGTGAAGCATGTGAAGGTGCAGGAATTAAAAAAATTGAAATGCAATTTCTTCCAGATGTTTATGTTACCTGTGAAGTTTGTCAAGGAAAAAGATACAATAGAGAGACACTTGAAATTGAATGGAAGGGAAAAAATATTTCAGATGTCTTAAATATGACTGTTGATGAAGCATTTGAATTCTTTGAAAACATTGAACCGATAAAAAGAAAACTAAAACTATTAAAAGATGTTGGACTTGGTTATATTAAACTTGGTCAACCTGCACCAACTCTTTCTGGTGGAGAAGCACAGAGAGTAAAACTTGCTTATGAGCTATCAAAAAGTTTTAAAGGTCATACACTTTACCTTCTCGATGAACCAACAACAGGACTTCATTTTGATGATGTTAAAAAACTTTTGAATGTTTTAAATAGATTGGTAGAAAAAGGAAATACTGTTGTTGTCATAGAGCATCATCCAGATGTAATAAAAAGTGCAGATTACATTATAGATCTTGGACCAGAGGGTGGAGATGAGGGTGGATTTATAGTTGGAGAGGGAACTCCTGAAGAAATTGCTACAAATTATAACTCTTATACTGGAGAATTATTAAGAAAAATTTTGAATATTAAAAATTAATATTCTCTAATTCAATTTAAAGAAAAAAATTGAAGTTGGCGAAATCTTTCTCTGTTCGAAAGTTAAAATCTTAAGAAATTCTAAATATAAAGCCTTTCTTAAAGATAAAACTTCTCTTTCTAAAAGAATATACTCATTTATTAAATTAGTAAGTGTTCCTTTGTTGAAGTTTTCAGTTTTGAGGGCTTCTTTTTGTTTTTGATTATTCTCTTTTATTTTTTCTAAAATAACTTTCTCTTTTTCTTTTTCATTTTTAAACAACTCTTTCACTTTTTCAATTTGTTGATCAGTGAGATTAAGTCTCCTTTTTAGAAATTGCAAATCAAGATAATACATTAATTTTAACTTTTTAGAATTCTCCTTTTCTATCATTTCTTTAAGATTTTTTCTCTGCTTTTCAGATAAATTTAGTCCTCTACCAACTTTTATATAATTTCTTATTTTTTGGTTGAAATTTTCAAGTTTTTCCTTAATAAAATCTGGCATAAAACCTTTAGATTTTATAATTGAAAATTCAGTAAATGTTGGGAAAAATTTTATTTGTTCTTTATTTAAAATGGATATTATATTTAGATATGCATCTTTCTTTAAATTTGAAAGATCAACTAAGTTTTTTATTTGTGATTCAACAAGAAAATTTAGCTCTTTTTCATTTAAAACTTCTTTTGAGAGTAAAACTTTTTCTTTTTCACTATTTTCCTTTATTTTCTTTAGAATCTCTTCTCTTTTATCTCTTAATTCTTTTAATATTTTCTCAATTTTTTCTTTCTGTTCGTATGTTAAATTTAATTTTTTAATGTTGAATGGTGGAAATTTTTCTTGAGAATTTTTTAGAAAATTACCTGCATAAACTCCAGTTAAAACTATTAAACCTGAAAGTAAGATTATAAGAATTGTTATTAAAATTTTTTTATTCATAATGCCTCACCTCCACCTATTTATACAAACAAAATTCAATTTTGTTACAAGGTATGGTGCCGGAGGTGGGAATCGAACCCACACGGACTCATCGTCCGAGGGATTTTAAGTCCCTTGCGTCTGCCTGTTCCGCCACTCCGGCACTGGAGGCGGCACCCGGATTTGAACCGGGGAATAACGGTTTTGCAGACCGTCGCCTTACCACTTGGCTATGCCGCCAACACCTAAGTTTATTTATATCAAACTTAAATATTATTTCAAGTTATTTGATAAAATATAGAAATATGAGTTATTTTTTTGTAGATTCACATATTCATCTTGATATGAAAATTTTTGATTCAGATAGAGAATTCGTAATAAAAGAATCTATTGAGAATGGTGTAAAATATTTACTTAATGTTGGTTATGATTATGAATCCTCTTTAAATTCACATAAATTATCCAAAACATATGAATTTATCTATGCTTCTCTTGGTTTTCATCCACATGATGCAAAAAATTTTAAAGATAAACATTTAAATGAATTTGAAAAATTTATAAAAGATAACAAAAAAGTTGTGGCAATCGGAGAAATTGGTTTAGATTATTATAGGAATCTTTCACCAAAAGAAACCCAAATAGAAGTTTTCGAAAAACAGATTGAATTTTCAAAAGAGATTAATTTACCAATTATAATACATGAAAGAGATAGTTTTTGGGATACAGTAGAAATTTTAAAAAAATATAAAGGCAAAATAAGAGGAGTATTTCATTGTTTTGGCGGAGATATATCAAAGTTAAAAGAAGTTATAAATTTAGGTTTTTATTTAGGAATTGGAGGAACCATAACATATCCAAAAAATAATATCTTAAGAGAAACAGTAATAAGGGCTCCAATTGAAAGAATTTTGCTAGAAACAGATGCTCCATATCTTCCTCCTCAGAATTTTAGAGGAAAAAGAAATGAACCTAAATTTTTAATATATACTGCCGAATATTTAGCAAAATTATTTAATATATCAATGGAAAAATTATCAGAAATAACTAACAAAAACTTTTCAGAATTATTTAAAATATCTTTTTAAAATATCAAATTTTTTTATGCCAAAAATCTTGACATAAAATATAAAATAAAATATCTTAATATTTATAAACCCTTTTTAGGAGGTTAGAATGTTTAAAAAAGTTTTACTCATTATTATTATTTTCACACTTTTTGGAATTTTCATTGGTTGTAGAACAGGAAGTCAAACAACACTTTCAGGTGTACTAAAAGATGAAAATGGTGAACCTATGAAAGATGTCAAAATTAATCTTGATTCTCTTTCAGTATCAACTAATGATAAAGGAAAGTTTGTTTTCAAAAATTTAGAAGAGAGGAGTTATAACTTATCTGTAAATTTAGAAGGATATTATCCAATAAATCAAAGAGTTAATATATCAAAAGGTGCAAATAGTATAAATTTAACTTTAAAAATGACAACTTTATTAAAAGCAAAAAACAGAGGATATTTACTAGTTGGTTCTGATGTAACTTATCCTCCATTTGAGTTTATGGAAAATGGAAAGCCGGTTGGCTTTGATATTGATTTAATAAATTTAATTGCTCAAGGGATGGGTTTAAATGGTGCGCAAATAATTGATACTGCATGGGATGGAATTTTTGCTGCATTAAAAACAGAAAAATTTGATGTAATTATTTCATCTGTAACAATAACAGAAGATAGAAAAAAGGAGATGTTATTCTCCGATCCATATTATGATTCAGGACAAATTATTGCAGTAAGAAGAGAAGATACAAGAATAAATAATGAAAATGATCTAGTTGGTAAAATTGTTGGAGTTCAAATAAATACAACAGGTGATTTTACAGCACAAAAAATTTCAGGAATAAAAGAAATCAAAAGATATGATGATATACAACAGGCATTTCAAGATCTTGAACTCGGAAGAATTGATGCAGTTTTAAATGATTTGCCTGTAAATGCATGGTTTGCAAAAGAGAGAAAAAATGTTAAACTTGTTGGAAAACTTTTAACAGTTGAACAATATGGAATTTGTGCTCGACTTGAAGATCAAACTTTAATTAATGAAATAAATAGAGCACTCAAAAATTTAAGGGAGAGTGGAAAATATAGAGAAATTTATGTAAAGTGGTTTGGCGTCGAACCTCCTCAAAAGTAAAGTATAAAGATGACTGGTCTTGATTTCAGATTATCACTTTTACTTAACTCCATACCAATTTTACTCAATGGAGCAAGATATACAATTCTTTTTTCAGTAATTTCAATAATTTTTGGTATAATTATAGGGCTTTGTGCCTCCTTACTTAAAATATCAAAAAATGTGATTTTAAGAACAATTGGGAGTACCTATATAGAAATCATAAGAGGTACTCCCCTTCTCCTCCATATAATGGTTGCCTATTATGGTCTTGCTGCATTTAATATAAAACTTGACTATTTCACAGCAGGAGTCCTTGCTTTATCAATAAATTCAGGAGCATATTGTGGAGAAATTTTTAGAGCAGGAATTGAATCAATAGAGAAAGGACAAATGGAAGCTGCAAGATCTGTTGGAATGACCTATGGACAAGCAATGAGATATGTAATTTTACCTCAAGCATTCAAAAGAGTTATTCCACCATTGACAAATGAATTTGTTGCAATGCTTAAAGATTCATCTTTACTCTCAATAATTGCTGTTCCAGAACTCCTTAGAAATGCAAGACAACTCATGGGGACAAAAGCAAATGTTTGGACACCACTAATTGGCGCTGCATTGATTTATCTTGTTTTAACACTTCCGCTTACAAGACTTGCTTATGTTTTAGAAAGGAGGATGGCTAAAGGTGGCATATAACAACAATAATGTTATTTTAAAGATAAGAAACCTCAACAAACATTTTGGAAGATTAGATGTACTTAAAAATATAAATTTAGATTTACATAAACAAGAGGTTCTTGTAATAATTGGACCCTCAGGTGCAGGAAAATCAACTCTTATTAGATGTATAAATAGATTAGAAGAACCAACTTCAGGTGAAATATACTTTGATGGAGAGAAAATTGACAAGAATACAGATTATAACAAATTAAGAGAAAGAATTGGAATGGTTTTTCAGAGATTTAACCTTTTTCACCATTTGACTGCTCTTGAAAATATAACACTTCCATTAAAAGTTGTAAAAAAGAAAACTGATTCAGATGCGAAAAAAATTGCTTTTGAATATCTTGAAAAAGTTGGACTTAAAGATAGAGCAAATCATTATCCTATACAACTTTCAGGTGGTGAACAACAAAGAGTTGCAATTGCAAGAGCACTTGCACTTCAACCAGAAATTATGCTCTTTGATGAACCAACATCTGCAATTGATGTTGAATTAATTAAAGATGTTCTTGATGTTATGAAAATTCTTGCAAGAGATGGTATGACAATGATTGTTGTTTCACATGAAATGGGTTTTGCAAAAGAAGTTGGAGATAGAATAATATTCATGGATAAAGGTGAAATAGTTGAAGAGAATGACCCTCAAGAATTTTTTAGAAATCCGAAAACAGAAAGAGCAAAACAATTCCTTTCAAGAATAATTAATATTTAAAAAATCAATTTTCATTGTATAATTAAATTTGACTTCTTTTTAAAGGAGAGATTATATGTATCCAATTTTTATTAGAATTGGTGATTTTGCTCTAAGATGGTATGGAGTAACAATTGCACTTTCAGTTATAATTGGAATTATTTATGCACATAGAGAATTTAAAAAAATAGGAATAAATGATGATATTTTTTATGATTATGTTATCTGGCTAATATTTGTTGGAGTTCTTGGTGCAAGGTTATTCAATATTTTGTTTAATACTCCTCTTTACTATTTTACTAATCCTATTAGAATTTTTTATTTATGGGAAGGTGGTTTATCATATCTCGGAATAGTTGTTTTTGGATATATTTTTTCATATTACTATTGGAAAAAAAAAGGAAATCTTTTCTATAAAGTTGCAGATATTGCATCAATTCCTCTTGCACTTGGTTGGGGAATTGGAAGAATAGGTTGTACACTTAATGGATGTTGCTATGGAAAACCTACGGGACTCCCATTTCCATTCTCCATAACTTTTACAAACCCAGAATCATTTGCACCAATAGGAATTTCAAGATACCCTACACAACCACTTTTATCAATTCTTGGTTTTATAACATTTTTTGTACTTATCAAATTAAGAAAAAAGATAAAAGTTAATGGAGCAATTTTTTCACTATTTTTAGTTTTTTATAGCATCTCAACATTTTTTGTTGAATTTTTAAGAGGAGATCACACTCCTATTTTTGGATTAACACCATCACAATGGGGAACTTTTCCTTTACTTATTTTTGCATATCTATTCTATAAATCTTCTCCCAGCCTAAAGCATGAAAAAGAAAAACTTGAAATTGAAAATCCTTCAGATGTTCAAAATGAGAAAAAAGATGATGAGATGAATTAAAAAAGCATATAAAAGATGATCCGCTTCCAGACATTATAACATTAATTGCAAAGTGCTTTAAAAGAAAATTTTTTATATCTTTTAACTCTGGTTTCATTTTAAAAGCAAATTCTTCTAAATCATTTTTTAAATATTGAATAAAATCATCACCAAATAATATTTTATCAAGAACTTTATCAGTAAAAATTTCTTTTTTCTCAATTTTATCTATAGCACCATAAACTTCTTTTGTTGAAATTTTTATATTTGGATAAATGACAGAAAAGAAAAACTCTTTATCTTTTGCATAAATTGGAAATACTTTTTCGCCTTTATTTTCAATTATTAAGAGTTTTTCTTCTCTTAAAAAAAGATTTACATCAGAACCTAACTCTTTTCCAATTTCAAAAAGTGCTTCTTCTTGAAGAGGATAGTTAAAAATTTGGTTTAAAGATAAAAGAACTCTTGCGGCATTTGAACTTCCTCCACCAAGACCACTTTCTATCGGAATATTCTTTTTTATTCTTATTTTTATTTTTTCTTTTATATTTGTAATTTCAAAAAATTTTTTCTTTGTCTTTTCAACAATATCATTATTAATAAAAGCATCTTCATATAAAACTTTATCTTCTCCAAATTCAAAATAAATTTCATCATAAATAGGAATTTTTAAAACTAAACTTTTAATTGAATGATATCCATCTGGAAGTTTTGATAATATATCAAGTGTTAAGTTTATTTTCGCTTCTGATAAAAATTTCATATAAATTTATATATTCTTCAACACTCAAATTTTCTGGTCTTAAATTTAGATCAAGTGATAAATCTTCACTTATTAAACTAGATAAAACTTTTTTAATCTTTTTTCTTCTTTTTGAAAAAATCTCTTTTAAAAATTTTTCATAATTTTCAAATTTTTCTTCCCATAACCTTTTTCTTTTAAAATAAATAAATATAGAATCAACATCGGGTCTTGGATAAAAGTTATTTTTATTGAAAATTTTGATATTCCTCAAATCAAAAAAAGTTTGTATAAATATTGAAATAGCACCATAACTTTTTGAATTTTCTTTTGATAAAATTCTTTCACCTAACTCCTTTTGTATCATGAAATATCCATCAATTAAACCATTAATTTTTGAACATTTTTTTAAAATTTCAGTTGAAGTTGAATATGGAAGATTTGAAAAAAATCTAAATTTTTCAGGAAAATTTTCTTCTTTTAAAAAATCCATTAATTTTATCTCTATATTTTTATAAAAAATTATATTTTCACATATAATTTCTTTTAATCTCTCATCTATCTCATAAGAAATTACTTTATTAACTCTTTTTGCTATTTCTTTTGTTACATCCCCTATTCCAGTTCCGACTTCAATAATTATGTCATCTTCACTAAAATCTGTTAAATTTATTAATTCTTCTCTATTACCTATGAAAAAATTTTGTCCTAAACTCTTTTTAAATCTAAATTTTTTTAAGAAGTCTTTTTTATTCAAAATTTAAGCTCTTCTGAAATATCACCAATTATTGGAATTTTCCAGAATTTTCCAAGAAGCGCCTCTATAAAAGCATATAGCGCAATAAGAAAAACTATAACTCCTATTATGTATTTGAAAACCCAACCAATAAAAGGAATCATGCCAAGAACCCAAATAATAACTTCAACAATGAATAAAACAAAACCTTGCTTTGCATGAGAGTTAACTAATGGATCATCTTTAACTAATACAAGAGGTATTATAAAGAGAAATGGTATGTAACTTATTGCAGAAATTATCCTTTTTTCATCCTCTCTATCTATTTTTATCTCCATTCTTTCTCCTCCTCTTGTTTTTACTCTCTTTAAGTTTTTTGATCTCTTTTTCAAGTTCTTCAATCTTTCTTAAAAGATAATCGTTTTTCTCTTCAAGGGTTGTGTCAAGATAAAGTTCAGGCATCATAGGTAAATTAAAGTTTATATCATCATCATATTCAGTTATATCCTCATATGGTATTGTATTTATATCTTGTATAATTTGAATCATCCTTTTTTCTTTTAACTCTTCTTCATCTTCAATATCTTTATTGATTTTATTTAAAAGTACAGTTGGAACAAAAATAACAATTTTACCATCCTCTGTTTTACCTATAGTGCCATATCTTTCTTTGAATTCAAGAATAAAAGATGGTGAAACCATGTAAATATGATTATCTTCATCAACAAAAACAACAGATGCCTTTATTGGTTTCTTTTTTTTCAATTCATCAAATTTTTTTATAAAATCTTTAACATAATCACTTTCAATTATTACACATTTATCGCCAAAGTGGTAAGAGTTAAAAAATTTAAAATGTTTGCTCATTCCTTTAATTATTGAATGTGTTTTAAGTAGAATAAAAAAAGAATTAGAATTCACATAATAACTATTCTTATCTATTTTAACAATCTTTTCAATGTCATCTGTAAAGGTTTCTTTAAGGGTTTTTTTCAATAAAAGTTTAACATCTTCTTTTATCATAAATTACATTTTACCACAATTAAAAAGAAATAGTGTATTTTGTTTTTGGTAGAATCCCATAAGGATCAAGAAAAGGTTTTTTGATATCTAATAAAATATCATAATTAATTCCTGAATGATTTGTTCCAATAACTATTAAATCGAAACTTTTAAGTTTAGTTTTTGTAATCTTTTCGCTCTCTAAAATTTTATCTTTTACAACAATCTTATCAATAAAAGGATCAAAATATGAAACCTTTATGCCTTTATTAATAAGTAACTCTATAAATTTTAATGGCTGAGAGTTTCTTATATCATTAACATCTTTTTTATAAGTGACTCCAATAACAAAAACTTTTTTCTTTTTTAAATATTTTTTGATCTTCTCAAGCCAGAAATAGGGCATGCTTTTATTTATTAAATTTGAATATTCAATGGAAGAAAATCTAAAGCCCAACTTTTTTCCTCTTTCTACCAAAAACATGGGAACAGTTGGAATACAATCTCCTCCAACTCCCCAATTTGGATAAAATGGAACAAAACCATATGGTTTGGTTTTAGCACCTTCTATTATTTCAAAAATATCAACTCCTTCTTTTGATGTTAGTTTTGCAAATTCATTTATAAAAGAGATATTTATAAATCTAAAACTGTTCTCAAGTAATTTTATGTATTCTGCAACTTTTGTTGATGATACTGGTATAACTCTTGTAAAGATATGAGAATAAAAGAAAGTTCCAATAGAAAGAGAATCCTTATCAATTCCACTTATAATTTTTGGAATCTCTTCAACTGGATAATCACTTCCTGGATTTATTCTTTCAGGAGAAAAACAAAGATAAAAATTTTTACCGCTTTTCTTTAGTTTTGAGTAAATTAATTCTTCTGTTGTTCCAGGTGGTAAAGTACTTTCAAAAATAATAAGATTACCATCTTTTAAATTCTTTCTTATATCTCTTACAGCTTTCAGAACAAACTTTAATTCAGGATTTTCACTTTCATTTAAAGGGGTTGGAACAGAAACAATAAAAATATCGATATTTTTAAGATCATCAACTTTATTTGTTGGAAAAAAACTTTTATTTAAAAAATTTTGAATTTCACTATTCTTTACATCAACAACATAAGATTTACCTTTTTTTAATAAATTTATCTTCTCAACTGAAAGGTCATATCCAACTACATTAAAACCTCTATTTAAAATGACTCTTGCAAGAGTTAATCCTACATAACCTAAACCAATTATCCCTATCTTTATTTCTCTATTTTTAATTTTATCTTTTAATTCTAAGAAATTCTCTTCCATATTTTGCATTATCCTTTAATTCCTCTTCTATTACTATTAATCTATTATATTTTGTAACTCTCTCTCCTCTTGCAGGTGCACCAGTTTTAATTTGAAAACTTTGTGTCGCAACTGAGAAATCAGAGATAAATGTGTCGGAAGTTTCACCAGATCTATGAGAAATTATATAATTATATCCATATTTTCTTGCAATATTAATAACTTCAAGTGTTTCTGTGAGAGTTCCAATTTGATTTAGTTTAATAAGAATTGCATTTGCAATACCATTCTCAATTCCAAAAAGAAACTTTTCTTTGTTTGTTACAAAAATATCATCTCCAACAATCTGAATTTTATCTTTAACCTCTTTTGTAAACATTTTCCATGATTCATAATCTTCTTCATCAAATGGATCTTCAATTGAAATTATTAGATATTTTTCAATTAATTTTAAATAATATTCTATTAAGTCATCTCCATTTATCTCTTTTCCTTCAAAAAAATACTTTCCATCTTTAAAGAAACTTGATGCAGCACAGTCAAGTGCTATAAAAATCTCTTCCCCTAACTTATATTTCGTCTTTTCAATTGCTTCAATAATGAGTTTAATTGCTTCTTCATTATTGCTTAAAAAAGGAGAAAAACCACCTTCATCTCCAATTCCTACTGATAATCCTTTACTTTTCAAAACCTCTTTTAGTTTCATGTAAATTTCAGCACTTGCTTTTATTGAATCTTTAAAAGAGTTGAAACCATATGGTACTATCATAAATTCTTGAATATCAATGTTATTTTCTGCATGTTTACCACCATTTATGATATTTAAAAATGGAACTGGAAGAACATTAGAGAATAATCCTCCAATATACCTATATAGAGGTATACCCAAAAATGCACTTGCTGCTCTTGCAACTGCAAGAGAAACTCCAAGAATTGCATTTGCACCAATATTACTTTTATTTTTAGTCCCATCTAAATTGATCATTCTTCTATCAATCTCTTCCTGATCTAAAACATCAATTCCTAAAATTTCTGGTGCAATTAAAAGTTCAATATTTTTAATTGCTTTTTGAACTCCTCTTCCAAAAAATCTCTCATCCTCATCTCTTAATTCAACTGCTTCATATTTTCCTTTTGAAGCACCAGATGGAACTTGAGCAATGCCTTTAAAACCGGATATTGTTGTCACCTCAACTTCAAGAGTAGGATTTCCTCTTGAATCTAAAATCTCTCTTCCTTTAACCTCAATAATCTCTTCCATAAATTCCCTCCTTAAATTTATGATTCAATTGCATAAATTGCAGCACCAATTGCTCCAATAATTTGAGGATTTTTTGGTACATTAATTTTAACCTTGAGTATATCCTCAAGTGCTTTTACAACTCCTGAATTTTTTGCAACGCCACCTGTCATTGTAATCTCTTCTTCATAATTTACTCTTTTTAAAAGTGTAACTGCTCTTTTTGCAACAGAATAGTTTAGTCCTTTTATTATATCTTCTTTTTTTACACCTTCATGAATAAGTGATATTATTTCAGATTCAGCAAATACAGTGCAGATATTTGAAATTTCAATTAAATTATTTGACCTATCATGCAAAAGACCAAATTCATCAAGATCTATTTGAAGAGCATGAGACATAACCTCAAGAAATCTTCCTGTTCCAGCAGCGCATTTATCATTCATTACAAAATCAAGCACATTTCCCTTATCTCCAAGTTTAATTGCTTTACTATCTTGCCCTCCAATATCAATAATTGTTTTTGTTTTAGGAAATAAAAAGTATGCACCTTTTGCATGACAAGAAATTTCGGTTTTTGTTAAATCTGTGAAGTCAACACTTATTCTTCCATATCCAGTAGCAAGAATTTTTTCAATATCTTTTTTATCGAGTTTTTCTTCTTTCAAAATTTCACCAAGAAGGGAGATTGCAGTTTTATTTCCATTTGCTCCAGTAGGAGATATTTTATAATTTAATATTTCAATTTCACTCTCTTTTTTTATAAGAACAACTTTTGTTGCAACAGAACCAATATCAACACCAAAATAATAACTCATCCTAATACCTCCAAAAAACCTTCAACTCTTGTTTTGATCTGTTCTTTTGGGAAATTAGTTTCATCAACAAGGTCTCCATCAATAATTATAGTTGGAATTCCTGAATTTATTAATTTTTTTCTTAAAAGATATGAACTTCCTGCTCCTTGTCTACATCCCCATTGATTAAAAATAACAACTCCATCAATTTTATATTCATCTATAATTTGCATTGCGGTTTTATACCTTTCATCTAAATTAGAGAAAATTTTGTAATTAATTAATTTTTTTGCAATTGACCTAAATGGATCAATTTTATCAAACTCATCCCAATAGACATTACTTGTTTCTTCAAAAACAATAAAAGCACCTTTTTTATTTAAAAAATCAAATAGGTCAACCTTGAAATATGGTCCAAGGTGCATCCAGTAAATTCTATTTTTTACCTTTATTCCAAAACCCTCTTCATATAGAAGTTTAAGTTTATCTCTTAAAAGTTTAAAGAAATCTCTACCATATTCTGAACCAAAAGCAGAAAAAATCATTCCAAGATATCCTAAAAATTTTCTTCCATCAATTAATATTCTCTTTTTTCTTAATTCATTTATCTCAATAAGATATTTTCTTGCTTCATTTGATAATTCAATCGCTTTCTCAAGAGTTTTAATTGGATTTTTTACTTTCAATTCCTTTGAAAGATATAAAAATATATCATAAAGTCTTTTTGAAAGGTAATTTATATTTTCATCATTTAATTCTTCTGGAATATCTATTACAATATACTCACCGCCAAACATCTTTGAGATAAGATAAAAAGAGTGTACTGCTGAATGACATGGTTTATCAGTTGTTACAATGTAGTTTGGCTGTGGTAGAAACCCCATTTTTATAAGTCCAATTAAATTTCTATGTACACTACAATTATCTTTAGAAAATAAAATCTCATCACTTTCAAAAAGAGCGGAATTACTTATTCCAAAATTAGCACTTACAGCAGATGCAACCTCTGGAAGAATTGGAAATGTATTTAATGCAAAAAGTAGCTCAGTTGGTGTAAAAACATTTGTCATAATAACTTTACTTCCTTTGCTAAAATTTTTTTTAAATAATTCCAAAGAAAACCTGATAGAAACTTTACCAATTTCATCTGGTCTCAATATTTGGTTTAATACACCATAAACAAGTGGGTATATGAATTTTTTTCTCAAAATTTTTTGAAAAAATTTAGGAGAGACTTTTGATAGCTCAAGTCTCATTTAACATCTCCATGAATGCCTCAATTCTTGTTCTAATTTGTCCTTTAATATTCATAGAGTAATCATCTTCAATTATAAGCAAAGGAATATTTTCTTTATTTAATCTTTCTTTAATTAAAGGTATGTAAAAATTAAGAGGATCACAATATTTCAAATTATAAACTATAACTCCTTTTAAAGAGAGTTCTTTAAATCTTTTTATAATATTTTCAATTTTCTCCTCTAAAACTCTCCTTCTAACACATCCCTCTCTTTGCAAATAATATTTTGCTAGGGTATAAATTGGGTCTAATGAATAATCATTAACTAATTCTAAATTTTTATAACCAAAGCATGAGTCATCATAAAAAATCTCATAACCTAATGATTCTACATACTCTATAAAACTTAATGGAAAAATGGTTGAAAAAAGATAAAATTTTTCTTTTTTTTCTATTTTAATTTCATTTTCTATTTTGATATTTATTTTCAAGAAATCTTCAATATCAATAGTTTGGAAAATTAAATTTAAATAAAATCCTAATAGTGTTGAATTGTATTTTTTAAATTCTTCTATGGTACTTTTTAATTTTTTTCTCCCTTCATTAAATAACTCAATAGATTTAATTAACTTTTCAAAATCTAAAGTATTATTTAAATCTTTGAAGAGTCCTTCAAATTGTAATTTCAAAAAGTTAATATCACTTTCTTTTTCATTGAATGGTATTTTTAAATAATAACTCTTATTAAAAAAATCTAACTCTTTATAAATTTCATAAACTCTTCTTGAAGAATCACATCCATCTGTAAATATGAACCTTTTGTCTCTTAAATTGTTCTTAATTGAAAATTCAATTGTACTCTTTAAATATGGACAAATATATTTTGGTGAAACTTCATCAGAATAAACAAATTGGGTTGAATCAGTTACAAATCTTACGGGTCTAAAATTTGAAGCATGAATTATTTCAACTGGTACATATGAACAAAAATAAAAAATTGATTTATCATTATTCAAATTATTTTTAAAATTTTCTATGTAAAAACTTTTAATCTCCTCTAAATCTTTAAAATTCATAATAAATATTATAACCTAATTTTTTGTGGTATATTTAAAAAGATAATTTAAAAATAAAAAAGGAGGAAAGATGAAAGCAATAGTTGTTTTAAGACCATCTATGTCAAAAAGATTAATCGCTAAAGGTGTTAAAGAACTTTTAAACTCAATGGGTGTTTTAAATAAAGGAATTATTTTTATTGGTTTGGGCTCAACAAATGGATTCATTGTTGAAGAACTTCTTGGAAAAAATTTTGAAAAAGAAAAATATATGGCAGGATATATTGGTGATTGCAAACTATCTGTTTTAGATAAAGAAATAAGATTGAATCCAATAATCTTAATTGATGGTAAACTTTCTGAAGAGAATCCAGATGAAGTTGTAAAAAGAATGGGAAAAAATGATGTTTTTATAAAAGGAGCAAATGCTATTGACCCACAGGGAAACATTGGAGTTATTGTTGCAGATAAAAGTGGTGGAACAGTTGGAAGGTACATTGGAACTGTTCTTACAAGAGGAGTCAAGTGGATTGCACCAGTTAGTATGGGTAAACTTATACCAGATGTAGTTGAAGCATCTTATTTTGCAAAAATAGAAGAAATTGATTTAAGCATGGGGCTTCCATCTGCAATATTTCCAATTGTAAATGCTTTACCTTTTACAGAAATTGATGCGCTTGATATTCTTTTTGAAGTTGACGCAACTCTTCTTGCAAAAGGAGGACTTTGGGAGGATGAAGGTTCAATTGTTCTTGGAATTGAAGGTGAAGATGAAAATGTAAAGAAAGCATTTGAATATATAGAATCAATAAAAGAGGAAAAATTACCAAAGCATAAATAATAGAGATTAAAATATTAAAATTAATAACTTGGATATGTAATAGTTATTAATTTTGAATTAGGGTCCCAATCTACTTTACATCCAAGATTTTCTGCAACAAATCTTATAGGAAGCATAGTTCTTCCTTGAATAATAAGAGGAACTACCTTAGGATTATTTGGGTCAATAGGGGTTTCAAGTCCATTTACTCTTCCCTTATTTTTATTAATCCAGAGTTCTATAACTTTTTCTTTAAGGGAGATAGTAACTTTCTTTTCATTTGGGTCCCAATTTATTTCTGCTCCTAATGGTTCTGCTACATATCTTATTGGTAAATAAATTCTTCCTTCAATGATTATTGGGGAGACATCTATTGTTTGAGAAGAGTAATTTATATACATTGTCTTACTTCCTATTTGAAGTTTAAGGATTTTTCTTTTTATGTAAGTTACTTTATAAACTTGTTCTTTTTCATTATCTAATTTATCAACTACTTTAAATCTTAACTCATTATCCCCTTCTTTTAAAAGAACATAAGTTTCAAAATTTCCTAGGTTATCAAGTTTTAACTCAATATTATTAATTGATGCATTTCTTACACCAACTCCTTCATCATAAATTTTACCCACAACTTTTAAATTCTCATCATAAGTTTCAAGAGGCAATTTTACATTTAATTTTGGTGGTGTTTTATCAAGAAAAACAATTAAATTATATGTTGATATATTTCCTCTATTATCCTCAGCTGATATAATAAATTCATTTTTACCTTCTTTTAATTTATAATTAGCATCAAAAGATGAACATCCACACTGGTTAATTTTGACTCCATTCACTAAAAGATCTTTGAGTCCGCTCATATTATCCCTTACACCAATTAAAATATATAAATTTTCATCATTTGTGTAAAAATTATTTTGTTCAGGTTTTACTATTCTTAATTCTGGTGGTTTATCATCAATAATTTTAATTGATACTATATTTGATGGTTCAGAATATTTTTCATCTTTATCAACAGATTTAACCATATAAAAATATGTTTTATCTAAAAAAATTGAATAATCAAGAAAATACATCTGATCTTTGTTATAAGTTTTTCCTATATAAACTAAATTTTTATCATTTTCACCTCTATAAACTTCAAAATATTGAATTGTATCATCTTGTTTTTCTATCTCCCAAGTAATTCTAACCTTATAATCTTCCTGAATTGCTTTAACATTAATAGGTTTTGCAGGATATGATTTTGAAAATAAATTTTCACCTATAAAAATTGTTGATAGTAAAATTAAAAAAATAATAACTCTTTTAATCATTTAAACCTCCAAATTTTTCTAAAGTATACTCTTTAATTTTATCTCTTACTTCTCTAAATTTATTTAATTTCTCTTCTTTGCTTCCTTCAAATGAAGAAGGGTCTTCAAAACTATTGTGAAGGTATTCTTTAGCACCTGGAAAGAAAGGACAATTCTCTTTTGCATTATCACAAACAGTTACAACATAATCAAATTTTTCTCCTTTAAACTCTAAAACACTTTTTGATCTATGTTTTGAAATATCAATTCCAATCTCTTCCATGACTTTAATTGCAAAGGGATTTACAGAGGTTGGTTTAGTTCCTGCACTAAAACCTATAAATTTATCTTTCAAATAAAAATTAATAATTCCCTCAGCCATTTGAGACCTTGCAGAATTATGTGTACATATAAATAAAATTTTCTTTTTCTCCATCTTTAATTTATTATATAAATTTTCTTTTTATATACTAAAATGCTAATTATTATTGTTAAATAATGATTAAGAAAAAGAAAGAATGATCCACCAAAAATAATTAAATAGTAAATTTGATTTTTTGTTAAGGTATATTTTAAATTTAACATTACTCGAATATTTACTCCTGTAAAAGGATCCTTTATAGCTATATAACCTGAGATGGAGAACATTATAAATAGTAAGAGAAACATTAAAGGAAAAAATAGAAAAATTAATATTTTAAAAACTAAATCAATGAATTGATTCATAAAATATGTTCTAATAAAATTTTAATTCCTATTGAAATTAATATCAATCCACCCAAAATTTCTGCTCCTTTTTTAAAGATTTTACCCAATAAAAAACCAGAATAAACTGAAATCATAGTTAATGTAAAAGTTGTAATACCTATAAAAATTGATGGGAATAAAATTTTTGTTTTAAGAAGAGAAAGAGAAATACCAACTGCAAATGCATCAATACTTGTTGCTATTGAAAGAAAGAGAAGTGTAATGAATCTATCTGTATTTATTTTGTTTTCACAATCATTTTTGAAGCTTTCAAAAATCATTTTTGCACCAACAAAAATTAATATAAAAAAGGCAACCCAATGATCATAATCTTTAATAAAACTCAAAAGTTCTCTTCCAATTAAATATCCAATAAACACCATTCCAAATTGGAAAAAACCAAATGAGAAAGAAATTTTTAAAGGATAATAAAAATTAAATTTTTTCTTGGTAATTCCACATGAAAGACCAACTGCAAAAGCATCCATAGAAAGTGCTATTCCAATCAATAAAATTGAAATTAATGTTAAACTGTCTCCATTTAAACTTATCACTCTTTTTTTCCTTCCTCTTTATAATTCACTTTATTATTATATAATTTTTAAAGGAGAGTTTATAATGAAAAAAATAATTATTAGTTTTTTATTAATAATATTATTCATTAAGATTTTTCCCATAAAGTTTTTAAATTCACAGGATTTAAACAATATTGAATTTTTTCTTCTAAAAGATGAAGAACAAAAAATTGTGACTATTGGAAAAGGGGAATTTAAAAATTTCTCTTATAATTTATCAACCAAGGATAATTTATTCACATTTATTATTTCAGGAAAGGGCAATTTAATTTTTAAAATAATTTTTAAAGAAATGGAGAAAGTATTTCCTGAAATAGATGGAGTATTTATATCACCATTTTATATATTAAAAGACAAAGAAGAAAAGTTATTTATGTTTTCTGTTGATTCTAGTGGTCTACATTACTTTGAAGTAAAAGAAAAAGAAGAAAACTTTGAAATAAATTATAATATATATTCAAATAAGAAAGAGTTGATTAAATTTAGAATAGTTAAAGTTAATTCAATTTTTGATGCATTTGAAGATTACTATAAATTTTATAAAATTAAAGATAGAAAAATTGATTTAGGAGGCCTGATATTACCTAATATCTCTCTAACAAATATTATAAATAATGTTGGAATTGAAAATTTTAATATTAAAGGAAGAATAATTGATCCAAAAGAGCAGTATGCGCCTGAAAGAATACTTGAGGGTATAAAATATAAAATAAAAAATTTTGTTTTATTTGACCCAATAAAATTGAAGTTTGAAAATATAGATATAAATAAAATAGAAAAGGAGCTATTTTTTAATGAGAATCCATATTATAAATTAATGGGTATCCAAATTTTAACTTCATCTATAAAAAATAAAGATGGAAGTATTATTAAAATAGAAAAAAAAAGTGAGCCAACTTTAAAAATTGTTTCAGGTGAAAAAGTTCCAGATTATAAAGAAAATTCAGTTGATACAATAATTTTTTTAAATCCAGAACAAAATTTTTTAAAAAACAAGGGAATAAGTTCATTTGATATTTATTATTCAAGATACATTTATCCACTAAATATAGCTATAACAATATCAAATAGACAACTTGAAATTAAAGGTGAAAATGAAGCAAGGTATCATGGTCTTGCCTTAGATTTTTCTGATGTTGAAGATTTTTTTAATTTTGATAAGAAAAAGTTTAATAATAATCCAAAATCATTTATAGATGGAGAAGTTGCACAATTTTATTGTTCAAATCTATATAATTTTTTAAATAGTTTACAAAAAAATTATCCAGTTCTCTCAATCAATCCAAAATATTATCAACTAATAATGAATTCAGATTTAATTTATAAAGAGATTGAAGATTTAAATTATTTAAATAATTTACCTATTGAAAGAGTTATTGTTCCTAATAGACCAATTGTCTTTTCATTTAGACTAAAAAATGAAGATATAAATGAAAGTGTTTTAAATAAAATTTTTAAAAACTCTTTAATTTATGGAGTTTATCCAACATTTTCAAAACCTCAAGATGAACCATATTCAATATGGGATAATGTGGAGAAATTAAAACTTTTGGCTAATTATAAGGATTTTTATGATTTAATAGGAAAAATTGAATCTAAAGGTTTTATAGGCAAAAGCATCGCAACTATTGAAAATGGATATATATATCAATTTGGAGATTTTCCAGATATTTTTTTTACAATTAATGGATATGGAAAAATTAAAATTGAAAAAAGCGCTCTTGAATCGCAAGGTAATATTTCTATAATAAATCCCCTCAATAATGAAAAAGTTGAATTTTATGAGGAAGGAAACAACATAATAATAGATTCATGGGGGCTAAATGTTATAAATATAAAAAATGAAAACATCCAAACACAATCTGAAAACCAGAATATATCAAAATTCTCAAAGTTTGAAAATAAGAAAATTTCAATTTTAATTTTCGTTTCAGTTTTATTTTTTGTATTTTTAAATCTATTATTAAGAAAAATAAACTTGATTATCAATATTAAACCAACTTATATTATTTTTACTTTATTAATTTTATCCTTAATCATAAATCAATTTTTGGGGTTATCATCTCCATTTTATATTCTATTATTAATAGGAATATATTTTATTTTTACCTCAACTTTTTCTTCACTTACAAAAAAATCTTTTCTATTAAATTTTTCTCTTGTTTTTCTATTATCCTCTCTTATCTTTTACATTTTAAATGGTAATCAAGCAATTTTTTCGCCACCATATTATCTTTTTTACAACACTTATTTTATTTCTATTATATTAACCTATTTTGTTTTTATCTTTTATCATTTTGAATGGAAAAAGATTTATGATATATTAATTTTCTCAACAATTTTAATTGTCATTTTAATTTCAAATCCAACAAGAAATCCATTTTATTCGCCTCCAATTGATTATACATTTTTAATATCATCTCTAATTCTTGCGCTTTTTATTTTCTTACTATCTAAAAATTTATTAAAAATTATATTATTTTCTTTATTTGCTTTTCTTATCATTAATTATATTTTCATAGATAAAATCTATTTTTATCTTCTTTCAAAAGAAATATTTATTTCAGTTGATTTTATTCAAAATTTAACTTTACTTTTTGCTCTTTCAATTATTTTTATATATTTTTCAAAATCAAAATTTAAAACTAAAACAAAATTGGTTTATAACTTTTTAATAATATTTTTTATAGTTGTATCAATATACTTAAATAGAATTCTTTTGGTCTCTCCCAATATTTTTGGTATTATATCAAGCATAATAAAGTTAATTTTTTATATAATTTTAATAATATATTTGATTTTCTTTGTTGAATCAACATTTATTAAAAAGGAGGAGTAATGGCAAAATTACTAATTGATGGAAATAGTTTAACAATAGAAGACCTTGTTTCAGTTGTCAGATTTAGGAAGGGTGTTGAACTTTCTCCTTATGCAATTGATAAAATAGATGATGCAAGAAGAATTTTAGAAATTATCTCAAAAAGAGATGAACCTATTTATGGAGTAAATACAGGGCTTGGAAAATTATGTAATGTTAAAATAAGTAAAGAAAATTTATTAAAACTACAAGAAAATATAGTTCACTCTCATAATATTAATATAAAACCATACTCTTCAAAAGAGATAGTTAGAGGGACAATGCTTATAAGAGCAAATTCACTTGCAAAAGGGTTTTCTGGAATAAGAAGAGAAATTATAGAAAGAATAATTCTTTTTTTAAATGAAGATATAGTGCCTTACATAACACAAAAAGGGTCGCTTGGAGCATCAGGTGATCTTATTCCTCTTGCATCACTTGCTGCTTTTTTAATGGGAGAGGGAAAAGGAATATATAAGGGAAAGGAGTTTAAATCAATTGATATACACAAAAAATTAAATATTGAGCCTTTCACTTTTTTAGAGAAAGAAGCACTATCTTTGATAAATGGAACATCATTTTCTCTTGCAATAGCATCAATTTCAGCATTTGATGCAAAACAAATTCTTAAAAATGCCATAATTTCAGGAGCATTAAGTATGGAGGCACTTCTTGCTTCTTCCACACCTTTCAACCCTCTAATTCATAAGGCAAAACCTCAAACTGGCCAAGGAGTTATTGCTTATGCTATAAACTTACTTATTGAAGGTAGCACATTTATAAATTCAGTTAAAGATAAAGTCCAAGATTCATATGTAATTAGATGTTTACCACAAATTTATGGCTCTGTTTACAATACATTAAAATTTGTTGAAAAAAATTTAACAATTGAACTTAATTCAGCATCAGATAATCCTCTTGTTTTTGCCGAAGAAAATCTTATCCTTTCTGGTGGAAATTTTCATGGATCTTTTATTTCAACTAACTCAGATTTTCTTTCAATTGAGTTAACTATTATGAGTAATAATATAGAAAGAAGAATAAATAGATTAATGAACCCAAATTTATCTTATGGACTTCCTCCATTTTTAATTGAGAATAGTGGACTTAACACAGGTTTAATGTTAATGCAGTATCTTGCAGCATCTATTGTAAGCGAAAATAGAATTCTCTCTTACCCTGCATCTGTAACTTCAATGTCTGTTTCATGTGACCAAGAAGATGATACAAGTATGTCGAGTAATTCTGCAAAAAAATTAAGACAAATTGTTGATAATTTATATACAATTATTTCTATTGAATTAATTTCAGCAATTCAAGCACTCTCTTTTAGAAGTGGAAAACTAGGAATAGGAACATTAGAAGCATATAAAATTTTAAGAGATGTTTATCAACCTATCACAAAAGATGAAAATTTGACATCAACAATTGAAAAAGTAAAAGAATTGGTTTTTGATGGAAGTATAGTAAAAGAGGTAGAAAAAGAGGTTGGGGAACTTTTCTAAATATATTGGAATAGATGAATCTGGAAAAGGTGATTTTTTTGGAAACCTTGTTGTTGCCGGTGTAATCTTTTATAAAGAAAAAGAAGAAATTTTTAAACTTTTAAATGTTAGGGATTCTAAAAAAATAGAAGATAAAAGAATAAAATTTCTATCAAAAGAAATAATAAAGTATCTTCCTTATGAAATAGTATCTATTTCACCAAAAAAATTTAATGAATTGTATCAAAATTTTAAAAATATAAATTTAATTCTTTCTTGGGCATATAGCAAGATCATTAAAAATCTTCTTGAGATTGATAAGGTTTCCCTTATTATGATTGATAAATTTACAAACAAAAATTATATTGATCTATTTTTAAAGGAAGATCAAAAAAACATTGAGAGAATAGAGATTATTAAAGGAGAAAAAGATTTAGGAATTGCGTGTGCATCAATTCTTGCAAGAGATGCTTTTTTAAAATCTATATACTCTTTAGAGAGAAAATGGAGTTTTTCATTTCAAAAAGGCGCAGGAGATATTGTTATTGAAAGTGGAGTTCTATTTGCTAAAAAATTTGGATTAGAAAAGTTAAATGAAGTCGCAAAAGTAAATTTTAAAAATTATAAAAAGATATTGGAAATTTTAAACAAAAGAGAGCTTTTTGATGGAGGAAGTTATGTTTGACAAAAAAGAATTTATCGAAATTATAAAACTTATGTGGGAAAAAGAACTTATTGGTGGTTATGGCGGAAATATATCAATAAGAGAAAATGATAATCTTTTAATAACACCATCTGGAATGAATAAAAATTTTTTAAAAGAGGATGATTTAATTATAGTTAATATGAATGGCGAGGTTTTGGAAGGAAAGGGCAAACCTTCAACAGAAATATTGATGCATTTTGAAATATACAAAAAAAGAGAAAATGTAAAAGCAATAATTCATTCTCACCCTTCTTATTCAGTTGCAATATGTATATCTGATATTGAAATTATGAATGAACTCTTACCAGAAACAATAATTTATCTTGGAAAAATAGGATTTGCAAAATACATAAAACCAGGAACTCTTGATCTTGCAAAAAGCGTTGCAGAGAGTTTAACTGATGGTGATGCATCTTTAATTGAAAACCATGGAGTTGTGGTAGTTGGAAAAAATTTAATTGATGCATACAGTAAAATTGAACTTCTTGAAGAGTTTTCAAAATCATTTATCTATTCAAAATTATTAGGAAAAGTTAAAAAACTTCCAGAAGAGGATGTAAGATATTTCTTTGAGGTTTATAAATATTTAGGAAAAATTTAAAACTATTTTATCTCTTCCCACAAGGAATCAAGTTTATTTATATTTAACTCTTTTAAATTTAACTTTCTTTCTAAAGCTATTTTTTTCATTTTTTCTATTCTTTCTTTAAATTTATCAAAACTTTTTATAAGAGTATCTAAAATATCTAAATTTAAAAATCTAGATAAATTAACTATTGTGATAATTATGTCCCCAAATTCTTCTTCTATTTCTTCTTTTTTATCTCTTTTGAGCGCTTCTCTTAACTCTTTTATCTCTTCTTCAAGTTTATCTAAAACACCAAATGCACTATCCCAATCAAATCCATATTCATTTCTCAAAAAATTTTGATAATCAATTATTTCTTTTATAATTTCTCTCTCTTTTTCCACTCTTCCCATCTCTCCTCTACATCTTTTGAATTATTTATAATCTCATCTTTAAAAACATGAGGATGTCTTCCTACAAGTTTTTTTATAACTTTTGTTAAAACATCATTCATTTTAAACTCATTTTTTTCTTCTCCGATTACTATCTGAAAAAAAATTTCAAGCATTACATCTCCAAGTTCTTCTGAAATATTTTCAATATCATTTTTAAAAATTGCTTCTTTAAGCTCTTCAACTTCACTATCAAGATATTTCACAAGTGATTCTCTTGTTTGCTCTTTATCCCATGGGCACTCTTTTCTTAAAGTTTTAATAGTTTCATAAAAAATTTTAAAATTTAATTCTTCTTCATTAGGAATAATTGCAGGAAGAATTTCATTTAACTCATAAATAAAACTCTCCTGTTTGAGTGTTTCTATTCCAAAATTTCTTTTTTTTCTTAAAAGTTCGATACTCTCTTTTGGCGAATAACCTTTATATAAGAAATAAATTGCAATAAAAGTTCCTGTTCTACCAATTCCTGCATCACAATGTATGAGAGTTGGAATATTCCACTTTTCCATCAAATCTATCCAATAAATAAATTTTTTTACTTGTTCAAAATTAGGAATATCAAAATCTTTTACTGGAAGATAAAGATATCTTATTTTATATTTTTGAAGCAAATAATCTGGTAATTTTCTCTCTGAAAAAGTTACAATTGATCTTATTTTATTTTCTTTTAAATATTTAAATTTTTCTTCACTATCTGGATATTCAGATGCAGCGAGAAAATTATCAACAATCCAAGAAAAATTATTGAAAGGGTTTTGCATATGATAATTATATCATTTCTCTTCGTGTTATAATATTTTAAGTATGATTTTCATTAAGGAGGAATAGATGTTTGAGATAACATATAAAGAAGAACTCTGTCCTACAATTTTTTTAATGAAAGTTAAAGCACCTCTTGTGGCAAAAAATGCAAAACCTGGTCAATTTTTTGTTTTAAGGGTCTATGAAAAGGGGGAAAGAATACCACTTACAATAGCAGATTATGAGAATGATGAAATTACTATGGTTTTTCAAACAGTTGGACTTACAACATATCTTTTATCTTATAAAGAGATCGGAGATACAATCTATGACATTGTAGGACCACTTGGAACTCCTTCAGAGATTCATAAATATGAAAATGGTTCAATTGTTTTAATTGGCGGTGGAGTTGGAATTGCACCAATTTATCCAATTTTAAGAGGTTTCAAAGAAATTGGAAACAAAGTTATCTCTATCCTTGGAGCAAGAAGTAAAAATTTACTTTTCTGGGAAGATAGATTCAGAAAAATTTCAGATGAAGTTTTAATTACAACTGATGATGGAACTTATGGAAAAAAGGGTTTTGTAACAGATGCATTAAAAGAATTAATTGATAGAGGAGAAAGAATCGCTCAAGTTACTGCAATTGGTCCACCTATAATGATGAAAAATGTCGCAGAGCTTACAAGACCATATGGAATAAAAACGATTGTTAGCTTAAATTCAATTATGGTTGATGGTACAGGTATGTGTGGAGTATGCAGAGTTGAAGTTGGTAATGAAACAAAATTAACATGTCAAGATGGTCCAGAATTTGATGGACATCTCGTTAATTTCCAGCTTCTTTTTGAAAGATTAAAAATGTACAGAAATGAAGAACAAATTGCAATGAATTTCCTTGAAGAAAAAAGGAGGATGATCCATGGCTATAAATCCTAAAAAAACTCCAATGAAGGAACAAGACCCAAAAGAGAGAATAAAAAATTTTGATGAAGTTCCATTTGGATATACAGAAGATGAAGCAACTATAGAAGCAGAAAGATGTCTTCAATGCAAAATTCCAAAATGCATTGAAGGATGTCCTGTTAATGTTGATATCCCAGGTTTTATAAAAGCAATAAAAGATACAGATTTTGATAGAGCAATTAAGATTATGAAAAATACAAATTCTCTTCCAGCAATAACTGGAAGAGTTTGTCCTCAAGAAACTCAATGTGAAGAAAAATGCGTATTAGCAAAAAAATATGAACCAGTTGCAATAGGAAGATTAGAAAGGTTTATTGCTGATTGGGATGCAAAAAGAGGAATGGTTATTCCTGAAATAAATGAAAGATATGATATTAAAGTTGCAATTGTTGGAGCAGGTCCAGCAGGTTTAACTTGTGCAGCAGATCTTGCAAAATTTGGTTATGATGTAACAATATTTGAATCACTTCATGCCCCAGGTGGTGTTTTAATTTATGGAATTCCAGAATTCAGATTACCTAAATCTATTGTCCAAAGAGAGGTAGAATATGTTAAAAAACTTGGAGTAAAAATTATTGCCAATGTTGTTGTTGGAAGAACATTCACTTTAAGAGATCTATTCAATGAAGGATATAAAGCAATATTTTTAGGAACAGGTGCTGGTGCTCCACAATTTATGAATATTCAAGGAGAAAATTTACTTGGAATTCTTTCTGCAAATGAATACTTAACAAGAATAAATTTAATGAAAGCATATAAATTTCCAGAATATGACACACCCGTTAAAAAGGGAGGAGTTGTAGCTGTTATAGGAGCAGGAAATGTTGCAATGGATGCTGCAAGAAGTGCATTAAGAATGGGCGCTGAAAGAGTAATTGTTGTATATAGAAGAACAGAACAAGAAATGCCCGCAAGAGTTGAAGAGTATCACCATGCAATTGAAGAAGGAGTTGAATTTTTGTGGCTCACATGTCCAACAAGATATTTTGGAGATGAAAATGGATGGGTTAAAGAGATGGAAGTTATTAAAAATGAACTAGGTGAACCAGATGAATCTGGAAGAAGAAGACCTGTTCCAATTAAAGGAAGTGAATATAGGATTAAAGTTGATACAGTTATTGTTGCAATAGGAACAGTTCCAAACCCTCTTGTTGCTAGAACAAGTGGACTTAAAACTGGAAGACATGGAGTTGTATTAGCAGATGAAAATGGAAGAACATCCCTTGAAGGGGTTTGGGCAGGTGGAGATATTGTAACTGGTGCTGCAACTGTAATTCTTGCAATGGGTGCAGGTAAAAAAGCAGCACAAGATATGGATAGATATTTAAAGGAAAAGTACATTCACAAAAGAGAATTTGTCTGGGCTTCAATTTAAAATTGGAGGAACTATTTGGAAAACATAAAAGAAGCCCTAATTTATGAAAGGTTAGAAAAAAAAAGAGTTAGATGTAATTTATGTTATAAAAGGTGTTTAATCAAAGAGGGTGAATATGGTTTCTGTGGTGTTAGAAAAAATATAGATGGGACTTTATTTACAACTATTTATGGAGTTATATCTTCAATTGCAATAGATCCAATAGAAAAAAAACCACTTTTTCACTTTTATCCAGGAAGCAAAACTCTTTCATTAGGAACATGGGGATGTAACCTTAGATGCGGTCATTGTCAAAACTGGCAAATTTCTTATGAAAATTATCATGATAAATTACTATCAATGAGTAAATATTTAACACCTCAAGAACTAATAAATTTAGCAAAATCCTATAACTCAAAAGGCATCTCTTTTACTTACAATGAACCAACAATTTGGTTTGAATATACACTTGATGTTTTTAAACTTGCAAAAGAGAATGGTTTATATACAGTCTATGTGACAAATGGGACAATAACATCAGAAGGCCTAAATATAATTTCACCTAATCTTGATGCATTTAGAGTTGATATAAAGGCATTTTATGATTCAAGTTTTAAAAAAATTACTGATGTTAAAGGCGCAAATTTTATTCTCGAAAGAGCAATTGAGGCAAAAAAACTTGGAATGCATGTTGAAGTTGTTACAAATGTTATACCAACTGTAAATGATTCAATAAAAGAAATGGAAGAACTTGCCAACTGGATTAAAGATAATCTTGGACCAAAAACTCCATGGCATATTACAAGATTTTACCCATATATGAACTTTTCTCATCTTATGCCTACACCAATAAAAACTCTTGAAATGATTAAAGAAATAGGAGATAAGATAGGCTTAAATTTTGTTTATATAGGAAATGTTTTTGGACATCCATTTGAAAATACTTATTGTCCAAATTGTAAAAGTTTGGTTGTAAAAAGAGCAGGCTTTGATATTCTTGATTATTGTGTAATTCATGGGAGATGTAAATTTTGTGGTTTCGATTTAAATATAAAAGAATAATTTTTCTTTTTGTTATTTTGATTTTAATTTTTTTAATCTCCTGTAAAAAAAATTTATACACTTCAAAAGGTCTCTATATGGGTACTTTTTTGATAGTTAATATTGATAACAATCACAAAAATGTCATCAGTAAAATAAATGAAAAAGTAATTGAGATTGAAGAAAAATTTTCAAGGTTTAATGAAAATTCCTTCACTTCAAAAATTAATAAAAATAAAGGTGAGTGGATTCAAGTAGATGATGAATTTATTTATGTTCTGGAAAAGTCAATTTACTTTAATAAAATATCGAACAATGCATTTAATCCATTGATTGGCGATATTGTAAATGAATGGGGTTTTTATGATGGAAATCATAAAATTCCAGATGATGAAATTTTAATTAAATTAATAAATGAAATAGATATTAAAAATATATTGATTGATAAAGAAAAAAAATTGGTAAAAATTATCTATGGTTCTCTTGATTTTGGAGGAATAGTTAAAGGTTATGCCCTTGATAAAATAAAAGAGATTTTAGAAGAAAATAAAGTTCAAGAAGCAGTGATTAATTTAGGTGGGAATATTTTGGTTTTTGGGAATAAAAAATTTAATGTAGGAGTGAAAAATCCAAGAGGAGAAGGAATAATTCACACATTTGAGGTCAAAAGTGGCTTTACAGTATCCACTTCTGGAGATTATGAAAATTTTTTTATAAAAAATGATAAAAGATATCATCACATAATAGATCCAAAGACAGGAAAACCTTCTCAAAGTGGAGTTATTGAAATTAGTGTAGTTTCAGAATCTGGAATTGATGGAGATGCTCTTTCAACAACTCTTTTTGTTCTTGGAAAAGAAAAGGGCGCAGAACTTATTAAAAATTATTTTAAAGGTGTTAATGTTCTTTTTGTTGATGAAAATCTAAACAAAGAATTTATAGATGAAAATAATTGATAAAGTTATTTTATTTTTATTGATTCCATTTTTTATTTTTTCTATTTTTTACTTTTCTTTTGATATAGGGAATAAAACTCTTATCATATTAGATAAAAATGGTGAAAGAGAGTATAATTTATTTCAAAAAAAGATAATTGAATGTGAAGGAAAAATTGGAAAGGTTTTAGTGGAAATTGACAATGGAAAGGCAAGAGTTATTGAATCAAACTGCAAAGATAAATTATGTATCAAAAAAAGTTGGATTTCAAATATAGGTGAATATTCAATTTGTCTTCCAAATGAAGTTTTTATTATAATCAAAGGTAGAGGAAAAGTTGATGGAATGTCAGAGTAAATTAAGAAACCTGATAATAGTTTCTCTGTTTTTAGCGGGAGGAATTGCATTAAATTTAATTGAACCTCCGGTTTTATTTTTTATAGCACCTGGTATTAAAATTGGAATTGCTAATATTGCAACATTAATTACTCTTTGTTATTTTGGTTCAACATATTCTATTCTAGTTGGAATTTTAAGACCAATTTTAGTATCTCTTATCAAAGGTAATTTTTTTACACTTGAATTTATTCTATCATTTGCTGGTTCAATTCTTGCAACTTTCTTCATGATAATATTTAAAAAAATCTTTAAAGAAAAAATCTCAATTGTTGGAGTTAGTATGATTGGTGGAATTATGCATAATATTGGGCAATTTATAATGGTTTATTTTATATCTAAGATTGAGTATCTTTTTTATTATTTACCAATATTAATAATTTTTGGAGGAATTTCTGGTTTTGTAATTGGTTATATATCAAAGTTTTTATTAAAAAGATTAAAACAATATGAAGATGAAAAGAAAAAATCTCCCTGGTAAAATAAATCTTGTATCAAATTCAAAAAGAAGATTTGATATTCTAAGAAAATTTTTTTATGTTGAAAAAATTATTCCTAATTCAAAAGAAATAGAAGATGGCGATTTTATAAAAATAACACTAGAAAATTCAAAAAATAAAGTTTTATCAATTAAAAGAAATTTATATGAAACTTATGTTTCAGGAGATACAGTTGTTGTTTTAGAAAACAAAATATTTGGAAAACCAAAAAATGAAGAAGATGCTTTTAATATGTTAAACACTCTCTCAAATGAATGGCATATTGTTTGTTCTGGATTTTACTTTATTTCTTTTGGTAAAGAAGGTATGGGTTATGATATTGCTAAAGTTAAATTTAAAGATTTAAAAAAAGAGGAAATTATTAATTATATTAAAACTCTTGAGCCATTTGATAAAGCAGGTGGATATGCAATTCAAGGATTAGGAAGTTATCTTATAGAGAAATTCGAGGGTTGTTTTTTTACTATAGTTGGATTTCCTGTGGTAAAATTTATAAAGAAATTAAAGGAGGTAATTTTTGAGAATTCCTAAAAATGCAGTTAATTTTAAGGGAACAAAAGATGGAATTGTTGCTTATGTTGACCTTTCGTATTCTTTTAATACAATATTGAAAGCACTTGAAAAGAAAATATCAGAAAGAGAGGATTTTTTCAGAGGAGGTTCAATAAAATTTTTCCCTGTAACTGGGACTTTCTCAGAAAATGAGATTTATGAAATTAAAAATTTAATGGAAAATAAATTTGATATAGATTGTGAATTTTTTGAAAAAGAGGGGGAAGTTCAAGTTTCTTATGAAAAAGATAAAAAAATGATTTTAAAAGATTTTCTTGTAATTAAAAGAATATTAAGGTCTGGACAAACATTAAATTATAGTGGAAATATAATTCTAATTGGCGATGTAAATGAAGATGCTGAAATAAGTGTAGGAGGAAGTTTATTTGTTTTTGGTTCTTTAAGAGGAAGTGTTACTGCTGGAAGAGATAGTGGAGAAGATGCTATAGTTGTTGCTACTAATTTAAGACCAAAAAGATTGCAAATTGGAGATATTGTTCTTGAAGAGGATATCTCTAAAAGAAGAAAAGAAGTTGCCTCAATTGCATTAGTTGAAAATGGAAAAATATTAATTTACCCATACAAAAACCTTTTCATTAGATAAGTATGAAAAATTTATTAATAATTTTTATTTTAATTTTTTTAATTTTCTCATCTTGTATAACAAACAAAGGAACACTTTCAGTTGATTCATATCCAAAAGATGCTGAAGTTTATTTAAATGGTGAATATATTGGAAATACACCACTTACGGAAAAGATAAATTCTGGTAAATATAGTATAGAAGTTAGGAAAGAGGGTTATAAAAATTATTTTAAGGAAATAGAGATAAAAAGAGGCAGAGAAACTTTAGTTATTGCAAATCTTGAGAGAAAGGTTGGAGGAATTTCTGTTAAAACTGAACCCACTGGCGCAACTGTATATATAGATGGAAAAAATTATGGTTTAACTCCTTTAGAAATTTTTGACCTTGAAGTTGGAAAACATGAAGTTTTAATAACAAAAGAAGGTTACAAAAGTATAATAAAAGAAGTTGAAATAAAAGAAGAGATTGTTGAGATATCTGAAAAACTTATAAAAGGAGTAAGTAAAGCATATATCAATTCAAATCCAAGAGGGGCTACTGTTCTTATTGATGGAAAAGAGATAGGAAAAACTCCTCTTGAAATAAAAGAAATATCATTAGGAAGACATTTTATTACTTTAAGAGCACTTGGATATGAAGAAATGACAAAAACAATTGATGTTAAAGAAGACATAAACACTTTCTCATTTAATCTAGTTCAATTAAATCATGCTTTAATTATAGAAACTGAACCAGAAGGTGCAACTGTATATGTTGATGATGTAATTAAAGGTATAACACCACTTGAAGTAAGAAACTTAACTCCTCTTAAAAAATATAAAATAAAAATTGAACTTTCAGGATATTTGCCATATTTAACAGAAGTAACAATGCCAAAAGATGGTTCAATATTTTTACCAAAAATAAAACTTATGAAAACAAGCGGATGATTAAAGTAGAAAAAGAGATTGTCAGTCCTTATAGAACAAATTGTTATTTTGTTCACAAAGATAAAGAAGGGGTTATAATAGACCCAGGTGGAGATTGCCATAAAATAAAAAATAAATTAGAAGAACTTAAAGATATTAAATTTGAATATGTTTTAAACACCCATGGCCATGAAGATCATACTTTTTGTGATAATTTTCTGAAAAAAAATTATAATATGAAAATTTTAATTCATAAAAATGATCTTTTTTTCATCTCAAATGGTGCAATAAATAAAAAATTTTGGTCTGATTTTGAAGAAGTTGAACCAGATATTTTGTTTAATGATGGAGATGAGTTTAATATAGGAGGGTTAAATATAAAAGTAATTCATACTGAAGGTCACACTCCTGGAAGTTCGATGTTTATGATTGATAATTTTATCTTCTCTGGAGACACAATTTTTAAAGGAACAATAGGAAGAACAGATTTTGAATATTCAAGTAGTTCAAAAATGAAAAACTCAATTATAAAAATTTTAAATATATTAAACAACAAAGATTATTTAATTTATCCTGGTCATGGACCTTTAACAAAATTAAGCGAAGAAAAAGAAAATTTAATTTATTTTCTCGAAATTTTATAATATAATTTTTACATGATAAAAGATTACATTGATATTCTAATAAAAATTATTGTTTCAATTATTTTAGGTGGATTAATAGGTCTTGAAAGAGAAAGAAGAAATAGACCTGCAGGTCTAAGAACACACATACTTGTATCACTTGGCTCTTGCCTTTTCACTATATCATCAATTGAATTTTCAAAAATTTATGGAAGCGGTGTCGACCCATCAAGGGTTGCTGCAAATATTGTTACAGGAGTAGGTTTCCTTGGTGCAGGAACAATTATGAAAGAAGGCTTAACAATAAAAGGATTAACAACAGCTGCAACAATATGGCTCTCATCGGCAATAGGATTAACATGTGGACTTGGTTTTTACATTCCTGCAATTTTAACTACACTACTTGCATATTTGGTTTTAATTTTTGTTAGAGTTTTTGAATATGAAAGATTTAAAAAATATGAGGAAAATTTAAAAATATTTAATGTAAGAGTCACTGATAAACCTGGACAACTTGGAAAAATTGGAACAATTTTTGGAAAATATGGAATTCACATTAAAAATGTAAAATTTGAAAGAGATGAAAAATCTTTAAGCATTGAATTTGTAGTTTCCGTGCCTCAAAATATAGAAATAAAAGATGTTTGTAATCAACTCTCACAAGAGGATTTTGTCATAGAGGTTTCAACTGAATGAGAAGAGGTTATGTAGATCTTCCTCTTCATGCTGGAAAAGCACCAAAGTGGCTTTTTGAAAGAATGGTTAAACTTGCAAGAGAAATTTCTCTTGCAATAGTTTATCTATATGGAAAAGAAGAGTTATTAAATAGACTATCTGATCCATTTTGGTTTCAAGCATTTGGATGTATTCTTGGTTTTGATTGGCACTCATCTGGAGTCACAACAACTGTTACTGGTGCTTTAAAAGAAGGTTTAAAATTTGAAGAAAAAAACATTGGCTTATTTTTTGCTGGTGGTAAAGGAAAAAGAGCAATAAATACACCAAATGATATTGATAATTGGATTGAAAAAGGATTAATAGATTTTGAGATAGGTAATTCATTAAAAAATTATTCTCGACTTATTGCAAAAGTTGATACTGTTGGACTTCAAGATGGTTTTTCAATTTATCACCATTTTTTTATATATTCAAAAGATGGAATTTGGGCAGTTATAGAACAAGGAATGAATGAAGAGAAAAGAATGGCGAGAAGGTATCACTGGTTTTCAAAAGAGATAAAAAGTTTTGTATCTGACCCTCATAAAGGAATTGCTTCTGAATTAATTGTTAAACCATTAAACCTTGTTGATTCAAAAATTGAAAAAACAAGAAATGAAATTTTAAATGTAGTAAATGAGACAAAAGATAATGATGTTATAAAAATTCTTGATAAAAGAAAAGCATGTTTTCCATTTCATCATCCAATTATTTATGAAGATTATGATGAAAAGCGTCTTATAAATTTAATGAGTAAAATCAAAGAATATAAACCCAAAAATTTTGAAGAACTTCTTCTTTTTGAAGGTTTGGGAGAAAAATCTATGAGAGCCCTTGCTTTAGTTTCTCATCTTATTTTTGGTTCAGAACTATCTTTCAGAGACCCAGTTACATTTTCATTTGCTCATGGAGGAAAAGATGGTCATCCCTATCCAGTTGATAAAAAAATTTATGATACATCAATTGAAATTTTAAAACATGCTGTTGAAAAAACCAAATTAGGCGACCTCGAAAAATTAAAACTATTAAAAACCCTCTCAAAATTTTAATTTACATAATAACCCTTATTGCTCTAAAGATTAAATTAAACTAATTCAGAAGTGCAGTTTGGGCATCTCTTTGCTTTTATAGGTATTTCAGTATAACAAAAGGGGCAAATTTTTGTTGTTGGTTCTTTAGGAACTTCAACTGGTTTTTTCTTTAATCTATTAATACCTTTAACAAGTAAAAATATACTAAATGCAATAATTAAAAAATCAACAACTGTTTGTAAAAATGCTCCATATTTAATAACTGCATCACCAATTTTAAAGGATAAACCACTTACGTTAATTCCACCAATTATTAAACCAATAACTGGCATAAGAACATCTCCAACAAGTGAAGAAACTATTTTTCCAAATGCTGCACCAATAATGATTCCTACAGCAAGATCAATTACATTGCCCCTCATTGCAAATTCTTTGAATTCTTTAAACATTTTTTACCTCCAAATTAAAAAATTTAATTTAGTTATTTTTTTAATTTTATCAATTTTGATTCATTAATTTCTAGATTTGTAAAATATTCAACTATGTACCCTGAGATAATTGCAAAGATAAAGATGAAAATATTTAATGTAATTATAAATTTTGCTCCTAATAAAGTAATTGCAAATGGAATCCATTGAAGTTTTATCGCCCATGCTCCTATTGTTGTTGCTAAAATATTTATTTTTGCCCCTTTATTTAGTAATTCTTTTAAAAATGGATAATAAATATATGCTGGTCCAACCATTAGAGTTCCAAATATTGCGCCGATTAAAACTCCTTTAAAGCCACTTTCTTTTCCAATAAATTTTTTTACAATATTATCATCTATTATTTCAGATATAATTCCTGATAAAAAGGCAACTCCAATTATAACTATTGAAAGATTTTTGTAAGTGCTTAAAGCATATTTAAAACCCAATATTGCTTTGTTCCTATTTAATAAAATAAAAATGATAGCAACTACTAAAAAAATTATTTCAAGATAATATTCATTGAATATTGATTTTATTTTCTCTTTCATATTAATAAACCCATCAAAATTGAAATTATAATTATAAAAATTAAAGTCAATATATTTCTTGACAAAGCAAATCTTTTTCCAAATTCTTTAAATTCAATGCTTATTGAAACAAAACCTATTAAGACCCAAGATAATAAAAAAGAAGAGATAAGCATAATACTTGCTCCATTTTCAAGAAGATACTTTGCAATTGGATAACCTGATGCAACAGGACCCATCATAACAGCACCTGTTAATTCACCAAATATTATTCCTTTAAATCCTGTAAATTTCAATAAAAAATTAGCGACATTTTCTTTTGATAAAAAATTTTGAAGCATCCCAATAATTAAAAATATCGCAAATAATCTTATTGAATTTTTAATAAATTGTTTAAAACCCTTATTTATTGATTTTTTTAATTTTTTAAATTCTCTTTTATTTAATAAATAAATTAAGATAAAAATAACAATGAAAATTAAAACTAAACCAGTAATTGTATTTTGCATATTTCCTCCTCTTTATCTGTAAATTGAATTCATCACCTCCTAAACATTCTATTAATTATCCATTGAATTTTTCTTTAAAAAACATTATTGATTTTTCACCTGTGCAATGACATGGAATTAAAGTTTTTATTTTAACATTATTGAAATATTTAACAATATTTTCTAATTTTTCTTTTGAAGCAATATATAAATGAAATCCTCCTAAGACAACTTTAATATCTTTTTTAAATAAACTTATTGCATGATTTATAATATTTGCAATTCCTCTATGAGCACAACCAGTTATTATAATTAAATCTTCTTCATCAATAATAAGATTTATTTCTTCTTTAAATTTATCTTTCTCGTCTCCTTTTTCTGATTTAATATAGAAAATATCATTTATTGATTCAAAGTTATTAATCATTGGAGAGGGTCCAAATAAAAATATGTTTGGTAATATTTCAAGAAAATCTTCTTTGATAAATTTAAAATTTAAATTTTTACTTATATTTTCAGTTTTAACACCTATTAATCTTCCTTGAGAGTACTTAGGTATAAAAATTCCCTGTTTAACCCATATTTTAAATGTTTTATCAAATTGACCTAATTCTCTTACTCCACCAAGATGGTCATAGTGTCCATGACTTATAACAATATCATTTATCTCATTTATATTTTTGCCTAATTTTTCAAGATTTTTTAAAAAAACATTTGTTATACCTGTATCGAAAATCAATTTATAACTATCTTTTTCAATTAAAACAGAAAATCCATGTTCTGAAAAGTATCTTTCTTTTGATTTATCATTACATAAAATAGACAATCTTGTCATATATAATTCACCTTAATATTTTTAATGCTGTATATCACTTTTTAAGTTCTTCTAATCTCTTCTTGATCTCTTCTAACTCTTCTTCGAGTTCCTTTTTTAATTCTTCTAAAAATTCTATCTCTTCCTCTTTGCTCATTCTATACCACCATGGTCCTAATCCAAAACCAAATCTTCCATAAAAACCCCATGGTGGAAATCCAAAATAGTAAAAGTGTCTTCTATGCCATCTTCTCATCTCTCATACCTCCTCTTTTTTGAAATTCTAAAGAACTTTAATCATTCTATAAAAAGAAAAAATATTTTCATGAAAAGTTAAATTAAATTCATTATCTATTATAAATCCGAAATTTTTATATATTTCAATTGCATTTTTGTTTTCTTTCTCTACATCAAGGCAGAGTTTTTTCAAATTATTTTCTTTTGCTTTATTCTCAATAAATAATAAAAGTTTTCTACCTATGCCAAAACCTCTAAATTCAGGATAAACTGCAATATTACTTATATAATATTCATCTTTTTTTATAATGCTTAATTTAAAAAATGATTTAATAAATTTTTCTAAATTTTTTATAAAATGAATCTTCATAATTTTGATTAATAAATAACAAGTGTTAATTGAAATTCTTTTTAAATCCTCAAATGAATAAGACAGAACCATTCCTGAAGTTATATTATTGTATATTGCAAAATTAGTAAATTCAAAACTAAATTGATTATTTTTTCTAATATATAACTCTTTTAAAATTTCTCTTACATTTTTACCAAAAATTGTATATAGAAGTTTTTCTCCAGTATAAATTATTAAATTGACAAAATCTTCTTTGTCTTCAATTTTTCCTTCTCTTATTAATAATTTTTCCATTAATTAAATTATAAATGATATAATTTTAGATAGGGTGTGCTAGGTGGGGAGATAGCGGTGCCCTGTAACCCACAACCCGCTTAGTGGGGCTGAATTCCTTCTGAAGGTGCATCCTTTTTCAGAAGGTCCTTAACTGGAAAAGATGAAGGAAGGAAATGAGGAAATCCTGAGGTCACAAACCCCGCCAGGTCCGGAAGGAAGCAACGGTAAGTGATTTTCGGGATGTTCCCTCATAAATCTTTCTGGATTTTCTGGTTAAGGAAGACCTGAGGAAGGGTGTATCGTAGGAAGGTGCACACCCCTTTATTTTTTATGGAGAATAAATTATAGTTATCTTCTTTTCAGTTCCATCACACTGAACTTCTGCGCCAAAACTTTCAGCAATAAATCTTATTGGCACAAATGTTCTTCCATCTTTAATAAGTGGTGGAACATCCAAAATAATTTTTTGGTCATTAACATAAGAATTTTTGTCGTTAATTTGAAGAATTATTTTTATGTTCTTTGAAGAAAAATAAATTCTAACTGTTTTTGTAGATGCATCCCATTGAACTTCTGCACCAAATGCTTCAGCAATAAATCTTATTGGAACAAGAGTTTTTCCATCCTTTATAAATGGAGGTACATCTATTTCTTTTTGAATTCCATTTAATTTTGCAACTTTCTTTCCAACATGTAACTCAATTGTTACTTTACTGATAACACTTTTTGATAAAATAACTTTTCTTTTAATCTCTTTAGAATTTCCTGCATTATCAAATGCCTTAACAGCTATCAAATTTTCACCTTGTTTTAAATTAACAACTTTAGCAAAATAACCACTGCTTGAAACAAGAACTTCTTTATCATTGATAGAAACTTTTGCATCTTTATTTGTTTATCCTTTCACAAGAAGTGATTCTATATAAGTTGTAATATTATCTGGTAAATCAACTGTCAATTCCAAAGCATCTTCTAAAATAACTTTTGTTGTATCATATTCCATATAATAATTTGGATCATCATTTGGATAATAATCAAATTGAGTCTCATCTAACCAAGTACCAACACCAATCCAATAGTTAAATTTCTTCGGAGAACCAATCAATTCAAGAGGTAATTTTACCTCAAAAATATTTAAATTATCTCCTATTTTATAATCACTCAACTCTTCATAATAATACCAACCTTCCCCCTCCCAAATCCACAATTCCAAAAAAATTCCATCTTCATATTCTAATGTTTCAATATGTATAAGAAAATCTTCTCCCATACCATCGGTTGTTGGTTTACCTGTTAAAGAGTTTTGATCTGAATCCATATTTATTTGAACAAGTGCTTTCTCTTTTAATATATCTTTACATGGTCTGTAGGTTTCAATTTTAAAATAGACATTTTTATCATCATGTTTCATATAATTTACTTTAAGATCATAAATATATCCCTCATCACTATTTTCAAATTGTTTAATCCATCTTTTTTTCTACAAGATAATAAGTAAGATAATAAGTTTCTGTTGGCGTACTATCAAATATTGTAAATTTAACAGTGTCATCAGTTGATCCAATTCAATAATTTATCTCTTTTGGGCTTCCTATTTTTGATATTGGGACTGTAACTAAAATAAAATTTGTGTTTTGTTTCATTACAAAATTTTTGTTCAATTCGACTATTTCCCACATTGTATCCTTCCATTTTGATATAAATGATTTCATAGTTCCTTGATAGCCACCTACAAAAATTGAATAATCTTCTCCATTACCACCATAGGGGTATTTTGGAACTCCAGTCTCAGGGTTATTGTCAATATCTATTCTAATAATGAAACCTGTCGATAAAGGCTTTGTTATTGTGTTATGTGTTTCAATTTTAAAAGCGAGAGTTGAGCTATCAAATGATATAAATATTCTTTATATCAATTGTACTCATTTGATTTCTTGGAGATGTGTATTACAAAACAAAATTTCCTTCTTGAGTTTTCTCAGTTTGAAATTCAAAAATAAAATCTAAAGAGAGATTATTTCCATTTAAATCTGTTATATCTTTACTTAAAAAAACTTTATATGTGGAACCCTCTTCAAGAAGAGCATCAGGAATAAATTTTGCTACATATGTTTCTTTTTCATAGATTATTTTTCCTTAAAACAAATCTCTCACCTTTTTTTACATTAAAAGTACTTTGGTTTAATGTTTTTTCAAGAATGTTGTTTGAGATTTTTACAAAAATTTCCGTATAAGATGGTACTGTACTTAAATTTTTTGGATAATAATCGACAATTTCTAGTTTTGTTGGTTTACTTGTTAAATTATAATAAACATAATATTCAGGGTCATCATCATTAGGATAATAATCAAACTCATTGTTTTTTGTATCTCTTAATGCAATCCAAAAACCAAATTTATCTAATTTAAAATAATTTTTTGAAATCTTAACTGTTGCTTCATTTGAATTTTTAGGAAAATTTGACTCAACATCTTCAATATTTTGCCAAGTTTTTTTGTTTTTATCATAATAATTTATGTCCGAATAAAATTTTCCTTCAAAAGTACCTAACCAAATAAGATAGTCCTCACCATTACCATTATCTTCTTTTGTCCAACCTTTATTCTCATTATTATCCACTTCAAGATAGATTAAAATTCTAACATCTGTTTCTGAATTGCCCCAGTTTCTATAAGAATTTATTTAAATATTAAATAATCTTTTTGGTTAGATATTGAAGCGCTTTTAAGATCTATTTTATAACCTTCATCTTTATCATAAAAAAACAACAACAAAATCTTGAGTTTGTGAAATTGTTTTAAATGAAAATTTATAGTAACCTTGAAGAGTATTTCTAAAATTATCTTTTATCTCTTTCTTAATTGTCACATTTTATAATGTTCCTTTTTTAAGTTAAGTTAGAGGTTTAAAAACAATTGAAAAATCTTTCTCATTGTAATTTAAATTTCCTTGGATTATCTTTGTTCCCTCTTTTAAAATGAAATTTGTTGAGGTAACTGTTCTTTTATCTATGTTTCTGTCAAATTTAACAACTATTTCAACATTTGTTGGAACATCTGATTGATTATTTGATGGATATGTTGAAATAACTATTGGATTTGAAACTTTTTCTGTAAAAGAATCAAGTGAAATAATTGGTTCTCCAAATAAATTAAGACAATATATATTGTGAGCTATGTTTTTGTTTAAATATTCACTTTGATTCCAAAATCTTTCATAGTACCATACAAAAGTTTTGTTAACTGATTCGCTAACTGAAATTTTTGAAGAAAGATAACTTAAAAACATAGCATTAATAGAATACATTGATGGTTTATTTTCAAAACTTTCGTATGTTAAATTTGGAAAATACCATGAAATTTTTGAATATACTATAAAGGAAACACCATTTCCTAATGTTAAAATATTTTTTGCTAATGAATCTATTTCTGGATATAAATTTAGGCAAGATGATGAAAATTATATTGATGGATTTTTTGTGTTAAATTTATCAACCATATTATTTTAAATAAAACAATCCCACTTTATCTCGTTTGAAGTAGGGTAACCATTATTATCATAATCAACTGCCCAAATTTATCTTGCTGTTCCATCCCAATTTCCATGACCCATCCAAGAAACTATCCCTGGCTGAAATTCATTAACAAATTTTATCAAGTTATTTTGATTAATCTGTGCATCTGTTATATTTTTTACATTTGTTGGATAAAGTCCTTCAAGTTCATTTAGGTTTTTTCTTAAAAAACCTTTATTTTTCAAATACAACTCGTATATTTTATTATTTAAATAAACCACTATCTCCATTTGCACTCCATTTATCATTTTCATACTTAAAATGCCAATATGCACCTAAAAATAAAATTTTCTTTTTATTCTCATCATAACTTTGATCCATGAATATTCTTGTTTTTAATAAAACAATCTTAATTTCAGCTTCATTATCAAATGGTATCCTTCCAACATTTATTTCAGGATATAAGTCAATATTATCTTTTCCTGGTTCTCCATACGATCCATCTCTATTTGAATCCCAATCGCCTGTAAAATCAGAATAATAGAAATCAGAAGGAATAAATTTATTTTCAGTATCTAAATCTGCCTCTCCAGCATATAGAATTTTCATTGGAATTGAATTTGGAGAACCAACAAGCAGTAAATATTTAAAACCATTATTTTTGTACTCATTTTTTAAATAATCTCTAATTATTTCAGGAGATATTTAATTTGAAGAAATTGATAAAAGTTTTACAAGTTTAACCCTAAAACCTTTTGATTCAAGATAATTTTTGTGCTCTTCAAGAATTTTGTATGCACTATCGATTGTAATAATAAGGTAATCATAAGATTCATTTAAAATTAAATTATTGTAGTATTAATGTATATTATTATAATTAATGAAATCTGTATCATCAATTTTATAAATTTTTTCATTACTATTATCTTTTATATAATAAATTTCGACTTCGAAACTTTTAACAACATAGAGTTCCTAATTTTTATAAAGAAATGGATAAACAGAAAAAGTTAAAAATCGAAAACCTTTTTTATCAAAAACCTTTATTATTATTTCAATTTAGAAAATAAATGGGTTTATCAATTTTAAATTCATTTTATTTAAAATTATATTTATAATTTGTTTCTGCTATTAAAGGTAAATTTCCTTCTCTAAGTTTATGTTTTCCATCAAGTTTAATTGTATTTAAATTCAAAATTTTATATGTTAAGAATTTTGTATTTGGTGGAAGTAAAACTTAAATGTTTTTTCTTGGAAAACTCTTATAGGAAAAAGTGTCAATGTTGCTATAACCCTCAACAATTGGAATAGAAAGCCATCTTCGTCATACTTTAAAAGAAAATTTTTATTTGAAAACCTTAATTGAATTGTATTTTCTGATGCATATGAAAATAAGGGAAAGGGAAAAGAGTAATATTATAAATAATAAAAATTTTTTAATCATAAAAATGCCTCCTTTGGTATATATTAAATATACATTAAATTTGTATAATTTTTAAAAATTTTTTTATATCTTCTAAAGGATTTTTTGCATCAAGAATAAGAATTTCACTTGGAGTAAATTTTATTCTATTTAAAAATGTCTTCTCAAGTGTTTTTATTTTAATAGAGTCAAGCGGGGTTTTATTTGTTGGTTTAATAAAAATTTGATTATTAAAGTTTGTTATCTTTTTTATTTTATATTTTTTCATTAATATATTTAATTTTGATATATCAATAAGATTTTTTATATTTTCATCTATTTTTCCAAATCTATCAATAAGTTCTTCTTTAATATTCTCAATCTCTTCAAATGTCTTAGCCTCAAAAAATTTCTTATAAAAATAAAATCTTGTTCTTTCGTCCTCAATGTAATTTATTGGAATTGAATTATCAATATTTATTTCAAGTTCTGTATAAATTTTTGGTTCATATTCTTTTCCTTTTAATTTTGCTATCTCCTCTTCAACCAATTCAAAATAAAGGTCAAAACCCAAAGCATTAATATGTCCAGATTGCTCTTTTCCTAATAAATTTCCAGCACCTCTAATTTCAAGGTCTTTAAGTGCAATTTGAAAACCTGCTCCTAAAAATGAATAATTTTCAAGTACTTTTAATCTTTTTTTACCAAATTCAGTTGTTCTTTTTGGATCATAAAAAAGATATGCATATGCTTTTTTGTCTCTTCTTCCGACTCTCCCTTTTAATTGATAAAGTTGTGATAATCCAAAATTTTGAGAATCAACAATTATTATTGTATTAACATTTTCATTGTCTAAACCTGCTTCAATTATGGTTGTTGAAAGAAGGAGGTCATATTCTTTATTTAAAAATTTAATCATTCCATCTTCAATCTCTTTTGAATCAAGTTTTCCATGTAAAACAAGAATCCTAATATTTGGAATTAATGACAATAAAAAATTTTTCTCCTCTTCAATTGTTATTATTCTATTATGCACATAGTATACTTGACCGCCTCTTGAAATCTCTTTTTCAATTGCAGTTTTCACTTCATATGGGTCAAAAGATAATACTTTTGTTTCAACTGGATATCTTCCAATTGGAGGAGTTCTAATTATTGAAATGTCTTTTATACCTGAAAGAGCCATCTCTAGTGTTCTTGGAATTGGAGTTGCAGAAAGATAAATTGTGTCTATATCTTCTTTTAATTTCTTAATTTTCTCTTTATGCTCAACACCAAAAAGGTGCTCTTCATCAATAACAAGTAAACCTAAATCAAAAAACTTCACATCATCTGAAAGTGATCTATGAGTTCCTATTAAAAAATCAATTTCACCTTTCTCAAGGTCTTTAAGAATCTCTTTTTCCTCTCTTTCAGTTAAAAGTCGAGACAGCATTTCAATTCTTATTGGTAAATTTTTAAATCTATCTTTTATAACTCTAAGGTGTTGCATTGCAAGAATTGTAGTTGGAGTTAAAAGCAAAACTTGTTTTCCATTTAAAATAACTCTTAAGGCACCTCTAAGGGCAACCTCAGTTTTTCCAAAACCAACATCTCCACAAATTATCCTTTCTGTTATTCTTTCACTTGAAAGATCAGATAAAAGTTCTCTTATTGCTTTTTCTTGGTCCTCTGTTAATTCAAACTCAAAAGAATTTGCAAATTCCTCTTCTATTTCCTTGAATTCTTTGAAAGGAACCTTTTTAGTCATTTCTCTTTTGGCATAAAGAGTTAACAATTCTTGAGCAAATTTTATAATATCTTCTCTTGCTCTCTCTTTTGATTTATTCCATTCATTACCACCTAATCTTGAAAGTGAAACATTTTCAATATCTCCGATATATTTTTTAATTCTCTCTATCTTCTCAACTGGAACATAGAGTTTTTCATTTTTATCATATTCAATTAAAATATAATCTTTAAGTATGCCCTCTCTTTCAAGATTTACTATTCCCTCATATCTTCCTATTCCAAAATCAATATGAACTACAATGTCTCCTCTTTTTAGTTCTTTTAAAGACTCTATCTCTTCAATAAGAGAAGTGGATAATTTTCTGTGAGGAAAAGTTGGCTTTCTTTTCTTACCAACTACTGCGATTTTTTTACTTACACATATAAAATTCTCCTTTATTAAACCCTCAAATTTATTTGAAACCTCTTTATCATATCCTATATAAAAAACATCAAAATTATTCTTTTTTAAATCTTGAGATAATTCTAAAGTTTTGTTTAAACTATAAAATGTTGGTATTGGTGTAAAATCAAAATTAAACTCATGAGTTTCATCTTCATAAATTTTGATTAAATCACTTAAATTCAAATCTTCTTTATATGTTAAAAAAGTATATGAATCTTTTAAATAATCATATAAAACTTTTCCTTCTTCTAAATTTTTAATATTTATCTCATCCAATTTTTTAATGGATTTTTGAGTTAATATATCAAATTCCCTTATATCCTCAATTATATTTCCATCAAAAACAATTCTTATTGGATTTTCACTTGATAATGGAAAAAAATCTATAATTCCTCCTCTTATTGAAAATTCAAGAGGATTTTCAACAAAATTAACTCTTCTGTATTGATTTAAAAAATCTTTAATAAATTTCTCAAAATTTAAAGAGTCCCCTTTTTTAAGTTTTACATATTCATTTTCAAAAAAAGCTCTTTTATTTAATGTCTCTTTATTTAGAAATAAAATAACTTTTTCTTTTTCATTTATTGTGTTAAAAGTTTTTATAAAATTTTTTAAACTCAACTCATCAATTTCTGGATCTCTTAAAAATGCCTCTTCTTTCTTTTCATCAAAAGAAAGAACTTCTTCATAAATTTCAGAAAGTTCATCCTCATCTTTTAGGATTAAGGCGAGTTTAGGAAAGAAATTTTCTTTTAAATAAAAAATAAAGAAAGGTAAAGCACCTCTTGTTATTCCACCAATATTTTTAAATTCTGTTTTATAATCTGAAAAAAGGATATTAATAAATTCCTTTTTTGTTAGATTTAGAAACTGCTTTTTCTTCACCATAAAATATAAAAGTTTTTATTATTTCCTCCCCTAAATTAAATGCTTCTCTTAATTTCTTTCTCTCAATTAAACTTATAGGACTTAAAACATATTTAACTGGGTCTATATCATCTGGAGGTCTTCCAATTCCAAATCTTAATCTATAAAATTCATTTGTCTTTAATTTTTCAACTATTGATTTAACACCTTTGTGACCTCCTTCTCCTCTATCGAAAATAAAATGTACCCCACCAATTGGTAAATCCATATCGTCATGAATAACAATAAGTTTTTTTAATTCAACCTTTAAATTAGATACTATCTCTATAATTGAATCACCAGAAAGATTCATATATGTAATTGGTTTAACAAGTAGAATTTCTTCTTTTTTATCTTCTAAAAATATTAAACCTTCGACTATTTCTGCTTTCCACTTTATTTTTTGTATTTTAATTTTTAATTTTTTTGATAAAAAATTTATAAAGTCAAAACCAATATTATGTCTTGTACCAATATATTCAAATTCAGGATTTCCAAGTCCAGCGAGTATATACACAATTTATTTTTTCTCTTTTGCTCCTTTTTCTGATTCTTCTCCCTTTTTCTCAGTTGTTTGTGTTGGTGTAGGTGCTTCTGTTGCAGTAGCTTCCCCCTTTGGAACTTCAACTTCCTCTTCAACAGTGGTTACTGAAACAACTGTTTCAAATGGCTCATGAAGAATTTTTACATTTGCGGGGACTTTAAGATCTTCAATATGAATGGAATCTCCAATTTCAAGGTCACTAATATCAACTTCAATAAAAGATGGAAGGTCAAGCGGTTTTGCTTCAACTTCTAGTTCATGAAGTGCTTTATACAAAACGCCACCTTCTTTAACACCTTTAGGCTCACCTACAAAATGAATTGGAACTTTTGCTGTGATTTCTTTTTCAAGTGAAACTGAATGGAAATCAATGTGAATTATTTCATCTGTTACAGGATGATATTGCTCATCTTTAATTAATGCAACATATTTGCTTTTATCTTCATTAACCTCAATTTCTACAAGAAAATCTTCTTCTCTTTTTAATCTAAGTAACTTTATTAACACTTTCTTATTAACATAAATTGGCAAATTTTCTTTTAATCCTTCTCCGTATATAATACCTGGAACTAAACTATTCATTCTGATTTTTTTAAGTTCACTTTTTCTTGTTGAATCTCTTTTATATACAGTTAATGGCATCTTTTTCATATCTCTTCCTCCTAAAATCTCTTAATATTCCAACTTATATAAGTTTATAAATTTTTTTAAATTTGTCAAAGGTTATCTTTCAAAAAATGGCTCATTAAGATTTGCTAGATTTGAATAACCTCTTGATTCCCAATATCCTCTATAATCTTTTTCATTAGATAGTTCAATTTTATTTAACCATTTTATCCATTTATATGCCCATTTATTTTCTCCAATTAAAACAAATGGAAATCCATTTACCTTAGGAATAGTTATTCCATTCATTTTATAAGCAACAAGAAGTTCATTTTTTAAAATAAAAGAGGTCTCAAGCGAAGTTGTATAACCATCAATTGCACCAAAAATTATTATTGGATATTCAAATGAAACCTTTGAATCATTCAATATATCAATAAGTTTCACACCTTCATAAAGGATAGTTGTGTCCCAACCTTCAACACAAAAAAGAGTTATAACCTTTTTAACCGATTCAAAATTATTGATTACCTCTTCATATTTGTAACTCTTTTTGAAAATACCATTTTCATAAATCTCTAATTTATAATTACTTAGATTTACATCTTGTGGACCTTTAATTGAGTTTTCTCTAAATTCACTTATACTTGATAACTTAATACCATTGTACTCTTTTAATTCTTTTCCCATTCTCTTGCCTCCTTTTTATAATTTTATAAAATTTTGAAACTTTTTTTGTTATTATGGGTTTATATATATGTGGCTATTAAAGGAGGTAATTTATGAGTAAATTTACTCTAAGAAAGATTTATCTTTATCTTTTTTCTCTTGTTGGATTGAGTTTAATTATTATTGGAACTGTAGGTTTTATAAATCTTGGGTTACAGTTAACTTTTTTTAAAGAGGCACTTGAATATAGATATGGGGTTTATCAACCACCATATCCATATTGGTTAGATAGTGTTAAATTAGATGAAGCGATTGAAAAAATTGAACTTACAGAAGAACAACAAAAAACACTTCTTCAATGGCAAACTGAATTTAAAAGATATCAAGAAAAATCAAAATCTTTGGGGTATCTTCCTTATGTTGCAGATTCATTTACAAGAAATTTAGCAATGCTTATTGTTGGAATACCAGTTTATCTATATCATTGGGGATTAATAAAAAAGGAACATAAAGAGGAAAACAGTTAAACTTTTCTATCAAGAATGGAAAAAGTTTCAATATGAGGAGTTCTTGGAAAATAGTTATAACTTTTAAAGAATATGATATTATATTTTTCTTTTAAATTATATAAATCTCTTATTTGAGTTAAAGGATTACAGGAAAGATATATAATTCTTTTAACATCTTTTTTTATTAATTCTTCAACAACTTTTTTGTGAAGACCTTCTCTTGGTGGATCTAAAATTATCACAGATTTACTATCTATTTCAGATATTGCTTTCTCTGCTCTATCTTCAAATATTTTAAAATTTCTTATACCATTCATTTCTAAATTCATTCTTTTAAGTAAAATGTTTTCCTTTTCGCTCTCAATAAAATTTATATTTTTTATACCAAGTGCTATACCAATTGTTCCAACTCCACTATAAATATCATACACAGTATCACTTTCATCAATAAAATTTTTCATATCTTTCAAAGTTTTTTCAAACATTTCAATATTAACTTGGAAAAAAGAGTTTGTTGTAAAATAAAAAAACTTATCTAAAATTTTCTCTTTTATAAAATTTTGACCAATCTCAAAAATAGTATCGCTTTTAATAGAAGCAGGAGAAAGTGGAGAAGAGAAATATAAGGAAAAACCTTTCAAATTATTTAAATTCAAATCACTCTTTAATAAATCTCTTTTCTCTTTTATAAATAGCGAAGCAACAACTTCCCCCTCTCTATTACCTCTCAAGATTAAACTTTTTAATATTTTTGGTGGTGGATTTTCTTTTTTGATTTGATTTAAAATTTCCCTTCCTGCAAAATTTATAGAATCAAATCCTAATATACACCCTTCAATTTTTATTTTCTTTTTATGTGTGCCTCTTTTAAAAAAAGCAAATTCTAACTCATTATCTAAAAAACTAAATTCAAGTTTATTTCTATATTTGTAATAAATATCACTCTCTTCAATTTCAAAATTTTCAAATACAAAATTATTTTCTTTTAATAATTCCAGAATAAGGTTTCTTTTATAATAGATTTCTTTCTCTTCTTTAAGAATTTGCCATGGTGAACAGGAAACAAAATGCTCCTCTTTTTCTTTAATTCTATTTTCTGAACTTTGAATTATCTCAATTACTTCTCCAAAATAATAATCTTTCTTTTTCCCAAATACTTTAACTTTAACTATCTCTTCTGGAAGAGCACCATAAACTAAAAATTTTTTATCATCTAAATATCCAATTGTTCCACCATTATAAACAAATTTCTCTAATTTTAATGTAACTTCACTCATTAAAATTCTTCAGCTGGTATTAATCCTAATCTTATCTCAGTTGATTTTAATATTAATTCAATAAGAGTTTTATAATCTATATCTTGAATTCTTGCAATATCTGCTAAAAAGCCATCAAAGTGCCATCCTGGGTTTGGATTAACTTCCAGAAGCTTAGGAGCACCACTTGCATTTAATCTGAAATCAAATCTTGCATAATCTCTACATTCTAATCTTTCAAAAAGTCTTATGCTCCAATCAAGTAAGTCTCTCTCAATTTCATCAGAAACAGATGCTTTAATAAATTTTATTTTTCCATAAGGCGAATCAGGAAGCCACTTTGCTTCATAACCACATATTTTTGGAAGATCCTCTGGAAGAGAAGAGTAATCTAGTTCTGCAAGTGGTAATAATTTAAAGGGATATTTTGGTGGATTACCAATTAAACCTAAACTTAATTCCTTTCCAGTTAAAAACTCCTCTATTAATATTGGCTTTTCATATCCAAATAGATCTCTAAGGTCTCTAATAACTTTAATTAAACTTTCATAGTCATAGCAAACATTTTTTTGAGTTATACCAAAACTTGAATCACCAAAATTAGGTTTAACTATAACAGGAAAATTAATCGGTAGTTCATATACACTTTCTCCAGGTTTTACAAGAAAAGCATCTGGCACAGGAATTCCCATTTCTCTCGCAACTCCTCTTACAAGTGACTTATCATAAGAATGAGCAAGTGATTGAGGTGTTGCTCCAGTATATGGGATATTCAAAATATCTAAAATTGCAGGAATATGCATCTCTTTTGTAGGATCATTAAAATATCCTTCATCACATAAGTTTAAGACATAATCAACTTTACCTTTTAATTCAACAAGATCATCTACAAGATGGTCATGATTGTCAAGATATATAAATTTATAATTTTTTATTGTCTTTAAAGTTTCTTTTAATTTTTCTATTGCTCTTAAATCATCTTCATCGAAAATATGATTTGGTTTTAATGGATCGTTTTTTTTTGGATCTCCTAAAATCACAACAACACATCTTAATGCTTTTTTAACTTTTATCTCTTCCTTGATCTCTTTATGTACTTTCGCAACAAAAGAGATGTGTTTTTCTCCAATTTGGAAATTTGATATAGGAATATTTATATCAACTGAATGTTCAAAAATTTGAATGTCAGAAAAGCCCGCTCTTCTTAATAAATTTAAAATTTCATCCTTTGTGTATAATCTTAAAGAGAAGAAACTATCTTTTATAACTCCTTTTTGCACATGACTTAAAATTTCTCTAATTATTAAACTATCTTCATTCAATGATAACTTATTTTCTCTTAAAACATAGTGATTTTTATCAAGCCACTGCCAATAGTATGGTACAATATTTTTCTTTTCATAATCACTATCTATAATGTCAATAAAAATCTTTCCACCATTTTTTAGAACCCTAAAGATTTCTTTTAAAACATTAAAAGCATCGAGAGGAGTTTCAAAAAATCCAAAAACATTACCAACAAGCAAAACTACATCAAAACTATTAGGTGGATAAAAAAGTTTTCTTGGAGTACCTTCTCTGAATTTAACATTTAAATTTTCTTTTTTTGCTCTAAGTCTTGATTTTTGAATAAGATTACTTGATCTATCAAGTCCTTCAACATTTATAAATCCTCTTCTTGCAAATTCTAAAGAATATTCACCATGACTTGATACAAGATCAAGAATTTTATCTTCTTCTTGTGGTTTTAAAATTTCAATAACAAAGTCGACTTCTTTTTTAATAAGATCTTTTATCTCCTTTTCTTCCACATCACTGGATAAAAGAAAAGGAGTCATTTTGACTTTACTAGTATGGCTTTTTATATACTCATCTAAACTCTCTATTTTCCCAAAAAGTTCTCTTTTGGGCATCTTTCCATTCTTAATACTTCGTGGTTTCTCTTTTCCATTCATAAAATAAAAATCCTCCAAAAATTCAATTTCTAAAATATCATATTAAATTTTAAAACTTTGTCAAGTGGAATTTTTTATTTCTATTTCAAATTTCAAAAAAAGAGGTAAGAAAATCAAATTAAAAATAAACAAAACTATTAATCCAGGAAAACCTGTAATCCCTTTTGTTAAATCTGTTCCACCTTTTAATAAAATTAGATGAAATCCTCCTATTGAGTTAAATACTCCATGAAATATTGAAGCATTTATTATAGATTTAGATTTAAGAGTTATGTAAATCATTATAGGAGAAATTAAAACTGTAAATATAACCATCATAAAAATTCCATAGAATTTTGATTCAGGGTAGTTTAAGCCCATTAAAACAAGAGGAATATGCCAAATTCCCCAAATAAATCCTATTATAAGAGATGATTTAAAAAATCCTTTATGAATTAAATTGTTTACTAGATAACCTCTCCATCCAACCTCTTCCCCAAGAGCAACAAGTGCATTAATTGTTGAACCAACAATAATTACTTGTAATGTTAATAGAATCAAAAAATAGGGTTTTAAGTATTCTAAATTAATAGTTATATCTTTAACTAGTAAACTTAAAAAATTTGAAAGAAAAGTTAGAACAATTGGAATAAAAATTGAAATTAAGATATATTTATCCCATTTAAGATAAAGGCCCAAACCTTTTAAACTTCCTTTATAAATGTATTTTTCTACTATAACAACTGTAAAAAATGGTATATACATATATATTATTGAAAAAACTGAAAAGAAAGTTTGAGAAAGAGCAAAATAGTTTCTTAAAAAATAAACTGAAAAGCCAATTATATAACTAATTGATAATACAAGAATAATAAATGTTGTCGCCTTTTTAGTTTCAATATTCATTTTTATTTCCTAAGTTTTGGTGAATCATACCATTCACCACTTATTTTCATAACTCCTTGAACCTCTTCAAAAACAATTCTAACTTTAACATCACCTGTTTCATTTTTATATTTTGCTTTATAAGTAACAATTATATATTTATTCTGTTTTGTTGCTAAAGAGAATTTTTTTGAATTTTCATTATATTTTCTTATTTTACCCTCAATTAAATCACAACTTTCCAAAAATTTCTCAGAACTAACTGCCTTTTTCATTTCATCACTAAAATCTTTTGAATATTTTTCATAATTTCTCTAATTTCTTCCTATAAGGAGGTTTTCAGTCATAGGGTCAGCATATTCTCTGATTTTATTTATATCAATTTTAGTTCCACATGAAATAAATAAAATTAAAAAACTTAAAATAAAAATAAATAAAAATTTTATTTTCAATTTTGCCTCCTTTAATTTAAAATTATCTTTCTCTTTTAAAATTTGTTAAAAAATTACTCTCAAATTCTTTTCTAAATTCGAAATAATTATTATTTTTAATTGAATTTCTCAATTTTTCCATAAAATTATACATAAATCTTAAATTGTGAATTGTTGCAAGGCGAGGAGCAAGAATCTCTTTTGCTTTAAAAAGGTGATGAAGATATGCTCTACTAAAATTTTTACATGTAAAACAATCACAATCCTCTTCAATTGGCCTTTCATTCATTTTATAATCGCTTTTTGTTATTCTCATTTTTCCATATTTTGTTAAAAGGGTTCTATTTCTTGCTATTCTTGTTGGATAAACACAATCAAACATATCAACTCCTGCTTCAACCGCATCCATAATGCTAATTGGATCTCCTAATCCCATAAAATATCTTGGTTTATTTTCTGGCATCTGATAAACAAAACTATTTAATAACTCTTTTGTTTTACTCCATGGCTCACCTATTGAAAGACCTCCAATTCCATAACCAGGAAAATTTTCTTTCTCTAACTCTTCAAGTGCTTTTAGTCTTAGATTTACATCAAGTCCACCCTGAATAACAGCAAAAAGGTGTCCTTTCCCATTTTCTTTTACACTTTTACCTCTTTTTGCCCAATCAATACTTAAATATGTAAATTTCTTTAACTCTTTTTCACTAACTCCATATTGAGGACAAACATCAAGAGTCATCATTATATCAACTCCAAGAATCTCTTGAAATTTAACAGTAAACTCTGGAGAGAAAAAGTGAAGTGAACCATCTATAAAAGATTTGAAAATTACACCATCTTCTCTTATTTCTCTTATATCTGAAAGAGAAAGAACTTGAAATCCACCTGAATCTGAGAGAAGAAGACCTTTCCAGTTCATAAAATTTTTAACTCCTCCAAATTTTTTGATTGTTTCTTCTCCTGGTTGAAGATAAAGATGATATGAATTTACAAGAATTAATCTATATCCAATATCCCAAACATCAAAAGATGAAAGAGTTTTAACAGTTGCTTGAGTTCCAACTGGCATGAATATAGGTGTTTCTATTTCAATATCACCAATTTTTAATTTTGAAATTCTTATTTTATCTAATTTATTTTTTACTTCAAATATCATTTTTTAAGTTTTAGTTTCTATCTCCTCTTCGAGTATGAGTTCATCAGTTTCATCATCATAGGTGAACAACTCTGCATATCTTCCCCAATCAATCAAGATATCCATCTGTTTCTCTGCTTCACTTCTTGTCATTCTTCTTTCAAGAATATCAAGGAAGAAATCTTCAGAAATTCTCTTGTTTGTTTTTGATTTTAAAACTCTTACAATTTGTTTTATCATAAATACATTTTCAAGAACCTTTTCTCTAAAAATTTCCTTCTTTTTAAGAAGATCTGCTTCAACAAATTTTTCTCCATCAGGAGTAAGTTCAATATCTCCCTGTTTATATTTTGTAAATCCTAAAAGTTCGGATGCTTCTACAATTGGTAATAAATCTTCTAAATCCATATAAAGTTCTCTACCAATTTTAAATAAATCAGTTTTTCCCCCAAGGTCAGAAACAAGTTCAACAAAACCTGTAATAGCACCAACTCTTGCATTTGGTATGATAAGAGTATCTTTTGAAACTCTCATTATCTCTCTTTCTTTTTCAATTTCTCCACCAGTTAAAGTTGTATAAATTCTATCAACATGAGATAAAAATTTCTGAGAATTTTTATCTCTCCAGTGAGGAATTTTAACTTCAATATCTTCAACTATTCTTCCTGGGTCTTTACTTATAATTAAAACTCTATCAGACATGTAAACTGCTTCTTCAATACTGTGAGTCACCAAAATAATGGCTTTAGTTGGTATTTTATTTTCGATCCATAATTCAAGTAAATCATTCCTTAAGTTTTCTGCAGTTAAGACATCAAGAGATGAAAATGGTTCATCCATTAAAAGAATATCAGGTTCAACAACAAGTGCTCTTGCAAAACCTACTCTTTGTTTCATTCCTCCAGAGAGTTCCTTAGGGTATGCTTTTTCAAATCCATCGAGTCCAACAATATCTATTGCTTTTAGTGCTTTTTCCTTTTTTTCTTTTATATCCATTTCTTTATTTATAAGTCCTAACAAAACATTTTCTTCAACAGTGAGCCAAGGGAAAAGAGCAAAATTTTGAAAAACTATTGAAACTCCAGGGTTTACATCTTTTACTATATTATTTCTGTAAATTACAACTCCTTCATCTGGTTTAACTAACCCTGCTATTATTCTTAAAAGAGTTGATTTTCCAGAACCAGATGGTCCTAAAATTGAAACTATCTCTCCTTCTTTGATGTTAAAATTAATATCTTTTAAAACAAATATCTCTTTTTTACCAGGAAATGTAAATTTTTTACTTACATTTCTTACTTCAAGTAAATACATATTCTCACTCCAAATGATATTTCTCTTCTGCGAGATTATACATTCTTCTCCAAAAGAGTCTATTAAATAATACTACAATAAATGCCATAAATAAAGTACTCGCAGCAAGAAGTGGTATATCTCCTTTTTCAGTTGCATTGCTTATAAGTGATCCAAGCCCTGTAATCACATGAATCTTTCCTCCAAAGTTTACATATTCTGAAACAATGCTTGAGTTCCATGCTCCACCCCATGCAGTGATCCCACCAGTTATTAGCGATGGAAAAATTGTAGGTATAACAACAATGCTCCACCAATTTCTTCCCTTTAAACTAAAAATTTTACTTACTTCAATTAAATCTTTTGGAATTTGTTTTGCACCTCCAATAACATTAAAGAGAAGATACCACTGAGTACCAAGAGCCATTAGAATTATAGAACTAATTTGAAGGCCTCCTCTTAAATTTAAAAAGAAAAGTAAAATTACTGGGAATAAAGCAGTTGCAGGTATTGATGCTAAAATTTGTGCAACAGGTTGAGCATATTTAGAAGCTTTAGCATTAATACCAATTTTTACTCCAACAGGTATAGTCCAAAGATATCCAATTAAAACTGCAAGAATAACTCTTATTAGAGTAAAGCCTCCTCCCTTTATAATTAAAATCCAGTCGGATAATGGAACAGAAATAATTGTTTTAATTAAACCTTCAAGACCTCTCATTATGAGTAAAAATAGATAACCAAAAATTATGTAAGATAAAATTTTTTTGATTATTTCAATTGTAAAATTTTCAACTCTTTCTTTTTTTCTTGTAAAAAGATTTGTTAGGAATCTATTTAATGGAGAGATTATATTAAAAGAGATAAAATTTAAAATCTGAGATTTCTGATACAATTCTAAAACAATTGATGTTGCTTCTTCTTCACCTTTTTCTTCCATTTTAAATTTTGTTGACCATGCAATAAGAGGTCTCCAAATAAACTGGTCAATAAGAACTATTATTAAAATTAGAGTTAATAGTCCATAAATTATCATTCTCATATCACCATTTTGTGATGCTTTTGCAAGAAAAGAACCAAGTCCAAGAAGAGTATATTCTTGATTAAGTATAGAAAAGTTTTCACATGCCATTAAGAAAAACCAACCACCTGCAACAGACATCATACTGTTCCATATTAAACCTATTGCAGCGTGAGGAAGATCTAACTTTGTAAATCTTTCCCAGAAATTAAGGTTATTTATTTTTGCAACTTCATCAAATTCTCTTGGTTCTGTTTTAAGAGAATTATAGAAACTAAAGACAAGATTCCAAACTTGACCTGTAAAAATAAGAATAATTGATGCAAGTTCAAGTCCAATTATAGAGCCTTTAAAAAGAGAAACAAAGAAATAAAAAACTGGTGGAAGAAATGACAAAACAGGTATTGATTGTAAAACATCAAGAATGGGAATTAAAAAAATTTCAAGTGTTTTATTTTTAAATGCAAGATAACCATAAATAATTGCAAAAACAAATGATAAAGTAAAAGCAATAAAAATTCTTAAAATAGAGTATAGAGAATAGAGTGGTAAATATTTTAATGATAAGATTAATTCTCTTTTTTCTATAAATTCTTTTGAATAGGTTCTACTTCCAACAAAAACAAAATAGAAAATTGCAAAAATTATCCCTATTGCAAGCAAATCTATTGGATTAAATGTTCTTCTGTTCACTTTATTATATTACACCATTATATGCATTTTTGTAAATATTTAAGATATCTTCATATTCGGGAGACCTTGGAGCAATTCTCTTTAATCTCTCATTTTTAAAAACTTCCTGTGAAAAAGCTGGAAGATCTTCTTCTTTAACACCTACCTCTTTTAGAGTTAAAGGTAATTCAAGAATTCTATAAAAGTCAATTAAAATATTCAAAAACTCTTCTGCATCAGAAAAGACATCTCCAGTATCAAATCCAAGAAGTTCAGTAATTTTTGCCATTTTTTCATATTGAGCTGGAAGTTCAAACTTAAAAACATAAGGCATAAGTAAGGCATTTGCAAAACCATGAGGAAATCCATATTTTACTGTTAAAGGATATCCCATTCCATGAACTATACCTGTTCCACTTATTGTAATTTGAAGTCCAGCAATCATTGAAGCATAGTACATCATCTCTCTTGCCTCAAAATCTCCTTTTTTTGCAAAACTTCTTGGAAGGTATTTATAAATAATTTTAACTGCTTCATATCCAAAAAGATCTGATATTGGTGTTGCTCCTATAGAAAAAAGACCTTCAAGTGCATGAGATAATGCATCAATTCCAGTATCTCTAACAATATTAGGAGTCATAGAGAGGGTAAGTTCTGGATCTAAAATAGCAAAATCAGGAGTTATAAATGGAGATGCTATCGCAAGTTTTTTTTCATTGTAAGTTATTATTGTATATTTTGTAACTTCAGAGCCTGTTCCAGAAGTTGTTGGAATTGCAATAAGTGGTGGAATTTTTTTATCTAATGTTTTTTCTTGAATTAAAAAAGGAGTTATTTCTTTATAAATTGCATAAACTCCTATTCCTTTTGCTGCATCGATACTACTTCCACCACCAATTGCAATTATTGATTCACATCCATTTTCAAGAAAAACTTTTCCTCCTTCCTCAACAATTTCAACTGTTGGATTTGGTTCAATTTTATCAAATAAAACAAAATTAACTCCAATATCTTTAAGATATTCAATTAATTTTGAAAGAGCACCACTTTCTTTTGTTGATCTCTTTCCTGTTACAATAAGAGTTATTTTTCCAAGGTGCTTTGAAAGTTCAACAATTTTAATTAAAGAACCTCTACCAAAAAAAATATTTCCTTGAAGAAGAACATTAAATTCCATAATAACCTCCAAAATTAAATTTCATTTTATAGTATAATTAAAAAAGTTTAAATAAACAAGGAGGAATTTTAGGATGAATCCACTTGAATCAAGAATAAATAAATTTCTTGAAAGATTAGATGATGCAAAAAGAAGAAATTTATATTTTTATCAGGCACCAATTGAAAAAATGTATGACGCACATGTAATTATAAATGGAAAAGATTATATAATGTTTGGTTCATACTCATACCTCGGATTAATAAATCATCCAAAAATAAATGAAGCAGCGAAAAAAGCAATTGATGAATTTAGTACAGGTGCACATGGTGTAAGGTTATTAGCAGGAACAACAGTACTTCACAATCAACTTGAAGAGCGAATTGCCAAGTTTAAAGTAAGAGAAGCAAGTGCAGTTTTTAGTAGTGGTTATGTAACAAATTTAACTACAATTTCAACTCTTCTTACAAAAGATGACTATGTTTTTTGTGATAAATATGACCATGCAAGTATTGTTGATGGAGCAATTCAATCAAGAGCAAATTTTATTAGATTTGACCACAATGATGTTGAACATCTTGAAGAATTAATTAAAGAAGTGCCTCAAGATAGAGTAAAACTCATTGTTGTTGATGGAGTTTATTCTATGGATGGAGACATTGCTCCTCTTCCAGAACTTATTGAAATAAAGAAAAAATATGATGCTCTTCTTATGGTTGATGAAGCACACTCTCTTGGAGTTTTAGGAGAAAATGGTAAAGGAATAGAAGAATATTTTGGAATTTATGGTGAAGTAGATATTGATATGGGGACACTTTCAAAAACAATTCCATCAGTTGGAGGTTATATTGCTGGAGATAAAAAATTGATTGATTTCATCAAACACAATTCAAGAGCATACATATTTTCTGCAGCACTTCCACCAGCACAAACAGTTGCAGCAATGGTATCATTTGATGTAATTGAAGAAGAAAAATGGAGAATTAAGAAACTTTGGGAAAATATAAATCATTATATGACTGAACTTAAAAAAATGGGTTATGATACAATGAACACCCAATCTGCTGTAGTTCCAATTTTACTTAAAGATGATGAACTTGCTTTAAAATTAACAAGAATTTTATGGGATGAAGGAATTTTAATATTTCCAATTTTAACTCCAGCAATTCCACCAGGAACTGCAAGACTTCGCTCTTGTATTATGGCATCTCATTCATATGAAGACATAGAAAAGGCATTAAAAGCACTCTATAAGGGTGGTAAACAATTAGGAATTATTTAAAAACAAACTAAATTTGTTTATTAAATATAAGATTTGAAAATTTTATAAATTTTATTCCTTTTTCCTCTCCAATAGGTGATTCAATGATAATTGACTTTTTTTCTCTATTGAATTTTTCTAGTATGCCTAAATACAACAAAAATCTTTCTTTATCAAGAAGACCCACAATTGAGTTATGAGGTGGATCAATTCTTTCAATGTTATATCCTAAAATATTGTGTTCTTTAAAAAAAATTTCAACTCTTTTTGAATTTTTAAAATATTCGCTAAATTTTTTGTTTCTATATTCAATTCTCTCTAATCTTGTTCTTTCTTTTACAATTTCATTTATTTTTAATTTAACTATATCTCTTCCATCAAATAAAAATGGTTTCACTAAATTTTCTCTCTCATCTTCTTTTTGAAATAAAACAATAAAGTCTGGATTAAGTACTTCAATTTTACTATGCTTTAAAACCTCTGCAATAGTTCCATCAACAAGACCTGTTGTATCTATTAAGATATAATCTAAATTTTCTTTTTCCATCGAATCAATTAGTTTTCTTGCACCAACAATAATTTGAAGAAGACTTCCTTTTGGAGAAACAGCTCCTATAAAAACCATTCTTTTTGGAAAAATTGAATCTAATTTCTCAATTTCTTTTTCTGGGATACCGTATCCAATTGTTCCTGGTGGTCCAATATTTGATTGACCAATATCAAGATCAAGAACACCTACTTTTTTACCAATTGAAATGATTGAATTGACTAAATATAGAATAAAAGTTGATTTTCCTGAATCAGAACCGCCTATAACAATTAATTTTTTTCCTTTTGATAAAAATTTTTCTCTTGTCTTTTCCCATTCTGATGGAACAAAAATTTTATTTATCACTTCCTTTTAAAAACTCTCACCTCTTTTTAAAATAATGCATTTAGAACATGTTTCGTTTTCAACTCTTTTCTTAAATGAAACCGGATCTGATTTAATTTCAGGAAAAGTATCAAAGTGCATTGGAATAACATATTCGCTTTTAATCATTTTAACTGCATTAATAGCATCATCAATATCCATTGTGTAAAATCCACCAATAGGAATCAATAAAATATCTATTTTTTCATTTTCACCTATTAATTTGAATTCATAAGAAAGTCCTGTATCACCCATGTGATAAAGTGTTCTATCTTCAAATTTAAAGATATAACCACAAGGATTTCCAGTATAAACTATATTTCCATATTGTAAATTAGATGAAGAGTGAAGTGCATATACCATTTTAACTTTGCCAAATGGAAAAGGAATATATCCTCCAAAATTAATTGATATTAGGTCTTCTTCTTTCACTCCATTTTTATTTAAAAATAAATTTAGTTCATAAGCACTTACTATTTTTGGTTTATGTTTTTTATATAATTCAAAAGATACTCCAAGGTGGTCTCCATGTCCATGAGTTAAAAAAATGTGTGTAATTTTTGAATTCTCAAAAAAATCCTCATTTTCATCTAAAAAAGGATCAATCAATATATATCCTTCATTCCATTTGATTGAAAAAGAAGAGTGACCTAAATATGTAATTAAACTTCTCATTTAAAAACCTCCTAATCTATTCTTTTTAAAAATTTTCCAAAACCCTTTTCAACAAGAAAGCCTTTATGTTCATCAAAAACTATTTCTCCTCTTATAATTGTCTTTACTACTTTACCATAAACTTTCCAACCCTCAAAAGGTGTATATTTTCCTTTTGAATAAAACTTTTCACCCTTAATCTCCCAAACTCTGTTTTTATCAATAAACACAAGATCTGCATCAAAACCAATTTCAATTTTTCCTTTTCTTGGATATAGTTTAAAAATTTTTGAAGGATTCTCGCTAAACACTTCAACAAACCTATTTAGTGAAATTTTTCCTTTCATTACACCTTCTGAAAAGATAAGTGGATATATTGTGTCAATTCCTGAAATTCCTGCAGCAACTTCAAAAATATCCTCTTTATTTTTTTCACTCTCCCATTCGCCTGAAAAATGATCAGAACAAACTCCATCTATAAATCCCTCTTTTAAAAATTTCCACATAAGTTCTCTATTTTCATAACATCTAACAGGTGGTGAGGTTTTTACAAGTTTTGGGTTTTTAATAAGGTCATCTTGAGTTAATAGAAGGTGATGTGGAGTTGTTTCACAAGAAATTTTTACTCCTTCATCTTTTCTCTGTTTAACAACTTTAACACCCTCACTTGTTGATATGTGGGTAATATTTAATCTTAAATTTGTATCTTTTATCAATCTTGAAGATGCAATTATTGAAATAACTTCAGCAAGATATGGCCTTGCAAGAATCCACCTTTCTCCTTGACTTAAATTTTTTTCTTTTTGTGCTAATTCCATGTAATGATTTATTATTGAATAATCTTCTGCATGAAGTGTAAAAAGAATGTCATCATTTTTAAAATATTTAAAAAGTTCATGCATTTCACCATAAGAAATATATTCAAAATATGGAGCAGAGGAATAAGAGTAAATTTTAAAACCAATTACTCCTTCAGAATATAACTCTTCAATATCTTTAAACTTTTTGTCTCTTATCATATCTCCTGTTATTCCGCCATAAAGAGAATAATCAACCAGTGATTTATTTTTTATCTCTTCAAGTTTTTTATAAAGAGACTCTTTGTTTTTTATTTGAGGAATAGATGTGCATGGCATATCGATTACAGTTGTTATACCTGATGAAATTGCTCCCTTACTTCCGGATTCAAAATCTTCTCTATAAGTAAAACCAGGATCGTTAAAATGAATATGTGTATCAATTCCTCCTGGAAGAATTAAAAGTCCAGTTGCATCAATTATTTCTTTGTTTTCTGTTGAAAATTTACCTATTCCAATAATTTTTTCTTTTTCTATCAAAATATCTAAATTTTCGACTTTACCATTATAATAAACCATCCCACCTGTAATTAATTTCATTTTACTCTCCTCTTTCAAATAGTGATATTATTTTAAAATTATCTGTATCAACAAGACCTAAATCAGTTATTTTTAAATGTGGAATAACAGGCAAAGCCATAAATGAAAGAGACATAAATGGATCATCTAGAGTGCATCCAAGTTTTCTTGAAATATATAAAAGTTTTTGATAATCTTCATCAACTTCTTTAGCACTTCTATCGGTCATTAAACCTCCAAAAGGAAGAGGAAGAATTTGTAAGACCTTTCCATTTTTTGCAATAGAAATACCTCCTCCATAAGATTCAAGAATAGAAATTGAAAGAAGAATATCTTTATCATTTGTTCCTACAGAAATTATATTGTGGTGATCATGAGCGATTGTTGATGCAATTGCGCCTTCTTTAAGTTTGAAACCTTTTATAAATCCCACACCAACATTACCTGTAGCTTTATGTCTTTCTACAACAACTATTTTTAAAATATCTCTTGATATATCAGGCACAACAAAACCATCTTGAATCTTTGGTTTCATGATAAATCTTTCTGTTATTAATGAATTTTTATTAACTCCAATCACATTTATCTTTTCACCCAATGCTTTCACTTTTATCTTTTCATATGTTAATGTTTTTACATTTACAGTATTTTTAACTCCGCCTTCTGATTTTGTTCTCTCATAAGAAAACATTGGAACTCCTTCTTTTGCAACAAGATTTCCTCTATAAATAACAAGTTTTGGTTCAAAATTAACTAAATCCTCAAGAACAATAATATTTGCAAAATAGTTTGGTGCTATAGCCCCAATCTTTTTTAATCCAAAATAATTTGCAGGGTTAAGAGTTGCAAGTCTCACTGCAAGAACAGGATCTATTCCCTTCTTTACTAATTTTTTCAATACTCCATTCATATGACCATCTTTTAATAAATCTCCTGGATGCTTATCATCAGTGCAAAGTAAAATCCTTGGGTATGTATTTTGATTTATAAGCGAATAAAGAGAGTCAAGGTCTTTTGCAACACTTCCTTCTCTAATCATTATCCACATCCCTTTTTTCAATTTTTCTTTTGCCTCAATTAAATTGGTACATTCATGATCAGAACCTATTCCTGCTGCAAGATATCCATTGAGATTGTTTCCAAGAAGAAATGGTGAATGACCATCAATTATTTTATCTTTAAAGTATTCCAATTTTCTTAAAACTTCACCATCTTTGTTTAAAACACCAGGATAATTCATCATCTCACCAAGACCAAGAACCTTTGGATTTGATAAAAATGGATATAGGTGTTCCACTGTCAATCTTGAACCAGAATTTTCAAATGGAGATGAAGGAACACATGAAGGAAGCATAAAATAAATATCAATTGGCAAATCCATAGATGCATTAAGCATATATTTAATTCCTCTAATCCCTGCAACATTTGCAATTTCATGTGGATCTGCAACAACTCCAAGTGTTCCTTTTGGTACAACAGTTTTTGCAAATTCTTGAGGAGTTAAAGATGTACTTTCAATATGTATATGACTATCAAAAAAACCAAAAGAAACATAATAGCCTTGAATATTATATATCTCTTTTGCTTTAGAATATTTTCCAACCCCAACAATCTCCCCCTCATAAATAATTACATCACCCTCTTCAATTGAATTATCAAAAACATTTATTATTTTCCCACCTTTAAGAATTATATCTCCCTCTCGCTCCTCCTTTGAAACTTCAATTTTTTCTTTAAGTCCCATAAAAAGCCTCTAAAATAAAAAGGACTCCCTTTAAATCTTAAGGAATCCTACTTCTCATAAATCTCCTTTAAAGAGATATAAGCCCTTGCATTCTCTTTTATCCTTTTTATCTCTTCTTCTGTAACTTTTCTTATAACCTTTCCTGGAACACCTAAAACAAGAGAATTATCTTCAATTATTTTTCCTTCAGTTATAACACTACCTGCGCCAATGATACAATTTTTTCCAATTTTAGCTCCATTGAGAATTATTGCACCCATTCCTATTAAAGTATCATCACCTATTTCACATCCATGAATTATAGAATTATGTCCTATTGTCACACCATTTCCTATTTTTGTAGGGTAATTTACTTCAGAGTGAACAACAGAATTATCTTGAATATTTGTATTATTTCCAATTTCAATTGGCGCAACATCTCCTCTTAAAACAACACCAAACCAAACTCCCACATTATCCCCTATTTTCACATTTCCTATTATTGTTGCTGTTTCACTTATCCAAGAGTTTCTTCCAATCTGAGGTTTAAAATCTTTAAAATCTCTTATCAATTTTTCACCTCTTAAGTTTTTTTTAATTGATTATATCAGATTATTTATAGATTATAAAAATTGAAAAGATTATCCAAATTAAAACAGTTATAAAAAGTGGAATATCTTCAGTAATAAGTTTTGTTGGTTCTCCCTCTTTTTTTTCATAAATTAAATAAATGTATCTTAATAGTCCATAAAGAACAATTGGAATTGTAAAAATAAAACCTTCTCCAAATTTCTCTTTTGTTTCAGACGAAACAGAGTAAAGTGAATAAGAAAGAATTGTCGCTGTCGATAAAATTACAATTATTTTATCAAGTAAATCTACTGAATATGAAGATAAAACCTCTCTATGTTTATGTGCGTTCTCTCCTAATAGAACAATTTCAAATCTTCTTTTTGCAAAACCTAAAAAAAGAGATAAGAAAAGGGTACATAAAATTAGCCAACTTGAAACTGAAATTTGAATTACAACTGAACCAGAATAAATTCTTAAAATGAAATTAATTGCAATAATAAAAACATCGATTATAACTAATTTCTTAATTATTAATGAATAAAGAAAATTTAATCCAATGTAAATTAAAAAAATAATTGTTAATGTATGATTTAAGAAAAACGAGGAAAATAATGAAGAAACTATAAGAATCATTGAAAGAGAAAGAGCAAAATTTTTATTTATTTTACCACTCGGAAGAGGTCTATTTTTCTTTTCTGGATGTTCCATATCACTTTCAAGATCAAAAATATCATTTAAAATATAAAGTCCACTTGAAAGAATAGATAAGAGAATAAAAGTTAAAAGAGTTTTGATTAATAGATCCTGTTTGAATAAATTTTTAGAAAAAATAATTGGTGCAAAAACAAATAAGTTTTTTATCCATTGTTTTATTCTTAAGAGAGATAGATAAACTCTCATAAAACTTTAAAGGTTTTTATTTTAGATGTTCTAATAAAGAAAGATGAAGGTCTTGTTGGGTAGGTGATGCCAAAAGGACCATAAATAGTTGTTGGATTATATTCAACATCGAGAATCTTTATATCTTTTACATCTGGATCAGTTGTAAAATATTTTTGAGTAAATTTTCCAAGTGGTGGACCTAAGACTTGACCTAAAAGAATTGCAATTATCAGAAGAAAAAGGTTAAATGAAGAAGTTAATATTATAAGTAAAATAAAAAATATTATTGTGAGGAATGAGGCGACACCAATACTTGTTCCGCATCTTTCATGAATTGCATATTGAGTTTCACCGTAAATTAATTTCTCTCTTCCTCTTTCACTTGCTTCAAGTAGATATGCTGGATCAAGAGGTCCAAAAATATAAAATCCATTTTCTCTTGCATAACCTGAAAGAACCCCTCTTTTACCTGTTTCTTTTTCTATAACATTTATTGTTGCATGCTCTAATGCGTGATTTCTTCTAAGGTCTCTATTTATTGCAATTTCAATGATTTGAAGTGGAACTGTTAAAATGTTAAGTAAACCATAAATTAAATACCCGAAAGGCAGTAGAAAAAGAATAAAAATTATAGGAAAAAAGAAGATAAGTAAAAAAAGAAAAAATAGCATTTATTTTTTAAACTTTTCTTCTATTATCTCTTTAAGAGTTGGTTTACCAATCTCTTGAAGTTCATAAATAACTCTTACATTCTCTTTATTCATATTTATAACTCTTGCAAGATTTATTGGTGTTGCAACAATAACAAGGTCTGCTGGAATTGAATTAATAACATCTTCGAGTTCTTTGAGTTGCCCTTCACCATAACCTAAAGCAGGTAAAATTTGTGTAATTTGTGGATATTTTTCAAATGCTTCTTTTATTGATCCCTTTATATAGGGTCTTGGATCAACAATTTCTTTTGCTCCAAATTTTTTTGCAGCAATAAATCCTGCCCCATATGCCATATTACCATGAGTAAGTGTTGGGCCATCTTCAACAACAAGAACTCTCTTTCCTTTAATTAATTCATAATTTTCAATAAAAATAGGTGATGCTGCTTCAACAACTTTTGCCTTTGGATTTAATTCATAAATTCTATTTCTTAAAACTTGAACATTTTCAAAAGGTGAGGTGTCAACTTTGTTTATAACTATTACATCTGCTGATAGAAAATTTACTTCGCCTGGATGGAAAGTAACTTCATGTCCTAATCTTAATGGGTCAGCAACGACAATTTTAAGATCTGATTTATAAAATGGAAAATCATTGTTTCCTCCATCCCAGATAACAACATCTGCTTCTTCTTCTGCTCTTCTTAAAATTGCTTCATAGTCTACTCCAGCATAAACCACAACACCTCTTATTATGTGCGGTTCATACTCTTCTCTCTCTTCTATTGTGCAATTTTCTTTTGAAAGATCATCAAGATTTTCAAATCTTTGAACTTTTTGTCTTTCAAGGTCTCCATACGGCATAGGATGTCTAATAACTACTGGTTTTAAACCCATCTCTTTAACAATACTAACAACTCTTCTTGTTGTCTGACTCTTTCCACTTCCGGTTCTTACAGCACAAATTGAAATAACTGGTTTTTTACTTTCAATTTGAGTGTGTTTTGGACCTAAAAGTAAAAAGTTTGCTCCATTTGCAAGAGCAATAGATGCTCTATGCATAACATATTCATGAGATACATCTGAATATGAAAAAACAACATAATCAACATTAAATTTTTCAATTAATTCAGGAAGTTCCTCTTCTGGATATATTGGAATTCCATTTGGATACAACTTTCCTGCTAAAGATGAAGGATATTTTCTATTTTCAATATTTGGAATCTGAGTTGCTGTTAAAGCAACTACTTCATATTCTTCATTATCTCTAAAAAATGTATTAAAGTTATGAAAATCTCTTCCTGCGGCTCCCATAATAATTACTCTTTTTCTCATCTGCACCTCCTAAAATAAGTTAAAAAAACAACCATCTTATATACTATCTTATTTGAAAAGATTTTGCAACTGATATAAATAGACAAAACAATTTTATTCTTTTTTGAGCCTTAATTCTTTCATTTTATACATTTTTGTATCTGCAAGAGTTAGAAGTTTATCAAGACTATCTGCATCATCTGGATAAGTTGCTATTCCAAAACTAAATCCTATAGGTATTTCTTCAGGATAAAATGATTCAAGAGTAAAAAGTTTGTATAATCTATCAACAATTTCTCCACTTTTCTTTTTATCAACATCATGAAGTATAAAACAAAATTCATCTCCACCATATCTTGCAACAATATCATCTTTTCTTAGATTATTATGAAACCACATTGCTATTTTCTTTAATATTTCATCTCCAGTTTTATGTCCAAGCACATCATCAATCAATTTAAAATTATCTAAATCAAGAAAGACAATTGAAAATTTTCTTTTTTCATTTATTAATTTCTCAACATACTCAATAAAATATTTTCTATTATAAATTTCTGTAAGAGGATCTCTATAAGAACTTTCCATTAATTTTTCTCTGTCATTTTTAAGTTCCCTCTCTCTGAATGAAATTTTTTCAACCATCTTTTTGAAACTTCTTGCTAAATTACCTATTTCATCTTTTCTATCAAAATTTAGTTTTATATCATAACTTCCTTCTGCAATTTTTTTAGCAACCCTCTCAAATCTAATCAGAGGTTTCAAAATATTAAGAACAATCAATATATTTATTACAAATGCAGAAATTAATGTTATTATAGTAGCAATTAAAATTCCGAAATAAATTGAATTTATTATTTTTTTTGGAATATCATCAAATTTATGAATATGAAACTCTGCAATTTTTTCACCATTTTCATCGAATAGTGGTAAAAAAGTACATATATAATTATCAATATATTGATAAGTTTTTTTCTCCTCTTTTAATGCAAATACTTTTAATTTTGAATCTGTAGAAATTATATAATTTTCAGTTATCAGTTGAATCTCCATATCTAAAATATCTTTATAATTTTTTAAAACTTCTTCATTAATTAAATATCCAAATGTTAAATATGCATTATAAAATTTTTTTTCATCATTATCATAAACACCTGAAGTTGCATATAAAATTAAACCTCTGTTAGAAACATAAAATCCTGTTTTTGACTTTTCTTTTTTTAAAATAAAATTTGAATACTCTAAACTATTAACAAAAGAATTTATTATGACCTCTCCATCATTCTTTACTAAAAGAACCAAATCAAAACCAAAATGTTCGTTGACCCATGGATATAGATTTTCCTTAATCCATTCATTATCTTTTTTTATTACTGCATTTTCTCCAAGTTCATCCCAATGTGCATAGTCAAGAAGAGTAATATTTAATTTATTTTTTTCAATTTGCAAAAGTGAAACAAAATTTTGTTTATAAAGATTTGCCCTTAATTCAATGTTATTATTCAAATGATTTTTAGCAATAAAATAAATGAATACAATGACACTTAAGATTGAAATAAGAATTATAAGTGAAGTTATAATTAAAAGTTTATTTTTTATTGTCATTTCTACACCTTATAAAAATTTTAACAAAAATTTAAATATTTTTAATATCATTATATATCTTTGTTTTTTTGAAAAACTCATAAGTCACTTTAAAAATTATTAAAAGTGGAACTGTAAAGAAAAGAGAGAGTGGTCCAAAAAGAGACAGAAGTAAAATCATTGTTGCAAAAAGGGCAACCGGTGAAATTTTAACAATCTTTTTAGACCAAAAAAGAGGATAAACAAAATTTGCTGTAATTTGTTGTTGAACAATATAAAAAATTGAAAACCAAAGAGCAGTTAATGGAGAAACTGTAAATGATATTATTAAACCAACTATAAAAGTAAAAATTGGACCTATATAATAAATTACTTCAGCAACTCCAGCAATGAAACCAATTGTACCTGCATATGGAACTTTAATAAAATAACAAAAAATTGCAAGTGAGAACCCAATTAAAAAACACATGAATGCTTGGCCAAAAATATACCTTTTTAGATAGAAATTTAACTCATCAAAAAACTCAACTACCTTATCTCTATATTTAGTTGGAATCTCATTTTTAATTCCAGAAAGAACTCTTTCTCTTTCAAAAATAAAAAATATTGATATAAGAAAAGCAAAGGCAACATTTAATAAAACTCTGAATGTATTTTCTAATAATAGGAAAAATCTTTGTATTACAATAATAAGAATATTTGAAAGATTCTCTTGGAATGTTGCAAATAGTTTATCAAAATCAATATTTAAGAATTTTAAATTCTCAACAATTATTTTTATTTCTTCAATCTCTTTATAAATATAATCAGAGAAAGATTTAGTTATGTTTTCAATATTTCTTAAAATTTTTGAAACTTCAACTATTACTGGAGGAATAATTATAAATAAAATAAGTAAAATTATCGAAAGAATGATCAAAATAGAGAGAAATTTTGCTAATATCAAATTAATTTTTTTTGAATGTAAAAAAGTTGTTATTATTGAAAAAAGATAAGAAAAAATGATAGTTAGTAAAATTAATAAAAAATTTGATCTTAATTTATAAATAACATATAGAAATATAAAAAATAATAATATTACTAAAAGAATTTTTAAAACTTTTTTAACTAAATTTTTTTCTTCATTCAACTTTCTTTTTCTTCTTCCTCTTCCTCAATTTGAAGGAGTTTTCCACCAAAAATTTCTTTTCCCTTTTCAACTATCTCTTTCCCTTTTTCATAAAGAATTTTTCTTGTTTCAGACCCCTTTTCTGGAGCAAACAAAATTCCTAGTATTGCACCAACAACCATTCCTAAAAGAAATCCACCAAAAAAGTTATCTTTTCTCTCGCTCATATCAACCTCCTTTTTTTCTAAAAAATTTTATTAATTCAATTCCTCTTTTTATTCCATAAAAAAGAGATATATATTTTCCTATTTTACTAATATTACCAGAAGTAGAAAAAATTAAAAATGGTGAAATTGTTGATATTAAATTTGTGATATTTTTTATTGTTCTGGTTGTTTGTTCAATATTTTTTAAACTTTTATTTAGAGATGGTCTAATCTCTTTAATCAAATTTTTAATCTCCTCAGTTAAACTTGAAACTTTATTTGAGAGCTCTCTAAGGTAGACTGCAAGAAATATAAAAATTAGAAAAATTAGAATTGAATTTATAATAGTTAAAATTAACACAACATAAATCATTCCATTCATTTGAACAACTCACTTATAGATGAATGTGTTTGTATTCTTTTAATTGCTTCACCAATAAGCGGAGCAACAGATATAATTTTAAGTTTTTCATATTTCTCACCATCCTTTATTTTTAATGTATCTGTGACTATCACCTCCTCAAGAGGCGATTCATTTAATCTTTCAAGTGAGTGGTTGCAAAAAATTCCATGAGTTGCTGCAGCATAAACTTTTTTAGCGCCTTTCTCAAGTAAAATTTTTGTAGCAGTTATAAGTGTTCCACCAGTATATATTCCATCATCAATAATTATTGCTGTTTTATCTTTTACATCACCAACAAGATCCATCCTTGCTATTTCATCTGGCTTTTCTCTTCTTTTTGCAAAAATTACAATTGGTGAATGAAGTCGAGAGGCTAGTTGATTTGCTCTTGCAACACCACCAACATCTGGAGAAACAACAACAATATCATCTAAATTTTTTTGTTTGAAATATTCAGCGAAAAGTGGTATTGCTGAAAGATTATCTGATGGAATATCAAAAAATCCTTGAATTTGTCCTGCATGCAAATCTATTGCAACAAATCTTGTTGCACCAGAAGATACTATCAAATTTGCCATAAGTTTTGCACTAATTGGCTCTCTTCCTCTTGTTTTTCTATCTTGTCTTCCATAACCATAATATGGAGTTATTGCACATATGCTTTCACAAGAAGCCCTTTTAAGTGCATCTAGAATTATAAAAAGTTCAAGATAATTTTCAGCAGGAGGAGGAGTTGGTTGAATAACATATACATTTTTACCTCTCACATTTTCATTTATAATTAACTTAATTTCACCATCTTCAAATCTTCCAACATCAATATCCCCAAGTTTTGTACCAATATAATCGCAAACTTTTTTTGCTAGTTCTATGTTTGCATTACCAGAAAAAATTTTAAAATCTGTATCCATTTGTCCTAACTCCTCCTTCTATCAAGAATTTTCTCCCTCTTCTCTCTTAAAATAATTCTCTTTATTAACCTGTCTTGCTCTACCCAATGCAAGAGAATTAGGAGGAACATCTTCTGTTATTACAGAACCTGCGCCTGTATAACTCCCTTTTCTTATAAAAAGTCCTCCCTCTTTCGCTACAAGTATTGAATCTGAACCTATAAAAACATCATCTTCTATTATTGTTGGATGTTTTTTCTTTCCATCAAAATTACAAGTTATTGTTCCCGCACCAATATTTACATTTTTCCCAATAGTTGCATCACCAATATAAGCAAGATGTGGAACAGCACTGTTTTCACCAATAGTTGATTTTTTAATTTCAACAAAAGTTTTTGCTTTGGAGTTTTTCATAAGTTTTGTTCCATCTCTTATACTTGCAAATGGACCTATTGTTACATTATCTTCAACTATTACAACTTCATCAATTGCAGAAATTTTAACAAAAGGACCTATTTTGCAACCTTTTCCAAAATGAACCTCACCTTCTATATAAACTCCAGGATAAAATTCTGTATCTTTTCCTGCGGTAACAAATGGTGAAATGTAAGTTGTTAAAGGGTCAAAAACTGTTACTCCATTTTTTAAAAGTTCTTCAATTTTTCTCTCTTTCATTATCTTAAAAGCATTCATTAAATCTTTTCTTGTATTTATTCCTATAATTTCTTCAAATTGACAAAAAAGTGAGTCAATTTTTCTTCCATCTTTATATGCAAGACTAACAACATCTGTTAAATAAAATTCGCCTTGTTTATTTTCATTTTTTAAAAGTGGCAAATATTTTCTTAAAACTTCGCCTTTAAAAATGTAAATACCACTATTTATCTCTTTGATCTCTTTTTCAGAAGGTAAAAGATCTTTTTCTTCTTTTATCATGACAACCTTACCATTCTCTCTTACCACTCTTCCATATTGATATGGAATTTCAACAATAGAGGTTAATAAAAGAATATCCATGTCTTGAGAATCAAATTTATCAAACAATTTATTTATTGTCTCTTTTTTAATAAGTGGAGTATCTCCTGGAAGAACAAGAACATAATCTTTGTCATTGATAAAACTTAAACCTCTTTTTAAAGCATCGCCAGTACCAAGGGGTACATCTTGAATGATATAGTTTATAGTAAAATTCTTTAATTCATTTTTATAATCATCTACATTTTTATTTGTTATTATGTAAATTTCTAAATCTTTCAATTCGATTAAATTTCTCACTATATGATTAATTATTGAATAACCAAAAAGTTTATGAAAAACTTTATTTTTATCAGAAAGCATTCTTTTCCCTATCCCTGCAGCAAGGATAAAACACTTATTCATTACATTTTTATTTTACTAAATTTATTTTTAAATTAAATATTGTTTTAATAGTTCACTCAAATCAATTATTTCTTTTTTATTATCCTTTGTTTTTTCAATTAAAATTGGTATTTTTTATCTCTTTAAAATCTTAAAGAGTAATTTAAAAACATCAATTGGATCTAGAAATGCCTCTGATGGGTTAACTCCTATCTCTTTAACTAAACCTTCACCCATTAAAATTGCTCCAATAGCAGCAGGAATTCCTGTTCCTTCTCCCATACCTTTCCCTTTTGAAAAATTGAAAAATCATATTGAACATTTTCTACATTCTTTTTTTCCTTTATTTTAATTTTTAAAAAATCCTTGTGGCTCTTTTTGACCATATTTTTCAATCAATTCTTTTCTTTTATGAAGAATATAACTTACAGAAAAATCGTGTGGTGAAATGAAGACATCATTTACCTCAAATGGTTCTTCCTCAACCATTCCAATTCTAACAACATTTTTTATTAATTCTGCGTATTGAGTTGGAAGAACAAATCCCAAATTTTTTTTATTACCTCCTTAATATATTTAGGCAAAGTTATTGTTTCAGGATGTGGATATACATAAACAGGATATTTTCCAAGACCTGAAAATTCTGCATCTTCAAGTGCTCTACCACTTTCTTCAAAAAGTTTAACCTCTTTATATTCACCATCAAGAAAAACTGGAATTGGTGATAACATTGAATGAATTCTATGTTTAACTACTGCATGTCCTTCATACTCCTCTCAACCATGTGCATGATAGATATCAATTGAATTTATTTCATCAAATAAAAATTTTTAAGTAAATTTAACTATAACATTTGCAAGGCCTGGTGAATTACCCATTCCAATAAAGCAATAGATCTCTTTTTCTTTTGCCAAAGAATCAAATTTTAAATCTTCGATTGTTGCATCAAAATCATCACATAAATCAACATAATTTTTGTTCATAAAAATTGCTTCTTTTAGAATCTTAGGTCCATATTTATAATATGGTCCAACACAATTTAAAACTGTGTCAGCCTCTTTAATTACATCTCTTATTGAACTCTCATCATTTGCATCTAACTTTTTAAATTTTATATATTTTGAAATATCTCCAAAAACACTCTCAAATATTTCTCTTTATCAATCACATAATGTAATATCATAATTTTGTGTTGAAAATAAAATTTTTGCTGCAACTCTACCAACAGTACCACACCCACCAAGAACAGAAATTTTTTTCATTTAATCCTCCTTTAATTTTTTAGAAACTATTTTAAAATGGAAAAACAACAATACCTTTATAGTTATCTATGTTAGATTTGTCAATTTCTAATTCAAGAGAGTTTAATTTATGAATACTCTCTTTATTTTTTAAAAACTCGTCAAGAGGTGCAATTGGAAAATCAAGTTTTTTTGTTTTGTAATGCATCGGTATAACTATTTTTGGATTTAAAATTTTAATTACTTCATCTGCCTTTTTTGCATCAATTGTAAAATATCCACCAACAGGAATTAAAATTATATCTATATTTTTAAATTCAGAAATTTCTTTCTCATTTGGAATATGGCCCAAATCTCCACAATGTAAAATTTTTATTCCTTCTCCCTCAATTAAAAATAGAGCATTCTTACCTCTTCTTTTTCCCATTTCTTCATCATGATAAAATGATTTAGATTTAAATTTTACTTCTTCAATTTCTTTATCTGTTGGATCTTTTAAAATTTCTCTTTTAACTTTTACTCTATTAGTTGCGGAGTGATCAAAATGGTCATGTGAAACTGTAACTATGTCAACCTCAATGCCATCAGGAAAATCATATGGAAGAGATTTATCATATGGGTCAGTCATTATTTTTAACCCTTGAGTTTCGATTAAAAAGCATGCATGACCTATAAATTTTATTTTCATAGAACACCTCCAATATTATTTTATTAAAAATTTAATATCTTAATGTTGGGTCAATTGCATCTCTTAAACCATCACCTAAAAGATTAAAACCTAAAACAGAAATAAGAATCATTAAACCAGGAAATGTTGCAACCCACCAAGCACCTGCAACTATATATTGATAACTTCTTGAAAGCATTGCACCCCATTCTGGAGTTGGAGGTTGAGCACCAAGCCCTAAAAATCCTAAAGCAGCAGCATCAAGAATTGCACTACCAATCGATAGTGTTCCATAAACAATAATTGGCGATAAGACATTTCTTATTATATGTCTAAAAATGATCATTAGATGTGGTTCACCAATTGAAAATGCCGCCTCAACAAACTCCATATTTTTAACAACAATTGTTTGAGACCTTACAATCCTTGCAATTTGAGGAGCATAAGTTATACCAATAGCAATCATTGCTTTATCTAATCCAGTTCCTAAAATTGCCATAATAACAATTGCAAGAAGAATACTCGGAAGAGAAAACATAACATCAACCCCTCTCATTATTATGCTATCGATTATTCCGTCAAAATAACCAGAAATTATTCCAAAAAAAGAACCAATTAAAACACCAATAAAAACTGCTATAAATCCAACTGTTAATGAAATCCTTGATCCATAAATTATTCTTGAGAGAAGATCTCTTCCAAAATCATCTGTACCCAAAATATTTGTTGTGTTTCCTTTCCAAAATCCTGGTGTAAATCTATCTTTAAGAGATTGAGTGTATGGATCAAATGGAGATATAATGTTTGCAAAAATTGCAACAAAAATAAGGATAATTATTATAACAAGACCAATCATTGCAGTTTTATTTTTTCTTAAATATTTCCAAATAAAATAATATTCACTTTTTCTTTCCATCAATACCTTATCCTTGGGTCAATAAAAGCATATAAAACATCAACTATTAAATTAACAAGTGCAACAAGAAATGCTACAAAAATTATTGAACCTTGAACAACAGGATAATCTCTTGAACTAACTGCACCAACAATATATCTCCCAAGACCAGGCCAAGCAAAAACAGTTTCTGTTAAAATTGCACCTCCTAAAAGAAGCGCAAATTCTGTTCCAATACTTGTTATAACAGGAATCAATGCATTTCTTAATGCATGTTTATAAACTACAACTCTTTCATTGAGTCCTTTTGCTTTAGCAGTTCTAATATAATCTTTGTTTAAAACATCAAGCATGCTTGACCTTGTTATTCTTGCAATAAAAGCCATTGGAATTGTCGCAAGTGCAATTCCTGGAAGTATTAAATGTTTCAAAATAGATAGAAGTGCATGAAAATTTAATGTTAAAATCGAATCTAAAATCATAAAATTTGTAATTCTAGTTAATACAATGCCTGTATCTAATCTTCCAGAAACAGGCAAAATGTTTAACCATATTCCAAAAATTAGCATAAGCATAATTCCAAGCCAGAAAACAGGCATTGAAACACCAAAAAGAGCAATAGTCATTGTTAAATAGTCAAAAAATGAACCTCTTTTATTTGCTGAAATAATTCCAGCGAAAACTCCAACTAATGTTGCAATTATAATGGCAAACAAAGAAAGTTCAAAGGTGTTTGTAAATCTATAAAAAAGCTCTTTTAAAACTTTTTCACCTGTTCTAATCGACCTTCCAAAATCACCTCTTAAAACTTGACCCATCCATATAAAATATTGAGTAATTAATGGTTTATTTAGTCCATATTTTTCTCTTATCTCCTCTAAAATTTTTTCTGTTACATGTTCTCCTGCAAGAATTTGAGCAGGATCTCCTGGTGCAAGTCGAATCAGAAGAAATGCAATTATTGAAACAATAAATAAAACTATTAAAAGTTCTATTGCTCTTCTTAAAATATACCTCTTCATTATAATAATTTAGGGGGCACAAAGGCCCCCTTAAAAATCAAAATTATTTTTCAATGTAAACTGTATCAAAGTGATAATCTCCAGTTGGATAAAGAAGGAAACCTTTTACATTGTTTCTAAAAACAACCATCTGTTGTGAGTGCGCAAGTGGTACCCATGGAATGTCTTCATGAATAATTTTTTGAATCTCTTTATAATATTTTTCTCTCTCTCTAATATCATATGTTTTTCTTGCAAGCATATTTAATTCATGAACTTTTTTACTTCTATAAAATGCAACATTTCCAGCACTTCCAACTGTTGCAGCATCAGGGTCAAGAAGAACATAAAGAATATTATCTGGATCAGGGTAATCCATTGTCCATCCAAGAAGACACATTGCATGCTCTCCACCTTCTGTTTTATCAAGATATGTTCCCCAATCATAAGTTACAATTTTTGCTTTAATTCCAACTTTTGCAAGATCAGATTGAATTGCTTCAGCAATTTTTTGTGGATCAAACATATATGGTCTTGCAACTGGCATTGCCCATAAGTTTGTTTCAAAACCATTTGGATAACCCGCCTCTTTTAGAAGTTCTTTTGCCTTATCTGGATTATATTCATAATCGACTATTTCATCATTATATCCCCAAAGAGTTGGAGGAAGAGGATTTTTAGCAACAACTGCAGTTCCTTTATAAAGATGTTCAACAATATCTTTTCTATTTATTGCATGATAAATTGCTTTTCTAACTCTTACATCACTTAATTTTGGATCATAACCTGGAGTATCACTTCCTAAATTAAATGCAAGATAACCTATGTTTAATCCAGGTTGAGTTAAAATTGTTAAATTTTTATCACCTTTTATTTTTTCAAGATCATCTGGGTTTGGAAATTCCATACCATCAATGGTTCCTTTTTGAAGTTCAAGTAATCTTACAGATGCATCTGGAATAACTTTAAATATTAATTTATCAATTTTTGGTTTTGGGCCCCAATAATCTTCAAATTTCTCAAGAGTAATATGATCATCATTAACCCATTCAACAAATTTAAATGGTCCAGTACCACAAGGATGTGAACTTGCTTCTGCTCCCCATTTTTCATGATTTGCAGGACTGACAATATAAACTGTAAACATTGCCATTGTTGTTAAGAATGGTGCAAAAGGTTCACTTAATTTAATTTTTACTGTATAATCATCAACTTTCTCAACTTTTTCAATTTCATTAAAACACCAACTCCAATATTCCCATTCACCATATTTATGGAATGGATTATTTGGATCGCGCTGTCTTTCAAAAGAGAAAACAACAGCATCTGCATTGAAATTTGTTCCATCATGAAATTTAACACCTTTTCTTAGGTAAAATGTGAAAGTAAGTCCATCAGAACTTACATCCCATTTTTCTGCAAGCCATGGTTCAATCTCTGTAGTTCCTGGTTTATATCTTAAAAGTCCTTCAAAAATATTATTCATTACAGTTATTGACTCACCATCAGTTACATCTGCTGGGTCAAGTTTAACAACATCACCTGCTTTTGCAAATGTAAGAGTTACAACTTCAACTTTTTTCTTACATCCACTTCCTAATAAAACCCCAAAAATAAGTAAACAAATTAAAATAAAAGTTGTTGGTAATTTAAAACCTTTCATTTAACTTACCTCCAAATTTAAAATTTAAAAAAATAAAAAACCTCACCTCTTTTTTTGAAAAATTATTTTAAAAATATATAACAATTTTGATATTTGTCAAGTAGTTTATTATATATCAAGGCCCTTTCCAAAAGGATCTTCCCATTTTTCAAGAGCAATTGCAAGTTCCCTATATTCTTTTGCAGCTTCTCTAAGAGGAATTCCTCTCATTGTTGCTCCAATTACTTGTCTAAATGCATTTCCACCTGCTATTGGACCTTCAGGATGAGCATGAATTCCTCCACCTGAACCGATTATTATATCAATCCCTAAATCCTTTGTTACTTTTTTGGAACCATTGAAGAAGTAATTCCACCTGAAGCCATTGGGAATGTTGGTTTGATATGATAAAATGGAAGTCTTAAATTATTTGCATTATTTATAAATTTTTCAGGTAAAACTTGCGCTTTACCATATATGGTGCAGGAATAAAAACATTATCTGCTCCTGCAAGTCTAATTAATTTTCCTAAAACAAGATGTGATGTTATTCTAAAATATTCTGACATATAAAGAGCGCCTGCAACATCCATATGTGCTAAAATTGGAACATTGATATTTGGATCTTCTTCTATTGCCTGAAAAACAGCAAAACCAACTGCAAGATAATTTATCATCAAAGCAGTTGCTCCAATATCAATTGCTCTTTTTGCATTTTCAAAAATTTTAGGAACAGAATCTGTAACATTAACTGTATACAATGTATGTTCACCCTTTATTTCAAAAACCTCTTTTTCAATCTGCATATATTTTATTAACTCTCTCATCAACTCTATTAAAACTTGCATCAGCAATCAAATCATTATCTTTAAAAATATCACAACCACCTAAGGCTGCTAATCTAAAAAGTTCTGAACCAATATCAACTGTATAACCTGTGCATGGTTTAATCATATTATTTAAAAGAGGTCTTTTTGGAATATTTAATAATTTTCTAATCCTTTCAATTCCAAATTTTGGTACCTTAAATCCATTAACAAATTTTTCTGGAAATCTTACATCAAGTAGTTTTATTCTGCCACCCATTGAGATATTACCAACAATTGTTGTAAGAAGCATAGGAATTTGTTCACCAATATTTACTTCTGTGAAAGCAATTTGAATAATATAATTTCTCATACTAAAATCTTTTGGAATTTCAAATTCATAATCTGGAATTTCATAAACCCCAATAACTTTTGCAATGTGTTTTCTTTTAACTTCTGGTGTCTCCTGGTAGAGAAAACCAAGATCCTGTGCTCTGTTCAATTGCAAGTGCAGGTGCAAGTTTTCTTACTGGTATTTTCCTATTAAAACAGCAAGGTATGTTGCAACCAAATACTCATCATAATCAACACTATCTGGTAAAGCAATTGGTAAAGATAATGGATCTAAATTCATTAAAAACCTCCTTTAATATATACATTCCCTCATATTAAATTCCTCAATTTCTCTGTTTATTTTTCTTTATAATTTTTTTAAATCTTTATAAACTTCTTTGAAATTTTCATAAAGAAAATTATAAATTTTTTTATTATCTAAATTAGGCTCAAAAATTTATAAGGTCTTATTAACTCTTTTAAAGATTTAAAATCTTTTATTAATACCAAACCAATAAAACTTATATATGCCGCTCCAATTGCTCCTCTTTCTTGTGGATACTCTAAAGTTTCATTTTTCTTTCCTGTTATATCAGAAATTATCTGCATCCATATATCTCCTCTTACGCCACCACCAATAACTCTTAAAGATGAAATATTAAATCCCAATTTTTTGTCAATAATTTAAAGAATCCATCTTATATTATAACTAACCCCTTCATAAACTGCTCTTAAAAGATTCTCTCTTTTATGATTTATACATAAATTTATAAAACTTCCTCTAACATAACAATCATTAATTGGTGCTCTTTCACCAAATAGATATGGTGTAAAAATCAAAAAACCTGAACCAGGTGGAACTTTTTACCTCTTCATTCATTAAAGAATAAACATTTTTTATATTTGGATCTTCACTTTCTTTTCTGTAAAATTCATTTCTTATCCATCTTAAACATTTACCTTCAGTTTCAGTTTCTGCAAAAAGAAAAGAATTTCATAATCTGCTGATTGAATAACAACAATTCCACATTTTCCAACATTATGCTCTTTTATTATTACACCAACCCATCCAGATGTTCCAAGATAAAGATTTGCATCTTTCTCCAAAACTGCACCTGCACCAACAGAAACACATAAAGCATCTCCTGCTCCAGCATTAACATGGATACCTTCAAGTAAACTACACTCATTAGCAGCATCTTTTTTAATTTTCCAACTAAATCTATTGATTTCGCGAGAGGTGGAAGTTTTTTTGTATCAATACCTATATAACTAAATATCCATCTTAGCCAATCTTTCTTCTTTAAATCTATTCCAAAAACTGATGCATTTGATAACTCCATTACCATATTTCCAGTTGTTTTAAAAATCAAATATCCATTTACATCAAGAAAGTAGTCCATTTTCTCATAAATTTCTCTTTCATTATTTTTAAGCCAAAGAAGTTTTGGCATTCCATCTTTCCCAGTTAATGGTGCACCAGCGAGAAGTGTAAAATCTTTGAACTAATAAATTTTTTCATCATATGTTCTGCTTCTTTAATTGATCTGTTATTAAGCCAAATTATCGCATCTCTCAATCTTCCATTTTTATTAACAGGTACAATTCCAAGCATCTGATTTGAAAATGTATTTCCCAAAATTTCCTCTTTTTTAAATTTACTTTTTTCCAATACCTCTTTTGTAGTTTTACAAATCGACCTCCACCAATCATCTGGGTCTTGTTTAGCATAATTTAGTTTAGGATATTTAATCTCATAATAATCTATTGAACTTGCAACTGGAACTCCATTATTATCAACAAGAAGTGCTTTATTCCAACTGGTCCCCACATCATATGCAATTATATATTCACCTATTATTTCCTCCAAAATTAATTTTAGTAAATGATAATATTATGTCAAATGAGTGAGTCAGTTTTGATATTTTAAAGATTAAAATTTGAGGTTATAAATTTTGGCTGGGGAGGGTGGATTCGAACCACCGATCGCGGATCCAAAGTCCGCTGCCTTACCACTTGGCTACTCCCCAAAATCATAATATATTTTACTATTTTATAAACTTTAGTCAATTGAAATTGAAAATAATGATAAAATAAATTTATGTTAAAAAGATTTAAAAAAGTTCTATCAAAAAGATTACTCCTTTGGGGTTTATTAAGTATAATTTTTTCTTTTTTATTTTTACTCTTAAAGGGAGTTTTTTTCAAAGGTCTTTATATTCAATTTTTAATTTGGGGAATTATAAATTCAGTCATTGCTCTATTTGGATTATTAAATGAAGATAAAAAATACAATATAACTGAGGATGATTACAAAAAAGAGTTAGTAAAAATTAAAAATATTTTAAAAATAAACACTTTTCTTGACATAGTTTATATCTTAATTGGTTTAATTATTATTTTAATTTTTAAATCAAACCTCTATTTAATAGGACATGGAATAGGTGTTGTAATTCAAGGTTCGTTTTTATTCTTCTTTGACCTACTTCACTATTTAAACAAAGATATTGAAAAATATGAAATTTCTGAAAATATAATTTATATTTTTAAAAATCAACTTCATGAAGAATTTTTCTTTAATTCAAATGGAAATTTTGCTCTTCTTGTTCATGGGTTTCCAGGAACACCAAAAGAGATGAGAGATTTAGGAGAGTTGCTAAATCAAAAAGGATATGATACCAAAGGAATACTTCTTCCTGGTTTTGGTAAAAATTTAAAGGAACTTTACTTAAAAAACCATTATGATTGGATAGATTATATAAAAAGGAGTTTTTTAGAAAGTTTAAAAAAGAACTACAAAAAGAGAATTCTTGTTGGATATTCAATGGGTGCGATGTTATCAATGCTTACTGCAAATGAACTTCCTGTTGATAAATTAATTTTATTTGCTCCATATTATAATAAAGTAGATCATTTTAAAGAACTATATATATTTTTTTTAACCACTTTTTTACCTCAAAAAATAAAACCATTAAAAAAATTATCAAAAGAAGATATTCAAAAATTAAGCGAAGAAATAAAAAGTTTTTTACCTGTTTTAGAATTTAATAATGTTGATTTTGAAAAAGATAACAAAAATCTTGAACTGCCATTATTTATATTTGATGAAATTAATATTATAAATAAAAAGGTTGATAAAATTGTAAGCGAGATAAATATTGATACCATAATTTTTGTTGGAAAAGATGATAAATTAAGCAAAGTTGAAAATATTGAAATTTTAAAGAAAAAATTTAAAAAAGAACCAAAAGTTTATATCTTAAATTCAGATCATCACATTGTAGAAAAAGATAAAAATCAAGATTTTGAAAAAATTAAAACAATTTTATTTAATATGTTATAATAATAAATAACTAATTATTTGATAAGTATAAATTCGAAATTTATACATATCTTATAATTATCAAATTTTGTCTTGGAGGTTTTTTATGAATAAATTTTTATCCAGATCAGAAGCTTTGCTCATAATAATTTTATTGCTTTCTTTTCTTCTTATAGTTTCTAATATTTCTTTTTTAAATAATGAAAAAGAAGTTCAGGCAGATTGTACATGGACAGGAACTTGGGAAACAAGTTGGGGAAAGATGTATCTTATTCAAAAAGGAGATAAAATTACAGGAAATTATGAATACGATAAGGGAAAAATAGAAGGTATTATATCTGGAAATATTTTATCAGGAACATGGGCAGAATCACCAAGTTATAGTTTGCCCTATGATGCAGGTGAAATAGAATTTACAATTTCCTCTGATTGTAAAACTTTTACTGGTAAATGGAGAAGAGGACCGACGAGTGGCTGGGCTACTGGAGTAACTGGAACTAAAATATCAGATACAGTACCTTTTCAGGATTCTAATCAAATTCAAGAGGGAACATTAACTATCATCCTTCAAATAAATAACCCATATATGACAGTTAACGGTGTTAAAAAAGAGATTGATCCAGGAAGAGGGACAGTACCAGTTATTGTAAAAGGAAGAACTTTAGTACCAATAAGAGCAATAATAGAAGAGATGGACGGAATAATTGAGTGGGATGGAAATGAAAGAAAAGTTACAATAAGTTTAAAAGAGACAAAAATAGAACTATGGATTGATAAAAAGAGTGCAAGAGTAAATGGAACTTTAAAAGAACTTGATGTTCCACCTCAGATTATAAATGGAAGAACAATGTTACCTTTAAGATTTGTAACAGAAGAGTTAGGTTGTACAGTTGAGTGGGATGGAAATACAAAAACAATAACAATAACATACAATTTAGAGGTACCTTCTGAAATAAATAAAGTATCAAGTGAAGGTGAAAAAATTTTCACATCCCTTGGAGGAGAACTTACTCTTTCAGATGGAACAAAACTAATTGTTCCTCCAAATTCATTTTCAAAAGATACAAAAGTAACATTAAAGTCAATAATAAATCCCTCATTTTCAACAGTTGATACCTTAGGTTTTGAGATAGCTGGTCTTAAAGAACTAAAAGGAGAGATAGAATTACAAGCAAATGGACCAAAAGGTTTAAAAAATGATGAACTACAAATTTTTGGATATGATCATGAGAATCAAGAAATATATAATTTTAAGTTTGAATATGATTTAAATAATGGTTTATTAAAAGTAAAGATTTCTCCACAATCTTTATTAAGTGAAAAATTGGATTATATTTTTTCATCAAAAACAATTGATTTATATTCAAAAAGTTTGAGTTTTAAAGAAAAATTGTCAGTTTATATAGGATGGACACCTTATTACACTCCAAAATCGGATGAAAAAATAATAAGAATGCCTTATTATGAACAGATTGGAGGTTCATGTGCTTCAACCTCTGCTCAGATGTTAATAAAATACAGTGGTTCAGATTCAGAACTTTTTGATATTCTTAAAGAACTCAAAACAAAGGATAACGATTTTGGATTAAATCAAGAACTTTATGCAAATAATTTGAGAGATTATTTAAGTCAAAAAATTGGATTTACAGTAAATCACATACCCTATTTTGGAATTGCACATTTAAAATGGAGAATTTTATCAGAACTTGATAAAGGACATCCAATAATTTTAAATTGGGGAAAACATGCTGTTTTAGTTTTGGGATATACAAACAAAGGATCTGAAATAATAATACATGACCCACAAAATATTTCACCAGCAAACAATGATAATGGTACGATGTATACAGTTAGAAGTTGGGATTGGATTAGAGGAAGACATCAAGTAGCAACAGAAAAATATTATATTCTTTATCCAGAAGGAAGTTTTTCTTCAAGCAATGCCCTATCTTTAGTTTGTCCAGGAAACGATGAAACAAATGCAATGTCAGCAGGAGAAATTGCTTTTTATATAACACATCCTAATACAAAAAAATTAACAAGTTTTTATCAACTGCAAATTAAACCATCAGAACAAAAAGATGGTTACATCTGGTTAAATATGCAAACAAAAGAAAAAGTTGATTCTATTCCTCAAGATGCTGAAACTTTAAAATTAAAATTGAATTCTTATAATGGTTCAAATTATAGTAGAAACATTGAAATTCAAACTGCAATAGAAGAGGAAAAAGATGGAAATCCTGGAAAAAAGATTTCCTCTCATAATCAAAAGTTTTCAATAATAGAGGCAAGATTAAACAACTCATCAAATGTTCAATATTCATATGAATATAAAGTTGAAGACTTAAAAGATTATTCAATTTCAGATAAAGATGGAAAACAAAAAATATTAATTCATGCTACACTTTGGGAAGAAACTTCTTTAAGAGATTATTTTATTATAAAAGCAACATTAAACATATTACCAAAAGTGGTTTCAATAAATCCAGCAACAGGAAAAGGTGGAGATACTATAACAATAAATGGATTTTCTTTTGGCAAAAATAAAACAACAAAAAGTAAAGTATTAATAGGAAATAAACAGGTTGAAATAGTAAGTTGGAGTGATAAGGAAATAAAAGTTAAACTTCCTCAAGATATTGAAAGTGGCGCAGTTGTTGTATATACAGGAGAAAAATATGAGTATGAATCAAATAAAGATATCTTATTTAATACTATACCAAAATGTGATGGATATTCAGAAGTAATAGGTACAACTCCAAGTTGGAGCAATATAAATTGTAATTGGGGAACATCTGAAAGAGTAATTAAATTATGTCTCAAATTTAAAGATGGAAAAATAACCAATGATGGGTCAACTTGCTATAGTTCATATCAAGAAGTTTCTGGAACATATGATCAAAATGGAAATGTAAATTTTAGTTTCATTTGGAAAGAACCTGGAACAAATGATAATTATGGATATATTGTAACTGGAACTTTTACAGGAAAATTTGTTAAGGGTTGTGTTTTTTATGGTACTGCAAAAGGTAAAGTGAGGGTTTATAATAAAAGCCCTATGTATTGCAAAGCATATGATATAGAAAAGGAATTTAGTTCTCCAATGTATGACAAAAACTATAAACCATAGAAATTAAATTTTATCTTGACAAAAACTGATTAAGAATTATAATAAACATCGTTCATTATGTATATAATTTTTATTTTTACTAAAAATTTTAAAAAACATAAATTTGAAATAGAAATTTTGAGGTGTATTTATGGAAGAGATAATAAAAATTGAAAATCTTATAAAAAGATACTCAAATGGAGTTGAAGCAGTCAAAGGAGTAACATTTTCAATAAGTAAAGGAGAAATTTTTGGATTCTTAGGACCAAATGGAGCTGGAAAAACTACAACAATAAAGGTAATAATTGGACTTTTAAGACCAACTTCTGGAAAAGTTTATGTTGATGGTTTAGATATTTCAAAAAATCCATATGGTGTAAGAAATTTAATTGGATATGCATCTCAAGAGACAAGCGTCGATGATAATTTAACTGGATGGGAAAATCTTTATATTCAGGGAAAACTTTACCATATTCCAGTTAAAGAGATAGAAGAGAGAGGAAAAGAGTTACTTATTATGTTTAACCTTTGGGATAGAAGATTTGATCTTGTTTCAACTTATTCTGGAGGAATGAGAAAAAGATTAGACATATCACTTGCATTAATACATAGGCCAAAAATTCTTTTTCTTGATGAACCAACACTTGGTCTTGATATTCAAACTAGAGTTTCAATTTGGGAATACATAAGAAAATTAAGATGTAATTTCGGAATGACAATATTTTTAACAACTCATTACATGGAAGAAGCAGACGAACTTTGTGATAGAGTTGCAATTATTGATATGGGTGAAATTAAAGCGATAGATAAACCAGGAAAACTTAAAGAGATAATTGGAGGAGACATAATAACATTCACTTTAAAAGATAGTGAAAATAAAAACATTTTTCTTGAAAAAATTAAAAGCCTTCCTAGTGTATCAAATTTGAAACTTCTTCAAAATGGAATTTATCAGGTAATTGTTACTCAAAATGGAGATAGATTGATTCCTGAAATATTTAAAGTGGCAGGAGAAATGGCGGTTGAAATTGATTCTGTTAGATTAAAAAGACCCTCTCTTGATGATGTTTACCTCAATTTCACAGGAAAAACCATAAGAGAAAGTGAAGAGAGTAAAGAAGACATAATTAGAAGAAACATAACAATAAGGAGGGCAAGAAGATGATTACTTTTATTTCAGATATATTTATTATCTGTAAAAGAGAGTTGATTAAATTTTTTAGACAAAAAGCAAGAATTTTTGCAACAATTTTTCAACCATTGATTTGGTTAGGGCTCATGGGAAACACAATGAGCAGGTTAACAAATAATCCATTTGCTTCACAAATTTTTGGAACAACTAATTATCTTTCATTTATGACACCTGGAATTGTAATTATGACCTCTCTTTTTGGTGGAATATTTGGAGGAGGTTCAATTATTTGGGATAGAAGAATAGGATATCTTGATAAACTTTTAACATCTCCTATAAATAGAGTTGCTATTCCTGTTGGAAAGGCACTCTCAAGCATGATAGCAGCAGGTCTTCAAAGTAGCATAATACTTTTTATTGCATATATCTTTGGTGTTAGATTTGCAACAGGAATTTTAGGAGTTGTTGTCATAATTTTATTCTGTATGTTATTCACTTTTATTTTTGCAGGACTCTCTTTGATAATTGGAACAACTTTAAAAACAATTGAAACATTTTTTACAATAATTAACTTTTTTACTCTTCCAATAACTTTTTCAAGCACAGCACTTTTTCCTCTTGAAGCAATGCCAAAATGGCTTCAATTTATTGCAAGAATCAATCCACTTTCTTATGCAGTAAATCCAATAAGAACCTTAACAATTAAAGGTTGGGAACTATCACCACTTTTGCAAGGTCTTTTAATAATTCTTCTTTTCGACGCTTTTATGTTTTCTTTGATGTACTTAACCTATAAAAGATTAACATCTGAGTAAAAATTTGAACTGAAGAGAACTTTTTGAAATGTGTTATAATAAAGAAAATTTAAAATTTTTTAGGAGAAGATTATGCAACATTTTGAGTTGAATTGGATTGATAAGATGAATTTTGAAGGGGTAACACATTCAAAACATAAAATTGTATTAGATGCAAGTGAAGACATTGGGGGAGAAAATAAAGGTCCAAGACCAATGGAACTTTTTATAATAGGACTTATGGGATGCTCTGCAATGGATGTAATTTCAATTCTCACAAAAATGAGGAAAAATGTAAAATCTTTTAAAATTGAAGTTGATGCTGAAAAAGCACAAGAACATCCAAAAGTTTGGACAGAAATAAATTTAAAATATATTCTTGAGGGCGAAGATCTTGATGAAAAAAGTGTTTCAACTGCAATAGAACTTTCTCAAACAAAATATTGTTCTGCTGCAGCAACTTTAAGAAGAAGTGGTGCAAAAATAAATTACTCTTTTGAGATTATCAAATAATGAAATATTTCGGAACCGATGGAATAAGAGGAATTGCGAATTTAGATCTTACTCCAGAATTTGCTCTGAAAGTTGGAAAAGCAGCAGGAATTTATTTTAATGGAGACCTTATTGTTTCAAAAGATCCTCGACTCTCTTCAGATTCACTTGAAGGAGCGCTCATTTCTGGAATTTTATCAACTGGAGTAAATGTTTATACAACTGGAATTCTTCCAACACCTGCACTTTCTCTTCTCCTTAAAATAAATGGGAAAAGTGGTGGTGCAATGATTTCTGCATCACACAATCCAATTGAATATAATGGAATAAAATTTTTTAATAAAGGAGGAATTAAACTTTCAGAGGAAGAAGAGGAAGGAATCGAAAAATTAATAGATAGTGAAATTAAATTAAATAGAAATTTTGGAAAACACATTGATTTTATTGAAGGAAAGCACATATACATTTCTGAAATAATTAGAAACAATAAAATTAATTTGAAAGGAATGAGGATTGCTCTTGATCTTGCATTTGGAGCAACAACAGTTGTTGCACCTCTTGTTTTTTCTTCACTAAATTCAAATCTTACTCTTTATAATGAAGTTCCTGATGGAAATAGAATTAATGTCAACTGCGGTTCAACAAACATTGATTTTTTAGTTGAAAAAAAGAAAGAAAGAGATTTTGACATAGGTTTTTCTTATGATGGAGATGGAGATAGAGTTATTGCAGTTGATGAAAAGGGAGAAGTAGTTGATGGTGATATGATAATTTTTATTCTGGCAAAATATTTGAAACTTGAAAGTATAGTTATCACTGTAATGAGTAATTATGGATTAAAAGTATTATTAAACAAATACAAAATAAATTATTATGAAACACCTGTTGGTGATAGAAATGTTCTTTATAAAATGCTTGAAGTAAATGCTCCAATTGGAGGTGAGCAATCTGGACATATAATTTTTCTACCACAAAGTAAAACTGGAGATGGAATAATTACATCTCTACTTCTTTTAAAAGTTATGTTGAATGAAAATAAACCTCTTTCTGAATTAAAAAAAGAGTTTATAAAATATCCACAAATTTTAAGAAATGTAGAAGTTACAGATAAAAATTTAATTATGAATGATGAAATTTTTAAAAAGGAGGTGATTAGATGGAATGAAAAATTAAATGGAAAAGGTAGAGTTTTGGTTAGACCATCAGGTACAGAAAACTTAATCAGAATTATGGTTGAAGGTGAAAAGGAAGATGAGATTAAGGAGATTGCTTTCTCCTTAGAAGAAGCTTTAAAAAAGCGCCTGGCCCAGATAAAAAATCTGGGTGACGAGGAAGAGGGTTCCCCTTATTTTTATAACAAGGGGTAAAATCGAACAATTCGGCGGATGCCCTCAAGGATGTTGCAGTCCTTTGAGGTCTTCCTCAAAAACACAGGGTAACCTGTGAACAAAGGGAAGACCAAGCAAGAAGGAGAAATTTATGTGTGGTATAGTTGGATATATAGGTGATAGAGATATTCTTCCCCTTATTTTAGATGGTTTAAAAAGATTAGAATATAGAGGTTATGATTCAGCAGGTGTTGCTCTTTGTGGAAATGAACTATATTTTATGAAAACAAAAGGAAGAATATCTCTTCTTGAAGAAAAAATCAAAAATTCATATATGAATGGAGAATATTTTCTTGGAATTGGTCAAACAAGATGGGCAACACATGGACCACCATCTGACATAAATGCTCACCCTCATTATGATTGTAAAAAAGAGATAATTGTTGTTCATAATGGAATAATTGAAAATTATGATGAAATAAAAAAAGATTTAATTTCAAAAGGACATCACTTTCAATCTGAAACTGACACAGAGGTTGTTCCACATTTGATTGAAGAGTATTACAACGGAGATATTTTTGAAGCAACTTTAAAAGCGGTGAAATACCTTAGAGGTTCATTTGCTCTTGCAATTTTTTCAAAAAGAGAAAAAGATAAAATTGTTGCAGTAAGAAAAGAATCACCTTTAATTATCGGACTTGGGGAAAATGAAAATTTTCTTGCATCAGATATTCCAGCGCTTCTTCCTTATACAAAAAATGTTGTAATTCTTAAAGATGGGGAGATTGCCCTTCTTAAAAAAGATTCAGTTAAAGTTGTAAACATGGATGGAGAAGAAATATCTTTAGAAAAAATGGAAGTTAATTGGAATTTAGAACAGGCAGAGAAAAAAGGTTTCAAACATTTCATGCTCAAAGAGATAATGGAACAAGGAGAAATTTTAAAAGATACTCTTAGAGGAAGAGTAAAAAATGGCAAAGTTGTACTTCCTGAAATAAAAGATACTGAATTTTTGAAAAAAGTTGAAGATATTCATATTGTTGCTTGTGGAACAGCATATCACGCAGGATTAATAGCAAAATATATCTTAACTGATATTCTTGATATACCAATAAAATGCGATGTTGCTTCTGAGTTTAGATATGAAAATCCAAATATAAATAAAAATTCTCTTGTTATTCTTGTATCTCAATCAGGCGAAACTGCAGATACAATTGCATCGCTTAGACTTGCAAAAAATTTAGGCGCAAAAACTTTAGGGGTTGTTAATGTAAATGGAAGCACAATTTTCAGAGAAAGTGATGAGGTTCTCCAAATTTATGCTGGTCCTGAAATTGCTGTTGCATCAACAAAAGCATATGTTGCTCAAATTTTAACTCTTCTTCTCTTTTCAATTTTTATTGGAAAATTAAGAGGAGTGATTCGTGAAGATTTTGAAGAGTACATTGTAAAAGAAATAGAAAGAGTTCCAGAGCTAGTAAATAGAATTTTAAATGAAAATAAAAAACCAATTGAAATAGCAGAAAAAATTGTAAATTTAAACAATGCTTTTTATATTGGAAGATTACTTGACTATCCAACTGCACTAGAAGGCGCTTTGAAGTTAAAAGAAATTTCTTATCTTCATGCAGAAGGTTATCCTGCAGGTGAGTTAAAGCATGGACCACTTGCTCTCATTGAAGAAAGTGTTCCAACATTTGCAGTTTCAACTGATGAGAGAGTTTTTGAAAAAATGTTATCTAACATAAAAGAAGTAAAAGCAAGAAGAGGAAAAGTTTATTTAATAGTAAGAGAAGATTTTAAAGGAATAGTTGAAGAATCGGATGATTCAATTTTAATTGAAAAAACTCATATTTATGTTTCTCCGATTTTATCAGTTGTTCCATTGCAACTTATTGCATATTATACAGCAGATTTAAGGGGGTTAGATGTAGATAAGCCAAGAAATTTGGCAAAATCTGTAACTGTTGAGTGAGGTGAGAAATGGAAGTTGAAGCAATACTTTTGGGTGGGCAAGACAAACTAGAGGATTGGGTTAAGGAAGAAGGAGTGTCGCATAAGGCACTCCTTCAAATTGGTTCAAAAAAAATGATTGATTGGGTTATTGATTCTTTAAGAGGAACTCCTCAAATTAAAAAAATAATTCTTATTGGAGATAAAGAAATTTTTAAAGATTATGTAAATAAATTTGACAATTTTTTAGAAGATACACATGATTTTGTCTATAACTTAATGAAAATTTCTGATGTTGCTTCTTTGCCATATTCTCTTATTACTCCAATTGATGTTCCATTAATCACATCAGAAATTTATAAAAAAACATTAAACTATTGTTATGATTTTTGTCCAGATTGCTATCTATATGTTCTAGTAAATAACAAAAAAGATGTTGAAGAGAAGTATCCTGGAACAAAAAGAACATATTGGAAACTTAAAGATGGATATTTTAAAATGGGAAATATATTTTTAATAAGAAAAGAACTTTATCCTAAGGCAATTGAATTTGGAAAACTTGTTTTTGAAGCAAGAAAATCCGCTTTAAAACTTGCTTCCCTCTTTCCATTTTGGTTTATTTTTAAAGCAGCAATTCACCAAGCAACACTCTCTGATTGTGAAAAAGTTGTAGTTGATAAAATAAAATTGAAAGGAAGAGCAGTTCCAATTCCATTTCCTGAAATTGCAGTTGATGTTGACAAAAAAGAAGATTTAGATTTTGTGAGAAAATATTTGAAGTAAATTTGTTATAATTAAATTGATATCTACAAAAGGAGGTTTTTTAAATGGCAATTGAGGGGAACATCGAAACTTTTCCATTAGTTGATGTTTTAACTTTACTTTCCAATTCAGGTAAAACTGGAATTTTATATATACAAGGTAAAAAAGGAATGGAAAATATAAAAGGAGAAATTCATATAATAAAGGGAAAAATACATGATGCTTTCTGTGTTAATTTAACTGGAGAAGAAGCATTTTATGCTCTTTTTTTGATAGATGAAGGGACATTTTCCTTTAAATTAAAAGAGATAGACACAAAGCAAAATATAACAAAATCATTAGATGCTTTAATGATTGATGCAATAAGAACTGCAGATGAAACAAAAGATCTTTATAAAAAAATTCCTCCAAGATTCACAATAATTGAAATGAATCCAAATCCTCCAGAAAATAATATTGAACTATCTCCTGATGAGTGGCATGTTATGTATCTTTTTATGAACCCAATTAGTATTGAAGATGCAATGAAAAATACAATTTTACCTGAAACAAAAGTTGTTAAAACTATTTATGCACTTCTTTCAGTAGGTTTACTTAAAAAATCTGATAAGTTAATAAATATTCCAGGATACATTTATGACAAAATTTCAGAGTATATAAATAAAAACATTGGACCTAAGGGATTATATTACCTAACTTATTATATTTCAAAAGGAATCCAAGATTTAAATATTTTCAAGGAAAATATAAAAAAATTACAACTAGATCTTGCATCAATTTCTGATGAGAAAAAAGCAGATGATGTTATAAAATTTATCTTAAAATCTCTCAGGCTTGAAGTTTAATCATTTTAATCTAATTTAAGACAAATTAATTAAATGTTACTTTTTAGTAAATGCTATAGTTATATATTTTTATAAAACCTTTAATTTACTATAAATTTAATTACTATATTAGATAAAATCTTTCGATTGATTTTAAAACATTTTTTGAAGGGTGCGGTAGGTCACTTATCTTTTCTTCCAAGACCTCATCCCTAAAGTCGGGCTCCCCTTGACCCCGCACCCACTTTAATTTTATATCAATTTATAAATCCTGTCAATATGTATCTATTAATCTTTTTATCTTCTAATTCTAATTTTAGTATCATCAATTATCCAAATTTCAAATTATTTAACCTTTCTCTCTTTAAAATATTATATTGATTTTTAATTATATTGTTAATATTTGTTATATTTTGCATCTTAGGTCTTAAAATAATTAATCCATATTTATATCTATTTTAACAAAATCTAAATCTAAAGTGATTAGAATTCTACTCTCTTTTAAACATAATTGAAGCAATTTTTCATCATCTATTCATTTAACATTTTCGTCAGATACAGTTAATACATCTAACTCATTTTCAGTGAGAATTTTTTTAATTGTTGAAGGAACATTTTCATCTAATTTAAATTTCATCTAATAGAATGATTTCTTCATTAGATAATTTTGAAGCATTTAAAATCGCAGCTCTTTTATCATCGATAGTCAAGCTTGGATAATTTTTTATAATATCATCAAATGAAAGCCCTTCCGCCAGGTTTTCAAGCATCAATGAAACCATTATTCTCGTTCCTTTTATAATTGGATTTCCATAACAAATTTTTGGGTTTATTTCTGTTCTATCTAACAAGCTCTTTTTCATATAACATATTAAAAATTATAAAATATGTTAGGAATAATAAAAAAGTTATTTCCAATCTCTTGGACCTATAAATCTTATTCTACCAGTTGCAGGTGTTACATAAATTGTTATAACCTTTGGCAATCTATTGCCTTTAGCATCTTTTGTATTTCCCAGTAATTTTTTAGAAATTAAATTAATATGACCTCCTTGAGATGGATTACCCCACTCATTAAAGGAAAATGTAACAAAATAAGAATTTGGTGATGATTGTGTTCCAAAAACAACAGAATTTGCAGTTCCTAAACCATCATCTGTTGAAATTCCTTTGGTATATCCAAAAGCATATGGAAAACCAATTCCTTTACTAAATTTTCTTACCACTATATTTGGAAATTCTCCTTGATGATTAATTATATAAACAATACCTTTTCCTTCATTTAATGCTTTTTGAATAGCACCTTCTCTTAATTCAAAAACATAAACATTATTTAATTCAGGTACACTTGGATTATATACATAAAAATTTATTTTTAATTTCTCAAGTTGTGCTCTTGCTCTTTCTTGAACTTCTCTTAAATCATTAACAAGTTGCCATACATTATTTCTTAATCTTTGAGTTGCAATTAAAGCAGGTGAAAGAGTAAAAACACCATAGGAGAGAATTGAAATTATTGTTATAACTGTTATTAATTCTATTAAAGTATAGCCCTTACTCTCTTTAAAACCTATTTTTTTAAACATCCAAAAAAACCGAAATAATTAAAAAATTTTTATCATTTTATCAAAAACCAAACAATTTTTTCAAGATATGTTAAATTTTACATTTTAGGCAAAAATCAATTTAATATAGAAATGCCTGATGAAATTATTTCTAAAATTAAAGGATTTTTTTCATCTTTCATTTTGTCGAATTCTTTTTCTGTATAAACTAATAAATCAACTCCAATGTTAATATCAAAATATTTTAAAAATTTCCTTATTCTATCAAACAAATTTAAATTACAATCTTTTAAAATTATCACAATATCAATATCGCTTGTACCTATATGTGTACCTTTGGCTATTGAACCAAATAAAATCATATCTACAAAATTTTCTTTTTCATCAAATTTAATTTTTAAAGCTAATTTTTTTAATTGATTAATAACTTCTTCTCTATTTAAATATATTAGTTTCGCAGAATTTAATGATATTATATGCTGCATTAATTGCCTCCTCGGCTAATTTTTTATTATAGTAATCAGAGGGTTTTCCCTCGGAAAAACTGTTAGGATATCTTGTTGGAATGTAATATGAATCAAGCAATTGAGAACTCTCTATTATATCTTCAGGAATTTCAATTTTATCTTTCAATAATTTCAATAAATTAGTTATAGAATGACCCCATGGAGTATAACCTAACTTCATTATTAATGCTTTTACAGCTTTCTCGCCACTTTGCTGAGAAGTAAAACAGCACCACTCATAATAACCACCTTCAAGATCTTTTTTTGCCTTCTCGAAGTCAATTTTTGCTTGTTCAAACCAATCTAAATATCTATTCATAATTTAATATAATTTTAACATAAATATATTGTAATAGTTATTATTTAAATCTCAAAAATTCATGTACATTGTAATGTACAAATTTTTAAATTTTTTGTACATGTGTAATATTTATGATTGAAATATGTTGGATAAGTGGAATCATTGGTTTAAAAAAGGTTATGTTAAGAAAGAACTAATAGGTAAGAGAAGGAAATTCTCTTATGAAATTATAAATTATCTTGATAAAAGGCAAATAATTGCAATTAAGGGTCAAAGAAGGGTTAGAAAAACCAATCTATTATAACAAATAATCGACTATCTAATTACTCAAAAAAGGTTGATAAATTTAAGATTTTATATTTCTCTTTCGATGAGGAAATTAAAGATATAAATTAAATTTTAGATGAATATAAAAAAGATATTTTAAAAAATAAAATAACTAATTTTGACAAAATTTACTTATTTTTCGATGAAATATTGAAGTTATAAATGAAAATGATGAGAATTTTTTAAAAAAATATTTCTATGACTCAATGTTAAATAGGATAATATATCTACTTCTAAAAAAAACTTAAAAAGCGTATACTCAGTTAACCTTTTATTCATATTACATTTCTAAAGGAATGACAAATCTTAATGAAACTATTCCTCTTATTTTAGAAACTATTTTAACAAATAATTTTGACTTTAAATTTTTCTATAGAACACCATCAAAAAAAGAGATAGATTTTTTTATTAAAGGGTTAAAATCTTTTTCTTCTTCAAATTCTTTTAAATTTAAAACAATAAAATTAGCCACAACATCTTTTTCTACACTCTTATAAATTATTTTAGACCACTCTTTCCCACTTTTATTTTCTGGCATTATTAAAAATAAATCTAAATCGCTTTAAAAATTCATATCACCTCTTAAAAAGACCCAAACAAATAAATTTTTAATGCTCCTAATTCTTTTAGTTGTTTAATAATTTTCTTTAAATTTTTTTCAAGTAATTTTTTCCTTATTAATTTTTCTTTATTCAAAAAATCAATTAAAGTCATAATTTTAAATTTTATTTTGGTCCGTACATTCTTAAAGTTCCTGTGCCAGGTGCAACAGTAATTTCAACAGATAAATTTTGTCCTTCAACATTTTTTAAAACAGGTGTCTCAATAATAATTAAAACATCAATATTTTCTGTATTATCAACTTTTTTAGGTACTCCCCACTCATCATACATATAAGTTGCTACCCCTGTTCCATAAGTTGTATTTCCAATTCTTATGCTCTTAAAATTAATTCTTGAATCAAGTTTTTTTGTAACAATATTTTCATTTGTTCCAGTATTAAATGCCCCTTTTCTTTTTTCAAATCTATATGTTCCACTGTTTATATCAAACTCAATTCTTAATCTCTCAAGTTGAGCTCTTGCTCTCTCTTGAACTTCTTTGATATCATTTAAAATCTGCCATGCATTATTTCTTATTTTTTGTCTCATAATAAACCTAGGAGATAAATAAAAAGTTGCTCCTAATAAAACTAAAAGAACTGCAAGTGTTATAACTATCTCAATTAATGTAAATCCTTTTTTATTCATAATTAATATATAGATGGTAAACCACTACCATCCCTAACCTCCTTATAAAATATAATTAATTATGGAGGATTAACCATTTCTCTCCATAAAATTCTTCCAAATAAAGTTGATTTAAGAGGCCCTACTATATTCACATCATCATAATTACTAGTTTGAGTTATTGGAGTTCTTGTAATTACTTCGTCCCCTAATGTTGGAAACATGGGCGGTCTTGCCATTCTTAAATTATAATCATAATAAATTAATTGAGTTTCATATCCTTTAACTCTATTATTACTACCTATAATTGCTGGAGCCCAGTCTGCATCAAAAAAGGTTTGTGAACCTCTAAAATCAAGAACATGGCCTTTTGAGTTATATGGATGCCAATTTGCATCTGGATCTATCCCAAACCAACCAGTTTGTGCTAAAACTGCTGCGTCTATTCTTAAGTGTTCAGGAGCATTTTTATCAATTACTACATTTCTATATGCTATTAAACCAAGAGCATCTGGAATATAATTTGGTATTTTATTTTCGTAAATTACTGGACTATGAACATAAGTCAAATCTGATTCAATACGAACATCTCTTGAAGCATATACTGTTACTCTACCATTAACTTTACCCCTAACTGTTACGTCTCCTTGAACATATATAACTCCACCTTGGTAAACTGTTCCATTAGGTAAGGTGATAGGAGCATTCGTTGGCATTGGCAGAATTCTCGTAGGCCCATTTCCTTCTTTGATTTGAATAGTTCCATTTTGTAAAAAATGCAATTCAACTGCTTTAGAAGTTCCATTAAAATAATAACCAGTATTTTGTGCTATTACTTTAATAGCATCTCCAGCACTTTGTACTCTTGAAAAGTCCATTGTGCTTTGTTGTTGTTTATAAACTAAAATGTCATAATTTTGTGTTGTATTCCAAGGTGATAGATCAATATAATATTCTTCAGAATTTGGTTTTTTAACTATATAAACAGTATTATATTGTTGGTTATTATTTATTAAAGGTGGTGTTATTGTTACCTGAACCATATTAGGAGAATTACCTTTAGAATTTTTAAATGGTTGAATTTTATATTCAATCCCATTTAAATTAAAATAAAATGCTCCTGTGTGTTGATTTGCATAAGGACCAAAAGTTATATAATCTCTTACCCAACCTGATGCTGTAATTGTATCCCAAATTTTACCTGAAAAATTTATACTTCCATTACTTCTAATTGGTCCATGCACCTCTTCATGATTTCCAAAATTAACTGTTTCATGTGAAGCGACAAGATAATCGGAAAAACTTACTTGATCTTGAAAAGTTATTGTTGTTACTTGTTCTGCTTCTCTTAAAGTTTGAATAATGTTATCTGATGATGCTTCATATTTTACTTCTAATTCACCTCTTATGCCTCTTTTCATTGGTGTTACTCTATATTTTGATCCAGCTAGTTTCAATGAATTATTTATTGAATCTAAATCTAAAACATTTATATAGTGGTTAGGGTATTCAGGATCATTTGGTCTTGGGCAAACTAATCTTAATCTGGGTTTAATTACTGTTTCATACTCATTTCTTGGAACAGGAAGATTAAATGAATAACCGATAGAAGTTAATATTATTAAACCTCTTCTTGGAGAATTTTCACTAGTATCGATTTTTCCAGCAGTTTTAACAATTAGACCCTCATAATTTTCATTTGATACAGGATTATCAAGGTCATATGGTTTAATTATCATGTTCAAATTATCAGGACAATTTGGTTGTAAATCATCTGCACCAATATCTTTTACCATTTTTTCCATTTCGCCGAGTTCATCTCCACTATCTGTTGTTATAAAACCTGCTCTCCAATTTATTCCCCAAAGATAACTCATCCATTGGTTATAGGCATCTTGAATATCATTAGCAATCGCTGTAATTTTAGAATCATCATCTGGTCTTGTTAATGACCCAATATATTGAATGACCCATTCTTGAACTGTAATTTCTGGATTCTCAACGGCAAGAGTTATCTCAGTTTCATCAATAACTCCATCTTGATCTAAATCTCTCCACTTTTTAGGAACAGGATTTCCTTCATCATCTAAATCATAAAAGGAAAAGTCTAAAAAATATTTAGCTCTAGTTAAAATATAATTGCCAGTTCTTGGATCTTTAAATATTTCATTTTTAAAATTTTGATCAATATAATTGAAAATTATTGGTTGAGTATCAAGATTTTTTTTATATAGTTTCAATAAATATAAGCCTATGTTATCAAAATGTTTACTTTGTATATCTCTAATAGTCTCCTCCAAACCAGCATCTGCTGTAGTAAGTGAAGTTTTGGATAAATGCAGTATTGATTTCAAGTTTAAATTTCTATTTGCAGCTATAAATGTAAAGTTTATAACACCAAATAATATAGCTGAAATTATTAAAACTGTAATTAATGCAAAACCTTTTTTAAAAAACATTTCTAATCACCTCCATACATATGTGTTAATATAATTATATATAAAATATTATAATGGATTTCTTACTGTTATGTTAGTGATATAAATATAATCTTGTGGTGGTTTTCCTGGTCTTAAAAAAATTTTAGTAATTATTTCAACTCTTATTATCTGACCATTTCTCTTGAATTTTAAACTATAAATTGCAGGCTCAGTCACAGGATTACCTCCCATCCAAGAATTTTCTATTTCATTCCTTACAAATCTTTTTATCTCTTTTCCTTCTACAAAGAATTGTATTGAATAAGATGAAGGTGATAGTTCGTATTTTATCGTCTCATAACCACTGGATGGTTCATTAGGATTCACTTTACTTAAAATAATATAACCATTTGATTCTTCACCATCATTCAGATCAATCCACGTTGCTTCTCTTAATTCTCTTGAAATTCGGTCCATTCCAGCTCTTAGATTATCCATCAAAGAATTTCTTATGTAATTTTCTTGATTAAAACTAATAATTTGTGAAAAAGCCGGATAAATTCCTATCATAATAACTGAAAATATTGATATAGCTATTAACAGTTCTAAAAGTGTAAAACCTTTCTTATGGTTCATGGTATGTAACCTGTGTAGATGCAACAGTAAATCTTCTCAAACCCTGAACAGTTCCTATAATATTTGTATAGGAACTTTTTGGATCTTCAATTAATAAAACAACATCTATTTTATAAATAAACTTATACGGATCAATACTTTCAATTGGTTCGTCGACTTCAGCATTAATAAACCTTGTTAAATATAACTCAACTTTAAATGTATTATAAAATTTTCTTGAATCATCTGATGGAAATTCAACGTATGGATATATATAAGAAGGATTATTCTTATCATAAATTTCAGTATCACTATTCCAATCATTAACACATGAATATTTCATTATTCTTTCACCAGGATAACCAAAAGGATCTGAACCATTTGGAAGAATAAAAGATTGAGGTAAAATTTCATATAATCTTTGTAAATTATTTTTTTCGTTTACATTCTCTCCAGGATAATAATAAAATTTTCTCCCTCTTAAATCTTCTAAAATATAATTTGTGAGATTTTCTGCTAGAAGTTCTAAATTCCTTTTATGAATTTGATTCTTTAAAAACGAAACAGTTGATAAGGTTGCAAAAATAGGAAAAACCAATATTACAATTGCAAGAATTGTTTCAATAAGTGAAATTCCTTTTTTATTTATATTTATTATATATTTGATCATCTTATCAAAATTATTAAATCAGAGGAAGTTAAAAAACTTCCTCTGATTTATCAAAATCTACACTTTTTAAAATGTTATTAATTTGGTAAATCAGGCTATTGTGTTAATTTAAAATGTTATGGAGTTGGTAATGGAGGCTCTTGTGTTAAAACTCCAGAATTTCCAACAGAATCTCTGTAAATATATTCATTAGGAGCTGTGGTTTGTGAATATAATACATATGCAGTTCCATTAGCGTCACTGAAATAAAAATAAGAGCCGTTAGCGGGATCAAAAGGATCAACTGGTAATCTCTCAATGTACACAATTCCACCTCTTTCTCCAGTTGCACTTACTGCTGTTGAAACATTTATCACAGCACTTTGGTGACCAGTAAGCTCTGCACCTGGGCCACTGTTATTAACTAATCTACTTCTTGTTGTTTGAACAGGATACTGATTCCAGTCAGTATAAAACATCTGAAGGGTATTTGCAAGTGTTCTTAAATCACTCTGAACTCTTGACTTTCTTGCTCTATTTTGCATATTCCTATATGCTGGAATAGCAATAAGAGCAAGAATCAAGATAATTGCAATAACAACCATTAACTCAATAAGGGTAAAACCCTTGCCTTTTCTCCACATTGTTTTTCTACCTCCTTTATTTGGCGCCATTAAAATAAAAATTTATTTGACCAAGCCGGTTGCGCCACCAGGCTCCATCTTCTCCCATGGCGCCCATCTTTTGAGAGATGATATCCTTGCCCTCTTGGTCTTTAGAAAAATTAAATTTCACAGTTTAGATATATTTTACATATATATTAATTTTTTGTCAAGAGGTATCTATTTGATTTTAAACAATTTAATTTAAAAATCTCAAATTGCCAAAAATTTTACATATATTTATAAATTATAATGGAGCAATTTATTACATTAATAAAAACAATTTAATTGTTATAAGTAAATATTACGTTCCAATTAAAAAAATAAAAATAAAATCGTATAATGCTTTAATAGATAGTGATAGTGTATTTTTGTATCTGTCTAATAGAAATTCAAGTAAAATTTATAAATTTTATGGAAAAAAATTCTTATTCAATAAAGAATTTGAATATTTTTGATATAAAAGATTTTAAAGTTTATTTAAATAAATTCTATTTTTTAAAAGATGATTTAATTTTAATAGGAGATATATAAAAATTTTTTTATATTTTAAAAAAAGAGAAAATAAAAATAATTCCATTTTTTTCATTTTCATACAATTATTTAGATAGATTGAAAACATTTAGACCTTATTCCTTATTAATAAATAATGGCAAAACATATATTCTTGATAGAGTTAATGAAAAACTATTTAATTATTAGCGGAGATATTCATGAATTAAAAAAAATAGATTTTAAAGTATGTATTTTAATAATAACAATATTATCTAAAATTTTTTCTATTTAAAGATTTTTTACATGAGTGGGACACAATAAATTTTGCATTAGCAATCAAAAAGTTTAATATTTATGCTGACCAACCACATCCATCAGGGTATTCTATTCCAGTGTTATTAAGTAAGATAATTTTTATTTTTGTCAAAGATGAATTAATTTCTTTTGTCAAAGATGAATTAATTTCTTTACAAATTTTATCTTTAATATTTTCGATTATTACAGTGTTAATTTTTTAATTTTTCTTGAAATTATTAAAAAATTAAAAATATTCATTTTTAGCGACAGTGATATTTTTTTTTACCTCTATTTTTTGGTTTTATGGAACTTTTGAAGACATTTATTCATCTGAAGGACTTTCAACGCTTTTAATTGGTTTATTATCGTATTTAACTTTACTAACTAAAAAAATAACTTTACTCTCAATATTTTATGGTTTAATTGGTGGAATAAGATTTAATGACCTGATTTTCTTTTTTCCACTCATCATTTATGTATTTCTTAAAATAAATATTAAGTTTTAAGAAATTTTTATTAAAAGAATATTAATGGTTATATCAAATTTAGTTTGGTTCATACCAACACTTTATTATAGTGGCGAATACGAAATATACTCATTTCATTCTAAAGTGCTTTTTACCTGGGTATTATCAATATCTATCTTTTTCTATAATTACTTATGGTTTAAAAGAACCTTTGAATCATTTAAAATTTTTAAAAGAAACAATTTATGTTATAATTTCTTTAATTTATATGATTTCAAAGAATAAAAATAAATTAGTATTT
>CAZXJJ010000003.1:0-270057 GCA_964640995.1 uncultured Caldisericota bacterium
TCTGGACTTTCTCTTTATACTTTTCCAAAAGTAAATTCAATGCCTGCCAGTTTTCGCTTTTGATGAGTAAACCATCTAATAGGTCATCTAAATCTGCTTTTTCAGTTAATTTTTCAAGAAGTTTTTCTTTAAATTCTTGACTAAAATATTTTGTATCTATTGGTAGTTTTTTGTTTTTTAATAGCTCTTTGCTTGTTGTTTCAAATAATCCGTTTTTCTCTTCTGATATATCAAATCCCAAATCTTCCCATTCTTTTTTCTGTTTTTCATTTTTCCAAATCTCATCATAAAACTCCTCTGGCACTCTATCTGTCGTGATTACATATTCTGTTTTTAATACAAACTTCTTTTTCTCCCATAACCTTTTTTGAAAATCTTCAATCTGAGATAGAAAATCAATTATATCTTCTCCTATTTCTCTTACTACTTTAGCTCTGGTAATATGCTTGTCTAAAAATTTTTCATTTTCAAGTGTATCAATGGATATAACTTCTGCCTTAATGAAGTAATCAAGTTGCTCAGACAAGAATTTCTTCAGGTTTTTATGAATAAAATAATCCTTTGTGTTTTTAGCAGTAAATCTTGAAATCTGATATAAAAGAAGTGGTTTTTCGTTTTTATACTCTTTAGTGAGTTGTGCTTTCAGTTCTATATTTGAAATCTTTTCTAATACTTCCTCAAAAGACCACTGGTTTATTTTTTCCTGTTTTGAAGTGTTACTGCCTCCTTCTATTTGATAACTCTTAACTTCTTTTTCATCTAATTCTCTATATTGAAACCTGATTATAAAAGTTTTATCATCTATTTGCTCTACAGGATTTTCATCGTCAAGCACAAAAAATCTTTCTTTTGTTGCCTTTTTTGAACCTAACTCCTCTTTTGCAGAAGCAATGCGAAAGATTATTTTATAATCATCAGTTTTAAATGTATAATCCCTAAAAAGAAGTCCAGTTTTGATATAATATTGGTCAGAATTTGCCCAATATAGTTTTACCTCTTCACCATTGTAGGGAATGGCATATTTGTGTCCTTTGATTGAATAGCGATATTGGGGGACAAAATCTCCTTCTTCGTAAAATCTTGAGAAAAAACTATATAGGTCATTAAATACCTGAAGCTTTATTTCATCAATTGCTTCTACTTCTTCTTTTTGTGCTTTTATTGATAGATACTCAATCCCAAGCGGTGTATTCTTAAATTGCTCTTTTAATTCACTGGTTGGAGTGAAGGCATCATTACCTAAACTTTGAACAATCTTTTCCTTTACCTCTTCAAACCTCTGGTTAATATTAATTAACCTTTCGTCCTTATGTTTGGCAAAAGCAGATTCAACTTTATTTACAAGGTCTTTTTCAATAAAATTTTTAACCTGCTCTCGTTTATAATTTAAAATCCGATAAATTCCAAAATCAAGGTCTGAGGTGTCGAATTGAAAAATTTCTTTGAGTAGTTCTTGAAATTTTTTAATGCTCTCCATAGTTATCTCCTTATTTATCTCTGTCTCTTTATATAAAACTCCCAGTAATTTTAATGCTCTTTCCAGTGGTTTCTAATATATCAATTAAATCTTTATTAAAGTGCCACAAACTAGAGATTTTTAGATAAGGGGCAAGTTCAGTTGAGATTAGTTTGTTTTTTAAGATAATCTGCGTTATCTCAGAAGGTAAATAGAATTTGTTTTCATCAATAGGTAAATGTTCACTTATTTTTTAGCTGTAAATATTTCTTTTTCTTTCATAAATTCTGATTATGTTATACCCAAAAAAATAAAATTTTTCAAGAAATTCAATCTGTTTTTTTAATCCCTATGTTTAAATATTATAATTTCTATATGGATTTAAATGGAATAAAGATAGTTAAAAGCAGAAGAAAAAGTTTATGCATTGAAATAGTTGATAATCAAGAGATTATTTTAAGAGCACCTTTAAAGGCTAAAGAAAGAGATATAATAAACTTTATTTTAAAACATAAAAATTGGATTGAAAAGAAGTTAAAAATATTAAAAGATAGAGAAGAGAAATTTAAACCAAAAAATTTTGTAGATGGAGAAAAATTTTTATTTTTAGGAAATTATTATGATTTGAAATTAGTTGAAAAACAAAAATTGTCTCTTATATTTAATGATAGATTTTATTTAAAAAAATCTAAAAGAGATAAGGCAAGAGAGATTTTCAAAAAATTTTATAAAAACAAAGCAAAGGATATTATTTCTGAAAGAGTTAAATTCTATGCTGAGAAATTTGGATTTAAATATAATAAAATTAAAATAACAAGTGCAAATAAAAGATGGGGTTCATGTTCCAATAGAAACAATCTAAATTTTTCATATAAGTTAGTTATGGCTCCATTAGAAATAATTGATTATATAGTTGTTCATGAATTAGTTCATACAATAAATAAAACTCATAACAAAAGTTTTTATAATGAAATTTCAAAAATTTTACCTCAGTACAAATCAAAAGAAAATTGGCTTAAAGAAAATGGTTTTTTATTAAAAATTTAAAAATTTTGAAACTTTTAAATAAATTTTATGTTTAATTTAATGAAGGAGGTCAGCTATGAATAGAAAAAGATTTATTTTATTAGTTATTTTGATTGTTTTGGGTATAACATCTCTTATTTTTTATATAAGAATGATAAAAGGAGACGAGGAGATTGTTTTAAAAGGAACAGTTAAATTTATAAATTTAGAAGGTGGATTTTATGGAATAGTTGGAGATGATGGTAAAAATTATTTACCAATTAACTTATCAAAAGAATTTAAAATTGATGGTGTGAGAGTAAAGTTTGAGGGGAAAATTAGAAATGATATACTCACAATTTATATGTGGGGAGAACCAATTGAAATTACTAAAATTGAAATAATAAAATAAATATAAATATTTGACTTAATTTTTATTATTTTGTATATTTAATAACATTATGATTAGTAAGATTCCGAGATGTATGAGCACTCAACATCCTGACAATGTTAATCCTCCTTTTTTTGCTGAAAATTCAGAAATGGGGGGAGAAGATGAAATAAAAGAAGCATATTATGTATTTTCTCATCTTGGTTGTGATGAACAGATGTGGGATTATGAAGGAAAAGAGGTTGATAATTTTGTTGTTAAAAAACTTTTGTCAAGATACGAAAATTTTTTTAAAGAAAAAATCCTAGGAAAATATTTATTTATAACACTAAGAGTTCCTAATCCAGAAGTAGAAAAATTAGAATCGAAGATATTAATTGAAACTCTTGAAAGCATACCAAGGTCATTTGATGCTAATAAATTATTTTACAATAAAGATATTCCTCCTATTTTCGAGGTTATACTCCCCATGACATCAAGTTTAGATAGTTTGAATAGAATTTATTATTACTATAAAAAATTTGTTGTTGAAAAAGAAAATGAGTGTTTATTTGATGGAGATATTAAAATTTGTGAATGGATTGGTGAAATTAGACCAAAAGAAATAAACATTATTCCATTATTTGAAGATCTTCACCATTTGTTGAATTCAAATTTAATATTAAAAGAATATCTAAAAGATAAAAAACTTAAATATCAACGAGTATTTTTTGCAAGATCAGATCCTGCTTTAAATTATGGTTTAATTAGTGCTGTTTTAATTAACAAAATAGCACTTAAAAGAATATTTAATCTATCAAAAGATTTGGGTGTTGAAATTTATCCGATTTTAGGAACAGGACCTTCGCCTTTTAGAGGAAATTTAAATCCTTATAGAGTTAAAGAAGTTTTAGATGAATATAAAGGAGTTTACACATTCACTATACAATCATCATTTAAATATGACTACGCACCTGAAATAGTAATAAATGCAATACATCAGATTAAGAATAGTTGACTTAATTCACCTGATGAAATTGATGAAAAAAGAGTTCTTGAAATAATAGACAAATACTCAAAAGAATATCAAAAACAAATTATAGATTTAGCTCCAATTATTAATTTTATTTCAAAATATGTACCAAAAAGAAGAAAAAGGAAATTACATATAGGTTTATTTGGATATTCAAGAGAAAATTTTGGTGTTAAACTTCCAAGAGCAATTCCATTTGTTTGTTCTATTTATTCATTAGGATTTCCACCAAAGTTATTAGGAATTAATTCTTTAAATAGAGATGATTTTAACATTTTGAAGATTTATTATAAAAATTTCAAAATCGATTTGGAGGACTCACTTAGATATATAAATTTTGATTCACCGTTTATCCCTAATGAAATAGAAAATAAATTGTATGAGTTAGATATTAATTTCTATCCTAATCAAAATCACAAAGAAATTGTTAATTCAATAATCGATTCAATACATAATAATAAATATGATAGCATGATAGATTTAATGTTAAAATCCTCTCTTATAAGAAAATTTTTAGGATAAATATAAATTTTTTCAATTCCAAATTTTTAACGAATTTTAAATTATATAATATATATTTAAGACAACGATTTTATTATAAAATTTAAGAAATTTTAATTATCTATTTGACATAAATAATAATCTTGTTTAATTATTTTAAAAAAATTTAATTTTGCTATAATTATAAAACATGGAGGTTATGATGAATGATGAAAAAAAGTTTTTAGGTTTAAAAAGATTTAATCTTTTTATGGGATTTTTACATCTTATTCAGGGAATTCTTATGATTGTTTTAAGCAATGACAAAACTTATCCTATTTTTACTAATTATCTATCTTTTGATTTAAGTACATTTACACTTAAACCTAATCCACAACTTCTTTACAATTTAAGATTTGGCCCAGCAGTTGCAATGTTTTTATTAATTTCTGCAGTTGCTCATTTTTATCTTTCAACAATAGGTTATAAAAATTATGTTGCTAATCTTAAAAAAGGGATGAATCCAATAAGATTTTATGAGTATGCATTAAGTTCATCATTAATGATTGTACTAATTGGTATGCTTGTTGGATTGTGGGATCTTGGTGCTCTTATATTAATATTTAGTCTAAATGCGACAATGAATCTTTTTGGAATTATGTTTGAATATCATAATCAATATACAAATAGAACAAACTGGATATCATTCATTTATGGTTGTATTGCTGGTTTTATTCCATGGGTTGTTATCTTTTTATATTTTTATGGAGCTTTAAGTTCAGGAGATGCTAAACCACCTGCATTTGTTTATGCTATAATACCAACAATTTTTGTATTTTTTAATATTTTTGCAGTGAATGCTTTTCTTCAATACAAAAAAGTTGGAAAGTGGAAAGATTATCTTTTTGGAGAAAAAGTATATATAATTCTTTCTTTACTTTCTAAAAGTGCTTTAGCGTGGATGATATTTGCGGGTACTCTTGCTCCAGTTTAATATAGATTTATTTTTTGATTTTTCATTTGGTACATTGATTTTTCAGCTATTTTTATTATTTCTTCTAAACATAAATCTTTATAATCTCTAATATTTATAATTCCATATGAAATATATATGTTTTTTTCATTTAATTTATTTTCTAATCTTCTTGTAATTTTTTCTACATTTTCTTTGTTTGTATTAATTAAAAATAAAATGAATTCATCACCACCATACCTTATCAATTTATCAATGTCATTTCTTATTGAATTTTTTATTGTATTAACAAAATTTTTTAAAACCTCATCTCCAAAGTTATGTCCATATTTGTCATTGATGGTTTTAAAGTTATCTATATCAATAAATACAATACATAGATCTTCATCATATCTAATTGCTCTTTTGAAATCAGATATAATAAATTCATCAAGATATTTTCTATTGTATGCATTTGTTAAATGATCATGATAAGATAAAAATTCTAACTCTTTTGTCTTTTTCAATAATTCCCTATTCAATCTTGCTATTTCATTTAACAACTCTGCACTCTCTTTCAATAATCTTTCTTGTTCAAATTTTAAATTTGCTATAAACTTTGAGTAATCTCTAATTATATCTGTTTGGTCACCAAGAAAGAAATTGTATGAATTGAGATATTCATTAATTTTGTTCTCAACAATAAAGGTAATTAATTTATCCTCAATATCAATACCAGATATTGTTGCTAAAAATTCATCATTTGTTGTTTTAAAAAAAACTTCTGTAGGAGGTAATACTTTTTCTTTTTTAAAATTTTCAATTATTTCCTCATAATTTTTTCCATGAAAATCTATAAACAAAAAAAATTTTTTGATTCAAAATTAAAATCAATATTGGTAAAATATTTTTCTAATTCACCATTTTTATCTAATATACATATTATCCAATACATTTTAAGTTATAAAACCTCTAATTAAATTAACTGCTTGTGAAGCATCAGAACCATAACCATCAGCACCAATTTCTTCTGCAATTGATTTATTTATAACTCCTCTTCCTCCAACAATAATTTTTGCATCATTTTTTACACTTTTCATTTTTTTTAATCAAGTTATGTAAATTTGGTAAATTTAAAGTTAATGTTGTTGATAATGCAAAATATTTAAAATCTTTATCTTTTATAAATTGGATAGTTGCATCAATTGGCGTATTAGAACCAATAAAGATTGAATCCATACCATCAAACTCAAAAAAGTCTGCAACCATTCTTGCTCCAAGTTCATGAAGCTCATTTTCACAACATATAACAACTATTTTAGGTGCATTCGGATTATATGTTATAAATTCTTTATAAATTCTGGATATAATCCATTGAATTAAATTTGTGACATAATGTTCATTTGCAACTGTAATTTTATTTTTCTGCCATAGTTCACCAATTTTATAAAGAGTTTTTTGAAATATTTCAATTTATATATCTTTAATATCTATGCCTTTTTTCAATAGATTATTAATTAATTCAAATGCTTTGTCTTTTTTCATACTCAATGAGTAGTTTAAAAATTCATCAAAATAATCTTCAAATTTAGTTGTAATTTTTTCTTCCTCTATTTTATCTATTTCCCTTAGTGAATCATTATAGATTTTTTCTAAATTTTCTATTGTTTCTTTATCTAGATATTTTTTGAAAATTTCTAATAACAATTCATAACGCACTAAAACACCTTCAAATTTTAATTTGTAATTATCGAATAATATTCTCAACCAATTTAAATACTTTAAAAAAATTGTTTTATCATTATAAGAAAAAGATATGGCAAGATGATCGTAATTATAAGCCAAATCTCTTTTTGTGATATCCTCTAAATATTTGGTTTTAAAATTCTCTGGCAATAAATTTTTGAGTTTTTCACTTGTTTCTAATAATACTACTTCTTTTATATTTTTAAATTCTTCATAAATTTTTAAACCCAAAATCATAATATCCTCCAATTTATTTTATTTGATAAATTCATTATATATTTTTTTGAGTTTTAAAACTAGTTCTTCGCTTATATTATTATCCATTAAAGCAAAATAGATGTTTGCAAGGATATAGTCAACTTTATTTCCAATATCAAAATGTATATCTTCTATTTCATATCCAAAAGTATCAACTTTTCCTAACAAATTTCTAATTGCATCAGTTAATTGTAATTCCTTGTTTTTCCCTGGTTTTAAACTTGGTATAACATTAAAAATTTCTGGCAAAAGTATGTATCTTCCAATAATCGCTAAATTCGAGGGGGCTTCGTTTCTATCTGGTTTTTCAATGAGATTTTTCACTTTATATAAACCTTTTTCTATCTCTTCACCCTCAATTATTCCATAATTTTGAACTTTATCATAATCAACTTTTTTTACCCCAATAATTATCCCATTGAATTTTTCAAAAATTTTTATCAACTTTAGAAGTGGCGGTTCTTTATAGATAAAAATGTCATCTGCAAGAAGCAATGCAAATGGTTCATTATTAACAAAATCTTTTGCTAAATAAACTGCATCTGCAAGTCCTCTTGGCTCTTTTTGCCTAATGTAATAGATATTTCCTATTTCATAAATCTCCTTTAATTTATTTAATAAGTCGAACTTATTTTCCATTTCAAGTTTATTTTCAAGTTCGATTAAGCGATCAAAATATGCTTCAATAGATTCTTTCCCTTTTCCAGTAATAAACAAAAAATTATTTATTAAACTTTGTTTTGCTTCAATTAATACATAATGAAGAGAGGGTTTATCATAAATAGGTAACATCTCCTTTGGTTGTGATTTAGTTATTGGAAGCCATCTTATTCCTAAACCTGCTAATGGTAAAACTCCCTTTTTTATTTTCATAATTTAATTTTAATATATTTTTGGGATATTATTTTGAAAATTATTTTCAATTTGATATAATTACAAATGAGGAGGTGAATTATGAGTTGCTGTGAAGAAAGAAATGGAATGCCTTTATTAGGTGACAAATTTCCTGAAATGAAAGTTTTAACAACACATGGTGAGATAGTTTTACCTGATCATTTTAAGGGTAAATGGTTTGTCCTCTTTTCTCATCCAGCAGATTTTACACCAGTTTGCACAACAGAATTTGTTGCTTTTCAAAAAAGGTATGAAAAGTTTGAAAAGTTAAATTGTGAATTAATTGGTTTATCAGTTGACCAAGTTTTCGCTCATATCAAATGGGAAGAGTGGATAAAGGAAAAATTAGGAGTTCAAATTGAATTTCCTATAATTGCTGACACAGGTGCAGTTGCAAATAAACTTGGTTTAATTCATCCTGGAAAAGGAACAAATACTGTAAGAGCAGTTTTTGTTGTTGATGATAAGGGTATAATAAGAATTATCTTCTATTATCCACAAGAGTTAGGAAGAAATATCGACGAGATTCTAAGAGCAGTTGAAGGAATGCAAGTTTCAGATAAATATGGAGTTGCAATGCCTGCACAATGGCCAGATAGTGAAGTTGTAGGAAAAGATCATGTAATTATTCCACCAGCAAAAGATGTAAAAACAGCTATGGAAAGATTTGAAAGAGCAAAAAAGGGTGAATTTGAGTGTATCGATTGGTGGTTGTGTCACAAAAAACTTGAAAAGTAAAAATTAAAAGATTTAGATTTAATCTTTTACTTAGCCCTGGTATTGAATCCAGGGCTTTTTATTTTTGTTATAATTTCAATATAAGCGTTTAAAAATATTAAAAATTGGAGGTGATAAATTAATATTAAAAAAATTTTGCTATTTTAATTATATTTTTTATTTTATTAAATTTGAGCTTATTGACTATTGATAAATTCATTAATGCACAAGAAGGGTATTGGGTTAAAATGACTGATGAAATTTATTGTGGTTATATAAATTATTTTGAAATAGATCCGATAAACTCAAGCATAATTTATTATGCAACAACTTATAGTCTTTTTAAATCAGTTGACTCAGGTAAAACATGGGAAAACATTGGGCTCTCTGATTAAGAAATCAATTCAGTAGAAATTGATGAGAAAAACTCAAAAATAATTTATATTGCAACAGAAAATGGTGGAGTTCTAAAAAACACAAATGAGGTGCTAGTGTCTCTTTAATAAATAATGGACTTGAAACAGAAAAAATAAAATTCGTAAAAATTGATAAAAAAATTCAAATATTTTATATGCAATTTCATGGAGTGGAATTTATAAATCTACAAATCAAGGTAATTCATGGTTTAAGATAAATAATGGCTTAACAAATTTTAGAATTAACTCTATGGTGATAGATCCAAAAAATAGCAATATTCTTTATCTTGCAACATGGGATGGAGTTTTCAAATCAATTAATGGTGGAGAAAGTTGGTTTCAAGATTACAATGGTTTGAAAACTATATTAATATACACTATTGAAATTGATATTAAAAATCCAAATGTTTTATATCTTGGAACTGAGTATGGAATTTACAAAACAGTAAATGGTGGCGAAGAATGGATTGAAATAAATGATAGTTTATATGAATTAAAATCTTTATGCCTTATAGATGATATGGTTATTTATGATATTGCCATAAATAGAGATGATAATAATATAATTTATGTTTCTACAAGTATAAATGGAGTTTTAAAATCAAAGGATGGTGGTAAGAATTTTGTTTTAATAAATAAAGGACTAACTGATCTCAGCGCAAGAAGACTATTTATATATAGAGTTAATTCGAAAATAATCTATTTATATACCCTTAGTGGTGATATTTTAAATATTTTGAGCCATGTTCCATCAAAACAAAAACAAATGAGGGAGGAAAAATAAATTCCTCAGGTGATTTTGAAGTTGATTTTGGAACATCTTTAGAATTTAACATTATACCTGATAGTGGTTATACAATAAAAGATGTTTTTGTAAATGGAGAATATTTTGGTTCAATTAAATATTTGAAAATTGAAAAAATAGATAAAGATTTTATGATAGAAGTAACTTTTGAAAAGATAAAAGAAAAAGAAAAAATTATTCTTAAACTTCAAATAGGAAACAAAATTATGTTAGTTAATGATAAAGAACAGGAAATTGATGTTCCACCTCAAATAATTGAAGGAAGAACACTTTTACCTATAAGACACATTGCAGAGCCATTAGGTGCAACTGTTGAATGGGATCCAAATGAAAAGAAGGTAACTGTTTCTCTAAAAAATACAGTTATTGAACTTTGGATTGGAAAAAATATAGCAAAAGTAAATGGAGTTAATACTCCTATAGATCCAAATAATCCTAAAGTTGTTCCAATGATTATTCAAGGAAGAACTATGCTTCCTGTAAGATTTGTTGCTGAAAATCTTGGTTGTAAAGTTGATTGGGATTCAGCAACAAAAACTGTAACAATAACTTATGAATTAAATTAGTGATTAATAATTCCAAATCCACCGCTTATTGGATCTTTAAATAAAAAGTTTTCAGGTGGAAAATAGGTAAAAAGAGAGAAAAGAGTAAATATAACAATAAAGAGAAAAATTGATAAAATTACATATTTTTTCCCTAAACTTTTTTCTTTAATTAAAAATTTATATACAGTGTACTCTCCTAAAAATATTGCAAGAATAAATATAAAAATATCCCAAATCAATGAATTACTTTTAAATAGAATTTTATAACCATAAAAAAGAACTATAATTGTTATTGGCATAATATAAAAACCTATAACTTTTCCAAAGAAATAATTTTTGGTGTATTTCTTGATAAATGGATATTCAATTATTGAAAAAAAAAGTGCAGGAAAAAATGCAAGTTTCAAGTGTTCCCAAGTACTCTCATTTACAGCTGCAAAATATGCAACAAATGTTGAATTGCCAGAGAGTTCATATAAGAAATGTAAAAATGAACCAATAAATACAATAAATAAAAAAGCAAATATCTGCCAATTTAAAACTAATTTTTTATTCATAATAAATCACCTTATATTAAATTTTAACATTTTTGTGCTAATATAAATATTGAGGTGAGAAAATGAAAAATCTAGGGCTTGGAATTTTTATAATAGGAGTTGCTCTTTTTGTTGGTTATGTAATTTACTCAATTATAAGCTTTCTTTTTAAATTTACACTTCCAATTATTTTGGAAATTGCTTTAATTTTAATTTTTACTGGTTTTATTATTCTTTTAATTTCACTAATTATAGAAAGAGTTAAAAAAGGCAAAGAAGAAGGAATAGATAAATATTAAGGAGGTTAAGATGATTTTAACAACTTGCGATTATGTACCAGATAAGAAAGTTAAAGAAATTTTGGGTATTGTTCTTGGAAATACAGTAAGAGCTAAAAGTTTTGCAAAAGATTTTACTGCTGCACTTAAAAATTTGGTTGGAGGAGAAATTTCTGAATATACAGAACTATTAAGGGAAGCAAGAAGTCAGGCACTTTTTAGAATGGAAGAAGAGGCAAAGAAACTTGGAGCAGATGCAGTAATAAATATAAAATTTGTAACTGCAAGTGTTATGCAAGGTGCTGCAGAACTTCTCGCTTATGGAACAGCAGTAAAACTTGAGGATAAGTAAAAATTTTTAAATAAGTCCACTTTCCTCTAAAAGTTTTTTATTATTAAGTATTTCATATTTCTCACCAATACTTATAATTTTACCATTACTTAATAAAATAACTCTTGAACATAATTCACTTACCATATCAAAATCATGTGAGACAATTATTTTAGTTCCATTAATTTTTTTAATTATCTCAATTATCCCTTTTCTTGATTTTAGGTCAAGCCCTTGAGTTGGTTCATCAAAAATAATTATTTCTGGTCTCATGGATAAAACTGTTGCAATAGAAATTTTTTTCTTTTCTCCAAAACTTAAGTGATTTGGGAAATGATTTTTAAATTGAATCATATTAACTTCATTTAATGCTTCATCAACTCTCTTTATAACTTCATCCTCTTTTAAACCAAGATTTAAAGGACCAAAAGATACATCATCAAAAACAGTTGGAGAGAAAAGTTGATCATCTGGATTTTGAAATACAATTTGCATTCTTTTTCTTATCTCTTTTAAATTCTCTTTTGTTAATGGCATATCAAATATTTTAATTTCTCCATCACCAAACATAATTCCAACAAGATTTAAAACAAGGGTTGTTTTTCCTGAACCATTTGGTCCAACAATCCCAACTGTTTCATTTTCATAAATTTCAAAATTTATATTTTCAAGTTTGAAGGTGCTATTTTCATATGAAAAATTTAAATTTTTAACCTCTATTATTTTTTTCATATTATTTTAATAAAAATTAAAACTAATATAAATAAGGAGAGAAAAATTACTTCTTTTTTATTCAATTTAAATGAGAATAGATAATTTATCTCACCATTATATCCTCTTAACTTCATAGCATTATAAACTCTTTCACTTTTTTCAATCGACCTTAAAAACAAAACTCCTATTATATTTGAATAAACTCTAATCTGCCTTTTGATGTATCCTCCAAAATACCTTAAATCTCTTGCGATTTCCATTTTTTTGATCTCTTCAAGTAATACAAAAAAATATCTATATATAAGCATTATTGTGTTTAATATTTCATTGGGTATTTTAAGAGTCTTTAAACTTTGTATTAAATTTATAAAATTTGTTGTCTCAATCAAAAAAACAACTGTCAAAAGAGAGAGAGAAGATTTTAATATAATTGAAATGAAAATTAAAAAATTTTTAGTCATAAGAGAAGTTATCGAAAAAAATATTATAAATGGAATTAATGTTGTAAACTTTCTTATAAATTTCTTAAGAGAAATTTTATATGTTGAGATAAGAATAAAAATTGTAATAAAGTGTAAAAAAAGTTTATCAAAGTTTAAATTATTTGTAGTAATAATGGAAATAATAAATGAAACTATCAACAAAATTTTTATTAAAGGATTTTTAATCAATCTTTTTTCTTTAAAAGAGTTCCTAAAAAATATAACAGAATGAAAATTATTAAAGTTCCTATGATTCCAGCAATTATGGTTGATACAGTGCTATTTTTTATAGCGGGAATTGTATAATCAGGCATAGGGGAAGGAATTAAAGAAATCCCTCGATGATAGAAATTGAAAATTTCACTAACTTTTTCAAGTCCATCTGGAAATGAGGATGCAATTGGAGAGATTAAAACAAGAATAATTGATATTATTAATCCAAAAACTATATATTTTTTCATCTTGCACCTCCAAGAGATTCTAAATTTATTAAATCTTTTCTAATTTTGTAAATGAAATTTAATATAAGTGAAGTTATTACTCCCTCAGGAATTCCTATTAATGCATGAATTCCTGCCATGGTTGGTAATCCAAGATAAATTGGAATGACATCAGAAAATGCAAGTTGAATTGAACAGCTTATTGCTCCAAGAACAATTGCAAGGAATCCTGATAAAAAAGAGGAAATAATAAAATTATTTTTAAAAATTTTCAAAAATATTCTATATAAATAAAAACCTAAAATTGTGCCTATAACTCCCATGTTAAATATGTTTGCTCCAAGAGTTATTATTCCTCCATCAGCAAAAAGAAGAGATTGAATTAAAAGAATTGAACTCATTGTTATAAAACCAGCAAATGGTCCTAAAATAATACCTAAAAGAACTCCACCAACGAAATGACCTGAGGTCCCATTTAATATAGGAAAGTTAAGCATTTGTGCAGCAAAAACAAAAGCACCTAAGACACCCATCAAAGGAATTGTTTTTTCATTTAATTCTTCTCTTATCTTTTTAACTGAATAGGATAAAAACACAATAGATACTCCCCAAAAAGAAATTGATGTTTTAGCATCTAAAAATCCATCCGGAATATGCATATTTATACCTCCTCAATCTTAACAATTGAAATATTGAAATTTAAGCTCTTAATGCTTTTTAGAATCTTTCTTAAATCATCGACTCTTTTAGATTCTCCTTTTAATGCAATTAATTCAAGACAATTATCTTTATCAATATGAACATGAAGATTAGAAATTATAATATCATTAAAATCATGCTGAATGTCAGTTAGTTTATTTGTTAAATCTCTTTTATGATGATTATAAAATATAGTAATAGAACCAAATACACATTTACTCTTAATCCAATCTCTTTTTGTTATACTTTCAGAAATCAAGTCACTTATTGCTTTAGATCGAGTTGGATAATTTTCATCTTTTATATATTGATCAAATTTTTTTAATAAATTTTTTTCTAATGATACACCAAAGCGAATTAACTCACTCATAGATTCTCCTTGTGACACATTTTTTAAAATTCATAACACTATAATAAATTATAAAACTGATTTGTCAATATAAAAAATGATTATTGAAACTTATATAAATATGATAAATCTTTTTCTATTTTTTTCTTTGTATTTTTAAGAATTTTAATTAATTCATTTATTATTGATTCTGATAATTTTGTTTTTGAAACAATAATACCTAAAGAATAAACTCTTTTTGCTTTTTTATCAAAAATAGGAACTGAAATATCACAAATTCCATAAATAAATTCCTCAAGAGAAATTGAATATTCATTTTTTCTTATCGGATCAAGTTCATTTAAAAGTTCAACTAAATTAATTTTTGTAAATTTAGTGAATGGTTCTAAATTTAAATTTTTTAGAAAATCTTTTCTTTTTTTATCATTTGAATAAGAAAGAATTATCTTTCCAAATGAAGTTGCATAAATTGGAAAATATTGATATTCGCTTTTTTTAGAATTTGTATAAATTAATTTCAATTCTCCATTTTCAAATTTAAAAAGAAAGATATCTTCTTTTAATTTTTCATTTAACTCTAAAATTCTTTTTTCAGCAACAAAATAAATTAACTCTTTGAAAATTAACTTTTTAGAGAGATTAAAGATTTTATTACTTAAAAAAAATTTTGAATCTCCTTTTTTATGCTCTAAAAATCCCTTTTTAACTAAAACATTTAAAATTCTATAACTACCTGATTTACTTAATTTAAAAAGATTTGATATTTCAGTTAAATCTATATGTGATTCATCCTTTGAAAAAATATATTCTAAAATATCAACTAATTTTCCTTGAGAACCAAGGAAGTCTCTATCTTTGATTTATTACAACCTCCCACTTTTTACTGAATTTGACCAACCATGTAGAAAATTGGAAGGTAAAGTGAAATTACAATAAATCCTATGATTCCACCTACAAATATTATTAAAAGTGGCTCAATCATTGAGGTAAGTTGACCTACTGCTCTATCTACTTCTTCTTCATAAAATTCTGAAACTTTTTTAAGCATTCCTTCCAATTCTCCTGTTTCTTCACCAACTGCAGTCATCTGAACAACCATTGGTGTAAAAAGACCTGAGTCTTCCATTGGTTTTGAAAGTGTCTCTCCCCTTCTAACTCTATCTTCTATTTTTGTGATTTCCCTTTCAATTATCACATTATCAACAGTTGAAGCTACAGTATCAAGTGCCTGCAATAGAGGAACACCTGCTGCAAGAAGTGAAGAAAGTGTACCAGCGAATCTAGCCATAATTGTAAGGTGATTAACTTTTCCAAGAACTGGCATCTTTAACCTTCCTCTATCAACTCTCTCTCTACCATATGGAGTGGATTTATAAACATTATAAAGAGAGTATCCTACTATAAAAACAATTATTAAAACCCACCAGTATTTTGTAAGTGCTCTTGAAAGATTCAATGTAAATGCAGTCATAGCAGGAAGAGGGACATTTAAATCTGCAAAAAATCCTGCAAACCTTGGTACAAAAATTGTTAACATGAAAAACCCAAGAGAGAATGCAAATAAAAGAACAAAAAGTGGATAACTCATTGCTCCTTTTATCTTTTGTCTTAATCTGTAATCATTATCAAGAAATTCAGTTATTCTTTCCAAAGATCTTTCAAGTGTTCCTCCAACCTCTCCTGCTCTTACCATGCTAACATATAGATTTGAAAATATTGTTGGATAATTCATTAAACTTGTTGAAAGAGGAATTCCTGATTCAACATTTCTTTTTAATTCTTTTGCAACTTCTCTTAATTTTTTTGTGGGTGATTGATACGAAAGTATATCCAAAATTCTTGTTAAAGGAAGTCCTGCCTTAAGCATTGTTGTGAATTGTCTTGTGAAAAAGAGAAGATCTTTAATATTAACTCCTCTTCTTCCCAAATACTTAAAAAGTATTCCAGAGAGACCCCCTTCTTCACTTTTCTCTATTTTTATAGGAATAATACCTCTTTTTTTAAGAGATGCTTCAAGGTCTTCTGCATTAGGTGCTTCTAAAACACCCTCTACTACCTTTCCGTAACTATCTCTTCCTTTATATTTGAACTTTGCCATAACTGTCTCTTCCTAAAATTTTAATTAATTCTTCTCTATCATAAGAATATTTTATGGCATCATCATAAGTTATTAAACCTCTATCAAAAAGATCTTTCAATGACTGATTCATTGTTTGCATACCCAAATCTCTTGATGTTTGAATTATTGTATTTATTTGATATGTTTTATTTTCTCTTATTAAGTTTCTTACTGCTGGTGTTACTATCAAAACCTCAGTTGCAAGAACAAGTCCTCCACCATCTTTTCTCGGGAGAAGTTGCTGAGAAAAAATTGCTGATAAGTTGTTTGAAAGTTGAATTCTAATTTGCTGTTGCTGATGTGGTGGAAAAACATCTATTATTCTATCGATTGATTGTGCTGCTGTATTTGTGTGAAGTGTTGCAAAAACAAGGTGCCCTGTTTCAGCAGCAGTTATTGCTGCAGATATTGTCTCAAGGTCTCTCATCTCACCAACAAGAATAACATCCGGATCTTCTCTTAAAACACTTCTTAAAGCATTTGGAAATGATTTTGTATCAGATCCAAGTTCTCTTTGAACTACAATGCTTTTTTTATGTCTAAAGAGATACTCAATTGGATCTTCAATTGTTATAATATGCACACTTTTTGTTGCATTTATTTTATCTATAACTGATGCAAGTGTTGTTGATTTTCCTGTTCCAGTTGCACCAGTAACTAAAACAAAACCTTTTTCAAGTTCAACAATTTTGTTCATAATCGGTGGAAGACCAAGTTCTTCAAATGTTGGTATCTCCCATGGAATCATTCTAAATGCTGCTGCAACAGTTTGCCTTTGTCTAAAAACATTAACTCTAAATCTTCCTACATATGCAACACCAAATGAAAAATCTATTTCCCAATTCTCTTTAAAAATTCTTTTCTGTTCATCATTCATAATTGGATAGATGAGTTCTTCAATCTCTTCTGGTGTTAATGAGTCACCTTTTAATGGAATTAAATTTTTTTTGATTCTAAAAACAGGGGGCATTCCTGCTGTTAAATGAAGGTCTGATGCATTTTTTTCTTTACAAATTTTTAATAAATCATCTAATTTATATATCATCCTTCTAACACCTCAACAGTTGAAATTACTCTTATTACCTCTTCAACTGTTGTTATTCCTTTCTTTGCTTTATCAATAGCATCTTGAAGAAGAGTTATTGTTCCATTTTTAACAGCATAATCTTTTATTTCATTCGAAGACCTTCTTTGTAAAATCATTTCTCTTATTGTATCATCAATTTTTAAAACTTCTTGGACTGCTATTCTTCCTTTGTATCCACTATTTCCACATGTAATACAACCCTTTCCTTTATAAAAAACACCTTCATAATTTTCAATTCCAATTTGCCTTAAAATAAATTTATTTGGTTTGTATTCTTCTTTACACTCATTGCAAATTTTTCTCACTAATCTTTGTGCTGTTACTCCTATTAAGGAAGAAGCAATTAAATATGGCTCAATTTCCATATCAATCAATCTTGTAGGTGCTGAAAAAGAGTCATTTGTGTGAAGAGTTGAAAAAACAAGGTGACCAGTTAATGCTGCTTCCATTGCAATTTGTGCAGTTTCTCTATCTCTTATCTCACCAACAAGAATGATATCTGGGTCTTGTCTTAAAAAAGATCTTAATGCATTTGCAAAAGTTAAATTTATTTTTGTATTAACTTGAACCTGAGTTATTCCATCAAGTTGATATTCAACAGGGTCTTCAACAGTTAAAATGTTTACCTCAGGAGTATTTAAAATTCTTAATATTGCATAAAGTGTTGTTGACTTTCCTGAACCTGTTGGTCCAGTTATTAAAATCATTCCATAAGGTTGCTTTATTAAAGCTTTAAAAATTTCTAAACTTTCTTGAGAAAATCCGAGATGTTCAAGAGGAATCAAAGATCTTTCTTTATCAAGAATTCTTAAAACAACTTTCTCTCCAAAAATTCCTGGAAGAACAGAAACTCTAAGGTCAACCTCTCTTCCTCTAAATTTTAAATTTATTCTTCCATCTTGTGGTCTTCTTCTTTCAGCAATATCCAAATTTGCCATAATTTTTGCTCTTGAAATTAAACCTGGCTGAATATTTTTTGGAAGATTCATTGTATCTCTTAAAACACCATCAATTCTATATCTTATTCTTAAAAATCTTTTTTGTGGCTCAATATGTATGTCAGATGCATTTGAATTTATTGCTTCAGTTATTATTTGGTTCATAAGTCTAATTATTGGTGCAGTTTCTGCCAAACTCTTTGCTTCATCTATTGAAAGTTCTACATCCCTTACTTCTTCTTTTTCAACTTCAATTGAACCACCAGACATCTCTTTAACTGCTTCTTTAACAGTTGTTTCCATTGCATAATATTTTTCAATATTTCTTAAAATTGACTCATATGATGCAACAAATATTTTTATGTTTGGTATAAAATTTCTTAGATAATCTATTGCAACTATATCAGTAGGGTCTGCTATTGCAACCATAATTTTTTCATCTCTTGATCTTCCAAAAGGAATTGCCTTATATCTTCTTGCAACTTCTTCTGAAATTAAATGAACTATCTCTTTGTCAATTTCAACAGTTGATAGATCTATATATGGAAAACCCCATTGTCTTGCTAAAAGATTTGCATATGTTTCTTCATTTATATATTTTAATTTTTTTAAAGTGTCTAAAAGGGGTTCGCCACTCTTTTTGCTTTCCTCAAGAGCAACCTTAAGTTGATCTTCTGTTATAATTCCATCAGTTATTAAATTACTTCCAATTTGGGAATATTTATCCATAGACTAATTATAGCATAAAGAGAGTTTTGATTTTTTTTAAAATAGACTCTTCAAAAATTCTTTGAAATTTTGTCAAAATAAAATCTTTTGATTTATCCTTTGGTTCAACAAGTATTGTATAGAGATTAAGAATATTTCCACCTAAGATATCTGTAAAAATTTGATCTCCAATTAAAAGAGTTCTCCCTTTTTTTAAATTTAAAATTTTAAGAATCTTTAAAAAAGAAAATGGAAGCGGTTTTAATCCATTAAATATTATAGGAATTTTTAGTTCTTGTAATTTATCAATTTCTCTTTTTTTTCTATTATTAGAAATTATTCCTATTTTAAATCTTTCTTTTGCTTTTTTTAACCAATTAAATACCTCCTCCTCTAAAATATAAGACCCCCTTTTTGTTAAAGTATTGTCTAGATCTAAAATAATGCCATCAAAAGATAAATATTTATCTAAATTTATATCTTGAACTTTTTTATAATACTCTTTTGGATAAAAAATTTTAAGCATTACCATAATTTAATGGTTCATAAATTAATGGTACTATTTCAGAAACTTCTTTTAAAAAAGAGACCATATCATTTAATAGGGAATTATCAAAAGAAATATCCATTATTCCTAAATTATCATCAACATATGTGTATAAAATCATTGCTTTTCCTTCCAATGACTCTATTAAAGTTTGAAGTATCATAATATTTTCTTTTGGAAAAAATATCCTTAAGATTTTCTCATTCATTAATATTACTCCCTAAAAAACTCTTTGATCCTACTAACTACAATATCAACTGCTACAATGTTAAAGCCACCTTCTGGAATAATTATATCAGCAAATCTTTTTGTTGGTTCAACAAATTGAATGTGCATTGGTCTAACAACCTCAGTGTATTGTTTTATAACTGAATCTATTGTTCTTCCTCTCTCTTTAATATCTCTTAAGACTCTTCTTATTAATCTTATATCAGCATCAGTATCAACATAAATTTTTATATCCATAAGTTTTCTTAACTCTTCAAAAAAAAGAGCAAAAATTCCCTCAAGAATAATGATTCTTTTTGGTTTTACCTCTTCATAATCTTTAAGTCGAGTGTATTCAACAAATGAGTATATTGGTTTTTTTATTGTCTCTCCTCTTAGAAGTGTTTCAATATGAGATTTAAGAAGTGGAATGTCAAATGCATCTGGATGGTCATAATTTATTTTTAATCTCTCTTCAAATGGAATATGAGAGTTGTCTTTATAATATGAATCCATATCTAAAATTAAAATATCCTCACCAATTTTTTCTTTTATATTATGAGCAACTGTTGTTTTACCAGAACCAGTTCCACCAGCAATTCCAATAAACATTATCTTCATGGCATCACCTTATGAATATTTCTTAAATGTTCCTCGAAAGTTTTTGCAAAAAGGTGTCTTCCTTTTCCATCTGCAACAAAATAAAGATATTCAGTTTCTTTTGGATTTAAAGCAGCAACTATAGATTTAACTGATGGATTACATATTGGTGTTGGTGGAAGCCCATTATATTTATATGAATTGTATGGTGAATCAATTTCAAGTTCCTTTGAAGAGAGAGTGTATGATGGATTATCAAGAATGTACTTTAAAGTTGGATCTGCTTGAAGTGGCATTCCTATTTCGAGTCTATTCATAAAAACTCCTGCGATAATATCTCTTTCTTCATCAACCACTGCTTCTTTTTCAACAATTGAAGCAAGTTTTAAAATATCATATTTTGTGAGATTTCCTTTATAATCTTTAAAAACTTCATAAAACTTTTTATTGAAATTTTCAAGCATCATTATTATATTTCCCTTTAAATTTTCTCTTTCAAAATAGTATGTATCAGGATATAAAAACCCTTCAAGAGATTTTGCGTCTTCAAAAATAAAATCTTTATATTCATCTATTTTATTTACCTCTTCAAAAAATTTTTCTTTTGTACAAATTCCACTCTCTTCAAAAGTTTTTGCAATATCTTTTAAGGTGAAACCTTCATTTATGGTTACTTTTATAAATGGTGGAAGGCCGCCCTGGGTTAATTTGAAAAGAACTTCTTTTAAATTCATCTTTTCATTGAATTCATAGATTCCAGATTTAAGTTTTTCATCAATTTCATAATATTTTGCAAATAATACAAAAAGCCCTGCATTTTTTATTATGTTCTCCTCTTTTAGAATTTTCCCGATTTCTTTAGGTGTTAATCCATCTTTTATATAAATTTTTTTTGGTTCAAAATTTTCTGGTGGTTTAAACTCTCCATAGGCATATAAACCAAGTGATAAAAAGATTAAAAGAACAATTAAAAATATAAATAAAAGTATTTTCAGAATTTTCATTTTATCCTCTCCAAATATGAATTTAAAATTATAATTGCACTTGCAAGGTCATCTTGAATTTTTTTCTCTTTTATTTTTTGTCCTTTTCTCTTTTCAAAAGAAAATCTTTCTTTTGAAATTTTTGTTGTGAATCTTTCATCAATAAGTTCAACTTGAATGTTTAATTTTCTTTCTATCTCTTCTTTTACCTTAAGAATTTTTTCACCTTCTTTTTCAATCTCTCCAGAAAGAGATATTGGAATTCCTAAAACTATTTTTTCAACATCATACTTTTCTATTAGTTCTTTAAGCATTTTTAATTTTTCTTCTAAATCTCCATAAAATATCCCAACTCCATTTGCAGAAATTCTTAGTGGATCAGATACACTAACTCCCATTTTTTTATCTCCCCAATCAACACCTAAAATTCTTTTCATTCATTCCTCAATTTAAAATTTTTCAACTAAGAACTCTTTTATTAAATTTAAGTCAAAATCAACTTTTTCAATTCTTCCTTGAGCAATATTCTCTTTTCCCCCTCCTTTTCCTCCATATTTTGAATTTATATATTTTAACAAATCTTTTGCAGAAATTTTATTTATAATTGAATCAGAAATAAAAACTGAAATATTTTTCAAATCTTTGTTTGAAAGGAATATAAATATAAATTCTCTCTCTTTCTCTTTTATTTTATCGAAAATGTAAAATCCATCTTGAGGAGTTAAAGTTTTATCTTTAATAAATATTAATTTCACATTATTTATGTTTAAAGCATTTTCTATTGCATCTTCAAGAGTCTTATCAAAGTATCTTTCTTTTAGAACTCTGATATTATTTTCAAGTTCTTTTAATGTCTCTTTTAATTTTTCAACTTTTTGAATAACCTCATCTTCCTTAGCAGAAAGTGAAATTGAAAGATTTTTTAAATCTTTTGATAATTTATTTAAATAATCCAAAACTTTAAGTCCAGTTATTGCCTCAATTCTTCTTAAGTTTGTTCCAATTCCTCTCTCTGAGATTATCTTAAAACCACCAATTTCAATTGAATTTGAAACATGTGTTCCACCACAAAACTCTTTTGTAAGTTCTCCAACTGTAATAACTCTTACAATTTGACCATATTTTTCTCCAAAAAGAGCAATTGCTCCTTCTTTTTTAGCATCCTCTATATTTTTTATATTTGCATTAACTAGATGCTTCTCATAAATCCATCTGTTTACTATCTCTTCAATTTTCTCAATTTCATCATCACTCAATTCTGAAAAATGGGAAAAATCAAATCTCAAATAATCTTCTGAAACAAGAGAGCCCTTTTGTGTTGCATGTTCTCCAAGAATTTCTCTTAATGCTTTATGTAATAGGTGTGTTGCAGTGTGTGCTCTTTTTATACCATCTCTTCTTTTTTTATCAACAACTGAATAAACTTTGTCACCCTCTTTTATCTCTCCTCTTTCAACTTTTACAATGTGAACTATTAAATTTTCAACAGGAGATTTTGTGTCTAAGATGGATAATAGTAAATTTTCTCCCCTAATCTCTCCAGTATCTCCAACTTGTCCCCCTTTTTCTCCATAAAATGGAGTTTTATCGAGAATAAGAAGTCCTTCATCTCCTTTTGAAAGTTTTTGAACTCTTTCTCCATTTTTCATCAATAGAAGAACTTTTCCTTCACCTTCTAAGATTTCATATCCTATAAATTCAATTTCACCAAATTCTTCTTTGATTTTTATAAAATCCAAACTCTCTTCATACAATTTTGATTCTTTTATAACTTTTCTACTTCTTTCTCTTGATTCATTTAAAGATATCTCAAACTCTTCCCTATTATATGAAAGTCCTTTTGTTGAGAGTATATCTTCAACAACCTCTGCTGGTAAACCATAGGTATCATAAATAAAAAATATATCTTTTCCTGAAATTTCTTTTTTGCCTTCTTCTTTTGCTTTTTCAATTAAATTTTCAATTAAGTCAATGCCTTTCTCAAGTGTCTCGATAAAATTTTTCTCTTCACTTAAAATAACCCTTTCAATTTTTTCATCAATTCTTAAAAAGTAATATGGGTCTTTAAGTTTTTCAACAACAGATGGATAAATTTTATACAAAAATGGCTCTTTTGCACCAAGAGCCCAACCAGATGAAAATGATCTTCTAATTAATCTTCTTAAAACATATCCCCTTCCTTCATTTGAGGGAAAAAGATTTTCAGAAATTAAAAATGTTATTGCTCTTATGTGATCTGCGATAACTCTAATATTGATCTTTGTGTTCTCATCATAATCACATTTTAAAACTTTTGTTATTCTCTCAATTATTCCAGAGAATAGGTCTGTTTCAAAATTACTCTTTTTATTTTGAAGAACCATTGTTATTCGCTCTAAACCCATTCCTGTATCAATATTTTTTCTTGGAAGAGGATCAAGTGTTCCATCTTTTTTTCTATCGAATTGAGTGAAAACAAGATTCCAAACCTCAAGAAATCTATCTCCCTCTGATGCAGGTCCAAGAGAAGGATTTTCAGAGTAAAACTCTTCACCTAAATCATAATAAATTTCAGAATCAGGTCCACAAGGACCTTCTTCTCCCATCTGCCAGAAATTATCAGAAAGCTTAACAATTCTTTCTTCAGGAATTCCAATTTTTTTCCAAATAGTAAGTGCCTCATCATCATCTGGATAAATTGAAACCCAAATTCTATCTTTATCTAAACCCCAATTTTTTGTAAGCAGTGTGTATGCCCAAGATATTGCTTCTTCTTTGAAATAGTCTCCAATTGAAAAGTTACCTAACATTTCAAAAAATGTGTGATGTCTTATTGTTTTTCCAACCTGTTCTATATCATTTGTTCTAATACATGCTTGACAAGTTGCAATTCTTCTCTTTGGAGGCTCTTCCTCTCCAAGAAAATAAGATTTTAGTGGAACCATACCTGCTGCAGTAAAAAGAAGTGTAGGATCTTTTGGAATTAATGAAAAAGAAGGAAGAACAATGTGATCTCTTTCTTCAAAAAATTTTAAAAATTCTTCTCTTATCTTGCTTGAAGTAAGAATCTTAACCTCCTTCAAGATTAAAATTAGAAACTTTCTAATTATTATATCATAAGAAATTTTGATAAAATAGATTTAAAAATCTTCTTTGGGAGGTGTAAATGTTTGAGAAGGTGAGAGAACCAAAAGAGGCACTTCTTATGTCCGGAATAAAAGATGGTTCAACTCTTCTTATTGCAGGATTTCTTGCAAATGGTACAAGCGAAATTCTTATTGATACAATCTTAGAGTTAGGAGTTAAAGATCTTACAGTTATTTGTAATGATACTTCTTTTCCAGATAAAGGAATAGGAAAGTTAATTAAAGAGAGAAGAGTGAAAAAAGTTATAACAACTCATATTGGAACAAATCCCGAAACTCAAAAACAATATATAAACAAAGAACTTGAAGTTGAATTTGTTCCACAGGGAACTCTTATTGAAAGATTAAGAGCATATGGAGCTGGATTAGGTGGAATTTTAACACCTGTTGGAGTTGGAACTGTTGTTGAAGAAGGAAAACAAAAACTATCAATAAATGGAAAAGAGTATTTGTTAGAACTACCTCTCGGAGGAGATATCTCAATTATTAAAGCAAAATGGGGAGATAAATTTGGAAACTTAAAGTATTATGGAACTGCAAGAAACTTTAACCCTATTATGGCTCTTGCAGGAAAAAAGGTGGTTGCTGAGGTTGAAAATTTACTTGAAATTGGAGAGATGAATCCAAATGATGTGGAAACTCCAGGAATTTTTGTTGACTATATTGTTAAAGGAGGAAAATAAAAATGGATCCAAAAGAAATAATTGCAAAAAGAGTTGCAAAAGAGTTAAAAGATGGAGATATTGTAAATTTAGGTTTTGGAATACCAACACTTGTATCAAATTATATTCCTCAAGGAATAAGGGTTATTTTTCAAGGTGAAAATGGAATTTTAGGAATTGGCGAAGTAAATAAAGAAAACCCTGATTATGAAATAACAAATGCTGGTAATGTTCCAGTAAAAACACTTCCTTATTCCTCTTTCTTTGATACATTTATGTCATTCACAATGATTAGAGGAGGACACATTGATGTCACAGTTCTTGGTGGAATTCAAGTTGATGAAGAGGGAAATCTAGCAAATTGGATAATTCCAGGAAAAATGATTGCAGGAATTGGTGGAGCAATGGACCTTGCAACAGGTGCTAAAAAACTCATCGTTGCAATGGAACACACTGCAAAGGGTGAGCCAAAAATTTTAAAAAAGTGTACATATCCCCTTACTGCTAAAAAGAGAGCAAATCTAATTGTTACAGAACTTGCAGTAATTGAGGTAAATAGCGATGGACTTTTATTAAAAGAGATAAGCCCCTTTACAACAGTTGAAGAGGTTATTTCAAAAACAGAGGCAAAACTTAATATTTCAAAAGATTTAAAAATTATGGAGATTTAAATCATCTTTTAATATTTAAAATTTTTCTTGCCTCATTTGGTGTTGCAATTTCTCTTCCAAATTCAATACTGAATTTTGCTATTCTTTCAACTAATTCTGCATTTGATTTTGCTAAAACTCCCTTTTTTAAATAGATATTATCTTCAAAACCAACTCTAACATTTCCACCAAGAGTTACAGCGATAACTCCAAGAGGAAATTCATATCTTCCAATTCCTGCAACCATCCAAGTTGAATTTTTTGGAATACAGTTCACTAAAAAAATCAAATTTTTTGGGTCTCCACTCATGCCTCCTGGAACGCCGAGAACAAAATCAAAGTGAAGTGGCTCTTCAATTAGACCATCTTTTAAAAGTTTAATTGCATTATCAATCATTCCTGACTCAAAAATTTCAATTTCAGGTTTGATTTTTCTTTCTTTCATTATTAATGCAAATTTTCTTATCCAATTTGGTGGATTATAAAAAACTCCTTCTCCAAAATTTACAGTTCCACAAGTAAGTGATGCGAACTCTGGATTTAGTTCAAGTGGCTCTGCTCTCTCTTCGAAACTCATGCCAATTGCTCCACCAGTTGAAATCTGAATTATAATATCTGGAACCTTCTCTTTTATTTTTTCAATTATCTCTCTGTATCTTTCCTTTTTTTGAGTTGGAAGCCCATTTTCATCTCTTGCATGAAGATGAACAACACTTGCACCAGAGTTATAACACCTTAAAACCTCATCTGCAATTTCTTCTGGTGTTAATGGAAGATAAGGAGTTTCTTTTCTTGTTACTTCAGCCCCGACAGGGGCAACTGTTATAATTGATTTTTCCATAATTTAACTCCATTTATCAAAAAACTTTCTTTTTATAACTTCATCAATTATATAATAGGCAACATCAGATGGATATGTATCACTTCCAAAACCCATATCATAACCAAGTTCATGTGCAAGTTCTTTTGTTATTCTGAAACCTCCACATATTAAAAGGATTTTGTCTCTTATATTTTCTGCTTCAAGAAGTTCAACAAGATGAGTTAGGTTTTTAAGGTGAATATTTCTTTGAGTAACAGTTTGAGAAATAAGTACTGCATTTGGTTTAAATTCAAAAATTTTTGAAATTAAAAATTCATGTGGAACTTGTGCTCCTAAATTTAAAATTTCAAAAAATGGATACCTTTCAAGCCCTGAATCTCCTTTGTATCCTTTTGCATTTATTATTGCATCAAGTCCGACTGTGTGGGCATCTGAACCAATAGTTGCTGCAATTATTTTTATTTTTTTATTTAAAACTCTTTCCCCAAATTCCAATACTTCATGAAAATCATGTTTCTTTTTCTCCTCTTCTTTTACTTCAATTTTTGAAACCTCAACTCCCCTTTTAAATCTTCCATAGATTATAAAAAATGAAAAATCTTCATAAAGATCCTTTTCAAAAACAATAATCTCATCTGTTAAATTCATCTCTCTTGCAATTTTTCTTGCAATCTCTCTTGAAAGATTTGAAAGTTTAAGTGGAAGAGTAAAGGATACTTGAACCATTCCATCATTTGGTAAATCTCCATATGGTTTTATAATTAAATTTTTCTCTTTCATAACTCTCCTCTAAATGATAAATTCAATATAATCTTTGTCTTTTTTAAAAACTCCCTCATATCCTCTTCCTTCAAATTTTGGTCTTTTTATGTTTGAAAAATAATTTTCTTCAAGTGCTTTAAAAAGTCCTAAATTTTCGATCTCCTCAAGTGTTTTAACTGCTTTATCAAAAACACTTTTTACTCTTTTTTCAATTATTCCTTCATTTTTAATTAAAAACTCTTTTGAGATATTTCTTAAATTATTTCTAATGTACTTTGCATTTTCAATTGCAAGATATCTATCTTGAACAAAAGGAGTGTGAAGTGCTTCAGTTAACATTCCAAGTAAAACAATCTCTTGATCAGTCAAAATAGAAACAATATTAAAAAAAGTATCCATTGCATAAGACAAGAAAATGTTTCCAGTTTTGAATCTCGTTGGTGGCATATATTTTATAGGGGAATTTGGAAAAAGTTCTCTTACAAGTTGCGCCTGTGCGACTTCATACAAAAATCCATTTTCTAAATTTGGGTCAAGTTCAAAAGCATGACCAAGACCAATTAAACTTTCATCCATCTTAGAAAATTTAGCAAGTTGCTCATTTATAAGTTGAGAAACAATTACAGTGTAATAAAATTCGAAAGAATCAACTGTTTTTATTAAATTATCTTCACCAGTAACTATTGGAATGTTTGAAAGCGAAAGAATATATCTACTGAATTTCTGATCAATCATAGTTCTTATTGGATTTATATTTCTAAATAAAATTCCATAAAGAGAATCATTAACCATAAGATCTAATCTTTCAAGAGAGGCTAAGACTGAAATTTCAGGCATGCATAAACCAGAAGAATAATTTACAAGTTTAATGTACCTTTTTGTATTTTGTGATACCTCATCAAGTTTTTCTCTTACAAATCTAAAATTCTCTTGAGTTGCATATGTTCCACCATAACCCTCTGTTGTTAATCCATAAGGAACATAATCAAGCAAAGATTGTGCTGTGCTTCTTATGATTGCTATATAATCTGCTCCAAGATATGCACTTGATGCTGCTTGTTTCGCATCTTCATAAATGTTTCCAGTTGCAACTATAACATAAAAGTATGGCTTTTCAAGAGGAGGATATTTTTCTATAATTTTTTCTCTCTCCTCTTTTCTTCTATTTATTTTCTCATAACACTCTTTTATGAGTTCTTTTGATTTCTTTTCTATTTTTTCTTTTTCTAAAATAGGAATTTTTTCTATTTTTATTTCACCATTTAAAACTTTTTTTACAAAATCTTCTGGTTTTAATGACTCATAATTTAAGAGTCCATTTGAAATGATGAATAATGTTCCTTTTGATAGAAGGTTTTCTTTTTGAAGTTTCTCAACAAAAAGATTAACAATTGGAACACCTCTTGAATCAACACCAGAAACTCCAAGTAACCTTAAAATTCCTCTTTCAATTGAAACTGTTGAGAAATCTTTTATTTCATCAATTACTTTTTCTGAAATTTTCTTTGCAATCTCTTTTGCATAATAAACTTTTTCTTTATCTAATTTTAATGTTCCTATCTCCATAACTCCCTTCCTTTGAGTGGATCAAAAATTTCAAATGGTTTTAATTTCTCTTTTAATATATTAAAAATCTCTTTTTCATCCTCTAAATTAAATATTCCTTCTTGATTAAATGAGGAATATGAAAATCCTAACAAATTAACCTTCTTTAAAACAGAAATTTCTCCACCAATTTTTTTAAAATAATTTAAATTTTCTTTTGAGATAAAAATATTGTATGGATGTTCAACAACTATTTTTTTAAAGTTTACTTTTATAACCTCATTAAGTATTGAATCTGTAAGTGCACCTTTAACATAAACAAAATCTTCAAATTTATAAATTTTTTGGGGCCCATTTTCATCTATTTTATTAATCAAATCTTTTATTTTACTCTCAACTTCTTGAAGAGAGAAAATCTCTTTATAAAATAGAGTTTCCTCAATAATCTCCTCTTTTTTATCCATTATATTTAAACCAGTTTGAAGAATAACTCCATCAGAATATTTTACGCTAATCTTTCTATCTATTGCACCATCAATAAGTATTAAATCAAATTCAAATTCTTTCAGTTCATCTAAAATTTTTTCTAAATCTTTTCCAATATATGGACCAGATACCTCAATATCTCCCTCTTTCTCAATTTTAATTAAAATCAATTCACCTTTTGAGGTTTTAATTCCAAATTTTTTTAAAATTGAAAACTCTGCATCACTTTCCTTAAGTGAATCAAAAGAAGTTATCACATAAAAATTTTCTTTCAGATGAATTTTTGGTTTTTCAAAAAGAAAAAGGTGGTCAAATTTCTCTCCATCTATTCCAATTGATGTAATACAAATTTTTTTGTTCTCTTTTTCTAAAAGTTCAACTATTTTTATAAGTGTTGTTGTTTTACCACAATTTTTAGAAAGCCCAATTATTGATAAAATTTTTATATTATTCTCTTTTAGTTTTTGTATAGTATCCATTTCTTCTTTTGATTCTTTCAGAATCAGGTGGTTCAATTAAAAGCCGCTCACCAGATAAAATTGATGCTGGTCCGTCTTTACTAATTAAATTCTTATCTTTTTCACATAAATCACATTTTTTAGGGCACTTTGAAATTTTATCTTCTGGTTCAGTATATGAGAAAAATCCTCCTTCATAATTTCTTAAAACAACTTTTCTATCTGACATTGAGATAAGATAATTTGGGAATACTGGAATTTTTCCACCTCCAAGAGTATCAATTATGTATGTTGGTACTTTAAAACCAGAAATATGTCCCCTTAAGTTTTCTATAATTTCAATTCCTTTTCCAACTGAAGTTCTAAAATGAGAAATACCTTGAGAAAGGTCACACTGATAAAGATAATATGGTCTTACTCTTATTTTTACAAGTTCATTAACAAGTTTCTTTTGAATTACAGGACAATCATTAATTCCTTTAAGAAGAACACTCTGATTTCCAACTGGAATTCCTGCATCAACAAGTTTTAAAATTGCTTTTTCACTATCTTCTGTAATTTCTTTATAGTGGTTGAATTGAGTATTAAGCCAAATTGGGTGATACTTTTTAAGCATATCAATAAGTTTATCTGTTATTCTCATTGGAAGTGTAACAGGCGCTCTTGTTCCAATTCTTATAACTTCAACATGAGGAATTTTTCTTAGTTCTTTAAGAATAAATTCAAGTGCCTCATCTGAAACTAAAAGCGCATCTCCACCAGAAAGTAATATATCATTTATTTCAGGATGTTCTTTAATATATTCAATTCCTTGTAAAAGTTCATCCCTTGTTCTTGCTTTATCTTTCTCACCAGCGAGTCTTCTTCTTGTACAATGCCTACAATACATCGCACATTGATCTGTTATTAAAAAAAGAACTCTATCAGGATATCTATGAGTTAGTCCTTTGATAGGGGAATCAACATCTTCAAAAAGTGGGTCTAAAATATCTTCTTCTTTTATATCTAACTCTTTAATTGTTGGAACAGATTGTTTTCTTATCGGGTCTTCGGGGTCATCTTTATCCATAAGTGTAATCCAATATGGAGTTATTGCCATTCTAAGTTTTATAAGAGAATTTTTAACCCCCTCTTCTTCAAGAGGAGTTAAATTTATAACCTTCTTGAGAGTTTCGAGACTCATCACTCTATTTTTCAATTGCCAGTGCCAATCATACCACTCTTCTTCCTTTATATCTTTCCAAAGTTCTATCTCTCTATAATCCCTCATCTTAACCTCCAAACTCCTCTTCAAAAATTTTTCTTAAAACCTTATTTTCTCTTAAAATGTTAAATGCAAAATCAGCATGTCCTTTTGCATAGCCATTTCCAATTAACATATCAATATCCTTTCCAACTCCTTCTGCCCCAAGTGCTGCTTTTGTGAAAGATGTTGCCATACTGAAAAAGTAAACTAAACCCCTCTCTTTACATGAAAGAATTGAAGAAAGTTCTGTATCCGGCACATTTACACAATTTATAACTTTATCACACAGTTCGCCTTGAGTTATTTCATTTATTTTTTCATAAATCTCAACTGGATTTTGAGCGTTTCCTGTTATTAAATAATCATAAAAACCTATTCTTTCAATTCTTTTTCTTGATTTTTCTGAATGTGCAAGTGCAATGACAACTCCATTCTTTGCATATTTTTTTGCAACATAGGTGCAAAGTATTCCAGATTTTCCACCAGCTCCAATTACTAAAACCTTGTCGTTTTCTTTTATTAATCTTGAAACTTGAATTGGAGCACCCGCAACATCAAGAAGAGATAGTGCAGTTCTTAGAGAAAAATCAGATGGAATTTTTGTAAAAACTCCACTTTCAAAAAGAACTGCTTTTCCTTCAATTTCAACTTGCTCTTTATCTATATCAATGCTTTTTATCTTTTCAATTTTTAATGGAGTTAAAGAGAGAGAAACAAGAGATGCAATAAGATCCCCCTCTTTAACATCAACTTTTTCCTTAAGATCTTCTCCAATTTTTTCAACAATTCCAACAAACATTCCACCAGAACCAGTAACAGGATTATGCATTTTCCCTCTCTCTTCAACAATTTTTAAAATTATCTCTTCAATTTTTCTTTTATCTCCTTTTGCTTCACTTTTAATCTGAGTAAATGATGATGAATCAATATTTAAAAATTTAACATCAACAAGAATTTCATTTGAGTAAATTATGCTGAAATCATTGTTTAACTTTTTTGCAGGTTGAGGTAGATACTCTTTTGGTTCAATTACTCTATGTCTTCCAAATTTATCTCCTTTCATACTTTTCTCCTTTCGCCTATTTTCAATTTTTTAATTTTATATTGAAGAGTTTGTCTTGGAATTTTTAAGATTTTACTTGCCTTTGAAATATTATTGTTTGAAATATGTAAAACCTCTTCAATTATTTTTTTCTCAAAATCTTTTGATATCTCATTTAAACTAATTTCTTTAAAATAAATTGATTTTGGAAGTGAGTTTTTATTTATTATTTTTCCTTCTGAATTTAAATATGAATATTCAATTATGTAAAAGAGTTCTCCAACATTTCCTGGAAAGTTAAATGATAGAAGAAAATCCATAAAATCTTCACTAAATTTTTTATCTTTTTTATATTTTTTGTTGAGTTTATTTAAAAAATAATCTGAAAGAAGTTTTATATCTTCTTTTCTATCTCTTAAAGGTGGTATATCAAATTCAATTTTTGAGATAAGATAATAAAGGTCTTTTTTGAGTTTTCCCTCTTTTATTGAAAAAATTGGAAGAGTTTCGATTGATGTTATTAATCCTCCAGAGAGTTCTCCACTTTCAATAAGAATTGCAAGTTTATCCTGTAAATTTAAGGGAAGTGAATCAACATTTGCAAGGTAAAGAGTTCCACCATTAACAATATGAACTAAACCTTCTTTAATTAGTTTCTGATTTGAATCAAAAACACCAAAAATTGTTTCCTCTAAGAGGGATTCTTCAAGAGTTGAACAATTTAAATATAAAAATCTTCTATTTTTTCTATTTGAAGTTGAGTGAATAATTTGAGCAAGCAATCTTTTTCCTACTTGAGGTTCCCCAACAATTAAAATTGGAGTATCAAGGTCTTTTATTTTTTTAATCTCTTCTTTTATTTTTAAAATTCTCTCATTTTTTGTTTTAAAATCATCTAAATCAGGAAGTTTTTGAATCTCTTTTGTTTCCTCTCTTTTTTCACTTTGAAGTTCGATTATCTTTTCACTAAGTTTTTTTACTTCAGTTATATCTCTTGAAAGTTCAATTGCTCCAATAAGTTCTCCTCCATAATAAAGTGGAAATGTTGTATTTAGTGTTGTGATTTCTTTTCCTTTATATGTTAAAAAAACTTGAAGTTTATTTATAATTGGTTCACCTGTTTTTAAAACTTTAAGAAGGGTTGAAGTTTCTGGAGTGAGTGATGGAAAAACTTCAAGAATGTTTTTTCCAATAACCTCTTCTTCAGTTAGTCCCTCAAGTTTTGAATTTGCCTTGTTATAAAAAAGAGTTACTCCATTTTTGTCAACTATGTGAATTCCTATATCAACATAGTTTAAAAGTATATCAATTAATGATTCCCATGGAAAATATTTTATCCTTTCCATTGTAAAAATTATATCACATTTTTAAAATAAAAATTTTGCCTAAAATTTAGCATTTTAAATAAAAAAAATTAAATTTCTACACTTTTTGTTGCCTCATCAATTGCTTCATCAAGTATTTCAACAATTTTTTCTAAATCTTTATCTTCAATTATAAGTGGTGGTGCAATGTATGTCTTATCAACTGATGCTCTACAAAGATACAAGCCTCTTTTATATGCTGCCTCTTCAACTCTCATTGCAAATCTTATGTGAGATGGGATTCTCTCTTTTGTGTCTTTATCTTTAACATACTCAATTGCCCAGTGAAGTCCTATTCCTCTTATGTCTCCAACTCTTTTATGTTTCTTTAACTCCATTAAAAGTTTTCCTAATTTCTCCCCCTTTTCTTTTGCTTTTATGTGTAATTCTTCTTTTTCAATTAGTTCTATATTTTTTAATGCTGCAACAGTAGATAGACAATGTCCTCCAAATGTGTGTCCATGAACAAACATATTATCAATAAAAACTTCAAAGAGTTCCTCTCTAACAATCATTGCTCCAAGTGGAGCATAACCAGAAGTTATTCCTTTTCCAAAAATCATAATGTCTGGGTCAAGAACAAAAAGGATGGAACCAAAAAGCTCTCCACACCTTCCCCATCCATTTATAACCTCATCTGCAATAATTAAAACATTATTTTCTCTTGCAATGTTTTGAATCTCTTCAAAATATTTTTTAGGTGGAACAAGTGCTCCTGCAGCACTCATAACTGGCTCTATAATTATTGCTGCTATTGTTCCTTTTCCTTCATAATAAACTATATCCTTAAAACATTTTGCACATTCAACATTACAGGAAGATGGCTCTTTTCCAAAATCACATCTATAACAATATGGAGGTGAGATATGAATGAAAAATGGAAGAAGAGGCTCAAAAGGTTGTCTATAAATTCTTAAACCTGTTGCAGAAAGTGCCCCATAGGTTACTCCATGATATGATTCTCTTCTTGAAACTATTTTCTTTTTTTCAGGTTGACCCTTAAGCGCCCAATATTGTCTTGCAAATTTTATTGCTGATTCAACTGCTTCAGAACCACCAGATATAAAAAATGTTGTTTTAAGAGTTGAAGGAGTAATTTTACTTAGTTTATCTGCAAGTTTAATTGCTGGTTCATTGAAGTATCCTCCAAATAAACTTGCATAGTTTATCTTATCAAGTTGTTCTTTGAGTGTATCAATAATTTCTTTTCTTCCATGTCCAATGTTAACTGTCCAAAGAATTGAGAGACCATCAATATACTCTTTTCCATCAATATCATAAATTTTTGCACCTTCTCCTCTAACAATTATTTTTGGTCCCTTTTCTCTAATCTCTTTTACAAAAGCATAATGTGGTAAAACATTACTTTCTGCAATCTTTATTAGTTCATTTTTATCCATAAAAACCTCCTAATTTTATAAAATCATCAAAAAAATTATAACACCTGTGTATTTTATTTTTTTAAAATGTGTGGATTATTGTTAATTGTTAGAGATGCCACTGCATCAATGTTATAATCTGAAAAATATCCCTCAAGAAAATATCTTTCTCCAACTAAAGCAATCATTCCCCCATTATCTGTTGAAAATTCAAAAGATGGAAAATAAAACTCGAGATTTTCATTTGAACTGAAAAATTTTCTTAAAAATTTACTTGCAGAAACCCCACCAACAACTGAAACTTTATTTATTTTATACTCCTCATGAACAAGTTTAATTTTTGACATAAGTGACTCATAAATTGTATAAAACATTGAGGCGATAAGGTCTTCAACTTTATAGTAACCCTTATTTATAACATTTAAAACTTCTGTTTTTAAACCTGAGAATGAAAAAGAATACCTTTTTTCTTTGTCTTTGAATTTTGGAATGGAAAATTTATATTTTGTTGGATCTCCTTTAAGAGCAAGTTCATCTAGAGTTTTTCCAGCAGGGTAATCAAACCCTAACCTTCTTCCAATTTTATCAATAATCTCTCCTGCTGAATCATCTTGAGTTTCTCCAAGAAGTTTATATTTTAAGTGATTTTCAAAGATAAGTAAAATTGTATGCCCCCCTGATATTATCAATGATAAAAATGGAAAATTAATTTTGTGGTCAAAAAAAATTGAATAGATATGTCCTTCAAGGTGATTTACTCCAATTAAAGGAATTGAAAGAGAATAAGAAAGAGTTTTTGCAAATTCAACACCAACAAGAAGTGAACCGACAAGTCCTGGTCCTATAGTTACTGAAACTCCATCGACCTCTTTTATTGAAATTCCACTTTTCTTTTCAAGTTGTTCAATTACATAAGGAAAAATTTCAAGTTGTTTTCTTGCTGCAATTTCTGGAACAACTCCACCATATGTCTTATGAAACTCCTCTGATGTTGCTCTAACCATAGAGATAAGTTTTCCATCTTGAACAATAGCTATTGATGTGTCATCACAGGAAGTTTCAACTCCTAAAACTCTCATAGCAAACTAAATTTTATCACAAATCACATAATCTAACCATCCATATTTATCTTCCTCTTTACCTTCAACAATGTTTGAGTATTTTTCTTGAAGAAGTCTTGTTATTTTTCCAATTTTTCCATCACCAACAGGAATTTTATCAACACTTATAACAGGAGTGACTTCTGCTGCTGTTCCAACCAAAAAAATCTCATCTGCGATGTAAAGTGCCTCTCTTGGTAAAAATTCAACTCTAACCTCAATTCCAAGTTCTTTTGCAAGTTTTATAATTGAGTCTCTTGTTATTCCTTCAAGAATTGAAGAAGAAAGAGGTGGTGTAAAAAGAATTTCATTTTTTACAAGAAAAATATTTTCTCCACTTCCTTCACTTATATAACCAAAGTAGTCAAGAAGAATTGCCTCATTGAATCCATAAGTAATAACTTCCATTAAAGCAAGTTGAGAGTTGAGATAATTTCCGCTTGCTTTTGCCATTGCAGGAAGAGTATCAGGTGCAAATTTTCTCCAAGATGTAACCATAACGCTTATTCCATTTTTAATATTTTCATCACCAAGATACCTTCCAAGTTCAAATGCAATAATGGATGCTTCAACTGGAACTCCAAGAGGATTTGGTGCAATTGTTCCATAACCTCTATAAACTATTGGTCTAATGTATGCTGACTCCAAATTATTTCTTCTAATTAACTCTTTTGTCGCTTCCCTTAACTCTTCAACTGTAAAAGGAATTTCCATTCTATAAATTTTTGCTGAATTTTTGAGTCTAATAAGGTGGTCTTTTAATCTAAAAATTTCTGGTCCTTTATCTGTTTTATAACACCTTATTCCTTCAAAAACTCCTGAACCATAATGAATAATATGAGAAAGTATATGAATTTTTGCATCCCACCAATTTACAAATTCACCATTCATCCAAATAAATTTAGCCTCTTTAATTGGCATTATTCCTCCTAAATAATGTGAAATATAATTAAACAATATTTTATGACAAATTTTGTTAATTTCAACTAATTAATTATAATTAATAAAACTCTTAAAGGAGGATTGAAAATGAATTATAGATTTCATAAAAACTTTAAAATTTCTGAAATAGGCATTGGAACCTATTCATTAAGAGGTGCTTATGGTAACAAAAGATTTAAATGAATTTAAAAAAATGTTAAATAGAGCATATGAAATTGGAATAAATTTTTTTGATACAGCAGAAGCATATAGAGATGCTGAGATTTTTCTTGGTGAATGTGTAAAAGAATTCCGAAAAAATATTTACATTGCAACAAAGGTTGAAATTAAAAAAGGCATAACACCTAACCTTAAAGAAGATTATATTATATCTGCATGTGAAAACAGTTTAAAAAATTTACAAACAGAATATATTGATTTATATCAAATCCATTTTAATGATCCATATACATCAGTTGAAGAGACTGTAAATGCATTAGAAAAATTAAAAAGGAAAGCAAAATTATTGTATATGGAGTTGGGCATCTTCCAATAAATAGAACTGAAGAATATTTTTAAAATTGGAAATCCTTTTTCACTTCTTATGGAGTTAAGCGCAGTAGCAAAGGAATCAAGAAGAGATTTTCTTCCTTTATGTGAAAAGTATAATATTGGAGTTATTGCTTTCAGTACAACAGGTAGTGGTATATTAACAGGAAGATTTAATAAAGAGAGTAAATTTGAACCTCAAGATATAAGAAATTTTGATCCTCTATTTCAATATGAAAAACTCGAATCTAGTTCAAGAATATATGATAAATTTAAAGAATTGAGTCAAAAATATAACAAAACTCCAGTTCAAATTGCAATATATTGGTTTTTATGTCAAAGAAATATAATTTCTTGTCTTGTAGATCCTCTATTGTTGAACATCTTGAAAAAATGCTCAAGCAACTGTATTTAAGTTATCAGAAGGAGATTTAATCGAATTAGAAAAGTTATTTGAAGAAGAAGAGAAACTGAAAGAAAAAGGTCTAAAAATAATTAAAAAAATTTTGTCTGAAGCCTTATCTGATGATTTTTTTAAAATATTTAAAGATCTTGTTTATGTAATAGAAACTAGTTCAATATTAAAACTTACAAGTGAAAAAAAATTTCCTATATTTCAAGAGGTTTTTGGTTTATTTAAAAATTTTGGTAAATTTTCAAAGTAAGAAATAGAAAGAATAAAATCTGATTTAAAAGAGTTAATTAATGTATAACTTTTAAATTTTTAATTAACTTTATTCCAAAGATTCATAAAATAATTTCTAAATGAGAATAAATAGCAAAAAATTATTAAGATAGAGAAAATTATTGGAGTTAACTCTTTTTTACCAGATGCAACTCTTGTTAGAATAGCAAAAATTTGTGGAAGAATAAAAGAGGCAATAAATAAAATAAAGATTAATAAAAATTTCTTTAATGAATTTTTTTCAATAATATGTACAATAAATAAGAGTATGCCTCCCATTAAAACAAGAAAGAATAGTTCCATGGGCATAAGATAATCAAATCTAAAAATTCTCTCTTTTAAAAAGAAAGCTAAACTTAAAATAATAAGATAGATTATAGGTATAAAGATTAACATTGTTCCAGTAATTGATAAAAATTTGCTTATTAATTTTTAATTTAACCTCCTAAATTAATTTTATCACTTAATTTTTTATTAATTTGAAAGAAAAATTTTTAAGAGTTATAATTTTTAAAGTTATGTATCCAAGATTAATTATTAATTTAAAAGCAATAGGTGAAAATTATTTAAGGATAAAGAAAAAATGTGAAGATTTGGGAGTTGAGGTTATTCCTGTCACAAAAGTTGTTAGAGGTGATGAAAATATTGTTAGAACTCTCCTCTCTCTTGGTGCAAAAACAATTGGAGATTCAAGAATTATAAATATAAAAAATTTCTCTCATCTTAAGGTCAACAAACTTCTTTTAAGAGCACCATCTTTTTCAGAAATAGATGATGCAGCAAGTTTAGTTGATTTGTCTTTAGAATCTGAAATTTCAACAATTGAAAAACTATCTCTCTCTTTAAAAAAGAAAGGTAAAAAACATGGAGTAATTGTTATGGTTGAAGTTGGAGAATTAAGAGAGGGAGTTATGCCTCAGGATGTTATACCATTTGTAAAAAAAATTACAAATTTTTCAAATATCGAATTTTTAGGACTTGGTACAAATACAACTTGCTTTTCAGGGATCATTCCAGATGAAAAAAACTTAAGAGTTCTTTATGAACTGAAACAAAAATTTGAAGATGAAGGAATTCCTGTAAAAATTATTTCTGGAGGTGGTTCAAATTTACTTAAAATGGTTTGGGGAAAGAAACTGCCTAATTTTATCAATCAAATCAGAGTTGGAGAAGGGATCTTTTGTGGAGTTGAAGCAATAAATAGAGAAAACCTTCCTGGTTTAAGAGAGGATACTTTTCTTCTTGAAGCAGAACTTATTGAAGTTAAAAGAAAGCCATCAAAACCATGGGGAAAAAGAACAAAAGATGCTTTTGGAGAAGAAGTTGAGTTTGAAGATGAAGGAGAAGTGTTAAGAGGAATCCTTTCTCTTGGAAGACAAGATGTAAATTTAGGAGGAATAAAACCTGATGAGAACTTAAAAATAATTGGTGCTTCAAGTGACCATATGGTTGTTAATTTAAATAAAAGATGCTTTTCAAAAGTTGGAGATGTAATTTCTTTAAGATTGAACTATTCAGGTGTTTTATCAGCAATGACCTCTCCTTATATTGAAAAAGTTTATATAGAGGAATGAAATATAAGCTATTTTTTACTTTTTTAAAAATAAGTGCTTTAACACTTGGTGGGGGTTATGCAATGGTTCCTATAATTGAAAGGGAAATCATAAAGAAAAATGTAATTGAAAAAGAAGAATTTTTAACTTTATTCTCAAAAGCACAAAGTTCTCCAGGACCAATTGCAGTTAACACTGCTTTTATGATTGGAATGAAACTTGGAGGAGTGTTTTTAGGACTATATTATGTTTTAGGAGTATTTATCCCTCCATTTTTTGCAATTTTAATTGTTGCATCATTATTTAAAAGATATATTGATTTAATCTATATTCAACATTTTCTTGAAGGAATAAGAGTTGGTATTGCTGTAATTTTAATTAATTTTCTTTTTGGATTAGTTAAAAATTTCAAATTCCTTGAGATAATTTTTCTTCTATTTGGTTTTTTTCTTATTTTCTTTTTAAAACTCCATTCAATTTATACTTTAATTTCAATTACATTTTTATATTTCATAACAATTTCTTTTAGGAATAAGAAATGATTTTGAAACTCTTTTTAATATTCTTTAAAATCGGTATTTTCTCCTATGGTGGTGGATGGAGTGCTTTAACCATAATAAGAGATGAACTTGTTAACACATATAAATTAATTTCTCTTAAAGAATTTTTAGACATGGTATCAATTGCTGAAATCACTCCAGGACCAATTGCTTTAAATATTGCAACATACACAGGAAATAAGTTTGCTTCATTTTTAGGTGGATTATTTGCATCAGTTGGTTTAATTATGCCTGGAATAATAATTCTTATATTATTTGAAACAATGCTTAATTTTTTAAGTAAAAAATATAACCTTTCTGACTTTTATAAGAGTTTGAGAGTGGGTGTTGCAGTTCTTGTTCTTTTTGCAACCTATTTAATTGCTTCAAACTCAATAATAGATTTTAAAACGCTTTTGGTATTTTTGTCTCTTTTAATTTTAATTTTGATCAAAAAAGAAATACATCCTCTTAATATAGTTTTTCTTGGTGGTATAGGTGTTATGTTTATTAAAATGTTATAATTTTTAAAAAGTTGAAAGGAGGAAAAAATGGAAATCAAGGAATTTTTAGATAAGGTAAATAGTGAGTTGAAAGAACTAATAAAAGAAGTTAGTTTAAATTATTGGAACCTTGCAACAACTGGTCAAAAAGAGTGGGAAGAAAAATTAAAAGAGAGTGATTTGAAACTCCGAAAATATTTATCAGATAAAGAAAAATTTAAACTTGTTGAAAAATTTTTAAAAGACACTTCTCTTTCAAAAATTGAACATAGACAACTTATTCTTTTAAGAAATGAGATGCTTCCAAATCAAATAAGTGAAGATAAATTAAAAGAGTTATCAACAAAAGAAATTGAAATTGAATCAATTTTTGTAAATTTCAGAGGAAAAATTGATGGAAAAGAAGTTAGTGATAATGAAATTGTTGAAATTTTAAGGAAAGAAAAAGATTCATCATTAAGAAGAAAGGCATGGGAAGCAAGCAAAGAGATAGGAGAAGTTGTTGCACCAAAAATTTATGACCTTGTTAAACTAAGAAACTCAATTGCAAGAGATTTTGGTTATTCAAACTACTATGAAATGATGTTTGATTTACAGGAACTTAATGTTAATGAAGTTCATAAAATGTTTAAAGAGTTCAAATCAAAAACAGACACATCTTTTATGATTATAAAAGATGAAGTTGATGAGAGAATTTCAGAAAAATTGGGAATTCCTTCTGAAAGTTTAATGCCATGGCATTATAGTGATAGATTTTTTCAAGAAGCACCAAATGTTTATAACATTCCATTTGATGAAATATTTAAAAATAGAAACATCGAGGATTTAGTCAAAAAAACATATTCTGAAGTCGGAATGGAAGTTGAAGAAATTTTAAAGAGAAGTGACCTTTATGAGAGAAAAGGTAAAAATCAACATGCATTTTGTATTTTCATAGATAGAGAAGATGATGTTAGAATTTTAGCAAATATTAGACCTAATGAAAAATGGGCAGAAACAATGCTTCATGAAATGGGTCATGCTGTATATGATAAATATGTTGACAAATCTCTTCCAGTAATTTTAAGAACTCCATCACACATCTTTACAACAGAAGCAGTTGCAATGTTTTTTGGAAGATTATCAAGAAGACCTGAATGGTATAAGAAAATACTTAAGATGGATTCAAATGAAGTTGAAAAGTTTGAAAGTGAACTTTTAACTTCTCTAAGAGACCAACTAATGATTTCTGCAAGGTGGATTATAACATTTGTTTTCTTTGAAAGAGAACTGTATGAAAGAGAAGAAAATATTGATTCTCTTTGGTATGATTTTGTATCTCAATATCAATTTTTGAATGTTCCAGAAGAGAGAAGAGGAAAACCTGACTGGGCAGCAAAAATTCATTTTGGAACAAATCCAGTTTATTATCAAAATTATTTACTTGGAGAGATGATGGCTTCTCAAATGGGATTTTATCTAAAAGAAAACATATCAGATGATGTATTCAATAAAAAAGTTGGTGCATTTTTTATAAACAAAATATTTAAACCTGGTGCAAGTTTAAGGTGGGATGAACTTTTAATTCAATCAACTGGTGAAACTCTTAATCCAGATTATCTTGTAAAAGAGGTATCAATAATTTAAATAAGGAGGGAATATGAGTTTAAAGGGAAGACATCTTTTAACTCTTTATGATTTTACAAAAGAGGAACTTAATCAATTTTTAAAAGCAGGAGAAGAATTAAAATTAAAATCAAAAATGGGGGAGAGAACTCCAATTCTTTCTGGTAAAAAACTTGGAATGATTTTTGAAAAACCTTCAACAAGAACAAGAGTTTCATTTGAAGTTGCGATGTATGAACTTGGGGGACATGCAATTTATCTTTCTTCAAATGAACTTCAACTTAGAAGAGGAGAAACAATTGCAGATACTGCAAGAGTTCTCTCAAGATATCTTGATGGAATAATGGCAAGAGTTTTTTCTCACAAAGATTTAGTTGAACTTGCAAAACACTCCACTATTCCTGTTATAAATGGTCTATCTGATATGTTTCATCCATGTCAAGTTTTAGGTGACCTTTTAACTATAAAAGAGAAAAAAGGGAAATTAGAAGAAATAAAACTCACTTATATTGGAGATGGAAATAATGTTTGTCACTCTTTAATGATTGGTGGAGTAAAAATGGGACTCAAGGTTATTGTTTCAACTCCAAAAGAGTATCAACCAGATCCAGAAGTGATTAAAATGGCAAAAGAGGGTGAAAAATATGGTGGTGAACTTCATTTAATTGAAGATCCAATAGAAGCAGTTAAAGATAGTGATGTAATTTATACAGATGTTTGGGTTTCAATGGGGCAAGAAGATAGTGAAATCAAAAAGAAAAGACTTCAACCATATCAAGTTAATAAAGAACTTGTAAAACATGCAAAAGAGGATTATATCTTTATGCATTGTCTTCCTGCACATAGAGGAGAAGAGGTTGTTGATGAAGTTATAGATAGTGCAAACTCTGTTGTTTTTGATCAAGCCGAAAACAGATTGCACATTCAAAAAGGAATTTTATCTTTGTTATTGTAAGATAGAATGGTTTTAGAAAAAAGAGAGTGGATATTAATAACAATAATAGCATTCATTCTTGGAGCTCTTATTGGTTTTTACTCGGGAAAATTAGGAACAAAAGAAACTTTACCTCTTGATGAAACAAAAGAAAAAATTTATGTTCAGATAAATGGCGAGATAAAATATCCTGGTGTTTATGAAATGGAAAATGGAGATAGAGTTTTCCAACTTGTTGAAAAAGCAGGTGGTCTTACAGAAAATGCAGATATAAATTCAATAAATCTTTCTAAAAAACTTATTGATGGAGAAAAAGTGATAATTTTTGCAAAAAAGATAACAAATGAAAATAACACAACAATATCGCAATCAGGAACAACCTCTACTCAACAAAAATCAAATTTAATTAACATTAACACTGCATCAAAATCTGAACTTGAATCTCTTCCTGGAATTGGACCAACGCTTGCTCAAAGAATCATTGACTATAGAGAGACAAATGGGTATTTTCAAACAATAGAAGACATTAAAAAGGTTTCAGGGATAGGAGATAAAAAGTTCGAGGCAATTAAAAACTTAATAACAGTCGGTCCTTGAGGAAATTATTTAGATTAATTTTCCTTTTCTTTCTCCTATCCCTTTTCTTTATTAAATTTCCATTTTTAATTCCATTTCTTTTTCTCCCAATAATTTTTATCAAAAGAAAAGATTTTATTATATTTTATTTGATCTTTATAATTTCAGGTGTTTTAAGAGTTTATTTTTATAAAACACCAAAGTTTTTAGAACTTAAGGAAAATTCGATTAAAGGAGTTGTTATCTCTTATGAAAAAGAAAATAGTTTTGTTTTAAAAAATGAACTGGGAAAATTTTTAATCTATAAAAATGGTGATTTTTCATTAAATCCAGGAGATTTAGTTTCAATTGAAGGAAATTTTCTAAATAACTTAAAAGGAAATCCAGGAGAAGAAAGTTACTATATTTATCTCCTAACAGAAGGAGTTAAAGGAAATTTTTATGCAAACAAAATTAACATAGTGAGAAGAGGAGAGGGCTTTATTTATAAAATAAGAGAAAAAATTTATAATAATTTCGGTTTACTTAGCAAAACATCTGAAATTTTTAAAGGTTTTATTCTTGGTGGTAAAACAGTTGATAGTGAAATAAAAGAAATATTCAAATACAGTGGAACAATTCATCTTTTTGCAATTTCTGGAATTCATTTTGCAATTCTTGGAGGTTTTTTCTTTCTTTTTCTTAATCCTTTAATTGTTATCATCCTTCTTTTTGTCTATCTTTTTATCATTTTATTTCCTGTTTCAGCATTAAGGGCATTTTTTATGTATTCATTATATTTATTAGGGAAAGCATCAAAAAGAGAAATTGATCCTTTAAATACACTTCTTTTTTCAGCAATGATTCTTATCTTAATAAATCCAATAAATATAATTTCACCATCCTTTTTATTAACTTTTGTATCAACTCTTTCAATAATTACAATCTCTGAAAAACTAAAAAATCGCTTCTTAAACTTTTTAATAACTCCAATATTTATAACATTTGGTACATTCCCTATAATTATTTATTTCTTTCCCTTTTTTTCTTTTATAACACTAATATCAAACATAGTTATTATTCCAATAATTTCAATTATTCTTCCTATTGTCTTCTTTTTCTCATTAGTATCTTTATTAATTAAAGATATATTATTAATTCTTAAACCATTAGCAATTTTAATTGAAAAAATAATTTTATTTTTCTCTAATTTACCTCTATCTTCAATAGGAATCAAAAAGCCAACCCCTCTTTTTCTTATTTTTTATTTTTCTCTCTATTTCTTTATCATTTTAATATTTTTAAAAGAGTTAGAATTCAAAAAAGTTAAAAATTATTTGATAATCTTCTCAATTTTAATTTTATTAACTTTTTCTTTTCCATACATAAGTGAATTTGGAAAGTTTAAAATTCTCTTTTTTGATGTTGGAGAGGGAGACTCAATTTTAATTAAAACCTCACATAATAAAACTATTTTAATTGATGGAGGAGGAGCCTCAGATAAAGATAAGAAAAGCCCTGGAATTAGAGTTTTAAATTCTTTAAAAAGATTAGGTATAAATAATATTGATTATCTTATATTTACTCATGAAGATATTGATCATATAGAAGGACTTTTTCATATTGTAAAAAGAGAGAAAATCAAAAATTTACTTTATCCAGATTTAAATTTGTCTTCATATGGAATTGATTTAATTAAAAATTTAAATGATAAGAAGGTTCGTATAGTTAATTTAAAAAGAGATGATGATTTTAAAATAGATAATGTGAAATTTTTTATTTTAAATCCATATCCTAAGGGAAGAGAATATTTAAGAGCAAATGATAATAATAACTCATTATGTATGCTTACTGAATATGAAAATTTCAAAATTCTTTTAACTGGAGATATAGAAAATGAAGTTATTGAAGAAATATATTCACTTTACCCAGATAAGTTAAAAGACGTGTTTATCTTTAAAGTTCCTCATCATGGAAGTAAAAACTCATATAATGAAAATTTTTATTCTCTTTTAAATCCTAAAATTTCGATTGTTTCAGTTGGACCAAATAGATTTGACCATCCATCAAATGAAATTATAAATTCTCTTTTGTCTTTAAAATCGAAAATTTTTAGAACAGATAAAGATGGTGCAATTGAAATAGAAATTTTTAAAGATAAATTTTTAGTTAAAAATTACAATTTTTCTGAAATAACTATTAATCTTTTTGATTGAATTGAATACTCTTCGCCCTCATAACCCCCAAAACAATTTATAGTTTTAAAACCTGATTTATTTAGATATAACTCTATCTCTTTGAGTGTAAAAATTCTATATATTCTTGTATAGGTTTTTATAACTCCATTCTTAATAATTACTCTTTCAGTTTTCAGTCTACTTGTCTTAAAATTTAAATCATTTCTTTCAAGAATATAAAAATCATCTACCTTTTCCCATCTCTCTTTTGGAAGATTTTTTAGCATATAAAATATATTTTCAATATCAAGAAAAAATTTCCCATTCTCTTTTAAAGATAAATTAATTTTTTTGAGCAAAAAAAGATTCTCTTCATTAGAAAAATAGCCAAAACTTGTCCAAACAGAAATTGCTGCATCAAATTCTTTCTCAAAATTTATCTCTCTCATATCCATTTTTATTAATTGAACATTCTCTAAATCTCCTTTTAATTTATTTGCAATTTCTATATATTTCTCATTAAAATCAACTCCAACTCCAAAAATTCTTCTTTTCCCAAGTTCTATAATGTGCCTTCCAATTCCACAACCTAAATCTAAAACTCTATCTTCTTTTTTAAGAGAAAGAGAATTTATTATAAAATTAACCTGTTTTATAGCGAGTTCTTCTTTTTGTTTTTCTAAATAAAGTTCAAGATAATTTTCATCAAAAAAATCAAAAAACCACTCTTCCATAATTTCCTCTTAATTTAAATCTTACAAAAATTTTTATAGAAATTTAAGTTGTTTGAATAAAATAAAAAATTTTGATATTATTAAATTGACCCTCGGGCTATCGTGTTGAAAAGGATGGGTTGGGCCAACACGGTAAAAAATGGGATTCAATACTTTATAATCTCTTCCGGGATGGAGAGTTATAAATAAGAATCCCACCTGCTTGGATGCAGGTTCAATCCTATCCTGACTCACGTAGCCTGGGGGATTTTTGATATGAAAGAAATTGGAAGAGTTTTAGAGAATAAAAATAATTTTTCCTTAGTTGAAGTTGGTGGCCCTTATTGTGACAGTTGTATTAGTCAAGAGAAATGTTTTTTTCATAAAGAAAGAGAAAAAATAGTTGAAGCAGAAAATAGCCTAAATGCAAAACCAGGAGATCTTGTTCTATTAGATATACCATCTAAAAAATATGTATTGATTACTTTTATAATTTATTTAATTCCTATTATTTCAATGTTTATTGGAGCATTACTTGGTGAATATTTTTTTAAAGAAGTTTATTTTAAAGGAGAAAACATTTCTCCAATTTTATTTGGTTTTCTATTTTTACTAATTTCAGTTTCAATAATAAAAGTTTTTGGTAAGAGAGTTTTTTTAAGACCAAGAATTGAAGATATAGTTGATGTGGATTTTTTTAAAAATTTCACTAATAAAATTTCTTGATTTAATAGAAAAAATTGATATATTAAATTCAAGGAGATAAATTATGGGAATTGAAGGTAATGTTAAGGACTTTCCATTAATTGATGTATTAAATCTTCTCTCCTTTGGAAACAAAACCGGAGTTTTAGTAATATCTGGAAAAAAAAATGATGAAACAATTAATGGAGAAATTTATTTTCAAGGCGGAAAAATTATTGATGCTATATGTGGAAATAAAAGGGGAGAAGAGGCATTTTATTCAATATTTTTAATGAGTGAGGGAAATTTTACTTTTAAAACTCAAAACATAAACATAATACCTAAAATTGAAAAAAGTTTTGATAATCTTCTTCTTGAAGCAATAAGAAAAGCAGATGAGTTGAAAGTTTTATACTCAAAAATACCAGATCTTACAACTATTCTTGAAACAAATCCAAATGTTGAAGCAAGTGAAATTCGCCTTTCATCAGATGAGTGGCAAGTTTTAAATTTATTTAAAGAGAGAAAAAGCATTAGAGAAGCACTTAAAATTTCACCTTTTTCAGAATTTGAAACCTTAAAATCAATTTATCTTTTACTTTCATTTAATCTTTTGACAAAAGCAGAAGAGATTGAAATTGATTTATCAAAAATTGTTCCAAAAAGAGTAATTTCTCCAGTTAAAGATGCTCTATCAATTTTGGGTCTTTCTCAGCCAAGAACAATTTGTGAAAAAGTTTTATTTAAGGTTGATGGATTAAAAAGTTTACAAGATATTGCAAATGAACTTAAAATTTCGAAAAATGAAATTTTAAGTTGCTTTATAAAACTTCTTAAAGAAACAAAAATTATTGCGAATATATCTCTTGAAAAAATAAAAACAATTGAAAGATTAACAAAGGAGGAGTGAATGAATCTTCAGAATTTTTTGTACCCAGCGATTCTTGCTTTAATATTCCAATTTTTCATTTTAATTGCTTTAAGAATTAGAAGAGGGGTTTCTTTAGCGTTTTTCTATCTTTTGATAGGTGGAGTTCTGTCTATCATTCAATTTGTTAGTTTTCCAGGTTATTTAGCATTACTAAGGGGTTTAAGTGTTCAAGGAATACCACTTATTCCTGTTTATTTTATCTCAATTGTCATAATTTCAATTTTCATAATTTTTGAAATGTTTGATATTGAGATAAGTAGAAACTATACTATTTCTTTAATTTTCGGAAGAATTCTTGTTATTCTCCTCTTTTTCTCAATTTTTTTTATAGAATATCTTTTATCATCTTTAGGCACAGAAAAATTTGAACTTAAAAATGTTTTTGATTATGTTTATCTAATAACAGGAAAACCAACCCAAATTTTAATAACTCTTGCATTTTTTGTTGGTGCAATATTTGTTGCATTTCTTGTATATGCACTTTTAAGAGCAATTAAATTTCCATTCGTAATTGCATCAATTATATCTATCTTTGCTGGTGGTCTTGTTAATATGATGAGTGTAATTTTTCCTCTTTTCTTTGTTGTTCCTCAAATGTTCTTTGGTGTTTTCTATCACCTTGCTTTTGTTGGAGTAATTTTATCTCTGTTCACATTTATACTTTGGGGTTGGGTGAAAGGAAAAGAGTAATTAAAGACCCATTAATTGAAAAATTAATAGAATCAAAAAATTATAAGAATAATATAAGAAATATTATTGAATTAGATGAATTAGAGCCAGATCTTGTACCATTAGATTTTTTAAGTGATGATTTAAAACAAAAATTAAAAAAACTTGGCATAAAGAACTTTTATAAATATCAAAAGGAAGTTTATGACTCAATAAAAAATAGAGAAAACATAGCAATTATTTCGCCAACAGCATCAGGAAAAACAATTGCTTTTCACCTACCAATTTTTGAATTTATAAAAAATGGTGAAAAAGCAATCTACATTTATCCAACAAAAGCACTAACAAGAGACCAAGAAAGGCAAATTTTAAATTTAACAGAAAACCTAATCTGTGGAGTTTATGATGGTGATACAGACCTTTCATCAAGAAAAAAAATAAGAGAAACTTCACAAATATTATTAACAAATCCTGAAATGATTCATTATTCAATTCTTCCATATCACACAAATTGGAGTAGATTTATAAGTCGACTCTCTTATGTTGTATTTGATGAAGCACATATCTATAATGGAGTTTTCGGTTCAAATGTCTCATCTCTTATAAGAAGAATGAAGAGAGTATTTAATTTTTATGAAAAAGATGTAAAATTTGTCTTTTCTTCAGCAACAGTTGGAAACCCAGAAGAGTTTTTTGGAAATCTTTTTGGAGAAAAAATTAAAGTAATAAGAGGAGATGGAACTCCAAGAAAAAAGAAAAAATTTATTTTTATAAAAACTCCAGATGAAAGGTCAGTTCTTGTAGAAGCAATGTGGATAACAGAACTTCTTATAAACTCAGATTATAGAGGAATTGCATTCATGAGAAGTAGAAAGGGAGTTGAACTTCTTTATAGATATCTAAGAGAAAAGTTAGATGATAATTTATCTAAAAAGGTTTTGCCATATAGAGCAGGGTACTCAAAGGAAAGAAGAAGAGAAATTGAAAAGAAACTTCTTCATGGGGATATAAATTTTGTAATTTCAACTAATGCACTTGAACTTGGAATTGATATTGGAGAGTTAGACACTGTTTTAATAGTTGGTTATCCTGGAACAATTTCTTCATTTCTTCAGGAAAGTGGAAGGGCAGGAAGAAAAAGAGAAGGTTATACAATTTATATTGCAGATAAAGACCCTTTGAATGAATATATTGTTAATCACCCTGAAGAAATTTTTGAAAAAGGAAGTGAAAACCTGATAATCGATCCTGAAAATCCAAATTTATTAAAAAAACATACTATATGTGCTTCCTTTGAAATTCCAATTCATAAAAGTGATGAATTTTTTATAAAAGAGATTTGTGAAAATTTAAAAAAAGAGGATAAATTAAAAGAGATAGACGGAAGATATATTCCAAATGTAATAAATTTTCCGCATAAAAATGTAACACTGAGAAGTTTTGAAGAGGATGATTTTGTTCTTTATGATGAAGATGGAAAAGAGATTGAGAGAATTGATGAAAGAAGAGCATGTACAGAAGCACATCCTGGTGCAGTTTACTATTTTGAAGGTGATTCATTTATAGTTAAAGATATTGATAAAAGAAACAAAGAAATATATCTTATCAAAAAAGAGGTTGATTATTACACACAATCTCTTGAAATTGTCTTAACAAAAATTTTAAAAAAAATAAATAACAAAAAGGAGAGAGAACTCCAAGTTTTTTATGGTGAACTTGAAGTAACATCTCAAATTTATGGATATCAAAAGAGGAAACATTTTACAAATGACCTCATTGGAGAATATCCACTTGAACTTCCGAGAATGGTTTTTGAAACAAAAGGGCTATGGTTTATGATAAATGAAGAAATTAAAAAAGAGGTGCTTAAAAATCATTTTGATTTTAATGGTTCAATTCATGCATTGGAACACCTTTTAATTGGAGTTTTTCCACTCATTGCTATTTGTGATAGAAGAGACCTTGGAGGTCTTTCACATCCTATTCATCCAGATACAGATAAACCAACAATATTTATTTATGATGCTTATCCTAGTGGAATTGGATTTTCAAAAAAGGGTTTTGATTATATAGAAAAATTACTCTCTTATGGATATGATGTTATCAAAAATTGTAAATGTGAAGATGGATGCCCATCTTGTATCTATTCTCCAAAATGCGGAAACAAAAATAAACCACTTGATAAAAAAGGTGCAATTCTAATTCTCGAGAAAATCTTAAATTTATAAAAATTCTCCTTTTCTTTTGATAGAAGCATTTAAAATAATAAACAGAGTAAAGTTAATTAAAATCAGAATTAGAAAATAGAAAATTGGATTTTCTATAGTTCCTTTTTCTGCTATTTCTAGAATTGGTTTTATAAGGTAATATGTTGGGAAAATTTTTGAAACAAGTTCTGGAATTTTTGGAAATAGAGTTTGAATTACTGGAAAGAAAAGGACCATTCCTCCAATTTTCCAAAAAGAAAGAAGTGTTGCAAAATCATTAATATATATTCCAAGAATTATCCCCAAAGTTGTTGCCATTAAGGTACCTAAAAAACTTAAAATTATTAACATAAAGGGATTAATCATAAAGATATTATTAATAATTAAAATGATTATTCCTGTAAATAAACTAACTACGAAACCAAATAACCATTTTGATGCCAAAATTTCATTGAGTTGAAGCGATGTCGCTTTTAATGCATCAAGTGTTTTCTTTCTTTTTTCTTCAATCAAAGATGTTGAAGGAATAAATAGACCACCAAAAAATATTGCTATCATAACTATTAATGGAAAAACTCTTAATTTTATTGGTATTCCCTTTTCACCTATTTCCTCAGTTTCAATTTTAACTTCTATTTCTTTTTGAGAAATTTGTCGAATTAAATTTCCAAAAGTTACAACAATTATTGCTCTATTTTTTGCATAACTTTCTCCAAAAATAAAACTCTTTAAGGTGATTTTCTCTCCACTTTTTAAATTTTCATCAAAATCTTTTAGTATAACTATTCCAATATCTATAACACCATCAGTTACTGCTTTTTTTAAGGAATCTATTGTTTTATACTCTTTTGTTATTATTGATTTTGTATCATATAAAAATGTTTTTATATTTGACTCTCTTTCTAAATATATGCCTAATCTTGGGGTCCTCATATAAAAAGCACCAAGAACTAATGAAAGAACAATTGATATTAAAAATGGTGCAATTAGAGACCAAATTATAATGAATCTTTTTGAACCTATTTTAAATTCTTTTAATAGTAAAATAAATATTTTTCTTATGCTCATATTAATCTCCTTTTAAGAATTAAAGAACCAATTAAAAATAGAATACCCTGTGTTATTATCAATATTAAAATGTTAAAATTAATATCCTTTAAAGTTGAACCAAAATTTATAATCTTATGAAGACCATCAGCAATATAATATGATGGAATAGTTTTAACCCAACTAGTTAGTGAACCAGGAGCAAGTATATTAAATGAAGGAATTAAAAAAATTATGAAAATAAGAAAACCATAACCAATTATTGACATAATATCTTTTGCAATTGAACCTATTAAAAAACCGATGCTTATTGTAAATAAAGTTCCTAAAAAAAGCATTACAAAAATTGGAAGAAAATTTTTAAATCCATTTGTAATTAAAATAAATAAAATTGAGGGAATAAGAGTTATTATTAAACCAATTATTCCTTTTGAAAAGAAAATTTCACTCACTGTAGTAGGAGTTGACAAAAGAGCAAAAATTGTTTTATTCTCTAATTCCTCGGATATAAGATTCGCCAAACCAAATGTTTCAGTTATTATTAAAAAGAAAGCAAAAATTGGAATTAATCTTTTAGAAGGAGGAATTTGTTTTCCAACTAAATCAACTCCTATTATTTCATTTTCACTTTCAATGTTTAAAAAATAACCAAATTCAGTATGAAAAAGTTCTTTTGCTATGTATTCATATGCTTCTTTCATCTCTTCCTCTGTATTTGCATTTATAATTAATTTTATTTTTTTATCTTGTTGAACATCTTTAGGAAAATAAATTCCAAATGATATTTCTCCTTTTTCAACTTTATCTCTTAAATTCTCAATCGATACTCCTTTATAAACATCAGTGTTATGAGTTTCAAGAAAAAAATATATTTTTGAAAGAGGGGTTTCTGAATAAATTCCAATTTTAACTTTATCTTCTTGAGTTTTTGGAAGAGCGAAGTAAATTATTAAATATGCAACGAGTCCAAGAATTGTAATAAAAGAAAAAAATCTATTTTTAAAAAACAAAGTTAAATCTTTTTTGGTTAAAGTTAAAACATTTTTTAAATTCATTCTTTTAAGCCCCTTCCTGTTATTTTGATAAAAATATCTTCAAGAGTTGCTTCTTCACTATGAACCGTGATCACCTTTTCATTTTTAAAAGTTTTTAATATATCATCAAGAGATTCATCTTTATCTAAAACAATCTCTTTCTCAAAAATCTCGCCATTTTCTTTTTGAAGTTTAATTTTAAGACCTCTTTTTCCAAATTTTGTTTTTAAATTTAATGGAGCATCTATTGCCACAATTTTTCCATTATTTATAAATGCAATTCTATCTGAAAGAACATCTGCCTCATACATATCATGAGTTGTGAGAAAAATTGTTTTACCCTTTTTCTTCTCTTCAAGAATTATTTTTCTTATATCATCTGAAGAAACTGGGTCTAAACCTTGTGTTGGTTCATCAAGAAAAAGAATCTGTGGGTCATTAACTAAAGAACGAGCAACCATTAATCTCTGTTTCATTCCCTTAGAAAATGTTTTGACAAGTTCTCTTTCTTTGCCTTTCAAACCAACTTTTTCAAGTAGTTCTTCTGGTTTAAAATTTTTTATGCCAAATAGATTTGCAAAAAGAGTCAAATTTTCTATTGCAGATAAATCTTCATAAAGATTGGTATATTCAAAACAAACACCTATATATTTCTGAACTTTTTTAGGTTCTTTTGAAACATCTATGCCTAAAACTTTTGCTTCACCTTCTTTAGGCTTCAAGAGCCCAATTGACATTTTAAAAGTTGTTGTTTTTCCTGCACCATTTGGACCGAGAAAACCTAAAATCTCTCCTTTATTGACAAAAAAGCTTATGTGATCAACTGCAAGATTTTTTCCATAACTATAAGTAAGTTCATTTGCTTCAATAACTTTTTCCATAAAACCTCCTTATGAATTATTATAACTATACAGTCATATGACTTTCAAGTCATTATTTAGATAAACCATTCTTTAACAATTCAACAAAATTTTTTTGAATTTCTTTTAAATAATCAAAAGGTAAATCTTTTGATGAAATTCCTCTTTTTGATGCATATTCAATAATATGTTTTTTGAAATTCATTATTGCGCCTTCCATAAATACTAAAATTAAATCAAGAGAGATATCATCTCTAATAAATCCACTTTTTTGACTTTGAATTACAATATATTTCAAGCTTTCTCTAAATTTATTTAAAAAAAGTTTATTAATTTCTTCTTTAAAAGGAATATCTGAAGAAAAAAGTGCTCTCTCGAGAAGAAGATACTCATCAGGAAATTCGAGTAATAACTTCCAATTTGATTCAAAGGATTTTTCAAGATAATCAAAAATATTTGATTTCTCAAAATCAATTTTTTGAGAAACCTCAAACATTTTTTTTAATGATTCTTTAATAGCGTAGAAATACATATCTTTTTTACTTACAAAATATTGATACATACTTCCTTTAGACACTTTACACTCTTTAGCAACATTTTCTATGTCTACCTTCTCATAAGAATAATTTCCAAAATATTTGATAAGTGTTTTTAAAATTTTTTTCTTTTTTCTTGTGTTTAAGTTCAAAAAAGTGCTTTTTGGCATATCTAAAGATTTCCTTTTTGAAATTATAACTCATCAGTCATATAAATTTTAAATTTTTGTTTTACTTTTTTAGAAATTTGTGATAAATTATTATAGATTATTGGAGGAGTCAAACAATGAAAAAGGTAACACTTGATGAAGTCCTCGAGAAGCCCCTCTTCCCTGTAATGTGGAAACTCGGTTGGCCAGTTATGATTTCATCAATTCTTGAGACAGTTTATCACCTTGCTGACACTTTCTGGCTTGGACATTTACCTCAAGGAGAAAGTGGAAATACTGTAGCAGGTCTTCAACTTGCTTTTCCAAGCATGTGGTTTTTAATTTCATTTGCTTCTGGATTTGCAATGGCAGGTGTTGCTCTTGTTTCACAATACACAGGAGCAAGAGAACATGAAAAAGCAAATATGGCAGCATCTCAAGTTGTAACTTTAACCTTAATTCTTGGAACACTTCTTGGAATTTTTGGTTTTATATTTATTCCATTTTTAATAAATATATTAACAAATGTAAAAGAGTTAACAACTGTTGCAAACACATATCTTAAAGTGATTTTTTTAGGTTTTCCATTTATGTTTTTGAATGGAATATTCAGAGCTGTAATGGTATCTTATGGAGATACTCTAACTCCTATGTATGTTTCAGTTTTTACAAATATACTAAATATCTTTTTAGACCCAGTTTTGATTTTTGGACTTGGCCCATTTCCTAAAATGGGAATAGTCGGCGCTGCTGTTGCAACAATATTTTCAATGTTTATCGCATCCGCAATTGCAATGTATTATTTAATGAGTGGAAAAAAAGGGATTCATGTTAAAAAGGAGTATCTGAAACCAGATTTAAATTGGATTAAAAAAATATTTAGAATTGGAATTCCTGCTGCAATAGGTCAGAGCGCAGAAGCATTTGGTTTTGTTGTTTTAACTGGAATTATTGGAAGATTGCACAATGCAAGAGTTGCAATTGCTGCTTATGGAATTGGAGATAGACTTCTTTCTTTTTCTTTTATTGCAATAGATGGTCTTGCAACTGGACTTACAACAATTATAGGTCAATCACTTGGCGCAGACAGAATTGATAGAGCATCATTTGCTGCAAAAAGAGGTATGTTTTTTATGTTTATTGTTCTATGTATAGAAACATCTATTCTTGTATTGCTTAGAAAAGAACTTGTAATGTTGTTTATACCAAATGAAATTGAAATAATTGAAGAGGGTGGTAGATTTATGCTCTATTTTGCACCTGCAATTCCATTATTTGGAGTGATAAGAGGTATTATGTCAGCATTTCAAGCATCAGGCCATAATGCTCCAAATATGTTTATTTCATTTTTAAGATTGTGGGGATTAAGAGTTCCCTTAAGTTATATCTTTGGATTTACCTTAAAAATGAATTCAGCTGGTGTTTGGATAGGAATGACAATAAGTAATTTTATAACAGCACTTGTTGCAACATTTCTATTCCTAAAAGGTGGATGGAAAAAGAAGGTGATTGAAGAGAAAGTTGAGGTTTTAGTTTAAAATATTATGAAAAACTTAATAAGTTTAATTGAAAAATATAGTTCTTATTTTTTAATTTTAGTTGTTATTTTAGGAATTTTATTTCCATATTTTGGATTTTTTTCAAAATACATAACCTATTTTTTAATGGTTATTCTTTTAATTACATTTTTAAAAGTAGATTTCAACTGTATAAGAATATATATTAAAAAACCTCTTCTTGTTTTGTATATACTTATGATTAATTCAATTGTTACACCAATTGTTGTTTTCTTAATTTTTAGAACTTTCACATCAGATTACTATTTTTTGAGTGCAATTATGCTTCTTGCTTTAGTTCCAACAGGAGTTGCAGCATCTGCAATGACAGATTTATCAAATGGAAATACACTTCTTTCTGTTTTAATAACAATTTTAACTCACATTCTTGCTCCAATTTTAATTCCTATTTTCTTTTTTATATTGTTTAGAAAAGTTATTAAGTTAGATTATTTTCAAGTTTTTTTAACAATCTCAAGATTAATTTTTATTCCTCTTGTTATATCTTTTCCAATTAAAAAATATTTTAAAAAATTTACAAATTTTATAGGGAATAATAGTAAAATTTTAACTTTAATCTTTGTAACACTTCTCTCTCTTGCAATAATATCAATTACTGCTCCATATATAAGAGAAAACCCCTTATCTGTTATTAGATATATTTTAATTCTTTATTCTGTATTTTTATTATTTCAATTAATAAACTTTTTTGCGCCATTCTTTTTAAAACTTCCTGATAGAATTGCGATTTCAAATTCAAAAACATTCAATAACATTGCAATAGCAACAGTTTTAGCGCTTCAATTTTTAGATCCTAAAAGTAGTTTAATTGTAATTTTAGGTCAAATTCCTTGGCCTACTATGTTAATTCCATTGAATCTTCTTTTACATTTGACTAAAAATAAAAATTGATTTTATAACTCTCCTATATCTTCATGCCATAGTTCAGGCTTTTCATTGATAAATTTTTCCATAAGTTCCTTACATTCATTTAGGTCTAAATCTATAACTTCAACTCCATGAGATTCAAGGAAATCTTTTGCTCCGCTATATGTTTTTGATTCACCTACAATTACCTTTTTAATTCCAAATTGAACTATTGCTCCAGCGCATAAGAAACAAGGCATAAGAGTTGAAAATAGAATTGTATCTTTGAAACTCTTAATTCTTCCTGCATTTCTTATTGCAACAATTTCTGCATGTGCAAGTGGGTCATTATCTTGAACTCTTCTATTGTGACCCTTACCTAAAATTTTTCCATCTTTACTAACCAAAACAGACCCAATTGGAATACCACCCTCTTTTAAACCTTTTTTTGCTTCTTCAATTGCAATACCTATAAAATCATGATAAAGCTCTCTCATAATTTCATTTTAATACAAATTTATTCTTATTTTAAACTTCTAATTCTCTTCTTAATTCAAGAAATTTTTTTGTTGCTTCACCAAAATTAAATTCATAGTTAAAATCTTTCAAAGCACACTCAATTCCAGCAATAGTTACTAAAAGGTCATTTGAATTCATAAATCCCATATGTCCAATTCTAAAACCTTTTCCTTTTAAATCTCCAAACATTCCTGCAAGTTCAATATTATATTTTTCTCTTATTCTTTTTACAAAATCTTCACCATTAATATTATCTGGAGATAAAACAGCAGTAACACAGGGAGAAGAATCTTCATCATTTGCAAGAAATCTTAAATTTGTTATTTTTAATGATTCTCTCACAAGATACTTAAAATTTTCATGTCTTTTATATATATTTTGAAGACCTTCTTCCATTAAAAGATCAAGTGCTTCTCTTAAACCAAACATAACTGAAACAGGAAATGTTGTAAATGGTTCACCAACATCAAATCTCTTTTTAAGTTCTTTAATGCTGAAATAATAAGAGTCAACTTTATTGTTTAATGCAAAATTAAGTGCTTTTTTATTTAAAGCAACCATACCTATTCCAGGAGGAGACATGAGTCCTTTTTGAGATGCTGCAACAACAACATCAATATCCCAATCTTTCATATTTATTTCTGAAATTCCAATTGAACTCACAGCATCAACAACAATTAATATGTCTCTGGTCTCTTTTATTTTTTTACAAATTTTTTCAATATCATTAATTATTCCAGTTGAAGTTTCATTATGTGTTATAAAAACTGTTTTTATATCTTTTTCTTCTTGAAGAACATTAACTATCTCATCAACATCAGCACTTTTTCCCCATGGAACCTTCAGTCTAATAGGATCTCTTCCGAAAGAAAGGCATATCTCATAAAATCTTTGGCCAAAAAATCCAGTATCAACAACTAATACCTTATCTCCTCTTAAAGAAAAATTTTGCACTGCAAGTTCCATTGCCCCACTTCCAGAAGAACCAAACATATATAATTCATCATCTGTATTTAAAATTTTTTTCAAAATATCAACTGACTCAAGGAAAATCTTTTTAAATTTTGGACCTCTATGATTTATCATCGGATTTGTCATTGCAGCAACAACTCTTGGAGGAAGAGGAGTTGGCCCTGGTATCATCAAAAATTCCTTATCAATCATTTTATACCTCCTTTAAATAATTTATTAAAAAATTTTATGCACCAAATTTTTTTAACTTTCTTGAATGTGCCAAAAGTAGTGACATTATATCTTCGCCCTTAATTATTCCTAGTTCTCCTTTTAAGCACTCTCTTTCAGTGAATTTTTCTGAAAAACCTTTAAAGACTAATGGAGAATTTATTAAAACTGGAACTGGATGAAAAGAGTGCGATTTCATTGGAACTGGTGTTGAATGGTCTCCAGTTATACAAATTGTGTCAAATTTTAAAGATAGAATTTCTGGTAAGAATTTATCAAACTCCTCTATTACTTTAACTTTATTTTCAAAATCTCCATCTTCTCCATATGAATCTGTTTTTTTGATATGAAAATATATAAAATCATAATCTTTATAATTTCCCTTTAAAACCTTTAATTCATCTTCAATTTTGTATCCATCTACATCTAAAACATCCATTCCAAGAAGTTTTGTTAGCCCTTTATACATAGGATATGTTGCAATAGAAAGAGCTCTTAATTTATAAATTTTGGGAAATTTAGGAATATCGGGTGGTGATGAATATCCTCTTAATAAAAGATAATTTCCTTTTTCATTTTTTAAAATTTCTCTAATTTTGTTCAAAAATTCTTTTAAAACATCCGAGACAAGTTTTGAATTTTCATTTAATGGTTCAGGAGAAATTACTTCTTTACCTTCTTTTTGAGGGTCAGTTTCTAAAATTTTACACATATCTTCATTTACTTTATTTGGAAATCTCAAAACTATTGCTGCCCTATACTCCATTCCAGGCTTCATAAAAATTTTCACACCGTTTATTTCTTTTATATTTTGGGTAATCTTTTCAGTTAAAATTTTGTTTTCCTCAGTTGATAATCTACCTGCTCTTCTATCAACTACAACTATTTTTTCGTCTTTTTCTTCAACTTTTGCATAATTTGCTCTTATACAAATATCATTTTCTGAGATATCTAAACCAACACCGAGTGCTTCAAGAATTCCTCTTCCAATTTCATATTTAAGAGGGTTATACCCAAAAAGAGCAAGATGTGCTGGTCCACTTCCAGGAGTAATTCCTAAAATGACGGGATTATGGACTCCAAGAGCACTTTCTTTTGCTAATTTGTCAAGATATGGGGTATGTGCTGCTTCAAGTGGTGTTTTTCCATTTAAACTTGGGATATCTCCCAAACCATCAAGAACAATCATTAAAATTTTTTTATCATTTTCTTCAACTAAATCTTTTAAAAGTTCTATTCTTTCCATCTCTCCTCCTAAGATAATTTTTACATCAATTGGAAAATTTATCAATCAACTGGATTAATAATTTATAAATTAAATATTATAAATTTGTTTTAATCGAGAAATTAAAGGATAAGTTAATATGGTATAAATTGGGATTTCTATTATAAAACTTATTATTCTTGGTGGTAAAGTTATTCTTATGGGTAATCCAAAAAGAATATTAATAAAATATATTATCATGGTTGAAACCAATGCTTTTGTTATTGCGAATATCAACAGATAAGTAAGTACCTTGTTCTTATTTTTAAAAATATAAAAACTTAATATTCCTGGTAAAATACCTTTTAGAGCTGATGTTAAAGTGAAATGTGGCATATACGGCCCCATAGGACTTATTAAGTATCCAATAGTATCTGCAACAACACCTGCAAAACCTCCTAGCATAGGACCAAAAATTATTCCTGCTAATACTAATGGATAATCACCAAATCCTATTCTAATACCTTCCACCCCTCCGATAGAAATTCTTATGCTTAAAAAACGTGAAAGTATTATACTTAAACTAATCAACAATGAAACCATTGTTAAATTTTTAATCTTAAACATATCACACCTCCAAAAATTATTATAATGATTTTATCTTAACAATTGATTAATAACTTTAAACTATAATTTATTATTATGAAAGTGTTAAAATTTATTATTTTTGCATTATTGATATTAGTGGTATCTTTAACATTTGCTAAAAGCACTTTTGCTTGTGAACTTTCTATTATTTCAGATAAAAGTGAAATATCTATCGGTGAAGAGATAAGTGTAACTATTGAAAGAGTTAAAACTCATAAAACATGTGTTTTGCCTATTGAAGAAACTAAAATAGAAGTAATTAATGGAGAAATTGTCAAAGAAGGAGAGTGGATTAAGGGAACAAAAGACACTAAAGAGATTGTTGTTAAATTTAATGAACCTGGAACTGGAATAATTAAAGTAACTCGAGATTGTCCAAAGGGAGGTCTTATTATTGAAACAAAAGAATTTACTGTTTTAGAAAATAAAACAGGAGAGACTCCAAAAGAAGAAACAACCACAAATCCTCCATCAACCAATCCTACAAATAAATCTAATAATCAACCCTCTAATCAAACCAAAAATCAACCTTCAAGTAATAATACAAACAACGTTAAGCCAAATAAAGAACAAAATACCGAAAACAATTCAAGTACTAATAATGAAAACAAAACCAATGACTTTCCTTCTTCAAATAATACCAAGGAAAATAATCCTATAGATAAAGAAGAAGAAGATATTATAAACAATACAACAGATGAAAAAATTTCTGAAAATTTAGCTAATACCAGTTCAACTTCAAAAGAACTACAAAATTATCTATTTAATCCACAAACACTCCTTTATATAATTTTAATAATTCTATCTCTAATCTTTGTTTCATTAAAACTATATAAATTAAGATTTTTTACTCTTCTATTTTCTCTTGCAGTTCTCGGCTTTTATTTTGGCGGATGTATCTGTCCTACAAGTTATATTGGAAAACTATTCAGTGTTCAATTTTTATCTATCTCATTTTATACTTTCCTTGTACTTATTATATTTATCTCAATCATAACTCTTTTTAAAGGAAGAGTTTTCTGTGGTTGGGTTTGCCCTCATGGTGCTCTTCAAGAATTTATCTATAAAGTTAAAACTAAAAGATTTGAAAAAGTTGAAAAATATTTGAAATATATAAAATATATTGTTTTAGCAATAGTGCTTATCTTGTCTTTTATCTATTCACAAAATTACTTCTGTGAAGTTTATCCCTTCAAAGTTTTATATAATTTCAGTGGAACAGGATTTATTCTTGCTTTTGCAATAATTATTTTATTTTTCTCAATTTTTATTTATAGACTTTTCTGTAGATTCATTTGTCCTTTTGGTGCATATCTTGGATTAGTTTCTAAGTTAGGAGAAAAATTAGGTCTTAGTAAAAATATAATAACAAACAATTGTATAAGATGCAAAAAATGCATAAAAGAATGTTGTGGAAATTCTATTTGCGAAAAAGACAACTGCTATAGAATTGATAAAAGTGAATGTTTTGATTGTGGAGAGTGCGAAGATAATTGTCCGAAGAATAAATAAAAAATTATTTTCCGATACAGAATCTTTCGAAAATTTCTTTTAATGTATCCTGATCAAATTCTTCGCCAATGATATATTTTAAAGTTTTAATTGCTTCTTTTAAATTTATTGAAATCTTATCTATTTCATCTTTATTTGAAATTATATCATTCAATAATTTCCTTGCTTGAATGAGAAGGTTTTGTTCTCTTGAAGAAATAGATAAAATATCTTCTTGAGTTGGTATTTCTTTAAAATTTTCTAAAATTTTACTCTTTAATTTATCTATACCATCCTTTGTAAGACAGGAAATTGAAACAACTTCTTTATTTAAAATCTCTTCGAGTTTATTTTTATCTATTTTTTGTGGAAGATCATTTTTATTTATAACTAGTATAAAATTTTTATTTTTAACCCTTTCAATTGCATAAAAATCATCTTCATTTAATTCTAAAGACCCATCAAACATTAAAACTATAAAATCTGAGGACTCAAGAACTTTTTCACTTCTTTCTTGAGCAATCTTATCAAGTTCATTTTCAATTTTTCTTATAACTCCTGCGGTATCAATTATATCTACTGGAAGATAATCAATATAAATTCTTTCTTTTATTGTGTCTCTTGTTGTTCCTGGAACCTCTGAAACAATAACTCTTTCTTCCTCCATAAATATATTGAATAAAGATGATTTCCCAACGTTTGCTTTTCCAAAAATTGCTAGTTTTATTCCATCAATAAATGGTTTTGATTTCTTATGTTTCTCAATAATATTATCAATTGATTCGATATTTCTTTTTATTCTATTAAATAATTCCTCTTCACTAATTAACTCAACATCATCAGGAAAAGAGATAGATGCTTCAATATTTAACATTAACTCATTTAAATCATTTATAATTTTTTTAATTTCTTCTGTTAATTTACCAGAGAAAACATTAAGTGAAGATTTTAATTCAACGAGATCATTTGAATAAACAATTCTATTTATAGATTCTGCTCTAACTAAATCTATTTTTCCATTTAAAAATGCTCTTTGAGTAAATTCTCCACGTTTTGATAGTCTTGCTCCATACTCTATGATAAGTTCAAGTATCTTATTCATTAAAACTGGAGATGAAAGAGTTTGAATTTCAACAACATCTTCTCCAGTATATGAATTAGGGCTTTTATAATAAATGACAATTGCATCTCCAAGAGAAGAACCATCTTTATCTTTTAAAAATAGATGTTTTGCTACCCTTGGCTCAATTAAAATATCTTTTTGAATCAATTTTTTTAAAATATCAAGTGAATCATCCCCAGAGACTCTAATAACTCCAATACCACCAAAACCTCTGGGAGTTGCAATATTTGCTATTGTATCACTATTCATTATTGGTTGATTTTAACGCAACAACAACCCTTCTATTTGGCTCTTTGCCAATTGAGTATGTATAAACATATTGATTGTTTGCAAGTGTTGTATGAATAATTTTTCTTGCCATTGCACTCATTGGTTGAAGAATCTGATCTTTCTTTGTTTTTCTTGCCTTAATTGCTGCTTCAATTGCGAGATTTCTTAAATAATCTATCTGTTTCTGTTTATAACCAGAAATATCAACTATAAAAAGTCTTTTGTCTTTAAAATTTCTGTGAATTATTGAATTTAAAAGATATTGTAATGTTGTAAGAACTTTTCCTTGTTTACCTATAAAAAGAGCCTGCTTTTCTTTTGAAAGTTGTAATATGTTTACATAAACTTCTTCATCTTTCTCTCTTATTTCAAAATCAACTTTTTCTCCAAATTTTTCAAAAAAGTACCCCAAAATTCCCTTTAATATTTTAGATGTATCTTTTTCGTTTAGTTTAACATTAAAAATCTTTTCCATCATTTCTTTATCTGTTTTAATGCTTCTTGATATCTTTTATTAATAAAGAAATATTCAACTGTAGAAAATATACTATAGAAAATCCAATATATTGAAATAGCGCTTGGAAATGACAAAGCCCAATATGCAATTAAAATTGGAAACATTATCATAAAGATTCTTGCATTAGGGTCTTTTCCACTTGATACCCATTGCTGAAGTAAAGTTGTCAATGCAACTAAAATTGGAATCAAATATGTAGGGTCAGGAGCAGCAAGATTATTTATCCATAAAAATTTCTGATCAAGAAGTTTTACATAGCCATTTAAAGAGGAGAAAAGAATAAGTAAAATTGGAAGAGGCAAAATTGACATAAGACATCCAGTTGTTGGATTTATTCCATATTTTTTGTAAAGTTTCATCTGTTCTTCCTGTGCTTTTCTTGGATCATCCTTATATTTTTTCTGTATTGCTTGAAGTTCAGGTGTAATCATTTGAGTTTTACTCATATTTCTTATCTGTTGAATTGTAAATGGAAGAATTATTAATTTAATTAATAGTGTTAAAAATATAATTGCAATACCATAATTTGGAATAATTCCATAGAAGAAATCAAGAATTCTTCTTACAAAATAAACAAATGAGTTACTAACAATATTAATTGTTGCATCCTCTTCAATATGATATTCATTACCGCTTGTATCTTTATAATCTACCATTATAGGAATGTTGAAACTTTTTGGTGTTACATTCTCATGTGGTTTTAATCTTAATGTGAATGTTGCATTTTTACCTGCTTGAAGGGATTCAAGATAAGTATTTTTCCCAGTTATATATTCAGAAAAGTAGTCATTTTCTTTAATCTTAACTTTTATTTCTCTTGCTTCAGTGTTTCCTGTATTTTTTAAATTCACTGATAGTGCAATTAATGTTTCATAAGTTGCTTTAACATTTGGTGTTGCAGAAAATTGAAGAAAGCCTCCTTTTCCAATAATTTTTAATGGGAAATGTGAGTTATAAATTTTCTTTGTTCCACCTTCTTCAAATTCAACTTTTCCTAAGAAAGTGTATTCATCGAGTTTTATATCTTCTTTTACTTTAAAATTAAATGTTACTTTTTTTTCTTCTTCTTTCTTTATTAAATCTAAAACCTTTTTTGTCTCGAGTAATTCAAATGGTCCGAAATCAGAAAAATTTGAAAGTGAACCAATATCTAATGTTAAATTCTTTTTCTCTTCACCTAGATTTTTGATTATCAATTCAAAAAAGAAAGAATCTCCAACATTTTTCTTTTCTATTGGTGTGGTTGTAATTTTTAAGTCTAATTGACTAAAAGTTGCACCAATTAATAAAAAGAATACTAACATTACTGACAAAATTAAATACTTCTTCATTCTTCCTCCTCTATGGTACTGGGTCTTCTCCTCCAGGAAAGAAAGGATTGCATCTTAAAATCCTTTTTATTCCAAGAAAAAGACCCTTTAAAACTCCATATTTTTGAACTGCTTCAAAAGTATATTGTGAACATGTTGGTGTGTATCTACATGATGGTGGAAATAGAGGAGAAATAAATTTCTGATAGAACTTAATTAGAATAAACACTAACTTTTTCATCATTATATCTCCTTAAAAAATTTTCAAAATCATTTATTATTTCTTCTTTTCTTTTTTTTATAACAAAAGGTGGAATAATAACTGCTACCCAAATTTTATCAAATAAAATTTGATATTTATAAAATATCTCTCTTATAAATCTTCTTATCTTGTTTCTCTCAACTGAACCTTTCGATTTTATTGGTATAAAAGCAACTTTTAGTTCTTCTTTTTTTTTAACTACAAATGTAATATTTTTTTCTTTAAATTTTATTCCTGTTTTCATTAACTCATCTATCTCTTTTTTGGAAAGTCTTTTTGCAAGTTTACCCATTATCTTGGTGTTAAAACTTTTCTACCCTTCCTCCTCCTTCTTTTTATAATATTTCTTCCACCTGGTGTGCTCATTCTTTTTAAAAATCCATGAACTTTTCTTCTTCTTCCTTTATGAGGATGATAAGTTGTTCTCATATCTTAACCTCCTTTTTATTCTATGCGATTGCTTTTAAAACCTCATCAACAAAATCATCTTCTGGTATAGCACCTTCAAACTCTATTTTATCATTAATAATAATTTTTGGCACAGCATATACATTATATCTATCAGATAAATTTGGAAATTCAGTTGCCTCAACCATATCTGCAACAATATTTTCATTTAAATATGCTATTTTATGTGCGGTTCTAACTGCTCTTGGACAATATGGACATGTTGGAGTTACAAAAACTTGTATATGAACTTTATCTTTTATATCTTCTATTTTCTTTATATTATCCTCTTTTAAATCAATTTCACCTTTTGATGCATCAATTATATCTTCAATAAAAGATGTAAATTCATATCCAGCAGGAATACCAACATATCTAACCAAACCTTTATTTTTACCTAAAATAACAATTGTTGGAATTCTTTCAATCTTATATTGATCAAAAATTTCTTTATCTTTACCAAGCTCATAAATTTCAAGTTTTAATTTATCAGAAAGAGAGACAACATCTGTATAAATCTCTTCTGCCTCTTTACAATATCTGCACTCATTATCCTCTGTTTCCTCTGGAGTCCAAAGACCAACTCCACTTTTTTTAAAGAATAAAATTCTTACTTCATCTTTTAACTCTTTATCGAATCTTTCTTTAATTATTCTTTTGTCTTTCTCTTGTATAAGGCCCATATCTTATTCCTCCTTGATATCTTTCAAATTAGTTTTTAAATTATATCACAATATTGTTATAATTTTAATAATGGAGGGATAGATGGAAGATAAATTAATAATGGTAATCACTACAATTGATGATATGGAGAAGGCAAAAAAAATTGCAAGATTCATTGTTGATCAGAGGTTAGGTGCATGTGTTCAAATTATTGGACCAATTCAAAGTATTTATTACTGGAGAGATAAAATTGAGGATGGAAAAGAGTGGTTAATTTTTATAAAAACCAGGAAAAATTTATACCAAAAACTTGAAGAGTATATTATAAAATTCCATCCGTATATAGTGCCTGAGATTGTTTCTTTTGAAATGGAAAATAGTTTCAAAAAATATTTTGATTGGGTTTTTGAGGTAACACGAAGAAGAGAAGAAAATGATTAAGACTATTTTTATCTTAATTTTTCTTTTTTCAAATATTTGGGAGTTAATTCTAAATAATTTAAATTTAAAGCATTCTTTTGAAAAAGGTAAAGATGTTCCTAAAATTTTTAAAGATTCACTTGATGAAGAGACACTTAAAAAGAGTTTAAATTATCTAAAAGACAAGACTATACTTTCAAACATCGAAATAATAATCAAAACAATTTTTATTCTTATAGGTTTAATTTATCTTTTCCCATTATTTGAAAATCTAGCTATTAAATTTGTATATAATAAAATTTCTTTGAATTATTCATTTTATCAATCAATCATTTTCTTTATTTTATTAGGTGTATTTGTTTTTTTAATTGACCTTCCATTTGACATAATTTTTACATTTAAAATAGAGAAAAAATATGGTTTCTCAAATATTACACCAAAATTATACATAATTGATAAAATAAAAATGATAATATTATCTTTAATAATCGGCTTGCCACTTCTATATATTTTTATTAACTTTGTTTTAAAAATTAAACTCTTTTTTGTACCCCTTTCATTAATAATTATAGGAGTAATATTTTTAATAAATATCATCTACCCATCAATAATACTTCCACTTTTTTATAAGTTTGAGAAACTTCAAAATGAAGATCTAAAAAATAAAATTTTTAACATAACACAAAAAATTGGACTAAAATTTGAAAATATCTATGTTATGAATGCATCTTCAAGATCAACTCACACAAATGCATTTTTTTCTGGTTTAGGCAAAACAAAGAAAATTGTTTTTTATGATACACTTTTAAAAAATCATTCAGAGGAAGAAATTCTTTCAATTTTTGCACACGAACTTGGTCATTATAAAAAGGGTCATATTTTTAAATCTGTTTTACTTTCCTCAATCTTTATTTTTATTGTTCTTTTTTTGTTTAATGTTCTTATAAATACACAAATTTCTGAAGTTTTTTATTCATGCAAGAAATGTATAGATTTAAAAATATCATATACAAGCTTTTTCTTATCAAGCATTCTTTTTCCTATTGAATTTTTAATCAATTCAATAAGTAGAAAATTTGAGTTCGAATCAGATGGTTTTGCGGCAAAATTAACAGATAAATATTCAATGATAAAATCATTGAAGAAAATTTTTAAAGAAAATTTATCAAATCTATTTCCGCATCCATTATTTTCAAAATTTAAATATACTCATCCACCCCCAATAGAAAGAATAGAACATTTAAATTCATTGACTTAGATCAAACAAAAATTTAAAATTTAAATAAATAATTCCTTAAAGGAGGTTTCTTATGAAAACTGAAAGTTTCAGGGGAAGGGATTGGATTACAGATCTTGAGTACACAAAAGAAGAACTTGAAACAATTCTTGAAGTTGCATGGGATTTGAAAAGAAAAAGAGCAACAGGAGAACCACATGAACTTTTAAAGGGAAAAACTCTTTTTATGATTTTTTATAATCAATCTTTAAGAACAAGAAACTCTTTTGAAGCAGGTATGCATCAACTTGGAGGACATGCACATGACCTTAATCCAAAACAAATTTACACACCTGCTCTTCCTGGAAGAGAAGTTGCTTATTCAACAGAAAGAGTTTCAGATGTTGCAAGAGTTTTATCAAGAATGGGAGAAGGTATTGCAATAAGGTGCTATGGTGAACCAGTTGACTGGATTTATGGTGAAGCAAACAGAATGATAAGAGAATTTGCATATTGGGCAGATATTCCAGTAATAAATATGGAAGATGATATGTATCATCCTTGTCAAGCAATGGCTGACATAATGACAATTATTGAAAAGAAAGGAAGAGATTTAAGAGGAAAGAAGTTTGTAATGAGTTGGGCATACTCTCCATCAGTTGAGAAACCACTTGCAGTTCCACAAAGCGCAATAACAGTTGCATCAAAATTTGGACTAAATATAACTCTTTCTTATCCAGAGGGTCTTGAACTTGATCCTAATATTATTGAAGCAGTTAAAGAAAATGTTAAAAAACATGGTGGAAGTTTTGAAATTGTTAATGATATGAAAGAAGCATTTAAAGATGCTGACATTGTTTATCCAAAATCATGGACAAGCAAACATTTTATTCCTCCAGAAGTTGATAAACCAATGCTTGAAAAAACTCAAGAACTTTTTGAAAAAAATAAACATTGGAAAACAACAAAAGAGATGATGAAATTAGCAAAAGAAGATGCAATTTACATGCATTGTTTACCTGCTGATAGAGGCTTTGAGGTTGATGATGATGTAATTGATGGAACACAATCTGTTGTATTTGATGAAGCAGAAAATAGATTACATGTTCAAAAAGCAATAATGGCTCTTCTTATGAGGTAAGTTTATGGAAATTAAAAATGAAGAGGTTCTAAAAAAAGCAATTGAAAGAGCAAGAGAGAGAAATATAATTATTCCAACTTATGAAGAGATGAGGGATCCAGAAAAGATCCCTCAAAAAATAAAAGATGAATTAAAAAATATTGGTCAATGGGATACTCATCCAAGAAATCTATTCAGAATTACATGGAAAAATGATCCAAAAAATTTTGGTGGTGGTTTTAATGGAGTAAATTTCATAGAATTTCCAAAAGAGTTAACAGGAGTTAAAGCAAGAATAATTATGTTAATTGGAAAATGGTTTCCAACTGGTTCACATAAAGTTGGAGCAACATTTGGACCTCTTGTTTCACTTCTTGTAACAGGTCAATTTGACCCAACAAAACACAAAGCACTTTGGCCATCTACTGGAAATTATTGTAGAGGTGGAGTTTATGATTCTAATCTTCTTGGATGTAAAAGTATTGCAGTTCTTCCTGAAGGAATGAGCAAAGAGAGATTTGATTGGCTCAAAAGCATGGGTGCAGAAATTTATCCAACACCTGGAAGTGAAAGTAATGTAAAAGAGGTTTTTGATAAGAGTGAAGAACTTAAAAAACTTTATCCGGATGAAATTGTTGTTTTAAATCAATTTGATGATTTTGGAAATCCAACTTGGCATTATGCTGTAACAGGTCCAGCAATGGAAGAAGTTTTTTATAAGATAAAAAAAGAAAATGATAAACTTTCTGCCCTTTTCTTAACCCAAGGTTCAGCAGGAACACTTGGCTCAGGAAATTATCTTAAAGAAAAATTTCCACAAATAAAAGTTGCAGCAGGTGAAGCACTTCAATGTCCAACACTTCTTTTGAATGGATATGGAGTTCATAGAATTGAAGGAATTGGAGATAAACATGTTCCTTGGGTAATGGATGTAAGAAATCTTGATATTATTGTTGATATTGATGACGAAGACTGTATCAGAATTTTAAGACTATTCAATGAAGAAAAAGGTAAAGAATTTCTTAAAAGTTTAGAGATTGATGAAAGTTTCATAGAAAATTTAAATCTTTTAGGAATTTCAAGCATTGCAAATCTAATTGGTTCAATTAAAATTTCAAAATATTTTGAATTCAAAGAAAATGATATAATAACTACTGTTGCAACTGATTCAATGGAACTTTATGGTTCAAGGATAATTGAGTTGAGAGAGGAAAGAGGAGAATATAGTATTAATCAAGCAGAAAAAGATTTTATAGAGGTTTTAACACATCAAAACACTAATTGGATGCTTGAACTTTCCTATTATGACAAAAGAAGAATTCATAATTTAAAATATTTTACATGGGTGGAACAAAGGGGAAAGAGTGTAGAAGAGTTAGAGGAACAATGGAACAATGAAAATTATTTTAGGGATAAACTAAATTCATACAAAATCTGGAATGAAAAAATAAGAGAGTTTAATGAGAGAGTTGGACTTATAAAAAACTATTTTTAAAGGAGGATTAAAAAATGGCAAAGAAGCACATCAGAATATTTGCTTTTGGAGGAAATGAAGTTTCGCCAGTAGGTTTAACTGATGAAAAGGGCAAACCAATTATTCCAGACATTGCAATGCAATGGAAAAGAACATCAGAAACTTGTAAACACATTGTAAAAATAATGAAGCAATTTCCAGATGATATTTATGTTATTACACATGGAAATGGTCCTCAAGTGGGAAATGTTTTCTTAAGGTCTGAATATTCAAGACCGATTTTACCACCAATTCCTCTTGATGTTTGTGGTTCAGACACCCAAGGTTCAATGGGTTATATGATAGGGCAAATTTTAGGAAATGAATTAAGAGCGAATGGAATTAATAAAACAGTTGTAGGAATTGTTACTCAAGTTGTTGTTGATAAAAATGACCCTGGCTTTCAAAATCCAACAAAATATATAGGTCCATCATACACAAGAGAAGAAGCAGAAGAGAGAATGAAAAAAGATGGCTGGGTTATGAAACTTTACAAAAAAGATGATAAGGGAAATGAAATTTGGAGAAAAGTTGTTCCTTCACCTGAACCACTTGATATTGTTGAGATTGATGCAATTGAGGCAGCAATTGAAAAAGGTTTTATTCCAATAACAGTTGGTGGCGGAGGAATTCCAGTTGTTGAAGTTGAACCAGATGAAAAAGGTGAATTTAAATGTAGTTATGAAATCGTATTTAAAAATGGAAAAGGAACAAAAATTTACAATGGAGTTGAAGCAGTAATAGATAAAGATTTAGCAACCTCTCTTCTCGGAAGAATGTTAATTCAAAGAGCAAAAGCAAGAGGAGAAGATGTTGATGTTACATTCACAATATTTACAGGTGAAGATGGAGCAAAACTCTATTACCAAACACCGCAGCAAGTTGATTTAAGAAGATTAACTCTCGAAGAGGCAAAGAAATATTACAATGAAGGACACTTCCCACCCGGAAGTATGGGTCCAAAAATTTTAGCAATAATCAAGTTCCTTGAAGGTGGTGGAAAGATTGCTTATATCTCTTTAACAGAAAAGTATCTTGAAACTCTTGAAGGAAAAGCAGGAACAACAATTGTAAGAGAATGATTTTTAAAATAAAAGGAGAGATGAATGCATAAATTACATGGGAGAGATTTAATTTCTATTCAAGAGTGGTCACTTCAAGAAATTGAAGAAACTCTTGAAGTAGCAAAAGAGATGAAGAGAGCAAGATATACTAATCCATATAAGGATGTTTTAAAAAACAAAACATTCTTTATGATGTTTTACAACCCAAGTGTAAGAACAAGACAATCTTTTGAAACAGCAGCAACTGAACTTGGAGGGCATGCTCAATTTCTTGAACCAAAAACAATGAGACTAAGAGAAAAAGGCAAGGCAGGAGAAACAATTGAAGATGCAGCAAAAGTTATGAGCCGCTATGGTGTTGGAATTGGAATAAGAATTCTTGAAGATTCAATTGAAAGATATGGTGATGGAGATTTTATTTTAAGAGAATATGCAAAATATGCAGATATTCCAGTAATTTCTATGGCACATGATAAGTGTCATCCATGTCAAGCACTTGCAGATATGATGGGAATGTTAGAACATATGCGCTGTGTTAAAAAGAAAAAACTTGTTATGATGTGGGGATACTCTACAATGGTAAGAAGTTGGTCTTCTGTTCATGCAAATTTACTCATATCCTCTATGTTTGGTATGGATATAAAACTTGTTTATCCTCCTGGATATGATCTTGACCCTGAAGTTATGGATATGGTTAAAGATAATGCAAAAAAATCTAATGGAAGTTTTGAAATCATTTCTGGTTCTCTGAATGATTTAAGAAAAGCGCTTGAGGGTGCAGATGTTGTATATTCAAGAAATTGGATGAGTCCAAAAAGATATGATTGGGGAAAAGAAAAAGAAATTGAGATGGCAAATCAATTTAAAGATTGGATTTTAACAAAAGAACTTATGAAACTCACAAATGATGCTTACTTTATTCATCCAATGCCTGTTGATAGAGGAAATGAGGTTGAAGATGAAGTTGCAAGTTCGCCAAGATCAATAATTTATGACATTGCAGAAAACCGCCTTCATGTTCAAAAAGCAGTAATGGCATTAACAATTGGTGACTTATAAGAATTTTCTGAATCTAAAACTTTTTTAGCCCTCCCTGTCAAAGAGGAGGGCCTTTTTTATTTTCTTTAAAATCTAATGTAAAATTAAATCATGGAAATTGAATATTTAAAAAAGAGGGGTGAAGAATTTTTAAAAACTTCTGAATATCATTTAAATAATGAAATGTATGATCTTGCTGCATTTGATTTGGAGCAGGCACTTCAACTTTTTTTAAAATATACAATTTTTTTAAAAATAAAAACTTATCCACCAACACATTCTTTAAAATCTTTATTTAAAATGTTAGGCGAAACTTATAATAAAGAAAAAGAATTGGATAAAGTTCTAAAGAATAAATATCAGTTAATTGGTAATTTAGAGCAATCTTATATATCTTCAAGATATTTACCTTATACATATACAAAAGAAGAAGTATTTGAGTTTCAAAAATTTTTAAATGAAGTTGTTGAATTTTTGAAAGAATTATGGGAAGAGATATAAATGATATTTTGATAGAAATATCAAAAACAAACGAAAAATATTTTAAGAATTATTTAAAATATTCAAAAATAATTGCTAAAATTGCTAAAAAAATTTTTAAAAATACAAAAGTGATACTCTTTGGATCAATTTTAAAAAGTAAAACTCCTCAAGATATTGATATTTTAATTGTTTCAAATGATGTTTTTAAAAAAGAATTAAAAGATAAATTTTTTATTGAATTAAACAAAAAAATAGAGTTCATTAATCCTTTTGAAATTCATTTTGTAACAGAGAGTCAGTTTGAAAATTTTTATAAATATTTTTTAGATAAATTTATTTTGATTAAATAAATTGATAATAAATTAACTGGTGAAGAAATTAATAAACTCATTAAAGACAATTCAACATTAAATAATAGTGTTGATAAAAAAGACAAAATAAAAACAATCAAAAGATAAATAATTGGGGGGAATTTTAATAAATTTAAATTTAATTTTGTTGGTATAAGTGAATCTAAAATTCTTAAAATAATAGTTGTTGATGTTGCAATTATAAACCATCCAACAAAATTTCCTATAGGTACCCCAAAATAGGAAAATTTAAAATTCTCCCACCTCCACAATCCAAACTTTACAGCAATTGGATCAATAAATAAATCAAAAGTTGTTACTATAAAACCATCAAAAAAAGAAATTAACAAGATATTTAATCTATCTTTAAGAAAAACTTCATAATCCTTTTTTAAAATATTTAAAATAATTGAATTTGTTAAAAGATATGAAGTTATTATAAAAATTCCCCAAAAGACCCAAACAAAAATTGGTAAACCTAAAATTTGTGGTTTAAATGATTGATTGTAATAGTATCTTACACCAATTGGTCCCCCATAATTTATTCCAATATATTCATAAATTAATGGTATTAAAAATAAAATAATAATTATTAAAATAAATTTTAATTTATATCTCATCCATTAATCCATATCTTTGATAACTTATTGCTTCAAGAAGATGTGATGTGTTTACTTTCTCTATGCCTTCTAAATCAGCAATTGTTCTTGCAAGTTTAATTATTTTATGAAAACTTCTCAATGTTAAATTTAAAGTTTTCATAGCATTTTTTAATGTGTTCTCTACGTCTTCAGTTATAGGAATGTATTTTTTAATTAACATTGGTGTTAATTTTCCATTAAATTTTATCTTTTCTTTTTTGTACCTTTCTTTTTGAATATACCATGCCCTCTTTACTCTTTCTCTTATAATTTTTGATGTCTCTCCACTCTCTTTGCTAAATACTTCACTTTCTTTCACTCTTGGAACTTTTATTTTTATATCAAACCTATCCCAAAGCGGACCTGAAATTTTGCCTCTATATCTTTTTATTTCATTTAAAGAACAGGTACAATTTTTTTCTGAATCACCAAAGTATCCACAAGGACATGGATTCATTGCACCAATTAAAAGAAAATCTGATGGATAAGTTAAAGAGGTCTTAACTCTTGAAATTGTTACAAAACCATCTTCAATGGGTTGCCTTAAAACTTCAAGAACATCTCTTCTAAATTCAGGAAGTTCATCAAGAAAAAGTATTCCTTTGTGCGCTAAACTTATCTCTCCTGGTTTTGGATTTGTTCCTCCTCCAACAAGACCTGCATAAGAAATTGTATGATGTGGCGCTCTGAATGGTCTTCTTTTTATTATCTCTTCATCTACTCTTAAAAGACCTGCTATTGAATAAATTTCTGTTATTTCAACTGCCTCTTCAAAAGAGAGTTCTGGCATAATTGTTATCATTCTTTGAGAAAGCATTGTTTTCCCTGAACCAGGAGTCCCAATCATAATTAGGTGATGTTTTCCAGCAGCAGAAATTTCCATTGCTCTTTTTACAAAGTTTTGACCTTTTACATCTGAAAAATCGATATCAAAATTTTCCTCATAAAACTCAACTGGATAATTTTTAATGATCTCTTTTTCTATCTGACCTCTTAAAAACAGAACAACTTCATTTAAATTCTTAAATGGAATAAGTTTTGTTTCTTTTGATAAAGCACATTCAGATAGATTTCTATTTGGAATTATAAGAGGTTCTTCTTTATCTTTTAAAAACAAAGAAAGAGAAAGTCCACCATTTATTTTTCCAAGTTCACCTTCAAGTGTAAGTTCTCCAACAAAATAATATTTTTCAAGCTCTTCTTGATTTATCTGTCCTGATGCAGCAAGAATACCAATTGCAATTGGTAAATCAAAGATGGTCCCCTCTTTTTTAATTTCACCTGGTGCAAGATTTACTATTATTTTTCTTACAGGAAACTCTAACCCTGAATTTTTAATTGCAGCCCTAACCCTCTCTTTTGCTTCCTGAACTGAAGTATCAGGAAGACCTACAATTGTGAATGAAGGAAGACCAGAAGAAATATCAACCTCGACAAGTATTTCATAAACTTTTAGCCCAACATTAATCAAACTTTTTACTCTCGCGTACATTAATTTTAAGAATAATAAAAAAAATCAATTTTTCAATAATAATTAAAATTTGACAGAAGGGGGAAATAATATTATACTAAATAAAAGTTAGCTTTGATTTTTATAATTTATTTAAAACATATTTAGGAGGATGATATGAAACTTATCGTTCAAGGAAAAGGTATTAACTTAACAGATGATGTTATTAATTATGCTGAAAAGAGATTTGCAACTGCTGAAAGATATTTTGAAAATATCCAAGAAGCAAATTTAATTATTTCAAAAGAGAGAGGTCTTTTTAAATCAGAGGTTACAATTTCTTTGTCTGGAACAGTAATTAGAGGTGAGAGCAAAACTCAAGATATTTATGCTTCAATTGATGATGTTCTTGATAAAATTAAAAGACAGATTAAAAAATACAAAGAGAGTTTTGTTGAGAGAAGAAGAGAAACAAAGAAATTTTTAGAAAAAACAGAAGCATCTACTTCAGAAACTACAGTTGAAGATTTTCCAAAAATTGTAAAAGTTAAAAAATTTGTCTTAAAACCAATGGATGAAGAAGAAGCAATAATGCAAATGGAACTTTTAGGACATACATTCTTTGTTTTCTTAAATTCAAATACAGATAAAATAAATGTTGTATATAAAAGAAACGATGGAAATTATGGCTTAATAGAGCCAGAATAAGTATGAAAAAATTTATTCTTTATACATTAATTTTTTTAATTATTATATTTTCAATTCTTCTTGTTTATAGAAAATATTCAGAGGGAAAAGAGAAAACTTTTTATGTAATTGTTAAAATGTCAGTTTCAAATGTTTTACCTGAAGTTTGTGATAATTTAAATGTTGGTGATTATCTAATAGATAATAGTGGAAACAAAATTTTTGTAATAATCTATAAATTAGTAAAAGATGCTGAACATCCTGTTGAAACACCAAGTGGCAAAATTGTAAAATCTCCACATCCTATTTTTAAAAGTATGATATTAACTGTAAAAAGTGTTAACAGATCAAAAAGATTAGTATTATCATATAATAGAATAACTGTTAGAGTTGGGGGTAAAATAATATTTGAAACAGGAAAGGTAAGATTTGTTGGAACAATTTTATCATTAGATAAGGAGTAAGATGGCAAATTTTTTAAAAAAGATATTTTCAGGAGAAGAGAGAGAACTAAAAAGATTATCGAATTTTGTTGGAAAAATAAATTCTCTTGAGAGTGATATTAGTAAACTAACAAATGATGATTTAAAAAATAAAACAAATGAATTTATTAAAAGAATTGAAAATGGTGAAAAACTTGAAGATATATTATGTAAAGCATTTGCAGTTGTAAGAGAAGTTTCGAAAAGAACAATTGGCTTGAGACACTTTGATGTTCAACTCATGGGTGGAGTTGTTCTTCATGAAGGAAAAATTGCCGAAATGAAAACAGGTGAAGGTAAAACTCTTGTTGCAACACTTCCAATTTACCTTAACTCCCTTTTAGGAAGAGGAGTTCATCTTGTAACTGTTAATGATTATCTTGCAAAAAGAGATTCTTTATGGATGGGTCCAATATACAAATTTTTAGGAAGAAGTGTTGGAGTAATTCAACATGAAGCATCTTTTCTTGTTGAGTGGGACGATCCCCAAAAATTTACTGTTAAACTTGTTCCATGTTCAAGAAGAGATGCTTATCTTGCAGATATAACCTATGGAACAAACAATGAATTTGGTTTTGACTATTTAAGAGACAACATGGCTATATCATTAGAGCAGGTTGTTCAAAGAGAACTTTTTTATGCAATTGTTGATGAGGTTGATTCAATTTTAATAGATGAAGCAAGAACACCATTAATAATTTCAGGTCCAAGCGAAAAAAGCACTCAAGTTTATTACAAAGCAGCACAAATTGCCAAACAATTAAAAATAGATGAAGATTATAAATCAGATGAAAAAGAAAAAAATGTAACTTTAACAGAATCTGGTGTTAAAAAGGTTGAGAAATTTTTTGGAGTTGAAAATCTTTATGCAAGCGAAAATGTTGAACTTGTAAGCCATGTTATTCAGGCATTAAGAGCACTTGTTCATTTTAAAAAAGATGTAGACTACATTGTTAAAGATGGTGAAGTAATTATTGTTGATGAATTTACAGGAAGACTCATGTTTGGAAGAAGATACTCTGATGGACTTCATCAAGCAATTGAAGCAAAAGAGGGCTTAAAAGTAAAAGAAGAAAGTCAGACACTTGCGACAATAACTTTTCAAAATTATTTCAGAATGTATAAGAAACTTGCGGGAATGACTGGAACCGCCAAAACAGAAGAAGATGAGTTTATTGAAATTTATGGTCTTCCTGTTGTTGTAATTCCAACAAATAAACCAATGATAAGAATAGATTATCCAGATGTTGTTTATAGAACAGAAAAAATAAAATTTAAAAAAATAGTTGAAGAAATAAAAGAGTGGTATAAGATAGGAAGACCTGTTCTTGTCGGAACCAGGTCAATTGAAAAATCAGAAATTCTCTCCTCAATGTTAAAAAGAGAAGGAATCCCACATCAAGTTTTAAATGCAAAATATCATGAAAAAGAGGCAGAAATAATTAAGCATGCTGGCGAAAAAGGAATGGTAACAATTGCAACAAATATGGCTGGTAGAGGAGTAGATATTGTTTTGGGAGAAGGAGTGAAAGAATTTGGTGGATTACACATAATTGGAACAGAAAGACATGAATCAAGAAGAATAGATAATCAGTTAAGGGGAAGAGCAGGAAGACAAGGAGACCCAGGAAGTTCAAGATTTTATCTTTCTCTTGAAGATGAAATTTTAAGAATTTTCGGTGGTGACATGATAAAAAAACTAATGGACTTCTTTAAGATGGATGATACTCCTCTTGAACATCCACTTCTCTCAAAAACAATTGAAAATGCTCAAAAAAGAGTTGAAGCATATCACTTTGAAATAAGAAAACATCTCCTTGAATATGATAATGTTTTAAATAAGCAAAGAGAGATAATTTATAAAGAGAGAAGAAGAATTTTAGAAAAAGCAGATTTAAGAGAAGATGTTTTTAAATTTTTAGATGAAATTATAAATGAAATTTGTGATATATGCCTTTCTAAAACTCTTGAAGAAAAAGATTATGAAGGACTATCAAAAGCATTTTTAGATTTAACTCAAATACTTATTCCTCCTCAAGAACTTGCAAAAGCAAAAGAGAGTGAAATAAAAAAAATTTTATATGAAATAGCACAAAAAAGGTATATTGAAAAAGAGGTAAGATTAAGAGAACTTTCAAAAAGTGTCGAAGAGATTAAAAACTCTTTTGGAGAAGATCCATTAAGAGAAATTGAAAGATACCTTCTTTTAAGAATTATTGATAATAAATGGAAAGACCACCTTTATAATATGGACCACCTCAAAGAGGGAATCGGACTCAGGGCATATGGTCAACAAGAACCTCTTATTGCATACCAACTTGAAGGTTTTGAACTTTTCCAATCTATGATGAATTCAATTAGAGAAGATTGGATTAAATTTTTATTTAGAGTGGAGATAACAGTTGAACGAAAAAAGAATAGAGAGGAAAGAAGAAGAGAACTTAAAAAAACTAAAAATTGAGTTTGAAAACCTCTCTCTTAATGAGGAACTTCAAAAGTTAAATTCAAAAATAAAGGAACTGGAAGAAAAAACATTTAAAATAACAGATTGGGGAAGTGAAGAGGCAAAAAGAGTTTTATCTTCTCTTGAAAGATTAAAGGAAGAAAAAGAGAGAGGAGAGACAATTATTTCTTTATTAAAAGAGAGCGAAATTATTCTTGAACTTCTTGAAAAAGAAGAAGATGAAAGTTTAAGAGAAGAATTAAGAGAAAACATAAAGAAACTTAATGAAAATTTAGAAGAGTATAAAAAAGCTTATTTTCTTTCAGGTGAGTATGATGATAAAAATGCAATACTTTCTCTTTCTTCCGGAGCAGGTGGAGTTGATGCAATGGATTGGACTCAAATTTTATTTGAAATGTATTTAAGGTGGTGTGATAAAAAGGGTTTTAAAACTGAAGTAGTTGACATCTCTTATGGAGAAGAAGCAGGTATTAAAAGTGCAACAATTTTAATTAAAGGTAAATATGCTTATGGACTCCTTAAAGGAGAGATTGGAGTGCATAGATTAGTAAGAATTTCTCCTTTTGATGCAAATAGAAGAAGACATACTTCATTTGCTTTGGTTGAAGTGATCCCAGAAATTGAGGATGAAGAGTTAAAAATAGATGAAGATGAATTAAGAATAGATGTGTTTAGAGCAAGTGGTCATGGTGGTCAATATGTAAATAAAACAGATTCTGCTGTTAGAATAGTTCACCTCCCAACAGGAATAACAGTTACATGTCAAAATGAAAGGTCTCAGTTGAAAAACAAAGAAACTGCAATGAAAATTCTTATGGCAAAACTCATAGAACTAAAAAGAAGAGAAAAAGAAAAGAAATTATATGAACTTAAAGGTGGCTTTGTTTCTGCTTCATGGGGTTATGAAGTAAGAAGTTATGTTTTTCATCCTTACACTCTTGTAAAAGACCATAGAACTCAATTAGAAATTTATAATTTTGAAGATGTAATTTCAGGAAATATTGATGATTTTATATGGAGTTATTTAAAATATATTAAAGATGAAAAAGACAAAAGTTCCGATAAAGAAACTAATTAAAAGATTAATAGGAATAACTTTTGGATCTATAATTCAAGCGCTTGGAATTGTTTTATTTTTATCACCAAACAAAATTGCTCCAGGTGGTTTTTCAGGTCTATCTATTATAATATTTCACTTAACTGGATTTCCTGTAGGACTTATGTATTTTATCTTAAACCTGCCACTTTTTATAATTGCAGGAAAAAAGTGGGGTTTTAATTTTATAGGATTAACTCTTTTTGGTGTAATTACCTCTTCATTTTTTATAGATTTCTTTTCAATTTATTTTTCATCTTTAACTTCAAATCCTCTCCTTGCTGCAATTTATGGAGGTGTGCTCGTCGGTGTTGGAGTTGGAATAGTTTTTAAAAATTGGGGAAGTACAGGCGGAACAGACCTTTTGGGTCAAATTATATATAGTTTTACAGGACTTTCTTTTGGAACATCAATGTTTATTCTCGATACAACAATTGTTTTAATTGCAGGAATTGTTTTTAAAGCACTCGAGTATTCTCTTTATGGTATGCTTTCACTTTTCATCTCTTCAAAAGTTGTAGATGCAGTTCAAGAAGGTTTTTTGTCTGCAAAAACAGTTTTTTTAATTTCGGATTCAGTTGACAAAATTAAATTAAGAATTATGGATGAACTTGAAAGAGGTGTAACAGAGGTTACTGTAACTGGAGCATATACTGGAGTTGAGAAAAAAGCACTAATTTGTGTAATTCATCAGAGAGAAATATCAAAATTAAAAGAGATCATTCATGAGGAAGACCCCAAAGCATTTGTTGTTATAGGTGATGCAAGGGAAGTAATTGGAGAAGGATTTATTCCAATTGAGGAGGCGAAAAGGTGAAAATTGAAGTTGATACTCATACTCATACAATTTTAACAGGACATGCTTTTTCTACTTTGCTTGAAAATGTGACTCAGGCAAAAAAATTAGGACTTAAAGGAATTTGTATAACAGATCATGGACCATTAAGACCAGACAGTCCAAGTATTGAATATTTTAAAATGCTTGCATCAAGGTATTTACCAGAATATATTGAAGGTGTAAAAATTTTTACAGGTGTTGAATTAAATGTAATTTCTGATGAAGGAGATGTGGATCTTCCTGAATCAATAATAAAAAATTTAGATTTCAATATTATTGCATTTCATAATCAAACTCCATATTCATCAAATTCAATTACAAAAAACACAAAAAGTATGATTAAAGCGCTTGAAAGAAAATATATAAAAGGAGTTGCTCATCCAGGAGACCCATATTTTCCATATCCTATAAAACTTGAAGAAGTTGTAAAAGAGGCATCAAATCTTGGTAAATTTTTAGAGTTAAACAACAATGTTTTGAAAAGAGGAGAAGCTTGGATTAATTATTACAAAGAGATGTTATATCTTTGTGAAAAATATAATGTTAAAGTTTTTATATCATCAGATGCGCATTTTTCTTATTATGTTGGTGATTTTTCTATAGCACTTGAGTTAATAAGGGAGTTTAATGTAAAAGTAATTAATGAAAAACAAGAGGAGTTCGAAAAGTTTTTGAAAGATACTTTGAAATAAAAAGACACATAAAAAAATATTACAAAAGATATATAGTTCTTATAATAATTTTATTTTTTATTTGGCTTATTTATTATAACTATATCTATTTTTTAACATTGATAAGCAATCCACAAGAACTTCCATTTCCAATAGTTCACTATTATAAAACAAATAATGAATTTGAGATAATAGATAAACTTTATTTTGAAAGAGATTATAGTTTTAGTTTAAAAATAAAAATTGAAAATCCTTTAAATGCGAATGTTGAAATAATCGAATGGGCTCTTGGCGAAAGAGAGAGACAAAACAATAACTTCAACTGGATTAAACCAATTTATGAAAATGGTTTTTATCATCTTGATGGAATTCTTCCAAAAAGAGAGATTTTTTTGAAACTAAAAATAAAAACAAACTCCCTTGAGGGTGTTTATAATGGAAAAATTTCTTTCAATCACTATTTTAGACCTTATGAATTAAAAATAGTTATAGGAACAGTTAATAATTTTAAATTTGATTTCAAAAAAGAATTAATACCCTATATTGTTGGATACAATTTTGAATATGGTATAACAACACCTCTCCTTGAAAAAGAAGGAGGAATTCATCCATTCAATGAAAAAATAAAATTCTATGCAGAAAAATTTAAAAAAGAGAAAGAATTTGAAACTTCAAAAGAACTTTTAAATTTTGTAATGAAAATTTTTGCTTCAGGAATAAATGTAACTTTTACAGGAGATTATCCAGATTATTATTATATTGAAAAATTTGAAAAAGAGGGTTCAATTTATGGAGTTTGTTCAGAAAGGTCTATTGTTCTTCTCTCTCTTTTAAGAAGTTTAGGAATTCCATCTCGACTTGTTTTTGCATCTGGTTTTCCAGTTGACCATGTATTTGTCGAATCATTTATAAATGGAAAATGGATTAATTTAGACCCAACATATGGTTTTATTGACAAAAATGATGGCTATTATGATAAAGAAGTAAGAAATTTAACAACACTACAATCATTTTTTGCTGGAGTTAGAGGTGATTTTAAAAAAAATAGAAACAATTTTATAGGAATTTATCCATATGAAGAGATTGTAAATAATGGTTATTTAAAGGAAAATATTGTAATTACAGGTATTGGTGGAATTAAAATTGATAGTTTTTACTTTTTAAAAATAAAAACTAGGTGGTCTTTATTTGAATTTAAAGATAAATCACTATCAATTTTTATATTTGATGGATTAAATAATAAAAGGATTGGAGAAATATTTGTATCAAATCTATTTTTTAATTTTGGTGAGGGTTCTGTTTTAATTAAACTTGATACTAAAAAATTTTCTGAGAAAAATAATAAAAAATTTTTTAAATTGAAAGTTTATTTAAAGAAAAACAATATTTTAATAGATCTATATGAACCTGGTGAAGGACTTTTACTTGAAAACTTTTCTATTTAGAACCTTATCCTCCCAGATATGCTTCTTTTACTCTCGGGTCATTTAATAGTTCTTTAGCATCACCTTCAAGTGCAATTGTTCCAACTTCAAGAACATAAGCATAATTTGCAAGGTTAAGTGCTTTTCTTGCATTTTGCTCAACAAGAAGAATTGTAGTTCCTTGTTTATTGATTTTTTCAAGAATATCAAAAATTTCATCAACAAGAATTGGGGCAAGGCCCATTGATGGTTCATCTAGAAGCATAATATCTCCACCTGTAGTTAGTGCTCTTGCAACAGAAAGCATTTGCTGTTCTCCACCCGATAAAGTCCCTGCAAGTTGTTTTCTTCTCTCTTTTAATCTTGGGAAAATTTCAAAAACCATTTCAAATCTTTCATTTCTAATTTTTTTATCTTTAACTGTCCATGCAGCAAGTTCAAGATTTTCCATAACAGTCAAGGTCCCAAAAACTCTTCTTCCTTCTGGAACATGTGAAATTCCAAGTTCAACAATTTTGTGAGCATCAAGATTGGTTATATCGTGACCTTTAAAATAAATTTTTCCACCAGATGGCTTTATTAGTCCACTAATTGTTCTCAAAGATGTTGATTTCCCTGCACCATTCGCACCAATCAAAGTTACAATTTCACCTGGTTTAACTTTAAATGAAATTCCTTTTAGGGCTTTTATTGCTCCATAGTTTACCTCAAGATTTACAACTTCAAGCATTGTATTTTCCTCCTTCACTTCCAAGATAGGCTTCAATTACTCTTTTGTCATTTTTAATCTCATCTGGTGTTCCTTCAGCAATTGTTTCTCCAAAATCCATAACCTTAATTCTCTCACAAATTCCCATAACAACCCTCATCTGATGTTCAACAAGAAAAATTGTTACTTTAAATGTGTCTCTTATTGAATGAATCAATTCCATAAGATTTCCAACCTCTTTTGGATTCATTCCTGCTGCTGGTTCATCTAAAAGAAGTAGTTTAGGTTTTGTCGCAAGTGCTCTTGCAATTTCTAGTTTTCTCAACTCTCCATAAGGCAAATGTTTTGCGAGGTCATTTGCTCTATGTTTCAACCCAAAAATTTCAAGAAGATCAATTGCTTCTTCTTTTATTCTTTTTTCTTCTTCAAAATATCTTTTTGTTCTTAATATTGCATCAAAAATTGAGTAGTTTGTTCTAAAATGTCGTGCAACTCTTATATTATCAAGAACAGAAAGTTCATTGAAAATTCTTAAATTTTGAAATGTTCTTGCAATTCCTTTTTCTATTATTAAATGTGATTTTAAACCAGTTATATCTTGATTTTCAAAAATTATTCTTCCCTCAGTTGGAGTGTAAACACCAGTTATTAAATTAAATATAGTTGTTTTTCCAGCACCATTCGGACCAATTAAACCCCACAAGGCTCCTTTGGGTAAATCTATATTAAAATTACAAACTGCTCTTAATCCAACAAAATAGTGAGTCACATTTTTAAGTGAAAGAATTGTGTCCATTTTATCTTTCCTCCTCTTCTGGAACAAGAATCTTAAGTTCCCTTTTTCCCATAAGACCTTCAGTTCTAAATAGCATAATTAAAATTAAAAGTAAAGCGTAGATAACCATTCTCCATTCAATTCCAATTGAAATTGTTGGTGTCATATCATCAAGTGTTCTTAAAACAAGTCTCAAACCTTCTGACATGAAAGTTAATCCGAATGCTGCAATAATTGAACCTGAAATACTTCCCATTCCCCCAGCATAAACCATTACAAGAACTAAAACTGTTCCTAAAAATCCATATTGTGTAGGGTGTGCAATTTGAAGAAGGTGACACAATAGTGAACCAGCAATGCCTGCAAAAAATGAAGCAACTGTAAAAATCATCACTTTATATTTTGTTGTATTTACTCCAACAAGTTCTGATGCAATAGGATCTTCTCTAATTGATTTGAATGCTCTACCATGAGTTGAATAAACAATATTTCTCATTATGATAACTGAAATTAAAGTAATAACAAAAATAATTGAGAAGTTTGAAAATTTTGGAATTCCAAGAAGACCTCTAGGTCCTCCAACATAATCAATATTATTAATTATTGTTCTAATTATTTCACCAAATCCAAGAGTAACAATTGCAAGATAATCTCCTCTTAATCTTAAAGTTGGAAGACCAATAAGATAGCCTATTCCCATTGCACAAATTCCACCAATTATCATAGCAATAATAAAAAGAAAATAACTTTGTAAATTAACTGGTTTTATTTTCCAAATAAGGGTTGTTAAAATTCCTGAAATATATGCACCAACAGCTGCAAAACCCATATGCCCTATTGAAAATTGACCTGTAAATCCATTAATTAAGTTTAAACTAACAGTTAAAATAACATAAATAAGGGAAACATTTATTATATGAAGAATATAATCATTTATCAAAATTCCAAATCTATGTGTCAAAAATACAAATAGATAAAAAATTAAAGCATAAAAAATCAATTGAATATTCCTTGATAATTTCATCTACACCCTCCTAAATTTTTTCTGCAACTGTTTCACCGAGAAGTCCTTGAGGTCTAAAGATTAAAACAATTATTAAGATGGCAAAAGCAATACCTTCTCCAAGAAGAGAGTTATAAGATGTTGCAAAGGTTTCAGATATTCCCATTATATAACTTCCGAGCATCGCACCAGGAATGTTTCCAATTCCACCCAAAACTGCAGCAATAAATGCTTTAAGTCCTGGAAGAATTCCCATATATGGAAATATTCTTGGGTATGAAATTCCAGTTAATATTCCTGCAGCACCAGCAAAAGCACCTCCTACAACAAAGGTCATCATTATTATTTTTTCAATGTCGATTCCCATTAATTTTGCAGCATCTTTATCTTGAGATACTGCTCTCATCGCTTTTCCAATTTTTGTGAATTTAACAAGATAGGTTAAAAATATCATAAGACCTATACTAACAAGAACATCAATGATTGCATAATTTGAAACTGTTGTTGTTCCTAACTCATAAATTCTATTTTTAATAAGTTGGTCATTTGGAAACGCTCTATATGATGGTCCAATAAATGGAAGTGCAGAAAAAAGATATTCTATAAACATAGAAACTCCAATTGCAGTAATTAAAGCCGATAGTCTCGGTTTATATCTTAATGGTTTATATGCAACCTGATTTGCAAGTGCTGCTACTCCAGCACCTGCTGTCATACTTATAATAAAGACGACAATAAAAGGAATGTTTAGACCCCTTGCAGTTGATAGAACCACAGTAAAGTAGGCAGCAAAGGCTCCGATCATGAAGTAATCACCATGAGCAAAATTAATTAATCTTACAATTCCATAAACCATTGTATATCCAAGAGAAATTAAAGCATAAATACTGCCAAGTTGAATGCCATTTATTAATTGTTGTAAATTAAAAATTTTTTCCATAACTCTCCTTAAAGAAAAAGGGAGGGAACAAACCCTCCCTTGTGAAATTTCTTATTTCTTATGGATTTACTGTTGTCTTATACACTTGTTGACCATTTTTAATCTCAATAATAACTGCTGATTTTACAGGATTTCTAAATTGGTCAAATGTAATTAAGCCAGATACACCCTTAAAACTAATATTCTTCATTGCATCTCTAATCTTTGCACCATCTGTTGAACCAGCATTTTGAATTGCAGTAAGCATAATGTTCATAGCATCATAAGCAAGAGCAGCTAAAGCATCAGGGTCTTTTCCAAATTTTGCTTTATATCTTTTAACAAAATCTTGTACTTCAGGTCTCTGGTCGTCCTTTGAGAAGTGGTTTGTGAAGAATCCACCTTCAACTGCTTGACCTCCAATTTCAACTAACTTTGGTGAATCCCAACCATCACCACCCAAGAAATATCCCTTAAATCCAAGTTCTCTTGCTTGCTTCATTATTAGTCCTGCATCATTATAATAATCAGAAATATAAATTAACTCTGCTCCTGCTTTGATTAGATTTGTTAATTGTGCTTTGAAATCTGTTGCACCTGTTGGATGTGATTCAAATCCAACAATTTGACCACCGAGTTTTAAGAATTGATCTCTAAAGAACTCTGCTAAACCTTTTGTATAATCATTTCCAATATCGAAGATACATCCTGCTTTTCTAATACCTAAATCTCTATATGCAAAGTTTGCACCAACTGTTCCTTGGAATGGATCAATAAAACATGCTCTGAAAATATAATCTCCAACTTCAGTTACTTTTGGGTTTGTTGATGTTGGAGAAATCATTGGAACTCCCTTTGCTTGACAAATTGGTGCGCCTGCAAGAGAACACTTGCTCATAACTGTTCCAACAATTCCAACAACTTTATCTTGTTCAATTAATTTTGTGAAGACAGTTGCTGCCTCTGTTGGATCACCTTTGTCATCTTCAAAGACAAGTTTAATTTTTTTACCCAAAACTCCGCCTTTTGCATTCCACTCTTCAACTGCTAATTCTGAACCTTCTCTTGTTGAAAGACCAAATGTCGCTGCCTCACCAGAAATTGGTCCAACTCCACCGATTTTAATCTCTTCTTGAACCTGTTGTTTAGGTTTGCAAGCAGAATTTAGGCCTGCAAGCCCAAATAACAAAACTAAAACAACCAAAATTAAAGTTAACCTCCTCATGGTGACCTCCTTACTTGGGTATTAAATTAATTATATTAACACATTAAAATTTTTTGTCAAATGAAATAAAAAAATAAAAATATAATAATTACCTCAATGGTTATTTTTTTAAATAAAAATATTAATTTTGAAAATTTATTTACATAAAAATTAATATTCTTCTTTACCTCTTTGGGCTACTTTTGATTCTTCTCCTTTAAAATCTTTATATTTTAAGTACCAATTTTCTCCTTCATCTTCAATTTTTATATTTGCAAAACTCTGAAAATATGGATGTTCAAAGAAAGGAACTGCTTTAACTGATGCATCAACAAGTTTATAATATCTTTCAACACCAGTTGTTTTAAGCCACAAACTCATACTTGAAGCATCAGGGAAAAATTTTGTGAATTCTTTCCAAACTGCTCTTCCTGCAAGAAATCCATTTGCGCGTGACTCACTTGCAATTTCAACATTAATTAGAAATTCTTCAATATCAACTCCAGCAGATAAAATAACCCAAGGAATTCTTGAAGTTTCTGTAATTGATTCACAAAATTCATAAGCATCATCTAATGTAAAAACAGCATCTCTTTCTTTTCCATCAAATGCGCCCCAGGAAAAATCATCAACAAATTTTAAATCAACTGGAAATTCAAGTTTTAAAATATCGACACCATATTCCTCTTTTGAAAACTCTTCGACTGTTTTTAAAACTATTTCTGGCTTTTTTCTTATAAAGTTTGTCTCATTTTCAACTTCATCATCTTTTAATGGATAACTCATCGGTTCAAGTACAAATGGAAAATCTAATCTTTTTGCCTCACTTCCTACCATTCTTACAATATTTTCTTGATGTTCTTTGATTTCAGGAGAGGAGTCTGGTCTGTAATATAAAAGAAGTTTAACAGCATCTGCTCCTGCTCTTTTAATTTTTTCAACACTCCAACCCTCAAGAATAGGAGTTAATTTTTCTCTATTTTTATAACCGCCATCTTTTGTTCCACTCTCTTCGATTGCAAGTAGAAGAGCTGAATCTCTATCAAGAAATCTAATTCCTTCTGGAAGTCCATATTGAGGATCAGTTAAAGTTGCAGAAAAGAGTGGAGAGAGATATTCAATAACTAATTTTTTTGCGAGAGCCATATCTTCATACTTTATCTCTTTTGAATCTTTATTAATTGTCTTTGATAACATTTTTCTTAAAGAACCTCTCTGGTCTATTGCAAGCATCCTAAATCTTCCAGTGTCATCTGCCAGTCTTTTTAAACCTTTAAATTTACCTGGAGTTAATAATCTTTTTTCCATGAGTTTATCCTCCTTTTAATTTATTATATCTTAAAAGAACTCATATTTTCTCTTCCAAGTTCAAAAGAAATTTTGTTTAATTCTAAACTTTTCCCTTTAAAATTATTTTCTAAAACCTTATAAAAATTTTCCAAATTGAAATTTAGAGGGTTTAAATAAGAAAAAACACCAAACATGAAAGAGTTTAATGTATAAGCAATATTTTTTTCTTCTAAAATTTCAGTTCCATTTAAAATGAAAACTTTTTCTGCAATCTCTTTTAAAGATTCATAAATTTTTTCTCTATCTGGATATGATGAAATTCCTAAAGATACAGTAAAAGGTATAATCTCATAATCATTAATTAAAATAATTGAATTCTTTTTAATTTTATGAAGATATCTTAAAACTTCTGAAGGCTCTAATGAAATTAAAAGGTCTCCTTCTCCGTCTTCAAAAATTGGACTCAAAACATTCCCAATTCTTACTTCAGAAAAAACTGAACCACCTCTTTGAGCCATACCATGAATTTCACTCATTAATGCATTTTTATTTTCAAGAAGTGCTACCTCACAAATCATTTCAGCAAGTTTTAAAACTCCTTGCCCACCTACTCCAACAATTAAAATATTATATTCATTCATTTTTTCACCTCTATTGCTTCAAATGGACAAACTTCACTACAAACACCGCATCCATCACACAAAACTTCATTAATTTTAATTTTTTTATCTTCATCGACATAAATTGCAGGACAGGAAAATTGTCTTACACAGATTAAACACTTCTTGCATTTTTCTTCATTAACAAAATATTTAACTAAAATTCCTTCTTTTCTCATTCTGTCATCTCTAATCAATGCACACTCTCTTCTTGCGATTATAACTTTAACTCCATCCTCCTTTAATGCTTCTTCAATAACTTCCATTGTTTGAGGTAAATTATATGGATCAACAACTTTTACAAATTTAATTCCAATTCCTTTTACTAAATCTTCTATTTTAACTTTCTGTGAAACTTCACCCATTCCATCAACTCCCATTCCAGGATTTGGCTGATGGCCTGTCATTGCAGTAGTTTCATTATCAAGAATAATAAGAAGAAAGTTATCTTTGTTATAGAAACCATTTATTAATGGTGGAATTCCTGCATGGAAAAAGGTTGAATCACCAATAAATGCAATCACTTTTTGTTCTGTTGATTTTGATAAGCCACAAGCAACACCAACAGAACTTCCCATAGAATAACATGTATCAGCCATATCAAATGGTTTTCCAATTCCAAGAGTATAACACCCTATATCAGAAGGAAATATTGCATCTTTAATTTTTAATTTTCTTAATACTTTAAAGAGAGCATAATATGTTGCTCTATGAGGACAACCTGGACACAAAATAGGAGGTCTTAGTGGAGGATTTATATTTTCTATTTTAAAAATTTTTCTCTCACTCTCTTTACCTAAAAAATTAAATAAAAAATTTTTTACTCTATCTGGTGTATATTCATAAAGATTTGTAAAAAATTTATCATCTTTACCAAAAATTTTTGTATTAAGACCCATTTTTTCTTTTAAAATTCTAACTTCATTTTCTAAAACTGGTTCAAGTTCTTCAACTACAATAATACCTTCATAATTTTCTATAAATTCTTTAACTTTCTTCTCCGGAAAAGGGTTTGAAAATCCAATAGATAAGATATCGAATGGAAGATTATATTTTTTAACTATATCAATAACATGATTTGAAGAGATGCCTGAAGTAACTATTCCATAATTTCCATTATTTTTAAATATTAAGTTGAAGGGTGAATTTTCTACTTCATCTTTAATTTTTTGGATTTTTTCAATTAAATTTTTATGTAAAACTCTTGCATTTGCTGGTATTGGAACAAATCTTCCAGGGTTTTTATTAAAATAAGTGTTTCTTTGTAACTTTTCGATCTCTCCAAGCTCAACAATGCCTCTCATGTGTGATAATCTTGTAGTTGATCTTATAAAAACAGGTATTTCGTATTTTTCTGATATTAAAAAACCATATTTCACCATAACTCTTCCCTCATCTGGATTTCTCGGTTCAAGAATTGGTAATCCTGCAAATTTTCCAAGAATTCTATTATCCTGTTCATTTTGAGATGAAAACATACTTGGGTCATCACATGAAATAATTACAAAACCACCTATTGTTCCAAGATAACCTGAACTCATGAAAGAATCCATAGCAACATTAAGGCCTACATGTTTAAAGAAAGTCATACTTCTTAAACCAGATAGAGCAGATGATGCAGCAACCTCAAAGGCAACTTTTTCATTTACAGAAAATTCAAAATAAATTCCAGCATCTTTTGCAATTTTACTAAGAACATTACCTATCTCAGATGAAGGTGTTCCAGGATATGTTGCTGCGAGTTTCCCACCTCCTTCAATAAAACCTCTTGCAAATGCTTCATTACCAAGAAGAAAGACCTTCTTACCCACTTCACTTGAAATAATTTCATTTAATTTCATATATCCTCCTATGGAATAAAATGCAATGGAATATTAAAAATTTTTCCATTTAAATCTTGAACTAATAAATTTTTATAATCAATAATTTTTTTTCCATAAACTCTCTTTTCTTCTCCATTCGAATTAATAATAAATGGCTCTTCAAAAATTTTAAAATTTCTTTCTAAATCAGAAATTATATGATCTAAATTTTCATTTTCATAATATATTAAATTTCTCTTTAACTCACTTAAAAAAAGTGATAAAATCTCATCAAGAAACAAAAATTTTTCAGTTTCAATATATAGTGATGTAGTTTTATTTATCAATTCATCTGGAAAATCGCTCTTACTTTGATTTACATTTAATCCAACACCAATAATTTCGCCAGCGAGTTTTTCTTCTTTGAAATATCCCTCTGAAATAACCCCACAAATTTTTTTGTTATTTAAATATAAATCATTTGGAATTTTTATCTTTAAATCTAATAAACCTAATTTTTTTAAAACATTTGCCATTGAATAGGTGACAAGAATCGGTAAAAAATAAATATAATTAAATGGTTTTAATGAAAAAGAAAAATATAATCCACCTTTTTCTGAAAACCAGTATGAACCTTTTCTTCCCCTTCCTTTTGTTTGAATTTTAGAGAGCACAAGTTTATTTAAAGAAAAGTTCTCTTTTAAATAATCTTGAGTTGATGAAATTTCATCAAATATTTCTATTTCATAATCTTTTTCATTGATAATATTTATGTTTAAATCGCTATAAATCTCTCTTAAAAAATTTTCACTATCAATTTTTTTGACACTTCTTTTATCAACATTATAGTAAATATCTTCTATTTTTCTTTTACTTTTTGGATTTATTATGTATTTATTTATTTCAAACAAAGGAACTACAACAAAACCTCTCTCTTCAAAAAACTTATGTGGTACTATTAAATTTTCTTTTTCAATTATTTTATCTCCATATAAAATTATATCTATATCAATCTCTCTTGGACCCCACTTGAAACTTTCTCCTCTTCCAACCTTTTTCTCAACATGTTTTATAAATTTAATCAGATCATCTGGATCCTCTTCACTTTCTCCTTGAATAACGATGTTTAAAAAATTATCCTGATCTTTGTATCCCCATGGTTCTGTTTCATAAAGAGAGGAAATTTTATTGATTTTTATTTTTTCTCTTAAATAAAAAATAGCCTTCTTTAAAAAATCCTCTCTTGGTTCAATATTACTTCCAAAGGATAAAAATAATTCCATTTAAATTTCTCTTAAGACAATCTCTTTTTCAACTTCAACTATGTTTTTAGGTTTTTCGATTTTATCAATAGTGCTTTTTGTAGAAATATAGAAAGCATATTTTAAACTATCAAAGAAATTTATTCCTTCATCAAGGTAATATGACAATGAAGCAATAAAAGTATCTTTAATTACTTCATATGGAACATCTTTTAATAAATCTTTTGAAAGAAGATTGAAAAATTTATCTTCATAATTAAAAATTATGTTTCCCTTATCAACAGTAATTATAAAATATTCTGGTTTTGAATCATTATAACTCTTAAATCTTTTGATAAGAGAGACAAGATTTGAACCAGAGAGAAAATCAAAATCTTCTTTATCAATTCTTGCAATGTACGGTTCTGCTCTTAAGCCTTCTCTAAGCATTTCTCCTTTTGCATCAAAAATTACCAATTTATCTTTATCTTTAGAAATTTGGATCAAATGTTTAAAAATATCTTTGCATATTCCATTAGGGGCTCCATCGGTAAGCAAAATTATGTCAAAATTTTTAACTTTTTCTCTAAATTTATCTTCAAAATTTTTTATATCAACGGGTGCAATTACAGGATCTTTTTCATAAAAATCTGTTTCAACTCCTCTTTCATCAAAAATTTCAAGATGAACTGGATTTTCTTCATCTGAAAATATAAAATCGAAATCAATCTTCTCATTTTCAAGTGAATCTTTTATAAACTCACCATTTTTTCCACCAATTATACTTAAAACACTAACATTTCCACCAAGTTTTTTAATGTATCTTGCGGCATTGATTCCTCTTCCCCCTGGTTTTTTACTAAAAATTTCTAATTGATTTTTTCCTCCTAATTGAAATCTTTTAAGGTTTGCTTTTTCTTCAACAAAAGGATTTAAAATAACAGATAATATCATAGCATCATCTCTCCTTTTTGATTAGTGTTCTTAATTTTTTCTTTAACTCAATAATTTTGTCTCTAATTTTTGCTGCTTCTTCAAATTCGAGTGTTTCTGCTTTAAGATACATCTCTTCTTCTAGTTGAGTAATAAGAGATTCTATATACTCTAAACTCATATATTTTTCACTCTCTTTTACAAAACTCTCAATTTCTTCTTTTTCTTTATATGGTAAATCAATTAATTCTTTAACTGCTTTCTTTACAGTTTCAGGTTTAATACCATGCTTTAAGTTATATTCCATCTGAACTTTTCTTCTTCTATTTGTCTCATCAATTGCTTTTTTCATTGATTCAGTTAATTCATTTGCATACATTATCACTTTACCACTAACATTTCTTGCTGCTCTTCCAATAATTTGGATTAAAGAAGTGTGTGACCTTAAAAATCCTTCTTTATCAGCATCTAAAATTGCAACAAGAGAAACTTCTGGAAGATCTAACCCCTCTCTTAAAAGATTTATTCCAACAAGACAATCAAACTCTCCTTTTCTGAGATCCCTAATAATTTCTGCTCTTTTAATTGTATCTATATCAGCATGAAGATATCTAACCCTTATTCCTCTTTCATAAAGATATATCGCAAGGTCTTCTGCAACTCTTTTTGTTAGAGTTGTAACCAAAACTCTTTCATTTCTTTTAACTCTCTCATTAATTTCTTTTATTAAATCTTCAATTTGATTTGCACATTTCCTAACTTCAACCTCAGGGTCAATTAAACCTGTAGGTCTTATGAGTTGTTCAACAACCAGATCTGAAATTGAAAGTTCATAATCTGATGGAGTTGCAGAAACAAAAATAATTTGATTTGCCTTTTCTAAAAACTCTTCATATTTTAGAGGTCTATTATCAAGACAAGAGGGTAATCTAAATCCATACTCAACAAGTGTTTCTTTTCTTGATCTGTCTCCATTGTACATTCCTCTTAATTGAGGGACTGCAATGTGTGACTCATCAATAAAGATTAAAAAGTCAGATGGAAAATAATCAATTATTGTATATGGAGGTTCACCTGGTTTTCTTCCTGAAAGATGCCTTGTGTAATTTTCTATTCCTTTAACATAGCCTGTTTCAAGTAGCATCTCAATATCAAAATTTGTTCTTTGAGTTAATCTTTCTGCTTCAAGATATTTGCCTTGTGATAAGAAATATTCAACTCTTTCTTTCAACTCCTTTTTAATACTCTCAACTGCTTTTAAAATTCTCTCTTCTGTTGTTAAAAATTGTTTTGCTGGAAAGAAAATAAAACTTGGAAGTTCCTCAATTTTTGTAGAAAGAAGTGGATCAATAAGGTAAATTTTATCGATAGTGTCTCCAAAAAATTCTATTCTTACTGCATAATCTGTATCTATTGGATATATGTCAAGAATATCTCCTCTTGCCCTAATTTTCCCTCTTGAAAAATCTATGTCATTTCTTTCATATTGAAGCATAACTAAATTTTTAATAAGTTCTTTCCTTGAAATATTATCTCCAACCTTAACTTCAATTAAACCTTTCAGAAATTCTGTTGGGTCATCCCATCCATATATGCATGAAACAGAAGAAACAACAATTGTATCTCTTCTTTCCATTAAACTTCTTAAAGTTTTGTGTCTCAATTTTACAAGGTCTTCATTTATATCAGCATCTTTTTCAATATAAAGGTCGCTTTGAGGAACATATGCTTCCGGCTGATAGTAATCATAATAACTTACAAAATATTCAACTCTATTATGAGGAAAAAGGTCTCTAAATTCAGAATAAAGTTGTGCTGCAAGGGTTTTATTATGACAAATAATTAGAGTTGGTTTGTTAACCTGTGCTATAACATTTGCCATTGTATATGTTTTTCCAGAACCTGTGACTCCAATAAGGGTTTGAAACCTGAAACCTTTCTTTACTCCTTCAACTAACTTTTCTATTGCCTGAGGTTGGTCACCTTTCGGTTTATATTGAGAAATAAGTTTAAAGTTATCTTCACTCATAAATGCAAATATAATTTTAAATGAATTTTTAAAAAACTCAAGGTGGATTTTTTGTTAAAAATTAACAAAAAGTGAATCTATCTATGTGATATAATTTAAAATTATGAAAATCGATACTCTTGTTGTTGAAATTGGTTCTACTATAACAAAAGTAAATGCTTTCGATAAGATAAAATCGAAAAATCCAATTTACCTTGGAAAGGGAATATCATATACAACTGTCAATGAGGGAGATATAACAATTGGATTAAATAGATCAATTGAAGATTTAAAAAACAAATTAAAAGTAGATAAAATCACTTGGTCTCATATGTATGGAAATTCATCTGCAGCAGGTGGACTTAAAATGACTGTTCATGGTCTTGTTCCTGAAATGACAGCAAAAGCAGCAAAGGAAGCAGCTCTAGGTGCTGGTGCAATTACAAAAATGGTTACAGCAGGTCTTTTATCTCAATATGATTTAAAAAAAATAGAAGAGATTAATCCAAATATAATACTTCTATCGGGTGGAGTTGATTATGGAGAAAAAGATATTGTTCTTGAAAATGCTAAAAGATTATCAACTTTGAATGTTAAACCCCCAATTATTTATGCTGGAAATATAGCGATACAGGAAGAGGCTAAAAAAATTTTTGAAGAGAAAAATTTTAAAGTTTATATAACTGAAAATGTATATCCTGAGATTGATAAGTTGAATATTGAACCTGTAAGAAGAGTTATTCAAAAAGTTTTTGAAGAGCACATTATTCATGCTCCTGGAATGGAAAAAATAAGAGATTACATTGAAGGAGAAATCATTCCAACACCTGGTGCAGTTATGAACTCTTTCACTCTTTTATATGAAGAGATAGGAGATGTTATGGGTTTTGATATAGGTGGTGCTACAACTGATGTTCATTCAGTAACAGAAGGAAAGGTTGAAAAAGATTCAATAGTTATTTATCCAGAACCACTAAACAAAAGAACAGTTGAAGGTGATCTTGGTGTGTATGTCTCAAGTCAAAATGTACTAAATCTATTTTCAGATTTGGAAAAAGAAAAATTAAGTGAATATATGAAATATTTAAAACCAATACCAAAAACAAAAAATGAAATTTTGATAACAAAAAAATTGGGTGAAATGTGCCTTAAAACCTCTCTTTTAAGACATGTTGGTGAGATAAGGTTTTTATATACTCCATCTGGAAAACTTAAAGCAATTTATGGAAAAGATTTGAGAAATGTAAAATATGTTATTGGAACTGGTGGAGTTTTAACACAAATTCCATCAATGAAAAAAATGATGGAAGAAATCTTTAAAGGAATCATTGATGAAAGAATACTTCTTCCTAAAAATCCAAAAATATTAATAGATAAGAACTATATTTTTTCAAGCATAGGCACAATATCAAAAATATATAAAGAAGCATCAATAAAACTTCTTATAGAATCAATTGGATTAAAAGACAAAATGTTTTAAAAAACTTTATATCTTGACAAAATTAAACTTTATTTTATAATTATACCAACTAGTCGGTATAATTTATAGGAGATTACTATGGTTGGGAAAAAATCAAAAGGAGAGAGAACAAAAAGAAAAATTCTTGATGCAGCAACTCTTCTTTTCAACGAAAATGGATACCATAAAACAAGTATTCAAGATATATGCGAGAAAGCAGGTGTTAGTAAAGGAGCATTTTTTCATCATTTTCCTACTAAAGAATTGTTGTTCCTCGAAATTTTAAATGAATTCCTAGAAAAATTAGATATAAGAATTAAGGAAATTGAAAAAAAATCAAAAAATGTTCTTCAAGCAATGATTGATATGACTAAGATACTTGAAGAAATTTTTATAATTTCTGAAAATAAATTGACAATATTTCTTGAATTTGTTAAACAAGCTGAAAAAAATGATGATATTATGAAAAGCCTTTCTAAACAATTTGAAAAATTTGAAAAATACATAGAAAATTTGATTGAAAATGGTAAAAGGGAAGGAAGTATAAAAAAAGAAATTAACTCAAAATTTTTCTCCTCTTTAATTGTTTCTCTTTCAATTGGAATGATTTTAAGAAAATCTCTTTTTAAATATGATAAAAAGGCCTTATCAAAAGAGTTGTTTAATTTTATTTTTAATTCTATAACAAGGAGGAATTAATATGAAGGTTCTTGTAACTGGTGGATTTGGTAATATAGGAAAGTATGTTGTAGAAGAATTAATAAAAAGAGACATTAATCTAAGAATTTTTGATTTAAAAACAAAGAAAAATATAAAATTATCAAAGAAATTAAAGGGTGCAGAATTTTATTGGGGAGATATTACAAATAAAAGTGATGTTCTTAATGCTCTGAAAGGTGTTGACTTAGTTGTTCATCTCGCATTTATAATTCCAAAAATTTCATCAACAAATGTTAATATTGTTAAACAACCAAAAATTGCAGAGAGGATAAACATAGAAGGGACTAAAAACTTGATAGAAAGTATGAAAGAAAATAAATCTCCCAATAAAATAATATTTACATCCTCTGTACATGTTTACGGAATAACACAACATCTTAAACCACCAAGAAGAGTTAATGAGGAACTAAATCCAAATGACTTATATTCATATCATAAAGTTTTATGTGAAAAATTAATAAAAGAATCTGGTTTAAACTATATTATTATGAGATTAGGAGCATCGATTACAACAGATCTTAAAATTATTAATTTTATAAGAGACCTATTTGAAATACCTCTTGATAATAGAATTGAGTATATACATCCAAAAGACATAGCAATTGCAATTACAAATGCAATTGAAAAAGATAATTTCTGGAATAAAACATTTAATATTGGTGGTGGAAAAAGATGTCAATATCTTTATAAAGATTTTGTTGCAAAAATACTTGAAGGAATTGGAATTGGTATGCTTCCAGACTATCTTTTTAGTAAAAATTATTTTGCTGTTGACTTTCTTGATACAGATGAAAGTGAAGCACTTCTAAATTATCAAAATAGAGATTTAAATGATTATATAACTGATTTAAAGAAAAAATTGGGTTTTAAAAGATATCTAATAAAACTTTTTAAACCTTTTATAAGATATTATATTATTTCAAAGTCCCCAAATTTTGTTCCAAAATGGTCCTTTAAGAGTTTTTAACCTTTATTATTTCTGCTAAAATACTTATTGCTATTTCTTCAGGAGTGATGGCATTAATTTCTAAGCCAATTGGAGAATGAATTTTATTTATTCTCTCTTCTGAAAAACCTTCGCTTTTTAATTTTTCTCTAAACTCTTTCGCTTTGTTTTTACTTGCAATAAGACCTAAATAAAATGGCTCTTTCTCTTTCTTTAAAATTTCTTTGACAACACCAAAATCTATTGCATGTGCTCTTGAAACAATAACTATGAAATCTCTCTCTTTTATCTCCATTTTACTTGCAAATTCGATCATATTTTCTTTTAATACTTTTGCATTTGGAAATCTCTCCTCTTTTGTGTATTCTTCTCTGTCATCAACAACAATTATTTTAAAAGGAAAGTTTACTAAAAATTTGTAAAGTGAATAACCAACATGACCTGCACCAAAAATATAAACTCTATCTTTTACACCAATTACATCAACAAATGCTGTGACACTCCCTCCACAAATCATCCCTAGTTCTTTAAGTTCTCTTCTAATAACTCTTGGTTTTTCGTCTTCAATTGCTTTTATCGCTTCTTTTGTTAAAAAATATTCAAGAGTTCCTCCGCCTACTGTTCCTATGGTCTCACCATCTTTTGTAACAAGCATCTTAAAACCAGGTTTTCCTGGAGATGAACCTTCTGCTACAACTATTGTAACTATTGAAAAAATTTCACCTGAATCCAAAAGTTCTTTACTTTTTTTAAAAATTTCATTATCAAGCATTATGTTCCTCCTTTTCTCTTAAATAAACTTCATAATTATCAATATCTTTAACTGTATCTGGGTCTCCTGTTTCTAAATCAAGAACAAGTTTTTTATTTCTTGCACAGTAAATTATGTTTCTTAAACCTTCTGTCTCAGGTTCTAAAGATAAAATTTCATCTTTAAATTTCATTGAAATAAAAGTTGGGTGGCCTCTTTCGCCCTTGTAGCATGAAACAATTATTGGATATTCACCCTTTTTTGCTTCATTTATGAGAATTTTTACAGTTTCTATGTTTAAAAAAGGTTGGTCTCCTAAAAAAACAACAAAACCATCAAAATTAGATTCTACCCTTTTTAAAACTTCTTGAATTGATGTTAACATTCCCCTTTTATAATTTTCATTTATTATAATTTCAAATTTTTCTGTTAAAAGGTCTTTAATTGAATTATAAATTTTATCCTTTTCATATCCTAAAACTATAAAAATTTTATCCAACTCACTATCCTTTAAGGTCTCTATTATTGAACCAAGAATTGTTGAATTTTTCCATGGAAGAAGTTGTTTTATCCTTCCTTCCATTCTTCTCCCCTCACCTGCAGAGATAATAATTCCAAAAATTTTCATTATGAATATACCTCCTTTAATATATTATTCATTAAATCTTTAAATCTCTCAACAGGTAGAATAATAATTTTTTTGTTTTTTCTCTTTAGAAGAGTTAACTCATCATCTTTTAAAATATTTCCAAAATCCTTTAAATATTTTTTTATTTTTTCTTTTAAACTCTCTTCAAACAAAATCAATATAAAATCGCTTTTTAATATTAACTCCTCAATCGATGATAAAATTTCAGATTCTTCAGAGATTGTTAAATTTATTTCATCTACAACCATTTTGTATTCTTTGAATATCTCAAAAAAATCAAAAGGCAAATTTTTATAAAAATCTATTTCTTCACATATTAAAATGATTGATAGAGTGGATTCCTTTATTTCAACCAATTTTATAAAATCTGTATTTAAAAGCATATTTATAATTTTCAACTTTAAAAGTTTATCTTCCCTATCTAATTCTATCTCTAAAAATTTTTCATTTTTTCCTAAAAAGTTCTCTTTAAGAATTTTTAATTTCACCTTATTATTTAATTGTTCTTTAAAATATTTCGAATCCATTATTAAAAAACCATCTATTTTAGATATCAACTCAATTTTTTTATTTGAAACTTTTATTTTAAAATTTTCATAATTTAACATTAAGGCCTGTAAAAACTTTTATCTTTTTGTTATCAATTTCAAAAGTTTTAGGTAATCCTCCAAAAAGGTCTCCATCTGCTTGTGTTTTAATGAAAGAGTCTCCTTGAACTTCGATTTTTTTACATTTTAAACTTTCAATCCCACTTATTTTTATATGCCCTCCACCAGTATAAACTTTTGGAAAATGATACAAAAATCTTAATTTTGGCATTTTATGAAAAATAATTACATCTAAAAATCCATCTTTAATATCTGACAGAGGAGATATTTGCATTCCGCCTCCACCATATTTTCCATTAGCAATTGTTATTAAATATGCTTTAACTTTTCTAATTTTCCCATCAATTTTAAATACAAATTCAGGAATTTTCCAATAACACAAAACATAAAAAAGACCAAGAAGGTAAGAGAGAATTCCTAACCCTCTAAATTTCTTATTTGCAACAAAGGTAACTTCTGCATCAAGGCCAATGCCAGCAAAATTTAAAAATCTAGTGTTGTCAAGTTTTGGATGGTCTATTTCAACAATATTCCCATCTTTTAATATTAATTGAAGTGCTTTAATAGGGTCTTTTGGAATATTTAAACTTCTTGGAAGGTCTCTTCCTCTTCCTGCTGGTATTATTCCTAAAACACTTTCATTATTTTCAATTCCCTGAGCAATTTCTCTTGTTGTTCCATCTCCTCCAACTGAAATTATATATTTAAAACCTTTTTTAATGGCCTCTTTTACAATCTCTGTAGCATGTCCTGGATATTCAGTTATCATATAATCAAATTTAATTTTTAAATTTTCAAGAACTTCTTTTATCTTATTCCAAACTTTAAGCGCTTTACCAACACCTGCAACAGGATTAATGATAAAAAAATAATTTTCATTCTCTCTCATAAACTTTTTCACCTCCAATAAAAACCATTTTAACTTTTGCATCCAATTTCATTGGATCATCTTCAAAAACTACAAAATCAGCAAATTTCCCCTCTTTTAAACTTCCAATTTTGTTATCCTCATTAACGCTTTTTGCTGGATTTATTGTATATGCTTTAAAAGATGATAAGAGATCTATCCTCTCCTCTCTATAAAACTCTTTTTCATTAACTACTCTTTCAACTGAAACTTTTATTCCTCTTAAAGGATCGATATCTTCAATAGGCGCATCTGTTCCAAAACAGATAATTTGATTTAAATCTAAAAATGTTCTAAAAGGATATGTATATCTTCCTCTATCTCCTAAAAATTTTTCAATTTTATCAATATCAAGAATTATATGTGATGGTTGAACAGATAGAAAGAATACTCCCTTTTTAAGATTTTCTAAAAAATCTTTTGATACAATTTGAGCATGTTCTATTCTATTAAATTTATTATTTCCAACCTCAAAAAAAGATTTCAAAACGAGTTCATTTGCCAAATCTCCAATTGCATGAACCCAAACATAAAAACCTTTTTCATTTATTTCTTTAACCAATTCTTTTAGTTCATCATAATCATAATAAGATAATCCTTTGTTTTGAGGCTCATCCGTGAAACCATCTTTCATAAAACAAGTTTTTGATCCAAGAGAGCCGTCCATAAAAATTTTCACTCCACCAATTTTTACAAACTCATCCCCAAAGAAACTTTTAACTCCTATTTTTGAAAAATCTTCAAACCTATTTACTGGAATTGCATTAAAAATTCTTAATTTAAAATTTTTATTTATTAGATAATCTAAAATATCTCCATCCATATTACATATAGCTGTAATTCCGAAATTGTGAAGTTTTTCAATTCCCTTCTCAATATATTTTATATAATCAAACTCATTTTTAAATTTTTCAAGAACAAAATCACCTGCTCTATCCCTTAAAACTCCAGTTGGTTCACCATTTTCATCAATCTCAACCTTTCCACCTTTAAATTCTGTATCGCTTTTTATATTTAAAATATTTAATACTTTTGAGTTTACCCAAACAGAATGACCATCTCTTCTTTTTAAAATGACTATCTTATCTTTAAATATCACATCAAGAAACTTTTTATGTGGCTTGACACTCCATTTTTCATCATCCCAACCAAAACCGAAAAGAGTGTTTTCTTTTTTATCGCTTTCTTTAAGAGTTTTTAAAACTAAATCAAAGTTATTTAGATTGGAAAGGTTTATCTCATAAAGAGACTTTGAATATAAACCAAGGTGAAGATGAGAATCAAAAAATCCTGGAAAAACAAAATCACCTTTAAGGTCTATTTTTTCTTTTTTGAAAGGTGTAATTAAATCTTCTTCATCGCCTAAATATAAAATTTTATCTTGATTAACCACAAGGCACCTTTTTAAATTAAAATTTTCATCATAAATTCTTCCATTATAAAAAACTTTTATCATCTCTAAAATTTAAAAAAGATAAACTATTAAAATTATAAAATAAATGAGTATTGTAATTAGAAAACTTCTTTTAAATGATAAATTATATAAATACCTTATACCTAAAAAAGTGTAAAGAAAAAGTATAATCCTTGGAGGATAATAAAAGAAAAAGAGCGCTTTTTTTAAAAGTTCATTGCTTGCATAAGAAAAAAGATAAATTAGTCCATACATAAATTTGCTGAGTGTTGGATAAAAAAATAAAACCATAAAAAAGAAAATAACAAAAGAAGGAACAAAAATAAGTAATGTTTCGCTAATTACAAGAATAAATTTTCTATCAATTCCAAAAATTTTTATAAAAACTTTTATGAATAAAGATATGAAAATTATAAACACAATATTAAATAAAAGTTGAATAGTAGCACCATAAAAAAGTTTCTTATCTCCAAAAAATCTATTTAAATAATAAATTAAAATTAGAAAAAGAATCGAATAGAATGGTATGAGTTTATATAATAAATTTTTATTTTTTATCCCCTCAAAGCACTTTTTAGGATTTAAAAGAACTAAAATAATTTCCATAAAAAATTTATAACATAAAATTAACAAAAATAAAAAGGGCTCTGGTTAATTCAGAGCCCTTAAAGATTGTAAAATTCTAACTTTTTATTAATATTCAGGCATTGGAGGAGGTGTTGCTTTTTCCTTTTCTGGTATCTCTGTAACTGATGCTTCAGTTGTCAAAAGAAGTGATGCAATGGATTCTGCATTTTGAAGTGCTGATCTTGCAACTTTTGCTGGATCAATTATTCCAGCATCGAGAAGATTTTCAATCTTGTGAGTTTCGGCATTAAATCCAATTCCATCTTTGCTTTCTTTAATCTTTTCAACAATCATAACACCCTTTTCACCTGCATTGTCTGCAATTTGTCTTAATGGTGCTTCAAGTGCTTTTCTAACAATATTAACACCTGCAATATAATCTGTTTCTCCATTTTTAATCTTATCAAGTACTTTTTGTGCATTAATATAGATTACTCCACCACCTGGAACAATCCCCTCTTCAACTGCTGCTTTTGTTGCTGCAACAGCATCTTCAACTCTATGTTTTCTCTCTTTCATCTCTGTTTCAGTTGCTGCACCAACTTTAATAATTGCAACACCACCAGAAAGTTTTGCAAGTCTCTCTTGGAGTTTTTCTCTATCATAATCAGATTTTGTCTCTTCAATCTGTTTCTTGATTTGAGCAATTCTTGCTTCAATATCTTTCTTTGCTCCTTTGCCACCAACAATTGTTGTGTTATCTTTATCAACTTTAACTTTATCTGCTCTTCCAAGCATATCAAGTGTTACATTTTCAAATTTGATTCCAAGATCTTGTGAAATTACCTGACCTCCAGTAAGAATTGCAATATCCATTAGCATCTCTTTTCTTCTATCACCAAATCCTGGTGCTTTAACTGCACAACATTGGAATGTTCCTCTAACTTTGTTTACAACTAAAGTTGCGAGTGCTTCTCCTTCAACATCCTCAGCAATTACAAGGAATGGTCTTCCAGTTTGAACAATTTTCTCAAGAAGTGGTAGAAACTCTTGAATTCCTGAAATCTTTTTATCTGTTATTACAATAAATGGCTCTCTTAATTCAACTTCCATCTTTTCTGGATCAGTTATGAAGTATGGAGAAATGTATCCTCTATCAAACTGCATTCCTTCAACAAGTTCAACTTTAATATCTAATCCTTGCCATTCTTCAACAGTGATAACTCCGTCTTTGCCAACCTTCTCCATTGCATTAGCGATTGCTTCTCCAATTTTTGGATCTTTTGAAGAAACAGTTGCAACCTCTGCTATTCTCTTCTTCTCATCGACTTTCATTGCAACTTTCTTTATATATTCAACAACTTCTCTAACTGCATCATCCATTCCTCTTTTAAGTAAAACAGGGTTTGCACCAGCAGAAACAAGTTTAAGTCCCTCATGAATCATTTCTTGTGCTAAAACTGTTGCTGTAGTTGTTCCATCTCCTGCAACATCGTTTGTTTTTGATGCAACTTCTTTAAGAAGTTGTGCTCCTAAATTTTCAAATGGATCTTTTAATTCTATCTCTTTTGCAATTGAAACTCCATCATCTGAAACAACAGGAGACCCAAATTTTCTTTCAAGAACAACATGTCTTGCTGTTGGTCCAAGTGTTACTTTAACAGTATTTGCAACTGCATCAACACCATCTAGAAGTTTCTTTCTTGCATCTTCGCTGTATAAAATTTGCTTTGCTGCCATATTTCACCTCCTACTCGATTATTGCTAAAATATCCCTATCAGATAAAATCAAATATTCCTTATCCTCAATTTTTACTTCAGTTCCAGCATATTTTGAATAGATTACAGTATCCCCCACTTTAACTTCCATTTGGCTTCTTTGCCCATTATCAAGAACTTTTCCAGGTCCGACTGCAATAACTTTGCCTTTTTGTGGTTTTTCTTTTGCAGTATCTGGTAAAACAATTCCTGATTTTGTTTTTTCTTCTTCTTTTTCAGGTTCAACAATTATCTTGTCACCAATTGGTTTTAACTTCATATGCTCACCTCCTTATTAGCACTTTGATATATAGAGTGCTAAATCTAATATAAAATTATAAAAAGGATTATTTTTTTGTCAAGAGTTTTAATTTATACAAAATATGCTATATTAACTCTCTTCTACCATCTCACTCCACTTTTTACTCAATTCATCTCTTCTTGGTTTATAGACTGCTTCAAAAAAATATCTTTGAGACAAAAGAATCCCTTTATCATAAGAAGAGACAATTTTAATTGCTTCTTTCCATGCCTCTTCGAATTTCCCTTTAAATCTTCTCTCTATTTCTTTCTCAAAATCTTCTTCAGTTTGAATTTCTCCTCCAATTGTGTAATAAGTTTTTCCATCAATTTCTACTGCATAGGCCATCTCATCACCAATTGTTTCAACTTTAAAAGTTTCTCTTATTTTCTTTAACTTATCTTCACTTACTTTTTTTCTTTTTAAAATTATCTCAGTTGGAGTTACCTCTTTTGCTCCTTTAAAACCTTTTTTTGCTGCTGCATAAAAAATTGCTCTATTTAATCCAAAACTTTTCGCAGTGCTTATATCTTTTCCTAAAACATATGCTCTTGCTGCTTGAAGTGTTGCCATAACTTGAAATCTTCCAACTGCCATTTTTACCTCCTTACTCCTTTTATTTTTTTCCAATATAAAGTAACAATCGGAGAATCTTTTCCAACAATATATTTGCTATTTATTTCTTTAATAACAATACCTTCATTACCTAAAGAGATACTTTCTCTTAAATCTTTTTCTAAATCTTTAAGTTCTTTGAATTTTAAAATTTGAACTACCTCGCCAAATTTTAATGAATTTAAAATCTCCTTTCTTCTAAAAAGAGGTAAATCTCCTATAAATTCTCCCTTGTAATATATAATGTCAAAAATATAAATTATTGGTTTTGCTTTATAAGTTTCTGAAAAGAGTGATGGTATAAATCTTCTTCCTTTATCTGAATAGAGTTCTCCATCTAAAATTGTTCCATCAGGAACGTGCTCAAAAATTTCTTTTGAAATTTTCAACTTATCACTCCAATCAGGATTTTTCTCTAATCTTCTCCCATAGAAATAAACCTTACCTTTAACTTTAATTATCTCTAACCTCCAACCATCAATTTTTGGTTCAACAATCCACTCACCTTCTAATTTCTCTCCAAAATATTGAATTGGTTGCATTAGCCAAACTGGTTTTAAGGTTTCAAAAATTTCTTTACCTCTATTTAAAATAAAATTTAAAAGTTTTGTATCTTCTTCTCTTGTAGTCGGTTTATCTATCCAACATGAAACTCTATGAGACCTATTATTACTTTCTATTCCTTTTATGTTTTTTGTGCCGATAAATTTAACAATTCTTGGAAGATCATACATATTATCAATTTTTAAATTAAGTTTTTTAATGTCTTCTTTAAATTTTTCTTTTATAAAATTTTCAAACCAAAGAAGCGCTTCTTCAACTTCAAACCTATTTGAATCATTAATTTCAAAATAAGGTAGTACAAAAAATATATCAACACCATTTCCTGTAACTCCTATTAATGATTTTTTAAAACCTTCTTCTTTAAAAAAATTAATTATTTTGATTGAAAGAAAAATTGCTCTATTTAATTCCTCATCTGTTGATGGAAAGTTTTTTGGTCTAATTGGATCAATATCAATAACGGTAAGATTGAGCCCAACTATATCTTCTTTTTTTGCCGCATATTTTATATCTTCTTTCCTATCTCTTATTCCAACATAAATATTTCTTTTCCCATTAAAATCAATACATGTTTTTAAAAAATCTTCCTCTTTTCTAACAAATTTAACAACAGGAAAGGATTCTTCTTTAAGCATCCATAATTCAGTAGGACCTTTGTGGTCAAGTAATTTATATGTAAATTTTAAATCTTCTATATTAATATCCTCACTCATTTCTCTTCAAATTTATTTTATAAAATTTTATGCTATAATAAAAAACTGTTACTTTAAAGACATGAAAGATATTGTTGATATATTAAAAAAAGAGATAACTTCTCTAAAAGATTTTTTGGAACTTGATTATATCTCCATAAAAACAAAAAGTGGAGATATTACAATTGGAGAAAATTTAAACAATTTTTATAAGTATAAAATGCAAATTGATGAATATACAACATTTGAAGCATCAAGAATAGAAGATTTTAATGAAAAAGAATTATCTGTTTTAAAATTTTTTGCAAAACTTATTTTTGATTCCTATTTTGTAAATGGATATTTAAATTTAATCAATATATCAAATGGCACAGAAATAAATGGCTTTTATAAAGATATATATAACAGCAACATACAATTATTTAACAGCAACATACAATTTAAAGAAGAGTTGGTAAAAATTTTACTTGAAACAATTAAAGTAAAAGATGAAGAGACATATGAACACTCAATAGGTGTTGCATACTATTCAAAATTAATTGCATCAAAATTTTTTAATGATGAATATAAAGTTAGAGAAATTGAAATCGGAGCCCTTCTTCATGATATAGGAAAAATTTCTATAAAAGAGCAGATTCTTTTTAAACCATCAAAGTTAAGAGAAGATGAATTTGAAATAATAAAAAAGCATCCAGAAATTGGATATAAAATTGTTTCAAAAAGTGAAATTTTAAAAGATATTGCAAATTATGTTCTATTACACCATGAATGGATAAATGGAATGGGATATCCTTTTGGACTCAAAGGAGATCAAATTCCAGTTGAGGCACAAATTATTTCTGTTGCTGATTTTATTGAAGCAAATCTTCATGGCAGAAATTATGCAACAAGAAAAACAGTTTCTGAGGTTATAAAAGAGTTAAACTCACTTAAAGGAATAAAGTTTATAAAAGAAATTGTTGATTTAGCAAACGAAGTACTTGAAATAATAGAGGAAGAGGGTGAAAGTATTATATATTAAATCAAGAAAAAGAATTGAAGCGATTGATATTACAGATTCAGTTTTAAATTTTGTTAAAGAAAGTGTAATTAAAGATGGAATTCTTGTAATTTATATACCACATACAACAGCTGGTTTGACTATAAATGAAAATGCTGATCCAAGTGTTATAGAAGATATTTTAAATAAAACAAGCGAACTTGTTCCAAGGTCATTTAATTATAAACATCTTGAAGGAAATGCTGATTCTCATATAAAATCCTCAATTTTTGGTGTATCTCATCAACTATTAATTGAAGATGGAAAGGTTTTACTTGGAACTTGGCAAGGAATATTTTTCCTTGAATTCGATGGACCTAGAGAAAGAAAGGTATATTTGAAAATTATAAAGAATGGATGAAAACTCTTGTTTGATAATAATTGGGGAGGGATGTATTCCAACAGACTTTCCAAAAAGTGATTCTGTTGAATTTTTGAAACTCAAATCGAAAATAGATTCCTATTTAGAGTTAAATGATGATGAAAAAAAATTTGAGAAACTAAAAATAAGATTTAAAAATTGGAAAAGAAATTTCAGAAATGATGAATATTACCATTCAATATTAGATTTAACAGATTTTGTTTCATCTAAATATAAAATAAAAACCTTTTACTCATTTCTTGACTATTGTGAACCAGATTTATTTAAATCAATAGAAGATGCAATAAATTCAAAATATAAAAGAATTTATATAATATCAACAAAATTAATTTTAAAAAAAGAAAATATTCTTAAAGTTCAAGATACACTTAAATTTGTAAAAATGAAACATAAAGATGTTGAGATAGTTTATTTATTAAAACTAAACTTTGATGAAATCTCTGAATTCTTAATAAATTTTATTAAAAGAAGAGGTAAAGAGATTTGATAATAAAAATTGTATCATTTTTAATTTTAATCTTTCTTGGATTTTTTTTAAAAAAAATAAAGTTTTTAAATGAAAATGAGGGTGAGTTATTAAGAAAAATTTTATTTAATGTATCTCTTCCATCTCTTGTTATGTATTCAATTATAACTTCAAATTTTACAGGAAATTTTTATAAAATTTTCTTGATTGTACCTTTATCAATGATAATTCAATTTATAATTGCATTTTTAATAGGAAATGTATATTTCAAAGATAAAAAAGAACTTGCAACTTTAATTTTAATCTCAGTTATGGGTAATACTGCTTTCCTTGGATACCCTCTTGTTGAAATGTTTTTTAGTTCAAAGAATCTCCCATTTGGAATTTTTTATGATCAGGTTCATTTTTATACTTTTCTAATACTTATCTACCCTCTTTTAACATTTATTTCAAAAAGCGAAAATAGGAGTTTAAAATCTTCATTTATAACTCCTCCTGTAATTGCTTTTCTTGTATCTCTTATCTTAAGAAATTTTTTTATACCTCAAGTTGTTATTGAATCATTAAACATATTAAAGCAATCAGTAACTCCACTTGTTCTTCTTTATCTTGGAATTAATCTTGATCTTAACATTTCAAAAAAAGATCTATCTTATTTAATTCCAGTAATTATCCTTAAACTTATAGTTTTACCCTATATAACACTTTATATTTCTAACCTATTTAAAGCAGAATCAATAATTAAAAGTGTGTCTTTACTTCAATCAATGATGCCAACAATGATGGCAACAATTATCTTTGGTTCTCAAATAGGACTAAATAGAAAAATAATAGCAAAGGCAGTCGGTATAACAACTATTATATCATCGATCACAATAACTATTTTATCAAAGGCTTTAATAGGTTAAAATAAATAAAGTGATTTAATACCAAAAAGAAAAGGAGGTGAGAGATGGAAAGATTAAGAGAAGAGATTCTTTTTATTCTCTCAAGAAAGAATACAGATTTTTTTGAAATAGTTTCAAAAAGTAACTTTACTGCTAAAGGAGTTTTAGATGAATTAAAAAAATTAAAAGATGAGGGTTTAATTGAAGAGAAAAATGGAGTTTTCGAATTAAAAGAGAAAATTGAAGTAAAAATTTCAACTGATTTTATTTGTGATAAATGTAAAGGAAGAAGAGTTTATGATAAGGGTGGTTTATGGGATAATCTGAAGAAAAAATATGAAGAGATTGCTAAATTAAGACCTCGCCCTGTTCAAGTTTATGACCAGGGAGTAATTGACTCTGAAACTGCAATTGGAAGGTTTTTATATATGTTAACAAGAGGTGATATATATAAAAAGAAAATTTTAATTTTGGGGGATGATGATTTAATGGGAATATTATTATCTTTATCAGATATAACAGATGAAATAGTTGTTCTTGAAATTGATAAGAGACTGGTTAATTTTATAAATGATATTAAAAAAGAATACAAATTAAATAACCTGATAGCTTATGAGTATGATGCAAGAGAAAAACTTCCAGATGATTTAGTTGATAAGTTTGACACTTTCTTTACTGATCCAGTTGAAACAGTTGAAGGTCTACTCATTTTTGTTTCAAGAACTCTAATGGGTCTTAAAGGAAAAGAAAATGCTGGCTATTTTGGACTAACCTCAATTGAGTCTAATGGAGAAAAGTGGCTTAAGATTCAAAAAGAATTAAATGATATGAATCTTGTAATAACTGATATTGTAAGGAATTTTTCATTTTATGAACTTGGAGATGATATTTTAAAGAGCGATCTTTTGATAGTAAAAGAAAATCCTTTCAACATTCAAAATCCTAAATTTTACTGGTATAACTCTCACCTTTATAGAGTTGAAGTTGTTGGAACAAAGAAACCAAAATACATACAAAGTGTTAATATAGGAAGAGAATTATATTTTGATGAATATACATATGTTGTAACACCATGAGTAATGAAAATATTTTATTAAGGCCCTTCTGGGCTGAAATTAATCTTGACAATTTAAAGAGAAATTACCTTTTTTTAAGGAGTGTAATTAAAGATAAAAAATTAATTTCTGTTGTCAAAGCAGATGCTTATGGTCATGGTGCTCCTGAAATAGCAGTAGAACTTGAGTCTTTGGGTAGCGACTACTTTGCAGTCGCTACCCTTGAAGAGGGGGTTGAGTTAAGAACAAACGGTATATCAAAACCAATTCTTATATTTGGATACATTTTTCCAAAACAGGTTGACTATATTGTAAATTTTTCTTTAACTCCAACAGTTTATTCAATTGATTTTGTAAAAGAACTTGACAAAATTTGCAAAATAACAAGAGAAAGAGCGAATGTTCATATTAAAATAGACACTGGAATGGGAAGAGTTGGTATTCTCTGGAATGAGGCAATTCCATTTATAAAAGAGGTGTTTAAATATAAAAATATAAATGTTGAGGGTCTATATGCTCATTTTTCTTCAGCAGATGAAAAGGATAAAACCTTCACAAGAATTCAATATGAAAGATTTATGAAAGTGCTAGATGAACTAAAAAAAGAGAAAATTGAGATTCCTCTTAAACATCATGGAAATTCAGCAACAGTAATTGACCTTCCAGATTATATTTTAGATGGAGTAAGATGTGGAATCTCTCTTTATGGTTTAAGACCCTCTGAAGAGGTTAAAAAGGTAAAACTTTTTCCTGTAATGAGTTTGCATTCAAAAATAATTTTCTTAAAAAAGGTTCCAGAAGGGACTCCAATAAGTTATGGAAGAACTTACACAACAAAGAAAGAGAGTTTAATTGCTACACTTCCTTTTGGTTATGCAGATGGTTATCCAAGAATTTTATCAAACAGAGGTGTTGTACTTTACAAAGGAAAGAGAGCAAAAATAGTTGGAAGAGTAACTATGGACCAAGTTATGATAGATTTAACAAAATTTAAAGAAGCTAGAGTTGGAGATGATGTTATAATAATGGGTAAAGATGGAAAAGAAGAGATAACTGCTGATGAGATTGCAAAAAAATGTAAAACAATTAACTATGAGATTGTCACAAGAATTGGAAAAAGAGTGCCAAGAGTGTATATTAAGAATGGAGAAGTTATTAAAATTAAAACTCTTTTAGATAGATAAGGAGGAAAAGATGGAAAAGAAAAAATTTGTTAAAAAAAGTGAAAATAGTTTGAAAACATATTTTATCATTACAGGTATAATTATTGTTGCCTTTGTTTTGCTTATTTCATTATTAAATTTACCTAACAGAGAAATTTCTCTTGATAAAGCTCTTAAAGAACTTTTTGGAAAAGATTATAAAGTTTTAGAATCAAAAAGTTTCTCCTTGCCTGAAGATCCAAATTTTGCTTTATCTATTGACACAGTTGTCAATTCAAAAGGAACAATAATCGGAAAATATTCCCTTCTTACTATTAAAGATTTGTCACTTAAAAATGTTGATAATACTATTAAACTTGTTGTTACATTTGATGATAAAGGAAAAATTTATAAGATAAAGCCTTTAAGTAAAATAAAAACAGATAAAGAGACAAATTGGGATGAATATTTCTTAAAATTTTCTGGAAAAGATTATAAAGATTTACTAAGTACAGCGATACCGCTTCCTTCCGAAAGCTCCCAACTTGCAACAAATTTAAAAGATAAATTAATAAAATGTGCAGCGATTTCATACATCAGTGAATATGGCATTGAAGCATACACCTCTTTAAAACCAACTCAAAAAGAAAACGAAACAAATAGATTATTAATTGGTGATAAAATCCCATCTTTTGAAGCAACAGATATAAATGGAGAGACAATCTCAAGTGAATCAATAAAAGGCAAAAAAACAATAATTATCTCAACGAACGCAACATGTGGCACATGTATTGATAAAACACACGCTTTTGATGAACTTATTTATAAAATTGGTAAAAACAAAAATTTCAACTATATACTTATTTCTGAAACATCAAAAGAAAAAACAATTAATGAATATTTAACAAAAACTAAAAACAGAAATATGAAAATAATAATAGATACTTCACAAGAACTTCTCAGAAAACTAACAATTGAATTTGTACCAGATATATTATTTGTTGATTTGGATGGAACAATTGTTTTTCACAACTTTCCGACATCTCAAGATATTGAACAAAGATTAATTGAATTTCTAAAATGAAATTGAAAATTTTTTTAATTACATTTTTAATGCTTGCATCCCTTCTTTCTTTTCAAATAAAATCTCTTTTTTCAAATAATAAAGAAATAATAATTTATTACTTTTATATTGAAGGATGTCCTGAATGTACAAGAGCTAAACCTTTTCTTGAAACACTTGAGTCAAGATTTACTGATTTAAAAATAACAAAACTAAATATTGCAGAGGTTGAGAATCAAGAATTAAGAGCAAAATTAGATGATATTTATAATGTTCCAGATGATAAAAAAGGGGTAGTTCCTGCTATCTTCATAGGAAAAAGTTTTTTTATTAGAGAGAAAGATATTTTTGAAAACTTAACAAAAAAAATTGAAAATTTTGATTTTTCAGAAAATAGTTTCTTAATTGATGCAATATCAAAAGAAATGTCTGGCAAAGAAAAAATAAAAGAATATTTTGAGAAGTTTGGAATATTTGTTATTCTATTTGCAGGACTTATTGATGGAGTTAATCCATGCGCATTTGCTGTTTTAATTTTTTTTATAACATTTCTTTTAACAACAGGTAGAAAAAGAGAGGATATATTAAAAGCTGGCTCTTTTTTTACACTTGGTGTTTTTATAGCTTACTTTGTTTCAGGAGTTGGAATATTTAGAGTTATACAAAAATATTCAATTGTTGGGATATTTTCAAAAATTCTGTATCTTGTGACAGCAACCATTGTTTTAATATTTGCAATTCTTTCTTATCTAGATTATTTAAAAATAAAAAGTGGAAAAGGAGAAGAGATAACACTTCAACTTCCTGGATTTTTTAAAAAAACTGCAAGAGATATTATAAAAAAGAATTTAAGCACATCATTTATTTCTCTTTCAGCATTCCTTGTTGCATTTCCAATATCGATTATTGAATTTTTATGCACAGGACAAACATATCTCCCGACTATTGTTTATATTATTGGAGTACCAGAACTAAAAATAAAAGGTATATTTTATTTGATTATTTATAATTTTATGTTTGTTGTACCATTAATTTTTATATTTCTTGGAGTTTATTTTGGTATTTCTCAAAGAGCGCTTGGAAAATTTATGAGAGAGAATGTTGGAAAAATTAAACTTATTATGTCAATAATCTTCTTTATTCTCAGTGGTTATTTAATTTATCTTGTTTTAAAATCTTTTGGAATTATCTTTTAAAGTTTTATAATTAATTAGATGAGAAAAAGGGAGATTAAAAAAAGAGTTTATAAAGAAAGAAGACTTGCCTTTTTATTTATATTAATCTTTATAGTAATTTTTCTTTTCTCATTAAGATTTTTTTCTATAAATCCACAAAATGAAAATATAAAAGTTTATTTTTATGATAAAAAATCAAATGAACTTGTTTTTGAAAAAAGAGTAATTCCAAAATATAGAAATTTAACAGAGAAGATTAAAAGGATTACTGAAGAGGTTATAAAAGGGCCAAAATCAGAAACCTTAGAAAGAGTCGTTGACCCAATTACAAAGATTCTGTCAATAGATATCGATAAAGATAGAGCGATAATTTCTTTTTCAAAAGGAATAAAAAGAAGAGTTTTAGATGGAATTTCAGGTGAAGCAGCATCACTTTATTCAATTGTCAATACTATAATTGTTAACACTTCTTTAAGAAGTGTAGATATTTTAATTGAAAATAAAAGGGAAAATTTTTATTGGGATTCAATTTCAATATCATCACCATTGAAATTCTTGTCTTCAAAACTTCCATCTGGAAGAAAAATTTTACTCTATTTTTATGATAAAAATCTAGAATATCCAATTTTAATTCAATCAGAAATTCAAGAACCAAAAGATACACTTGAATGGGCAAAATTAATTTTTGATAAGTTAAAAAGTGGACCACCCGTTATTTATGAGAACTATCTTTCAAAAACAATTCCAGATGTTGCAACTCTTAAAGAGATAAAAATTGAGGGAGATAAAGTAATTTTGAATTTTAGTCCTGATATACTCTCATATAAAGGGTTTGGTTCATCATCAGAAATTGCATTTATGTATTCAATAACACTTTCTATGACTGAAATTCCTGGAATTAAGAAAGTACAATTTCTAGTTGATGGTAAAGTTGTTGAAACAATTGGTGGAAATTTTGAAACTCTTAAACCAATAACAAGATGGTATTATGATTTAAATCCTCCTCCTGAAAATATGTATGGTTATCCTGTTTATTATATTTTAAAAATATCTGATAAATTTTTCTTATCACCACAAGTTGTCTTTACAAACAAAAAGGATGAAGCAAAATTAATCTTTGAAAAATTAATCTCTCCATCATCACCACTTTTAACATATATTCCAAAAGATTCTAAATTAAATTCTTATATGATAAAAAATGAAATTTTATCTTTGGACATAAATCTTGATCCATCAAAAATTGACTCAAAAGAAAAAGAAGAATTAATGATAAAGCAAATTGTTTTAACATATTTTGATTCAATGAATATAAAAGAGATCAATATATCAATAAATGGTAAAAAAATAAAACTTCCTTTTGGAACAGATCTTTCTAAAAGTTTTACAAAAGATTCATTATGAAAATAAATGGAGTTGTAACATCAGGGTTTAAAGAAGGTTCAAAATATGTAATATTATATAAAGATAAAATAAAAAAATCAATTGGAATTCAACCTTTTGAAGGAACACTTAACATTAAGGTTGATTTTGATGTTAAAGATATAAAATTTAAACAGAAAATAAAAATTGATGGATTTAATGGTTTTGGAGCAATATATTTAATACCATGTAAAGTTAATGAATTTAATGGGTATATTGTTGTTCCTGAAAAAACAAAACATAAAAATATAATAGAAATTATTTCTGATGTTTCATTAAGAGATAAAGGTAATTTTAAAGACGGAGATAAAATTTTTATAGAATTTGAAACTTCTGACTAATTTTAGATAACTTTTTTAACCACAAGTTTTGAAATTAGTTTAAGGCAATCCATTACACCAATTCCCTGAACTGCAACTGCTTCGAAAAATGGAAATGAATTTATATTAAGTGCTTTGTTTAAATCTTCAACCGCAACAATATTTGGGAGGTCTCTTTTATTATATTGAAAAACAATTGGTGTATCTTCTAAAGAGAGTCCATAATCTTTCATATTCTCAATCATATCTTTAAAAGATTCCAAATTTTTTTCAAAAATCTCCTTTTGAGAATCAGCAACAAAAACAATTCCATCTGTTGCCCTTAAAATTGTTTTTCTTGTTAGTGAATATATTGCCTGACCTGGAACAGTATATAAAGAAAGTTTTATAGTATAACCTTTTATGTTTCCAAGGTCAAGTGGTAAAAAATCAAAAAAGAGTGTTCTTTCATCTTGAGTTGCGATAGATGTAAATTTGCCTTTTAGGTCCTGAGGCAATCTTTCATAAATAAACCTTAAATTTGTGGTTTTCCCACTCATTGCAGGACCATAATAAACTATTTTAAAAGTTATCTCTTTGGTGGAATAGTTGATTAGTGCCATTGATATGAGTTAAGTATCAAAAGAGGTTTTCGAGCTTATTCTCAATCTCTTCTTCTAGTCCCTCTTTTTCTTCTAATTTCCTTTCTTTTGTTGTTGTTACATTCTTTAAAAATGGAGAAATCTCAGAATGTATCTTTTTTGACCAAAATCTAATAGCGCCAACTGGTGCATTATTGTCAAAAACTATTATTAAAAGCACTTGAGGGACTAGAAGTGATATATGTATATTTGTCTCTTCTCCTTGATGGAAAGTAACGGTAAACTCTTTTTCTCCTAAGAGTTTTGCGAGTTCATTTGTTGCTGAGAAAAGTCCTGCAGATAGAGCACAAATATTTGAAGCATCTCTTCTTGAAATAGATCCATGTTTTGTTATGAGTTGTCCTGATCTATCTGATAACAAAATTTGTTTTGCCTGTGAATCAGCGAGAGTTTGAGCAAGATAATCATCCACTCTTTTTAAATCTTCATCAGATATTACAACTGAACTTAATCCTTCAGCCATTATCTACTCCTTTCTAAAAGAAATTATACCTTTTTTATTTAATTCTTCAACAATATTGATCATTTTGATTTTTTCTGTTCCCATCTCCTCAATTATATCACAACACTTCTTTTTTCCATCTATTAAATTTAAAAATCTCCACTCATCTATATTCAAAGAAAAATTTTCTTTTTCAATTTTTTCATTAAGGATAGGAATATAGTTTAAAATGTCCTCTTTTGTTTTAAACTCATCTTGAAGGGATATTGCCTCAAGAACAGATTTTGAAGTGTCATCATCAATTGTGGGTGCAGGAAGAATAATATTCTCTACAAATCTAAACGAACCTTTATTCCAATTTAATATCTCAATAAGGGCTTCTTTTCCAATATTATCAATTGAGTGAGCATGAATGAGCTTTCCATTTTTAAAAAATAGTTCCCCTTTCTCTCTTGTGGGTAAAACAATCTCAAGTTTCCCCGTTTTACCCATGTTTGAAAGTGTTTGAATTAGTTCTAAAATTCCTAAAACTCCAATATCTCCCTTTAGTTCCATAAATTAAGCACCTTTAATTTTTTCGTTTTTATGTTATTATACAATAAATTAAAAAAATTATTATGAGGTGAAAAATGGGAATACCGATAGGACCGAGAGTAAGAAGAGTAGGAGTAATGATACTTACCTCATCAAATTATATGATAAAAGGGAAGATCTCTGTCCCTGAAGATATGAGATTTTCAGATGCTTTAAATAAATTTTTAAAAGAAACAAAGTTTATACCTGTTATTGAACTTGAAATTTTGGATTCAAATCAAAAAGTAATTGGAAAAGGAGATTTTTCTCTTGTAAATAAAGAATTAATTGTTGCGATATATCCACTTGAAAAGGGCTTATAAGTAAAGTATTATTCAATTCTATTTTTTAAAATTTCAAGATATTATTAATTAATCAGTGTTATAATTAATTTGAGAACTGGAGGTGAACAATGGAATTTTGGGATTATCTTACAGATAACTCGAGACAGGTTTTCTACCTTGCTCAGGAGGAAGCCCAGAGATTAAATAATAATTATATAGGAACAGAGCACCTTTTGCTTGGTTTAATTAGACTTGAAAATACAACTGCTGCAAAAGCGCTTTCTCGTTTCAATCTTGATTACTCAATTTTGGCATCCAAAATAAGAGAAATGGTTTCTGGACTTTCTACTAAAGAAGATTATTATTCTTCAAAAAGAATAATTCTTACTCCAAGAGTTAAAAGAATTCTTGAGTTATCTAAAATGATTGCTCAAGAGATTGGAGAATATTATGTAGATACAGAACACATACTTTTAGGAATGATAGAAGAAGGGGAGGGAATGGCAATAAAAGTTCTTGAAGAACTTGGAATAGAAATGGATAGATTAAAAGAAGAAATTTATGAACTAATTGAAGAAAGAAAATATGGAAAGAGAGTTGAAGATAGAAGAGATAGAACAAAAGAAAGAACAAAAACACCAACTTTAGATCAATTTTCAAGAGATCTAACCCTTCTTGCCCAACAAAATAAACTTGATCCATTAATTGGAAGAGAAAAGGAGATAAGTAGGGTTATTGAAATTCTTTCTAGAAGAACAAAAAATAACCCAGTGCTCATTGGAGACCCAGGAGTTGGAAAAACTGCAATTGTTGAAGGACTAGCACAAAAAATTGTTAAATCTGAAGTTCCAGAACCACTTAAGAATAAAAGAGTTATTGCACTTGACCTACCTTCTCTTGTTGCTGGAACAAAATATAGAGGAGAATTTGAAGAGAGAATGAAAAGAGTTTTACAAGAAATAAAAAGGAGTCAAGGAGAAGTTATTTTATTCATAGATGAAATTCACACACTTGTTGGTGCAGGAAGTGCTGAAGGAGCAATTGATGCATCTAATATTTTAAAACCAGAACTTGCAAGAGGAGAAATTCAATGTATTGGAGCAACTACATTAAAAGATTACAGAAAATATATAGAAAAAGATTCTGCTCTTGAAAGAAGATTTCAGCCAGTTTTTATTGAAGAACCTACACCTGAACAAACAATAGAAATTTTAAAAGGTCTTAGAAGTAAATATGAAGAGCATCACAAAGTAAAAATTTTGGATGAGACATTAGTTGAAGCAGTAAAACTTTCAACAAGATACATTACATCAAGATTTTTACCTGATAAGGCAATAGACCTTATAGATGAAGCAAGTGCAAAAGTTAGATTGAGATTGTCACTCAAACCACAAGAAATTATTGAACTTGAGAATAAAATAAAAGAAACAAAGGAAAAGAAAATGAAAGCGATAAGTGAACAGAAATTTGAACTCGCGGCAAAATATAGAGATGAAGAAAGTAAACTCAGATTAAAACTTGAAGAGACAAAAGAAAATATTAGAAAATTGAGAGAAAGTGAGAGACCAGAGGTAAGACCAGAAGATGTTGCAGAAGTTGTTTCAATGTGGACAGGTATTCCTGTTAAAAGATTAATGGTTGAAGAAAAAGAGAGATTGCTTAACCTTGAAGAAGAACTACATAAAAGAATAATTGACCAAAATGAAGCAGTGGAAGCAGTTGCAAAAGCAATAAGAAGAGCAAAAGCAGGACTTAAAGATCCAAATAGACCCATTGGTTCATTCTTATTTTTAGGACCAACTGGAGTTGGAAAAACAGAACTTTCAAAAGCACTTGCAGATATTCTTTTTGATAGCGAGGACGCTTTAATTCGACTGGATATGTCAGAGTATATGGAAAAATTCAATGTCTCAAGACTTATAGGTTCACCTCCAGGTTATGTTGGATATGAAGAAGGTGGCCAACTAACTGAAGCAGTAAGAAGAAGACCATATTCAATTGTTTTGTTTGATGAAATAGAAAAGGCACACCCAGATGTTTTCAACATTCTTTTACAAATTCTTGACACTGGAAGATTAACTGATAGCCAAGGACATATTGTTGATTTCAGAAATACAATAATAATTCTTACTTCAAATCTTGGAACTTCTTATGATGCATCGAAAAAATTTGGATTTATAAAAGAGGATGAAATTGATTATAAAGAGATGAAACAAAGAGTTTTGTCAGAACTTAAAAATACATTTAGACCAGAATTATTAAATAGGATTGACGAAATTGTTATATTTAATTATCTTTCTAAAGAGGATGTTAAAAAGATACTTGATATTATGATGAAAAGAATAAAAGATGAGTTAAAAGATAGAAGCATCACAATTCAACTAACAGAAGATGCAAAAGATTTTATAATAGAAAAAGGATTTGATAGGAATTTCGGTGCAAGAAACTTATGGAGAACAATTCTTAAAGAAGTTGAAAACCCACTTTCTGAAAAATTACTTAAAGGCGAATTCGAAGATGGCAATACAATACTCATTGACAAAGACACAGATTCATTAACTTTTAGAAAAATTGAAGAAAAAGAAAGTATCTCTCAGGGATAATTATTTAAAAACAATAAATGAAGTAATAAAAGGGGAGTTATTCCCCTTTTATATTTTATTAGGAGACAATTTTTACCTAAAAAATCAACTTATTGAAAAAATAAAAGGAGCTCTTAAAGTTGACAAAGTTAATATTATTGATGGAGAAATTGATAAAAAAACAATACTTGATATAATTGAATCTCCTTCTTTTTTCTTCACTTCCCTTCTATTTTATATCAAATATGCTGATAAAATTGAAAATTTTAAGTGGGAAGAATTTAATTCAAGGAAAAATAGAATTATAATTTTTGAATCAAAAGAAGATAAAATTCCAGCACCTCCTATTTATCTTGAAGAAAAAGTAAAAGTTGTTTTTGATGAGCCACTTGATGAAAATATTTTAAAAAAATGGGTTATAAAAAAGTTTGATGAAAATAATAAAAAAATTGATGATAGAGTTGCAACTAAACTTATTTTTGAACTCCAGGGAAATTTAGATTTGCTTTATAGTGAAATTGAAAAACTCTCCCTTCTTGATAAAGATTTAATAAGTGAGGAAGATATTGATAATTACACATATAAATTAGTCATTCCAAATATTTTTGAAGTTATATCAACTTACCTTAAAGGAAGGAAAAGAAAATTTTTAGGTCTTTTAAATGAACTTCTTCAAAGTGGAGAATCATTTGAAAGAGTTTTTTATCTTTTACTGAATAGAGTTTTGAATTTAATTGATATAAAAGTTGCTATGATAAAAGGATTGAGTGAGAAAAATTTAAGGGAGAGCCTTAAGCTCTCCCAATTTCAAATCTCAAGTTTAATCAATGAATCAAAAGAATATTCTTACGAAGAACTTTATGAATTTTTAAAAGATTTACTTGAAATTGAAAAAAGCATCAAATTAAGTAAAGGTTATCTAAAAGAAAAACTTGAACTTGATCTTGTGAAAAGGTAAATTTTAAAATCTTGAAAGTTCTTTCATTAATCTACTTTTTTTTCTTGCAGCAGTGTTTTTATGTAAAACTCCTTTGCTTACTGCATGATCAATAAAAGAAATAGCAACTCTAGATTTCTCAAGAAATTCCTCTTTTGTTGTTGCTTTCATTGCTTCTTTTATTAAATTCTTAACTCTTGTTTTATAATATCTATTTCTTGCTTCTCTTTTTAAACTCTTTTTAGCATTCTTTATTCCAGACTTAATTCTCTTTGCCATGTCTCAGTTTACTCCTTTCAAGATAAAATCAACTTATACATTTTATCAAAATATTTAATTATTTCAACTTATTTAGTTTCATTTCACAAATATCACAAAAAGCCTTATCTTTTTTGTCGACATCTAAAATTGAAAGAGAGAAACTCATCACACATTTTTTATTAATACAATGATTTAAACCAAATGTATGACCTAACTCATGTACTGCTTCTTTAACACATCTATCAATAAACTTATCAACATTTTTATCATATAATCTGAATATTGAAATCAAAGAATATTTACCAGAAAGTTCAGCACTTCCAAATAAAAAATTATAACCTTCATCAAAAATATCCTCATTTATAACTCCAAGAATTTTATCTCTTTCATCTATTATTTTCTCTCTTAAATAATCTATCAATTTACTTGCATAATATTGATTTCTTATAAAATTTTTATGTATATCTTTTGGAATTAATTTTTCACCAATATCTACCTCTAAATTAAAAATCTTCTCCAAATTTTTTCTTATTTCATCAAGAAGAAAATGAGGTGGGTCTATAATAGGTATAATCTTTATTTTTCCTTTCATAATAATATTTTAACAAAAATAATGTGATATAATTCTATGGACAAGGAGGTAATAAGATGGGAAGACTCAAAAAGATTAAAGAAGAAAGGAAAAAACTTAAAAAAGAAGGAGTTTTAGATAAAAATAAAATAAAAAATATAGTTTTAAAATCTATTGCTTTATTTTTAATAGCAATAATTTTAGTTTTTAGTATAACATTTTTAATTGCATATAAAGATAGAGATATATATGCAAAAATTGGTTCAACAGTAATTAAAAATAGTGAACTGAATTCAAGAATTGAAGCAGTAAAAAATCAATATAAAAGTTATGGAATCGACCCAGAAGATGAGCAATATAAATCAATTTTTGAATCAATAATTGAAAGTGTGAAAGATGAACTTATTAATCAAGCAATTTTTGAAGAGTATGCAAAAAGAAACAACATTAAACCAACAGACGAAGAGATAAAAGCAAGAGTTGATAAAGAAATTGAAAATATAAAAAGTGGATTTAAATCTGAAGAAGAGTATCAAAATGCAGTTAAACAATCAAGATTTAAAACAGAAGAGGCATTAAGAGAAGAACTTAAAAAATATGTTATACCTGATATTCTTGAAGCAAAAGCACTTCAGGAAGTTTACTCTCAAATTAAAATTACTGATGAAGATGCTTTAAAATATTTCAATGAGGTTACTCAAGTAAGAGCGAGACATATTTTAATTAAAGTTGATGAAAATGCAGATGAAAAAACAGTTGAAGAAAAGAAAAAACTTGCAGAGTCCATAAGACAGAGAATTTTAAATGGAGAAGATTTTGCAAAATTAGCAAAAGAGTATTCTGAAGATGAGGGAACAAAAGATAAGGGTGGAGATCTTGGTTTCTTTGGAAAAGGACAAATGGTTCAAGAGTTTGAGAATGCTGCATTCTCTTTAAAACCAGGAGAGATTAGTGAGTTAGTAAAAACAAAATATGGATTTCACATAATTCAAGTTCTTGAGACAAAAACAAAGGGTGAAAGTTATGATCAACCTGAAAAAGTCAAAGCAAAACATATCTTAATTAAAGTTGATAAAAATGCTCCTCAAGAGGAGATTCAGAAAAAGAAAAATCTAGCAGATGAAATTTATAGCAAATTATTAAAAGGAGAAAATTTTGATAAACTCGCTAAAGAGTATTCTGAAGATGAAAATACAAAAGAAACCGGCGGAGATTTAGGAGAAGTTGCAAAAGGAACAAAAGGAGAGAGTTGGGATAATGTAGTTTTTGCTTTAAGGAAAGGCACATTTTCTAAACCATTTGAAACTGATGAAGGTTATGAGATTGTTTATGTCTATGACAAGATTCCATTTAAAAAAGCAAAATTTGAAGATGTAAAAGATGACATAATTAAAACTCTTGAAAATCAGAAAAGAAATGAATTAAAAAATCAATGGTTAAGTGAAAAGAAAACAGAATTTGGTATAAAATATGGAAGTATGTTGACTGAAGTGACAAATTATATGAAAAAAACTTTTTTAGATCCTCTAAAAAACATTATTTCAAAATTGAGAAGTTCAATTCAACAAAATACTGGAACAACTTCAACAGAAAATCAATCTAATAATAGTGAAGAAAAACCATAAAAAATAGATTATTAGAATGAATAAAAAAAGAAAAGCATTAAAAATTAATTTTAAGAAATTTTTAATTCCAATAGCACTTGTTTTAGTTATAGGAATATTTACCTTTGACATCTATTCAAAAAGAGATATTGCAGCGATTGTCTGTGGTGAAAAAATTTATAAAGCAGAGGTTGAAGCAGCAGTAAACAGAAAAATCAAAGAGTATCAAAAAGACAATATAACTCTTTCAGATATTGAGATTGCAGCAATAAGAAAACAGATTTTAAATGACCTTATTGAAAATATTCTTCTTGATACATACGCAAAAGATCACAATATAAAAGTCACAGAAGATGAGGTTAAAAATGAAATACAAAGAATGAGAGAGTATACAGGTCTTTCAGAGGATGAGGTTTATAAACAAGCACTTAGCAAATATCAACTTCTTGAATCAGATATAAATGAAATGGTAAGAAGTGCTCTTCTTGCAGATAAAGTTTATTATGAAGTTATTAAAAATTTAGATATAAGTGATGAAGAATTGTGGGAATATTTTATTAAAAGAGTAAGTTTTTATAATGGTTCAAGAAGGGTTTCTCATATTTTTATTGCTGTTAATACACAAAAAGATACAATTGATGATATAAATTCAAAGTTTGAGAAAATGAAAAAAATAAAAGAAGAAATTTTGAAGGGTAAAAAATTTGAAGATCTTGTTAAAGAGTATTCTGAAGATTTATCAACAAAAGAAAAAGGTGGAGATCTTTTCTGGTTTAGAAAAGGAACAATTTCTGACTCAGAAATATCAAAGGCAGTTTTCTCACTAGATAAAGGAGAGATTTCAGAGGTTGTAAAAAGTCAATATGGATTTCATATTTTTAAAATTACAGATTCTGTTCCAGAGAATCTCTCATCTTTAAAAGAAGAGGAGATTAAAAAATATTTTGAAAAGATAAAAGAACTAATAAAGATTGATGCTCTATATCAGAAAAGTGAAGAAAAGATAAAGGAATTTAATAAATCTTTGTGGGAAATTTATAAGTCAAGAATTAAAATTGGAAATACATGGGATAAAATAATAAGTATAATGAATAATTTTTTAAAAAAACTTGAGGGAAGTTAAAATGAAAAAAAGTATCATAATTTTAATTATTGTTATTGCATTAATTTTAATTGGTGGGTTCATATTTTTTACAGGAACTCACATTGAGGGAATTGTTTATGATGCGCAAACAAATAAAAGGATTTCTGATGCATTAGTTACAATTAATGGTATTAAATTTAAGACAGATATCGATGGAAGATTCAGAGCATATTCACCACCATTAAATAAGGTTATAACAGTTGATAAAAGTGGATATAAAACTTTTTCTGAGGTTTTTCCAGCAAAATTTGGAATTCAAATTATAGAAATTGGTATAAAACCATACACTTTTGATGAAATATTCTCAGATTTTAAAAATAAATTAGGTACTATTAAAAGTTATCACTATATATACGAAATTCAAAGTGAAATCGATGGAAAAACTGAAAAGATGAATATGGAACTTTATCAAACAGTCGATGCTTCACACTTTATTTCAAAAAAGGAGAATGAATCTTTTTTAGAAATATACATATTTAATGATTTTATTTATTATAGAGATAATGAAACAAAACAGTTTGAAAAAATTGAAAAAAATAAATTTCAAGAGAATATTCCAGTTTTAACACTTAAAGATATTTTTGAACTATTTTCAATAAAATCCACACCATCATCCTTTTCATTTTTAAAAGAAACAAAAATTGACAATGAAGATGCACTTATTTTTAACGCAAAATGGGAAGACCTTTTTTCAAATTCAGAAGGAAAAATATATTTAAGAAAAAAAGATAATATTGTAATTAAAATGGAATTTATTGATACAGGAGTAAATGAAGAGGGGAAAAATGTAAAAACAACAATTAATTTTGATCTTAAAGATATTAACAAAGAAATAAAAATTAATCCACCCCAATAAAAAAATTTATAATATCTCTTTTTAATAATACCTCTTGACAATTTTTAATTATTTATTATAATAATAATAGATAAAAAATCTTTTAAAAGGAGGTGATGCTTATGGCAATTAGAAGATGGGAACCATGGGAAATTGATATTTTCTCTGATTTTGAAAAATTAAGAAGAGAAATTGATAGAATGTTTGAAGAATTTATTCCAGCAAGAAGAGAAATTACCTTCAGACCCAGTATTGATCTTATTGAAACAGATAATGAAGTAGTTCTCAAAGCAGAACTTCCTGGACTCAAGAAAGACAACATTGAAATTACTGTCACAGAAGATGAAGTTCATCTAATAGGTGAAAAGAAAGAAGAAATGGAGGCCAAAAAAGAAAATTACTTAAGAAAAGAAATCTGCTATGGAAAATTTGAAAGAGTCATCTCTCTTCCAGCAGAAGTTGATCCAGAAAAAGTTGAAGCAGAATTTAAAGATGGAATTCTAGAAATAAAAATGCCAAAGAAAGAAGAGGCAAAAAGAAAGGTTAAGAAAATTGAATTGAAATAATATAAAAAACATTAGGGAACTCTTGAGGAAACTTTATCCTTAGGGGTTCCCTATTTTTTATTATATATATATTCCACAACACTATTCAAATCTATAAGTTTTTCTAACTCTTCATCCTTAACCTCAATATTAAACTCTTTTTCAACTCTCTCAACAAGATCAAGAATACTTAATGAATCCATTTCAAGGTCTTCAATAAATTTAGGATTTTCTTTCCCTAAAACTTTAGATTTTTTAATATGAACTCCATTAATCAGAATGTCCAAAATTTTTTCTTTAATCTTTTCTCTATCCATAATTTCCTCCTTTACACTAATTTTACATTATAATATAATTCAGATAATGGGAATAGAAAAAAACTTTGATGATAATTTATACGAGAGTTTTGAAAAATTTAAAAGTTTTTTTTATAATCACCCTGAAGCTCTTATTTTTATAGATAAAGATGGCTTTATTGTTGAAATTAACCCAAAATTTACTGAAATTTTTGGATTTACATTAGAAGAAATAAAAGGGAAAAATTTAAATGATATTTTCTTTATACCAGAGGAGTTGTCTGAAGAAGGTAAAAAGCTTGATGAAATTGCCCTTAAAACTGGATACATAAATTTCGAAACAAAGAGAAAAAGAAAAGATGGCACAATTATTCCTGTGTCAATTTCAGGTTCATCAGTTACTATTAATGGTAAAGTCAAAGGAATTATTGGACTTTATATAGATTTAAGTGAAAAGAAGAAAAAAGAAGAAGAATTAAAATTTTTATCAACACATGATAATCTTACTGGTTTATATAATAAACAATTCTTTAGTGAAAGATTCATAGCTGAAAAGGAGAGAGCAAAGAGATATGGTGAAAAATTTGCAATTCTTTTTTTAGATTTATATGATTTTAAATATATAAATGATATATATGGACATAGTTTTGGAGATATAGTTTTAAAAGAAATTGCTAAAAAATTAGAACAAAACATGAGAAAATATGATCTAATTGCAAGGGCTGGTGGTGATGAGTTTTTAATTTTAATTACCAATATAAAAAAATCAGAATGTTTAGTCAAAATAACAAAGAGATTAATAGATAATATATTTGGAAATCTTATCATAAATGATATTATGATTGATACTGGAGTAAATATTGGAATATCAATATATCCTGATGATGGTGAAGAATTAGATGAGTTGATTAGAAAAGCAGATATGGCAATGTATCATGCCAAGTCTATTGGTAAGAATATTTTTTCCTTTTATTCAAAAGAGTTAAATATTGAATCTAAAATCTCAGAACCAAGAAAGATAGAGAGAAAATTTGAATCAATATTTAACAATATTCCAATAGCAATTATTATATTTGATAGAGATAAATTTATTAATTTTGTTAATGATAAGGTAGTTGATGTTTTAAATTTAAAAAAAGATGAAATGATAGGAAAAAACATAAAAGAATTAATTAACTCAGATTTAGATTTAAAAATAGATGAATTTATTGAAAATAACTTAGATCAATATTCATTAATAAAAGAATATAAAACAAAGGAAGAAACAAAATTTTTAAATTTATCTTTTTTTAAAATTTTCGATAAAGATTACAATACATATTATTATCTTCTATCATTAGTTGATATAACAAAGGAAAAGCTTTTAAATTATGAACTTGAAAAAGAGAGAGAATTTTTATCAAACTTACTTGAAAACATAGAAGCAATTATAACAATTGAGGATCTAGATGGTAATGTTCTTTATATAAATAAAAAGGGAAAAGAAATATTAGGTTATGAAATAAAAGATATAATAGGTAAAAATTGGGTTGAATCATTCACTCCAGAAAACTACAAAGATGAATTAAAAAGATTTTATGAAAATTTGAAAAAAGGAGAAATAGAAGATTTAAAAGTTCATATAAATCCAATTAAAACAAAAAATGGAACAGAAAAAGTTGTTTTATGGAAGAATAGTTTTATAAATTATGGAAAAAATCAAAAAGCCCTTCTTTCATTAGGAATAAATATAACAAAAGAGTTAGAATTACAAAAAGAATTAAGAAAAAAGGAAGAAATATTAGAAAAGATTTTAGATTCTTCAACTGAGATAATTTTTGTTAACGATATAGAAGGAAAATTTTTATATGCAAATAAAACCTTTTTAGATATATTTAATCTATCTAAAGATAAAGTTATTGGTAAAAAATATATTGAAACATTTCCTCAATTTGAAGATTTGATTATGAAATTGCATAAAAAAATATTAATTGAGAAAAATCAATTTTCAACTGAAGAATCGATTACAATTGATGGTAAAAAATATATTTTTGATGTTACCATCTCTCCGGTTTTAGACGAAAAAGGAAATATAATTCAAATTATTGTTTTTGCAAAAGATATATCTGATTTGAGAACAAAGGAAAATGAACTTGAAAATCTTATAGATGCATTAAGATATGAATTATATTTCCAGGAGAAATTGAGGGTAATATTTTTAATTTTCCATTCTCAAGAAAACTTGGATAAACTCCTTGAAGTTATTCTTGATGAGATAGAAAAAATTATTCCATCATCATCATCAAATATTGCATTTTTAGAAAAAAATTATCTTGTTAATGTAGCAATTAGAGGTTATGAAAAATATGGAATTGAAGATTATGTTAAAAATATGAAATTAAATATTGATGAATTTCCGGTTGAAAAGTTTGTACTTGATACGAAAAAACCTTATATAATATATAATACTATTGAAGAAAAAAATTGGATAATTTTTGAAAAAACAAAATATATAAAATCCCGTATAATAGTTCCAATAACTGTAAAGGATAAAATAATTGGTGTTATTAGATTGGATTCGGATAAAGAAAACTACTTTTCAAACAAAGACGCTGATAGATTAACAATTATCGCTGGTTCTCTTGGATTGGCTATCGAAAACATTAAAAATTTAGAGAAAATAAGAAGTTTTTCAGAACAAATATTGAATTTGGTATCAAAAATTATAGAATTAAAAGACCCATATACAGCAGGACATCAGAAAAATGTAAGTGACTATGCTATTAAAATTGCTAAACAAATGAATCTTTCTGAAGAAAAAATTGAAGTTATAAAAGTTGCTTCTCTATTACATGATATAGGTAAAATGATTCTTCCTTTTGAAATTTTAACTAAACCATTTAAACTAACCCCAAGAGAATATGAACTTATTAAAGAGCATCCCAAATATGGTTATGAGTTATTAAAAGATATTAACATTCCAGATATAATTAAAGAGGTAATATTACAACACCATGAAAGATTAAATGGAACTGGTTATCCTAAAGGTCTTAAGGGTGACGAAATTTTATTAGAAACAAAAATAATTGCAGTTGCAGATGTTTTTGATGCAATGAATTCACATAGACCATACAGACCAAAATATCATATTAAAGAAATATTGAATGAGTTAATTTCAAATAAAGGAACTTTATATGACCCACAAGTTGTAGATGTTCTTCTTGAACTTTACAAAGAGAATAAATTAATTTAAAATTGAATTAATTATAATCTTTAAGGAGGAATTTTTGTTATGGAAACAAAAACATTAAAAGTTCAAGATAAATTTATAGATTTTACTTTAAAAGATCAAAATGGTGAAAAATTAACTATCTCTTCTTTTACTGGAAAAAAGGTGCTTCTATCTTTTCATCCACTTGCCTGGACTTCCATTTGTGCAGAACAGATGAAAGATCTTGAGAAAAATTATGATGAATTTTTAAAATATAATACAATTCCATTAGGAATAAGTGTTGATCCAGTTCCAACCAAAAAAGCATGGGCAGATCATTTAGGTCTTAAAAATCTAAAAATTCTTTCAGATTTTTGGCCACATGGTGATGTATCAAAATTATATGGAATTTTTAGAGAAAAAGAGGGATTTTCAGAGAGATCAAATATTTTAATCGATGAGAATGGAAAAATTATATTTATTAAAATATATGAGTTAAGTAAAGTACCTGATTTAAAAGAAATTTTTGATTTACTTGATTCTCTTTAATAAATGAAAAAATTAATTAAGAGGATTTTTCTTCTTTTACTAATATTCTCTCTTATTCCATTAATTTCTCTTGTTAAAGCAAAAACACCATATTATATTGTTCTTTTAAACCAAAAATTAGAAAAAGTACCTTTATCTCTTGAATTTATAAAAGAGGTGGAAAATGGTTTTTTGTATTTATATAATGGAACTCATAAAATAAATTATCCTTATAAAATAATTAGACAAATAAGAGAAGACTCTAATGGATATCATAAATTAAGTGATGTAATAGAAAAGCTCTCTTTTTATAATGAAAAATATAAAGAGATAACTGAATTAAAAATTATTGGCAAAACATTTGAGAATAGAGATATTTATGCATTAAAAATTTCAAAGAAAGACAAGGAAGACAAACCAACAATCTTAATTGTAGGGTGTCATCATGCAAGAGAATGGATGAGCATAGAGATTTCTATGAAAATTATAGAATACCTTCTTGAAAACTATGAAAAAAATGAAATTGTTAAAAGTTGGATAAAAAATTTTGAAATTTGGACAATTCCAATTTTAAATCCAGATGGTTTTGAATATTCAATTAAAAATGATAGAATGTGGAGAAAAAATAGAGTATTAAATTTCGATAATTCAAGAGGAGTTGATAACAATAGAAATTATGGATATATGTGGGGACTATCTGATGGATCGTCTGCGGTTCCTTCTTCTGAAACATATAGAGGAAAAGCACCTTTTTCAGAACTAGAAAATCAAGCAATAAGAGAATTTGTTTATGAAAATCCTCCATCAATAACACTTTCATATCACTCATTTTCAGAACTCATTTTGTACCCATGGGGATATACCTCTGAACCACCACAGGATAAAAAACTTCTTGAAAAAATTGCAGTTGAAATGGCAAAAACAACTGGTCCACCTAATGATAGTGATTATCCGGGACCATATGATTACTATCCAATGCAATCAAGTTTTCTTTATCCGACAAGTGGAGACTTAACAGATTTTTTATATGGAGAAATTGGAACTTTTGCATATACAATTGAATTAAACTCAGTTCAAGAATTTTTTGATCCACCACCAGAACTTATTGAACCAACTTGGGAACAGACAAAAGGAATATTTTTTGTAGCAATGAATTATGTTGATGAGTTAGGGCTTTTAAAATTAAATATTATTGACAAAGATGGAAATCCTTATGAAGGAGAAATATCAATTTTAGAAAAAAATTTAAAGAAAAAAACTCAGAAAGAGGGAATTTTTAACTATTTATTACAAGAAGGAGAATATACAATCTCTATAAAAGGAAAAAAATATAAAGTAAATATTAAAAATGGTGAGACAAATGAATATTTTATAGACTTAGGAGAAATTTACATTGATAAAAATTTAATTGATTTTGGTGAGATAGGGTATAAGGAAAAAATTGAATTTCAATTTGAAGTTGAAGGTGAGGGAAAAATTGATGTTGAAAAAGGAGTTTATTTAAATAAATATGAATTTTCTGGAAAAGAGAAAATGTTAGGGTTCATTGATACAAAAGATTTCGAATTAGACAAAGAGTATGTATTTCATATAAAAATCATTGGAAAGGCAGATACAAAAGAAATAATAATAAAATTTAAATTTGTTTTAGATCGAACTCCTCCAGAAATAACTTTTAATATTGATAATGAGTATATAACAAATAAGGACAATATAAAAATTTCTGGTTTTACTGAAAAAGAAGCAAAAGTTTTTTATTTTGATAAAGAAATTACTATAGATGAAAATGGAAAATTTGAATTAGAAATAAATCTATTGGAAGGAACAAATGAGTTAAAATTTTCTGCAAGAGATAAATTTGGAAATTCAAGAGATTATTATTTAAATGTAATTCATGATATAAAAACTCCAGAGGTTTACTTTCTAATTCAAGATGTTTTTAAAACAACCACAGATAAAATAATTTTAAAAGGAACTCTCAATGAAAAATCTAAAATTTTTATAAACAATATTGATTTTGGAATTTTTGATAAAGGAGATTTTGAAATAAATTACCCACTTGAAAAAGAACTAAACATTTTAAATATCGAAATAGAGGATTTAGCAAAAAATAAGACCAAATCAATAAAAACAATTTATAAAGTAGAACAAAAGATAATTGAACTTTTTGTAGGAAATAAAAAATTTGTTATAAATAGAATTGAAAAAGAGATTGATATTTCTCCATTTATTTTGAATGGTAGAACTTATGTTCCAATTAGATTTATTGTTGAAGCATTTGGTGGAAATATAACTTATAATGAAAAAGATAAAAGCATACTATTTACTCTTCATGATAAATCAGTTTTAATGTTTGTTGATAAGAAAAACTATTTTATTAATTTTAAAGAGTTCTTTATGGATTCACCACCAATAATTGTAAAACCTGGAAGAGTTATGGTGCCAATAAGATTCATTGCCGAAGCAATTGATTCAAAGGTTTTATGGGATGGAGTTATAAAGAAAATAACGATTATTTATCCAGATAGAGATTAAATTTAACCCATTCCTCCACCTGAACCACCGCCTCCCCCTCCGCCACCACCTGAAAATCCTCCACCCCCTCCGCGACCAGAACTCCAACTACTACTTGATGTCTTATAAGCAGTTGATGTTGCAGTTGCAATTTGAGAAATAGCGCTATTTATTAAGTTTAAACCTCTATCAAAACTTGAAAATTGTGATGCTGTTGCAAAAGCAAGAAGTCTTCCATTTTGAATATCTTCAATTTGAGGAAACAAAATTTTTAATACTTTAAGAACTGTACTTGCAACTCCTAATACAGTTGCATAAATTAAATATTTTTCCCATAAAAAAATAGATTTAGGCCCATAATCTTTTAAATTTGAAAAATCGCTTAAGAATCTCTTGAATGCAACCCACTTATCGAACTCTTCTTTTCCTTTAAATGACCTTCTTCTAATTGCAATAGAACCAAATATTAAATAAATTGGTGATAAAATTAGCCATGTTAAATATAAGAAATTTTGAAAGAAAATAGTTAAGATGGTCGCTAAAAAAGGAATAAGACAACCTAATCCATATACAAAATCGCTTCTTTTCTTACTTGTTTTATCAAAAAAGTCATATTTTTGTGATTCGCTATTTATCTCTTTTTTGAATTTTTCAAAACTATAATAATATTTTTCTTGATTTTTTCTAATCTTTTTATTTAAATCTTTAATAGTGAATGAATCCTCTTTGTCAAATAAAATTTTATCAATTAAAATTTTTTCAAATTCAGATAAATTTTCCATTTTCTTTTCATAATTTTCTCTATCAAGAACAAAAATTAAGTCTTTCTTTGAAGAAGGATTCTCCTCTAAATCGATAATTTCTTGATGAATCAAATCCATAACAGTTGCCTTAAGAAATGAACCTTGAAATGTACCAAAAGTCATAAGATGCCCTAAAACAGCTGGTTTAATATCACATGGTGGTTCTCTATAATACTCATAATTTTTAGGAATATTGTACTCTTTTCCATATTTAAAATATTGATAAATTAAAAGAATAATAAATAAAATTAAACCAACAAATGGAAGAAAAATATTTATTTTTGCTAGAACTCTCTTTCTATTTGCCTCCCTTGCCCATTTTGTCTCTTCTTCAATAACTTTTTCTTTTATATTTCCTTCTAATTCATTTGAAACTCCAAAATAGGTTGATGGAATAAGAATTCTTGCTTCAACAAAAGTTTTTGGAGGAACATCTTCAACATATAAAAAAATTGTTTTTTCATCTATTTTCTTAATCTCTCCCCAAAGTGGTCCATGAGCCCATATAAAATATTCATCTTTTGGAACAGGAGAGACAAGTTTTATTGTTGACTCAAATTCTCCAATCTTTTTATCCCAGCCCTCACCTTGAAGTTTCCAGTAGAATTCTCCATAATCTTCATAAACTTTAATAACTCCACCTAATTTATAAATAAACTTGAATGTTTTAGTTTCGTCTTGTGCAGTGTAATAGAAAAAAATTCTAAAAAAAGTCCCGCCATCCTCTATATAATATGTATAAGGTAGTTTTGTTTTATCTTTTTTATAAACCTTATCTCCCTCATAAACCTCAAATAATTCAAGTGTTTCGAAACCTGTTTTTGGTAAATCATAATAACCAAATGTGAAACTTCCTTGAAATGTATATGTTCTCTCTTCAATAAAATATGCACTTCCATCTTTGTTTAATGTAACATCAATTTTAACATTTGTAATTGAATAATCTTTTGAAAATGAATTGTTAATGCTTGTTGTAAAAATCAATAAAAATAGAATAAATATTTTAAGTGATATTTTTTTCATAAAATACTCTCCTTTTAAAATAAATTTATTCAATTTTATCACTTATTTAATTATTTCTCCACTATAAGTAAAACTACCTTTTTTTAATTTAATATAAATTTTTGTATCAACTCCAATTAAATTACCACATTCACAGAAATATTTATCTTCAACTTTGTTAATGTTATAAGCTTCTTTTATCCTATTTTTCCATAAGTGAAGCAATCTTCCCTCTCCAATTTTTTCATATTTATACAATTTTCTTTTACATTTAGAGCATCTCAAGGTTAACATAATTAAAATGCAATTTTGATGCAACTTTTAAATAAAAATATTAAAACTATCAATAAGATAACAAAAATTATTAATCGAAATAAACAACTTATTAAACAATATCCATTTTTCATATGTTAATTTTAAAATAATTCACAAAGATTTTAAACCACTTCCTGTTAAAATACAAACTATATTTTCTTTTTTATTTAAATTATTTAAATATTTTTTTAAACCCGCATATTGAACTGCTGAAGTTGGTTCAACAAAAATTCCTCTTCTTGCAAGTTCTTTTTGCGAATTGATAATCTCATCTTCATTTACAGTTAGAACTTCTCCATTTGTTTCATAAATTACCTTTAATATATCTTTACCTCTAACTGGATTTGCAATTGCAATTCCTTCTGCAACTGTGTCTTTTTTATGAAATTTTTTTATTAAGAAACTCTTATTTTTAAATGCTTCAAAAATTGGAGCACAATTTTTAGATTGAATACAAATTAATTTAGGATATGAATCTATAACACCACTTGTTTTTAAATCTTTTAAACCTCTATAAATTCCAAGAAGTAGTGAACCATTTCCAACTGGAATAACAATTGAATCAGGAAGAGAAAAATCGAGTTGCTCGAAAATTTCAAAAATAACTGTTTTTGTTCCTTGAATAAAGTAAGGATTCAAAAAGTGACTTGCATAATAAAAATTTATTGAAAACTCTTTTGCCTTAAGATGAACCTTATCTCTTGAAAGTGGTAAGATGTGTAAATTTGCACCAAAAATTTCAATCTGTTTTATTTTATTTTTCGAAGCACTTTCAGGAACAAAAATATCACACTCAATTTCAGCAATAGCAGAGTATGCTGCAATTGATGCCCCAGCATTACCAGAAGAATCTTCAACTACTCTTTTTATTCCAAGTTCTTTTACCTTACTAATTAGAACAGTTGAACCTCTATCTTTAAATGAAGAGGTTGGAAATAAAAAATCAAGTTTAAAATAAATATCATAATCCTCAATTTTTAATTTGATTAAAGGAGTAAAACTTTCATTAAAAGATATTATATTTTTCTCATCCTTTATTGGTAAAAATTTTTTATATCTCCAAAGCCCCTCCCTTTTTTTATCAATCTTATCGATTTTAAACAATGGATAGAATTCTAAATCTAAGCATCCCCCACAATCACATATAACTTTTTTGTCTTCTTCTCTATAAACTCTCCCACACTTAACACATTTAACTTTTATTTCTTCCATCTGAAAAATTAATATCTATTTCCTTATTTATAATCAATTCCTTAAGAGTGTCAACAACAATTGGGTCATATAAAATTCCTTTATTCTCTTTTAATTCTCTCAAAGCATCATTTACGCTAAATGCTGGTCTATAAGGTCTATGAGATGTCATTGCTTCAAAAACAAGGCAAACAGCAATAATTCTTACCTCAAGAAGAATTTCATCATCCTTTAGTCCTAATGGGTATCCTGAACCACATAATCTTTCATGGTGTTGAAGAACAATATCTGCAACTGGAGTCAGATATTCTACTCTTTTTATTATTTCATAACCGTTTTTACTGTGTTCTTTTACAAGCAAATATTCATTTTCAGAAAATTTTCCTCCTTTATTTAAAACCTCAGTTGGAATTGTTAGTTTACCAATATCATGTAAAAATGATGCTAATCTTATTCTCTCAATAATATCTTTGTTTAAATTTAATTTTTCAGCAATTTTTATAGCCATGTATGCAACTTTTCCTTGATGTCCCAAAGTATAAGGGTCTTTCATCGCTGTTATTTTTGTTATTAAATTCAAAATATTAACAAGAGACCTAGAAAGTTTTCTTCTTCTCTCTTCAATCTCTTCTTTTAATTCTTTTTCTTCAGTTTTATCTCGTAACATCCCAACTGCATATAAAAAATTATTATTTTCATCATAAATTGCTGATGTAAAAAGATGACCCCAAAAGATTGTTCCATCTTTTCTTATATATCTTTTTTCAATTTCAAAAGAATCTATTTCTCTATTAATAAGTTTTTCAATTAACTTTTCCTGTTTTTCCCAATCATCTGGATGAATTATATCTTTCCATGTCAAATTTTGTAATTCTTCTTTTTTATAGCCTAGTAATTTTAAATAAACTTCATTCATATTGATAAAGTTATTGTCTTTAAAGTCTACTATAACAACTCCAAGGGGATTTTTCTCAAAAAATAATCTATATCTTTTTTCACTTTCTGTAAGCGATTTCTCTAACATTTTTCTTTCTGTGATATCTTCAATCATAGCAATTTCATAAAGGAAATTTCCATCTTGATCATCAACTCTTACAACTTTTATATTTATCCAAATTACTTTTTTATCTTTTCTAATCGCTCTTTTTTTCAGGTGAATAAGAATATATTTCTCCCTTAATTAATTTATTAAATTTTTCTAAATCTTCCTCTATGTCTTCTGGATAGGTTAAATCCATCCATTTAACATTTTTAAGTTCCTCAAATTTATATCCCATTATCTCTTACCATTTTGGATTACAATATAATAACTCTCCATTTTTATCAGTTAAGGTGATACCAATTGTAGCATATTCAAAAAGAAATCTAAATTTTTTCTCGCTCTCCCTTAAACTTTCTTCAAGAATTTTTCTCTCAGTTATATCTCTTCCTATTCCCTCGATTGCAACTATATTTCCTTTTTCATCTTTAACAAACCAATTATTTTGTTCTATATAAATTATTTTTCCATCTTCTAAAATTATTGAAATGTGGTTTTTTAAATTATTGAAAATATTTATTATTGATTCGTTAATTTTATTCATATAAGTTAATTATATCAAATTTAAAATTTAATTAGTTTAAATTTAGAATAAATTAATTATTGAGTTTTCTTAAAGAAAAACTTGAAAAAAATCAATTGTTTTGAAATATTATTATTTAATTTTTGGTGCCGGGACCGGGACTTGAACCCGGACGGGTCTCCCCATACGCACCTCAAACGTACGCGTCTGCCAATTCCGCCATCCCGGCATCAAGATAAAAATTATACCCCTAAAATGGTTAAAGTCAAGGAGAGAATTCCAAAGGCAATTGCACCAATTAAAGCAATTTTACTTAAAATAGCATCTTTCTTTTTCTGAAGGTGAAAAAGATGCGCTCCACCTGAAATTGCTCCTAAACCTGCTCCTTTTGGAGTTTGAAAAACAATTGAAAGAATTGTAATTACACAAACTACAAGTTGAATGAAAAGTAAAAGTTCTCTCACTCTTTTTTTACCTCCTTTTTAAAAACAAACTCATCATTCTCAAAATCAACTAATATTGTATCACCTTTTTCATATTCTTTATTAAGTAATTTTTTAGCAATTTCATTCTCAATCTCTCTTTGTATTGTTCTTCTTAATGGTCTTGCACCAAAAATCGGATCAAAACCAATTTCAGCAATTTTTTCTATTGCTTTATCTGTAAGTTTAAGGTCAAGTCCTTGTGCTTTTAAGGTTCTTCTAACTCTTTCAATTAGAAGATTTACAATTTCTTTAATTTGCTTTTTTGTTAATTTATGGAAAAAAATAATTTCATCAATTCTATTTAAAAATTCTGGTCTAAATTTATATTTTAAAAGGTCGATCACCTCTTTTTTTGCCTTATCAAAATTTTCTTTATCATTTGGGTCAACTTTTAATAAAATTTCACTTCCAAAATTTGATGTCATAATTATTATTGTATTTTTAAAATCAACTGTTCTTCCTTTTGAATCTGTTAATCTTCCATCATCAAGAATTTGTAAAAGAATGTTAAAAACATCTGGATGTGCCTTTTCAATTTCATCAAGAAGTATTACTGAATATGGTCTTCTTCTAACTGCTTCCGTGAGTTGACCTCCTTCTTCAAAACCAATGTACCCTGGTGGTGCACCTATTAATTTTGATACAGTATGTTTTTCCATAAACTCACTCATGTCTAATCTTATCATTGCATTTTCGTCTCCAAAAAGGAATTCTGCTAGAGTTTTTGCAAGTTCAGTTTTTCCAACACCAGTTGGTCCTAAAAATAGAAATGATCCAATTGGTTTATTTGGGTCTTTAAGACCTGCTCTTGCTCTTCTTATTGCTTCTGATACTGCCTTTATTGCTTCTTCCTGTCCTATAACTCTTTTATGAAGGTACTCTTCCATTCTCTTTAGTTTGCTTATTTCTTCCTCAACAAGTTTTGTTACTGGAATATTTGTCCATTCTGAAACAACTTGAGCAATATCTTCTGCAGTTACAACAGGAACTTGAGAACCTTTTTCTTTATCCCAATTTTTCTTCAACTCGTCTATTTGCTTTTTTAGTTCATCCTCCATCTTCTTAAGTTTTGCTGCTTTTTCATAGTCTTCTGCTTTAATTTTTGCTTCTTTTTCTCTTATAACTCTCTTTAACTCATCTTCAAGTTTTTTAAGGTTTTCTGGTTCTTTTTTTGTATCAAATTTTACTTTTGATGCTGCTTCATCTATTAAATCAATCGCTTTATCTGGTAAAAATCTATCTGTTATATATTTGTCTGATAAAACTGCTGCTTGCAAGATTGCCTCATCTGTAATTTTTACTCCATGATGTGCTTCATATTTATCTCTTAAACCTTTTAAAATTTCGATTGTTTCTTCAACATTTGGCTCAGAAACTAAAACTGGCTGAAATCTTCTTTCAAGTGCAGGGTCTTTTTCAATATATTTTCTATACTCATTTATTGTTGTTGCACCTATACATTGCATTTCACCTCTTGCAAGGGGAGGTTTTAAGATATTTGAAGCATCAACTGCGCCTTCTGCTCCTCCTGCACCAACAACTGTGTGAAGTTCATCTATAAAAACGATAATTTCTCCCTGTGCTTCTCTTATTTCATCGAGAATCTTTTTTAATCTCTCTTCAAATTCACCTCTATACTTTGTTCCAGCAATTATTGCAGGAATATCAAGTGCAACAACTCTTTTATCTTTTAAAATATCTGGAACTTTTCCTTGAACAATTCTTTGTGCAATACCTTCAACAATTGCTGTTTTTCCAACACCTGGCTCACCAATTAGAACTGGATTATTTTTTGTTCTTCTTGAAAGAATTCTTAAAGTTCTTGTTATTTCTTTTTCTCTTCCAATTACTGGGTCAAGTTTTCCCTCTCTTGCAAGTTGAGTAAGGTCTCTTGAATATTGATCTAAAGTCGGTGTTTTAGAATGTTTTCTCTGTTTTGTTCTTTTTTCTTTTTTCTCAAGATATGATAAAACTTTATCTCGAGAGAGTCCTCTTTCTTTTAGGATTCTTCCAGCAACTCCTTCTCCCTCATCTATCAGACCAAGAAGAAGGTGTTCTGGTCCAATATATTCACTTCCAAGACCACTAGCTTCTTTTTGAGCAAGGTCAATAACTCTTTTAACTCTTGGAGATAGAGAAATTTCTTTTGGTTTTCTCTCTATCTTTTTCATAGTTGAAAGAACCTCTGTTTCAATCTCTTTAGGGTCAACATTTAAATCAAAAAGAAGATTTTTAATGTAATCGCTTTTTCTTAAAAAAGCAAGAAGAAGATGTTCTGTTTTTATTTCATCTTCACCAAGTTCTGTTGCAATATTTTGAGATTCAAGAATTACCTCTTCCGCCTCACCTGTAAATTCATAAGTTATTGTGCTTTCTTTTGGGGCATAGAAAAATTTTGAAAATTCGTCTTCAAAAAATGAGTCAAATGGTGAGAAAAAAGAAAATTCATCTTTAACATATCCATGTTCTCTTGCACACTCTTCACATATATGAATTACTCTTTTTTCTCCATCAACAATTCTTGTTATAGTAAAATCTGCCTCTCTTTTATGACAAATATCACAAATCATATATTAATCACCTCCACAAAAATTATTATCTTCTATCTCTTTTATCTTGTTTAACCTTTTCTCATGTCTTTCGCCTTCAAACTTTTCTTCCAAAAAAGTTTTAACTATCTCAATTGCATCTTCCTTTTTTGTTGTTCTTCCTCCAATACATAAAACATTTGCATTATTATGTTTTTTTGCTAAACTTGCTGTGTTTTTATCAAAACACAAGGCTGCATAAATTCCTTTAAATTTGTTTGCAGTAATACTCATTCCAATTCCAGTTCCACATATAAGAATTCCTATATCAACCTCTCTTTTTAATATAAGTTCAGAAACCTTTTTTGCAAAATCTGGATAATCAACTGATTCTGTTGAGTTTGTTCCAACATCAATTATGTCATGTTCCAAACAAAAATATTTCTTTATTTCCTCTTTTAATTCAAAACCTGCATGATCTGAACCAATTACTATTCTCATTTTTTACTCCTTCAAAATTGAGAGAATTTCTTCCTTCTTTATTTTCCCCTCTCTTAAAATATTTATATTTTCATCAATAACTTCAATTACAGTTGATGGAACCTCACCTAATTCTCCTCCATCAACAATAAAATCAACAACTCCATTAAAGATTCTCTTTAAACCTTCTACATCTTTTGGAGTTTTTTCGCCTGAAATATTTGCACTTGTAGTTGCAAGAGGAAATGAAATTGAGTTTAGTAAATTAATTATGAAAATATCATTTGGAATTCTTATGCCAATTGTGTCAAATTTTTTAAGTGATATTGAAAAAGATGGATCCTTTTTTCTTAAAACTATTGTAATCTCTCCTGGCATATATTTGTTTATTATTTTTTTACTTAAATCATTGACAATTCCGTATTTTCCAATTTCATCTCTATTTTTTACAAACAAAACAAGAGGTTTGTTGATGTCTCTTTTTTTAATTTTATAAATTCTATTAATCGAATTTTTGTTTAATGCATTAACACATAGACCATAAACTGTATCTGTTGGTATGATTCCGACTCCTCCACTTTCTAATATTTTTCTAATCTCATCAATACTTTTTAAATCTTTTTTTAAAATTTTTGTTTCTCTTATCATCTCTTTCTCCCCAAATTTTGATTCTATTCCATAAAAAATTCTTTCAATATTATCTTTATGCCTAAAAATACCTAAGATTGATAATAAAATTGACAAAAATGAGAGTTCAAAATTTTTAAAAAGCATAAAAACAAAAGGAAGTGCAATAAGTGAAATGATTGATGAAATCGAAACTATTCTTTTAATAAGCAAAATAGTTATGAAAATAAAAACTTCTATTAATGCAACAAGAGGATTTAAACCAATAATCATTCCAAGTGTTGAAGCAATTCCTTTTCCACCTTTAAAGCCCAAAAAAATTGAAAAATCATGACCTAAAACACCAGCAAAACCAGATAAAAATAAAAAAATAGGATCGAAATGAAATATAAATCTTCCAATAAGAATAGGTAAAAGTCCTTTTGATAAATCAAATAATCCTGAAAGAAGGGCAACTGAAATTCCTGCAACTCTTAAAACATTTGTTGCACCAATATTCCCACTTCCAATTTTTCTTATATCAATACCTTTGGTTTTTTTTACAAATATAAATCCAAAAGATATTGAACCATAAATATAAAATAAAATTAGAATTAAAATTCTCAAAAAGATATTCATCAAAAATAATAATATCAGAAAACGATAAATTTTTGAATAAAACTATTTCAAATTATCTTTTCCTTTGACAATTTCACTCTTTAGTGTTATTTTAGGAATTATTTTTGATTTCTTTTCAATTAGATGAGTTGTTTTCTTGCATGTTGAGACAAGAAATAGCATTGTAGGAACTTATATAAAAACACCAACAACAGTAGCTTAAGAAGAGCCAGTAGAAAGTCCCTAAAGTGTGGTTGAAGTTGCAAACGCAACTTCAAAGTGGTTTGATGCTCCAATTAATGCGGTAGGTACTGCATCTTCATATGTTAATTTAAACACTCTTGAAAGTAAGAAATAACCTAATAAGAAAATTAAAAGAGTTTGAATAATAAGAGGAATTGCAATCCAAAAAATTGTTAAAAGATTTTTAACAATTATTTCTCCCTTAAATGAAAACAAAAGTACAAGAGTTAAAAGTAGAATAGAAATGCTAATTGGAGTTAAAAATTTCATGAAGCGGTTTTTAAACCAAACTTCACATTTCTTCTTCAAAATATATCTTCTTGAAAAATAACCAGCGACAAGGGGTAAAGCAACATAGATCAAAACTGATAAAAGAATTGTTTGCCATGGAATAGGCATTTTATTAACTTTAAGAAGAAACCCACCTAGTGGTGCATATAAAAATAACATTTTAAGAGAATTAATAGCAACCATTACAAGAGTCAATCCACCATTGCCTTTAGCAAGATGACTCCATACAAGAACCATAGCAGTGCAAGCAGCAATTCCAAGAAGTATTGCTTCAGAAATATAACTTTTGTATAAATAAACCTCATCACCTGTTTTTACAATTTCAACTCCAGGTAAAAAGTTTTTAAATAAAACTCCAATAAAAAAATGAGGCAATTAAGTACATTGTAAAAGGTTTAATAGCCCAATTTATGAATAGAGTTAAGAGAACTGGCTTTAAAGATTTACCTGCCTTTACTACCTCTGCAAAATCTATCTTTACCATTATTGGATACATCATAAAGAAAAGACAAATTGCTATTAGAATTGGAACTTAATAAAATGATAAAGAATCAAGTTTATATGCAAAGGTTGGGAAATTCTTCCAATTAAGATCCCAAGAAGGATACACAAAATTACCCAAATTGTAAGACATTTCTCAAAAAAAGAAAAAGCGCCAGTTCTATTCTCCATTAGCGCCTCCTTTGTAAAATTTTTAAGGTTGTTTTGATTCTTTAGTTCGCTTTTTCTCTATATTGTTAAAACTAAAACCTTTTCTATTATATCACAATCAAAAATTTTGATAAAATAATAAGAGTTGGAGGTTATTTTGGAAAGAATTTGGAAAGCAAAAAAAGAAGAGTTAGAAAAGCTTTTAAAAACAAATTTTGAATCAGGTTTAACAAATGAAGAAGCAAAAGAAAGATTAAAAATTTATGGATTCAATGAACTCCCTGAAAAAAAACCAAAATCAATATTTTCAAGAATATATGATCAGATTAAAAATTTCCTTGTTTTAATTTTAATTTTTTCTGCTATAATTTCTGCTTTTTTGGGTGAATTAATAGATAGTATTGCAATAATTGCAATTGTTATAATAAATGCCTTTATAGGAATTTATCAAGAGATAAATGCTGAAAAAAGTTTGAAAGCTCTTAAAAAACTCTCATCTCCAACAACAAAAGTTATAAGAGATGGAAAAATTATCCAGATTAAAACAAGAGAAGTTGTTCCTGGAGATATAGTTATTTTAGAAACAGGAGATAAAGTTGGAGCAGATTTAAGAATAATTGAACAGAAAAATTTAAAAGTTGAAGAAGCATTTTTAACTGGAGAATCATTTCCTGTTGAGAAGTTTGAACATGAAATAGAGAGTGATAATTTACCAGTTCATGATAGAAAAAATATTGTTTTTTCAGGTTCAACTATTGTCTATGGAAGAGGAAAAGGAGTTGTTTTTGCAACAGGAGTTAACACTGAAATTGGAAAAATTGGAAAAACTCTTGAAGAGATCCAAGAAGAAAAAACTCCTCTTGAAGTAAAACTTGATCAACTTGGAAAAACATTGGGACAAATTTTCCTTTTAGCATGTGTTGGAGTTTTTGTTTTATCAACAATAAGAAATCTTCCATTTATGCTTTCTTTTATGACAGCAGTTGCTCTTGCTGTTGCAGCAGTCCCAGAAGGTCTTCCAGCAGTGGTAACCATAGTTCTTGCTCTTGGAGTTAAAACTATGGCAGCAAAAAGAGCAATTGTAAGAAACCTTTCATCTGTTGAAACTCTTGGATCTGTTACAACAATACTTTCAGATAAAACAGGAACTCTTACAAAAAATGAATTGAATGTTGTGAAAGAAGTAATTTTAGGTCCAGAAGAATTTTTCTATCTTGCAATAACATTATGTAATGATGCAAAAATTCAGGAGGGTGAAAAAGATTTTGGAGATCCAACAGAGGTTGCTCTTCTTAAACACTCTTTAAAGAAAGGATACAAAAAAGAATATTTAGAGAAAAAATTTTTAAGAATTGATGAAATACCTTTTGATTCAGATAGAAAACTTATGACAACAATAAATACAGATGGTGAAAATAAATTTGTTTTTACAAAAGGAGCACCTGAAATTTTAATTAAAAGGTGCTCATTTTATCATGATGGAATTGAAATAAAACCAATTGAAGAAATTTTAGAAGAAATTTTAATTGAAAATGAAAAAATGGGTAAAGAAGGATTGAGAGTTTTAGGAGTTGCATATAAAAGAATTCAAGATGAAACAAAAGAAAACTATGAGAAAAATCTTATATTTTTAGGTTTAATTGCAATGGAAGATTCTCCAAGGGAAGAGGTTTATAAAGCAATTGAAGAGTCAAAAAGAGCAGGAATAAGAGTGAAAATGGTGACAGGAGATCACAAAGTCACAGCGCTTAGCATTGGAAAAAGATTAAAAATTATAAATGAAGAGTCAGAGGCAATAGATGAAAAGGAACTTAATGAGAATGAAAATTTTGTTGAAATTATAAATAAGAAAAATGTTTTTGCTAGAGTTTCTCCACATACAAAATTAAAGATTGTTGAAGAGTTGAAAAATTTAGGTGAAAAGGTTGCTGTTACAGGAGATGGAATAAATGATGCTCTTGCTCTTAAAAAAGCAGATGTTGGAATTGCAATGGGAATAACTGGAACTGATGTTTCAAAAGAAGCTTCAGATATAGTTTTAACAGATGATAATTTTGCGACAATAGTTGAAGCAATAAGAGAAGGTAGAAGAATATATTCAAACATAAAAAAGGTTGTTATATTTTTATTGAGTTGTAATATTGGAGAAGTATTAATTATTTTATTCTCAACAATTTTTAATCTTCCTATTCCTTTTAAACCAATTCACCTTCTTTATCTCAATTTAATATCAGATGCTTTTCCTGCCCTTGCTCTTGGAGTTGAACCAGAAGAAGAAGGAATTATGGATTTACCTCCAAGAAAACCAGATGAAAAGATTTTAAACAAAAATAATATGATTGGAATTTTAGCAAGTGCATTAGTTGAGGCAGTTGTAACTATTTTTGCTTTTTTAAATATTTTAAGAAGTGGTGGAACATTACCTGAAGCACAAACAGCAGCGCTTATCACTCTAATAATAGCAGAACTCATAAGAGCATATGCAAACAAAACTGAATTTAGGCCAGTTAAACTTAAAAATCTTTTTAATAATAAATTTTTAAACTATTCTATTTTTGCATCAATTGCTTTATCTCTTGTTATAATATATATTCCTTTTTTTGATAAGATTTTTTCTCTTACTCCGCTCAAACCAATTTTTTTTGAATATATTCCACTTGCTTTTCTTCCTGCTTTAACATTTGAAATTATAAAATATATGCAATCAAAGAAATTATTCAAAGAGAATTTTAAGCAAAATCATTAATAAAATACCTATTAAAATAAATATTGTTTTTTCAATATTACTATTTATTGATACCTTTTTATGAAGTTCAGGTATTAAATCTGTTAATGATAAATATAAAAAGTTTCCAGCAGTAAGACCAATTATATATGGAATAAGAAATTCAAATCTTTCAAAAAGATAAAATCCAAAAATTCCACCTAAAATTGATGTTAATGACACTAAAAAATTCAGTTTAAGTGCTTTCTTAGGAGAAAGACCCCCATAAATTAAAACACCATAATCACCTAACTCTTGAGGAACCTCATGAAAAATAACACCAAATGTTGTAATCAATCCAAGATTAAAATTAACAAGATAACTAGAAGATATTAAAACTCCATCGATAAAATTATGTAAAGAATCTCCAAGTATATTTATTGGAATAAAGGTGTGTTCTCTACATTCAAATTCATGACAATGTCTCCATTTCAAGAATGTTTCAAGAACAAAAAATAAAAAAATTCCAAAAATAATTGAATAAATTGAATTAAAGTTCTCTTCAAGTGCTTCTGGAATAAGGTGAAGAACTCCTCCTGTAATTAATGCACCAGATGAAAAACTAACAAGATAAAAACTAATTTTTCCCATATACTCTATTTTTTTATTAATAAAAAATATGCCAATTAATGAAATAAAACTAACAATAAGAGTTGAAATAATAATAAATAATAAATTCATATAAAAATTATAAATATTTAAATAACTATTTCAATTTTATTTTGAAAAGAAGTTCTTCATAACTCCCAAGACATAATTTACATCATATTCTGTATGTTCATAACTTATTTGAAATCTTATAAGTTCTTCTCCTTTTGGAACTATTGGATAGTTTAAACCAGTTGAAAGAACTCCATTTTCTCTTAGATATTTTACAAGTTCTTTTGTTTTTTGAGTATTTCTAATTATTAAGGGAACAATTGGATGTTCACTTTTTGTTGTTTCAAGTCCAAGAGAGAGGATTCCTTCTCTAAATTTCTTTGCAAGTTCTCTAACATAACTTATCATTTCTTTTCCTAAGTCACTATCAATTATATTTATTGATTCAATAATTGCATTTGCTTCACCAGGAGTTATTGGATTTGTATAAATGTAAAGTGGTGCCTTTTCTCTTAAATAATCAACAATAGTTTTATCTGAAACAAGATAACCTCCATTAACTCCAAATGCTTTTCCAAATGTTCCAATTAAAATATCAACTTTTGTTTTAAGAACCTCTTCAGTTCCTCTTCCACTATCTCCAAAAATTCCAACTCCATGAGAATCATCAACTATAAGAATTACCCCCTCTTCAAAATCTTTGTCATATTTATTTGCTAACTCCTGTAATTTATCAAGAGAAGCATAATCGCCTCTCATACTGAAAACTCCATCAGTAATTATAAGCACCTTTTTTGCTTTTCCTATGAAACTTTTTATTTTTTCTTCACACTCTTCAATATTTAAGTGTTTATAAATATCTTTTTCTTTTGGTTTTGATAACCTTATTCCATTTATGATGCAATTATGATTTAACTCATCACTAATTACAAATGTCTCTTCATCTATCAAAGAAAATAAAGTTCCAAGAACACAACCATATGCAGAGCTAAAAATAATTGCATCTTCTCTATTGTGAAATTTTGAAATTCTTTCTTCAAGTGCCTTATGTGGCTCATATGTTCCACTGATAAATCTTACTGCACCTGGTCCAACTCCAAATTTTTTAATTGCTTCTTCTTCTTTTTGTTTGACTCTCTCATTAAGGTTAAGTGCAAGGTATGAGTTTGAATTCATTCTTATATACTCTTTATTCTCTTCTCCCTTAAGAATATATCTATTTCCTTTAGTTCCATCACATTTTTTAATCTCTAAAATTATACTTTCTTTTCTTTTTAAAATTCCTTTTTCATCTATCTCTTTTATTTTTTCTTCAAGGGATTTTTTTAATCTATCTAATGGCATTATTCACCTCCTAAAAGTTTTTTAGTCAACTTTTCTATCATATCTTTAACCATATCTTGAAAAGAGTATTTTGGATTAAAACCCCACTCCTCTTTTGCACATTTTGAATCAATGCTATTTGGCCATGAATCTGCAATACATTGCTTAATTGGATTAATTTCATATTCAATTTCAAATTCAGGTATATGTTTTTTAATTTCAATATAAAGATCTTTTGGACAAAAACTCATACTTTGAATATTATAAGATGCTCTGTGAAGTAATTTTTTTGAATCTGCTTCCATGAGATCTACTGCTGCTTTAATTGCATCTGGCATATACATCATAGGAAGATAAGTATCCTCTTTTAAAAAACATTTATATTTTTTATTTTTTATTGCTTCATAAAAAATTTCAACTGCATAATCTGTCGTTCCTCCCCCAGGTGGTGTAACATATGAAATAAGTCCAGGGTATCTTACTCCTCTTGTATCAACACCAAATTTGTTGTAATAATATTCACACAAAAGTTCTCCTGTAAGTTTTGTAATTCCATACATTGTAGTGGGTCTTATAATTGTTTCTTGTGGAGTATTGTCTTTAGGAGAAGTTGGTCCAAAAACTGCAATAGAAGATGGATAAAAAAATTTACACTTATATATCCTTGAAATTTCAAGAATATTTATTAAAGAATTCATGTTTATATTCCAACAAGATTGAGGTGACTCTTCTCCTTTTGCAGACAAAATTGCTGATAAGTGATAAATTGTGTCAATGTTAAAATTTTTTACAACTCTCTCAATCTCTTCATAATTTTGTGTATCCAAAAAAATAAAAGGACCAGATTCTTTTAATTCTTTACCTGGCTCTCTTTTGTGACCTGCAGCAATAACATTTTCACTTCCATAAATCTCTCTTAAATAAAGGGTAAGTTCTGAACCAATCTGACCTGTTGCTCCTGTTACAAGGATTTTGCTCATAAATTCCCTCCTTATCTTTAATAGAATTTGACCATAAAAATTATATTAAATTAAAATAATTTTTCAATATTATAATTTAATAAAGGAGGTAAATAGATTATGGTTGATTTTGAAAAATTGGGATATTTTTATCTTGGGAAAAAATATGATTTAGAAAAAAATATTTCTCTTGAGGAACTTATACTGTATGATTCAAAAGACCTTTTAACACATGGTGTTTGTATTGGAATGACAGGAAGTGGAAAAACAGGACTTTGCATAGGAATTTTAGAGGAAGCAGCAATCGATAATATTCCATCAATTGCTATTGACCCAAAAGGAGACCTTACAAATATAGCACTTTTATTTGAAAACCAATCACCTGAAGAATTTTTACCTTGGATAAATGAAGAAGAAGCAGCAAAAAAGGGCTTAACAAAAGAAGAATATGCTAAAGAAATTGCTAAAAAATGGGGAGAGGGAATAAATGAGTGGGGTCAAACAAAAGAGAGAATCAAAAAATTAAAAGAAGCAGTTGATATTGTCATATTTACTCCAGGAAGTAATTCTGGAATGCCAATTTCTATTTTAAAATCTTTTTCAGCGCCACCAAAAGAAATTTTAGAAGATGAAGAGCTATTAAGCGATAAAATTCTTTCAACAACTACAAGTTTATTAGGTTTAATTGGAATTGAAGGAGATCCAATAAAATCAAGAGAACATATATTAATTTCAAAAATAATAGAGAGTTTTTGGAGAGAAAATAAAAATTTAAGTATAGAAAATCTTATTCATGAAATTCGAAGTCCATCAATTAAAAAAATTGGAGTTCTAGATGTTGAGACCTTTCATCCATCTAAAGATAGATATGAACTTTCACTTGCATTAAATAACCTTCTTGCTGCTCCTTCATTTAACTTGTGGTTAGAAGGAACTCCTCTTGATATAAACAAAATACTTTATTCAAATAATGGAAAACCAAGAATTTCCATTTTTTACATTGCTCATCTCTCCGAAAAAGAGAGGATGTTTTTTGTATCACTTCTCTTTAATGAAGTTGTATCTTGGGTAAGAACATTATCTGGAACAAATTCACTAAGAGCATTAGTTTATATGGATGAAATTTTTGGATATTTTCCACCAGTTGCCAACCCTCCTTCTAAAAAACCACTTTTAACACTTCTAAAACAAGCAAGGGCATTTGGAGTTGGTGTTCTTCTTTCAACTCAAAACCCAGTTGACCTTGATTATAAAGGTTTAGCAAATATAGGAACTTGGTTTATAGGAAGATTACAAACAGAAAGAGATAAAGAAAAAGTACTTCAAGGGTTGGACACTGTTTCTCAAAGTATTAATTTAAAATTTGATAGAAGATTTTTTGATAAAGCGATTTCAACATTAGGAAAAAGAATTTTTATAATGAATAACATTCATGAAAATGAACCTGTAATTTTTGAAACAAGACATGTTTTATCTTATCTAAGAGGGCCATTAACAAAAGATCACATAAAGGCATTAATGTCAGAAAAAAAGAGTCAAGTTTTTATGGAACCTCAAATAGAAGCAAAACCTACTTTTGAATTCAAAGAAGTGGTTCAAAAAGAGGAAGTTAAAAAAGATATTCCAGTAATTCCTCCAACAATAACTCAATATTTTGCAAGAGTAAAAGAGATGCTTCCACAAGATGTAAAACCACTCTATAAACCATATATTTTAGGAAGTGCAATTATTAATTTTAGTGATTCGAAAAAAGGTCTTGATTATAATGTTGAAAAAATTATAGCAACAGAAATAATAGATGCTCCAATTCCAGTTGATTGGTCTAACTCATTTGAATTAAATATAAATCTAAATGAACTTTTTTCAAAACCTCTTTATGATGCACTTTTTGAAAAATTACCACCTCAAGCATTAAATCCTAAAAATTATGATGCTTGGAAAAAAGATTTTGTTAGTCATATTAAAAATAATATAACTCTTGAAATTTATAAAAGTCCAACATATAAAGTTTATTCAAAACCAGGTGAAAGTGAAAATGAATTTAAAATAAGATTGCTTGATATATCAAGAGAAAAAAGAGAAGAAGAGAAAGAAAAAATGGTTAAAAAGTATGAAACAAAACTACAAACAATGGAAGAGAAATATAGAAAAGCACTGCAAACTCTTGATAGAGAAAAAGATCAACTTCAGCAAAGAAAACTCCAAACAACAATATCAGTTGGAGCAACAATTCTTGGTGCAATTCTTGGAAGAAAAGTTACAGGTGTCGGAAATGTTGGAAGAGCAACAACTGCTGCAAGAGATGCAGGAAGAATAATGAAAGAACAGGAAGACATAAAAAGAGCAGAAGAAACAGTTCAAAAATATGATAGTGAACTAAAGGAACTTGAAAGAGAATTTCAGGAAGAGATACAAAAATTTGAAGCAAAGATTGACCCAACAAAAGAGAGCTTAGAAAAAATTATTTTAAAACCATCAAAAACAGAAATAAATATTAGATTTTTCTCTCTTGTATGGCTCCCATTTATCGAAAAAGACAATAGATTAATATCGGTTTGGTAAAGGTAAATATTTAAATATTTGAAAGTAAAAATAGTGACATTAAAAATGGAGTAATAATTACTTCAATTATTGATGCAATAAAGAGAAGTGGAATTACAATTATGTAAGATTTCAAATAAATATCAATGAATTTTATGCCCTCTTTTGTTGGTGATAAAGAGTGAGCAAAAGTTAAAGAGAGTAAAAATGCAAAAATTTCAAAAATTCCATGAGGAACTATTCCAAAAATAAATAAAGAAAATGGATTGACTTTTTCAAAAATTATTGGAAGTGCAAAAATTACAGCACCAACAATAAAACCATTAATATAAGCAATAATTTCTGAAAAAATACCAAATGTAATAAAACTTAATATCCCAGCAATAACAACAACTCTAAAATTATTTAAAAATATAAATAAAATTCTACCTAAAACTCCTTTTTTAGTATAAGGTAAAAAGTAGTTTTCAAGATATTTTTTAACTTCATTCAATAAATTTTTAAAAATTTCTAAATCTTTATTTGAAGATGCTCTATTTTCAATAAAAAATAAAATAACATATACTAAAATTGCTCCAAGAAGAAAAGATATGAAAAATCTAATAAAAAATCTTATAAGTTCACTCTTTCTTCTTTTTACTTCCTCTAGAACGCTTTTTATTATCTTCATAAAGTTTTAAATAAAGTTTATAAAATGGATTCTCTTCTATATCCTCTCTTTCAAGAAACTCTATATGTTCACAAACTCCTTCATTTAAATTTTTACCACAAATTGGACAAAGACCTTTGCAGTTTTCATTACAAAGTGGATAAGGTGGTATTGAAACAATAATATTTTGTCTCATAGCCTCTTTTATATTTATCTCTTCACCATTAAACAAAAATGTTGATAGTTCATCGCGATTTAATAGTTTTTTAGGAAGAATCTCTCCTTTTTTTGTTGTATAAATTTCATCTATTTCTGAAACAAGTTTATATGGAAAAAATTTAAGACATCTTCTACATTGTAATTCAACAGTCAATTCAAAACTTCCTTTAACTGTAAATCCCATTCCTATATTTTCTATTTCTATATCAACAAGAACAGGAGATAAAATTTTATAACCTTCAATTTCATTAAAATCAAGTTCAAGAGAGACCTTCTTTTTAAGACCCGTCTCTCTTTTTAGGTCTCTTATACTAATCACTCTTCTTCCTCCGATAAAGCATTTATTCCATCATTAATTATGTTTCTTGCTTTAAGAAGATAGTTGTCAACTTTTGATAGTAACTCTTTTACAAATTCTCTTCCCTCATTTTTAATTTTTTCTGCCTCTTCTCTTGCTTCTTTCAAAATTTTTTCTGCCTCTTCTTTTGCTTCAATTACAATTTCTGACTCATAAATCAATCTTTTCTTATCATCTTCTGCATTTTCAATTATTTTTTTAGCTCTTTCTCTTGCTTCAGTTATAATACTCTCTTTATTCCTTAGAACCTCTTTTGCTTTTTCAAATTCCGTTGGGAAGTTTTTCTCTATCTCTTCAATAATAGATAAAAGTTTTTTCTCATCAACCATAACCATATTTGAAAATGGAACTGGTTTCCCCTTTTCAATTAATGATTTTAAATTGCTTAATAAACCTAATATGTTCATTTCACCCCTCTACTTTTAATAAATTTTTCAACAGATTCTGGAACAAATTTACTTATATCTCCATTATTTAAAATTAACTCTCTTACTAAACTTGAAGATAATAGTGTATATTTAATATCACTCATAATATAAATTGTTTCAATTTCTGGGTAAAGAACTTTATTAAATGAAGACATCTGAAATTCATAATCAAAGTCAGATGTTATTCTTAATCCTCTAATTACAAAATTTATTCTATTCTCTTTAAGATAATCAATAAGAAGTCCATTAAGCATTTGAACCTCTACATTTTCACAATCTTTAATCATATCTTTAACCATAGTGAATCTTTCTTCTTTTGAAAACATATAATTTTTATTTTTACTATCTGAAACTAAAACGATTAATTTATCAAAAATTTTTGATGCTCTTTTTATTAAATCAAAATGTCCCAGTGTGGGTGGATCAAAACTTCCGGGATAAACTGCAATTTTTAACTTCTCTTTATCCATTCTCTTTTCCTCTCTTAATTACTAAAAAATCTAAAACTGTCTCACCAATTTTTAAACTTTTAATTATTTCAAAATTTGTTCTAAAAATCTCCCTTTTAGAGTGTTCATAAATTATTATTGTTTCATCTTTAATAATATTACCTGTTGAAATAATTTCAAGTGCTTTCTCACCAAGTCCGAACTCATAAGGTGGGTCAAGAAAAATAAAATCTCCTTTTGGTAAATCAAGATTATCTTTTTTTAAAAATCTTAAAACATCCTTTTTTATTACCTTTGCTTTATCCATTAAATTTAAATTTTTAAGATTTTCAAATATTGTTTTAATTGATTTAAAGTTATTATCAACAAAAATAACAAAACTTGCACCTGAAGATAGGGCTTCAATTCCAACAGAACCAGAACCAGCAAAAAGGTCGTAAAAAACTTTACCATTTACTTTTCCTCTTAATGAATTAAAAAGAGACTCTCTTACAATATCAAGTGTTTCTCTAACTCTTTCATCTTTAACATCTTCTATTTTTCTCCCTTTTAAAAAACCAGATGTAATTCTCATGATATATCAAGAAGTTTAAAATCTTTGAATCTTAGTGAAAGTTCTTTGATAAGATAAGGATAATCTAAAATTGAATTATTTTTAATAAAATTTTCTGCATCATCTCTTGCAATTTTTAATATCTCGAAATCCTGTTCACTAAGTAGATTTGCAATTTTAAAATCTGATGTGCCATGTTGTCTTACTCCTCCAAGTTCTCCTGTTCCTCTAAATTTTAGATCCCATTCTGATATTTCAAGTCCAGAATTTGTTTTTTCCAAAACCCTAACTCTTCTTAATGAATCTTTATCATAATTTGAAAGAATCAAAAGACAATATGACTCTTTGTCTCCTCTTCCAACTCTTCCTCTCAATTGATGTAAAGTTAAAAGTCCAAATCTTTGAGCATCTTCAACAAGAATAACATTTGCTTCTGGAACATCTATTCCAACTTCAATAACACTTGTTGAAATTAAAATTTGAGTATCACCCTCTCTGAAATTTTTAACTTTTTCTTCTTTCTCATCACCCTTCATTCTTCCATGTAAAATATCTATTTTTACACCTTTAAAAATATCTTTAAATTCATCATACTTTTCTTTAACTGAAGAAATCTCTAATTTTTCACTTTCTTCTATTAAAGGACAAACAACATAAATTTTCTCTCCATCTCTTAATCTCTCTCTTACAAATTCATATGCTTTTTCTTTTTCTTCTCTTGGAAAAACAATTGTTTTAACAGGTTTTCTTCCAGGTGGCAGTTCATCTATTGTTGAAATGTCGAGGTCTCCATAAATAGAGAGAGCAAGAGTTCTTGGTATTGGAGTTGCTGATAAAACAAGAGTGTGAGGGTATGTTCCTTTTTTAACAAGAGCACCTCTTTGTAAAACACCAAATCTATGCTGTTCATCAACTATTACAAGTGAGAGATTATTGAATTCTATATCTTCTTCAATTAAAGCATGAGTTCCTATAATTATATCAATATCTCCTTCTTTGAGGCGACTTTTAATTTTATCTTTATTCTTTGTACTTCCTGTTAATAGTTCAACTTTAATTCCAAATGGAGAAAGAAGTTTTTTTACATTATTATATGTTTGAATTGCAAGAATTTCTGTTGGAGACATCATTGCACCTTGAGTTTTATTTAAACTTGAAAGGTAAAGCGCATAAGCTGCAACAACAGTTTTTCCGCTTCCAACCTCTCCATGTAAAAGGCGGTTCATTATTTTTCCACTCATTAAATCTTTTTCAATTTCATTTATAACTTTAATTTGTCCATTTGTAAGTTTAAATGGAAGTGGAGATACAAATTTTTCTCGGTCATCCTCTTTTATTTCATATTTTATCCCCATCTTCTCTTTTATTTTCATTTTTCTTAATTGAAGATAAAGTTGAAAAAGAAAAAGTTCTTCATATTTTAATCTAAATTCACTTTTTTTTAAACTCTCTTTTGATTCTGGAAAATGAATATTTTTTAATGCAAAATTTATTGGAGTTAGTTCTCTTTTTTTAATAATTTCTTTTGGAAGAGGATCAAAAATAAATTTTTCTGTTAATTTGAGTGTTTCATTTATGAAATTTGAAATAATTTTTGAGGTAAAACCTTTTGTTTGAGAATAAATTGGAACAATTTTCTCTTTTGAATCATCTTTAAAAGAATCTATCTCCTCAAAATCAGGGTTTTCCATCTGCCATTCTCCAAAATTGTAAGATACTTCTCCCATAAGTAAAAATCTTTTACCTTTTCTAAAAAACTTTTCAAGATATGGCTGATTAAACCAAACTCCATACAAAGTTGAAGTTCCATCAAAAAATTTAACTTTTAAAATTGATAGATTAATTCTTATATGTCTCTTTTCGACTGATACTACCTCTCCTTGAACTTGTGCGTATTCTCCATTTTTAACATTCACAATTTTAGTTAGTTTTCCAAAATCAATATACCTTTTTGGAAAATAGTATATTAGGTCATATGAATTTTGAATTCCTATTTTATTTAAAATTTCTTTTCTTTTTTCACCAATTCCTGGAATTTTTTCAAGTTCAAAAACTCTTCTTTTAAAAATTGCATCCAAAATTACATTTAATATTTCCCAATAAATTTTTTTTCTTTTCTCTAAATTTTCTTCTTCATAATCTTTTATTAATTTTTTTAATTTTATAGTATTAACTCCGTATAGTTCTAAATTTGAAAGATTATTTAATAAGAAAGAGGTAAATCCACCAATTACAGATTTGTTATCAAATTTTCTTTTTTTCTCAAGAATTAATATATCAATTATTCTTTCAATCATTTAAATCTCTTTCTCATATAATAATTTCCAGGAAAACTCTGAATTAGTCCTTTACTTTCAAGAGCAACAAGAATAGATAAATCTTTTGGAGATTCTATTATATCATCAATATATGTTATTGTATAAGGAACCAATTCTAAAACTCTTTTTTCATCTTCATCTAATAAAGGAAGTTCTCTTTCTTTCTTTTTAATTTTTAAAAATTCAAGAATATCATTAAAATCATATAAAATATTTCCTCCATCTTTTATTATCTTATGACATCCTTCTGATTTTTCGCTATTAATTTGACCTGGAACAGCAAAAACTTCTCTCCCAAAATCAATTGCAAAATCAACTGTAATAATTGCTCCACTTTTTATAGGCGCTTCAACAAGAACAATAACTTTTGAGAGTCCTGCGATAATTCTATTTCTTTCTGGAAAGTGGTAATCTTTTGGTTTCTCGTCTGGAAAATATTCTGAAATAAGTGCTCCATTCTCTTCTATTTTTTTAGAAAGAGTAAGATTTTTCGATGGATAAATATTATTTAAACCACCTCCAAGAACAGCATATGTTACTCCATTTTCTTTGAGTGCTCCAATATGAGCATACGAATCAATTCCATAAGCAAGGCCACTAATTATCACAACTCCATATCTTACAAGAAAAGAAGAGAGTTCCTCACTTATATATCTTCCATATTCACTACATCTTCTTGTTCCAACAACACTTACTCCTATAAATTCTTTTTTTAAATTACCTTTACAGAAAAGCGCAATTGGTGGATCGTGTATATTTTTAAGAGTTTCAGGATAATTTTCATCAAGAAAAGTTGTAAAATTTATTCCTTTTTTATTATATTCTTCTAACTCTTTTCTCTCTTCATCAAAATTTAATTTTTCAATTTTTTCATGAATTGAATCACTTTTAATTAAATCCCACTTCTTTTTTCTTGAAATAGGAAGTTTTAAAATTTTTAAAACGACTTCTTTTTTACCATAAAGGTCTATTAAATCTAAAAGGTTCTTCATAGAAAAATTTTCTTTCTGCTTCAAGAAGCATCTCTTCTTTATTTAAAAATAAAGCATAATTTAGAAGAGGCACTCCTCTTTTTTCAAAAAGAGAAAAGTAATCTTTTAATTTCTCTTTAAAATCTGATTCCCTAAATGGGTGATGTTCCATAATAAATATTTTAATATTTGTCTCATTTAAAATTTTTTCTGTATTTAAAATTGCTTTATCAAGAACCTCTTCAACTGGGCCATCAAAAATCAAAATATCTGGATTTTCTTGAATAACAAAACTTTCTGAATTTTCACTTGAAAAACCAGATATATCAGATGAATATAAAACTTTTTTACCATCATCTATTAAAACAGAAACAACCCCACCCATACTTTCATCAACTCCATGAGGAAAAATTTCTGAAAATTTTATTTTGGTGTTTTCAAAACTTATTTCTCCATTAGTGATATGAAAACTTTTCGAATTTTTATCAAGAATTTTTATTAGATTCCTCGCTCTCTCCTTTTGATTCTCACTAATAAAATTTTCAGGGTCTTTTATAAAAACAATTTTATCTTTATAATAATCATCATAAAAAGAGAAGTGATCCAAATGATAATGAGTTATTATAATTACATCAGCTTCCTTTATTTTTTCTTTTATAGTTTTTTTTATTCTATCACCAACTTTAAACTCATATGGAGTTGGAGGTAAAGAATTTTTAATTTTTGGTATTGAAAATCCAGGGTCAATTAAAATTTTTATACTATCTGTCTCAACAAAAAAAGATGTGCTTCTTACACCAAGAGTTTCACCTGCAATTGGAGTTACTTTCATCTATACTCTCTTTCCAAAAAGTTCTCTTATATTTACTCTATCAATTTTTGCTTTTATTACTCTTCCCAAATCATCTTCTTTTGTATTCTCAACTATAACAACCCTTCCACCTTTTTCTTTTCCAATTCCTTTATTATCTTTTATATTTTCAATTAAAACCTCAACTTCTCTTCCAATAAATTCACTATATTTTTTAAGTGTAATTTCATCCTGAACTTTTATTAAATAATTTAACCTTCTTAACTTTTCACTTTCTGGAACTTTACATTCAATTTTTTCGGAGAGAGTTTTCGGTCTTTTTGAATAACTAAACATAAAGGCTCTATCAAACTCAATTCTTTTAACAGCATCAATTGTTAAAAGAAAATCCTCTTCCTCCTCTCCTGGAAAACCAACAAGAAGATCTGTTGTTATTGAAGCATCTTTAAAAACTTTTCTTATCTTTTCAACTATTTTCATATAATCTTCAATTGTATAACCTCTTCTCATAAGTTTCAAAACTTTATTAGAACCACTTTGAAGTGGAAGGTGGAAAAGAAAGAGCAAATTTTTAATTTGAGATAATTCCTCAATCCACTCTAACTTAAAATTTTTTGGATGTGATGTTAGAAAACTTATTCTTTCAAATGGAATTTTTGAAACCTCTTTTAAAATTTTTATAAAACCATCCTCTATTCCAAAATCTTTTCCATAATCATTTACATTTTGTCCAATTAAAACAATTTCTCTTGCTCCTTCATTATAAATTTCCTCTGCTTCTTTTAAAACAGTGTCTATTGGTTTACTCTTTTCTAATCCCCTTGCAAATGGAACAATGCAATAAGAACAATAGTGATTACAACCAAAAATTATAGGAAGGTATCTTGAAATAAGTGGTAATTTCTTTTTTATAACTTCTCCTTCAATTTGTTTTGCTATTTCAAAAAGTTCCTCCTCTTTATCATAAAGACCAACAATGTATGGATTAAATTTATTTCTTATCTCTTCTTTATTTATTTCACCAAGACATCCTATTATAATGAGTTTTGCATCTTTTTTCTTTATTTTATTTACCTTTCCAAGATATGAATAAATTTTGTGTTTTACTTTTTCTCTAACAGCACAAGTAATAACAATAATATAATCAGCATTTTTTTCATCACTCTCAACCCCTTTTGAAGACAAAAGGGAATTAAAATAGAGTGATGTATAATCATTCATCTGACAGCCAAAACTTTTTATGTGAAATTTTATCACTCTTCTCTTTTAAGATATTTATCTATAAGCGCTTTTGCATCCTCTTTTGTTTTTATTTTTTCAAGAATTTGATGTGCCTTAAGGTACATCAAAAGGTCTCCAACAAAAGGCGAAGGCGTTAATCCATACTCTTTTACAATTTCATTACCTGAAATTACAAGAGATTTAAATCTATTTTTGACAAATAGACCAACAAAATCAAGAACCTCTTTTCTTGGGAATTTCTTTGAACCTTTATAATAAAATGTCAAAAGCATATATGCTTCAATTGTCTCTTTTTTGTAAGTTCTAAAGAATGTTCCTATAAAATCAACTGAAAGAATGTCTTGTCCTTCATCAAAACTGTTCTTAAGGTATTTAAATGCAAAAATTACATTTTGCACCTTTGTGCAAGTTCTAAGAGATGCATTGAATTTCTTTCTAACAAAAAGCGCGGGTGTCTCTTCTCCAAAGCAAAGCAGTGCTAGTTTAAACGTTTGAATATGGAAAACTTCTTTTCCAACAGGTTCTTTCCAGAAATTCACATAAACTTCTCTAACTTCTTCTTGTTTGAAAAATTTATCTGGATTTTTAATTGAATCATCAAAATTTGTTAAAGCCATATTAACAAATTCAAAATTTAAATTTGGAAATATCTCTTTCAAAACTCCACTCTCATTTAGGTCATACAGAATCTTGTCTTCCATCATAAGAATTCTAAAGAACTCTTCTCTCATTCTCTCAGGAGAAACTTTATCTAAAAGTGATTTGTTTGCTTGAAGATTTTTAAGTGTCTCTTTATCAATTTCAAAGCCAAGAGTGTGTTTAAATCTAAATGCTCTCAAAACTCTAATTGGATCCTCTTCAAAAATACCTGGGTTTGTCTGTTTTATTATTTGATTTTCAAGATCTTTTAATCCATTAAAGTAATCAATAAAGAAATCATCTTCATCTTTAAAGATTTTTGCAAGGTTAACTGCCATTGAATTTATTGTAAAATCTCTTCTCTCTAACTCTTCTTTAAAATTCTCTTCATTAATGAAGGATACATCAATTCTTCTACCCTCCCTCATTATCATAACTCTTGCATATATTTCTCTTTTTCTCAAATAAAATACACTTGCATTTAAAAAATGTGCAAGAGCCTTAACTGTGCTTGTTGGAGCATCAACAATAATATCGATATCACTACTCTCTTTTCCCAAGAGTAGGTCTCTTATGTAACCTCCAACAAGGTAAGCAGTAGTGTTATTTAAAGAAAAGAATAAGTTTACGGATCTAAGGAGTTCATCCTCTTTGATCCTTTTTTTAAGTTCAAGAAGCTTTTTCTCCATCTTTTGCCCCCTCTTTTCTAAGGTTTAAGTTATATCTTTTTATTATTAAAGTTTTACCATTTTTTTCGTTAATTTCAAGTAAAATTGAATTTAATCTAAGGTCATCTTTAGCCACCTTAAATCTTGTAGGAAGTTTTGTAATAAAGTGGTAAATTGCTGAATCTTTTTCTATTCCAATAACTGAATCAAAACTTCCAGTCATTCCAACATCTGTAATGTAAGAAGTTCCAGTTGGTAAAATTTCTTCATCTGAGGTTTGAACATGAGTGTGTGTTCCAATCAATGCAGAAACTCGACCATTAAGAAAGTGAAGCATAGCCCTCTTTTCACTTGTCGCTTCAGCATGAAAATCAACTATTTTTACAATTATATCACTATACTTTTTTAATTCTTCATCAATTTTTCTGAATGGACAATCAATAGGTTCCATAAATGTTCTTCCCTGAATATTTATAATTAAAACTTTATTTCCATTTACATCAAAAACTGTAATTCCTCTTCCAGGTGTTCCATCAGGATAATTAAGTGGTCTTAAAATAATATTAGGATACTTTTCAAAAACTAATTTATACTCTTTGTTATCCCAAATATGATTTCCACTTGTTGCAACATTTACACCAAAACTTAAAATCTCTTCAAATTTTTCAAGAGTTACACCAAAACCTCCTGATAAATTTTCAACATTTGCAATAACAAGATCTATTTTTTCTTCTATAATAATTTTTTGGAGGGTCTCCTTTAAGACCCTCCTTCCTGATTCTCCAATAATATCACCAATAAAAAGTATTCTCATTTTGCATATCCAAGTGCTTTACTCTCTCTTACAACTAAAACTTTAATTTGTCCAGGGTAAACAACTTCATTTTCAATCTTTTTAGCAATATCATATGCAAGTTTTGGAAGAAGTGAATCATCAATTGAATCTGGTTTAACAAAAACTCTTACTTCTCTTCCTGCTTGAAGTGCATATGCTTTTTCAACTCCCTCAAATGAAGTTGCAATTCTCTCTAACTCTTCAATTCTTTTTATATATTGTTCAATTGATTCATTTCTAACACCAGGGCGAGAAGCAGAAATTGCATCAGCGGCCTGAATTATAAAATCAAGTGGCTTTTCAAGTGGAACATCATAGTGGTGTGCTTGAATTGCATGAATAATTTCTTCATCTTCTCCATATTTTCTTAAAATTTCTGCACCAATTTGAGCATGAGGACCTTCAACCTCTTTATCTAGTGCCTTACCTATATCATGAAGAAGGCCTGCTCTTTTTGCCTTTTTAATATCCATTTGAAGCTCTCCTGCGATTATTCCTGCAAGATAAGCAACCTCAAGAGAGTGCTTTAAAACATTTTGACCAAAACTTGTTCTAAATTTTAATTTTCCTATTAGTTTAACTAAATCTTTATTCATATCAACAATGTTTAATTCTAACAGTGCCCTCTCTCCTTCTTCTACAATTTTTTCCTCCATCTCCTGCTTTGCTTTTTCGTAAAGTTCTTCTATTCTTGATGGATGAATTCTTCCATCAAGTATTAGTTTCTCTAGGGTTAATCTCGCTATTTCTCTTCTTATTGGGTCAAATGATGATATAACAACTGCTTCAGGTGTATCATCAATTATAAGTTCTGTTTCAGTTAATGATTCAAATGTTCTTATGTTTCTTCCTTCTCTTCCAATTATTCTTCCTTTTATTTCATCATTTGGAAGTGGAACAACAGTTATTGTTGATTCTGCAACAAAATCAACTGCGATTCTTTGAATTGCTGTTGAAATTATTTCCTGTGCTTTCATTTTCTCAATTTCTTTCAATTTATCTTCATACTCTTTTATTTTTTTACTAATATCTAAACTGAGTTCTTTTTCAAGTTTCTCCATTAGTTCTCTTTTCGCTTCTTCTTCAGTTAGATTTGCAATTCGCAAGAGTTCCTGCTTGTGTTTTTCATATTGTCTTGCAAGCGCCTCTCTCATTTTTCTAATTTCTTCTTCTTTTTGAACAATCGTTTTCTCTCTTCTATCTATTGATTCAAGTTTCTTCTCAAGCATCTCTTCTCTTTGAATTAGTTTTACCTCAAGTTTTTGAATTTCCTGTTTTCTTAATTTCAAGTCTTTTTCAGTTTCATTTCTTATTTTAATTGACTCTTCTCTTGCCTTTGAAATAATTTCTTTTGACCTTGATTCAGCTTCTTGAACTGCCATTTCTTTTATTCTTTGCGCCTCTTTTTCTGCACCACCTATTTTACTTTCAGCAACAAATCTCCTTATGTAAAAACCTACTAATCCTCCTAATATGAAAACTAATATCACCAAAAGTTCATATGCTATTAATGATAAATTCATATTTCATCCTCCTTTTCTCTAAGAGTTTCTAAAATTAAAGATTCTCTAAAACCTTTGTTTATAAGGTATCTCACCTTTTTTTCAAAATCATCCTTCTTTTTTGCAAATTTTTTTATGTTTTCTTTCTCAAGAGTTAGATCTAAAAATTTTTTGATACTCTCTTTGACAAAATTTTTATCAAAACCTTTGTTTATTAAATATTTAAAAATTTTAAGTTCACCCCAGCCTTTTCTCTGATAAAAATCAATTTTTCTCTCAATAAGAGTTTCATCATCTATGAAATTTTTTTTAATAAGATATTCAATTATTTCATCAATCTCTTCTTGTTTATATCCAGATTCAATTAATTTCATCTTTAACTCTATTGTAAAGTAATCCCTATTCCCTAAAAGTTTAAGGGAATAGTTTAACAAATCTATATTCAATTTTATTTATTTTCTTTTATCTCTTCTTCAGGGAAAATCTTCTTTCTTATCTCTTTTTCTATATCTTTCAAAAGTTCTTGATTCTTTTCAAAAAATTCTAAAACATTCTTTCTTCCCTGAGCAATTCTCTCTCCTTTATATGAATACCATGTTCCACTTTTTTCAATTATTCCAAGTTCAACTGCAGCATCAAATATACAACCACTCTTTAGAACTCCCTTTCCATAGATTATATCGAAAAATGCCTCTTTATATGGTGGAGCAACCTTGTTTTTTACAACCTTTGCTTTAACCGATGTTCCAATTATTGTTTCTCCTTCTTTTATAGAATCTCCTTTTCTTATTTCTACTCTAACTGTTGAATAAAATTTAAGTGCCCTTCCGCCTGGAGTAACTTCTGGATTTCCAAACATAACTCCAAGTTTTTCTCTTACTTGGTTTACAAAAATTGCAACTGTTTTAGATTTTGATATTGCAGCATTTAATCTTCTTAATGTTTGTGACATGAGTCTTGCTTGAAGTGCCATATATTGATCTCCAATCTCGCCTTCCAGTTCTGTTTTTGGAACAAGTGCTGCAACAGAGTCAATTACTAAAATATCAATCGCTCCGCTTCTTGCCAATGTCTCAGCAATTTCAAGCGCCTGCTCGGCATAATCTGGCTGAGAAATGTACAATTTTGCTAAATCAACACCAATTGCTTCAGCATAAGATGGGTCAAGAGAATGTTCTGCATCAATGTAAACTGCATAACCACCTTGTCTTTGAACTTCTGCAACTGCTTCAAGAGCAACAGTTGATTTTCCGCTTCCCTCATGTCCAAATATTTCAATTATTCTTCCTCTTGGATATCCTCCAACTCCAAGTGCCATATCAAGAGTTAATATTCCTGAAGATATAACTTCAGTATCAAGGAGCTCCCTTTTTTCTCCCAGTTTCATTAGGGAGCCCTTCCCAAATCTTTTTTCTATATCTGATATTGTTATATTGAGCATCTTCTCTTTTTCATCTGCCATTATGAAACCTCCTGAATTTCCATTTTCTTCAATTTTACCAGATTTTAATAAATATAAAAGCTTTTATGTTTTTTAAGAAAATATTTATGAATCATCCTAATAAAAGTATCAAGAGTCTATTATAAAAAATGATAGAAGCAAAAGAATTTAATTTAATAGATGTTATAAATTTAGTATAAATTTACTTTAAATATTAAAGAATTATAATACTTTAAAAATTTCTAATGGGTTATGTTATAATAAAAAAAGAAAAATTAAAACTTACCTTATATGTGAATGTTGTAAGATTGGAAAGATTTTGACTTATCAATAAAGATTTTTTATGTTTTTAAAGGAGGGTTATAATGAAAAAATTTGTGAAGCAAAAGTCATTAAAAATTTTTGTTATGTTACTTGTTTTATCTTACCTATTTTTAGGAAATCCAATTATTAAATTAAAACCTATTTATGCAGCCGATTTTACAATCACAATTTCTCCCTCACTTAATTTAACAACAAGAGTAAATACAAATGCAGTATTTAGATTTAGAGTCCAAAATAATTGTAGTGATTCTAATATCTACAATGTTCAAATTACAAGCACTATTCCAGTAACATGGATAGTTGGATTATATTATGACCAAAATGGAACTAATCCTCTTACTGATAATAATGATGATGGAATACCAGATACAGGAACTGTTAATAGTGGTTCATATAAAGATTTTTATTTTTTAACAAAACCTTCAAGTGCTATTTGTAATAATATCACTGAAAATTTCACAATTAGAGTTCAAGGAACAAGTTTAAATTGTGAAAATTTTTCATCAAATTACATTGATTCTCAAGTCTCTGTTACAGCAATTAATAGAGGGAATTTAATAATTACTAAAGAGGCGAATCCAAAAGAGGGGAGGGTTGGAGACACAATAATATGGACAATTAAAATCAAAAATACAGGACAAGATCCAATTGGAGGTGTTCATATTTCTGATGTTTTGGGTAGTGGCTTATCAAACCCAAGCAATTTTTTATATAATCCTGTAACCCCTTATGGCAGTTTTCCAAACTGGATTTATAATGAAATTCCCGTTGGAGAAGAATACACAATTCAATTCAATACAATAATTTCAGGTTGTTCAAATGCTCATAATGAAATTTATGCATGGTGGGGCGTAGATGAAAATAATAAATGTCAAACACAACATGCTTTACAATCTGTAAAAATTATTCCAACAGTACCTAATATTCAATTCACCCCACCAAATATTTCTGTTCCATATTGTGGTTCAACAAATGTTTCAATTCCAATAGCAAATAATGGAAATGGGGTTGCAAAAAACTTTAAATTAAAAGTTGATACAATACCTTCTGGCTATCAGATTACAAATATTGGTTCTGGTTGGAGTTATAATTCTATAACTGGTGAATTTATATATTTAGGAGGAAATCCTCCGGGAACAATTAATCCTAATCAAACTGTGAATCTAACTTTTACAATTTTTATGCCATATGGTCAATGTAATCTTTCATCAACAACACTCAAATTCTTCTCTGAATATGACGATCCCTGTGGTAATCCTTTTATTAATCCATCTCAATTAGGCTCTATTTCAGTTTCTGGAACAGGAGCATACTTTACTATAAATAAAACAGGTCCTGACCCTGTTGATACTGGAGATACAAATAAAACCTATCAGATTTCTGTAACTTATCACAAAGGAAATTGTCCAAATGATTCAGTGACAATTGATATTGTTGATACTCTGCCCTCTCCATTTATTCCTCAAAGTGTATCAGATGGAGGAACAATAAATGGTCAGCAAGTTAAATGGGACAATATAACTTTACAAGATGGTGTTGCAAAAAATTTAACAATTACATTTAATGTTTCAAATGATCCATGTTTTGCAGGAAATGAATATACAAACATAGTCCAATTAACAGGTCCAAATGGTGAAACTTTAATTGATTGTTGTGGATGTCCGATACAAAATGTAACTGCATCATTCCCGACATATATAAACAATCCTGCTCTTGCAATTGTTGATTCAAGAAAGTTTGTAAATCCATCTTCGATTGAAATTGATTGTTCAACTGATACAGGACCTTATATAAATCCATCTGGAAATTCTGATAACCACAATGATAGAAGATATACTGTTGAATATGATTTTAATACTGGTTCTGCTGCTCCATCCTCTTGGAATGGTATTATTTTTAGAGACAACCTCAATAACAATCAATTTACAAATTCATCTATTGCAGATATAGTTGTTCAAGTTGATTGTGGTTCAGGATATCAAAATGTTTCTGGATGGATAGTTAACTCTTATGTACCTCTTGAAATTAATTTAAGCAACATAAATACTTGTCCTCCAAATCAAGGTGCAAAATTAAGAATTTCATTTACCTTAAGAGCAACCCAAACAAATAATTCTAACAATGACGATATCAGTAATGACTATATTGATTGGTCTACTCTTGAAATTCCAGGATTCCCAAGAGGTTGCCAAAGCGACCCAAAATATTATCAAGGAATTAGAGTAAGAGATTTTAGAGCAAATTTAACTCTTTCAACTAATTTACCTCAAATTGTTGAGAAATGCAATATTTATAATTTAACTATAAATTTTACAAGAGAAAATGCTAATGTTGACCATACAGATTTAACCTTAACTCTCTATGGCTTCACTTACATAACAAACTCAACAACCTATAGCAATGGAGGTTCATGGTGCTCTGGCACAAAAGGAGAACCAACTATTAATGGAAACCAACTTATTTGGAATTGGCAACAAATAAATGAAATATATTCAAATGGTTCAATTACAATTCAAGTTAAAAAAGATTGTTCAAATGCTGCTTCAGTTTCAGCGTTTTCAAATTATCTTGATAATTGTGGAAAATCTCACTCTGCTATGTCTTCAGCATCTTCAATTTTATTTAAGGAAGCTAAACTTTATACAAATATAACTCCTCAAATAAACTTTGCTTATGCAAACATAGTTGATTGGAAAATTTTTGTTATAAATGGTGGAGATGGTGTCGCAAGAGAAGTAACAATAATAACCCAACTTGGAAGTGATCTCTCTTTTAATAGCAGTGGAGCTTATATAAAAATTGGAAATACAATATATAGTTACGGAAATTCTCCAATAATTTGGCCATCGGATGGATCAAATGGAACTTTAATTTGGAATTTAGGTAATTTAGAAATTGAACCTTCAACAAAAATAGAAATCTACTTTAAAACAAATGTTAATAGTTGTAATGAGAATAATCTAACTGTTGAAGCATATTCAAGATGGTGTTTAAGTTTGGGAAACTGCCAAGAATCAAATCATGATACAGGTCGAGTAAGACTACCCACCTCATATACACTTGTTACAATAATAAATGCTAATTTTTATATATGTAGTGGTGGAGATGTCGAAATATCGATTAAAAATCCTGGGTCTACTCATATATATAATGTAATATCTTATACATATTTGCCAAAATATTTAAAATATAAAAATAATTCAGCTCAATATTCATATAATGGTGGATCATATCAAAGTGCAGGTGATCCAACAATTAATAATGTTTCAGGTGGAGATTATGATGGAGGATATGAATTAATTATTAATTCAACTAATATTTCACAATTTTTAGATCTCTCTCCAGGAGATGAGATAAAGATAAAATTTCAAATAGAACCTGATGATTCACAATCTTATCCCTCATGTAGTTTTCTTAAAGGAACTTTCAAAAAAATTAAATCCTATGCTCTTTTTGCAAAACCATGTAATTCAACTAACTCTAGTGAGGTTTCGAATATATACGAAAGAGATTTTACAACTTTTGCACCAAATTTGTATATTGAAAAAAGAGTTATTCAGATAAATGGAGAAAATTATACTTATACTAATAACACATTCCCTACTGAATTAGGAGCAACTGTTACTTTCGAAATTAGAATCAGAAATGATGGAAATACATCAACAATTAAAACAAATCTTGTTGATATTTTACAAACAGGAGGAACATCACATCCCTTAAATTATATCTCTGGAGTTTATCAATACAACTCAACTTCTGGCTCATGGACAAATGTTCCTTGGGATAGTACTTCAAATGGAAAACTAATTTGGAATGACATTGAAGGCGATCTTGGTTTTGGTATTGAACCCGGAAAAATATTATATATAAGGGTTACTGCTCAAATCGATTTTAATTGTACTGGAAATCTTGCATATAATTATTCTGAAGCATGGACAGGTTGTGATGATCTTACAGATTTTAATGGATCAAATCATCTAGGTAATCCAGTTGGAACCTCTCAAAATGATCAAACTTTAACCTCTTCTTGTCCTATATATCAAGCAAAATATGCAAGAAATAGATCTTTTGAAGATGCGAGAAATGTAACATACATTAAAACAATACCAGATAGAGTTCTTGTATGCGCTGAAGAAGACTTTGAAATTGGATTTACAAATGCATCTATTACAAATGGTGGAGTTTCTATTTATGGTCCAATTGAAATTTATGATTTAATTCCTATTGGTTCAAGCTATGTAAGTAACACAACAATCATAATTTTACCAGATAATTCAACGATAAATATAGAACCAACCATTTCAAGTGAAGTAATAAGTGGTGTTACATATACAAAGTTAACATGGACAATTCCAACTTTAAATCTTTTGAAACTAGGGCCACAAGAAACAATTAAAGTTAAATTTAGATTAAAGTTTGAAAGTTGCAATTTTGTAAATGACCCTGGCTACAATAGACATAGAATAAAAGGTTTTGACTGTCTTGGTATTAGTGGTTCTACTTATCATTATCCTGAATCTTCAATATGGCCTGGAACTTCACAAAATCCATGGGCTAAACAAATAGATATTTTAAAACCAAATATTGTAATTGAGAAATCTGTTGATAAAAATTATGCTTCTCCTGGAGATTTCCTTTTATATATGATAAGAGTAAGAAATACTGGAGATGGAGAATCAAGGAACTTCAAAATTACAGATACAATACCAAATGGCCTTATTTTAGATATCTCATCAATAAAAGATGGCCCTCCTCCTGGATGGGGTAATTCATACTCCTGGATGATACATTCTTTTGATCCAAATACAAATACAATAACATGGGAAAGTAATAACAATCCAAATTTTGAATTTCCTGCGGGTGCTGAAACAACAGTATCCTTTAGAGTGCTCGTATCAAATAGTGCTTCGGGTATTATTACAAACACAGCAAAATATGAGGACAGTTGCTGTTATACCGGAAACAATGCACTAATATCAGAAGTTTCTACTAAAATAACATCAACTCCAATAAGAGTTTTAAAATATATTGTTGAAGTTAAAGATGCAGTAACTGGATCATGGAACACAGCAACTGAACCAGTCAGAACTCAACCAGGAGATATTGTTAGATTTAGAATAAAGATTGAAAATAGAGGAAGTTTACCAGTCTATAATGTTGATGTTTATGATATTTTACCATCTGGTTTTATCTATCAAACTGGCTCTTCAAGATATGCTTTAACAAATGGTTCTATCCCAACATCGTGGAATAGTGCACCGGATCCAAACACCTCTCCTTATCAAACTCCACCTCAACCACCACCTGGATTTACTGGTTATCAATGGCATATTCAACAAACACTTCTTGGTACAGATGATGATGGTGGCTCAACTGGTGGAAACCTTGACACGCTTTATCTTGAATTTCTTGCAAAAGTCACAACAAATGCTCCTGCATCTTCAATTGGTTATTATTTATTAAATACAGCAGATACTTCTGGAACAGAAGATCAAGCGGGAACTAAGCCAGTTTCAAGAGATGTAATTGACACAAATAATGCAAAAGCATGGGTTTTAAATTATAAACCAGAACTTTTGATATATAAAAGTGTATATACAATAAATGATTTGACTTCAAATACAACAAAAGCACAACCAGGCGACATTGTAAGATTTAAAATAATTGTAAAAAATACAAGTGGTTATGCTTGGACAAAAGAAGTTGTAGTTACAGATACTTTACCATCTGGTTGGAATTATTATGGCTTTACTTCAGCAACATGGACTGGAGGAAGCTCTACACAAGGTCCAACAATTAATGGAAATACATTAACATTTGCTTTTAATAATCAAGTCAGAATCGCTCCGGGAGATTCTTTAATAATTTATTACAGTGCGAGGGTCACTTCAAATGCTAACATTGGTAAAAATTGCAATTCAGGTTCTTCACAGGGTAAGGATTTTGATAATGGTTCAGTTTCTGCAACAGGACCTGATGGAGGAGGAACATCTTCTTCATGTGTAAATGTTTATAAACCGGTTTTAAGAGTAACAAAAATTCCACAGAGTTATATTATAACAGTTGGAAATCCAATTACATTTATCATCAAGGTAGAAAATCTTGACTCATACGCAAGGGCACAAAATATAAATATAACTGATACCCTACCAAATAGCTGGACCTATGTTTCAGGAAGTTCATACAAAGTTATTAATAACGGAACCTTACCAACAAACTGGGGGAGCCCAATTTCAAATCCGTCTGGAACTCAAACATTGACATGGAATCTTGGAGAAACTTTATATGGAACTGACGATCAAGGTAAAAACACGGGTACTTCAAATGATACACTCTGGTTAAAATTTAATGCAACTCCAACCAACACTGCGCTTGGATGTGCAAATAAAAACACTGTCTCAGTTTCATATAACGATTACTATAACACACCTCAAACACCAGTTTCTGATGAGGCAAACGTTTGTGTTTGTTCTCCAAAACTTGAAATGAAAAAAACTTCAAATCTTACAAATGCTAGAGTTAATGAAGAGGTAACATTCACTCTTAAAATATCAAATAAAAATCCAGTTGATGCATTTAATGTAAATGTACACGACTATTTACCACCTGGCTGGCAGTATATATCAAATTCTGGAAAATATCAGAGAACAAATGGTACCTCACCAAATCAAGCAAACTGGACAAGTATTAACCCTTCAATTTCAGGAAACACATTAATATTCAATACAAGTATAACAATTGAAGGAACAGATGATAATGGAGGTTCAACTGGAACAAAACTTGATACTTTGTTTGTCGAGTTCAAAGCAAAGCCAACCCAGAATGCAAATCAAGGAACAAATTCAAACAGAGCAATTGCAGAAGGTGTTGATTCTGGAAATAACCCTATTGGTTCAAACGAAGATGATGTTAATATCAATGTTCAAAAACCAGTTATAACAATAACAAAGATTGTAGATAAACAAATTGCAAATGTTGGTGATACACTAACTTATACAATAACAGTAACAAATTCTGGAAATCTTGATTTAGTTAATGCAACAATTACTGATACTTTACCAAATGGAGTTGAATGGTTAGCAGGTGGAAATTATACACCACCAAACATAGTTACATTCACTAATTTAACAATACTTGCAAATGGCAATATTCAAGAAACTATAACAGTAAGAGTGAATAAAAATGTTAATGACCAAACAATTTTAACAAATAGAGTAGAAGTTTTAGGTAGTGATAGTTATGGAAACCAGTATTCTGCTGGTCCTGCAACTGCTCAAACAACTGTGAATGCGCCTAATTTAATCATAATTAAAAGTAGTTCTCCGAATCCTGTAAAAGCAGCTGAGGAAATAACATATACTATAACAGTAACAAATAATGGGCATGCTCCTGCAAATAATGTAGTAATAACTGATAAAATCCCTAATCATACAACTTTTGTATCAGCAGATAATGGAGGTATTAATATAGGTGATTTAGTAATATGGAATATTGGAATTTTAAATGCTAATAATTCTATAACAGTCCATTTTGTTATTAGGGTTGATTCACCTATTGATGATAATACAATAATAAGAAACACTGCAACTGTTAATTCAAATGAACAGGGTCCAATTGATTCAAATGAGGTTATAAATGTTGTAAGTTCTGTGCCCCAACTTGTAATATTTAAATCTGATTCACAAGACCCAGTAAAACCTGGAAATAGTTTCACATACACAATAAGATATGCAAATAATTCAACAATGAATATAACTAATGTTATCATAACAGACACTCTACCGAATGGTCTAACATTTATTTCATCATCACCTTCCCCATATAATATTAATGGTCAGATAATAACCTGGAATATAGGAAATCTTCCAGCAGGAAGTTCTGGTAATATAACTCTAACTGTTCAAGTTAATTCAAATGTTCAAGATGGAACCGTATTAAGAAATATTGTTGAAGCAACATCAAATGAGACTCCAAAAACAGAAACATATGAAGAAACATTGGTTGGAACACTTCCATCATTATCCATTTCTAAAAAAGAAAATAAGGATCCCATACAAGCAGGTGAAAACTTAACATATACTATAAGATTTGTAAATTCTGGTTCTCAACCTGCCACTGGTATTATAATTGAAGACGACTATTCAGGACTTTTGAATTTACCGATTAATCCGACAGGAACGGCAAATGCAACATTAATTAGTTGGAATACATCTGGTCCAGTTAATTTTATTTTCATAGATGATACTATAAATCATAAGTGGATTTTTACTGCTACAAATTCAATGCCAGCAAACACAGAAGGTACAATAACTTTAACCATAAGTATTCCTTTAAATGTAAAAGATGGAACAAATTTGAGAAATGAAGTTAAAATAAATTATAATGAAGGATATCCAGTTGAAGATAGCGAAGAGACAAGAGTTTCTTCAAAACCAATTTTAAATATAACAAAATCAGCAAATCCTTCAATTCCAGTTCCAAATCAAAATTTAAACTATACAATTACTTATTCAAATACAGGAAATGAATATGCAACAAATGTTTATATTGTTGATAAAATTCCTCAGTATACAAGATTTGTTGTTAGCTCTGTAAATGCTGAAGCAGGGGTTATGGTTGAATATTCTAATGATAATGGAAATACCTGGAATTACACACCAGTTGATTCAGGAGATGGCACAGATCTAAATGTTACTCATATAAGGCTCACTATTCCTATTTTAGCAATTGATGGAAATCATACAGCTTCATTTTCTGTAAAAATTCAGGATGGATTAAAAGATGGAACAAGAATTGAAAACAATGTAAGCATAACTTGTGATGAAGGGGTTAGTAACTCATATAATTTGGTAAATATTGTTGGGTCAAATGTTGGACTTCATATTATAAAATCTGATACACCAGATCCAGTTGCGCCTGGAGGAACAGTAACTTATACAATAGAGTATTGGAATGATGGAACTCAGATTGCAACTGGGGTTGTAATAACTGAAGAATATGACTCAAATGTAATTTTTGTTGATGCAACACCTAATCCAACATCTGGAAACAACGAGTGGTTTATTGGTAACTTACCAAATGATGGAGTTCATAGAACAATAACTATTAGGGTTAGAGTAAAGGAAGGAGTTTCAAATGGAACTTTAATAACAAACAGAGTAACAATTGATTCAAATGAAACTGATCCATTTCAAACAATAACTACAACAACTGTTTCTGGTGAAATCACTCTTTACATCGAAAAAACCTCATATCCAACACAAGTAAAACCTGGTGAAACTTTAATTTATTTAATTTGGTATGAAAACAGAGGAACATCAGTTGCATCAAATGTTATTATTACAGAAAATTATGACTCAGATTTCATATTTATTACAAGTAATCCACTTCCAACAACTTCAAATAATATTTGGAGGGTTGGCAATTTAAATCCAGGTCAAAAGGGTTATATAACAATAATCGGTAAAGTAAAAGAAAATTTAAGCACTTCAAAAGTTTTGGTTAATAGAGTTACAATTGATTCTAATGAAACAGAACCGTATACTTCAAGTTATAATACAAATGTTAATTACCCAATTTTAACAATAACAAAAACTTCTTCGCCTACTACTTTATGCTTAAAGGAATCGAACCAGATAACATACAAAATAAGAATATCAAATAGTGGTGATGCTCCTGCAACAGGTATTGTTCTATATGACATTATTCCTGGTAATGTAACGCTTATTTCATCTAATCCAAATCCATCTTCAATTAATGATAGAATATTAATTTGGAATATTGGCACTATAAATCCAAATGAAACAATAGAAATAACAATCAAGGTCTCGGTTAATAAAAATTTTGATGACGGAACGATTCTTGTAAATGTTAGTTTCTTGAATTCAAATGAAATCTGTAATTTATATTCAATAACAACAGTTGAAATAAAATGTGTAACTCCACCAATGCCACCAACTCCACCTACTCCTCCAACTCCACCAACACCACCTACTCCACCAACACCACCTACTCCACCTACTCCACCTACTCCTCCAACCCCACCAACTCCACCAACACCGCCAACACCAACTTCACCTGAATTAAAAATTGAAAAAAGTGGACCTTTAGAAGCAAAATGGGGAGATTTGATAACTTATTACATAAAATTCAAAAATGAAGGTGGAGAAGCAAAGAATGTAAGAATTGCTGATTCTATTCCTTCATCACTTCAATTTATAGATGCTTCTCCTGGATATGAATACAATCAATACACAAGGGTTATAATCTGGTTATTTGAAGAAGTAAAAAGCGGTGAAGAAATTATCCTATGGATAAAGGCAAAAGTAGTTGGTGAATGTTTTTCAACTATTTTAAATAGAGTATCAATTATTGCTCAAAACTTTTCTGATGTTAGAGAAGCAGAGTTTGAAACAAAAATCAACTGTATTAAGGTTTATCATCATAACTTCTTCTCAGGATATCCAGATGGAACATTCAAACCAGAGAACAACATAACAAGAGCAGAAGTTGCATCTTCTGTTGCAAGAGCACTAGGTCTCAAGTGGCTTGAATATGGAAAAGATACAAATGAAATTCCGTTCCCAGATGTTAAACCTACTTTCTGGGGCTATGGACATATTGTTGTGAGTTTCCTTGAAAAACTAATTATTGGTTATCCAGACGGAACATTTAAACCAAACAAAAAAATTACAAGAGCAGAAGCAGCAGCAATATTCTATAACCTACTTAAACTTAAACCAGAATATCCAATAACTCCAACATTTAAAGATTTAGATAAAACACATTGGGCTTATGGAGTAATTGAGTCAGTTGCAAAAGCAGGAATAATTTCGGGTTATCCAGATAGAACATATAGACCTGATAAACCAATAACAAGAGCAGAGTTTGTAACAATTGCATGTAAAGCACTTGGAAGAGGACCTTTTATGGATTATTCTTCTAGGAATTTATATCCTGATACTCCAATAACCCACTGGGCTTATGGTTATATTCTTGAATCTTCTGTTAACCATCTTGTGATTAATCCAAAGAGACAAGACTTCTTTATTGAGATTCCAAGCAAAAAGATACCGATATACTCTGAATGGGATTACTCAAAAATTGTTGTTCCAAATTTAGGTGAAGTTGTCTATGCTATTGTTCCTGTAGATGGAATAACACCAGATGGAAAAGATCCAAAACCAAGAGATGTTATTATAAGGATAATAAGAAAAGAAGCGCCGTAAGAGCTTATGAGGGGGTGGTTACATAAATTATAGCCACCCCTTTTGTTTTTTTCCTAAAATTTCATCAATTTCTTTTTTTAAAGAATCAAAATTCAAAACACCTACAATTGAACCAACGACCTTATCGTCCTCAAATACAAGAAGAGTTGGAATGTTTACAATATCATATTTTGAAGCAATTTCACTATTTTCTTCAACATCAACCTCATAAAATTCTATTTCTCCATTATATATTTTTTTAAGTTTAACTAAATGTGGTTCTATAACTTTGCATGGATAACACCAATCTGCTGTAAACTTAACAACTTTAACTCCTTTAATATTTAAAACTTTCTCTAAAAATTCTTTTTGAGTTAATTTTCTTAGACTCATATTAAAAATTATAACTTACTTTTCTTCAAAAAATTTTTTGTCTTTAATTTCATCTGGAAGATAGTCAATTTTTTCATCTAGATGGTCATGCGGATATTTATAACCCTCTCCCCAACCAAGTTCTTTTAAATCTTTTAAAACTGGATTTCTTAAGTGAAATGGAACAGGTAAATTTCCATATTTTTCAATCGCTTCAAGAACTTTTTCCTGTGCTTTAAGGACTCTATTATCTTTTGGTGCTTTAGAAAGATATAAAACAACTTCAGAAAGAATTAATTTTGCTTCAGGAAGACCTACTCTTTCAACTGCTTCTGCACCTGAAGATGCAATAACAAGGGCAAATGGATCAGAAAGACCTATGTCCTCACTTGCTAAGATTATTAATCTTCTTGTTATATATCTTAAATCTTCCCCTCCTTCAATCAATCTCATAAGATAATAGAGTGATGCATCAGGATCACTTCCTCTTATGCTTTTTATTAGTGCAGAGATTAAATTATAATGTTCTTCTTTTTTATCAAACTTTATTTTTTTTGTAATTAAAAATTTTTTAAGTTCATCAAAACCTATTTTTTCATCTTTATATTCATCTTTTATATTTTCTAATACATTTAGCAAAAATCTTGCATCACCATTCGAAATTTCAATCAAAAACTCTTTTGCAACAAAATCTAAATCAATATTTTCTAAAAATTTTAAAGCCCTCTCCAAAATATCTTTTCATTTCTTCAGATTTAAATGGCTCTAAAATAAATAAAAAGCATCTTGAAAGTAGTGGTGGAACAATTGTAAAATATGGATTTTCTGTTGTTGCTCCAATAAGAATTATGTCTTTATTTTCAACAAAAGATAGTAAAAAATCTTGCTCTTTTCTATCTAATCTATGAATTTCATCAATAAATAAAATAGTTTCTTTTTGAAAAAATTCTTTTTCTCTTTTTGCATTATCAATTATAATTCTTAACTCCTTTATTCCAGTTTCAGCACCAGAAACTCTTATAAAATTCAATTTGCTCTCATTTTTTATAACTTCAGCAAGAGTTGTTTTTCCAGAAACTGTCGGTCCCCAAATTATAAGATTTGGAACATTGCCTTCTCTTACTTTTTGTTTGAATTGTTCATTTATTATATCTTTATGTCCTATAAATTCATCAAAATTTTTTGGTCTTAAAATAATTGATAGGGGTTTTTTCATAAATCTTCTATAAAAACATAAAATGCATCAAGAGTTAATCTATCATCTTTAAACATCTTTTCAGCATAGTTTTTTATAAAACTCTTTTCTATGTTTTTACTTCTTTCTTTTAAAATCTCCCATAATTTAAATGTTAAAATTGCATCATCAACTGCTCTGTGATACTCATCAGACAAAATTCCAAATTGATTTAAAGCATTTCTCAAAGAATGAGATTTTAGGTTTGGCGCTAAAAATTTGGAAATAATTAAAGTATCAGAGAGTCTATTATTAAATTTAATATTTCCTCTTGCTTCAATAAATGGAACATCAAAATTTAATATGTTGTGTCCTATGAGTGGATAATTCTCTATAAATTCAAAAAATTCTTTTATTGCTATCTCTTCATCAATACCATAATTCAATATATCTTCTTCCGTTAAACCTGTCATTTTTTTAATATCATCTGGTAAAGATTCTTTTGGATCAATGAGTCGAGAAAATGTCTCTTTTATTTGACCATCAAGTACCTTTATAGATCCAATTTCAACAAGTTTATGATATTCTGGATTAAGTCCTGTTGTTTCTACATCAAAGAAGATTAGAGTCATTTTTAAGAGTTACCTCAACCCCAACTTTATCAAGAATTCCTTTAATAGGTGGAGAAAATTTTTCAACCGAAACTTTTACACTTTTTACTCTTTTATCTTCAAGAATTTTTCTTCCAATTTCTTTTGCAAGAGTTTCAATTAATTTAAATTTGAAATTTTCAACAATATCTTTTGTTTTTTTATATATTTCAGTGTAATCAACTGTATTTTTTAATTCATCTTCATTTGGCATATCACATTCAATTTCAAGATTAACAACAAATCTTTGACCAAGTAAATTTTCTTCTTTTATTGCACCATGATAAGCATAAAATTCCATTCCTTTAAAAAAAATTTTCATTCTTCACCCCTTACAAATTCATCATATAGTTTTACTGCCCTTTTTACTTCCTTTACATCATGGACCCTTAAAATATCTACTCCTTCTTCAACTGCTTTGAGAGTTGCTGCAATTGTTCCTTCAACTCTTTCATAAATTGGTAGACTAAGAATTTCACCTATAAAACTTTTTCTACTCGGACCTAACAAAATAGGATATCCAAGTGTTTTAAAAACACTTATATTTTTAATAATTTTAAGATTTTCCTTTACTCCCTTTCCAAATCCAATTCCTGGATCTAAAATTATATTCTCTTTTTTAATTCCATTTTCTAATGCATAATTAATTCTCTCATCAAAAAATTCCATAATATCCATTATTACATCTTTGTAATAATTTTCAGTTGGTGGCTTTCCTCCTCTTCCATCAATTGAGTGCATCAAAACAACTGGAACATTATATTTACTTATTAACACAACCATTTCTTTATCATATCTTAAAGCAAGAGTATCATTTATTAAACTTGCACCAATATGAAGTGCTTCTTTTACTATTTGAGGTTTATATGTATCAACTGAAATTGGAACATCAATTTCTTTGATTAACCTTTTTAAAACAGGAATAACCCTTCCTCTTTCCTCTTCATAAGAAATTGGATTAGAACCAGGCCTTGTTGATTCACCTCCAATATCAATTAAATCAGCACCCCACTCAACCATGAGAGTTGCAAGTCCTATTGCATTGTCTATTAAATTATCTCCATAAAGGCCATCTTCTGAAAATGAATCTGGTGTTAAGTTTATGATACCCATAATATAAGTTTTTTTACCCCATTCAAAAATTTTATTTCCGATTTTTGTTTTTTTAACTTTCTCACTAAATAAAATTCTATCTAACTCCTCAGCAACTATTTTTAGACCAAAAGGTTCAAGTTTTAATTTTGGAATTAATTTTTTATACATTGATAGAGTTCCAATTATTATACAATTTACATTTTGCTTTTCTAAATTATAGGCATCATGAGGAATTGCACAATCTCCTCCTAAAGATAGGCACTCCTGTTTTAAAATGTTCGCTCCTCTTGAATCCAAATCTTCAACTTTAATAAGTTTTAAAATCATTTTATCCTTCATTATTGATATGCCAACTGGATGAACATTAAGAGAGATAAGAGCCTTTTCTTTTTCAAAATCCTTTAAATTTAATTCTCTTACTCTAAATTTCATTGTTTCCTTTTGAAATTAGCATTAAAAATTCACTTCTAGTGGATGCATATTTTTCAAAACCACCCCTTATAGCAGAAGTTATTATTAAACTACCCATTTTTTTAACACCTCTCATAACCATACAAAGATGCTCTGCCTCAATTACAACTCCAAGACCAAGAGGTTGAACTTCTTTATAAATTATATCTGCAATTTCGCTTGTTAATCTCTCTTGAAGTTGAGGTTTTCTTGAAAGAGAGTCAACCACTCTTGCAATTTTTGATATTCCAACAAGTTTTTTACTTGGAATATATCCAACATGAGCTTTTCCAAAAAATGGAAGAAAATGATGCTCGCACATTGAGAAAAAAGATATATTTCTTAAAATAACCATCTCATGGTGTTTTTCTTCAACAAATCCATTCTTAAGGTGCTCTCTTGGGTCTTCATGTATGCCTCTAAAAATTTCTTCATACATGTCTGCAATTCGTTCTGGAGTTTCTTTTAAACCCTCTCTCTCTTTATTTTCTCCAATTGCTTCAATTATCATTTCAACTGCTTGTTTAATCTTTTCCTTATCAATCAACTTTAATCACCTCTCCATTAATTATCACATATTTTACAAAATTCATACCAAAATAATATGGAATTTCTTTGAAACTTTTAAGTGAAAAAATTACAAAATCTCCTCTTTTACCAACTTCAATACTACCAACCTCATTTTGTAAATTTAAAGCATAAGCACTATTTATTGTTGAACAATTTATTGCTTCCTCTATTGTTAATCCTTCTCTTATTAAACTTAAAGAAATAATTAATGGAAAATTTAATGATGGTGATGTACCTGGATTAAAATCTGTTGAAATTGACAATGGAATTCCTGAATCTATCAATTTTCTTCCTCTATTCTCTTCTCTTTTAAAAATGAATCTTTCAAGAGGAAAAATTATTCCAATAATGTCTTTTTCTTTCAATTTTTCTAATTCAGAATCAGTTGTTAAATCAAGATGAGAGAGAGATTTTATATTGTATTTCAATGCAAGGGATAACGCTCCTAAATTGTTAAACTGGTCGATATGAAGAGAAACAAAAATTCCTAATTTTTGTGTTTCTTCTAAAATTTCTATAGCATCTTCTTTTGTGAATGCACCATCTTCAACAAAAATATCAATAAAATCAATTAAATATTCATTTTTTAATTTAGGAAGAACAGTTTTAACCTCATTTAAAAAAATTTTTTTATCTATATCTTTTGGAACAAGATGAAGCAAAAATGTTGATACAATATTTGATTTAATTTCATTTTTTAATTTTTTAATGATTTTTAAAAGTTCTATCTCTTTTTCAATATAAAGACCATATCCACTTTTTATTTCAAGAGATAATATTCCATAAGAATTTGCAGTTAAAATTTTATTTTTTGTTATTCTGATTAATTCACCTTCACTTAATGATGTGGTATCTTTTTGAGTTTTATAAATTCCTCCGCCCTTTTTTTGAATTGAAAGATATGACTCACCTTTAATTTTTAACAAAAACTCATCTTCTCTTGAACCACCAAAAAGAATGTGAGTATGTGGGTCAATAAATCCTGGCAAAAGTATGTTTTCATTTTTTAAATCTAATTTATTTTGACTTTCAAATCTATCTAAGACTTCATCTGTTGATGAAACACAAATTACCCTTCCATCTTTTATTGCAATTCCGCCAGTCTCTATTATTTTTAACTCTTTTAAATCTCTGCTTCTTTTTAATTTTGAATCGAAAGGTGTAACTATTTCTTTTATGTTATAAATTAATAAATCAGCGCTTTCTTTCATTTAATCACATTTTGAATAACCGCAATTTGGACATGTATAACAACCCTCTTGACTCATCATGAGCGAACTACACTCAGGACAAATTTGAACATCCAATTTTTGAGGTTGTGTCTCAATTTTAGGAACTATCTTTTCTTCAAACTTTAACTCTTTCTTTTCTTCTTTACTCATTGAAAGATAAATTTCAATTGCTTTTGCAATTGCATCTGCACATGAAAGAATTTTGTCTCCATCTTGCCAAATTGGATTGGGACATCTTATTCCCTTAAGTTGTTCAATTATTGGTTCAGGAGAAACTCCAGATCTTAAAGCAAGGGAAATAAGTCGAGAAATAGCTTCAGTTTGTGATGCAGCGCAACCTCCTGCTTTTCCAAGAGTTGAAAAGACCTCACATATTCCATTTATATCTTCATTAATTGTTACATATAAATTTCCACAACCTGTTTTCATCTTAATTGTTGCACCATAAGTAATTTTCGGTCTTGGTCTTGGAGAAATTTTTTCTCTCTCTTTCTCTTCCTCTTTCTCTTTTCCTTTTACAAGAACCTGAACTTCTTTAGATCTATCTCTATAAACAGTAACTCCTTTGAGTCCTAGTTCATATGCCATAAGATAAACTCTTCTTACATCATCAACTGTTGCTTCATTTCTTAAATTAACTGTTTTTGAAACTGCATTATCAACACAATCTTGAAATGCTTTCTGAATTTTTATATGCCACTCAGGTTCAATATCATGTGCTGTTATATATATTCTTTTCATATCTTCTGGAATTTCATCAATGTGCTGCACTGTTCCCTCTTCAACAATTTTCTCCATTAGTACATCACTATATAAACCTCTCTCTTTTAATTCTTTTTCAAAAAGAGGAAGGATTTCAAACCACTGACCAATTGCAACCTGTCTTTTAAATGCAAGTGCAAAAATTGGTTCAATTCCAGAAGAGCAACCTGCTATTATACTTATTGACCCTGTTGGTGCAATTGTTGTAACAGTTGCATTTCTAACTTTTCTATTTTCTTTTTCATGAATACTTCCACTCCATGCAGGGTAAACTCCTCTTTCTTGTGCTAACTCTTCTGACTTTTCCCATGCTTTTTTGCTTATAAAAGACATAAGTTCTGTTGCTAAATTTACTGCTTCCTCTGAATTGTATGGAATTCTTAACTTTATAAGCAAATCTGCAAAACCCATAATTCCAAGACCAATTTTTCTTGTTAGTTTTGTTTTTTCTTCAATTTGTTTAAGTGGAAATTTATTTGCATCAATTACATTATCAAGAAAGTGAACAGCATTTTTTACAACTTTCCCCAATCTATCATAATCTATTTTTCCATCTTTAAAAAACTTTGAAACATCTATCGATCCTAAATTGCAAGATTCATAAGGCAATAAAGGTTGCTCTCCACATTGATGAACTACAATTCCATTCGCTATCATTGAATGAGTGAATGGCTCAGTTAAATCATAAACTTCTTCTTCTCCAATATATTCTACAGATTTTACTTCATCAATAAAATCTTCTTCAGTGTAATTTGGATGATGTATATTCTCTAATTTCTCTTGTTTTCTCTTATTTAAAAAACCGATTAAATTTTTAAATTTTTCTCTATTTTCTCCAAAAATACACAATTCATATAATTTACCATCGGTTTTATTTGTTTTAATTTCTCCATTTTTTGTAATATATAGAAAAGTTCCCTCTCTTGGTTTCCTGCTTCTATCTAAAATACTCGATTTAATTCCTAAATTAATCAACAAAATTTGAATTTGTTTTAAAAGTTTTAAACTCTTTGAAGAGAGGACTATCCAAGAACTATCGCTCCTTGGATGATCCCTTATCGTTCCATCTGCACTAAATATACCTTTGAGAAAACCTAAAACTGCCTCTTTTGGTGCTAAAAATATAGATTCAGGAACTTCTTTATCTTCTGATTTCACTGGTTTTACTCCTAGTTTTTTAAAAAATTCAACAAAATATTTACTATGATAAGATAAATTATAAACATTGTTTTTTCTTAAAACTTCTTTAATTTCTCTGCCATAATATGAATTCAAAATCTTTTTGAAATAAATCATTATGTCTTTATCTTCATATCCAAAAGTCCATACAACTCTTGGATTATTATCTCCATACCTTAACCATCCATCTCCAATAAGCCATCCTAAAACTTCACCAAGTTCTTTTGACCATTTATTTGGTAAATTTAATTTAAAACTTCTATTGTTTTTACCAATAAAGGTGTTTTCTATATTTAAAGAACAATATTCACTAAATTTTCCTTCACCTGGTTGTAATAATACTTTATGTTTATTAGGTATTATATTTTTTAATTCTATCCAACCTTCAGTTGTCATTATTTTATGATCACCTGTTCCAATTAATTCATATCCAGATTTTGTCTCAAGTTTATAAACTGGTCTTACACCTGTTTTAAATGCTCTTATAATAGTATTAAGTTTTAAACTTCTCTTGGTTTTAAGTTTTATATTTCCCTCATTTGAATGTGTATTTTCTATAACACTTTCATCAGTTAATATTTGTAAGCCACCTTCTGAATATAAACTTGCAATATCTCTTATTTTCATTAAACCTAATTCTGTTGAAATTAATGTATCGCCAACTACACAGGGGTTTGTTGATTCAATTTCGCCAAGGTGAGGTGTTGGATTTTTCTTGTTTATATTATCTATAAAAATAACTCCTGGATCTCCGCTTTTCCAAGCATGTTCAACTATCATTTCAAAAACATCTCTTGCTCTTAATTTTTTCCAAACTCTTCCATCTCTTGGATTTATAAGTTCATATTCTTCATCATTGAAATATTTATTCATAAAATAATCTGTTATTGCAACAGAAATGTTGAAATTTGTTAAAACACCTTCTTTATCTTTTGCAATTATAAAGTCTAAAATGTCTGGATGATCAACTCTTAAAATTCCCATGTTTGCTCCTCTTCTAACCCCACCCTGTTTTATTGTTTCTGTTGCTTTATCAAAAACCTCCATAAAAGAAAGTGGACCTGATGCAACTCCCATTGTTGATTTTACTATATCCCCCTTTGGCCTCAATCTAGAAAAAGAAAAACCAGTACCACCACCTGATTGGTGAATAAGGGCAGTGTATTTAACTGCATCAAAGATTTCTGTTAGCGAGTCACCAACTGGAAGAACAAAACAGGCAGAAAGAATTCCTAGTTCTCTTCCTGCATTCATAAGAGTTGGTGAGTTTGGTAAAAATTCTAAATTAACCATCATGTTTAAAAAATCTTCAAATACCTTTTCTATATCTACATCTTTGTTATAAGTTCTATCAATATTTGCTATTACTCTTGCAACTCTTTCAAAAAGTTCAAAAGGAGTTTCGATAACTTCTCCTTTTTCATTTTTCTTTAGATATCTTTTTTCAAGAACAAGTTTTGCTTGAGGCGAAAGTTTTATGTTTTTATCCATTGTCTCCTCCTAAAAAATTAGGGGTCTTTATTTAAATTTACAACCTTATATAGTTTAAGTCAATAAAAAAATTTTCTTTTTCTGAAAAGAGTTTTTAAAATCAAAATGGTATTAATCTATATTAACCCTCATCATATAATTTTTATATTCAGGAACTGTTTTAATAAGCATATTTTCTTCAAAAATCATTTTAAGAATATAAAGAATGTTTATTAAAAAACCTGATATAAAATTCCACCAAAAGGAAAAACTAAAACTGTTCCTATTGTCATTAATATTAAGGAAAGATATATTGGTTGTTTTATAAATGAATACAATCCCTTATCAATAATTACAATTTTTTCATTTGGCTTTGTGTATGTACTCCATGACTCTTTCATTTAAAGTTTTCCATAAAAAAGAGAAGTGCTCCAATAAGAACTATTAAAAAACCAATTATGTTATAAATTTCACCGACAAAATAATTTTTAAAGTTTAAGTTAAGTATTATTGAGAAGTATCCTGTCCAAAGAATAATATTAGATAAAACAACAAGACCAAAAATGAAGAATTTATCATAAAGCAAGATTTTATTTTGTATGACCTCAAAAAAGTTCTTAAAAGATTTACTCCCCCTCCCCAATAAATTATTAGCTACAAGATTTAACTATTAAAGTTAGAACTTCATAAAACATTTAAACTAAAAATCTTGGAATAGAAAGATCTTTCATTGTTAGTAAACCTGGTTTTGCTTCATAAACAAGTGGTATCATATTAACTGCAATTGAAATTGTTGCAACTCCTCCCTGAATTTCTGGTTTATTTACAAAATTTATTGGTGGCTCACCATCAATAAAAATATAATCTCCTGTTTCAACTCCCTCAAGTTGAGGTAAAATTTGTTGAGGATGTTCAAGAATTATTTTCTCTTCACCATTAACAATACCTTTTGCAGTGTGTTTACATCCAGCAACCATTCCAGGTTTAACCTCAACAAATTGAGTTTTTCTATAAACATTTGAAATAATTGGCTCTCTTGTTTCAATTATCTTTTCAAGTTTCCAATTTAAAGCATCGCATATCATACTTATTGATTCAGGAAATCCAAAATGTCCAACAATCTCTCCACTTTCCAAACCATCATTGAATTCTTTTAAAGTTGTACCAACTCCTTGAGTCCTCATAACAGAGGGTCCATAAGGTGAAAGGTCATTAATTCTTTTAGCATAAATTTTTTCAATTTTTTTCATAACACCTGTTAATACAATTATCAAAGTATCCAAAACAAATCCAGGATTTACTCCTGTTCCAAGAAGTGAAACTCCACTCTCTTTTGCTAAAGAATTAAGAGATTCTGCTAACTCTTTTGATGCTCTCCAAGGATATGTCATCTCCTCAGCAATTGTTATAACATTTACCTTATTTTTTAAAAGTGGAACAATTTCAGGATATGCATCTTTAACTCTTGAACATGTTGCATGTATAAAAACATCAACCCCTTTTTTAATTACTTCAATTGGATCTGTTGATACTTTAATTCCAACTTTATCTTTTCCTAAAATTTCACCAATATCAACTCCCTCCCTCTCTTTTCTTTTTGAAACAACTCCAACTAACTCAAGATTTTCTTTTTCAAGAATTAAAGAAATAATTCCAGTTCCCATAGCACCTGTTCCATAAACTGCAACTTTAAATCTTTTCATCTCTCCTCCTCAAACCACTTTAAAATTAATTTATTATATTTTTTTCCATTTATTATCTTTGAAATTGAATTGTTTATTTTATATCTTAAATCATTCTCATCATCTCTTAAAACAAAAACCAATCCATTATCATAAACCTTTGTTTTGAAAAATTTATTTTCATCTAATTTGTATATATCAACAACTGTTTTCTCAATAAGAATTGCATCAGCATCTCTATTTTCCAAACTTTTTATTGCTTCATTAAAATTTTTATATGGATTTTTTGCAAGATTTTTAACATTTTTAACAATTTCCTCTGCATATGTGTATAGCGGAAGAATTAAAGTTTTATCTTCAAGAGATTTTACTGAATCAATTGGCGAATCACTTCTTGAAATAAGTAAATAGGATAAATCAAAATAGGGCATAGAAATTGAAACTCCTTGAGGATATTTATACTTTAAAGGGTATCCTCCTATTAAAATATCAACTTCATTATTTAAAAGTGGATCAAAATTAAAATCTTCAATTTCTTTATATTCTCCAACAAAATTTAACTCTTTTAAAAGAAGATTTAAAAAGTCAATGTTAAATCCAACTATCTTTCCATTATCTTTATATGAAAATGGTGGATAATCTATATTAATTCCTATTTTTATTATCCCATTTTCCTTTTTACATGAAAAAAGAAAAATTGAAAAAAGAATAATTAAAAAAATAACTATCTTTTTCATAAATTAATTATAAAACACACTCACTTTTAACTCTATTATCATCTGAAAATAAAACTCCTTCAAAAATAAGTAATTTCTTTTTTAAATCTTTACCATAACCATATTCTCCAACAGAAAAATCACTTTTAATGACTCTATGACATGGAATAATTATTGGAAATGGATTTATTCTTAAAACATTTCCAACTGCTCTGTATGATTTTTCTCTTTTTAATTTTAAAGAAAGATTTTTATATGTTGTAACTTTTCCTCTCGGAACTTTAGTTAAAGTAAAAAGAACTTCTCTTTGAAAATCTGTTAGATTAGTTAGGTTAACTATATTTAAATCAAATTTATCTTTATCTCCATAAAAATAATATTTTATTTCATCAATTAATTTTTTGTGATTTTTTAATGTATTTGAGTTTAAATTTTTTTCTTTTACAATATCTATTTCTAAAATTTTATTATTTTGAATTATAACTTTTAAATTTAAAAAATCTAAATTGATTATAAATTCTTCAGAGACCAATTTCCTCTGAAATCTCCTTCATTGATTCAAGAGCAATCTCAATAAATTTTCCAAGCGGAATGTTGAGTTCACTCTCACAAGTTTTAATCTGCTCTCTATCAGCACCTCTTGCAAACTCTTTTGTCTTAAATTTTTTAATTACAGAACTTGCCTTAACACTTCCGAGTTTCTTATCAGGCATGACAAGGGCAGTTGCAACAATTAAACCAGATAGGGGGTCTGCTGCATAAAGTGCTTTTGCAAGAAGAGAATCTCTGGTAATTCCATGTCTTTCATTATGAGATTTAACTGCATTTACAAACTCATCATCAAAACCCATCGATTTTAAAATATCACCACCAATTAATGAGTGTTTGAATGGGTCATCTTTTGTTTCAGAATAATCTATGTCATGTAAAATTCCGCACAATTCCCATCTTAACTCATCTTCTCCTAAAAATTTAGCGACACCTTTCATAATGGCACCAACTGCAATTGAGTGATTAACTAAATTAGCATCTTGAAGTTTTTGTTTAATTAAATTAATCGCTTCCTCTCTATTCATTCATAAACCTCCACAATCATTGAAATTTCTATTGCTGAGTTTAATGGCAAACTCTTTACACCAACTGCGATTCTTGAGTGTTTTCCTTTTTCACCAAAAATTTGAAAAAGAGCGTCACTTGCTCCATTTATAACCTTTGGATGATCAAAAAAGTTTTCACCAGATGCCACAAATCCCTCGATTTTTATTATCTCTTTAACTTTATCAAGATCTCCTAAAAACTCTTTTAAGTTAGAAAGAAGTTTTAATATAACTTTTTTACTCTCTTCATATCCTTCTTCTAAACTAACACCTTCCCCAAGTTTTCCTTTTTTATCAGAAATAACACCTGACAAAAAGATAAGATTACCAACTCTTTTACATGGAATATATGAACCAACTGGCTTTGATGGTTCTGGTAAAGAAAGTCCCAACTCTTTAATTTTTTCTTCAATCATCTTTTACCTCCAAGTTTAAAATTTTATCTAACTCTTTAAAAACCTCATCAATATCTGAATTTATATAAAGATCATAATTTATATGCCTGAGTGATATATCTCCTTTGTTTATAATAACAACTTTTCCTTTTGAATAGCTTGGAATTAGAGATGCAGGATAAACTTTTAAACTCGTTCCAATTATAAGAAGCAAATCAGAGTTTCTTGTAACTTTTATTGCTTTATCAAAATCATGAACACTCTCTCCAAAAAATACAATATTTGGCTTAATCAACCCATCGCAAATATCACATTTTGGAACTTTTTCATTTTTTATTTTTTCTTTCATTTCCTTTAGAGAAAACTGTTTTCCACAATTTAAACAGAATGACCTTTCAATAGAACCATGAAGAGTTATAACATTATTTGTTCCTGCTCTTTCATGAAGCATATCTATATTTTGAGTTATAACTCCTTTCAATTTTCCAACTTTTTCAAGTTTTGCTAAAAATAAATGTGTGAAAGTTGGCTCAACCTTTTCAAGAAGAGATAAAAAATCTATTGCAAAATCATAAAAGTACTCTGGCTCAATTAAAAAATAATTTATATCAAAAGTTTTATCAGGGTCATATTTTTTTGTTGTGTAAATTCCCATAGGACCTCTAAAATCTGGAATTCCTGCATTAGTTGAAATTCCTGCACCAGTTAGAGCAACTATTTTATTAGAAGACTCAATGAAATTTTTCAATTCTTGTAAACTCTCATTCATATTTTAAATTTTAACATAAAAGAAATTGTATAATTTAATAAAGAAATGAATGAAAAAATTGGAATAGTTGATGATGAAAAAGACATTTTAGAACTAATCGATGTAAACCTCAGGAATTCAGGTTACAAAACATATCTATTTGAAAATGGAGAAAACGCAATTAAAACTCTTGAGAAAGAAAGTTTGGATCTTGTGATAGTTGACCTTATGCTTCCTGATATTGATGGTTTTGAATTAGTAAAATTAATTAAAAGTAAATATCCTAACACTCCTGTAATTATTTTAACAGCAAAAGGAAGTGAAATTGATAAAGTTGTAGGATTTGAAATTGGTGGAGATGATTATATTGTTAAACCTTTTTCAGTTAGAGAATTAATTGCAAGAGTTAAAGCAGTTTTAAGAAGAACAAAACTATCAAAAGAGGAAGAGAAAATTATGGTAGATGAAAATTTTATAATTTATCCAAAAAAATACAAGGTTTTTATAAATGAAGAAGAGATAAATTTAACAAAAACAGAATTTAATATTTTACTTGCACTTTATAAAAGAAAAGGAGAGGTTTTTTCAAGAGATGAACTTCTTGATATCTTGTGGGGAATGGATAAAATTGTAATTGATAGAACAATTGATGTACATATAAAGCACCTGAGAGATAAACTTAAAAATTATGGTGATTTGATTAAAAATGTGAGAGGAGTTGGTTATAAATTTGAAAAAGAGTAATTTGCAGAAAAGATTAATTAGAGAAATATTAATTTCACTTTCAATCTCTTTTATTTTGATTATTTCAATATCATCTTTTTATATAAGAAGAGAATTTATAAAGGGTTATGAAAATAATTTAATTATGATCGCTAATTCTGTTTCAGAGGAAATTAGAAATCTTATTGAATTTAATAAATTAAATGAGATTGATAATTTTATCAAAAAGATAAAAACATTAGAGGGATTTAGAATAACTATTATAAATGAAAGTGGCGTTGTGCTTGGTGATTCAATTTTAGATATTGAAACAATGGAAAATCATAAAGCGCGCCCAGAAGTGATTCAAGCGCTTAATGGAATTGTTGGAAAATCAATAAGATTTTCAACATCAACAAACGAAGATATGCTTTATATTGCTGTTCCTTTAAAAATAAATGACAATATTTATATTATAAGAACAAGTTTGTCTTTAAAGGAGTTAAATAAAGTAATATCTATGTTAATTTCTGAAATAGCAATGATTTCAATCATTTCACTTTTAATAGGTTTTTATATTTTCTACATTTATTCAAAAAATATAAAAGAGTCCCTTGAATTGATAAAATATAAAATTTCGAATCTCCTTAGAGGAGATTATAAAGAAAAGGTTATTTTAAAAGATGATGAATTCAAAGAATTAGGTGATAGCATAGATATACTTGGAGAAAGAATTGAAAATCTTTTATATCAAGTTGACCTTGACAAAGAGAGATTAAACTCAATTCTTTCATCTACTGGTGAAATTATATTTGTTGTTGATTCACAAGGTAAAATTACATTTGCAAATAAAAAATTTGAGGAATTTTTTAATGAGAAAAATTATATAAATAGGCATTACTGGGAGATAATTAAAGATTTAAATCTTCTTGATTTTATCAAGGAAGGACTAAAAAAAGATGCTTATGAAAAATTGGAATTTGAGAAATCTAATAAATATTATCTTATCTGTAAAAACTCAATTGAAAAAACAAAAGAAAAAGTTTTTACAATTTTTAATATAACATCGATTAAAAAATTTGAGGAGATCAAAAGAGATTTTGTTAAAGATGCTTCACATGAACTTAAAACTCCTATAACAGTTATAAAGGGATTTATTGAAACTATTGAAAGTGAAGTAAAAAGTAAAAACTATTTAGAAATAATAAAAAGAAACATAGACAGAATGATTAAAATTATAAATGACCTTCTTCTACTTTCAAAACTTGAAGAAAAAAGGGAAATTGAAATTAAAAAATTTGATTACAAAGAAACTCTTGAGAGTGCTTTAAAAATTTTTGAAAACAAAATTAAAGAAAAGAGGCTTCAATTGATTGTTGATATAAAAACAGAAGATACTAATATTTTAGGGGATGAATTTAAAATTGAGCAAGTTTTAATTAACTTAATAGATAACGCTATAAATTACACTGATAAGGGTTTTATTAAAATAAGTTTTTACAGGGATGAGAAAAATGTAATTTTTGAAATTGAAGATAGTGGAATAGGTATTCCAAGGGAACACTTGAATAGAATTTTTGAGAGATTTTATGTTGTTAATAAATCAAGATCAAGAAAAACAGGTGGCACTGGTTTGGGTCTTTCAATTGTAAAACATATTGTTTTACTTCATAATGGAAAAATTGAAGTTGATAGTGAAGTGGGTCGAGGTACAAAATTTAAAATAACTTTTCCTCAAAACTTAACAGAAAATTAACAAAAAAATTAAATTTAATTAACTAAGTTGTGAAAAAATGATTTCGTGAAAGAATTTTTTAGGAGGTTTTTATGAAAAAGTTTCTTTTAAGCCTTATTATTCTAGGGCTTATCTTTTCATTAGTAACTTTCTATGGATGTAAAACAGAGGAAAAAGCACAACCTGTTGAACTTTTAGGCGCAGGTGCTACATTCCCTCAACCACTCTACACAAAATGGTTTGATGTTTATTACACAAAAACTAAAAATTTAGTTAAAGTTAATTATCAAGGAATTGGTTCAGGTGGTGGAATACAACAGTTAATTGAGAAAGTTGTTGATTTTGGTGCAACTGATGCTCCAATGACAGATGAAGAAGAGAAAAAAGCAGGAGCAGAAATAATTCATATTCCAGTTGCACTTGGAGCTGTTGTTGTAACTTACAATTTACCAGGTAATCCCAAATTGAAACTTACAGGAGATGTCATTTCTGATATTTTCATGGGTAAAATAACAAAGTGGAATGACCCAAGAATTCAATCTCTTAATCCTGATATCCAATTACCAAATTTAGATATAACAATTGCTCATAGATCTGATGGTAGTGGAACAACATTTGTTTTTAGTGATTTTCTTTCTAGGGTTAGTGAAACATGGAAAAAAGAGATGGGTAAAGGAAAATCTCTAAACTGGAAAGTAGGTCTTGGTGGAAAGGGAAATGCTGGAGTTGCTGGTATTGTTCAACAAACACCTGGAGCTGTGGGCTATGTTGAAAAAATTTACGCTGAACAGAATAATATGCCATATGCAATGGTAAGAAATAAATCTGGTAAATTTGTTGATCCAGATCTAAAGGCAGTTTCTGCCGCGGCAAATGTTTCAATTCCAAAACATACTAAAGTTTCTATAGTTGATACTGATAATCCAGATGGTTATCCAATTTCAAGTTTCACATGGATTATAGTTTATAAAGAGCAAAATTATGGTGGAAGAGATTTAAATAGAGCAAAAGCACTTGTTGCATTATTAAAATGGATGAATTCTGAGGGACAGGATTATAATGAACAACTTCTTTATGCAAGAATTCCAGATGCAGTTAAAAAAATAAATGAAGAAAATATAAAAAGTATTACATTCGCAGGAAAACCTATAAAATAGTATAATAAGATAAAGATGAAGGTTGACAGGGTCTTTAAATTTGTTCTTTTATTAGGTGGAATTTTAATGATAGTTCTTCTCTCAGCAATATTTCTCTCTCTTATTTTTTATTCAGTTCCATCTCTAAAAGAGTTCGGTATAAAATTCCTATTCATAAAAGATTGGGACCCTGTCAACCTGAAATTTGGTGCAGTTCCGTTTATAATAGGAACTCTTTTAACTTCTTTTATCTCTCTTTTAATAACAATACCTTTTTCACTTTCTATTTCGATTTATCTATCTGAGATTTTAAAAAATAAAACTGTATCAAAAATAATTCAAACTTTAATAGAACTTATTGCAGGAATTCCATCTGTTATAGTTGGGTTATGGGGACTTTTTATTTTAGCACCATTCATAAGAAACATACAAGCAAAAATTGGAATTCAACCAATTGGAGTTGGAATATTCACTGCCTCACTTATCCTTTCAATAATGATAATTCCATATTCTGCATCAATTGGAAAAGAAGTGCTTTCTCTTGTTCCAGATGAAGTTAAAGAAGGAGCAATTTCACTTGGAGCAACACAATTTGAAGTTATTAAAGGTGTTTTAATTCCTTTTTCATTTAAAGGAATTTTTGGGGGCTTTCTTCTTTCATTTGGAAGAGCATTCGGAGAAACAATGGCTGTAACAATGGTTATCGGAAATGCCAATAGAATTCCAAAAAGTATATTCTCACCTGGACAAACAATGGCAAGTTTAATTGCAAATGAATTTACAGAAGCAACTTCAACATTACATCTCTCATCTTTAGTAGAAATAGGCTTAATTCTTTTTGTTGTATCTGTTGTTTTAAATATATTAGGAAGATTTATTATAAGAAGGGTTAGTATTTAAAATGATTTATGTTCAATCTAATTACAGAAACAGGATAAAAAAAGATAAAATTTTTAAGAGTTTTATAATAACTTTTACATATTTTTCTATCGTTCCTCTTTTTTTGATTATTTATTTTGTATTTTTAAAAGGAATTAAATATTTAAATTTAAGATTTTTAACATCTCTTCCGAGACCTATGGGAGAAGCAGGGGGCGGAATTTTAAATGCAATAGTTGGAAGTTTTTTAATTGTAGGATTTGCATCTTTAATTGCAATTCCAATTGGAATTATCGTTGGAATTTTTCTCTCTGAAAATAAAGAAACAAAATATTCAGAATTTGTAAAAATCTTAGTTGATACCCTTCAAGGAATTCCATCAATAGTAATGGGTATCATAGCATATATTTGGATTGTTAAGCCATTAAGGCATTTCTCTGCAATTTCAGGTAGTATCGCTCTAGCTATTATGATGCTTCCAATTGTTATCAAATCAACTGAAGAGATTTTAAATTTGGTCCCACAAGAAATAAAAGAAGGGGCAATTGCTCTTGGTGCACCTTATTATAGAGTAGTTTTAAAGGTTCTTTTACCATATGGTTTTGTTGGTATAGTAACAGGTATTCTTTTGGGAATTTCAAGAATTATGGGAGAAACAGCACCACTACTTTTTACAGCATTTGGAAATCAATTTTTAAACTTTAATATATTCAAACCAATGAGTACAATTCCATATGTTATCTTTGTTTATGCAACAAGTCCTTATAAGGAGTGGCACAACAAAGCATTTGCAGCATCTATAATTTTGATTATAATTGTTTTATCTATAAATTTATTAGGAAGGTTTTTAGAGAAAAGATGGAAAATGTAATCTTATCGATTAGAAATTTATCTGCTTATTTTGGAGAACAAAAGGTTCTTAATGAAGTTAATTTAGATATTTACAAAAACAAAATAACATCAATTTTAGGACCATCTGGCTGTGGAAAAACAACTTTTATAAGGTGCCTTAATAGATTGCATGAACTTGTTCCAAAAGCAAGGGTTGAAGGAGAAATTCTTCTTAATGGAGAAGATATTTATAAAATGGATCCTATGATCGTACGACAGAAAATTGGAATGGTTTTTCAAAAACCAAACCCATTTCCTACTATGTCAATATATGACAATGTAATTGCTGGTTATATTTTAACTGGTGTTAAACTTTCAAAAGAAGAGAAAGATAGAATTGTTGAAGATGCTCTTAAAAAAAGTGGCCTTTGGAATGAAGTTAAAGATAATCTTTTCAAAAGAGGTGTTTTTCTGTCAGGAGGACAACAGCAGAGATTGTGTATAGCAAGAGCACTTGCTATGAATCCAGAAATTTTACTTTTAGATGAACCAACATCAGCACTTGATCCAATTTCAACTCTAAAAATTGAGGAACTTATGATTGAACTTAAGAAAAGTGTTACAATTATATTAGTAACCCACAACATCGGACAAGCAGGTAGAGTTTCAGACTATACAGCATTCTTTTATCTTGGAGAACTAATTGAATTCGGAAAAACAACAGATATGTTTACAATTCCGAAGAACAAAAAAACTGAAGAGTATCTTTTAGGAAAAATTGGATAAAGGAGAGATTTTAAGATGAGTGAAATTTTAGAAAACAAAATTTTAAGTTTAAAAGAGAATTTAGTGAATCTCTCACTTCTTGTGAGAGATCAAATTGAAAAATCTTTAGTTGCATTAAAAGAAAGAGATAAAAATTTATGCAAAGAAGTTATTGATAGAGATGATTTAATAGATGAAAAATCTATGGAACTAGAAAAAGAAGCGCTTCAAGTTATTGCAACTCAAGATCCAAAAGCAGAGAGTTTAAGAGTTATAAGTGCTATATTATTTGATAACATTGATCTTGAGAGAATGGCAGATCACTGTGTCGATATTGCTGAAATAACATTAACTATTGCAGATGAACCACATTTGAAACCTTTAATTGATTTGCCAAGAATGAAAGATATTTGCATTAAGATGCTTGACAATGCAATAAAAGGATTTTTAGAAAAAGATACAGAATTAAGCAAAATTACAATTGAAGATGATGATATTATAGATGATCTTAATTCGCAAATTTTTAGAGAACTTCTAACATATATGTTAGAAGATCCAAGAAACATAAAAAGAGCAAATGCCCTTCTTCAGGTTAGTCAACATTACGAAAGGATTGGAGATCATATTACAAATTTGTGTGAGAGAACAATTTATGCTTTTGAGGGAAGATTAATAAAAACAAATCCTCATAAACCAAGGTATTAGATTTTTAATCTCCACCTTCTTAAACCAATTTTTTCTAACTCTTTGCTCTCTAAAGATTTTTTAAATCTTTCTTTTGAAATTCTGTGTAAAATATCCCACTCTTCCTTACTTTTTTTCCTTGATTTTCTTAATCTTTTTTCTCTCAATAATAATCTCTTTTTCATAAATTCTATTTTGTTTTTTTCATAATATTCATCAAATTTTATGTATCTCATTTAAAATCTCCTTTAATTTATGAAAAGTTCCCTCCTCTTTTGTTCTTTTTTCCAAATAGTTAAAATCAATTTCATTTTTATGTAAAATTATTAAATCTTTTGCCCATTCACAATCATCTTTAAAATTCCAATGAACACAGGAATTTAATCTATAAACTATTAAATCTTCAATTCCTATAATATAAATTTTAAGACCTTCTATTTCAACAATGTTTACCTTATCATTATCTCCAAATAATTTATCATCTGGTATTTCAATAGCAATCTCTAATTCGCTGTTGAACCACAATCTTCCTATCTTTTCAAAATTCATCTCTTTTAAAATTTTATCAACTTTTTCTCTCTCAAAACAGACAATATCAATATCCTCAGTTGAATAACTTCCAAGTGTATAAAACTCAACTGCATTACCACCAACAAGAATTGGTTTTATATTATACTTTTCTAATTCTTGAGTTAGAATACCAAGGGAAAGGAGTCTTTTTTTAAAAGGAATTTTAATCTCTTTAACCTTCTCAATTAATTTTTCTATATCCATTATAATTATTTTACAAAATATAATATTGTTCTTCAATTAATTTAAATTAAAATATCTTGACTTATTTATAATAATTTGTAAAATTAATATGAAATTGGGCCGCTAGCTCAGTCGGTAGAGCACCGGCCTTTTAAGCCGGGTGTCGCAGGTTCGATTCCTGCGCGGCTCACCATGGTGGCCTCATCGTCTAACGGTTAGGACACCGCTCTTTCAAGGCGGCAATGGCGGTTCGATTCCGCCTGGGGCCACCAATTTTATTTTTATTAAATTTTCCAACTTGATAGATACTTTTTCTGTTCTTCTGTTAAATCATCTATTTCAATATTAAGAGTTTTGAGTTTTATTTTTGCAACTTCTCTATCAATCTCCTCAGGCACATCATAAACTTTATTTTGAAGCAATCCTTTGTTTTTAACAATATATTCAAGAGATAATGCTTGATTTGCAAAACTCATATCCATAACAGATGGAGGATGTCCTTCTGCTGCTCCAAGATTCATAAGTCGACCTTCAGAAATAAGATAAACTTTTTTATTATTTATTAATTTAAACTCTTCCAAATTCTCTCTTATCTCTCTTTTTTCAAGAGTAACCTCATTTAAACCATTTATATCAATTTCAACATTAAAGTGTCCTGAATTTCCTAAAATTGCACCATCTTTCATATTTAAAATATGTTCTTTTTTTATAACATTTATATTTCCTGTTGCAGTTATAAAAATATATCCAAAATACACTGCCTTATCAATTTTCATAACATCATATCCTTCCATATACGCTTCAAGTGCTTTAACTGGGTCAATTTCGCAAACAATTACATGTGCACCCATTCCTCTTGCTCTTTCGGCAATTCCTTTTCCACAAAATCCAAAACCACAAACAACAACTGTCTTACTCGAAAGAAGAATGTTTGTTGCTCGAAGAAGACTATCAATTGTTGACTGTCCTGTACCAAATCTATTATCAAAAAATCTTTTTGTTTTAGCGTTGTTAACTGCAATAATTGGATAAGAAAGTATTCCTTCTCTCTCCATACTTTTTAATCTAATAACCCCTGTTGTGGTCTCCTCTGTTCCACCAATTATTTTTTGAGTTAAATATTTATATTTTTCATGTAAAGTTACTGTAAGGTCTCCTCCATCATCAACTGTTAATTGGGGTTCTTTTGATATAACTCTTTCAATATGATTAAAATATTTTTCTTTATCCTCACCTTTTATTCCAAAAGTTTGGATTCCAAAATCCTTAACTAAAGATGCTGCAACATCATCTTTTGTTGAAAGTGGATTTGATGCACAAAGAAAAACCTCGGCTCCACCCTCTTTAAGTGTTATTAATAAATTTGCTGTTTCTGGTGTTATATGAAGAGAGCAACCAATTTTTAAACCTTTAAAAGGTGCTTCTTTTTTGAATCTCTCTTTTATAGTTTCTAGAACTTTCATTTCATTTTGGGCCCAAAGAATTTTATTTAACCCTTTTTCGCTTAATGATAAATCTAAAATATCATAATCCATTTTTCACCTTATTAAAAATTTTTTGCATTATAAGCAAGAGATAAACTTGCCATCAAAAAATTATAAACCTCTTTATAAGAATTGCTTTCAAATGAGACTTTTCTTCCATCAACTCTTTTTGAACAGGGTATCAAAGATGCAAATTCAGCCATCAAAGTATTTATAAAAGTTATCTCTATTTTTATAGGTTTTTCAAATTTAAGAGGTTTAACACTCTTATAATTTTTAAGTGCTTCTTTTGTCTCTTCTCTTAAAATTTTATGAACATAATCTGGGTGATATAATTTAGCAGAGAATCTTCCAAGTGATTCTTTTGTGATTATAAATTTTGTTTGAGGAAAAAATTTTTGAGAGAAATCTTTTAATTTTTCATCTCCAGAAATCAATACAACTGGTACATCATATTCACCGAGAAAACCACCATTAATTTCTGCTTCGCCAACAACTTCATCATTTATTTTAACTTCAAAAATTGTTGAACTTGAATATGTGTGATCCATCTCACTATTTAAAGAACCTACAGGAGAGTGATATCCTACAAAAATTCCAGCATCAAAACTTTCATCTATTCCTGAAATCATATAAAACTCTCTTGGATATCCTGAAATTATTTTTATATCATCATAAATTCTTTTTATATCTAAATTTCTTCCATAAGAGTGTGAGTCACACAAAACTATCTCTGCATTTTTATCAAAATCTTTTATTCCATCAATAACTGCTAAAACCTCCTCTGTCATAAATTTTTCAATCTTTTCATCTTTTTCTTTCCAGTAAGTTAGACCTGAAATTCCTTCCATATCAATGGAAATAAAAATTTTCACTTTTCACCTCCATCAAAAATTTCTTAATTATTATATCATTTTAAATTTACTAAATAATTGGTCCTTAAAATGGACAACTTTATTTAAAAATTGTAACTTTAAATAGTCAATATAATAAAAAATTTGTATTGATTTTACCTCTTATTTATGATATAAAGATTTAGATTTTAAAAAACACACGCTTCTGATTCTCTTCAAGGTGCCTCTTGTATTATCAAGAGGTGTGAAGAGAAGATGACGAAGCGGAGGAAAAAACCTAAAAGGAGGATAAAAAGATATGCAAGTAACAATGAAACAACTTCTTGAAGTTGGTGCACACTTCGGTCACCAAGTCAAAAGATGGAATCCCAAAATGAAAAAATTTATCTTTATGGAAAGAAATGGGATTCACATTTTTGATTTAAGACACACAATTGAAACAATTGACAGAGCAACAAAACTTGTTTCTGATTTGATAAGACAAGGAGAGATTATTATTTTTGTTGGAACAAAAAAACAGGCACAGGAAGTTGTAAAAGAAGAGGCAGAAAGATGCGGAATGTATTATGTAAATGAAAGATGGGTTGGAGGACTCTTAACAAATTTCTATGAAATAAGAAAAAGAATAGATAGATTGGAAGAAATGATAAGAATGGAAGAAAGGGGTGATACACAAAAATTTTCTTATAAAGAACTAAAAGAGTTCAAAAAAGAAAAAGATAAACTCATGAAACTTTTTGGAGGGCTCAGAGGAATTCCAAAAATTCCAAAAGTCATATTTGTAGCAGATACAAAAAAGGATGTTAATGCTATAACCGAGGCAAGAAAAGTAAAATCTTATGTTATTGCAATAGTTGATACTAATTGCGACCCAGACCTTGCTGATATACCAATTCCATCAAATGATGATGCAATAAGAGCAATAAAATTAATCACATCAGCAATTGCAGATGCTGTAATTGAAGGAAAAGAAGGAAAAGTTATTGAAATTCCTCGCGAAGAGGAAAAAGTTGAAGAACTCTTCTTAACAAGTGAAGAAGAGATTGAAGAGTTCATGAAAGAAGGAATAGATAAGAATGAACTTGAAGAAAAGGAGGATTAATATATGGCAAATATGGAGCTTATTAAAGAGTTAAGAGAAAAAACTGGTGCAAGTATCTCTTATTGTAAAGAAGCACTTGAGGCAACTCAAGGAGATGTTGAGAAAGCGATAGAGTATCTTAGAAAAAAGGGACTTGCACAGGCAGAGAAGAAAGCAGGAAGAGAAACAAGACAGGGAATAATTCATTCATATATCCATCTTGGTGGAAGAATTGGCGTAATGATAGAACTAAATTGTGAAACAGATTTTGTTGCAAGAACAGAAGATTTTAAAAAACTTGCAAATGAACTCTGTCTTCAAATTGCCTTTGATTCGCCAAAATATATTTCAAGAGAAGATATACCACAAGGGATAATTGAAAAGGAAAAAGAAATTATAAGAGAGCAACTTAAAGATATGAATAAACCATCTCAAGTTATTGAAAAAATAGTTGAGGGAAAACTTGAAGATTTTTATAAAAGAGTTTGTCTTCTAGAACTTCCTTATATAAGAGATGATAAAAGAAAAGTAATTGATATTGTAAAAGATTCAATTGCTAAACTTGGAGAAAATATAACAATAAAAAGGTTTGTAAGATTTGAGGTTGGTGAAAAAGAATAGATGGAATATAAGCGAATACTCTTAAAAATTTCAGGTGAGGCTTTAAAAGGAAATAAAGAAGAAGAAGAAGAGTATGATATAGATTTTATTAAGGACCTCTGTCTCCAAATTAAAAAAGTCAAGGAGATAGGGGTCCAAGTTTCAATTGTTATTGGTGGCGGAAATATCTGGAGAGGAACTCTTGGCGAAAATCTTGGAATAGATAGAGCAACATCTGATTATATCGGAATGATTGCAACAATAATGAATGCACTTCTTATTCAATCAATTCTTGAAAAGATGGGTCTTGAGACAAGAGTTCAATCTGCTTTAACTTTAACTGAAGTTTGTGAACCATATATAAGAAGAAGAGCAGTAAGACATCTTGAAAAAGGAAGAATTGTAATTTTTGCAGCAGGAACTGGAAACCCTTATTTTACAACAGATACAGCAGCAGCACTTAGAGCATCAGAGATTGGGGCAGATGTTATTTTGAAAGGAACAAGTGTTGATGGAGTATACTCTTCAGATCCAAAAATAGACAAAGATGCAAAACTATTTAAATCTATAACATATACAGAATTTTTAATAAAAAATTTGAGAGCGCTCGACCCAACAGCAATATCTCTTTCAAGAGAAACAAATATTCCAGTTATAGTTTTTAATATTAAGAAAAAAGATGGTATTATTAAAGCAATATTAGGAGAGGAAGGAACAGTTATAAAGGGAGGATAAATATGAAAGAGATAATTCAAGAAACTGAAGCATTGATGAAAAAGGTTGAAAAAAATTTGCTTGAAGAGTTTTCAAAGATAAGGTTAGGTAAGGCAAACCCAGTTATCCTTGAAGAGATAAGAGTTATGTATTTTGGTCAAAAATTACCTTTAAATCAAGTAGCATCAATTAATGTTATAAATCCTCAAACAATTGTAATTGAACCATGGGATAAAAACATATTAAGAGACATAGAGAGAGCAATAAATGAGGCAAATTTAGGTCTTAACCCTCAAGTTGAAGGTAATATAATTAAAATTTTCTTCCCACCACTTTCTGAAGAGAGAAGACAGGAACTTGTTAAATTTGTAAAAAGGTTAACTGAAGAAAGAAGAGTATCAATCAGAAATATAAGAAGAGATGCAATTGAAAAAATCAAAAAGAGTGAAAAAGAGAAAAAAATCTCAGAAGATGAATCTCACAGATTACAAGATGAAATTCAAAAATTAACCGATAAATATAATGAAATTTTGACAAATCACGAAAAAGCAAAAGAGAAAGATATTTTAAGCTAAGGAAGAGATTTGAAAGAAGAATCTTTAATAATTCCTGAATCTGTTGCCATTATAATGGATGGCAACGGAAGATGGGCACAACAAAGGGGGCTTCCAAGAATATATGGTCATAAAGAAGGAATTAATGCTGTTAAAAGGGCAGTCACCTATTCCTATAAAAAGGGAATAAAAGTTTTATCTCTTTTTGCATTCTCAACTGAAAATTGGAAAAGACCAAAAGATGAGATTAATTTTTTGATGAATCTTTTCAAAGAGGTTATTCAAAAGGAATTTGATGAAATTGTTGAAAAAGGGATAAAGGTTAAATTTTTGTCAAGAAAAGATGAACTTCCAGATTTTGTAATAAAAGAGATTGAAAGGATTGAAGAAAACTCTGAAAATTATAACAAGATGACACTTCTTGTTGGCTTAAATTATGGTGGGAGATTTGATATAGTTCAAGCAGTTAATAAAATAATTGAGAGTGGAATAAAAAAAGTGAATGAAGAAGAATTTTCAAAATTTTTATTAACTTATCCATATAAAGACCCTGACCTTTTGATAAGAACATCAGGAGAGTTAAGAATTTCAAACTACTATTTATATCAATTATCATACACAGAACTATATTTCACAGAAACTTTTTGGCCTGATTTTGATGAGAATGAGTTTGAAAAAGCAATAATTGAATATTCAAGGAGAAAGAGGAGATTTGGGTCAATCTGAATTAAAAAATAGAATAATTGGAGCAATTTACTTTGGATTATCTTTTATTTTTTTTATATACCTTGGGGGAATTTACCTTAAAATATTTTTAATTTTTTTAAGTTTTACCCTTTTTTATGAAGTAAGTTTGTTCTCAAATTTAAAAAATAATTTTTTTTATTTTCCATTTCTTTTGCTTCCATATTTTTCAAATTTAGAAATATCTATCTTTATTTTTCTTCTTTTCTCATTTATTATTTTTGTTGTTTCAAAAAGTGAAATTGAGGATTTTTTAAAAGAAGTTTTATTTCCATTTTCATTTCTAATTCTTTCAACATTCCCATTTTTTTATCTTTTTTTATTAAGAGAAAATAGAGGAATTTTTAAAACATTCATAATAATAATTTCAATATGGATTTCAGATATTTTTGCATATTTTATAGGAAAGAAATTTGGAAAAAGAAAAATTATTCCTAAAGTTTCTCCTGGAAAAAGTTTCGAAGGTCTTTTTGGAAGTATTTTATCTCTTTATATATTCTTTATTTGCTTAAATATTTTTTATAAAAATTTTACAACAAAAGAGATGGTTTTCCTTCCATTGATTATTGTGTTTTTATCTTTTATTGGAGATATTTTTGAATCAACAATAAAAAGGTATTTTAAAGTCAAAGATTCTGGAAAAATAATTTTAGGTCATGGGGGACTTTTTGATAGAGTCGATAGTTTTATATTTACAATTCCTATTTTATATTTTATATTATGAAAAAAATTTTCCTTGTTGGTGCGACTGGATCAATTGGCAAAAGCACAATTGATGTAATTAGAAATTTTAAGGATAGATTTAAACTTGAAGGAATATCTGCAAATGAAAATTTAAATACTCTTATTGAAATTTATAAAGAGTTTAAGCCAAAATATATTCTAATAAATAATGAAGAGAAAGCAAAAGATTTAAAAGAGATAACAAATTCAAAAAATTCAGGTCTATTTAAAGAAATTTTTCCTTATGTATTAAAAGATAGTGAAATAGATATAGTATTTTTTGCATCAAGAGGAATTGATGATATCTTTTGGATTCTTGAAACAATAAAAGCAAACAAAGAACTCTTCATAGCAAATAAAGAATCATTTGTTTCTGCTGGCGAATTAATAATGAAAGAGATTAGAAAAAGAAATATGAAATTTATACCAATTGATTCAGAACATAATGCAATTTGGGAACTCACTCTTGGAAGATATGAGGATGAAATTGAAAAGTTAATAATAACTGCATCAGGTGGTCCATTTTTTGATTTAAGAGAAGAAGAACTAAAAAATGTTAAACCAGATGATGCACTTAAACACCCAACATGGAACATGGGTAAAAAAATAACAATTGATTCTGCAACTCTTTTTAATAAAGGAATGGAAGTTGTTGAAGCAAATTTAACTTTTGATATTCCTTTTGAAAAAATTGAAGTTTTAATTCATAGAGAAAGTATAATTCATTCAATGGTTGAATTCATAGATGGAGAAGTTTTTGCTCTTCTATATGAACCAGATATGAGATATCCAATACAGAGGGCACTTCTTTTTCCAGAAAGAGAGAAATCTTCATATAAAAAACTGGATTTTAAAAGAAATCTAACATTTTATGAATTTAAAAAAGAGCGCTTTCCTTGTTTTGAAGTTATAGTTCAAAGTGGAATTGAAGGTGGAATAAAACCATTTTCGATCATTTATGCAAATGATATGTTGACAGATCTTTTTTTAGAAGAAAAGATAAGTTTTATTTCAATTGGAAAAATCCTTAAAAAAGTTTATGATAAAATTGAAAGAAGAGAATTTTCTATCTTTATTTTAGAAGATTTAAAAAAAGAGCTAAAAGAATTTATTTTGAAAGAGGTGAAGAATTGTATATAATTTACGCGATAATCGCCTTATCAATTGCAGCAATTGCTCATGAATTTGGTCATTTACTAATGGCTAAAAAAGGTGGAATGCAAGTCGAAGAGTTTAGTATTGGTTTTGGTCCAAAAATATTATCTTTTACTAAAAATGAAACACTTTATTCTTTAAGAATTATTCCATTTCTTGCATATGTGAAAGTTAAAGGAATGGATGATAAATTAAATACTCCTGATGGATATTATAAAAAGCCCCTTAAAAGTAGATTTCTAACTATTGTTGGTGGACCTCTTGCAAATATTTTACTTGCCCTTATTATCTTCTTTATTCTATTTTCAACTTTTGGTGATTTTAACAATCTTTCAACAACAATATTTTCAGTTCAAGAAAACTCTCCTGCCTATAATGCAGGACTCAAGAGTGGAGATAAAATTTTATTTATAAATGAGGGGGAGATAAAGACATGGGATGATGTAAGAAATGAAATTCAAAATAGCAATGGAAATGAGATAAAAATAGTTGTTAAAAGAGGAGAAGAAACTTTAACTTTTTATGTAAAACCAACAAAAGAAGCAGATAGATGGGTAATTGGAATTGTTAGTGGTTTTGAGAAATTAAATTTTTATGAGGCAATATATTTTTCATTCAAAGAAGTTTTAAGAGTAATGCTTCTATTTTTATCATCTATAAGATTACTCATAACCGGAAAAGCAACAGGTGGTGTTGTCGGACCTGTTGGAATAGTTCAAGTTGCTTCAAACATAGGAAAATCTGCTGGAGTTTTTGGAATAATTTGGTTCTCTGCAATATTAAATATTTTACTTGCACTAACAAATCTTCTTCCAATTCCTGCTCTTGATGGAGGAAGAATTCCATTTCTTCTTTATGAGTGGATAACTAAAAAGAAAGTTCCACCAGAAAAAGAAAATTTAGTTCATCTGATTGGTTTCATATTTTTACTTGGACTTCTCTTTCTTGTGACATTTTTTGATATTTTAAGATGGATAAAATAAAAAGGTCTTTTTATATTGGGGATAAAAAAATAGGGGATGTTAATATTCTTCTTCAAGGAATGATAAAGGGGGATTTGAAAAATTTTGAAAAGATTAAAAAAGAAATAGATAAAATGATAGACGAAGGTGCTGATTTAATTAGAGTCGCAGTTCCAGATAAAAAAAGTATTGATTTTGTTGAAAAAGTTGTTAAATATTCGAGAGTTCCTATAATTGCTGATATCCATTTTAATCCTGAGCTTGCGCTTCTTTCAATGGAGATAGGAGTTAAAAAAATAAGATTAAATCCATCAAACATAAGAGAGAGGAAAGACATTGAAAAAATTGTTCTTGAAGCAAAGAGAAGGGGAATTCCAATTAGAGTTGGTGGAAATGTTGGTTCTTTAGTTTATGAAAAAAAGGAAGGAGAAAGGATAAAACTTCTTATTGATGCAATTGAAAGAGAAGTAAAAATTTTAGAAGAACTAAATTTTTTTGACATAGTTGTTTCTGCAAAGAGTGATGATCCAATTGAGACAATAAAAATTAATGAAATTTTATATGAGAAATTTAATTATCCAATTCACATTGGAGTTACAGCAACTGGAAGTGATGAAGATGGAATTATAAAATCAACAATTGGAATATCAAATCTTCTTTTAAAAGGAATAGGAGATACAATAAGAGTTTCCCTCTCAAACGAATCTTATTATGAAGTTCTTATCGGAAGAAAAATTTTAGAATCCCTCTCTTTAAGAAAAAGAAATAGAATTGAAATTATATCTTGTCCGAAATGTTCAAGATGTAATAAAAATTTTGAAAAAGTTTTAAAAGAAGTAAAGAAAAATTTTTCTAATTTAAAAGTTCCACTGAAAATTGCAGTTATGGGTTGTGAAGTTAATGCAATTGGTGAATCGCAAAATGCAGATATTGGAATTGCAATGACAAGAGGAAAAATTTTATTTTTCAAAAATGGTAAAATGATAACAACTATTGAAGAATCTGAAATTATACCTTTTTTGAAAAAAGAGTTATTAAAAAAGGAGTGAGGTTATGTATATAAGTAAAATGTTTATTCCAATACAAAGAGAAGATCCAAAAGATGCTGAGGTGGTTAGTCATAAATTAATGATAAAGGCAGGGCTTATAAGACAAATTAGTTCAGGAATTTATGCTTTTTTACCGATTGGATTTAGAGTTTTAAAAAAAGTTGAGAATATAATAAGAGAAGAGATGAATAAAATTGGAGCACAGGAAGTTTTTCTTCCAGCACTTTTACCAAGAGAACCTTGGGATCAAACAGGAAGATGGGATATTTATGGAGATGAACTATTTAGATTAAAAGATAGAAGGGGGAGGGATTTTTGTCTTGGTCCAACTCATGAAGAGATAATAACTATGATTTTAAGAAATACAGTTAGATCTTATAAAAATCTTCCACAACTCCTTTATCAAATTCAGACAAAATTTAGAGATGAAATTAGACCAAGATTTGGAATTATGAGAAGTAGAGAATTTTTAATGAAAGATCTCTACTCATTTGATGCATCATGGGATTCTTTATTTGAAACATACAATAAGGTTTTTGAAGCATACAAAAAAATTTTTGATAGAGTTAAATTAAATTATTACACAGTCGAAGCAGATTCTGGTGCAATTGGTGGAAAGATATCTCATGAATTTGTTGCTGAATCTGTAGTGGGTGAATGTGAGTTTGTGGTATGTCCAAATTGTGGTTATGCAGCAAACATTGAAGCAGCAAAAAGTGGTGAGATTGAAGAGAAAAACTATGAGGAAGAACCCCTTGAACTTGTTTATACTCCAAATATGAAAAGAGTTGATGAGGTTAGTAAATTTTTAAATTTAAGTGAAGATAGATTAATTAAAGCAATACTTTATATGATTGATGAAAAACCTGTTTTAGTATTAATAAGAGGTGATGATGAAATAAATGAAGTTAAACTAAAAAACTTTTACAATGCAAAATCTCTTCGTCTAGCAGATGAGAGTGAAATTGAAAAATATACCTCATCCCCTCTTGGATTTTCTGGTCCAATTGGCTTTAATGGTGAAATTATTGCTGATTTAAGAGTAAAATATGTTAAAAATGGAGCATGTGGTGGTAATAAAAAAGATTATCACTATATTCATGTGTCATACCCAAGAGATTTTAAAGTGAGTGAGTTCGCTGATTTAAGAAAAGTAAGAGATGGTGACCCTTGTCCAAAATGTGGTGAAAAACTGATTAAGAAAGTTGGAATTGAACTTGGACATACTTTTCAACTTGGAACAAAATATTCAGAATCAATGAAAGCATATTTTCAAGATGAAAATGGTGAATTAAAACCATTTATAATGGGATGTTATGGAATAGGGCTTGGAAGAATAATTGCAGCAACAATCGAACAATATTCTGATAATAAAGGAATTGTTTGGACAAATGTTATTGCACCATACCACATAATTTTTATTCCAGTATCACAAAATGAAGAGACCTTTAAAGAGGCAGAAAATTTTTACAAGGAACTTGTAAATGAGGGTTTTGAGGTTATTTTTGAAGATAGAGACCTTTCACCAGGAGAAAAATTTAAAGATGCAGACATGCTTGGAATTCCATATAAAGTTATTTTTGGAAAAATTTTTGAAAATGAGGGTTTAATTGAAATTAAAAGAAGATTTGATGGTAAAATTTTTAAAATAAAAAAAGAGGAGTTAATAGATTTTTTAAGAAAAGAAATATATGATAGTTAGTTTAATAATTCCTGCTTATAATGAAGAAAAAACTGTTGGAGATGTAATTAAAGTTGGAATTGAAAATCCATTTGTTGATGAAATAATTGTTGTTAATGATGGCTCAACTGATAAAACAGGTATTATTGCTAAAAAAATCGGGGTTAAACTTATAGATCTAAAAGAAAATAAAGGAAAGGGTTATGCTTTATATGAAGGGGTGAAAGAAAGTATTGGTGATATACTTTTATTTCTTGATGCAGATTTAATAGGATTAAAATCCCATCACATAACAGAACTCCTAAGACCAATCATTGAAGGAGAGTATCTAACAACTTGCGGAATTTTTGAGAAGGGGCGATTTGCAACAGATATATCACATAAATTAACACCTTTTTTATCAGGTCAAAGAGGAATGGTAAGGGCTTTGTGGGAAAATTTTAAATATGACCCAGAAGTAAGATATGGTTTTGAAATTCTTTTGTCAGATTATTTTTGGAGAAATAAAATAAAAGTTAAATATGTTGTACTTGAGGGTGTTACACAACTTATGAAAGAGGAAAAAATAGGATTAAAAGAGGGTAGAAAATTTAGATTTCAAATGTATAAAGATATTGCAAAAACTCTTTTAAAAATAGCAAAAGATAAATTTTTAGAAACAAAGGAGGAATAAAATGGAAAAGGTTGTAAAAAATTACATTGAGGTTCCAGAAGAAATTGTTGAAATGCAAGGAGCAAAAAATGCATTTATTAGATGGTTAATCAAAGGACCAAATTTTCATCTTAGATACTTTAGAATTGAAAAGGGTGGGAATTCACCAAGACACTCTCACAATTATGAGCATCAAATATTTGTATTGAAGGGCGATGGAAAAGTTTTTATAGATGGTGAAGAGTTTTATATCTCTGATAACTTTTTCGTATATGTACCTCCAAATAAAGAACACCAAATTATTAATGAAGGTGAAAGAGATTTTGAATTTCTCTGTATAATTCCTAATATAAAATAATCTATTTTAAAACAATTTCAACTGGTGTCAAATTTCTTATATTATCTGAAATTGGACATCTATCTTCAACTTTTTTAAGAAGTTCTTGAAGTTTCTCTTTTGATTCATTTGATTTAATTTCAACTTCAACAACTATTTTTTTATAACCTGCTCTTTCTGAAAAATCTTTTCCCATAAATCTTAAAGGATTAATTTCACCTTTTAAATTAATCTTTATATCATCGATTTTTAAATTCATTTCTTTTGAAATAACTTGAATAACTATTCCCAGGCAACCACCAAGAGCAAAAAGTAAATATTCAACAGGATTTGGACCCAAGTTTTTTCCACCTAAATTTTCTGGCTCATCTATCATTAAAGAAAATTCTCTTGCTTTTGCTTCAAAAGTTAAATCTTCTTTTAATTCAACATTTACTTCAAATGTTATATCTCTCATATTAACCTCCTAAATTAATAATAACATAATTGAAAAATTTTTTTAATAATATTAATTTTGAATTTGAATATCTACTATCTCTACATCAATTATCTCATGAGAAGTTTTAGTATCAAGATTTCATGTTGGTTCATCAGCCAAAAATAATTTTGGATTATTTACTAGTGCTCTCATAATTCCCACTCTTTGTTCTTCACCTCCAGACAACTCAGAAGGATAATGATTAGCCCTATGTAAAAAATTCACTTTGTCTAACATTTCAAAAGCTCTTTTTCTTCTTTCTTTTTTATCTCTTATTCCATCATAGTACAATGGAAGTGAAACATTTTCCCATGCAGTTTAATCAGGAATTAGATTATATGACTAAATACAAAACCTATTTCTTTCCTTCTAAATTTAGACAACTCTATATTATAAATTTTGTAATATTTTCACCATTAAAAAATATATCGCCTTTTTGTAGGTAAATCTATAGTTCCTATAATATTTAAAAGAGTGGTTTTACCAGAACCTGATGGTCCAATAATCGTTATGTAATCATGTTCACCAATAGTAAGTGTAATATCTTTTATAGCAATGACATCAACCCCCTTATTCAAAAATCTTATTCCTCTTTAATAGCCTCATTTGGAGTACTAGAAGAGGCATAGTTTGCTGGTACATATAAAGATAAGTAAAGAGGTATAATAAATGATAGAATAAAAATCATTAAAATTGATAAATATAAGTTAAACAAAATTTCCCTGTCTAGAATAAACTATTGCCTCAATATCATCTTTTATATAATTAACTTCACCATCATCTTTATCTGGATATCTTGTTTTAAGAATATTCAAAGCTTTATCAATAAGATTCTTTTATCCTCATTCTTAGCTTTTATTAAAAAATATGCATAATAGTTTATAGGAGTGTATTGAGAAGCGGAATCCTCAATAGATATATAAATAGTTTTATCAATTAGGTTTGAATGCTTATTTAATATACCAACTATTTTTCTTCCTAAAAATTCATCACCTATTTTGAGAAAACTTTTTTATAAATTTCATATCCAACAACAAACATATCAAAATATGTATCATTAATACAATTACCTTCTTTTAATGAAAAATTATAAATAAATGGAAAATCCTCAGTTGCTCCAGATAATCTAAGTGTATATTTCTCTTTATCAATAGATAGATTAAAGGGTTCAGTAATAATTCTAAAACCTATATAAGCTTCATCTTTTAAATATCTCTTTAGTTCTAGATAGTCTTCAAAATCATAAGTTGGTGCATTTTTAAATTTTTGAGATGTTGTTAGTCATGGCACAATTCTATAGGTATCAATTGAAATGTCATTAATCAAGTTTAAGGTTGTTTTTCTTAAGTTAATTATCGATGAAAATGAAGTAAAGGTTATTGACATACTCAAGGTTATAATTAATAAAAGAATAATAATTTGAATTTGTATTCTCTTTTCTATTTTAGGCATTTTAATTAATAAAGCAGGGGGCTCCTTTAAACTATGAATGACAGAAATTGTTGAAATAAGTATTGTCATCAACAGTAGAATAACCAACGAACTAATTACATAATATAAACAATTTTTATATTTTAGGTATAAGTTAAGGATATATCAAAAATAATAAAACTAGAAACAGTTAACAAATTGATTAAAATAGTTAAAATAGTTATTATTAATATATTTGAAATTCACTCTTTTCTTATTTGAAAATACAAATTATCATTTAGGTTTATTGAATGTGAATTAACAATATAAAGAAATTTTTTTTCCAAGAATTCTTTTCTATTCTTTTTAATAAATTTCTTTCATAACCATTTTCTGGTATTAAATAATATGTAACTTGATTCTGCAAGTTGTTCTTCACCTTTATAATTTATAATTTTTCTAATTCCTGTCTTTTTAGATGGAATTATAACACTTGAACTAAATATAATATATTCTTCTGGTATACTTTTTATTACTCCTATTATTTTATATTTTTCAATATCTTTGTCTATTAATAAATTAACTTCTTTTCCTACAAAATTATCATCGCCAAAAATCATCGTACATATTTTTTCGTTAAGCTAAACAACATTTGGGTGATTATCTTTGGTAAAACATCTACCATATTTCAACGGGAATTTTAACTCATTTATAAAATCAGGTGGAAATGAATAAACATAAACAACATTAGAATGAAATGGAATTTCTAATACATAATTTGTGATTAGTTCCGCTCTGTTTTATAAAAAATAAGTTTTATACCTTTTAAATTAATGATTTTATGAATTTCATCATCGTTCAATTTAAATTGTCTAAATTAACTTCAGGTAATGAACCAAATGTTGACATTAATTCACCAGATATCTCATAAATTAGATTTTCAAACTTTATTCATAACTCTATAAGTAGTGTTTGCATAAATTGGTGAAATAGCGCCAACATTTATTGGGAACCAAAAGGAAAATTTTTAATAAAATCTTTCAATTCTTTTTCATAAGAAAAAAAGTTGGCAAATACATACATAAACTATATAAAGTAATTATAATTAATAATATAAATTTTTTTTATGATACTATATGAATTATGAAACTTAGATACCAAAGAAATATTAAAAGTTTTCTATTTTTACTTTTAATAATTTTTATTATGGCTAATTTCATAGTACTTGTTCCAAAATTCATTTTTGGAGATGAAGCATGGTCTGCAAAAATATCATCTATGGGTATACTCTCAGCAATAAAAAATTCATTAAATGATTTTCATCCTCCTTTATATCATATAGTTTTATCACTGTTTCTTTATTTATTTCCTAAAAATGAAATTTTATTAAAAATTTTATCCCTTGTTTTTGGAACATTAAGTTTATATATTGTTCTTTTCAAATTGAATGAATTTATCGGAGAAGAAGAGTCAAAATACCTTTCAATAGTAATTGTAGTTTCTCCATTCTTTCTTTATATTATAACCCTTGTTAGAATGTATTCCCTTGCATTATTTCTCTCATCACTTTCTCTTTTATATTTCTTTAAACTCCTAAAAGGTGAAAAAAAATTTAAAATCCATTTTATAATTTCAAACATTCTTATGATGCTAACACATCACTTAACAATACCTCTCTTTTTTATTGAAATTTTTTATTTTTTAATTAAGAAAAGGTGGGGTGCTTTAAAAACCTCAATTATTTGTGGAGTTCTTTATTTACCTTTCTCTTATATTTTTTTAATCCAACTTAAAAGAAGGTTTGAACTTTCGAGGGGATGGGGAAATATAACTTTTGAGTCATTTTTTTCTGACTTTTTCTCATTTTTACTCTTTAACTCAAAAGGAGTGTCAATTTTAATATTATCTATTTTTATTTTCCTTATAATATTTGGATTATTTAATCTCAAAAATGAAAATAAAATTTTTATGATTTTTTATTCTTCCACTTACTTTATAATGTTTCTTGTTATAACTAAATTATTTGGCTCACTTTATTTTCATTACATATCACTTATTATCATACCATCATACTATTTGTTAATAGAGGGTGCCTTTTTCTTTAAAAAATATAAAGAGAGAATCTTAATTTTTTTAATAATTTTACTTTTTGTTTTTACACCAACGAGTTTTATTAGGGGTTATCCAGAAATCTCTCAAATAAAAAGTCTTTTAAATGGAAAAAAAGTTATTTTTTTAAATAGATATGAAATGTATAGATACACATTTAATATAAATGGAGATTTTAAATTCATAGCAGATCTTCCACTGAATAATTTTACATTTGATAATTCAAAAAAAATTGAAAATGCAATAAATTTTATAGAAAATGAAGAAAAACCTTTTATTTTTGTTTACTCTCAAGTTGGAAGTGATTTTTTAAGTTTATATGACCCAAAAGGAAAAATTAAAAATGTTTTTGAAGAAAAAAGTTCATCAAAATTAACTTTTGGTATTTATTCGGATTTAACTCTTTTCATCTATTTTTTAGAACCTATGAAATAATAATAGAAGTTAACTTGAAAATATAAGAGATAAAATTGCATAGATAGATACTTTTTTAATATAATATCCCCAAGAGACCCTTATTCCACTTTTTCCAAGAATTGATAAGGCGACAACATTTGCCGAAGCACCAATTGGTGTTCCATTTCCACCAAGTTTTGTTCCAAGAGATAAAGCCCATGCAAGAACTCCAAGTGGAATCCCTTTTAAAACACTCATATTTTTAATAACTGGAACCATTGAAAAGGGAAGTGGAACATTATCTAAAATACTTGACAAGGAGCCTGAAATAAAAAAGGAATTGACTTGTAATAAGTTTTGGATTTTGAAAAATTTTCATTATTAAATTTGAAATTTGAGATAAAAATCCAACCTTTTCAAGAGAACCCAAAATTATAAATAGTCCTATAAAAATAAAAGTGTATCCCAATCAATTTTTTCCCAAATATTTCTAAATCTATTTCCATTCAAAAATAATGCAAGAGAGGCTCCAATTAATCCTATAACTCCAACTGAGATGTTTATTGATTTATGAAAAACCAAAAGAATAAATCCAAGTGAAGTTCCAATTATAGCATTTGGTGGATCTCCAACCATTGTTGCGCTTTCTCCAATGTTTGATGAAACAATTTCAGTTAATATAAATGGAACAGGGTTAAAACCTAAAATTTTTGAAACCTCTATTGTTAAAGAAGAGATAAACATCATAACTGTGATACTGTCCTTAAAAGCGGAAAGAATGGTGGTTAATATTGAAAGTGAGATAAATAATAAAACCATATTTTTACGAAAATTTCTTACAATCCTATTTCCTATTATTTTAAAAAAGTTTACCTCTTTTAAAGTTATAACCAAAAAGTAAACATTCAAAAAAGAAGAGTTATTGCATCCTAATTTACAAATTAAAGTGCTTCACTTGGAGTTACAATTCTTAATAAAACAAGAACAGAGGATGTAAAAAAGACTATTATTGATCTTGGCAAAAGATCAAAAATTATCAAACAGTATGAAATGATAAAAATTAAAATTGAAATAATTTCATTTTTCATATTTTCTCCTGATCACAGATGAGTAAAATTGGCTTTTCTGATAAAGTTGTTGTGCTTCTTACAATATAATCAAGTGAAAACTCTTCTATTATATTTCTTAATTTATATTTAAATCCTTTATATCCTCTACTTCCAATTATTAAATCATGTTCTTTTGAAATTTCTAAAATTGATTTTTAATTGATCCTCTTCAAAAATTTTATAATTTACATGAACAGAAAGTTTTTTCTGCCTCAGATTTTACTTTTTCAAAATAACTTTCAATTAATTTTTCATCTTTTATTAAAAAAGAACTAAAACAGTTCCAATGAAATTACTTGCAAATTTCAAAGAAAAAATTGTTGCATCAAAAGAAAACTAGCTTCCTGTTCTAGGATTTAATATCTTTGGATTTTTTGATGGCTCAACCAACAAATTCATAATTAAAACAGGTATGTAAGAGTTTATCAAAATGTCTTTAGCTATGCCTCCAAGTTTTAATCTTTTTACACCAACAGCAGAATGACTTCCAATAACAAGCAAATCTTTTTTTAACCTCTTCAAAAACCTTATCTTTAACCATTCTTTTTTTAAAATAATTTCAAAATCAACATCTTTTTCTTTCATTAAACTCTCGTACTCCTTTAATGATTTTTCTATTGGTTCATTCAAATAATCTTCATAAAGTTTTATAACTCTACCTAAGAATTTTGATTTATCTACAACTGAAAGAATATAAAATTTTGAATCTTTAAAACTCTTTGTAAGATAATTTAAAATATCTTTCACTCTTTTGATGGTTCAAGTGAAACAAGAATTCTTTCAAATAATTTATTCATGAAAATATTATATAATAAAAAAGATTGAATTGGAGGTAATATGAAAATATATTTTGCCTTTTCAATAAGAGGAAGTAAAAGAGACGATAGTTTAATAAAAGAAATTTATGATTTTTTAAAAGAGAAGGGACACTCAATAACAACAGAGTTTAATATTATTCAGACATATTCAGAGAAAATCTTGTCAGATTATGATATTTATAAAAGAGACATTGAAGCACTTTTAGATTCAGAAGTTCTTCTTGCAGATGTAAATTCTCCATCTCTTGGAGTTGGTTTTGAAATTGCTTATGCCCTTTTAAACAAAAAGAGAGTAATTGCATTTATTGAAGAGAATAAGGTTCTTTCAGCAATGATAAATGGTAATCCAAAAATAACATTGATTAGATACAAAAATTTAGATGACCTCAAAGAAAAATTAAATAAATATCTTTAAAAGAGGTGATTTATGCAAGAAAAACTTTTTGAAGAAATCATTCAAATTGCAATTGTTGTTGAAAATTTAGAGAAATCCTTAAAAACTTTTAATGATGAGTATGGGATTGGTCCTTGGGAGATTTATAAAATTGATAAAGATACTACTATTGTTATGAAAAGAAATGGGGAAAGGAAAGAATTTGATTATATTGTCGCAATGTGTGAAATTGGAAATGTTGAACTAGAACTTGTACAACCTATTGATGAAAATAGTGTTTATTATGAATTTTTAAAAAATCATGGACCAGGTCTTCATCATATAGGATTTAAAATAAAGGATTTTAATAAAGTAAATGATTTTTTTAATAAAAAAGGAATAACTCCTCATCAAAGTTGAGTTTGGAGTGGAAAATTTTTTGCACACTTGAAAACAGAAAAGGACCTTAATTTTGTTTTAGAAATTTTCAATAAAACTGAAAATTATAAAAAACCAGAACCAATCAAAAGATACCCTTAAAGGAGCATATAATGGAAGAGTTAAAAAATTTTGTTAAAAAAATTGATAGAAAGATTATAACTCACAGAAGAAATCTTCATAAAATTCCAGAAATAGGATTAAACTTACCAAAAACCAAAAATTATATTATTAATGAATTAAAAAAGCTTGGATTTGAAATCAAGGAATATAAATCATGTTCAGGAATAAGTGCAACAATAGGAAAAAGCATTAATAAAGTCATTGCATTAAGAAGTGATATGGACGCATTGCCTATTAAAGAAGAAACAGGGCTATCTTATTCATCTAAAAATGAAAATATGCATGCATGTGGACATGATGGTCATATGGCAATAATTTTAGGTGTCGCAAGAGTTTTAAAGGAGTTTGAAGACAAATTAAATGGATCTGTAAAATTAATTTTTCAACCTGGAGAAGAAAAAGAAGGTGGGGCAAAACTTCTTATTGAAGAAGGTGTTCTTGAAAATCCAAAACCTGATGTTATTTTAGGAATTCATGTTGGAAATTTCATTGATGAAATTGATAATGGAGTGATGGGTTTATATAAAGGTCCTTTTATGGCTTCAATTGATAGATTTAAAATTTTAATTATAGGAAAAGGATCACATGGAGCAACTCCAAATAAAGGAATTGATTCAATTTATATTGCATCTCAAATTATTCTATCAATTCAAGAAATTGTATCAAGAGAAATTGAGGTTTTTTCACCATCAGTAATTAGTTTTGGAAAAATCTCTGGTGGTACTTCTTATAATGTAATTCCAGATAGTGTTGAAATTGAAGGAACAGTGAGAACTTTAGATGAAGATATAAGAATATATATTAGAAACAGAATGGAAGAGATGATTTCAAATATAACAAAAGGTTTCAGGGGAAATTATCAATTTGAATATCATTTTGGTTATCCAGTTGTAGTTAATGATTCAAATTTAGTTGATAAATTTTATGAAACAACTAAAAAAATAATCGATGAAAATAGAATAAAATTTTTAACTAAACCAACAATGGTAGGAGAAGATTTTTCTTATTACACTCAAAATATACCGGGTTTATATATTTTCTTATCATCCAAAAAAGAAGAGCATCCATATCCCCATCACAATTCAAAATTTGATATAGATGAAAATGTTCTTCCAATTGGAACTCTTGCTCTTTCTAATTTTGTGTTTGATTATTTAAAATAAAAAGGCCAGGAAATTCAAAACACTTTTAAATAAAAATCTCCTGACCTTAAATTAAAAACTAAAAATATGCTTTTCTTATTATTTCTTCTTTCTTTAACTCTTCTGATGTTCCTTCAGCAATAATTTGACCCTTTTGAAGATAATATCCATAATCAGTAATTTCAAGAGCCATAACAGCATTTTGCTCAATGAGTAAAACTGTTATACCGGTTTTATTAATCTTTTGAATTATTTCTGCTGTTTCTTGAACTAAAATTGGAGCAAGACCAAAAGATGGCTCATCAAAAATTATGAGTTTTGGATTTGCCATAAGTGCTCTTCCAATATTTAACATAGATTGTTCTCCACCAGAAAGAGTACCTGCAACCTGTGATAATCTCTCTTTTAATCTTGGAAAATGAGGAAAAACGAGTTCTTCAAGTCTTCTATCAATTTCTTTTTTATCTTTTACAAGATATGCATCTATTTTTAAATTTTCAAGAACAGTCATTTTTGGAAATATTCTTTTTCCCTCAGGAGCAATTGAAATTCCAAGAGCGATTCTTTCAAAAGTTCTCAATCTTGTTATATCTCTGTTTTCAAAAACTATATTTCCTCCGACAACTTTAACAAGACCCAATATTGCCTTAATAAGAGTTGATTTTCCAGCACCATTACTTCCAAGAAGAGAAACAATTTTACCTTTTTCAACATTTATATTTACATCAATGAGCATTTTATTTTGACCATAAACTGTTGTTAAATTTTTTATCTCAAGCATTAAATTTTCTTTCATTATCCAACTCCTTACCAAAATATGCCTCTTTTACATCAATATTATTCGAAACTTCCGCATATGTGCCTTCTGCAATAACTTGTCCAAAATTTAGTGCATAAACTCTTTCAGTAACCGTACTTATAACTTTCATATCATGCTCAATTATAAAAATTGTAACATTTTTCATTTGAGAGCGTACTTTTCCAATATCTTCCATAAGCTCCATTGTTTCATCTGCATTCATTCCAGCAGAGGGCTCATCAAGAAGAATGAGTTTTGGCTCAGAAATCATTGCTCTACAAATTTCAACCCTTCTTCTATCGATAAATGGCAAACCTCCAACTCTAAAATAAAGTTTATTTACAAGTTCTGGATTAAAAACCTTAAGAAGATTTATTGCTTTTTCTTTGTATTCCTCAAGTTCTTTATAAAATTTTTTTCTATTAAAAAGTGCTTCACCAAAACCACTATTTTGCACAAAGTGAGTTCTAATTAAAATATTATCAAGCACTGTTAAATCAAAACATACTCTACTTGCCTGATATGTTCTTGAAATATCCTTTGTCATAATTTCATATGGCTCTTTTCCTGTTAATCTCTCGCCCAAAAAATAAAAATTTCCGCCTGTTGGTTTATAAAATCCTGTAATTACATTAAAGAAAGTTGTTTTACCACTTCCATTTGGTCCTATCATTCCAAGAATTTCATTTTCATAAATTTTTATATTTATATTTTTCAAAGCATAAAGTCCACCAAATCTCATCTCGATATTTTCAGTGTATAGTATTATCTTCTTTTCCATATTAACTCTCCTTTACAAATCTTTTGTCATAAATTCTTTCTTTGAATGGAATAAGTCCTTGAGGTCTAAATATCAAAACAAGAACAATTAAAAGTCCATAAAGCATAACTCTGTATTCAGTTATGACTCTTAATTTTTCTGGGAAGAGAACCAAAATAAATGCACCAACAAGAACTCCGATTATGTTATCGCTTCCTCCAAGAAGAACAATTGAAATTAACATAAGACCAAGTGTTAAGGTAAAATTTGGAGGAGATATAAAACCAATCATATGAGCATAAATTGCACCACCAATTCCCATAAAAAAGTTTCCAATAAGAAGGGCAGTCAATCTCCATTTATTTGTAAAAACTCCACAACCCTTTGCAGCAGATTCATCATCCCTAATGTAATTTAAAGTTAACCCAATCCAAGAATTATATAATCTATGGAAAAATACAAGTGTGAGTAGTAAAATGATAACAACGAGAAAGTAGTAGTTCACATAAAAGTGTGTTCCAAAAGGGGGTTTCTGAAAATTATATCCAAAAAGATTAATTGGGGGAATATTTTTAAGACCTTGTGGTCCACCAACAAAATCAAGATTGTTTAAAGATAAAACAAACATATAACCAAAAGCAAGTGTAATTAAAGCAAAATATTGTCCTCTTGTTCTAAAAATTGGAATAAAAAGAAGTAGACCAAAAAGAGAAGCAGCGATTCCTCCAAGAGGAATTGTTAAAACTGCAGGAAGCTTATAATGTATTGCAAGATAACCTGCTGTATAAGCACCAACACCATAAAAAGCAGATGCAGCAAGATTCATAATTCCAGTTGAGCCAACTTGAAAATTTAATCCAAGTGCGACAATTGCAAAAATGAAGTTTGAATAACAATTAAGAGCCAATAAATATAAAGAGGAACTAATAGTTTGCTTACAAAAGGAAAAAGAAAAAGAAGAATAACCATAACAAGAATTGCAAAATTTGAATTTTTCTTGAAACTTTCTGAGATAAAATCGAATTGCTTTTTAAATTTTCTTGAAAGATATAAAATTCCACCAATCAAAGCAATTGTAATTATAATTATCCATATTGATTCAATTCTTAAAAAAATCATAGAGTATAGATACACTAAAATTTCAATAAATAAAACCATTAATAAATTAATTAATCCACTTTTTTTCATATCTACACCCTCTCATAAACTTTCTCACCAAGAATTCCAGACGGTCTGAAGATTAAGAATATGATAACAACTGCAAAAGCAATAACATCCATAAATTCTGATCCTCGTGGTATCAAAGCGGCAGATAATGCTTCTGTCATAGAAAATATAAATCCTCCAATTATTGCACCATAAATATTTCCAAGACCTCCAAGGACAGCAGAAGACAAACCTATAACACCCATCATAGCACCCATATCAAAAACAACAGTATTATAATAGAGACCATAGAGAATTGCAGCAAGTGCAGCAAGAGCAGAACCAATGAAAAATGTAATATCAATTATAAAATCTTTGTTAACTCCCATCATAAGAGCACACTCTGGATCTTGGGCAACTGCTCTTATTGCAAGACCCATTTTTGTTTTGTTAATAAAGAGTGCAAGAAGAAAAACAACAATTATACCAATAACAAGAAATAAAATATTCTCATATCTAAAAATTACTCCACTAAATTCAAATGCACCTTTTGTATTTTCAAATAGTTTATGAAAAAGTTCTGGAAATTTTTTCGATTCACCACCTCTTGGATAGAAAAGTCTTATTCCTTCTCTTATTGCTATTCCAAGTCCGAGTGTTGCAAGTAAACTCATAGTAACTGGCCCTTTTGAAACAGGTTTAACTGCTAACCTTTCAAGAATAACACCAATTACTCCAAGAACAACCATTGACAAAAGAAAAATAAGAACAACAACACCAATATAAGTTCCACCTGTTAAGGTTAAAACACCAAAAATTGAAATTATGATTAGTGAAACAAATGCACCAAGAGCAAAAACATCTCCATGTGAAAAGTTTAAAACATTTAAAACACCTCTAAAAAGAGTAAAACCAACAGCAACCATAGCATATTGAATTCCAAGCATTATTCCATTAAAAATTATTTGTAAAATAACAGAGAATCCAGTCATCAAACCTCCCTTTTTTTATCAAAAATAAAAAAGGGCAAGGTTGCCCTTGCCCTTCTAGCCTCTTTTTATGGCTTCTTGTATGGATTTACCCACTCTTTTCCTTCTCTGTATGCAAATCCTGGAAGCGTTCTAATTCCTTTTGCATATTCTGAATCTTGCCATGGAACCCATTTTCCATCTTGACTTACATAAGGTGTTGCAAGAGGAACATCATTTTGACCATATTCATTGAAGTGAATTCTTCCAATTATGTCTTCATAATCAGTCTTATTAACCTCTTCAATTACTTTTGCTCTATCAGGTCCAACTTTTTCAATTGCTCTAATTAGAATATTTGCAGCACAATATGCAAATGGACCATATGCTTATGGTGGTTCAGCATAACCTGCTTTATTGTATTCCTCCATGAAAAACTTTCCACCTGGTAAATATTCAACAGGCGCACCATCTAACATACAAATAACACCTTCAGCATGTTCACCAAGTGCAGTGTTAAAATCATCTGATATAATTCCTGATGTTCCTAAAAATTGTGCTTTAATTCCAAGTTTATCCATCTGAAGCTTAATATTGACTCCCTCTGGTGTTAATCCACCAAAATAAATTACTTCAGGATTTAGTGCTTTAATTTTTGTTAAAACAGTTGTAAAATCTTTTTGTCAATTACAATACCTTCTTCTGCAATTGGTTTTATTCCTCTTCTTGCAAGTGCTTCTTTGAAATATTGAAGGTGTCCTCTTCCATAATCTGTTGTATCATAAATAATTGCAAATTTCTTAAAACCAAGAGTATCAACTGTAAGTTGAGCATTTGCTTCATTTTGTTCAACTTGAGTTCCATTTACTCTACAAACCTCAGGATAATCATTTCCATAAGTTATTGCAGGCAAAACTGCTCCCCATACAATATTTACAACTCCGAACTTATGAAAAACATCAGCAGTAGCAATTGCAACCATGCTATTATAATGTGCTGCAACTGCTACAATTTCTGGGTCAGAGCATGCCTTTGTTACAACTTCTACTCCCTTTTGAGGTACACCCTAATCATCAAAATATACAACTTCATATTTGTATTTCGTGTCAGGTTTATCATTCCAATGTTTAACAGCAAGTTTAAATGAATTTAATCCGCCTATGCCCATTTTTGCATATTTACCAGTAAGTGGACCAATAAAACCTGATTTTAAAACTTTCTTCTCTTGAACCTTCTTTGTGCATCCCCAATTAAAAGAAATTAAAGTTAAAAAAGTGTGATAATTATAATTGATGCTAAAAATTTTGTTGATTTTTGCATACACACCTCCTTTTCTTTTTACTCAATCACTCTTTGATTTTCAAATTTGCCTTAACACTCAAACACTAGGATTTAGCACAATGTAATTTTTTTAAAACAAATTTAATTTTTGTCAATAGAGTTGATGTTATAATTTTAATATGAATTTCCTATCAAAATACATAGAGTATTTTTTAAGATTAATTGTTCTTATATCAATTTTTTTAATTATTAAAATTTTTTTAAATGTTTTAAAGAGAAGATTCATAAAATTTTATGAAAAAGTTGAATGTTATAAGAAAAGATTAACTCTTGTAAAACTTATATTTTCTATCTCAGATTATCTTTTAATTTTTCTTTTTATTTGGTATTTTCTAAAAATATTCAATATAGATACAACTCCACTTCTTGCAGCAAGTGGAATTTTTGGAATTGCAATTGGTTTTGCAGGTCAAACATTCTTTAAAGATGCAATAGCAGGAATATTTTTAATTTTAGAAAATTATTATTCTGTTGGGGATATAATAGAAATTGATGATATTTTAGGAACAGTTGAAGAAATTGGAATAAGAACAACTGTTATTAGAAATTATGAAGGGAAACTTTTTTATATTCCAAATGGAGAGATAAGAAAAGTTATTAAATATGGTTATGGAGAGCAATTTTTATGGGTTGAGGTTCCAATTTCTTATGAGGCAAATTTAGAAAAAGCGAAAGAGTTAATTTTAAAAGCTGGAGAGGTTCTTTTAAACGAAGATGAGATTTTAGAAAAACCTCAAATTATGGGAGTAAATAAGTTTTCTGAATCCTCAATTTCTATTCTTGTTAAAATGAAAATTGAGAAAGATAAAAGGTGGTGTGCAAGAAGACGCTTTTTTGAGGAGATTAAAAAAACTTTTGATAAAGAAGGAATTGAAATTCCTTACAATAGAATGGTAGTTTATCTTAAAGACAAAAAATGATTCTATGAGTGCATCATACCTCTATCTATCAAAAAAAGAGATTAGAAAAAGAGGTTTTGAACTTTTTACTCGACTTTCTCATTGTGATATATGTCCGAGAGAGTGCAGGGTAAATAGAATTTTAGGAAAAAGGGGGTATTGTGGAAGTGATTATAAATTAAAAATAAGTACATACTCACTTCATTTTGGTGAAGAAAAACCAATTTCAGGTTTAAATGGTTCCGGAACTATCTTTTTTACAAATTGTTCCTTGAGATGTAAATTTTGTCAAAATTACACAATTAGTCAACATGGAGAAGGAGAAGAATATGAAATAGAGGATCTTGCTAAAATTATGATTCACTTACAAAATCTTGGAGCACATAACATTAATTTAGTGACTCCAACACATTACTCTCCACACATTCTTCTTGCAATATCAATTGCAAAAGAGATGGGTCTTAAAATTCCAATTTTATACAACACATCAGGTTACGAAAAGGTTGAAATTTTAAAATTTTTAGAAGGAATTATTGATATATATCTCCCAGATGCAAAATATGGAGATAAAAATATTGCAAAAAAATATTCAGAGGCAGAAAATTATCCAGAAATAAATATAAAAGCAATAAAAGAGATGGTAAGGCAAGTTGGATTTATGAAACTAAATAAAAATGGAATTGTTGAAAGAGGTGTTATTGTAAGGCACTTAATTTTGCCAAATAATGTTGAAAATTCGAAATTAGTTCTTGAGTCTCTAAATGAAAATATTGGAAAAGACCTAACTATTTCACTCATGACACAATATTATCCTTGTTTTAAAACTCTCGGTGACAAAGAGTTGGGTAGAAGAATAACAAGAGAAGAATTCGTTGAAGTTTTAAAATATTTCAGAGAACTCGGATTTAAAGAGGAATTAATTCAATATATTTAAGAAAAATCTTTGAAAAGAAGGTTTATAAATTTTTCTCTCTTAAATTTTTCAAAACTTTTTAAATCCTCTCCAAATGATAAAAAAAGAATAGGAATTTTATATTTATCATAAATTGGAACTAAAATTCCTGGTTTAATGGTTGAATCGATTTTTGTTATGAAAAACCCGGTTATATTCATTGCTTCATTGAATTTTTCAACTTGAGAGTATAAATTTTCTCCTTCAGTTGAATCAAGAACAAGAATTGTTTCTGTTATTTCCTTAAAATTTTTCTCAATAACTCTTTTTATCTTTTTTAACTCTTCAATAAGGTTCTTTTTTGTCTCTAATCTTCCTGCAGTATCTATGAAAAATTTTTTATACCCTCTATTTAATCCAAAATTTAATCCATCATAAATTACACTTCCAGGTTCATCCCCTCTTCTTCCCATAAAAACAGAAACTCCAATTCTATCTCCCCAAATTTTAAGTTGTTCATTCGCTCCTGTTCTAAATGTATCCCCTTGAATAAAAAGCACACATTCACCTTTTTCTTTAAAATAACTTCCAAGTTTTGCAATTGAAGTTGTTTTTCCTCCACCATTTACTCCTAAAAAAAGGTAAATTGAGGTTTCTAAAACTTTTAAATCTCTTTCACTTCCATCTAAAATTTGAAATAAACTTTTTTTAACACCTTCAATTCCACTTTTTTTATAAATCTTCATAAGTTCTTCTGAAAAATCTATACCAAAACCTGAAAGAAGGAGAAAATCTTCAAAACTCTCAAGTTCCTCTTTTTTACCTTTTATAAATTCAAAAAATTTGAAAAGATTCATATTTAAATGATATCATATTGATGTATGGAAGAGAGAGAGGTGAGAGAAGTTGTTTATGGTCCAGTACTCTCTTGGAGATATGGAAAATCTCTTGGAATAAATCTTCTAGGGAAAACAAAAAGAATATGCACCTTCTCCTGCATTTATTGTGAACTTGGACCATTCAGTTTAAAAGAAAGTGAAAAGTTATATAAAATAAAAAGAGAAATTTTTGTTGAGGGAGAAATAGTTTTAGAAGAGTTTAAAAAGTTTTTAAATTCTGATTTTGATGTAATAACCTTTTCAGGTGCAGGTGAACCAACCTTAGCAAAAAATATAAAGGAGGTCTCACAGAAGATAAAAGAGATAAAACCTGATAATCCTATTGTTTTATTAACAAATTCATCACTTCTTCATCTTGATGAGGTAAGAAAAGATGTTTTAAATTTTGATATCATTGATGTAAAAATTGATGCTATAAGTGAGGAAATTTTTAAAAAAATAAATAGACCTATAACAGGAGTAACAATAGAAAAAATTCTTTATGGTATAAGAAAACTAAAAGAAGAGTTCAAAGAAAAACTTCACATCCAAATAATGGTTACTCAAATAAATTTAAAAGAAATAAAAAAAATAGCAAACTTTGTTATTGAAATCCATCCAGATGAAGTTCACCTTAACACTCCAACAAGATACCCTTGGAAAAAACCAGTTTCAAAAGAAACCCTTCTACCACTTAAAAATTACTTCAAAAACCTCAAAGTTAGAACCCCTTATGATTAAAGAGTCTCAAATAAATTTTTAAATGTTTTAAAATAAATTTTCTTTATTTTGTTAAAACTTATCTATCAACAACTCCATATGAATTTATATTTAAAACTTTTCTATTATAACTAAATTTTTTCATAGAAAATAAGGGTGTTATAATAAAATTATGAGAAGAATTTTATTTTTAACATTTATTTTAATATCTTTTATTTTTAACATAACTTATTCAAAAAGTGAGAAAGTTTTAATTTTGCATATAGAAGGAGAAATTGAATTAGGTTTATCAAAATATGTTGAAAGAGGTTTGAGTAATTTAGATGGTGTAAAAGCGGTAATTTTTGTTGTTGATACATTTGGTGGAGCAGTTGATGCGGCAACTCAAATAAGAGATAAAATTTTAGAATTAAATTCTAAAGGAATACTCACAATTGGATGGATAAAAGGAAGAGCTTGGTCTGCAGGTGCTTTAATTACACTTGCCACAAAAAAAATAGTATTTTCCTCTGGAGGAAGTATGGGAGCAGCAGAACCAATACCTGCAACTGAAAAAACTATTTCTGCTCTTAAAGGAGAATTTGAATCAACATGTGAAGCGAATGGAAGAGACCCGCTTATTGGTGCTGCAATGGTTGATAAAGATATTGAAATTGAGGGAATTGTTAAAAAAGGAGAGATTTTAACTCTTTCTAAAGATTTGGCAAAAAAGGTCGGCTTTCTTGATTTTGAGGCTAATTCAATAGAAGAAATTTTAAGTGAATTTAATTTAAAAAATTATGAATTTATAGATATTAAATATTCTTTAACAGAAAAAATTGCTCGATTTATAACACAAAGCACAATCAGAGAAATTTTGCTTGTTATTGGCTTTTTAGGTCTTTTAATTGAAGCAACAACTCCTGGTTTTGGAGTTCCAGGAACAATGGGAATAATATCTTTATCACTTTTTTTTGGAGGACACATGATTGCAGGGCTTGGAAATTGGCTTTATGTGGGATTATTCATCGCAGGAGTAATTTTACTCTTAATTGAGATTTTTTTAATTCCAGGTTTTGGTTTAACAGGAATTGCTGGAATAATTTTAATCTTCATATCGATATTTTTTACTCTAGGTGGTGGAACAATGGCTCTTTATTCAATCGGATTAGTTTCAGCTATTCTTTTGATTTTATTTATAATTCTTCTTTTTCTTTTCCCCAAACTTCCAATATGGAATAAACTTGGACTCAAAGAAAGTTTAAAAACAGAAAAAGGTTACACTACTTATTCACAACTTGAAGAGTTGATTGGAAAAGAAGCAATAGTTTTAACAACTTTAAGACCTTCAGGAGCAATTGAAATCGATGGGAAGAGGTATGATGCAATTTCGCTGGGTGAATTTATTGAAAAAGATTCAAAAGTGAAAGTTATAAAAATTGAAGGTGGTAAAATTATAGTTGAAAAACTTTAACATTTTTTTGTAAATAATTTTTAAGGAGGTTACTATGTTTGGATTAGGAATTTGGTTTACAGTGATTATCATTGTAATACTTTTAATAATACTATTTTCATTTATTCCAGTTGGTCTTTGGATCGCATCAATTGCAGCAGGAGTTCCTGTAGGATTAATCAACCTTATCGGAATGAGATTAAGAAGAGTAGTTCCAGCAAAAATTGTTTTGCCATTAATTAAAGCAACAAAAGCAGGTCTTTCTGTTTCTGTTGATAAACTTGAGGCACATTACCTTGCCGGTGGAAATGTTGATAGAGTAATTGATGCATGGATTGCAGCAGAAAGAGCAGGAATCCCATTAACATTTGAAAGAGCAGCAGCAATTGATCTTGCGGGAAGAGATGTTCTTGAAGCAGTTAGAATGAGCGTTAATCCAAAAGTTATTGAAACTCCTATAGTTGCAGCAGTTGCAAAAGATGGAATTGAACTAAAGGCAAAGGCAAGAGTAACAGTTAGAGCAAACATTGATAGATTGGTAGGTGGAGCAGGAGAAGCAACAATTATTGCAAGAGTAGGTGAAGGAATTGTTACAACAATAGGCTCTGCTGAAACTCATAAAGAGGTTTTAGAAAATCCAGATAGAATTTCTAAAACAGTTTTAGAGAAAGGTTTAGACACAGGTACTGCTTTTGAAATTTTATCTATTGATATCGCAGATGTCGATGTTGGACAAAACATTGGAGCAAAATTAAGAATTGATCAAGCAGAGGCAGATAAAAGAATTTATCAAGCAATGGCAGAACAAAAAAGAGCGATGGCAGTTGCAAGAGAACAAGAAATGAAGGCCCTCACTCAAGAGATGAGAGCAAAAGTTGTTGAGGCAGAAGCAGAAATTCCTAAAGCTATCGCTGAAGCATTAAAACAAGGAAAATTAGGTGTTTTTGATTACTATCAACTTAAAAACATTCAAGCAGACACAACAATGAGAGAGTCAATTTCAAAAATTTCTGAAGAGGAGAAAAAAGAGGAAGAGAGATAATGGATTCCTTTATCATAATAATAATCTTATACATTGTTTTATATATAATTCTTACTTTAATTAATATGATTAATCAAAAAAAGAAAAGAGAATTAATAAAAGAAAGTGAAGAAGAAATATTAGAGGAGATAAAATTAACTCCTCCTATAATTGAAAAAGAATTTGAAATAGAAGAAGAGAAAGAGAAACTTAAGTATGAGTCAAAAGAACCTAAAAAAATAGAGATACACGAAAAAGTTCTCATAAATACACAAGAAAAGAAAGATGTAAAATTTGAAAATGAAAAACTATCTAATGTAGAGATCTTATCTTATGAAAAAATTCCCAAAATAAAAAAAATCCTAAACTTTTCTAAAAATGATGTTTTGAAAGGTATCATATACAAAGAAATTCTCACTCCAAAATTTAAAAAAAATGATTAATATGATATTTTTTAGATCTAAAAAATTTTAAGGGCTGGAAATTTTCCAGCCCTTTCATTAAATTGATGATTTAAATCAATCTTTTATTCTAATAGTAATTTTTTGTTAATCTATCATTAAAGATTATAGTGTATCTATTGTTGTATTTATAGTCAATATCAAAGTGATATCTAATATCGCATACTCACCAAAAAATGATATATCAGTACTCTTAAATCTTCTAAATGTCATCCAATCTGTATCAAATCCAATTAAAGGATTAATTACTCTCCACTTAGGAATTGACGATGATGCTAAGTCTAACAATACAATTGCACCTGTTTTTATGTTAAAAAAACAATTAACGAAAATTACAGTAAAACTTAAATTTTTTGTTAGAGTGATAGAAATAGGATCTATTTTTGAATTTATATTTCCATACCATCCAATGAAATACCATCCAGAAGAAGGTGTAGCAGTAAGTGTTATTTGTGAATATTGATTATAAGGACCAGTTGGAGGATTTATTAATACTTTTCAATTGCCTAAAACGTTAACATTAATATTTGTAAAATATAGGTACTAAAGAAATGTCAGATTCAATCCTCACTCTTATTCTATGACCCTCACTATATTCACCTGATAAACCTATTACATACAAATAATCTCCAATTTTTAATCACTCTTGGTAGAGTTCCAATATAACCATCAATAAATATAATTATTTCACCACTTCCATCATCTATCTTACAAGTACTTGAATCGATTATTTTTGTAACATATCCTTCTATTTTTACAAGCCATCCTTCATTTTTTTTCTAAATTCAAATCTCCAGTTCTAAAATACTTTGGTTCATATACACTTGTCTATCCAATCCATAAGATATCCCTATAAAAATCATCAAATTTTAACTCTGTATCTCCATTATATTGATCGATTACACCTGTTAATTGTAAAATTACACCTTCTGGAATTATTTTATCTGTTGGAAAACTTCCAAAAACTGTAATACCTCCAGTCTCATCTTATAAATAGATTACATCAAAGAATTTTCCTGAACCAGATGTAACAACACCTCTTATAGTTACCCTCTCTCCCAATCTATCTGATACATTATTATTATCCATATCTTTTCTTGCCTATCTAATAGGAGTCACTCTATTTATCTTACACAACAAATCAACAAGATTTAGTGTAAACGCTTCATTATTGCAACCAGCCTCTCCCTCAATCCAATTTCCTGGTTCATAATTTGAAAATACCGCTCTTCCTAAAACCGCAACTCTTGCTCCATTTGGAAGAGTTTGAATTGACATAGCTGGCATATTTGAACCATTTGGATTCGAACGGTAACTATAAATATAATATCCTGCACCGACACGATTAACACCTGAAGGTGTATCGTCGTGATTATAACTTGTTTGATTTGCATAAGCAATTTTGTGATACCATTACAGATTTTAGAATTTGTCTGAGGAAAATTATATAAACTAACTCCCCATAAATATCCATAATTATTAATGTCATCATATATATTATCATGATTGATATTAATTCCTAATCCAAGGGAGGTGAGAAAATCATTATATCTTGTTAGATCTTCATTATAATTTGATTTTGCTGTAAATAAAAGTGAACTGCCATTTTGAACAAAATTTCTTATTGCTTGTTTTCAGAATCTGATAAAAGTCTACTATCGGTTCCTCCTTGTGGATATGTTATAACAAGTAAATCAACACTAAAAAAGTAATGATTCTGTTATTTCTTGATATGTATGTATAAATTCTTAACCATTGTGTGTAAACAAATCTGCAAATTCTGATAGATTATATAAACCGGTTCTAGATGTATAATCGCTTTTGTGATATCTATCAATTAAAATTCTCTTTCCTAAACTTTCAAGAACTCTAAATTTTATCTTTTGAGTATTATCATGTTCGGGATCTTCTTTAGGTCCTTCTAAAACAACATAAATTGTAAATAATCCAGAAGTTAGGGGTATCCAGTTTGTTGATATGTTTAATTGTATTCCAGATGGCAAATCAACTGTTTTTGTGTCTATTAAAATTCCAGCAGCTCTTGGATCGCCTTCATAGAATTTAACTTGAAGATTTGAAAAAGATATTGACCCATAATTTTTTAATGTTGGGATAAGAGAAACTACTTTGTTTTGGAATATTGCCTTGGGCGAATAACTTAAAATAATGACTTTAAGATCAATATCAGATGGTGGTGTCCAAATTGGTGATGTAATTCCAACATCACCATCTTGTTCAACAACTCTTAAATAATACCTACAACTACCACCTTTATAAATTATTGTAAATTTTTTTTCAAATTTTTGTGAATTATTTGTCCAAGAATGAAGAACATGACCACTATTTGTTATAATTTCGACTAAAATTATTTTGTCAGAAGAGTCTGGATCATAAGTGTAAATTTCAAACTGAATATTTTCACCACTTTTAGCAGGAATAGTTGATCCCATCAAATAATTGTTTGCTTTAAAACTCAATTTTATATTTCTATCTTCTGTACTATATGTTCTCATCATTTTAAATGCTTCAAGAACATCATTTTTGGTTAAGTTGTTTGCTATTATTCCAGTCAAATTATTTGGAGGATAACCCCAGTTTTTTGTATGGTTATCTTGTCCATTTGTTGCTCCAACATGCCAACCTTTATCAAGCGCATAAATGTAAGCATTTTCTAATCTTGCATAAGAATATTGTGGAGATCCATTTCCGACCTCTTGATGAGTTATTATATCATCAAGATCTTCATCATAAGCAAATCCATTAAAATAATGCTACAAAAACGCCATTTTGAGTAAAATTATTCGCTTGAGTTAATGCATCATTCCATTCATTCATATCTAACCAATTTGAATGGTCTGTAATTACAAGAAAATCTATTTTAGCTACATCTCTTACATATGTAAATACATCAACCGGAGTTAAAGCACCATCTGAATATGAGGTGTGAGCATATGGAACTCCAAAATAAAAGTTTTCAGTGGTTAGTGGTTCAATAATATAAAAATAAAAATTAAAAATTTTTATTTTTCCTGATAAATCTTTTACACCAATTTCCACTTTATGTTTCCCTAATGATAAATCTGTTGAAGGAGTGTATGTTATTTGTGTCTCAGTTATTGTTGCATTATTTGTAAAATCTATATTATCTAATTTTAAATAAATGGTGCTTATATCAATTCCACTTGAAGGTTCTGGATCAAAATATTTTGTCGAGATTGTTGGTCTTTTATTGTAATTTGATGAGAATCTTGAAGGTGAGAGATCATAAATAATAGGTTGTATGGTTTCTCCTTCAACTATTGGACCACTTTTTAAAGATGTAGGATCTCCTGTTGCATCCACTCTATAAATATCTTTTGCCATAAAGTAGTATTGAGTAATTACCTAATTATAGTGTTATCGAAAATTTATAAAGCCTACCATCCAAATAATTTGTATCAAGATAGTCGACTCACTCATAGAAAATGGACTTCCATTTATTTCAAATCCATCCTTTAAAATATGAACCTTTGGAAAACCACTTTGAGGAGGATTGTTGTCTTGATCGAGATATTTGATTCTATACTCAAAATTTGTCGTTATATTGCCTATCTCTGGTTCAACTCCACTATTTTCATAGCCAGATTCTCCAGTCCAATCTAATGTTGGAGGACTATTGATTATTGCATTTATTGTTATCCCAGATGTAGTTTGACCAGCACTAACACAAATATTTTCAACGACACCATTAGTGTAGACAGTATTTGTTGTTGGATCCAACAATTCAATTGTATAATTACATCCTGCAGGTGCTGCTATTTTAAAATATCCAGCACTTCCTGTATAACCTTCTCTAACACCAATTATCTTCTGTTATATGAATACCAACAATTATGTTATTTAAATCTTTTACAACAACAATTTTGTTTTGTGCAGGATCATTTCCTAAATATGCATATCCTTCGATCCAAACTCCTAATGTTCCACTGCCTGTGCTACTCATATTTAATTGTAGTATGGAGATATTAGCAGAATCTCTGTTTGAAGTTCCTTCTCTAACTCTTGCTTGATAGTAAATTGATTTAGACCAGTCAAAATTTGCATTTCCAGTTATTGAATTTCTGTTTACTTTTGTAACAATCCATCCAGACCATTTTCCATTTGAATCAACATTAAAAGGTCATGAACTTGCCCAAGCCGTTGTATCAATGCCCTAAGTATATGGAGTTGTTCCGACATTTGCCCACCAAATTGCATATGTAAAATCGGTTGCAGGATACAATGGTAGTGCAAAACCAACTCTACTTTTAATTCTATGGGGAATTGTTTGTTAAAGTACACCATTTACAGATACGAAGACTGCAATAGGCGTTCCGTCACCAGGGGTTGTGGTTCCGGATGTACAATCAATATTTTTAAATAATTCTCTAATTCTTATTATAATAGATAAAATTTTAGGTTGGATTTGGAATTAATTAAACAAATTTTAAAGTTTATGGTTTGTTAAAATATTAAAATTAACAAAAATAAAAAAGCTGGGAGAATTCTCCCAGCTTTCAAGTCCTATCACCCTAAATCCCCACAGGGATCCCATAAATAGGATCCCTGTGGTTCCTGTAAGTTTCTTTAGTTATACCAGAGGAATTCGATGGTTACTAATTGATAGAGTGAGTTCCAGTCAACTTTAGCACCAAAGGCTTCTGCAACAAATCTTAATGGTACAAATGTTCTGCCATTTACAATTACTGGTGCGACATCAAGAGTTACGACTTGACCGTTGACTATTGCTGTTGGGTTGCCTACCTGTAAACCAATCGTTGTGACAACTGATTTAAGGCTTAATGTTATATTAATTCCTTTTGTCTCTGGAATCCATTCAACTTGAGCACCGAATGCCTCTGCGATGAATCTTAGTGGTACCATTGTTCTTCCATCCTTGATGAATGGAGCTACTTCAAGTGGTTCACTGAATACTCCATTGACCTTTGGAGTAGGATTACCAATCTGGAGTTCAAGTGTTGTCTTTCTGAATACTGTAACTGATGTCTCTATCTTCTTTGTATTTCCAACAGCATCTGTTGCAACTATTGTAACTTTGTTAACTCCATAAACAAGTGTGAGTTCGATTTCCCAATCATCATTTGCAACTGTTGCTGGTTTATCATTAACCATAACCTTTGCTCCTACTTCAACATAACCTGTTAGTTTAACCTTTGTTGATGTGATTGGTCCGACTGGAAGTATAACTGTTACTTCTGGTGGAATTGTATCTAGAACAACTTTAACCATCTTTTCTGTCTTGTTTCCAGACTTATCTTTTGCAACAACAACTATCTCATTTTCACCTTCTTTAAGAGTTACATCTGCTGAGAATTTACCATCAGCATCAACTGTTGCCACATTTCCATTAACTATAACTGTTGGTACACCAGCATTATCTGATGCTATACCAGTAATTTTAACTGTTGGTTTATTTGTTGGGGATACTGGTTTATCAACAGTAAGTTCTGGAGCAATTTTATCTGCACCGACAACAACTACTACTTTTCCTGGTATATATCCATCTCTTGATGCTGAAACAAGAATTTCACCTGCTTCTGTTGGTTTAACCATGAATTTAGCAACTCCATTTGCATCTGTTACACCAGAAAGATTCACTCCTGCACCATAGAGTGTAACTTCAGCACCTGCAACTGGGAAGTTAGGACCTGCTTCAACAACTCTAACTGTTACTTCAGTCTCTACACCAAAAACGAGTTCTCCTTTGATTGTTAGATCAAGACCCTTTGCTGAATCAAAGTATGGAAGTGGCCAGCTTGAATTTCCAACTGGTGGTGAAATTCTTGTTAATTCTCTCGCATCTGCGAAGTCATGTCCAAGTGGGCTTACCACGATATTATTTGGACATACATAATCAGAGGTAAAGTCTGGTGCTCTATCATCATATGTCCAATAGAGTGGCTCACCCGCTGAATTGAATTTTTTCCACCATGGCCACAACATATCATGATACCAGAAGAAATCATCACCATAGTGGTTAACTACTGCAAGATAAGCAACTTTTGTTCCTGTTCCACGAGGTCTAAAGTTAAGTGTTGCCATTGAATTTTCATCAAGTGTTCCATATGCCCAAACTTCAACATTTCCAACAAGTTGAACTTGAATTCCAGGTCTTGCTGGAAGATCTCTATTATCTGCAGGAAGTGCATTGACAAGAAGATGATTCTCAAGTCCATAAGTTAAGTCATAGTAATTTCGATTGAATATATCTTTGGTTAGTTCTGTTCTTGTTTCACTATTTAGAACTTTGAATTTTAAGAAGTCTATATCGACTTTTTTATTAGCGTTTGCATACCAATCTAACCATAAAGCTCTATCATTATTAAGATCTGCATTATTATATAGATTCTTTCCTAAGATTCCAGATAGAGCTCCAATATCTGTTGTAATTACAAAGAATGTTGCTTTACCATTTTCATCAAGAGGAATAGTATCAGCTAGGGTAATTAAGCATTCATCACCCGAGAGATCTGGGAATAGTTGTCCCCAATTCCACTTATCGTAGTTGTAATCTTTGTTGTATATTGCGTTGTTTGTCCATGTTCCTGTATCTGGTGGATTTGGCACTCCATCAACGACAGTATCACCAAATATACTGAATTTTGTGAAGCCATAACCAAATTCTGGCTCTCTTGGTTCATAGAAACTATAAACTCTTCCAGCTTCATCATAACTTGTTGCAACCAAGTTAAAGTAATGAGGTGTATATGCAACATATGGCAAGAATCCAGCATATACTCCTTCTACTTCAGGTCTACAATCTTCTGCGGGTTTTCCAGGTCCACCTATTGGTTTGCCATTACAATCAGTTGCAGTAACAGTAACTTTATAGAATCTTAAATCACCAGCAGTCATAACAAAGTCTGGGTCACCTGGGACTGTATGAACTGTTCCATTTGGATCTTCAAGGTTTACAATCTCCCATTTAACTCTTGGTAGTTCCACTACAACTTCAACCTCTCCAAAACGTTTTCTATCTGGTGTGAAAACACTTACCGTGAATTTACCTTCATCATTAGCAGTGAATCCAAGGAATTTATAAATACCCTTTGCCTTTTCAGCAAAACTTCTTGTTGCGATTACACTTGAATTCCATTTATTTTTATCAACAGTTGAGTTTAGTAAAACTCTTACCCAATTGTTCTTTCCGTCACTTGGTCTAAAGAGCCAATTTTGAATATTTGCATCTGTAACTGTTATTCCTCCAATTCCAACTGATAAGTTAACAGGTTTTCCATCTTTATCAGTAACAACGAATGTTAAAGGTTCACTACCATTTAATTCTGGAACAACACCTGCAGTTAAGCATGGTCTTGTTTCGATTCTAAGGTCTTTTCTTCCAACTACTCTTAACTCTCTTTGACCAGCGAGATAAACTTCCCAATCTTCAATGTTTCCTGTTAATCTATTTGCAACTCTTGGATTAATACCATCGTCACCATAAACGTATGAAGTTAATCTAACTGGAATAACTTCGTCATCAGCTAGTATTCCATCTGCATTGAAATCAAATCCAATCTCGTTGATTTGTGCACCAAAGGCGTCTGTCAAACTAAATATGTATTCGCCCTGGTTTATATTTGTCGTTAATGCGGTGTAACTTATAAATCCACCACTCCATGCTCTTGTTGCAATGTCATAGGTACCAATAATTTCTGTTTCATATTGTTTATATGAAATCCTTCCATCACCAGTAAAGTCAAAACCATTGTATACAGGGCTTAAGACAGGTGTGTTGTTTGTTGTATCATTGTTTACATTTAATCTTGTTCCACCTTTTGGAGTTTGACCCGAAATCCAACCATCACCAACACCAAATCTTACTCCTGTTGTTGGTCTTACTGGATGAAGAATTCCTCTATCATGCCACAAGAACATAACTACGTTATTAGCAAGTGGTTGTTTTGTTGTAATTGTTGTTTCACCATATGGAGTTGTTACATTATCAAATGGATAAACTTTTGCTGTTACTTTAAGAGTATTATCTGCATCAACTTCAAGGTCACTCTTATCTGTTACGAGTTCAACAGCGTGTACTGGGATATTTTCTGGCGTGTCCATACAAGAGGTGCAATATTTATAAGTAACTTTACTTGTTCCATAAGTTGCAGTTACTTTAATATAACCTGGTCCTGTTGGTATAATTCCTTGCAATAACACGACGTTATTAAATATCCAACCATCTTCGAATTCGAAGTTGTTGATAAAGTAGCCACCTGGGGCTTCTAAGAGTGTTGAGGAGAAAGATGTAACTGTCCATCTATCAAAGTGTCTATATGATTTTGGTAAGTTTGGAGTAGTATTGTATGTGTATGCACCATTAAATGGTCCAACCATGAATACAGGTTGTCCATCTTTACTTGCCTTTATTCCCTCAACAATTACTGAATCAGGTTTGAGATGATCACCATCCTTATCCTTGAGAATGAATCTTATTGTGTAGTTTGTTAATGGATAATACTCAGTACCAAGTTTCCAAAATACTTCTCTAAATTGAGCGTGTCTTGAATTAAATCCGTTTGTTAGACCAACAACTGCTGATGCACTTACTGGTCCACTATTAGGTTGTCCTTGCCAGTTATATCCCCAACCAGAACCTGGAAGGTTAGATTGACCACCTGGATAACTTCTTAATTCCATTGTTAAGTTTCTTAATATCCACGGGAATTGATTTGTTACCGGTCCGTATGGAGGATATGGATTTCCAAATTGAGAATATCTTAATCCGTTATCGACAATTTCAAAATCAGCAAAGTTTATATCATAAATCTTTGCTGTTTTTACAGTAACAGGAGTTGTTGTCATGTAATCTATTAATTGGAAATCAAGATTTTGTGGATAAACAGGGTAGTCATACCAGTAGGCATTTCTTGTATCTAAATTTTGCTCTTGAATGTAGGTATTTGATAGAGGATATAAAATATTCCAGTAATTAGTTGTTGTAAATACTGTGAATTTAATTTCATCGCACTCTTTTGTAGGTGGCTTAACTGGAACCATAACCATACTATTAACTATTACGACTGGAAGTGGATAATCAACTATTGTGTAGATTGTGTTGTTTCCAACAACGGTTTCTCCGTTATCAGGTATTCCATTTTTTAATATATTATCAGAGAATGTCATTGCAGAGACACTTATTGGTGTGGAATTTAATATCTCATTTGGACTCCTCCAATTGTAAACATTATATGGCGCTTGGTCATTCATCAACCAAAGATAATCAACTGATGAACCTTTCTGTAAGATATATAAATTATTATATGTATCCCTTACAAGAGCATACCATAAGATTCCACCACCACTTGCATTTACATATGCATAAATATTTGTATCTTGGGCAGGATTAAATGGTCCAAATGGATCATCAACATCTATTAAATTATTACTATTTTCAATGTAGATTCCAAAGTTTGGAAATCTTTGATCAAGAAATGAAATACATTCTCTATCACCTCTTGCAATAATTACTTCTGGTTCAATTGGATAGAATTTTGAAAACCAGCAATCATACATATCTCTATACACACCATCTACAAATATATAATCTGGTTCATTGTTCTCAACATAAGCATCTGCAGGGAACGGAATGGTTACATTTCCATATACACCATCTACTGGTCCAATAGCATCATAAATTTCGGCATAGGCAGATATTCTTACTTGTGGAAAATCATGTTTCATTGTTTTTGCAAGTGAACCTCTCCATGGAGTAATTTCAAATCTATAGCTTTTTTGTGTTGCACTAAGATAGAAATCTCCGCCTGGAAGAACTGTTTCATATCCTTCTACATATGAAGGAGTTGGAGGATTTCCTAAATTAACTGGATGATAGCCTGGAACTTGTGCTAAAACGTGAACTTTTGCTCCTGGTGGCAATACACAATCTTCTGGTAATGAAACAATAACAGTGTATGTTTGTTCGACTCTTAGTCTATCAACATCTTTACCTCCAGGATATGTTTCAAAAACCTTAACATCAAGAGTTATTTCTCCAGGAAGAACTGGTATATCAAAACCTCTGAAATCACCGTATATTAATGTTAGTCCAGGATAAAGAAGTGGAGTTTGAGATTGATAACTATCATTAGCAACTACTGTATCTCCTGGGGAGATAACACCACCACCATCAATATCAATTACGTTTGTATCAGCGATTATTAATTCTGGTGATTGCGAAACTGAAGGTAGTAATTGAATTATATGTTTTACCTTAAAGAATAGTTCACCTTCAACAGGCTCTAAAACAAATTCATTATTATCAATGACATAGTCTGAATCTGTATCTAGGATATAGAGCTTATTACCATAAAGATCTGTTACTCTTATTACTTGCCCTTGATTTAGTAGATCACCATAGTTTCCATTAACTTGTCCAAACCATTGCTCTGCAGCAACCTCTGGATCGTAATCATCCTTGGTGTTGTTTGCAATTAAAAGAGACTGAGCGTTTAAAATATTATTATAGCCGTTATCAAACCAAATCTCAAGATCTAAAAATTCTCTGCTTGTTAATGTTATATTGTGGAAAACAGTTGTTGCAATTCCATGAGCAACTGACCATTGTAGTTGCTGAGAAATTGGAGTTAAAATGTCTAAACCTGTTCCTTTTGATAATCTTGCCGCAATAAGAGGATTTCCTGGGAGATTTTGTGTATTATACGCTGGTTCCATATCAGATTGAACTGCAATGTCATAAACAACTCTACTTCCACAACAAGACGCTCTTAAAACCTCAAATAAAATTAATCCATCTCCTTGATTTAAATTATTATTATTATTATCTAAGAAATTCAAAACAAAATTTCTTCCACCAATTGTGATTGTCCATCTTGATAATGTAGTTCCAAGTGGGAATGGACCATACCTTCTTGTATTGTTTGTAGCCGAAGGTGTTTCAAAAGTAGTATCTGGATCTATGAATAAATGATTTTGTTGACCATCACTTGCAATTATTGCATAGTATCTATCCATTAATCTTGAACCTGAAGCATCAGAAACAACTGTCAAAAAGAAATCTGTACCTAAACTAGGTGTGAAACCTGTCACAAACCATAAGAAAGAATATGGTCTTAAAGTAGAATTAACATCACCTCTTCGAGAGGTATAATCATATGTTACCGCCCACAATGCATTAACGATCATTGTTGCGTTTCTTGTTGTTTGGGCATAAACTATCTTGTTACTTCTTAGTGGAACAAAGGAGAGGACCATTAATGCAATTAATATAAATGATAAAATTTTACGCATAAGCGTAAACCTCCTTTAAATTAAAAATTTTTGAGGAATCCGTCCTCACGCGGGGTTAGGGTCTTTAAAAACTCTTTAAGTCTTTTATCCTCCCTAACCTTTAAGATAAAAGACTTTTTCCTTTTCACCTTCTAATACCACCTCCTCTCTTTAAAAGTTTTGAGTTTGAGAAATTTTTAGCGTCTCCTACCCACTCTGGTATAACCCAGCGGTTCAGAGTTACTGCCATACTCAAACTCCAAATATTAGTATGCAAATTTAGTGCCAAAATTTGATAAGATAAAATTAAGGCTTTTTTAAATAAAAAAAGAGCTTCATAAAAAATTTTTTGTGAAAAATTTATACATATTGTAAAAATTCCTTTTATAAATCATAAAATTTTACTTGTTACCAATTTTCACAACTTTGTGTAAATATAACTCAAGATTAAATTAGTGTATTAATAACAAAATAAAAAAAGCCCTGGAATTTCTCCCAGGGCTTAGATTTTTAAAATAATTTTTTAAGGTCTTCCCACTACATCGTGAATAGTTACACCCTCTCTTTTCATGTTAAGAGTTATTCTGAAAGATTGTTTAAAGAAATTTCCATCAAAAATAAGATTTACATTTCCATCAGCAAAAGCAACAAATGCCTTTCCTGATAAAGGATCAAATTGGAATCTTGTTGAACCATACCAATTTGTATATAGGTTTCTACTTGGCCATACAAATCTCCATGAATTTGTTGATGGATTTATCTGGAAGAAATATCCTCTTGAAATATTTCTGGCTGTTGGAAGAACTAAACTTGAATTACCAGCAAAATCTATTGCTTCGACATGGAATGTGTGACCAATTGGAGAACCTGAAAGCGTGTACGATGTTACTGAAGGAGAAACAGTTGCAACAAGTGTACCATTTTTATATATCTTGTAACCCCAAATGCCACTTCTTTCATCTGTTGCACTCCAAGAGATAACTGTGTTACCTGAGCTTTCAACCACATTCCAAGTTATAATGGGTGATACAGTATCTATAATCAATGGAAAGTCTCTGATGTCATATGTTATAGGACCACCAGTTGGATCAGTTCCTGCCTCAGCTTGAATTCTAAAGAAATAACTTCCATCTGGTAAAACATTTCCATTTGTATCTCTACCATCCCAAACCCAATCATTATTCCATCCGTACCAATATGTATACCAACCTGTTTGTAAGCCATTTTTTCTGACATACGTGTCAACTATAGGTGTTAAAAGTCTTTGTCTTGAACTATTCAAAATTTGAAATTGAATTTCTCTTGTGCCTCTTAATAGTGAAATGAGAGACCACACTTCATCTTTTATACCATCTCCATTTGGAGATATAGCTATTTTATTTCTTAGGAGTTGATTGTTAAAATCTCTTCCGAGTGGATAAAAAGTTTGACCAACTAGTTCATAAAGCCATGTATAACCAAACCACCACCAATATTCATCTGGATCGTATGCAATTGGATCGATAACAGGATTACGTGTGTAAAATGGTGTAGGTTGTCTATGATCATAAGATACATCTTGCCAATCACCATGAAGAATTGCAAAAGGAATATTTAAACTTGGGTGAGGCCCTGGTGAGGTTAAATATATGAAACCATCAACGAAAACATTATCAAAAGCTGAGAATAAATTCATATCAAGTTCCATAAAGAACTCGACGCTTCCATTTGCAGGAACTGTTATAGATGTTATTGGATTTAAGAATAAATCTCTAAATGTGAAGCCTGTTGTACCATGCATATATAGGTAACTTCTTACATACCAAATCATTCTACGTCCTGATAAATTGTAAGTTAATGGAGATGAAGTTCTATTTACAACTCTTATTTTCTCTATGAAGAATGAAGCATATTCACTATCTCCTGTAATCCAAGGAGAATTAGGGTTATTTCCATATACTAAAACTTTATAATTTATAGCATTTAATGCTTTAACCATATCGATTCTTCCTGAACCCTGTAATCTCGGTGAAAATGGAAAACCTGCTATTGTTAAAATAGTTGATGTTGTCATAAGAATGTTTTTTATCTCCTCTGGTTTAAGTGTTGGGTCTTTCTCAAGCATAAGTGCTGCTGCACCTGCAACATGAGGTGCTGCCATCGAGGTTCCAGAATACACTGCATAACCACCATCAGGTACTGTTGAGTAAATAAATCCACCAGGAGCAGATAGTTCTGGTTTTCCTTCCATAAATGGAGTTAGTCCCCAAGATGTAAATGCAGATGGTTGATTGACTGTTGCTACTGGAGCAGATGACATTAATCCTGTGAATCTAATTCTTGGAGATGTTAAACTTCTTAAATATAAACCATCAGAGCGTCCTATAAATATTGCAGGTATTGTTATATCACTTGCTAACGCCATAGTAAGAAGAGCATCTCCACCAGTTGCGTGATTATGAACAATTGCTGCTATTGCTCCTGCAGCTTGTGCGTTTCTTACTTTAGTAAGAAAAGTTGCACCTCCTCTTTCCATTAAAGCAATTCTTCCAGGAACAAAATTTGAAAAATCTTCAGGAACGTTTCCAAAACCAACAAATTGAACATCATAAGAAATTGTTGTCCCTAAAACAGTTACAGGATCAGGAGATGGACTACCAACAAAATACTCTATACTTACATTTGGTGTTTGACTTGTTTCTAAAGCATATGGAGCTACTACACGAGAGTTATCAGAAGAAGCAACTGAAATAACTGCTGGTGTTGTTGATGGATCACCTACAACACCAATATCTGGATAGACCATACTTGATCTTCCATTTCCAAAAGTTGGTATCCAAATATAAGGAGAATACTGGTAATAATCGTTTCCTGCTGATATTGTTACAACAATTCCTGCTCTTACTGCATTAGATATAGCGATCTGTTCAGGGTCATCTGGTTGATTGAATCCACAATCAGAACCAAAAGACATGTTTATAACATCAACTCCTAAATTTGTAAGATACTCAAATGCAGCAACAATAGATTCACCTGTTGCAGAACCTAAACATCCTCTTACTATCTTTGCTGCAACAAGTTTTGCATCTTTTGCAACACCCTTAAGAGTTCCATCTGCTGCAACAATTCCAGCAACATGAGTTCCATGTCCTTGACAATCTCTCGGGTCATTATCCCAATCACCAAAATCGTATCCTGCAATTACTTTTGAATTTGGAAATCCTGGACCTCCTAAATCTGGATGATTGTAATCAATTCCAGTATCAACAATTCCAACAACAATTCCTTGACCAGTATAACCAAGACCACCAGATGGTTGTCCGCCTTGGATTAAAGGAACAGAAAAACTTAAATCCAACTTCCATACTCTTGGAAAAGAAATTCTTCTGACATAAGGAATTTTTTCTAGTTTTTTGTATTCGCTAATTGGAATTTCAATTGTTATTTGATTATAGATATTTTTGGTTTTTGTGACAACTTTATAATTAATTTTTAATGAATCAAGATAATTTATAACTTGAGCTTGTTGAAATTCTATTCTGAATGGATTTCCTCTGTTAACAACTGGTGGCTCTTGAAGTGTTAAGATTAATCTTATTTTACCCTCTTCTTTAACAATCGGTAAATCTGCATAATATTTTGGGATTTTTACTCCATCAATTACTACATAATTAAGTAGCATTGGAACACCTTTTGTTATGTCTGGAGGTGTTCGATTTAGTTGTAAAAACTCTTCTTCATTTACTAAATCTGGTTCTGGAGTACTTTTTGCATTAACTCTTAACCCTTGCAGCAATAAAAATAGTAGTAAAATCAAAACAACAATCGCAAGCTTTCTCATAACTCCTCCAATTTTTATAATTTAGATACATTATAAACCTTTAATTGTTTTTGTCAAGATATTTCCAAATTTAGATATTATCATAAACAAAATTTTGATTGTTATAGACAAAATTATAACTTTAAATAATAAGGTTAATTGTAGAATTTTCTGCAAAAGCAAGGTAAGTTCCAACTCCCCCCTCTTCAATTCCATCAATGAGTTCTTCTCTTTTTATTCCCATTAAATCCATTGTCATACTGCAAGCAATAATTTTTCCACCATTTTTAATGAAAGTTTCAAGAAGTTCATCTGGTTGCATAACATTATATTTTTTCATGATTCCCTTGATCATTTTTGTTCCAATTCCTAACATGTTCATTTTAGATAAAGTCAATTTTTTTGCTCCTCTTGGCATCATCATTCCAAACATTTTTTCAACAAAACTCTTTTTAACTTGAACCTTAAAATCCTTTCTTAAAACATTCAAACCCCAAAATGTACAAAAAATTGAAACTTTTTTACCCATAGAAAGAGCCCCATTTCCAATAATCAAAGATGCCATAACTTTATCAAAATCATTTGAAAATAGAATTATTGAAACTGAATCACTTCTTTGTTTTTGAGTTATTTTTTCTAAAACATCTTGAGGTTTCTCTTTTTTAAGAAGTGCTTTGATTGCTTTTCCTTTTTCAAGATTAAGAAGTGAAAGGCCTTTGCTTTGAGCATAAGATTTTATATCATTATAAAATCCTGGATCAGTTGCTTCAACTTCAATTAAAGTTCCTTCACTAACCTTATCAAGAGTCTCTTTAAGCTTCATAAGTGGTCCTGGACAAGAAAGTCCTCTAGCATCAACTTTAACTATCTCTTCACCTTTTTTTATTTCACTCATTTCTTTTTTAAACTCTAACTCTTTTTTTGTGCTTTTTTCTCCTCCAAAACAAGAGGAGTAAAATGTTAAACCACCTGAAAGATATTTTGCATTAAATCCATTTTCTAGAAGAAGTCTTAAAGCATTATATGCTCTTTGACCTTTTCCACAGCACACAATATAAAGTTTATTTTTTTCGAGTTCATTTAATCTATTCCTTAATTCTGTCAAAGGAATGTTAATTGAATTTTCGAGTTTGCTTGCAAAGGTCTCTTCTTTTTCTCTTATATCAAGAAGCGCTGCTCCTTTTTTAACCAACTCATCAATCTCGAAAATCGAAACTTTTGGAGCAATACCTGAAAGATCATCTTCAGCCATAGTTCCAATAATGTTTAGAGGATTTTTTGCATGCCCATACTGAGGAGAATATGCAAAATCGATATCCTTTAGTTCTGTTATTTTTGAATTAAATCTCATTGCTGTTGCAAGTGAGTTTATAATTGTATCTACTCCATCAAAGCCTACTGCTTGCCCTCCTAATATTTTTCCAGTTTTTGCTTCATAAAAAACTTTTATATAAAGTGGATATGCATCTGGGAAGTAACCTGCATGATTTAAAGTTGAGAGACATTCAAATTTATAATTGATTCCTAATTTTTCCAAAGTTTGGGAGTTTAATCCAGTTGAAGCACCAGTTATATTAAAAATTTTAACAATTGCTGTTCCCATTGAACCAAGATATTTTGAGTTTATTCCGCAAATATTATCCGCTGCAACTCTTGCCTGTTTGTGAGTTGGACCTGCAAGAGGAATTCTTGTTTTTGTTCCTGAAACAAAATTTACTATCTCAACCGCATCTCCAATTGCAAAAATATTTGGTTCAGATGTTCTCATAAATTCATCTACCAAAATTCCACCTGTTTCACCAATCAAAAGACCTGCATCTTTCGCAAGAGTGATTTCGGGTCTTACACCAATTGAAAAAATTACAAAATCACTTGATATTCCCACTCCATTTTCTAAAACTGTTTCTATTTTTTCGTCTTTTTCTTTAAACTCTTTTACAGCAGAACCTAAAAAAAGATCTACCTCATTTAATTCAATTTCATCATGAATGTAAGATATTAAATCTTTATCAAGAAAAGATAAAACCTGAGGAAGTGCTTCAACTAAATTAACCTTAACCCCTTTTCTTACCAAATTTTCTGTAACCTCAATTCCAATAAATCCTCCTCCAACAACCGTTGCTTCTTTTTTTCCACTATCTATTTGCTCCACAATTTTATCTGCATCTCCGATTGTTCTTAAAGTGAAAATTTTTGAAGATTCAATCCCTGGAATTTTTGGTTTTAAAGGTGAAGCACCAGGAGATAAAACTAAGAAGTCATAATACTCTTCAAACTCTTCTTGAGTTTCCAAATTTTTAACTAAAACTTTTTTCTCTTGAGGGAAAATTTTTATTACCTCATGCCTTGTGTATGCATCTATGTTATATTTTTTTTTCATATCATCTGGAGTTGTAACAAAAAGCCTCTCTCTTGGAACAAGACCACCAATATAATATGGAATTCCACAATTTGCATAAGATATAAAATAATCTCTCTCATAAATTTTAATCTCTGCATCACTCTTTAACCTTCTTATTCTCGTTGCACAAGTTGCTCCACCAGCAACACCACCAACTATTATTACTTTCATATTCTCTCCTTTCCTATAAAAATATAAGATTCTAAAACCATTGTATCAAAATAAAATTCTCTTGACAAAAATTTTAAATTTGATAAGTTTATAAAAAATGGATTATCTATATAAAAACTTGGATAAAATTTTTTCAAGAACTCTTGAACATTTTCATATTGTATCTATATCTCTATTATTGTCTATTTTTTTTGGTATTTTAATTGGAGTTCTGATTTCTAAAAATGAAAAATTAGCAGGTTTTGTTTTGAAAATTATAAGTACTCTTTTTACAATTCCATCTCTTTCTCTTTTTGGAATTTTAATTGTGATTTTATCCCCACTAAAAATAGGAATTGGAAAAATTCCTGCAATTATAGCTCTTTTTATATATACTCTTCTTCCTATAACAAGAAACACTTATACTGCAATTATAAATATTGACAAAGGAATAATTGAAAGTGCAATGGGAATGGGAATGAAAAACAGAGAAATAATATTTAAAGTCATTTTTCCTCTTGCAGTTCCATATCTTATGGCTGGAATTAGAGTTGGATTTGTTTTAGGAATTGGAGTTGGAGTAGTCTCATTTTTAATTGGAGCAGGTGGCCTTGGATATTTTATTTTTGAAGGAATTGAGAGAAGCAATAAAAATATGATATTAACAGGAGTTTTTTTGATCTCTTTATTAAGTATATTAATAAATTATATTTTATATTTCTTAGAGAAATTTTTAACTCCAAAAGGAGTTAGAATATGATTGAATTTAAAAATGTTTCAAAAAGGTATAAAGAGAGTTTTGTTGTTAAAAACTTAAGTTTTGAATTTAATATTGGTGAAATTTCTATAATCATTGGACCATCTGGTTGTGGAAAAACAACAACACTTAAAATGATAAACAAGTTGATTGAGCCAACTCAGGGAGAAATTTTTATAAATAAAAAATCTATTTTTGATTTTGATGAAATCTCTTTGAGAAGAAGTATAGGTTATGTAATTCAAGAGGTTGGTCTTTTTCCACACTATACAATCTTTCAAAACATTTCTCTTATTCCAAATCTTTTAGGTTGGAATAAGAAAAAAATTGAAAAAAGAGTGTATGAGATGATGGAACTAATAAATCTTCCTCTTGATTATCTTAATAAATATCCTAAGGAACTTTCTGGTGGTGAAAAACAAAGGGTTGGTGTTGCAAGGGCACTTGCTGGAGACCCAGATATTCTTCTTATGGATGAGCCATTTGGAGCAATTGACCCGATAAATAGAAAAGCACTTCAAGATTTTTTCATTGAAATTCAAAAAACTTTAAAGAAAACAGTCGTTTTTGTAACACATGATATTATTGAAGCAATTAAACTTGGGGATAAAATCCTTGTTATGAAAGAGGGTTCGATGGTTCAATTTGATAAGCCAGAAAATATATTGAAAAATCCTAAAAACTCTTTTGTTGAAGAACTTTTAGGTGGAAACAGAAAACTTCTTGTTATGTCTTTGAAAAAAGTTTCAAATTTTTTGAAAAAAGATTTTAAAATTATTGAAAAAAGTGAATTAGAAAAAATAGAGAATTTTAATGAAAGTGTATTCTTAATAAAAGATCAAGATAAAGTGATAAATTATGTTTTAAAAGATGAGTTTTTAAAGGGAAGAAAATGCATTAGAAATATCATTTTAATTAATGAAAATGAAAATTTACTTGAAACAATAATTCTCCTATTGAATAAGGGAGAAAAAATTGCAATTGTAAAATGTATGGAGAGGGGTTTTATGGGTTATGTTAGATTAGATGATATGATTAAAATTTTTGAGAAAGAGGATGAATTATCTAATAAGTAACTTTTATGATATTTTAAATTTAACAAAAAATCACCTTTTAGTGACATTTTTATCAACTATACCTGCAATTTTTTTTGGTGTTATTATAGGAATTATATTTTCAAGAGAAAAGGTGCTTAAAATTGGGGAGATTATTTTAAACTTTTTTGGAACTCTTCAATCAATTCCAAGTGTTGCTTTTATCGCACTTCTTTTTACATACACTGGAATCGGATTAAAAACAGCAGTATTAGCACTTTTTCTTTATTCAATTGTACCAATAACTTATAACACTTTATCCTCAATTAAAATTATCCCTAAAGAAGTAATTGAGGCAGGAAGAGGAATGGGGCTCACAAATTTTGAGATTTTAAGAAAAATAGAAATTCCAATAGCACTTAAAGGAATTTTATCAGGAATTAAAACATCAATTACAATAAATATTGCAACAGCAACTGTTGCAACAGTAATTGGTGTTGATACCTTAGGAAAAATAATATTAATTGGTTTAAGAGTTAGAAGGTTTGACATGCTTTGGATTGGAGGAATAATAATTGCACTTCTCGCTATTTTATTCGATTACATTTTAGAGAAATTAGAGAAAAAAATTATTAGGTGGTAAGAAAATTTTTGAAAAAATTTTTCAATTATGATATTATTTTAAATTAAGGAGGATTTATGAAAAAAGTTTTAACAATTTTATTATTAATTTTTATAATAAGTTTTTCTTTTTATGGTTGCACTAAGAAAACAGAGATTAAAGAGATAACTCTTGGGGCAAAAGCATTTACAGAGGGATACATTCTAGGATATCTTGCATCTACTCTTCTTCAAGAAAATGGTTTTAAGGTAAAAGAAAATTTTGGAATGCAAACTTTTGTTATTAGAGAAGCACTTTTAAACAAACAGATCGATGGATATTTTGAATATACTGGAACTGCTTGGTCTGCATTTTTTAAAAAAGATTATTTAATTAGAGACCCAATTGAACTTTTTAATGAAGTTAAAAAATATGATGAGAAAAATGGTATAGTTTGGATAAATAGAATTGATTTTAATGATACTTATGCGCTTGCCATAAGAGAAGAGGATAAAGAAAAATTTGGAAAAACCCTATCTTCTCTTGCAGAGTATGTTAATAAAAATCCTGGAAAGGTTAAATTTGCGATAGATCATGAGTTTTATGAAAGACCAGATGGTTTTGATGCTCTATCAAAGTTTTATGAAATGAAATACTCAAAAAGTGATATAGTAACAATGGATATAGGGCTAACTTACCCTGCAATTGTTGATAAAACAAAAGGTATTGATGTTGCAATGGTTTTTTCAACAGATGGTCAACTTAAAAAATATAATCTTTTTGTTTTGGAAGATGACAAAAATTTCTTTCCAATATATAACCCTGCATTTTCTATAAGAAAAGAAGTTTTTGAAAAATATCCTGAAATAGAAAAAATTTTGGAACCTTTAACAAAAGTTTTAAAAACAGAGGATATAACAGACTTAAATTATCAGGTTGATGTTTTGGGAAAGGATGAAAGAGAAGTTGCAAAAGAGTATCTTAAATTAAAAGGTCTGATCAAATAGAGTCGATTTTTTTTTAGACTTAATATTAACTTGATAATATAGTGTAAAACAATAAAGTAAAATTTAAGGTTCAAAATAAAAATTACTAGATAAGACTCTTTTAATAAAAAGATTGTTTTTATTTATCATTTTTTCTATTTCATCTTCAGTATAAATAAAAAGATCAACAGGTATTGAAACATTTTTATTAAAGAAATCTAAAAATTCTGGAATTCTATCAAAAAATCTTTTATATTGAGATTCTTTTAATATGATTAAAATATCAGCATCGCTTCCAATTCCAAATCTTTCATCTATTATGGAACCAAAAATTATAATTTTTGTTATATCATCTCTTATATTCAAAAGTTTCTGAATTGCTTCTATAAGTTCATTTAAAATTTCTTTTTTATTTTTATAAAAATTTCTTGATAAAAGAGATAATTTTTTCACAAGCATCAATTGCCCTTTTTGCTTCTTCTTCTGTATAATAAACTCCAGGATAACCTTCTGAAAAACCATTTGGATATCTTGTTGGTATATAAAACTTATCAAGATATTTTGCTAAATTTATAATTTCATCATCTAACTTAACTTCATTTTTAATTTCTTCAAGTAGTTTTGAAATTGAATGACCCCATGGCTCAAAATTAAATTTATAGTATAAAGCTTTAACTGCTTTTTCTGCACTTTGTTGACATATGAAACATGTCCATTCAAAAAAACCTTTATTTAAAGTTTCTTTCGCAAATTTCAAATCTCTTTCTGATTGATTTAACCAATCTTCAAATCTATTCATTTTTTAACCTTAAAATAAAAAATTGGTAGCGCCACGGGGAATCGAACCCCGATCTGAGGATTGAGAGCCCTCCGAACTGACCATTGTTCTATGGCGCCACCCAAATTTCAAATAAATTATACATAAATTAAATTTTTCTTGCAACAACTATAAATCCTGTGTGCGCAATCATTCTATCAACTGGTCTTGTAGCTAACTCTTCTATTTTCCATCTTCTCTCAAAAATTTCATACATACCTTCAAAAAAGTAATTTCCAAATTTATCAAGTTCTATTTTAAATTTTATGATTTGTTGAATTGTGGGGTTATAAGAAATTATTATTCCACCTTTTTTTAAACCTCTATCAACATTTTTTAAAGCATTCCATGGTTCTGGAAGGTCGAGAAGCACTCTATCAAAATTTTTATCATCTTCATGTAAACCTTCACTGTATATATCTCTTTTTCTTAAAATAAAATTTTTCGGAATTTCACCAAAAAATCTTTCTACATTTTCTTTAAGAATATTTAAAAAATCATCTCTAATTTCATAGGTTACAAGTTTTCCAGATTTACCTAAAATTGATAAAATATAAATTGAAATTGCTCCACTTCCTCCGCCTGCTTCAAAAATTTTTAAACCTCTGTGAATATCTCCATGAATTAAAATTTGTCCAATATCCTTTGGATAAATTATTTGTGCTCCTCTTTTCATGTGTAAAATATATGATGATTTTTTAAGAGGAAAAACAAAAATTGAAAAACCTTTTGAGGTAAGAATCTTTATTCCGTATTCTTTTCCAATAATTTGATTATGTTCAATGAACCCATAATGAAAATGAAACTTTTCGTTTTTTTTGAGTTTCAGGATGATTTTTCTCTCTTTTTTGTCAATTATTTCAACTAAATCTCCCTCTTTAAACCTCAATCTCTTTTCTCCCTGTTAATTTACAGAAATTACAGATATTTTCATTTGTTGTTGGCATTCCACAAACTTTACACTCTTTAAGATTTGGTTTTTGAGTTTCAAAAAGATTTTTATTTCTTAAAAAACCAAAATAAAAACTCCTTTTAATTCCCTTATAATTTTTATCTATAAAGTCAACCACTTCTTTTGTTTTTGTCAAAGTAACTTTTCCTTTTTTATATGGACAGATTATGTTTATATGTGGAATATCTATTGAATCTGCATAAATTTTAATCTCTTTATCTTGAAGGCGGTAAAGTGGTTTTACTTTTTTTATCAATTTTTCATGAGTTTTTTCAAGAATTGGGTGATTTCTTGATAGAGTTTCTAAATCCCAATTTAAAAGTGCTTTAAAAACAACTGCAACCCCATCATCAAGATTATGTCCTGTTGCTATTACATCAAAATTATAATCATATGCAATTTTATTCAATAGATACCTTTTTATTAAACCACAAATAGAGCAAAATTCTCTGTTTTTATTTCTTGAAAAAATTTCTTTCATATCAATATCAAAATCTTCTTTTAAATCAAAAACAATTAAAGGTGATTGAATTTTTGAAGCAAAGTCTTTTACTACCTTTAAACTTTCTTCTGAAAAATCTCCATAGTTTAAATTTATGTGAAGAGTAGTTATATTAAATTCATACTTTTTAAGTAGATACCACAAGACCATGCTATCTTTTCCACCAGACACAGCAACCAAAACTTTTTCATCTTTTGTTAACATTTTTTTATTAAGTCCTTCTCCATTTATTGCTCTTAAAAAACTATTTTCAAAATATATCTTAAAACAATCTTCACAGAATCTTAAACTATCAATAAAAATTGTTGCCTCTTTTTTACACCTTAAACATTTTGCCATAGCAAAGAAATTTTATCATATTAAAATCTAACCTGATTTAACTATTGGGATCTCTTCCCACCTTGTTGTATAATTTTTTGATCTGTTGAGTTGTCTCATCTGAAATGGTTTTGATATTCCACAAGAAAGTGGTTTTATTGTTTCTCTTCCAAATTTTTTATTTATATTGTCAATCGCTTTCATTAAAATTTCATCTTTACTTCCTTTGTAAATTGAATCAAAAAAGAAAAATTGACCCTCTTCTTCAGGTATTAAACCTTGTAAAATAACACCTGCTTTTTTATATAAAATTCCACTCTTGTAGATTTTTTTAAGTTCCTGAATTCCGGCTTCAATCATCTCACTTGTATTTGCTGTTGGTCTTGGAAAATAGTATGATGATATCTTAAAATATTTTTCTCCCTTTTTAAATGGATTACTCATTAAAAAAACTGAGATGATTGATGAAAGTTGTCTTCCTTTTCTTAATTTTTCTGATGCAATTGTTATAAAAGATGAGATTGCCTCTTTAAGGTCTTTAAAATCTGTGAGATCTTTTCCAAAAGACCTTGATGTTGAAATTGATTTTTTAGTTTTCTCTTCAAACTCCATATCAATACATGGAATTCCGTTGAGTTCTAAAAGAACTCTTAAACCAAATGTTTTAAGATGTTTTTTTACCCAATCATATGGAAGGTATTTGTAATCATAAGCTGTTTTTATATCATTTTTCTTTAAAAACTCTTCAAATCTTGCACCAATCCCCCAAACATCTCTTATTTCAAATTTTTTAAGAAACTCATCTATGTCTTTTCTATCGAGAAGATTAAATGTACCAGAACCTCCTTTGTCTTTTTTTGCTAACTTTGTTGCAATTTTTGCAAGAGTTTTTGTTTCACCTACTCCAATTGAAATTGGTATTCCAGTCCACTTTAAAACTCTATCTCTTATTCTTTTAATATACTCATCAATATTATGGTATTTAAATCTATCAAAAGAGATGAATGCTTCATCAATTGAATATATCTCAACATCAGGACACAAGGTTTTTATTGTTTCCATAACTCTTCTTGACATATCTCCGTATAGAGTGAAATTTGAAGATAGAAGTTCTATATTATATTTTTTAACTAAATCTTCATATTGAAAAATTGGTGCACCCATTGGAATACCCAATTCTTTAACCTCATTTGACCTTGAAATAACACAACCATCATTGTTTGACAAAACAACAACAGGTTTCCCCTTTAATTTTGGATTAAAAAATCTTTCGCATGATACATAAAAATTATCACAATCAACTAGAGCAAAAACTTTCCTCTTCATTTATAAAATTTTATGAATAACATAGGTCACAACACCCCAAATCTCGCACTCCATTCCTTCTTTTATCTCAATAGGATCAAAGTCTGAATTTTCAGGAAATAGATATAGTTTTCCATTTTTCTTTCTTATTCTTTTAAGCACAAATTCTCCATCAACATTTGCAATAACAATTTTTCCTTCTTTTGGCTCAAGCGCTCTATCAACAATTAATATATCTCCATCTCTTATGTTTGCATTTATCATTGAATTTCCTGAAACTCTAACAAAAAAGGTTGCTTGAGGATGTTTTATAACAAGGTCATTAAGATCTAGTGTTTTTTCAATAAAATCATCAGCAGGTGATGGAAAACCAGCAGACACTTTGTTTGAATAAAGTGGAAGTTTTAATTTTTTCTTTTTTCTTCTCATATTTTAATTATAATCTTAAAGAGAGTTTTAATTGAAAAATTTAAAAATTTGACATTATAAATGGTAGAAGAATTTGGTAAAATTATTTTGGTCAGGTGTAGGGAAGAGGGTGAAAATCCCTCGCTGCCCCGCAACTGTGAGTGGGTATTGATCTAATCCTTAAGCCACTGGGAAACTGGGAAGGCTTAAAGAAAAGTTACAGCACCCACAAGCCAGGAGACCTGCCTGATCAAATTTTACCTTCCGCCTTCGCGGGAAGGAAAGGAGGAGTATGATGAAAAAATTTTTAAAAATCTCACTTTTATCAATTCTTTTATTTGTTTTATTATTTCCTACATTTTTCCATCCCCAAAAAAATATTTTCTCATTTAGTGTAAATTTTTCTTTTAAGATCAATTCAAATCTTTTTCAATTAAATGAAAATACCTTCCAATTCACACAAAACCCAATTGTTAAAAATGGAAAAACCTTTGTTCCTGTTAGAGATTTCCTTAATGCTCTTGAAATAGAATATAAATGGGTTGATTCAGAAAAAAGCATAAACTTTGAGTATGATGCAAAGAAAGTTAAAATCTATTTAAAAGAGAATTTTTACACAATCAATGACTCAAAAAGAAATTTTAAATTTAGGCCATTTATTTTTAAAGATTTAACTTATGTTTCTGTAAGAGATTTAGGAGAAATTTTCAATTTAAATGTTATTTGGAATGAAAAAGAGAAAAAAGTTACTCTTTCAGGAAATATATATCCCAAAATTACAGTTAAAGATGATTTAAACAATGTTGTTACTTTTTATGAAAAACCAAAAAGGATTGTCTCTCTTGCACCATCAAATACAGAAATTTTGTTTTCTTTGGGATTAAATGATGAAATAGTTGGTGTTACTGAGTTCTGTGATTATCCAACTGAAGCCAAAAAGAAAGAGAAAATTGGTGGTTTTATAAATCCAAATCTAGAAAAAATTTACTCCCTTAAACCAGATTTAGTTTTAGGAATTAGGGGCAATCCAATTGATCTATTCATGAATCTTAAAAAATTAAAAATAAAATCACTTGCTTTTGACCCAAAAAATGTTGATGAACTATTTAAATTAATTTTAACAATAGGAAAGGTTGTTGATAAAAGAGATGAAGCAAGAAATCTTGTTGAAGTTCTTTCTGAAAAAAGAATGAAAATCATCGAAGAAGCGAGAAAGTTCAAAAAGAAAAGAGTTTATGTAGAGATTTGGAATAGTCCTTATATGTCTGTTGGTAAAAATACTTATATTAATGATTTAATTGAGGGGGTCGGAGGAATAAATATCGCAAGCAAAGCAACTGGAGATTGGCCAATTCTTTCACAAGAGTTCATAATAAATGAAAATCCAGAAGTTATTATAATTGCTTATATGGGGCAAACAATAGATGATGTTCTAAAAAGATCTGGATGGGAAAAAATTGATGCTGTTAAAAATAGAAGGATTTATATATTTGAAAATCAAGACCTCATCTTTAGATTAGGACCTAGAATAATTGATGGTATGGAGGAACTTTTTAGGTTGATTCATAAAGATGAACTATCAAAATTTTCTGAGGAGACGAATGTCTCCTCCCCTCTAATCAGATGAAGAAAAATTTTTTTATATTAACAATAGTAATTTTACTTTTTATCTCTCTTTTTTTATCTTTATCATTTGGTGCTAAAAGATATTCATTTTATGAGGTTATAAAATTTATCTTCAATCTTAAAAATGCAGATGAATTATTTATAAAAATAAGAATTCCAAGGGTTTTCTCCTCGTTTCTTGTTGGTGCATCTCTTTCAATTGCAGGACTTCTATCTCAAACTCTATTTTTAAATCCACTTGCAGATCCATTTTTGTTTGGTATTTCTTCTGGTGCAAATTTTTTTGTAACCTTATCACTTTTTTTAGGTTTTGATATGATATTTAAATATTCACTTTCATTTTTCTCTTTTCTTGGTGCACTTTTTTCTGTTTCGATGATTTACCTTATAAGTAGAATCAAAGGGAAAATCACTCCACTGAATTTACTTCTTTCTGGAATTGCTATAAATTATCTTTTCTCTTCTCTTTCAACCTTTCTTGTTATATGGGGAAGGGATGTTTTAAATAAATCTGTCTTTTGGTCTTTAACAGGTTTCTCAACTGCTGATATGAATAAATTTCTTTTTTTATTTTTTATATTTATTCCAGCTTTAATAATCTCTATTTTCATAAGTTTTAAACTTGATGTTTACTCTTTGGGGGAAGACCAAGCAAAAACTCTTGGAATAAATACAAACTCATTAAAAACTATAACACTTGTCTTAATTTCAATTCTAACAGGGGTTAGTGTTTATGTTTCTGGAATTATAGGTTTTATAGGTCTTATGGTGCCAAATATTTTAAGAGAGATTTTTGGTTTAAAACACTTAAAACAAATTTTACTTTCAGTGCTTTTTGGTGGATTTTTATTGGTTCTTTCAGATTTATCTGGAAGAGCAGTGTTTTATCCAACAGAAATTCCTGTTTCAACAATAACTTCTTTTTTAGGTGTTCCATTCTTTTTGTATGTTTTATGGAAAGAGAAGGTATTTTAATGAATAGAAATTATCTTGAAATAAAAGATGTTTCTTTTTTCTATAAAGATAGAGAGATTTTAAAAAATATAAGTTTTTGTATCGAAAAAGGTGATAGTTTAACAATTTTTGGTCCAAATGGTAGTGGAAAAACAACACTTTTAAAAATTTTAATTGGACTTTTAAAGCCACAAAAAGGAGGGGTTTATTTTAAGGGTATTGATATATTTAAAATAAATGAAAGGGATAGAGGAAAAATTTTTTCTTATGTTCCACAAAAGGTAAATATTAATTTTCCACTAAAAACTTTTGATTTTCTTTTAACAGGTAGAGCACCTTATATAAATGGATTTGTAAAAAAAGAAGATAAAGATATTGTTTTAAATTGGATGGAAAAGTTTAACATAATTCATCTAAGAGAGATTAATTTTCAACTTTTATCTGAGGGAGAAAAACAACTTTTAACATTAATTAGAACATTAATTCAGGAAACAGAAATAATTGTTCTCGATGAACCATTAAATCACCTTGATTTAAAATATAAAATAAAAATTTTAAAATTATTACAAAAGATAAAACTCTCAGGCAAAACGGTTATATCTGTTTTTCATGAAATAGATTCAATAAAATTTTTATCTGATAAAGTTGTCTTTCTTAAAAATGGAGAAATAGAAAAATTTGGTGAAGTTGAAAAATTAATAAAAAAAGAAGAGATTATCAATCTTTTTGAAGAAAACATACCATTTCTAATTTAATGTTATAATTTTGTATCAACATCAAAGAAAGATGTTATAATTAATAAAATCCCAGAAGGAGGTGGTATTAATGATTAAAATATCTGTTATTGGTGCAGGAAATGGAGGTCAAGCTTTATGTGCATATCTTTCTATGAAAGGTTTTGACACCTCTTTGTATAATAGAAGCAGATGGAGAATAGAACCGATAATTGAGAGCAAAAAAATAAAAGTTGAGGGTGAAGTAAAAGGAATTTCAGAAATTTCATTTGCAACAACAGATCTTGAAGAGGCTATAAAAGGGAGAAAACTCATTATGGTTGTTGTTCCAGCATTTGCTCACAGAGAAATCGCCGAAAGAATTGCCCCATTTGTTGAAGACGGTCAAATAATTTTATTAAATCCAGGAAGAACAGGTGGTGCTCTTGAATTTAAAAATGTTTTTAGATTAAAAGGAGTTAAAAAAGAAACTCTTGTTGCTGAGGCACAAACTTTTATTTTTGCATCAAGAATGTCAAATCCAGGAGTAGTTAAAATTTTTAGAATAAAAAATGCCGTGCCAATCTCTGCAATTCCTGCGAAAAGAAATGATGAACTTAAAGAGATTATGAGAGAGGTTATGCCAGAGTTTGAGGTTGTACCAAACACAATTTACACAAGTTTCAATAATATAGGTGCTGTTTTTCATCCAGCAACTTTAATTCTTAATGCTGCAAGAATCGAATCAACAGCAGGAAAATTTGAATTTTATCTCGAAGGAATCACAATTTCAGTTGCAAAAGTACTTGAAAAGGTTGATGAAGAAAGGTGTCTTGTTATGAAAAAATTTGGAGTCGAGCCCCTTACTTCTCTTAATTGGTTAAAATACGCTTATGATGTAACTGGAAAAAATCTTTATGAGGCAATTCATAACAATAGTGGTTATCAAGGAATTCTTGCCCCTCCAAGTATTGATAATAGATACATAACTGAAGATGTTCCAATGAGTTTAGTTCCAATCTCCTCATTTGGTAAAGAGTTTGGAATTAAAACAGATACGATTGATTCAATAATAACACTTTCAAATATAATGATGAATGAAAACTATTTTCAAACTGGAAGAACAGTTGAATCTTTAGGTCTTAAGGGAAAAACTCCAGAAGAGATTGTGAAATATCTGGAGGAGGGTGATGAATAAAAAAATAGTTGGTGCAGCAATTGAAAACGATATACATGTTGCAGGACTTCTCAATTTTTTGAATCTTGCAAAAAAAGAGGGTTTTGAAATTCACTATCTTGGTGGCGCAGTTCCAATTGAAAAACTTATAGGTGCAATAATTGAAGTTGACCCAGAAATTGTTGCAATAAGTTATAGATTGGGAGAAGAGCCATTAAAAAATCTTTTAAATGAATTTGTTGAAAAATCAAAAAAATTTAAAAATAAAAAAATAAAATTTGTTTTTGGTGGAACAATTGAAACAGGAAAAGTTGCAAGAGCTTATACCATTTTTGAAAGGGTTTTTGATGGAAGTGAAGAAATTGAGGAGGTTTTAAATTTTTTAAGGGGAAGAGCAATAAATATAAAAGAGAAAGATTATCCTCAAACTTTATGGGAAAGAGTGGAATTTAAAAAACCTTATCCACTCATAAGACATCACATTGGTCTTCAAACTATGGATGAAACAATAGAAGAAATTAAAAAACTATCTGAAAGCAAACTCCTCGATATAATTTCTATTGCACCAGATCAAAATTGTCAATGTTATTTTTTTGAAAAAGAGAAGATGGATGAAAAATTATCTGGTGCTGGTGGAGCGCCAATAAGAACAGAGGAAGATTTTAAAAAACTATATGAAGCATCAAGAAGAGGAAATTATCCTTTAATGAGATGTTATTCTGGAACAAAAAACATTGTAAAATTTTCAAAACTTCTTAAAGAAACAATTAATAATGCATGGGCTGCAATTCCAATTTTTTGGTATTCAGAACTTGATAAGCGAAGTGACAGAGAACTTCTTTCTGCAATTGAAGAAAATATGGAAGGAATAAGTTGGAATGCTCAAAACAGTGTTCCTGTTGAAGTGAATGACTCTCATCAATGGGAATTAAGAAATGCACATGATACTCTTGCAGTAGCAGATTCATATCTTGTTGCTTACATTGCAAAAAAACTTGGAGTTAAAAACTATATTCAACAATATATGTTAAATTCTCCACCTAATCTTTCACCAAAAATGGATATAGCAAAAAGTTTAGCAAGAAAAGAGCTGGTTGAATCTCTTCGAGATGAAAATTTTAATGTTTATACAATGATTCGAACAGGCCTTCTTTCTTATCCATCAGACCCATTTCAAGCAATGGGTCAACTTGTATCTTCTATGTTTTATGGCTCATATTTAAAACCAGATATTATTCATGTCGTTGCTTACACTGAAGCGATAAAGAGAGCAACATCAAAAGAAATTATTGAAAGCACAAAGATGGTAAAAAGAGCATATATTCTTGCTGATTCTGGTCTTCCAGACTTTTATCAAGATAGAGAAATTAAAAATAGAGTTTTGGAGTTAAAAGATGAAGCAATGTATCTTATTGAGAAAATAAAAGAATTAGGTAAAGGAAAAAAAGAACCACTTTTAGACCCAGAAACACTTTTCAGTGCAGTTAAAACTGGAATTTTAGATGCACCAGGTCTTTTGGGATTTTCTGTTGCAAAAGGTGAAATTAGATGTGAAGTTATAAATGGCGCGAATTACGCTGTGGATGAAAATGGAAATATTTTAAAAGAAAAGGATAGATTAAAAAGATTAGGTTTTTAGATTGAGGGTTTTATGGAAATAAAAGTAATAGGTATAGTTCATGATAAAGTTCTTGATAAAAATAAACAAAAAATGGTCGAGGGAGTTTTTAATTCATTAAGTAAAAAATATGAAGTTATAAAAATTCCTTTTGATGAAAATTTTTTTAAAGATATAAAAAAGGTTCAGTTTGTTTTTAATTTGGCAACTAGTGGTGGAAAAGAGGGAAGACAGATTCATATTCCAGCGATATTAGATATTTTGGGAATTCCTTATACAGGTTCTTCTGCATTTGTTCATACAATTTGTCTTGATAAATTTATTACAAAACTTGTTTTATCTTTTTATGGAATTTCAACTCCAAAATTTATTCTTATAAAAGAAAATGAAATTGATTCTTTTGAGAAAAATTTTAATCTCTCTTTTCCTGTTATAGTTAAACCAGTAAGAGAGGGTGGCGCACTTGGTCTTACAAAGGACTCTGTTGTTTTTGATATAGAAGGTGTAGAAAGAGAAGCAAAAAAAATTCATAATGAGTTTAATGAACCAGCGCTTGTTGAAGAATTTGTTGAAGGAAAAGAGATAACATGTGGAATAATTGGAAATAATGATGAACTTGAAGTTTTACCTTTTCTTGAAATAGATTTTTATTCTTTGCCTCAAGATATAGAAAAATTTTATTCATACAGAGTTAAAAATGAGATAGAAGATTTAAAATATTTTTGTCCTGCTAGATTAAATAGAGAGGAAGAGAGAGAATTAAAAGAAGGAGTTATAAAAGCATTTAAAGCGCTTAATTTAAGAGATTATACAAGAATGGATACAAGAATTAAAGATGGAAAATATTACATTTTAGAAGTAAACTCTCTTCCTCTTCTTGTCCCAGGTTATTCTGATATTTTGAAAATGGCAGAAAAAGCAAATTACTCTTATGATGATTTTATTTTAAAAATTTTTGAAATTGCTCAAAAAAGATATAAATAAAAAGGAGGGCTTGTTGCCCTCCTAAATTTTTTAAAAATAAGTTTCTTAGAATTTTATGGTGCCTGAGTTCCAAAATTTTGTGCTAAAAGAAGAAGATCTTCTGCATCAATCTTTCCATCACCATTCAAATCACACTTTTCATTGTAGTATGAATCTCCCAATTTTGTTCCAAATGACAAGGCAAAAATAATTAAATCTTCAGAATCTACCTTATTGTCTCCATTTATATCTCCAAAGAGAGGGTTAATTTTAATAATTTTATCTTCTCTTATAAATTCAATCTTCATATTGTTAATATCATATCCATAAACTGATGTTTGAGATAACCTTACTCCTCCATCTTTTAATGAAGTAAATTTTATTTTTAAAATAGAACCTTCACCTGATATTCCATTTGTTAATGAAATGGAAATTTTTATATCTATAACGCCATTTCTATCATCGATTTTCTTTTCAATTTTAGCATTTTTATCTAGCTTATTAATAAAATCTCCAAGATCAATACTTAAAATAGAAAGGAGCCCTGGATCATAATCAATAATATATCTTACTTCTTTGATATTTTTTAATTTATTAGCAAATAATTCAATTGTAAAATTTGCGCCCTTATTGTAACTATCTAAAGAGATAATTTTTGAGAATGGTGCTTTAACATTTTCAATTGAAAAATCACCTGTTAATCCAACCTCTTCAACGAGTCTTAAAGTATCACCCGAAGATTCTATTGTTACTGTAAATATTTTAAATTTATAATTTCCATTATCTAAAAAATATTTACCATCATAGTCTTTGCCATTCCAAATGAATTCATACTCACCATTCATCAATACCTTTTTATAAATAGTTCCTAATTTTGTTTTTCCTTTTTGATCTAAAACATCAATAATAACACCACCTATTCTACTTCTATATGACTTTTGATCCCTTAAACCCTTTTCACCATAGTTTAATTTAAATTTAAAATTTATAAAATTATTAGCACTATTTTGATCAAAAGATAAAACTTTAGGTTCAACTGATATAACTTCTAAAACTTTCGTAGAAACTTTTGGAATACCCTTTTTAATAATAATTGGCACATGAAGAGTTCTATCAGAGAATTTAAAATGGATAACTCCATCATAATATCCTTGAGGAACATTATCATCAACTTTATATTTAAATGAAATTTTTGTCTCATCTCCTTTTTTGACTGAAAATTTAGCCTCTTTATCTAAATAATCAAATACTATTCCAGAAACATCCGATATCAAATTAGATATTACATTAAATTCTAAATCTTTTTGAGATACATTTTTAACATTTAAAGTAATTTCTCCTTCTTTTTCCTTAATAAAAATTGAGTATGGTTTTATAATTGCTGGTGTTGTAGCAGAAGCATAAACATCAACTCTACCTGAACCTTGATCTGTCCAAGAGAATGGAAGATTATTGTGTGGATTAATTAAAATAAATGCATTATTCATCAAACTTGCCTTAATATCAAATGGAGTCCAATCTGGATGGAGTTGTTTGAGAAGAGTGGTTGACCCACACACAAAAGGAGTTGCTCCAGACGTTCCGCCAAATCCATATGTATATTGTTTTAGTGGAGCAGTAGTAAATGTATTTGTTCCAGGAGCTGCAATTTCTGGTTTAAAGACATCATCTGGTGTAGGCCCCTGAGAAGAAAAATCAGCTACAAGATTTTCTTTTCTCAGTTTTCTCGCAAAAGATACTTTAACTCCTTGATCTATTAATGATTTTAATAAATAACCATCTTCTTCCATAATAAAAACAGCTGGCTTTAACTCAACACCTGGATAATTATGAACATTTAAAGCCATTGTCACATTTGGTCCAGGTGCTGTATTAAACACAACAACTCCTTCTGCTCCATAAGATATAGCATTAAAATATTTTTTTTCAAAAAGAAGAGGAGACTCTGGAGCAAGTGGACCTCTTTGAATTAAGGCAAGTTTACCCTTTAAATTTTTATTTTCAAAATCCTTTTCTCTTCCATAACCACAGTAAACTAATTCATAACTTTTCCCTTCTGGAAATTCAGGAACTCCATCTCCATAAACAAATGGAATGAATTTGTCTTCATAACCCTTTGGATAAACTATATTAACTGTACCTCCACCTTCATCACTTGCTGCAACAGAAATTGCATTTCTTGCAGTTGATGGAGCACTTATTGGCCAACTGAGTTCTTTACTTCTTAAACCATCGTTTCCTGCTGCAGCCACAACAATTAAACCTAAATTTACTGCATTATTGATAGCATCTGTTTCTGGGTCCCCTTCACTTTTACCTCCTGATGAACCCAAGGAAAGATTAACTGAAGCACATCCATCTTTTAAAGCTTGATCAACTGCTGCTATAATATCTGCTTCACTTGCTCCTTCTCCTCCATCTGGAAATACTTTATAAGCCATTAAATTAGCATCTGGAGCAACTCCTTTAACTTTACCGTTTCCCGCTGCAATTCCTGCAACTGCAGTACCATGACCTTCTATATCAATTGGATCTGAATCTTTATCAGCAAAATCATATCCACCTTTAACCTTAAAATCTTTCCCAATTCCTCCTCCTAAATCTAGGTGTTTATAATCTATTCCTGTATCTATAATTCCAATTAACATTCCTTTTCCTGTTACTGGTAAACCACTTTTATCATTTATTTTCCATACATCAGGTGCTTTAACAAGTGGAACAAATATATCAGTATTTAGTTTATGAATTTTTGATATAAAAACATCTTTAACATAAGGATTTTTCTTTATTTTATCTATATCATCTTTTATAACCTCTCCCGAAACTCCATTATAAGATAAATAATAATGCCATCTTTCTTTTAAATAAATTTTTTGATTTGAAATTGAAAATAAGAAATTTTCGTGCTCTTTTTCTAAAAGATTTAGATATGAAGTTTTATTAAAATTTGACATAGGAAACTTTAGATTTTCACTTAAAAATTCTGCATAGGAGAGTGATTTTAATTGAATTATTACTGTTACTTTTTCAGAAGTTGTGTTTGCTTTTGAAAATGGAAAGAGTGAAATTAATAAAAGTGAAACCAAAAAAAGATAAATTAATTTTTTGTACATCTAATCCTCCTTTTTAAAATATTATATAAAATTATAACATTAATATAAAAGGGGACTGTTTTTGTTATATGGAATGATTAATTCTTTAAATTTATTTCCTGGGTTATTAACCAAAAGTGAAACTTTGTAAAAATCTATCTCTTCATCTGGATATGGCTTAATAAATTTCTTTAACTCATTTAAATCTTTCAAATTATTATCTAACCAAATATCTTCATCTTCTTTTTTTAAAATTACAGGCATCCTGTTGTGAATATTTTTTATTTTTTCATTTGGTTCAGTTGTGATTATTGCAAAAGTTTTTATTATCTCATCGTTAATTTGAACTATATTGTATATTCCAGCAAAAGTGAAAATCTTGAAATCTTTCAAAAAAATCAAATAAGGTTTTTTTGTTTTATTCTCTTCTTTCCATTCATAAAAACCATTTGCTGGAATTATGCATCTATTATTTTTAAGATAAAAAGAAAAATTTTCTTTATTCAGTAGTGTATCATCTCTTAAATTAATTAAAGGTTTTAAATTCTCTTTATTCTTCATCCAAGATGGAATGAATCCCCATTTAAATAAATCTACTCTTTTTTTACTATTTTCATTAATAATTACTAAAGTTTCTTCGCTTGGTGCAATGTTAAAACTTGGTTTAAAATTTAAACCTTTATCTAAAACTATGTCAAATCTATATTCAATTTTGTCGACTTCAAAAAAAATAAATCTGCCACACATTATATTTAAAAAAATAAATTGGCTGGGGAGCAGGGATTCGAACCCCGATTAACGGATCCAGAGTCCGCTGTCCTACCATTGGACGACTCCCCAGCATTTATATAATTATAATTTTAAATAACTCTTTTTTCAAATTTAATATTTTTAATAATCATTTTGATAAATTTTTACTTTCAAGTAAATTAAATCTTTAAATTGTTGAAAATAAAACTTAAAAAATAAAAATTTTATAACAATGAATTTATTTACTAAAAAAGTTTATTTTATTAAAATTTTTAAAATGTGTTATTAAATTTATCTTGTCTTTGTCTAAAAAAACTTTAAATCGACAAAAATTAACAATTCAATTTTTTTTAATTCCAATGTAGTTTAGTTTACAAAAATTTTTTAGGAAAATTTTATAAAATTTTATAAAAAACCTTTAAAAGGTATTGACAAATATTAAATTTAATTTATAAATAAATGTGCTATTTTTAAAAAGATTGAAAGTTATCTTTTATTTATATAACTTTATCTCCTTTTGGAGGGAGGTGAAATGGACACAAAAGGGATGCACCTTATTTTAGAACTCTCCGGATGTGAGAGAGAGATTATTAACGATTTAGATGAAGTGAGAAGAATTCTCACTGAGGCTGCTATTGTAGCAAATGCTGAGGTTTTAGAAACAGTTTTTCACAAATTTTCTCCACAAGGTGTTAGTGGTGTAGTTGTTATTTCTGAATCACATCTTTCAATTCATACATGGCCTGAAAAAAATTATGCTGCAATAGATATATATACCTGTGGCAAACACACAATGCCATGGGAAGCATATGAATATATAAAAAGAAAATTTAAAGCAAAAAATATTTATTTAACCTCCCTTCAAAGGGGTGAATTTGAAGATGGAATTTTTAAACATAAAATAGAAAAGATTGAAGTTTTGGAAGGAGAAAAACAAAGTGAGTTGGATGTGGTTTCACGATAACTTCGAACCTACAGAAAAACATCTTCACGGATTTACAAAGTACATTGCAGGATACAAAACTGATTTTCAAAAAATAGAAATTATTTACTCTCCTTTTTATGGAAAAATGTTAATTATTGATGGTGATGTACAATCAACAGAAAAGGATGAATATATTTATCATGAGTCTTTGGTTCACCCTGCAATGATAACACATAAAAACCCTCAAAAAGTTTTAATAATAGGTGGAGGGGAAGGAGCAACTTTAAGAGAAGTTTTGAAACACAAGACTTTAAAAGAAGTTATTATGGTTGACATTGATACCAAAATGATTGAATTTGCAAAAGAGCATCTTTTTGAATGGCATAAAGGAAGTTTCGATTCAGAAAAGCTCACTCTTATAATCAAAGATGCAAGAGAATATATAAAAGAGATGAAAGAAAAGAGTTTTGACATAATTATCCAAGATGTTACTGAACCTTTTGAGGGTGGTTCATCTTATTTTCTTTTTACAAAAAATTATTTTAAAAAGATAAGTGAAATTTTAAAAGAAGACGGAGTTTTTGTGCTTCAAGCATCAATGTTAAGATGTGTAACATATGAGATGCATAGAAAAATTTATTGGACTCTTAAAGAAAGTTTTAAAAATGTTTTTTCATATTATTCCTATGTTCCAAGTTTTGATACCACATGGAGTTTTATCTTTTCCTCAAACTCTTTAAATCCAAAAGAACTTGAAATAGATGAAATTAATGAAATTATAAATGAAAGATTAAATGGAGAACTTAATTTTTATGATGGTGAAACACATAAAAAACTATTTTTACTTCCAAAAGATATTAGAAAAATTTTAAGTGAAAAGGTTGAACCAATAGAAGAAGAGAAGCCTTTTGTTTTACCCAAGAAAGATAGTCTCTAAAAGAAAAGAGATAAGAAGAGAAAAAAGTAAGATAAAGAAAAAGAGGCGCATTTTAAAATTTTTATTACTTTTTATTATTGTTTTTTTATTTATTATTTTTACTCCAATTTTTTTATACTATTTTCAAATTTCTAATTCTCTTCCTGATATAAAAGAGATCAAATATGATCCGCCTCAAAGTTCTGAAATTTATGATAGAAATGGTAATTTAATAAAAACTGTATTTTTCTCAGAAAATAGATTTTTTATTACTCTAAATGAAGTACCTCAAAATTTTATAAATGCACTTATTGCAAGTGAAGATGAGAGATTTTATCAACATAAAGGAGTTGATTTACAGGCACTTCTTAGAGCACTGATTATAAATTTGAAAACAAAAGAGGTTCTTGAAGGTGCCTCAACCCTCACAATGCAACTTGCAAGAGAACTATTTTTAAGTAAAGAAGTAACTC
>CAZXJJ010000004.1:0-24392 GCA_964640995.1 uncultured Caldisericota bacterium
CTACATTCACATGAGGTTTAGTTCTTTCAAATTTCTCTTTTGCCATATTCGTTCTACCTCCTTAAAATACATTTTCCATTCCTCTAACCCTTTTTATAATCTTTTCGTAAATGGGCTGAGGAACAACCTCATATTTGCTAAATTGCATTGTATAACTTGCTCTTCCTTGACTTAAGGAACGAAGCTCTGTTGCATATCCAAATAATTCTGCTAATGGAATTAATGCTTCAATAATTCTTAAATTTCCTTCACTTAAAATATTGTTGATCTTTCCTCTTCTTAAAGATATTCCTTGGATTATATCTCCAAGATAATTCTCAGGTGTCACTATCTCAACGTCCATTATTGGTTCAAGAAGAATTGGACCTGCTTTTCTAGCACCTTCTTTGAATGCTTTTGATGCTGCAATTCTATATGCTATTTCTGAAGAATCAACCGGATGGTAAGAACCATCAATAAGTTCAACACCAATATTTATAGCTGGATATCCAAGAACTATTCCAGTTTCAAGTGCACTTTTAACACCATCTTCAACAGCAGGAACAAATTCATCAGGAATAACTCCACCTCTTATTTTATTAACAAAAACAAATTTTTGATCTTTTACTGGGAAAATTTTTAGAACAACATGGCCATATAAACCTTTTCCACCACTTTGTCTTATATATTTTCCCTCTTCAATGACTTCTTTTGTAATTGTTTCTCTGTAATTTACTTCAGGTTTTCCAATCTTTGCTTCAACTCCAAATTCTCTTATAAGTCTATCAACTATAATTTCAAGGTGAAGTTCTCCCATTCCTGAAACAATTGTTTGTCCTGTTTCTTCATCAAATCTAACCTTAAAAGTTGGATCTTCAAGTGCAAATTTTCTTAATGCAAGTGAAAGTTTATCTTGTTCAGATTCTGATTTTGGTTCGATTGCTATTGATATAACAGGTTCTGGAAATTCAATTTTTTCAAGAATTATCGGATATTTTTCATCACATATAGTATCTCCTGTGACACTATCTTTTAACCCAACAATTCCTCCAAGTTCTCCTGCTTTTAACTCTTTTATATCTTCTCTTTTATTTGCATGTAATCTTAAAATTCTTGAAACCCTTTCCTTTCTTCTTAAACTTGCATTGTAAACATATGATCCAGATGAGATAACTCCAGAATAAACTCTTATATAATGAAGTTGACCAATATATGTATCATTTTGTATTTTAAAAACTAACGCAGTTAGTGGATCATCTACTGAATGGTTTCTTAACTCTTCCTTACCATTTTCAGGATTTATTCCTTTTATAGGAGGTATATCAATTGGTGAAGGTAAATAATCAACTATCGCATCAAGAAGTGGTTGAATACCTTTATTTTTTAATGAACTACCAAATAGAAGAGGATAGAAATATCCTTTAATTGTGCCATATCTAATTGCTCTTTTAATTTCTTCACTACTTATCTCTTCACCATTTATATATTTTTCTAAAAGTTTATCATCTGATTCGCACACTCTTTCTATAAGTTCATTTTTTGCTTTCTCTATTTCTGAATCAACTTCACATGGTACAACTTCATACTCTTCACCTGTTCCCTCACTTGACCAAATATATTTTTTAAGTTCAATTAAATCAATAACTCCAGAAAAATTTTCTTCTAGACCAAGAGGAAGTTGAACTAAAAGTGGATTAACATTCAATTTTTCTTTTATAGTTTCAATAACTTTAAGATAATTTGCTCCAACTCTATCCATTTTATTAACAAAAATTATTCTTGGAACTTTATATTTTGATGCTTGTCTCCAAACAGTTTCAGTTTGTGGTTGAACTCCACTAACTCCTTCAAGAATAACAATAACTCCATCTAAGACTCTTAATGATCTTTCGACTTCTGCCGTAAAATCCACATGACCTGGTGTGTCTATTATATTAATAATAGAATCTCTCCAGAAACAAGTTGTTACTGCTGATGTAATTGTTATTCCTCTCTCTTTTTCCTGAATCATGTAATCCATTATTGCTGTTCCTTCATCAACATTACCTAATCTATGAGTTTTTCCAGTATAATACAATACTCTTTCTGTTGTGGTAGTTTTACCAGCATCAATATGCGCAATAAATCCAATATTTCTTATTTTTTTGATATCGTACCTATAAATCTCCATTACCACCTGAAATGAGCAAATGCTCTGTTTGCTTCGGCCATCTTGTGGGTCTCTTCTCTTTTCTTCATTGTTGCACCTTGATCTGAAAGAATATCAAGCATCTCTTTTGCAAGTCTCTCAAACATTGTTTTTTCACCTCTATCCCTTGCAAATTTAACTAACCACTTCAAAGCAATTTTTATTCCTCTTTGAGGTTCAACTTCAATAGGAATCTGATAAGTTGCACCACCGACTCTTCTTGGTTTTAACTCCACAAGTGGCCTTGCTTTATCTAATACCTCCTGTAAGGCAATATCTCCTCTTTTTCCAGTTTTTTCTTCAACAATCTTTAAAGCAGAATAAACTATTTTTCTTGCCTTTTCCTTTTCTCCACCCATCATAACTTTGTTGATGAGTTTATGAACTAGAACACTTCCATAAACTAAATCTGGTTCAATCTCTCTTGGTTTAACAGGTCCTTTCCTTGGCACTATTCACCTCCTACCTTTTTAGGTCTTTTTGCACCGTATTTTGATCTTCCTTGTTTTCTATTCTCAACGCCTGCACAATCATAAACTCCTCTTACAATATGGTATCTTACACCAGGAAGATCTTTAACTCTTCCTCCTCTAACAAGAACAACTGAGTGCTCTTGAAGGTTATGTCCAATTCCTGGTATATAAGCAATAACTTCTCTTCCATTTGAAAGTCTAACCTTTGCAACTTTTCTTAAAGCAGAGTTTGGCTTTTTTGGTGTAGTAGTATAAACTTTAATACAAACACCTCTCTTAAAAGGATTTGCTTCCAAATCCTTTGAACGAGATTTGCTTATAACTTTTTCTCTCGGTTTTCTTATTAATTGATTAATTGTTGGCATACAACCTCCTTAAATAATTTAATCAAAAAAATTAAACTTGGCTAATTATTAGCCAAAAAAAACAAAAACTCTATTCTAAATAGAGCAAAATAGAATTATACAGAAATTTATATTTTTGTCAATAGGATTTAAAAAGGTTCTGCATGAATTGTTACACTAGAATTTTTTATCTCTTTTTCTATCTCTTTCTCAATCATGCTTATTTTTTCATGAACTTCATTAAGTGGTTTTTCACCTTTAAGTTTTACATGAAATGTTATTTCAATTTGATTTCCATAATCATGAATGTGAATATGATGAACATCTTCTATAAAATTGAATTTATAAGATATATCTTTTATTTTCTTAACTATATTTTCAGTGGGTTCTTCACCAATTAGAAAACTACTTGATTCAAATAAAATTGAAATTCCTGTATAAATTATTAATGCTGAAACCCCCATTCCAAAAATTCCGTCTAAAAAATATAAACCATATTTAAATGTTATAAAGCCAACTATTATAAAGAAAGTCGCAATCGAATCGCTTCTATGATGCCATGCATCTGCTTTTAAAGAAGAAGAATTTATCTTTTTACTAAGTTCAAGAGAAATAAAAGTTAATAACTCTTTCAGTAAAATAGTTATTAATAATAAAAAAATTATAAATATATTTATATCTATTTTTATTGGGTTTTTAAATCTATTATATGAATTAACAAAAAACTCATATCCAACATAAATTAATAGAATTGACATAAAAATTGAAATTATTTTTTCTATTCTTCCATGACCAAATGGATGTTTCTTGTCTGGTTTTTTTGAAGAAAGATAAAAACCAATTATAACTATTATTGAGGATAGTATATCTGAAAGTGTATGAAAAGCATCTGCTCTTAAAGATATTGAATTTAATGAAATACTATAAAAATATTTAATTAAAAAAATAACAAAATTTAATATTGAAGATAGCGTTCCTTCAAAAATTCCAAAATTTGTAAAGGAATCTCCTTTATCAAGTTTAAAAAGTTTAATTATAAATTTTATTAAATTCTCTCTCATTAGATTCAATATTTTATTCCGAAACCTATTCTTGTCAACATAAATTAAAAAGGGGAGGCTACTTGCCTCCCTTTAATAAATTAAATAATTTTTAATCTTCTACATAAACTATTCTTCCCTCAACCTGTGGGTTAAGAGGAGTATGCTTCTTAATATATTCAACAAAATCATCTCTCATCCAGTTTCCAGTTACCCAAACAGATGATTTTGCATTCTTAAATGAAGTATATCCGTCTCCACCTGCTGCCATAAAGTCATTTGTTGCAACAGTGTAAATTTTATCAGGGTCAAGTGGTTTTCCATTGATTAGAACTTCAACAACTCTACTCATTGGTGGTTTCTTTTTGTTAACTTTTACAGTAATACCTGATACTTGTGGAAATCTTCCAGCACCTGCTTCAACTTGTGAAAATCCATTTTCAAGCGCTAAAAGAATATCTTTTCCTGTAAGTTCAAGTTTTACAATTAAGTTATCAAATGGAAGTACATTATAAACATCACCAATTTTAATAGGTCCTTTCTTTATGCTTGCTCTTATACCACCACCATTTGTTATTGTCACATCTGAACTTGCAAGTTTTTTCATCATATCTGCAATTAAGTTTCCAAGATTTGTCTCTTTGCTTCTTACATTTGCTCTTTCTCCATCAAGGTCAACAAGAGTTTCACCAATAACAACCTCCATCTCTTTCTTAAGTTTCTCTTCATATGGAGTGATAAGTGCTTTTATACCTCCATCTTCTTTTATAGAATCTGTAATAGGTATTAAGGTGTATCTAAAGTTTTTGAGTTTTGAACCAGAATATGTATTTTCAAAATCAAGATATATTCTTCCTAAATTGAGTCCCTTCTCTCCTGTTTGAACAATATAAACTCCGTTAACAATATCTGCTTCTTTAAGAACAGTGTGAGTATGTCCACCTATAATTAGGTTGATACCAGAAACAGTAGATGCTAGAGTTTTATCATCATCACCTGCTCCATCATTATATCCTAAGTGTGAAATTGTTATAACAAAATCGGTTTCCTCTTTCTTAAGTGTCTCAACCATAGTCTTTGATGTATCAATTGGATCTAGGATTTTTAAACCTTCAATTCCTTTTGGATTTACAAGAATAGGAAGTTCTTTTGTCACTAATCCAAAGAAACCAAGTTTTAAAGTTGAGAATTCAATTGTATCATACGCTTTTGGAGCAAATGTTTTTCCAGTTGATGTATCTATTATATTTGCACAAAGATATGTATATTTTGCTTCTTTTATTCTTTGAAGTGCTATCTCTTTACCCCAATCAAACTCATGATTTCCAAAAGTTACATAATTATAACCCATAGCATTGTAAATTTCGACAACACTTTGACCTTTAAAGAGGTTTGCAATATTGGCACCTTGTAAGTGGTCTCCAGCATCAATTAAAATTGTATTTGGATTTTTTGTTCTCTCTTCTTTTACAATTGTGTATATTCTTGCAATTCCACCATTTTTACCATCTGTGCCAGTTAAATAACCATGGAAATCATTTGTGTGAATAATTGTTATAACAGGAAATCTTGCATTTACTATTATTTCAAGCGCATCTCCTAAAGTTAATTTTTTATTTGGTTCAATCTTATTATCCTTTGGTTTTATTATTCCCTTAAGAATTGCCCAAGCGAAAGCATTTCTAGCCCAAGATGAAACATAAGAACCATCATCAAATTTGTTAAGGATAGTTATATCAACTTTTTGAGCATCTCTCAATCCCCCAACTGTGTAAACACTCATAAGAACTGCTTCCTCTTTTGTTATTGGAAGACCAGGTAAGAAAGTTCCATAACCAGTTAAGATTCCGTAATCAACCTTAAGTTCACTTAAGGTAAACTCTGTTGATTTACTTAATAAATACAAGAAATGATTCTTAGTCAAGCTCATTGATGGATCAATATCATAAACTTTATATGGATAAGTATCAATTTTTACATTTCTAAAGAATGTATCAAAGATTGACTTTCTTGAATCAAGAAGATATGCTGCACTTGGATACATCTTCCAGTTATTATCAACTTCTGGATAGATATATTTTTTCTCTTTAATATATTCAATTATTAAATTTCTAATTTCTTCATCTGATTTCCAAAGAAGTGGTGCATTAGCAAGCATTGTGTATCCACCACCACCATTTCCTCTATAGTTATTTACTGCAAGTTTAAACTTCTGTGTCATTGAAACCGGTTTTCCTTTATAAATCATTTTAACAACTCTTTGACCAACTGGTTTTGTTATATCAACTTCATATTCAATACCTTGAACTGTATCAAAGTTGTATGCTCTGATATTTGGATTAACAAGAGGAGTATCTGTTAAACCAAAGTCATATGTGTTGTAATATCTATAGGACCACTCAAGTGCATCTTTAATATCTTTTCCTGTTACCTCTTTTACCCACAAAGTATTTTCATAAATATAAAGTGAATATACATCTCTTACTTTAATTCCACCTTTAGGCCAAATAGGAGGTGTGGTTGGAAGCATTGCTGCTATTGAAATATCAGCTCCAGTTATCTCAAGTTGAACCTTATGAATTAGATCTAACATTGCATTATCCTGTAATCTACAAAGTGATCCATCTATTGTTTCAACTGCCTCTCCAATTGGAGAATCAACATATTTTACAGTTTTTTCATGATACTCTTTAACAAGATCCAAAACTTCTGGAGCTGCTTCAACCTTATCATCAACTGCTAAATTAACTCCCTCCTTTTTAACAACTTTCCATTTATCTCCTGATTTCTCAAGAGTTATATCAAGCTTTGCTAATGCTTGACCCCAATTACTTGGTTGTACACATAAAACACCATTTCTTAAAAATGGTGCTATATTATAATGGTCATGTCCTGTTATTAAAATATCTATCTCAGGATATTTTTGAACAATTGCATCTGCGACATTTCCTTCTCTTAATGGCTCAAGATATTTAAAGTTCTTTGTATCATTTCCAAACTCAAAACCCATATGTGCTGAGACAATTAAAATATCTACTTGTGGTCTTAAAAGTTTCACATATTTTCCTGCAACTTCAACTGCATCTAAAAATTTGTGCCCTTTAAGATTATAAGATGGTGTAACTGTATTTGTTTCTTGAGTTGTTAATCCAATTATTCCAATTTTAATTCCATTAACTTCCTTAATAATATACGGTTTAAGAGGATTTTCACCCGTTGCTTCATTAATCATATTTGCAGATAAAAATGGAAATTTTGCATCCTTTTGAACCTTCATCAACCAGTCAAATCCATAATCTTGAATCTCATGGTTTCCAATAACCATTGCATCATAACCCATATAATTCATAACAAGCATCATTGGGTGAGTTACATCTTTCTCAATTTTTGTAAAGTAATAGGTAAGTGGAGTTCCTTGAATGTTGTCGCCATTACTTATTAAAACAGTGTTTGGATTTTCTTTTCTAACTTGTTTTATAAGAGTGTAAACTTTTGCTAGACCTCTATTTGCAGATTTTAATGTGTAATAATCAATTGGATAAATGTTTCCATGTTCATCTGAAGTTGCGAGAACTGTGATTTTAACTTGATTTTGATTTACTTTTGAGAAGGAAACATTAAGTAACCCAAAACTTAAAGAAAGCACTAAAACTAAAATTAATAAAATTTTTGAAAATTTACCCATAACCTTACCTCCTTAAAGTTTTAATTTAATTTTTTTTATTTATCACCTCCTTTTCTTTAGAAAGCAATTTAATTATAACAATTTAATTATAACTCAACTATTTTAAAAATTTGTTAAAAATTATAAATTGTACCTTAACATTTCCTTAATAATTTATTATTATTCATTTAGTTATGAAGATACTTGTTATTGAGGATGATAAAGAGATTTCAAAATTAGTGAAACTTTATCTTGAAAAAGAAGGTTACGAAGTTATATCTTCTTTTAATGCAAATGATGGAGTTAAAAAATTTTATGAAGAGAATCCAAATCTTATAATTCTTGATCTTATGCTTCCAGATTTTTCTGGACTTAAAGTTCTTGAAGAAGTTAAAAAAGAGAAAGACACACCAATAGTTATAATTACAGCAAAGGGAGAAGAAGATGATAGAGTAATTGGCTTTATAAAAGGCGCAGATGATTATATAACAAAACCATTCAGTTTTAAAGAACTTGTTTTAAGAGTAAAGGCGGTTTTAAAAAGGTATGGAGATTCTGAAGTAATTAAATTTAAGGATTTAGAAATTTATCCAAAGAAATTCAAACTTTATAAAAATAAAGAAGAAATAAAACTCTCTTCATTGGACTTTAAAATTTTTATGACACTTTATAAAAATAAAGGAAAAGTTATGTCAAGAGATGACATACTTGACTCTGTATATGGTTTTTATGGTGAACCAGTTATAGATAGAAGTATTGATGTTCATATTACACATTTAAGAAAAAAATTAAATGATGACCTCAAAAATCCAAAGTACATTGAAACAGTTAGAGGAATAGGATACAAGATGGTGGAAGATGAAAATTAGATGGAAAATAATAATTTTATCAATTATAATAGTTCTTCTTGTTCTAATTTTTATTATATTTTTCTTAAATTATCAAATACCTCAACAATTTGATGAAGCATTAAGAAGACATGGACCTCCATTGCCAAATCAAAGAGGCCCAATGAGGCTTGAATTTTTAAACAGAATAAGAAATTCATTAATATTTGGTGGTTTAATAGCAATTGGGATTTCAATAATTTTGTCTTTTATCTTCTCAAGATATATAGAAAGACCGATTGTTGATTTAAAAGAAGGGGTTAAAAGAGTTTCAAGAGGCGATTTTAACTTCTCAATTAAAAAGGAGAGTGATGATGAGATAGGAGAACTTGTTGATGATTTTAATTTAATGGTTAAAAAGTTAAAAAATCTTGAAGAGATTAGAAAAGACCTTGTATCAAAAATAACACATGAAATATCAACACCTTTAACTGGAATTGCAGGTTTTGTTGAAGCAATAGAAGATAAAATTATTCCAGAAAATGAAATTCCTAAAATTGTAAAAACTATAAAAGAAGAGGTTGAAAGGTTAACTAAATTGATAGATGACTTAAGAAATTATTCATTCATTGAATCTATAAATTTTAAATTAAATTTTGAAGATATCAATTTAAAAGAAGAGATTGAGTATATTCTTGAGATAATAAAAAATAAATATAAAGATAAAAATATAAAAATTGAGATAAGTTTGGAACAAATTTTAATTAAAGGAGATAAAAAAAGAATTAAAGAAATTTTTATAAATATTCTTGATAATGCTTTTAAATTTTCAAAAGAGAATGGAACAGTTTATATTAAAAATTATAAAGATAGAAATTATGCATATGTATCAATAAAAGATGAAGGAATAGGAATTGATAAAGAGGATCTAAACAAAATTTTTACAAAGTTTTATAGGGGAAAAAATGCAGAATTAAATGGAACAAAAGGAACAGGACTTGGTCTACTTATCACAAAAGAATTAGTTGAAGCACACAAAGGAAAAATAGAGATAAAAAGTGAAAAAGATAAGGGAACAGAAGTTATTGTCTCTTTTCCAATTTATCAATAAGAGAAAAGAGACCAAAGAATAGTCTCAAAACCACTATCTTTGAAAAAGGACAGATTAATTGGAAGATAATATTCAGGAAAATAAAAAGAGAGCCCTGAAAGGTTGAATTTAAAACTACTTTTATCAGCCAAAATTAATTCATTTTTATAATTTAAAATTTCTGGGAAATAGTTTTTAAAAAATTCAAAGAAATCAACATATTTATTGTTTAGAGGTATTAAATAATTTTTTCTTATATTAAGTAATGAATCTTTGTTTTTAAGTTCATTAATATTTTCTTTTAAAAAGTTAAGAATTTTCTCTGTCTCTTTTGTGTTAATAACAGAAATTTGAACCTTCTCTTTTCCTTGTGAACCAGAGTTATATGAATCAAAATATGATTCAGCTATTTTATAAGAAATAATTTGAGGTTTTAAATCTCTCTCTATTAATATTGAGAGTGTATTTAAAATATTATCATAAGGAAATCCATCAAGAGGAACATATGCTTGAGAACCAATAATATAATCAACGAAATTTTTTAATTCATAAGAAACTTCAATTGATTGCATAAAACAAGCATCAAACATCAAGATATCTATATTTCTTCTGTAATTTTTATTAATTTTCTCTAGAACAGTTTTAATTTCTTGAATTGTTAAATAATCACATGAATTTTCATCGAAACATACTCCTTTAAAAGTACCCCCTTTGAAATTTCTACCATCTCCATGCCCCCACAATACAAGAATTATATTATCTGCATAGAATTTTGAAAATCCAAAATTTAAAAGAGAATATAAAACCTCAGGGTCTCCACTGTTTAAATTTTCATAAGTTTTTAAAATTATCTCTCTATTTTCATCAATTTCCATAAGTTTTGTATCATAAATTCCGTCAAAAAGAACAAGCACTTTCGAATTTGTCTTCTCTCCGCTTTTTAATTCATTTAAATCATCGAGGGCATTTTGATAAAGATCATTATCTCCTGCAATGTATATTAAAAATAGATTCTTTGTTTCATTCTTTTTTATAGGAGTGATAAATATTAATAAAATTAAAAATAGAAGGAAAAACTTACTTTTCATATATTATTGTTACTTTTTGTTCTTTTGAATCCCAAAAAACATAGGAATTGAGTGTTTCAGCAATAAATCTAATTGGAACAACTGTTCTTCCATTTATAATTGTTGGAGAAACATCGAGAGTATATTTTTTATCATTTATATAAGAAATGTTACTATTAACCGACATTATAATCTCTTTATCTTCGAATTTTATCTTTATACTTTTATCTTCACTATTCCAAAAAACTTCACCACCAAAACTTTCAACAACAAATCTCAAAGGAACCATTGTTCTTCCCTTAATAATTATTGGTGGAGTTTCAAGTTCAATTTCTTTGTCATTTAAATATCCGATTTTGTTATTAATGAATAATTTTATTACTTTTGATGAGAGTTTGAAAATATGAATTTTCTTCTCCAATATATTATTTTCTTCTTCTGACTCTTTTATCTGATGTCCACTATCAATTTGAACAACAAGAATTCTATCTCCAGATGGTGGTAAATAAGATGATATGAAATTTTTTGCACTTAAATCAACTAAAAATTTAATATCAAAACACTCTTTTTCGATTTTTTCAATAACTTTACTTTCTATATGTGTAAATCTAGATGGTTTGTCCCAAAATATTGAAACAATAAATGGAGTATTGAAATCTTTCAAATTTTCTAAACCAGTTATGCATAAGCTTATTTGAACTTCAAATTTATCATTTTCAAAAATTATGTCTTTTGAGAAAATTACATCTTTAATATATAAATCAATTTTATCTAATGATAATGTTGTTTTTGTTATTGATAGAAAGATTATTAAAATTAATATAAAAATTATTTTTTTCATGTTAACCTCTATTATTTAGATATTTTAAAATTAATTTTGTTTCAGGAAAAACTCTGCGATTATTGTTGTCTTTTTTCCTTCTCTTCTTACAGAAACAGATAAATCTTTTTCTGTTATTTTTACATATTTTAAAATCAAATTTGCAAAATCTTTTTTTAAGTCTTCAATCTGCTTTGGAGATAGAGACAATCTATCTGAATCAAGTACAAAAGAAATTCTCTCTTTTGCAATTAGACCACTCTTCTTTGTTCTAAATACACTCATTTCTTTTCTCTCTTAAATATTCCTGAAAGTTTATCAAAAAATGATGTTTTTTCTTGATAAATAACAAGAGGAACTTCCTCTCCTGAAATTCTTTTCACAATATTTCTTAACTCTTTTCCACCTATTGAATTTTCATTTAAAACTGCAGGTTCACCAATGTTTGTTGAAATTGTAATATATGGATCTTCAGGAATTATTCCAATTACTTTAATTGAAAGAATTTCTTCTATATCATTCCAGTGAAGCATCTCACCCTTTTTTACCATATCAACTCTTACTCTATTTATTATTAAACTTGGTTTAAAAATTTCCATAGATTCGAGAAGCCCAATTACTCTATCAGCATCTCTTATTGAAGTTATCTCAGGAGTTGTAACAACAATTGCTTCTTCTGCTGAAAGAGTTGACATTCTAAATCCATGTTCAATTCCCGCTGGAGAATCTAAAATTACATAATCAAACTTTTTCTTTAGTTCATTAACAATTAATTTTAAATCTTCAACTTTAACTTCCTCTTTTAGTCTAGTTTGTGCTGCAGGAAGAAGAGCAAGATTATCTTTGAACCTCTTATCTTTAACAAGTGCTTGAGATAATTTACAATTTCCCTCAATTACATCCATAATGTTATAAACAATTCTATTTTCAAGTCCTAGAATAAGATCGAGGTTTCTCAATCCTATATCAGCATCAATCAAAGCAACACTTTTTCCTAAGGATGCTAGACCAACCCCTATATTTCCTACAATAGTAGTTTTACCAACCCCTCCTTTTCCAGAAGTTACAACTATGCTTTTTCCCAAAGTCCCTCCTTAATTTAAATTTAATTTTAAAATTATCTCTTTCTATATTGTCTTCTCTTTCTTGCTGTATGAAGTCCTGGTTTCTTTCTCTCTTTTATTCTACTATCAAATGAAAGAAATCCTTTTACTTTTAATGCTCCTCTGGTTGAAGGATCAAGTTCAACCAGTGCTCTTGAAATAGCATGTCTTATTGCTTCTGCTTGTGAACTAATTCCTCCACCCTCAACTTTTACTTCAAAATCATAAAAATTTTCTTTGTTTGTTATTTTTAGTGGTTCAAGAATTTTTAATCTGAGATATTCAATTGGAAAATATTCTTCAAATTTTTTACCATTAACTGTAATATTTCCATTTCCACTTTTAACTTTAATTCTTGCAACTGCTGTTTTTCTTCTTCCGCTAATTAAACCAATCATTTCTCCTCCTTATATTCATATGGAATAGGATTTTGTGCTTTATGTGAATGCACTTCACCTGCATATACTTTTAATCTTCTGATCATTCTATATTTTAATCTATTCTTTGGAAGCATTCCCTCAACTGCCTCTCTAATTGGCCAATCTGGATGCTTTTTAATTAATTCATTGAAAGTATATTCTCTTAACCCCCCTGGATAAAGAGATGCAAAATAATATTTTTTTGTTTCCATCTTATCACTTGAAAGTTTAACTTTATCTGCATTTATAACAACAACATAATCTCCGGAATCGGCATAAGGTGTATAATCTACTTTATGTTTTCCCATAAGTAATCTTGCAATTTCTACTGCGAGTTTACCAAGTGTTTTATCTTTGGCATCAACAAGCCACCAAACTCTTTTAAATTCTTGAGGTTTTATAAAAGTTGTTTTCATTGTCTCCTCCTTAAAACATTCAATATTGTATAACAACTTGAATAGTTGTCAAGTTCTTAAAAATTATATCATAAAATTTGTTTTATTAAAGAAGGTTTTTGATTAATTATGCAGAAATATCCTCTCCACCATCAACTCTAATCACATTTCCGGTCATCCAATATAGATCTTTATCACAAAGAGCCGCTATTGCTTTACCAACATCCTGTGGAGTTGTTAATCTTTTTGATGGATTTTTTTGAAGAGCTAGTTCAATTAATTTTTCATTTTGAGGAATTTTTCTTAAAGCAGGTGTATCAGTAACACCTGCTTTTATTGCATTTGCTGTTATTCTAAATGGTGCTAGCTCATAAGCAAGTTGTCTTATATATGCTTCAATTGCTGATTTTGCACCTGAAACCGCACCATAATATGGAAAAACTCTATCGTCACCAGAACTTACCATTGCAAAAATTCTGCCCCCATTCTTAAAAAAACCTCTGTAAAATAAATCTTGAACCCAATATATTAGTTGATTAGCCATAACATTAAGAGTCATTTCTAACTGTTTTTGAGTAATTGCTTCATCTTTATTTTCATCTATGAATTTTCTTAAAGTTCCAAACGCAAGAGAGTGCAAAACAATATAAATAGAATTTTCTTCCCTGTCACTCTTGAATTTCTCCTCAATTTGATTTAACACTAACTCCCTGTTTCTTGGATCTGCTGCATTTATATTGAAAAAGAGTGCTTCAACACCATTATTTTTAATATTATTAATTATTTCTTCGACTTTAGGAATATTTTCTCTTCTATCAAAATGAATACCAATTATGTGATACCCCCTTTTGGAAAGCTCGATTGAAGTTGCAGCACCAAATCCACTTGAAGAACCAAGAATTAATGCCCACTCTTTCATAATAACCTCCCATAAAAAGTAAAAAAAAAAAAATTGATTACCCCCTCCCTTAGATTTTTAAAAAATTTACTCGAACCTTTTAAAAATTAATGCTGTATTAACTCCTCCAAAACCAAATGAATTTGAAATTGCATATCTTATTTTATGCTCTTTTCCAACGTTTGGAACATAATCAAGATCGCACTCCGGATCTTTAACTTCTTGATTAATAGTTGGATGAACAAAATTTTCTTTAACACATAAAACTGTTGCGATAGCTTCAACTGCACCCGCTGCACCCAAAAGATGACCAGTCATTGATTTCGTGGATGATATCGGAATTCTATATGCTCTATCACCAAAAACCTGTTTAATTGTGTCTGATTCAACTTTATCATTAAGGGGGGTTGATGTTCCATGAGCATTTATATAATCAATTTCATCTTTTGGAACATTACCTTTCTCAAGTGCAATTTCTATTGCTTTCGCTCTAGGTATTCCTGTTGGTTCAGGAGCAGTAATATGATATGCATCTGATGTTTGACCAAAGGATATCAATTCTGCATAAATTTTAGCGTCTCTCTTTTTAGCATGTTCTAACTCCTCAAGAACAAGAACTCCTGCACCTTCTCCCATAACAAAACCATTTCTTAATTTATCAAAAGGTCTTGATGCTTTTTCAGGTATTTCATTACTTGTTGAAAGTGCTTTTGCTTGAGAAAAACTTGCAATTCCTATCGGACATATTGACGCCTCTGCTCCACCTGTAAAAATTATATCAGCATCACCTCTTTTAATTGCTTCTAGTGCTTCACCTATTGCAGTCGCACCAGCAGAACATGCTGTAGTTGGACAAGAATTATATCCTGTAATTCCAAATCTAATTGAAACCCAACCAGTTGCCATATTTGGTATCATCATTGCTGCAAGATAAGGCGATACGAGATTTGGTCCTTTTGTAATTAAATTTTTTATTCCTTCCTCAAGACTTATAATACCTCCAATACCTGATGCAATAATAACTCCAACTCTATATGGATCAATTTTTGAAAGCTCTATACCAGAATCTACTAAAGCAAGTCGAGAGGCAGCTATTGCGAATTGAGAAAATCTATCAATTCTTTTAAGTTCGATTGGTTTTAAATCTTTTTCGTAATTCTTAAGATCAAAATCTTTAACCTCACCTGCAATTTGAACGTCAAAACCCTCAGGATTAAATTGAGTTATTCTCGAAACACCCGATTTACCACTAAATAGATTATTTCTGAACTCCTCCAAATTTTTTCCTATCGGAGATATAACTCCCATTCCTGTTATTACAACTCTCCTCATTTTATGCTTTTAAAGAAAGGTAATCTAATGCTGATTTTACATCTTTAATTTTTGGAATGTCTGAATCTGGAATAGAGATTCCAAATTCCTCTTCAAGACCTGTAATTAAATCCATAACACCTAGAGAATCAAGTCCAAGATCATCAATAAATTTGTCCTCCTCTTTAAACTCCTCAATTCCAGTTTTTTCAATAAATACTCTTTTAAATTTCTCAAAAACCTCCTCTTTTGTCATAACTCTCCTCCTTTAAATTTGAAATCCGAGGGATAACCCTCCATCAACTAAAAAAATTTGACCTGTTATATAAGAAGAGTCATCTGAGGCAAGAAATGTTACAAGTTTTGCTACATCTTCTGGTTTGCCAAATCTTTTTAAAGGAATCATTCCTAAAATTTTTTCTTTTATCTCTTCGACTAAAGCTTCTGTCATTTCAGTTTCAATAAACCCTGGTGCTATCGCATTAACTCTGATATTGCGTGAAGCAACTTCTTTTGCTATCGATTTTGTAAAAGAGATTAATCCACCCTTTGAAGCAGAATAATTACCTTGACCTTTATTTCCAAAAATTCCAACAACTGAAGAAATATTAATTATAACTCCGTTTTTCTCTTTTATCATGTAAGGCAAAATTTCTTTTGTCATAAGAAAAGCGCTGACAAGATTGGTATTTAAAACTTTCATAAAATCTTCAAGAGACATTCTTAAGATAAGATTATCTTTTGTTATGCCAGCATTATTAACCAAAAGGTCAATTTTTCCAAATTCAATTATAAATGAATCAACAATTCTTTTAACATAACTTTCATTAGAAACATCTCCTTGAAGGAGAATTACTTTTATTTTAAAATAATCTTCTAATTCCTTTTTAATTTTTTCTGCTAATTCAAAGCTTTTTAAAAAATTAAGACCAATATTATACTTGTTTTTAGCAAGTTCATATACAATTGCTTTTCCAATACCTCTTGTACCACCAGTTACAATTGCTGTTTTAAACTCTTTCATAGACTCCTTCTTTAACTAAAGATTCCGAATTTATAACCTTTAAATTTTGATAATCTCTTAAAAGAAGGTTTGTTAAAATTTTATTTGGTCCAACCTCATAAAATTCATTAACTCCGTATGAGATTAGTTTTTCAATTGTTTGAATCCACCTTACTGGTCTTGTTATTTGATTTATCAAAATTTTTTTAATATCTTCTCCATTTTGAATAACCTCATTTATAACACTTGAGATATATAGAAACTTTGGTGAGTTGAATTTTGTATTTTCTAAAACTTTTCTAAATTCATCTTCTGCCTTTTTCATTAAAGGAGAATGGAATGGTAAAGAAGTTTTCAGAGGTAAAAGTTTTCCTTTTAAACTCTCAACATCCTCTTTAAACTTTTCAAGAAGGAAGCTCTCCATTGAAACAACAATTTGAGTTTTTGAGTTATATCCTGCAATTTGTATAACTCCTATCTCTTGATATTTCTTGACAATTTTTTCTAAATCTTCAACATTTAGATTCATAATAGCGACCTGAACTCCTTTTATCTCAGAAGCAAATTTTTTCATAACTTTTGCTCTTTCTCTAACCAAAAGAAAAGCGTCTTCAAAATTTAAAACCTCACTTATTAAAAGAGAAGAATACTCTCCAAGAGAATGACCACAAACATAATAAGGTAAAATTCCTTTGCTCTCTAAATATTTATAATAAAGAAAACTTGTAAATAAAATTGAGATTTGAGCATTTTCAGTATCTTTAAGAATCTCATCATCTGCTTCAAATAGAATATAATTTAGATCCATGTCTAAAACCCTTTCTACCCTTCTTAAAAATTCTTCACCTTGAGGAAATTTTTTTAAGATAGTTGCACCCATTCCCTTATAATGTGAACCTTGACCAGGAAAAATAAATGCTCTCATTTTTTAATTTCCTCCTTTCTTTTTAAAGTTGCAATAATTATCCCTTCTCCAACAATTTCTTTATTTTTAGTTGCTCTAACTTCAAATTTTATAAACCCCATTTTTTCAAAAATAACATTGGATTCAAGACAAAGAGTATCATTTGGAAAAACTGGTTTTTTAAAGTTAAAATTTTCAATTTTTACAAAAATTGGTATTCTTTCCTCAATTGAATCTTTAAATATTAAAAGAGAAATTTGGGCAAGCGATTCTAAAATTAAAACTCCTGGCATAATAGGTAAATTCTCAAAATGTGCATTTATCCAAAATGAGTCTTCTTTAACCTTGTATAAACCAACTGCTCTTTTTCCTTCCTTTATCTCAGTAATTTCATCGACAAAAAGAAATGGCTCTCTATGAGGTAAATATTTTTTGATTTCCTCTAATTTCAACTCTTTCTCCTAAAAATAAAAATTAGAAGAATTGTTAGAGATAGGGCAATAAGAGTTAAAAGAAATCTTCTTGTTTTTTTGTTTTTAACTTTTTCTTTTATAACTCTTGAAACAATTTCAGGTGATAGGTTCACATTTTTTTCTTTTAGATTAAGCAATTCTTTTCTTAGTGTTAAATAATCATTCATAATTATCACTCTCCTAAAATTTTTTTTAGGTTTTTTCTTGCTCTATAAATTCTTACTTTTGTAAGATTCAAAGAAATTTTTAAAATTTTAGAGATCTCTTCATAAGAGTATCCCTCTATATCTCTTAAAGTTAAAATTTCTCTATCTTTTTTATCAAGTTTATTTATTGCATTAATTAGTTTTTCTCTTTTCTCATACTTTATTATCTCTTCATCAATTTTTATTTCCTTTTCTTCTTCATAAAAATTTAAATTTTTCTCTAACTTTCTTTTTCTTAATTTTTTAAAGCAAGAGTTTCTTGCAATTCTTAATAGCCAAAATTTAAAATCTTCTTCATTCTTAAGTGATTTAATATTCACAAATGCCTTTAAAAAGGTGTCTTGAGTCAAATCTTTTGCATCCTCCCTATCCTTTAAAATAAATAAACAATAAGTGAAAATATCGCTTTCATACTTTTCAACTAATTCAGCAAAAGCACTAACATCACCCTTTTTAACTCTTCTAACAAGTTCTTTATCAATCATTTAATATGATCCTTTTTCTCTATTTAATGTTACAAACTTTAATGTTATAATTTTATAACAAAAGATAGGAGGTGAATAAATTGGAATTACAAGGTAATTTAAAAGATTTTTCTTTGGAAGATTTATTAAAATTTGTAAACTTAACAAAAAGAACTGGTGTTATTCAAATAAAAGGAAAAATAGAAAAAGAAGGTGAGAAAATTTCGAAAATATACTGTAAAGATGGAGAAATAATTGATGCTGAAATTGATACAAAAAGTGGCGAAGGTGCACTATATTACATTTTAACTATAAAAGAAGGAGCATTTGCTTTTTCAAAAGACCTCCCACCTAATAAAGAAATTAAAATAACAAAGAAACTTGAAGAACTCCTTTTTGAAGCATCAAGACAAGTTTCAACTCTTGAAGAAATTTTAAAGAGACTTCCTCCAATTGATACAATCTTAAAAATAAATCCAACTCCACCAACAACGAAAATTTCTTTGAGTAAAGAGGATTGGACAATTTTAAATAGATTTAGAGATGGAAGAACAATAAAAGAAGTAAGAGATGAATCGAGTTTAGGTGAAGTTGAAACCTTAAGAAGTATTCTTTCGCTTTTAAGTGCAAATCTTTTAATACCAGAGGAAGTTGATATTATGAAAATTGTGCCAGAGCATTCTGAAAGAGCAAAACAGGTTTTAAAAAGTTATGTTGGCCTTGATGTAAGTGTTTTTCCAACTCCAAATGTAAGAGCAAATAACTTTTTCTTTAAAGTTGATGGTAGAAAAACACTAGAACAATTGATGAATGAGATGAAATTAAAAAGAAAAGATGTTTTATCTCTATTTTTATTTCTTGTTAAAGAAGGTGCTTTAAAAGCAAAAGTATCTCCTTCTGTTTTTCAAAAAATAGAGGAAGAAATCAGTAAAAGTTAAAATACAATTTAAATTTGAGGCTTAAAAAATGAAAAGATTAATTTTTGTTCTTATTTTTTTATTAATTTTTATTAATTTACAAACTATTAATGATTTATATGCTAAAGATTATTATTTTAAAAGAGTTTATACTGAAATTTATATAAACAAAGATGGTTCTTTTGATGTAAATATTGAGAGAACATACCACTTTTCTGGTTCATTCTCTTGGGGAACATATTATATTGAAAAGAGGGGATTCACTGAAATTCAAGACTTTTCTTTAAGAGATGAGTATAAAGAGTATGAAAAATTAAATTATGACTCTCAAATTGAAGGCACATATCTATTTGAAGACCAACAAGATAGATATTTCATAAAATTTTATTTTTCAGCACAAGATCAGGATAAAACTTTTTATTTGAAATATAAGGTAATTGGTGGAATTAAATCTTATCTTGATATATGTGATTTTTATTGGAAAGTAATTGAAGATAAATGGGAAAGAGATACTAAGGAGTTTGAATGTAAAATATTTTTTCCAGAGGAGATAAAAGAAGATTCTTTTTATATCTATGCTCATGGTCCTTTATGGGGAAGCATAGAAAAAATTGATGGAAAAGGAGCAAGACTTTTCATTAAAGATTTACCAAAAGAAACTTTTGTTGAGGCAAGAATTTTGTTTCCAAGTGAAATACTTAATGTTGAAAAAATTTCAGAGTTTAAATTAGAAGAAATATTAAAATATGAACGAGATTTGGCGAAGAAATCAAATTTGGTTAGATTCAGAGTAAAATTTATTTTTTATACTATTATTTTTATTCCAATAATTCTTTTTATTATTTGGCTACTTATATTTAGAAGATATGGAATTGAGTATAAAGTTATTAAAAATTATGAATACTATAGAGAGCCACCAAGTAATCTTGACCCTGCAATTGTTGGGTATCTCATGAACTGGAAAAAAATTTCATCAAAAGAATTTGTTGCTACCCTAATGGACCTTATAAGAAAAGGTTATATTGATGTTGAATCAATAAAAAAGGAAGTTGGAACTATATTTAAAAGGGAAAAAGATATTTTGATTTTCAAAAAGAGTGATAAAGATCCATCTTTTTTAAAGAGTTATGAAAAAATAGTTTATGATTTTTTATTTACAAATTTAATTTATGAAGACCTCTTAAAATATTATACTAATATAAGAAAAATAAAGTACTATGAAAAATTTGTAAAAGAAAAGGACAAACCTCTTTCAGATTTTGCTGGAAGAAGTGAAGTAAGTGTTTCTTCAATTGATATTGAAAATTATATAAAAAGAAATCCAAAAGAATTTAAAACACTTTTTGATGCTTTCAGTGAAACTGTAAAAGAAACTGGAAAAGCATATGATTATTTTGAGGAGAAAGGCTTCAAATTTGCAGTTGTTATGGCTGTGATTTCAATTTTATGTATTTTTGTTTCAATTATTATAATTGGAAATTTGAAATTGCCACTTCCTTTGATTTTTTATTCTATAATCTCATCTGGAACTATTTTTGTTTTATCAACTTTTATGCCAAGAAGAACCTTAAAAGGAGCAGAAGAGTTTGCTAAATGGAATGCATTTAAAAAATTTTTAAAGGATTTTTCAAATTTAAGAGAAGCAATTCCTCTTTCAATTATTTTATGGGAGAAATATCTGGTTTTTGCAACCCTTTTTGGAATCAGTGAAAAAGTTTTAAATGAATTAAAATATTTAATTCCAAAAGTTGATGAAAATGAATTAAGAAGAAGTAATCTTTTTGCAATTGCATATCATGGTGGAACTTTTGATTTTGGTGGCATAACAACTAATTTAAATAGTTTTGTATCATCATTTAATACAATTTCAAAAGTTGCAACATCCTCTCTTTCCTCTTCTGGTGGAGGTGGAGGATTTTCAGGAGGAGGTGGAGGGGGTGGTGGAGGAGGCGGAGGAGGAGCTGGTTAAAGAGAAATTTTCTCTACTTCTATTTCCATATCACCCAAAAATATTTTACTTCTCTCTTTGAAAATATCTGGATCTTTTGTTGTATAAAATCTTTTAATTTTATTTCCATTATTCTTGATAAAATGTTTTATGAATGGAATTATTTCATATGCTGGATCAACAATTTGAATGTCTTTAAGAATTTTTTTAATTAAATTTTCAAGTGCAGGAAAATGTGTGCAACCTAAAATTAATGTATCAAAACTTTCAAATGGTTTTAGAGTGTCCTTTATTAAGTTAAAGGTTGGTGATTCATTTATGATACCATTCTCAACTATGTTTACAAGTTCTTGAGAGCCAACTTCAACAACTTCTATATTTTCATTTATAGATAATATTTTATTTTTATAAACATGAGTTTTTGCAGTTAAAGGAGTTGACAATATTCCTATTTTATTGTTTTTTGTTAATTTTATTGCTTTTATAACAGCACCATCTATTACTCCAGCTATTGGAACTTTAAACTTCTCTTTAAGATAAGATAGTGCAACAGAACTTACAGTATTGCATGCTACAATTATAAGGTCAACATTTATATTAATTAAAAATTTGACAATTTTCTTGCTTCTATCTATTATCTCTTCTTTTGTTTTTATTCCATAAGGATAAAACTCTTCATCTCCAAGATAATAAAAATCATTTTCAGGAAACTCTTTATAAATAACTTTAAAAACGGAGAGACCTCCAATTCCTGAATCAAAAATTCCAATTTTACTCATTGATTGAAATATTCTGATATTGCCTCAAAAATTGCTTCTGCAAGTTTCTGTCTTATATTTTCATTTAAAATAATTTTCTCTTCATTTGGATTTGAGATGTAAAGAGGTTCAATTAATACACTTGGCATTGTATTTATATCTTTTACAACAGCAAAACCTTTGTTTCTTATTCCTCTATCAACAGTATTTAAAGCATTTATAATTTTCTTATGAATTATTTCAGCAAATTTTAAACTGAACGGATGGAAATAATATGTTTCTGTTCCAGATACTGAACTGGAAGTCGAAGCATTTAGGTGAATTGAAAGAAATAGATCTCCTCCAGAAGAATTAGCGATTTGAACTCTCTGATCAAGATTTGGTGTGGTTTTATTATTCTCCTCTGTTCTTGTCATAAGAACAACTGCACCACCTTTTTCAAGAATTTCTTTAACTCTTAAAGCAATATCGAGAACAATTTTACTTTCATAGGCACCAGATGGCCCAACTGCACCAACATCATAATAAACTCCACCAGTATAAGCACCATGACCTGGATCAAGAACTATAAGTTTACCACTGATTCCTTTTGATACATCTCTTGTTAGAGTAATTTTAATTGACGGAGGAGTTTTTGTTGATGTTATTTGAGTGTTTTTATATCCACTCTCAAGTTTAAGAACTAATTTTGTTATTGGAGATGAACTCCCGATTCTCTCTTTTATTTCAACACTCATAACAAAATCATAACTTTTCAGGTCAATTTCAGGCGATGGAAGAGCATTGATTGAAAGAGTTAAATTTGTTCCAGAAGGTGAAAAGTTAAATTTTGGAAGAAAAGATGTATTTATTGTATAAATTACTTTATCTAAACTCTCCTTATTTAATTCAATTCCATAGATTATGGGATCAAGAAATAAATTTTTATTTTCTTTATCATAAAAAACACCTGTATCAATCATAAATGGAAGAAAATCTATTGGAACAAAATATGTATCACCAATTAAATAGGCTGGATTAGAGAATTCTCTTGTTTTGTTTCCTCTTGTTATCTTTTTAAAATCAGAAATTTCTACTTTTAGTCCTTTATAGAAAAATGAAAATGTTTTTGTATTTTCATCATATTCAGATGATATACCTATCGAAGATAAAAGTGATTTGATTGGAATGTAAATCACACCACTTTTTTCAACTGGAGATGGAAATAGATAAACATAATCACCTGAAAGGTAAACATTGTATAATGATGCTGTTCCTTGAGTTAAAATAACAATTTGAAGTCCATTTGTAATTTTTTTCAAATTATACTTTATATCTCTTGATAAATCAACAACAACTCTTGTTATTTTTGGATTTGAAGAAAATTGACTTGCTCTAACTCTTAAAACTCCATATTTTTGAATCTCTTTTGAAATAGAACCAGAAAGAATTATTGTGTTTAGTATATCAACAACAATTCTTGTAGGATTTGATAAAACTGAATCAGAATAATCTTTTATATCACCATTTCCTGAAATTGTAATAACTATATTTCTGCTCTGTTCAACAAAATTTATATCACTTATTTGAATATCTTCTTTAGTTTGTTTGGGTGTCTCATCACTCGATTTAATCCAATAGAGTATCCCATTAAAAACAATTTCATAAAAATATATATCTGGAAAAATAAGGGAAATTCCAACAATTTGAACCTCTTTTCCACTTGAAATAATCTCAGAAGTTTTCATTTCTTCTGAAGGACCTTCATAAAGATATTTATCGGTTAGCAATCTATATTTTGTGTTTATAAGTTTTGTATCAACAACTTTTTCAATATAAATTAACTTTACTCTTTCTGAAAAAACCCAGCCCGCAGAATTATCTATTTTTGCAAAATACCAGACTTCATTTGAAGAGTTAAGACATATTCCTGAGATTAAAATTTTTGTATCTGGCTCTAAACTTCTTATAACTTCATAAGAAATAGAAGGTCCTGTTCTTAAATTTGTATATTCTTTAATTACTCCTGAATTTTCTTTTTTGGTCTCCTCTTTCTTTTGAATCTCGACAACCCATGAGGCAACAAAACCTTCTTTTCCAAGTTTTTCTATTTTTACTTTGT
>CAZXJJ010000004.1:24492-87590 GCA_964640995.1 uncultured Caldisericota bacterium
AGTTAAGACCAGGACCTGTTCTTATGTTTGTTGGTGGAGTGATAATGACTTCTTTATCTTCAACTGGTTTTTCTTCAATTGTTCTGACTTCAACAACCCATGAGGCAACAAAACCTTCTTTTCCAAGTTTTTCTATTTTTACTTTGTACCAAACTCTTCCACCTGTATCTTTTGCCTCTGAGAGAACTTTAAGAACCATTCTTTCTGTGATTGTTGTAAGGATATCATAGTTAAGACCAGGACCTGTTCTTATGTTTGTTGGTGGAGTGATAATGACTTCTTTTATTTGAGATATTACAAAAGATATTGGTAAAATCAAAAGAAAAATAATCAAAAAAAGAAAAATCTTTCTAATAGCCATATTTAATTTCTCTTTCAATCCTTCTCTTAAGTTCTCTTTCTTTTATCTCTTTTCTTTTATCATAAAGTTTTTTTCCTTTTCCAAGACCTATTAAAACTTTAATAAGTCCTTTTTCATTTAAATAAATTTGAAGCGGAACTATTGTGTATCCTTTTTCAGTCACCTTTCCCATAAGTCTTAATATTTGATTTTTGTGGAGTAAGAGTTTTCTTTTTCTCATTCTATCATGATTTCTAATTGAAGCATTTGGATATGGTCCTATATCTAAATTTATAATATATGCTTCACCATTTTGAAATCTAACATAAGAGTCTTTGAAACTAACTCTTCCTTCTTTAATAGATTTTACTTCACTTCCTAAAAGTGCAATTCCTACTTCAATTTTCTCTTCAACATCAAGAGTTTGCATTGCTTTTTTGTTTGTCGCAATAATTTTTTCTATGCTCATCTTTTCTATTATACTATATAATTAGATAAAAAGGATTTAGAGTTTGTTTCAGATTTGATATAATTATCTAACCTGATAAAATTTTTATAGGAGGTGAAAATGATTAGAACCATAGTATATCTTGTTCTCTTCATCCTCACTCTTATATTTCTATTTCAAAACGGAACAACTCCAGTAACTCTAAAATTTTTAAGATGGCAAACTCCAACAACAATTCCTGTTGGTTTTTTATTTGTCGGTGCTCTTCTTGTTGGTGGAATTATTGTTTGGCTTTATCATCTTCCAAAAATAATTTTTTTAAAAGGAAAGGTAAAGAGTTTAGATAGAAAAATTACACTTCTTATGGAGGATTTAAAGAGAAAAGAAAAAGAGATTGAGGATTTAAAAAAGAAAAAAGAAGAACTTGAAGGAAAAATTAAAGAAGAATCACAAGAAAAACCAAAAGAAGAGATACCTAAAGAGGAGACACAAAAAGAGGTTGAAGAGAAAAAGGAAGAGAAAAAAAGCATATTTTCATTTTTTAAAAGAAAGAAAATAGATGAAAACAAAGAGTCTAATTAGAGGAGCATTAATTGGTGCACTTTATATTTCTTTAACTCTTCTTTTTGCGCCAATTAGTTTTAAGGCATTTCAAATAAGAATATCTGAAGGTTTAACACTTTTACCATTTTTAACAAAAGATGCAATTTGGGGACTTTTTGTTGGATGTCTTGTTGCAAATTTTTTCTCTCCATTTGGAATAATTGACATCGTTTTTGGTTCTCTTTTGACTTTGATTGCTGCATATTTAACATATATTTTAAGAAAAACAAAAAAACTTTATTTAGCACCAATTCCACCAATTTTAATTAATGGATTTGGTGTTTCATTTTATATAGCACTTCTTTCAATGGAAAAACCATCTTTAAAATTATTTCCATTTAAATTATATTTTTCGACATCATCTTCAATTATTTTAGGGGAGGCTTTATCCACTTATTTAATAGGTTTACCTTTAACATATTATCTTTCAAAATTAAATTTTTTTAAAGAGGAGGATATATGAGAGTATCTCTTTCACAAATCAACACAAAACTTGGAGATATAAGGAAAAATGTAGAAAAACATAAATTTTATATAAATAAAGCAATTGAAGATAAAAGTAATCTTATTGTTTTTCCAGAACTCTCTATTTCAGGATATTACCTTCTTGATGGAACTCTTGAGGTATCAATAAAAAAAGAGGAAATTTTAGAAATTTTCAAAGAAGAATCTGAAAAAATTGATATATCTCTTGGATATCCAGAGCTTGGGGAGGATAATATAACTTATATATCACAAATTTATTTATCAAAAGGAAAAATTTTAAACAATCACAGAAAAATTTATCCACCAAATCATGGAATGTTTGAAGATTTAAAATTTTTTGGAAGAGGAAAAAAAGTAAAGGCATTTGAAACATCTTTTGGAAAGTTTGGAACTCTCATTTGTAGAGACTTTTTTCACCCTTCCCTTCCTCTTTTATATTATTTTCAAAATATAAATTTACTCATACTTATATCTGCTATTCCAGTAAGAGGAGCATATAGAGAAGAAGGTCTTTCAATTTATGAATCAACAGAAAAACTTTTATCAATTTATTCTCAAAGATTTAATTTTTTCATTGTTTTTGTAAATAGAGTTGGTTTTGAAGAAGGAATTCCTTTTATGGGTGGTTCTATGGCTTTTGATTCATCAGGAAGAAAAATTGCTTCTTTACCTTTAATTAAAGAAAGTTTTGAAACTATTGATATAGATTTTGAAAATATAAAAAGAGATATTTTTAATTTACCACTGAAAAGAGAAGAAGATATAAACTTAATTTTTGAAAATTTAAAGGAGATAAGAGATGGTGAGTTTAAAGATTAATTTACCATTTGTAAGAGATTTAATTATCTCTTTTATAAAAGAGGAGAGTGAAAAAATTGGACTTAAAAAGGGAGTTATTGCATTAAGTGGTGGACTTGATTCAACTCTTGTAAGTTTTCTTACAACTCTTTCTCTTGGGAAAGAAAATACCTTTTTAGTTAATATGCCTTATTGTGAACTTGGAGAAAAGAGTAAGGAAGATTCAATAAAAATTGCAAAAGAGTTAAGTGCAAAATTAGAAATAATAGATATTAAGAAGATTGTTGATTCATATTTTAAAGAAGAGCCAGATAAGTTAAGAAAAGGAAATTTTATGGCAAGGGTGAGAATGGCGATTGTTTTTGATATTTCAAAAAGGGAAAATGGTTTTGTTATTGGATGTTCAAATAAAAGTGAACTTCTTGTTGGATATTCAACTTGGTTTGGGGATATGGCAGCATCAATTCTTCCAATAGGAGATCTCTATAAAACTCAGGTAAGAGAAGTTGCAAAATTTGTTGGTGTACCAAATTTTATTCTCGAAAAAGTTCCTTCTGCTGAACTTTGGGAAGGACAAACTGATGAAGGTGAGATGGGAATAACCTATGAAGAGTTGGATAAAATTCTTTATCTTATGATTGATAAAAGAATGGAAATTCAAGAGATAGTTAAAGAAGGATTTGATATTGAAAAGGTTAAAAAAGTTAAAAAGATGGTTATTAATTCACATTTCAAGAAAAGATTTCCTCCGATTCCTAAAATATCTGACAGAACAATTGGAATAGATTTTCTTTATTTCAGAGATTATAAAAATTATGATTAAGTTAATTATTTTCGATTTTGATGGAACTCTTTTTGATACAAAATATGATATCGCAAGAAGTGTAAACCTATATTTAAATGAACTTGGTTTTCCATCTCTAAAAGAAGAGGTTTTATATAAATTTATAGGTAATGGATCAGATTATCTTCTTCAAAGAAGTTTAGAGGAGGTTGGTGCAAAAAATTTTAAAAATTATAGCATTGAGAGATTTCTTGAAATTTATAAAGAAGAGGCCATAAAAACTGTAAAACCATTTGATGGAATTGAATATGTTTTAAAAAATCTAAAAGATAAAACTCTTTATATTGTCACCAACAAAGATGAAGAGAGTACAAGAATTATTTTAAAGAAATTTAATTTTGAAAAATATTTTAAAAGAGTAATTGGAAGAGATACATTTGGAATAAAGAAGCCAGACAAAAGACTGATGGATATTATTATTGAAATTGAAAAAGTGAAACCAGAGGAGATTCTTGTTATTGGAGATAGTGAAATTGATTTTGAGTTTGCAAAAAATTCTAAGAGTAAAATAGCAATTGTTTTGTGGGGAGGAATTGGAGATAAAGAAGAATTAGAAAAATTAGATGCTGATTTTATTTTATATGAACCAAAAGAGATGTTTAATATTTTTAAATGTTAATTTTTCCTTTATCAATTAATTTTATAGCAATATCTACTATTTGAGGGTCATAATAATAACCTTTATATTTTATTAATTCTTTTATAACTTCTTCCCTTGCGAGTCTTGGTCTATAAGGTCTATGCGTACTCATTGCCTCAATGCTATCTGCAACACAAATAATTCTTGCCTCAATTAAAATTTCATCATCTTTTAGACCAAAAGGATATCCAGAACCATCATATTTTTCATGGTGTTGAAGAACAACATCTTTTATATTCCATGGTAAATCTATCTCTTTTAAAATCTCATATCCAATTTCAGGATGTTTTTTAACAAAATCCCATTCAATTGGTGAGAGTTTTGTAGGTTTATTTAAAATTTCAATTGGTATTTCAATTTTTCCAATATCATGAACGAGTCCAGCAATTCTAATTGTTTCAATAGTTAAATCTGGAAGATTTAATTCTTTTGCAATTAAAATTCCATATTCAGAAGTTCTTTTCTGGTGTCCTGCAGTGTATGGTTCTTTAATCTCAACAATTTTTGCAAGTAAATTAATTGTTTGATAAAAAGATTTGCTTAATTCCTCTTCTTTTTTCTTTAATAAATTAAAATTTCTTACTGATTCTGTAACATCTCTTATCAAGGTGAGTACTTTATCTTCATCAAGTTTTACAAATCTTGCTTCATAATAATATAACATATTATTATATGGTGATGGTAAAAAATATACAAAAGAATCAACTAAATCTTTATCTAAGACTTTTTTTATAGAATTAATTGTTTTCTCACCTATCTCTTTTCCAAAAAGTTCAGTTATATTTTTACCTAAAAAATCTTCTGGTTTTAAAAAAAGTTTACTAAGTTCTCCATAATAATTTAAAAAATATCCATCTTTATCAAAAACAAAAATTAGATCGGGTATAACATCTATAATTGCTCTTAGTCTAATTTCTTCATTTTTCAACCTCTCATAATATTTTATTCTATCATCAATATCTTCAACAAGTGTTATAAAATATTTAATATTTCCTTTTTCATCCTTAATAGCATTTGTTGTTATTTTTGCCCAAAACACCGTTCCATCTTTTCTTATAAATCTTTTTTCAAGAATATAGTTGTTTATCTCTCCTCTTTTTGCTCTTTCAAAAAGTTCAATATTTTCCTCTAATTCCCCTTGATGAGAATAGTCTTTAAAAGTAAGTTTTTTTAATTCATCTATTGAGTATCCAAGCATTTTTGTAAGCGCTTCATTGCTTAATAAAATTTTGCCATCTGAATCAATAATATTTACTCCAACAGACAATTGATTAAAAATTCCCTTAATTAACTCTTCTTTTTCTTTTATATCAAAACTAAATTTAATCTCTTTTGTTATATCAACAACAACTGCAATTATATACAAAAAGTTACCATTCTCATCATCAATCCTTGTTAAATAGTCTCTATTATAAACAATTTCGCCATCTTTTCTTATGAATTTTAAGTCTATTTCAAAATTTTCTATCTCTCCATTTACAAGTTTTCTGTATAATTCTGATATTTTATAAAGATCATCTGGGTGAATGATTTCTTTATAATCTTTTTGTTGCATTTCCTCAATTGAATAACCTAATAATTCCGCTCTTTTTTTATTTAAATATAAATATTTTCCATCTTTATCTAATACTGCTAAACCTACATTTGTCGAATTGAAAATTTTTCTAAATCTATCTTCACTTTCTTGTAATTTTCGTGCAAACTCTCTTTCTTTTGTTATTTCAATTTTTGATTCTATAACATATTTAACTTCCCCTTTATTATCTAAAACAGGAACTGCTTTAATAAACCAAATTCTTCCATCCGAAGTTGTTATTTCTCCTTCTTCATATTTTTTATTTACATATGATCTTAAAACAGGACAATTCTCACATGGAACATCTCTATTGTTCCAAATTCTAAAACACTTCTCCCCTATTAATTCATCTGGTTTTTTATTAACTGAATCACCAGCAGATTTATTTGCAAAAAGAATTTTGAAATCTTTATCTTGAATAATAATTAGTTCTTTAACAATATTAACAATATTTTCAAAAAACTCCTTTTGTCTTTCTAAGCTTTTAATAAGTTCCTCTCTTTCAAGAGATGCCTCAATAACCACAACTCCACCTTTAATAGCATAAATATCAAATGAAGAAATCTCTCTTGTTTCTTTTAAAGTTTCAAACTTTATAACTCCAAATAAATTATTTTTTACAAATACAGGAAAAATCGCTTCTTTTTTAAGGTTTATTGCATCATCCCTTTTTAAAAATTCTAATTCATTTTCTTTTAGTTCAATTATATCTTTGCTATTATCAACTGAATTCTCTTTTATCCACATATATTTTTTAACAAAAATATTATCTTTATCTTTTTCAAAAAAAGTTACTCTATCAAAATTTCCTGCTTCACCAAGTTTTTTTAAAGCAAAATCTATTTTCTCTTTTATTGTATGTGCCTTTAAGAGTTCAAAAGTTATCTCTCTTACACTGTTTAAAATGTTATTATAAATCTCATCCATTTTTTTTAATTATAACATTTATAATTATCTTAATGGAAGAGATAATAGATAGAATAGCAGAAATTGGTCATGGTGGAGAAGCAACTGTCTTTCTTGAATTAAGAAGAAGTTTTCCATTTTTTGAAAAAAATTTTTATACAAGAAGAGATTTTGTTACAAGTTATAGAGTTCTTCACAAGGGAGACACAATAAGTAAAGATCTTCTTTTTAAAAGATCTTTTTTAGAATTTTTAAGACATCTTATTGCCAAAAAGTTGGATGATTGTTTTTTAAGAAAAGGGCTATATAAATTTCCTCATATTCCAAGATTACTTGGGTTTGATACCTATGGATATTACTATGAATATGTTTGGGGAATTGAAGGATATTTTCCACTTTACTTTGATGAAGAGTTATCAACTTACCTTCCAGTGAATCTTTTTGAAGAAAATCAAGCAAAAAATTTATTTCATAATGCAGGAATTTATATTTTTCAGGATATTGTTGAACCAACTTCAAATTATGTTAAAAATCTAATTATAGAAGAGCCAGAAATTCCACTTTTACCACAAGAAATTTCAAATTTATGGAAAAGAATTGATTTTGGTGTTAAAAGTATAAGATTTGACTATTTTAAAATAGAAATATATTTAAAAGAAAAAAGGGATGAACTTATAAAATATCTTGGAAAGAAAAGATACAAATTGATATCTCTTGCAAACCAATTTCTTATTTTAAATGGTGATGAAAACAAATTTGGAGAGAGAAATTTAAATAAATTAAAAAAACTAATTGAACCATTTTTAAAATCAACTCTTGACCATATGGGATTAATTGAAGAGATACCAACAAAATTTGGAATATCATATAAAGAGATAAGAGGAAAGATTATTAAAGTAAAAAGAATAAAAGATCTGAAAAGTTTTGAAGATAAAGAAATTTACTCTAAGAAAATATTTGAAGAGGAAAATTTTATTTTTAATCTTTTAATTACAAATACAGTTCAATCATTTGATGGAATGATAAAAACAAAACATGTGGTTCCACTTGGAAGAGTTATATATAACAATGAAGAGTATTCAATTAAAACGTTTTTAATAAACTTTCTTATCAAAAAATTAGAAGATTTTTTTATAACAAATAAATACTACACATTTCCTCATCTTCCCAGACCTTTTGGAGCAATAAGAAACACATTTTCTTTTGAATATCCATTTGGCAAAAGAGTTATTAAAGAAAATTTTGTAAAAAATTTTTTGATTGAAGATTTAAAAATTTTTTATGATAAGTTTTTAGAAATTGGAATAGATTTTTTAAAAAATGAAAAGATTTTCTCAAACATTTTTGTTTCTCAACCACAACACACAATTTTTGATCGAGTTTCAAGAATGTGGACACTTTGCATATTTTCTCCTTTACAAATAGAAATAGATTATAATAAAGTTTATGACTATCTTGTTAAAAATAAGGTAGTTCTTAAGAAAAACTTATCAAAGGGGAGATATGAAACAATGGTAATTGCTACAAAATTTCTTAAAGAAGGATTAAATAAAAAAGAATATAGAAAACTAAAGGAAGGAATTCTTTCTTTTAGAATTTCTTCATTAAGACACTATTCTCCATATGAGGTTCACATTTTAAAGGAGGAGTTATGATTTATAGAAAATTTATAAAAGGAGATATATTTATTTCTCAACTTGGATTTGGTGCGATGAGATTTCCAACTATTCAAAATGAAAAAGATATTGATATAAAAAAAACTTATGAGATGCTTGATTATGCAATTGAAAATGGAGTAAATTATATAGATACTGCATATCCTTATCATAATGGAATGAGTGAAGTTATTTTAGGAGACTATTTTGAAAAAAGAGGAATAAGGGAAAAAATTTACCTTGCAACAAAAATGCCTGTCTGGAAAATTGAAAAGTGGGATGATTTTGATTTTTATTTTAATATCCAATTAAATAGGTTAAAAACAGATTATATTGATTTTTATCTTCTTCACTCATTATGGAAAGGCTCTTGGGATAGAGTTAAAAATATAGGTGTTTTAGATTGGCTTGAAAGAAAGAAAAAAGATGGAAAGATTAGGTTTTTTGGATTCTCATTTCATGATGAATTTGATGATTTTAAAGAAATAATTGATTTTTATGATTGGGATTTTTGTCAAATTCAACTAAATTATATGGATATAAATTATCAAGCAGGTGAAAAAGGTCTTTCTTATGCTTTTGATAAAGGAATTCAAGTTGTAATTATGGAACCGGTTAAAGGCGGAAAACTTGCATCTCCTCCTCAGAGTGTTTTAAAAGTTTTTGAGAGTTCTAGAGTAAAAAGAACACCAGTTGAGTGGGCTCTATCCTTTTTATTCAACAAAAAAGAGATTTTAGTATGTTTAAGTGGAATGAGTTCAATTGAACAAGTAAAAGAAAACATATCAATTGCAAGTAAATATAATGTTGGTTCATTAAGTGAAGAAGATTTAAATATTATTAAAAAAGCAAGAAATGAGTGGCTTAATATAAGAACTATAGATTGCACAAAATGTAAATATTGTTTACCTTGCCCTTATGGAGTAAACATTCCAGATAATTTTGAAATATACAACAATTTCATTATGTATGGATATCTTCAAGAAGCGCTTTGGGAATATGAATATTTAAAAGAGGAAGAAAGGGCTTCTAACTGCAAAGAGTGTGGTGAATGCGAAGAAAAATGTCCTCAAAATCTGACAATAAGAGAATTATTGAAATTGGTTAAAAATTCTTTTAAAAAAGTTTAGTAATTTATAAATTATCAGTATTAAAAGTATCCCAATTGTCTAAATTTCCAGTTTGAAATCCTTTATAAAACCACCTCGATCTCTGCTCAGAGGCTCCATGAGTAGAAGAATCTGGTACAACATAACCTTGAATACGCTTCTGTATTCTATCATCTCCAACTGCACATGCAGCATTAAGAGCTTCTCTAAGATCTACCTCTTCAAGATATCCAAGATCACTAACATGCCTTGCCCAAACACCTGCTAAGTAATCTGCCTGAAGTTCCAAGCGAATAGAATATTCATTAAAATCCTTTTGACTGACTTGTTGTCTTATTTTTTCAATCTGATCTGTTATACCTAATAGATTTTGAACATATGACCAACCTCATGGGCAATAACATATGCAATAGCAAAATCACCTGTTGCACCAAATCTATTTTGAAGTTCTTCAAAAAAACTTAAATCAAGATAAATAGTTTCATCAGCATGACAATAAAATAGTCCTGATTGGGAACTTGCAATTCCACAACCAGAATAAACTGCATCTGTGAATAAAACAAGTTTTGGAGGAATATACTCTTCACCATAATCTTTAAATATATCTGTCCAAACATCCTCTGTATCTGCAAGGACAACAGACACAAACTCCGAGAGTTCTTTTTCTTCTGCTGTTTCAATATATGTGATTCTATTATCTTCAGTTGGGATTATATTTTTAACAATGTCTCCTATTTTACCACCACTGAGAAGAGTGTATATTAATAACAAGATTATTCAAACTGTACCACCAAAAGCTGCAAAACCACCAATATTTTTCCTCTTCTATCTTCAACATTTGTACTTCTTCTTCTGTCTTGCCATCTCATTTTATAATCTTCTTTTTTAAAAAATTTTTGATATTCCTCAATAAAATATTAAAAAAATTTTAGAAAATTTACATGGTGCCGAGGGACGGAATCGAACCGCCGACACGAGGATTTTCAGTCCTCTGCTCTACCAACTGAGCTACCTCGGCACCTCTTTACCTATGGTGGGCGAGAGAGGAATCGAACCTCTGACCTCCTGTTTGTAAGACAGGCGTTCTAACCGCTGAACTACCCGCCCAAGGTCTTTAATTATATTACAAAAAGGGCTCCTCTTTGTCAAGTGTAAATTTATTTAAAATGATTATATTAAACCTAAAGACAATAATATCTCTTTTATTTTATTGACCTTTTCTTCGCTATCTTCCAATAAGGGCACTCTAACCTTTTTACTAATTTGAAAACCTAAAAGATTTAATGCTATTTTTATTGCACTTGCAAAAGAAGTTGAATATTTATAGATTTCAAAAAGTTTCATGACTTTCTTTTGAGATTCAATAAAGTTCTCAAAATCTTTATTTTCAAAGTTTAAAACAACTTCTTTTAAAAGATTTGGAGCAAAGTTAGAAAGAGCAACAATTCCTCCATCTCCACCAGAAAAAAGAGTTGGAGCAAGATAGAGTTCAACTCCAGTTAAAACAGAAAAATCTTCTCTTTTTTCTTTTATTGAAATTAGGTCTTTTACATAACTCAAACTATCAATTGTTGCTTTAACTCCCATAAGTCTCCCACATTCAAAAGCAATTTCTTTTATGATATCAACTGATAAAGAATAACCTGTACAAGATGGTATATTATAAATCAATAAATCAAGAGTTGAATTTTTTAAAATATAATAAAAGAAATTTTTAATTCCATCTCTATCTGGAATAAGATAGTATGGTGGAGTTGAAACAATTGCATCAACTTTTAAATCTTCTGAAATCTTTATTAGTCTCTCAATATCTTTTATTGAAGTTGAAGTAATATGAGAGAAAATTTTTGCATTTTCTTTAAATATATCTTTAACAAATTTTAAAACTTCAACTCTTTCATCAATTGATAGAGATGTAAATTCTCCAGTTGTTGCATTAACAAAAAATCCATCAACTTTATTTTTTAAAAATAAAAGTAATACCTCAAATCCTTTAAAATCAATTTCACCTTTTTCATCAAATGGAGTAATAAGAGGAGTGATAATTCCACTATACTTTCCTTTTTTCATATTTTACCTCCTTATCTAATTATAAGGTAAAATTAAATTAGAAAAAATTTCAAGGAGGAGATATTTATGAATGATTTGAGATTTCAAGAATTAAATACTATCAAAGAGGATACAGGAATTTCTCTTTACCTTTCAATAACTCCTTCAATTGGAAAAAAAGAGGTATTAAACATAACAAAAAAAATAATTGATGTAATAAAAGATGGTGTTAAAGAGGGAGATAAAGAGATTTTTGAAAAATCAAAAGAAAATTTATTTAATCATCTTGAGGGATTGAGAGTAAAAGGTAAGTCACTTTTTATCTTTTCATCTCCAAAAAACACATATGAATTTTTCTATGAATTTCCATTCAGAAATGAAATTTATTTTGGAAAACCAAATTTATATCAATTTTATTGGGCTCAAATAGAATATAAAGATTTTGGAGTAGTTAATTTTACAGAAGAGAAATTTTCTTTTTATAAAATCTCATTTTTCAAAGAGAAACTCATTTTTGAAGAAGAGCCAAAAGTTGACACATCAACTTGGAGAAGAAAACACATCATGCCTCCATCTGCTCCAAAAAGTGGTGTAAGCATCGGTGCAGCAGGTGGTGGAGATCTTAAAGATGCTTACGAAGAAAAGTATCTTTACTATATTGAAAAATATTTGTCAGATTTCAAAGAAAAAGTGATAAAAGATTCAGATGATTTAAAAGTTATCTTTGTTAACTCTGATGCAGAAGAAAATATTGATATGTTCTTAAACATACCTCCTCCATCTCAGAAATTCATAAAACTAAATGCACCATCAAATGCAACAATAAATGAAATAATTGAACTTGGAATCAGAAAAATAGAGGAGATAAATAAAAATGAAGAGAAAGAGACACTTAAAATTCTTTTTGATAGGGCAGCAACAAGTAATCTCGCAGGTGTTGGACTCTCTTCCACTTTAAAAGTTCTTCAAGATGGAAGAGTCAATAAATTAATTATTTCAGAAAATTTAAATAAATTTGTGTATGAATGTAAAAGTTGTGGTTATATCTATCAAGAAAGAGAATCTTGTCCTTCTTGTAATTCAAAAGGGCAAGAATTGAAAAATATAAGATTTCATATTTATGATTTGAGTAAAAAATATAAGAGTGAACTTTTTATTTTACATGGAAATGAAGCAAAAGAACTTGATTTGAATGATGGAATTGGTGCTCTTTGGAGATATTAAAGTGTGTAAAATTTACTCAACAAATATTCATAGAAAATAGAGGCGCTTTAATTCAACTTTTTTAATCTTCTCTTCAATAATTTCATTTAGTTTTTCTTTATCTTCTTCTGAAAGATCATCTAAATTATCTTTTTCTGAATTGTAAAATAGGAATATTGAGAAAACTATTCCAACAATGAATGAGAGTATTCCAAGAAAAAGTATCAAAATCAAAACAACTAAAGGCAATTTCATCTTTACCTCCTGCTTTTTATATGCAAATTTTGTGCCAGAATTTTATTTGAGAAAATATGTAACAATATAGAATTTAAATTGTATAAATAGATGTAAAAGGAGGTAAGTTATGGATTTAAAGCAAGAAAAGATCTTAGGAGGAATAGGCGCAGTTCTAACTCTATTTTTTATAATTCCTGTTTTTGGATGGATAATTTCATTAGTTGGATTAATTTTAACTTCAATTTCTATCAATGGACTAGGTGAAAAACTAAAAGAAAGATCTATTTTTACAAATTATCTAACATCAATAATCTTTTTCTTTTTATCTGGTTTTGTATTGTTAGGAACTTTTATTTTAACAATATCGAAAATTATCAAAAATTTGCCTGAAAAGTTTAATGGAAATTTCTTTGATTTTGAATATAGATATGACTTATTCTCTGGAAGAAGATTTTTCAGAGGAGACCCAAATATGCTTCCAAAATTAAAAGAGTTCTTTCAAAATTTAGATGGGAAAATTTGGATTTTGCTTTTTATTCTTTTGATTGTTTGGATTTTACTGATTCTTGGTGGAATATTTAAAAAGGGAAGTTTTGATAAACTATCTGAAAAAATTAAAATTGATGATTTTAAACTAAGTGGACTTCTTATCTTCCTTGGAACAATTCTTGTTCCTCTCTTTGGAGTTGGAGTAATATTAATAATAATTGGAATTATATTTGAAATAATCTCTTTCTTTTCAATGAAAGATAAATTCGAACTTCCTGAAACTTCTTCTTGACAATTCAATAAAAACTCTTATAATTGTTTTTAAAGGGCCTCTAGCTCAGTTGGTCAGAGCGCATCCCTGATAAGGATGAGGTCTCTGGTTCGAGTCCAGAGAGGCCCACCATCTTTTAAAATTTCCTATTTCAGCCTTTTAATCTCTTCTAATTTAGATTCTCTTTGAATTCCATCTGGAAATTCGATATACACTGTTCCTTTAAATGGAGATATTGAAAAAACTTTTCCCCTCTTTCCTTCAACTTCCACCTCTTCTTCTATCTCTGGATAACCTTTTTCAAGTTCTTCATAGATACATAATTCATAATAAAGGCAACATTTGAGTCTTCCACAAATTCCAGAAATTTTATGTGGATTAACATTCAAACTCTGCTTTCTTGCCATTTCAAGTGTTATTGTTTTAAACTCTGTTAAAAATCTTGAACAACAAAGTTCTCTTCCACAATCTCCTATTCCACCAACAATTTTAACTTCATCTCTTGGACCAATTTGCCATAGTTCTATTCTTGTTTTAAAAGTTGAAGCAAGGTCTCTAACTAAATTTCTAAAATCAACTCTTCCATCTGCTGTGAAATAAAATGTCAGTTTCTTTCTATCAAGAGAGTAATGTGCAAGAACAAGGTTCATCTGAAGCCCATGTTTTTGAACCTTCATTTTACAAATTTCAAATGCTTTATTTTCATCTCTCATATTTTCTCTTAATTTTCTCTCATCATCATTTGTGAAAACTCTTATAAATTTACAAAGAGCTTCCTTTTTTTCTTCAGATTCAAAAATAGGGCTTCTTACCTCTCCAACTTCTTCTACTTTATCTCTCACAATAACAACCTTATCATACTTATTTAGATTTATCTCTTCATTAACTTCACATAGATATATTTTTTTATCAAGGTGAATAAGTTTCACATAAATGTATCTCATACATATAAACCTCCAGTCAACTCAATTGTATCTAAAAGAAGTTTTCTTAAAATTAAGTTTAGATTTATATTATATTGTAAATTTTTCTCAAATTCAATCAAAAGTTCTCCAATTTTTATTAAAGAGTCTAAATCTAAAACAACTTGTGCATCATAAATATCTTTCAGAAAATCTATATTTATTATTTGTGATTCATCTCTTGACCTTTTTATTGTTATCATATCCTTTATTATCTCTTCAAATAAAATTATTGTTTCATCTAATTTCTCTATTTTTAATAATTCGCTTAAAATGAGAATATAATTCAGGTCTCTTTTAAGAAAACTTAAAAAACTCTCGATTAATTTTCTTCTTTTAATTAACTCTTTTTCATCAAGATAAATAAGTGCTCTTTTTAAACTTCCATCTGAAATTCTTGAAATAAGATCTATCGTCTCAGTGTCTTCAACTTTATCTTTTAAAAACTCTTTTATCTCTTCTCTTTTAAGTGGTGAAAAGTGAATTTTAAAACACCTTGATAAAATTGTTTCTTGAATCATATCTGAAAGATGAGTTATTAAAATAAAAATTGTTCTTTTTGGTGGCTCTTCAAGAATTTTTAAGAAACTGTTTGAAGCATCAATTGTTAAAAGATGAGCATCATTTATAATGTTTACTCTAAAATTCCTTTCTGGATTAAGATAACTCAACTCTTTTAATTTTCTTATTTCATCAATTCCAATGCTTTTATCTTTTTCAATAATACATGTATCTTTTGAAAAATCACTGTCATTAAGTTCATTAAGGTAATTTGAAAAAAGTTTTGCACAGAGAAATTTTCCAATACCTTCTTTTCCAAAAAATAAAAATGTGTGAGGAACTTTTTTCTCCTCAACTATTCTTTTTAATATTCTTTTTGGTATATCTTGGCCTATAACTTTCTCAAACACTCTTAAGTTTATTTATAACATATTCATAAACTTTATAGTTTGATTCTCTTTCAAATGCAATTTCAAATTCAGGAGGAGAACCTCCTTCAATAAATATTAAATGTGCTTCAAGTGAAGTTATGTTATATTTTTCATTTATCTCAAGAAAATATCTCTGAGATGAATCAGGATAATCTTTTGTTGGATTTGAGATAAGATAAATGAATTTAAAAACTTCTTCTTTACTTACTTTTATAATTCCACTCTCTTCAATTTTCTTTGCAAGTTCTAAATCTTGCTCTTTAAATTTCAAAGAAAATTTATCCAAAGTATCAATTGCATCTGCAAGATAAACTCCGAGTGCGAAAGATTTTGAATAGAGTTTTCCTCCAAACAAAACTGCAAGGTCATCAGAAACTCCAATTCCTTTTTTGTGTCTAATATATTGAAACCTTATTGATGGATGACCAAGAAAAATTGAGTAATTATTTTCATCATAATCTATTATAAGACCAATTTTTTTATAATAGGGAATTTTATCTTCATTATCTTCATGTGCAAGATATTCACCATCAATATCTAAATTTTCTAAAACTGAAAAATCAACAAGATATGGTTTACCACCACCAACATTAATTCCATAAATTTTTTCTGCCTCTTTTCTTGTTTCAAAATCATCCATTAGTCCAGCAAGATAAAGACCTAAAAGAACATCCTTTGCATCAATTTCTATTTCATTGAAAATTGGCACTCTTAATATTGGCTCGTTCTTTTTATTTTGAAGTCTAAATAACTTTTCACCATTTATGACTCTATCAACAAATTCATATATTTCATCAATTAAACTTTGTCTTGCAGATCTAATTGCATAAGCATCAAATCCTAATGCAAAAACAATATCATTCATTGTTGTATCAACAAATTTTTTTCCAGAAAATTCACCATGTCCATTGTGAGCATGACCTTCAATTGTTTGTATTAAAATTAAATCTGAAACCTCTTTTGAAGTCCTTAACCGAACTTTTTCTTTTAAACTTTCAAAATCCTTTATTATTAAGTTAAAAGGTGGGATTTTCATTGATTTTTGGTTTTGTACAAAAGTTTATAAAAACTTACACCAATATGTTCATATTCAACAATTGTTCCCTTAGGAACTTTTAAAATTGTTGGAGAAAAATTCCAAATTGAACTTATTCCGCATTGAACATAGATATCAACAATTCCTTGTGCTTCTCTTGGTGGAACACAAATAACTCCAATCTTAACCTTTTTATTTTCTTCAAGATAATCTTTTAAATACCTAACATCTCTTACAAAAATTCCTCTAATGAGTTTACCTATTTTATTAGGATTGTTATCAAAAAATGAGTCAAAGATAATTTTACTCTTTTTAAAAGAGTCATAACCTGCAACTGCTTGACCTAAACTTCCTGCACCGACAATTACTGCATGAGTTATTGAGTTTAATTTAAAAATTTTTTTAAGTGCAGTCTTAAGTTTAGGAACTTCATATCCAATTTTTGCTTTACCTTCTATCTCTCTGAAATATAAAAAATCTTGTCTTACAGTTGATGGAGAAACTCCTGCTAACTTTCCCAACTCTTCACTTGAAATGAACCTTTTTTTAACAGGAAGAGTAATTAATATTTCATAGTATATTGCTAACCTCTCAAGTGTTTTGTTTGATATTTTTCTCTCTTTCTTTATGTTTTTCATTTAACAATATAATAATTTAAGATTTAAATTTTGTCAACTTTATACAGAATTTTTAAATTGTTATAATTGATTTATGGGACTTCTTGGTGCACATGTGTCAATTGCTGGTGGAGTAAAAAATGCTCCTTTAAATGGAGAAAAAATAGGTTGTGATGCAATTCAAATTTTCACAAAAAATCAAAGACAGTGGAATGCAAAAGAGTATAGTGAAGAAGAGATAAAAGAGTATTTTGAAAATTTAAAGAAAACAAAAATAAAAAAAGTCTGTGCTCATTCTTCCTATCTAATAAATCTTGCTTCTCCTAATCAAGAGATTTATAAAAAATCTATTGATGCACTGATTGATGACCTTAAAAGATGTGAAATGCTAAAAATTCCATTTGATGTTATTCATCCAGGTTCACATCTTGGAGAAGGAATTGAAAAAGGAATTGAAAGAATAATTAAAGGAATAGATAAAGTTTTTAATAAAGTTAAAAATACAGGAATTGCACTTGAAACAGTTGCAGGACAAGGATCTAATATTGGTTTTAAATTTGAGCAGTTGAGAGATATTATAAATGGAGTAAAAGAAAAAGAGAGAGTTTTTGTTTGTTTTGATACAGCACATGCTTTTGAATCTGGTTATGATATAAGAACTGAAAAAGGCTTTAAGAAAGTTTTAGATGAGTTTGACAAAATAATTGGAATCGAAAAACTTGTTGTGTTTCACTTAAATGATTCTAAAACAGAATGTGGCTCAAATGTTGATAGACATGAAAATATTGGAAAAGGAGTTTTAGGTCTTGAGCCATTTAAATTTTTAGTTAACTCAAAAGATTTTGAGGAACACCAAATGATACTTGAAACTCCAGGTGGAGATGATATGTATATAGAAGACCTCAAAACTCTAAACTTACTAAGAAGTTTAATTAAATGAAAAGAGGGTTAAATAGAGAGGAAATAATAAAATTAATAGAGATCATTAAAAAAAGTATTTAAATACTTAGAAAATTTAAAAAGAAAAGGAAAACTGCTAAATATATACAATTTTCAAAAATGCCTCCTATTTTAAGTGAATCAATTGTATTATTTTTATTAAATAAAAACCGTCTTTTTTAGAAAAAATTAAAAAAAGCGATGTTAAAAAGATTAGGTTTTGGTGGTAATGTTAGCGATATGGTTGTTGAATTGAAAAATTCAAAAAAGATTAAAATTGAAGTTAAAGCAACTGGCAAAAGTGCATTTGAATTTTTTAGTGATAAAGATATTAAGGCAGATTATTTAATTTGGTTACACTTTGAAGATTCAATATTTTAAAAAACCTATTAAAATCACAATTTAAAAATTATATGAAATTGTTAATAAGGATTTGTTTATTTATAATTTAGATATTCAAAATTTTAAATTGATAAAATAAAAAACATAAAATTTTAAATTACAAATAATATTATTGACCTAATTTACTTAATTGACAAGGTGTGTAAATTTATCTATAATATTATTAGTGGGCTCGTAGCTCAACGGCAGAGCGGGTGGCTCATAACCACTAGGTTCTAGGTTCGAATCCTAGCGAGCCCACCATGAGGTATTAATGCAAATAGAGAAGAGGGTTGTTTCACTTCTTTATAAACTCCAGTGTCTTGACCTTAAAATTTTTTTTATTGATAATAATAACCTTGAGAAAACACTCAAAAATTTAAATTATGAGATAAATAAACTCAAAGAAGATTTAAAAAATTTAAATAATTCAATAAAAGAAAAAGAACTTCAAATAAAAAACCTTGAAGGAGAAATAGAAGAGATAAACTCAAAATATAAAAAACTAAAGGACTCACTTTCAAGTGGAAAAAAAATGAGTGAAAAAGAGATATCATCTATAAATCATGAGTTGGGAAGACTACAGAGTTTAAAGAAAAGAAATGAAGATGATATATTAGAAATTCAAGATTTTATAGAAAAGACAAGAGAAAACATTTCAAAAATTCAAAAAGAGATTTCAACTAAAGAAGAAAACTATAAAGTTGAAGAAGTAAGAGTAAATAAGGAACTTGAAAAATTAAAAATTGAAAGATATGAAGTTCTTAAAGAAAGAGAAAAATTAATACAAGATATTCCTGAAGAAGTTCTCTCTTTTTATGAAAGAGAAAATTTAAAATTTGGAAGAAGAGTTGTTTCAGTTGTTGAAGATGAAAGATGTAGTGAATGTGGAGTTTTCTTACCAGTTGGAATCATAAATTCTCTAAAAAATGGAACATGCTCTATTAAATGCGAAAATTGTGGAAGAATTCTAATTTTAAAAAAGGATATTGAGGGTGATATTTAATCTTATCTTTAACTTCATTCTTGGTGCATCAATTGGAAGTTTCTTAAATGTTTTAATCTATAGAATCCCAAGAAAAATTCAGGTCTCAAGTGGAAGAAGTTTCTGTCCAAATTGTGGTCATAAACTCTCCTTTTTTTATTTAATTCCGATTCTCTCTTACATTTTTTTAAAAGGAAGATGTAGATATTGTGATGAAAAAATTTCACCTCTTTATCCAATAGTTGAAATTTTATCCGGTCTTGTTTTTCTATTTTCATTTTTGTTTTTTGGTTATTCTCTTCTTTATTTAAAATTTGTAATTTTTTCTTCTGTTTTACTTGTAATTTCAATAATTGACCTTCAAACAATGGAAATACCAGATGAGCCTTTTTTGTTTGGAATGTTTTTTGGAATTATCTTTTTTATTTTAGAAAAAAATTATGTTAACACTCTTATAGGAGTTATAATTCCACCAATTATTTTCTTTTTAATAATAGTTCTCTCAAAAGGGGGTATGGGTGGAGGAGATTTTAAATTATCTTTTCTCTTTGGTTTATATTTAGGATTTCCAAAAATAATTCCTTGGTTTTTCTTATCATTTATAATTGGCTTTTTCCCAGCAATTTATATGCTTTTAACTAAAAAAGGAACAAGAAAAACACCTCTTCCATTTGGGCCTTTTATGTCACTTTCAGGAATAATAACATTTTTGTTTGGAAATGAAATTATTAGATTTTATAATTTTTTAATGTTATAATATTAAACAAATGGATAATCTATTTGGAGGAAAAACACCATTAATTGGATTAGACTTGGGCTCAGGGTATCTTAAAATAGCCCAATTAAAGGAGACAACAAAAGGCCTTAATCTTGTAAACATAGGTCTTCTTCCAACTCCAACAAAAGCAATTGAAAATGCAAAGATTGTAAATCCTGATGAAATAGCAGAAGGAATAAGAACACTTCTTAGAATGTATTCTTTTATTGGAAAAAGAGTTGTAACTTCTGTTTCAGGTCAACTTGTTACAGTTAGAACCTTAACAGTTGATAAACTTCCAGAACAAGAACTTGATGAAGTTATAAAATGGGAAGTACAAAAATTAATTCCTTTTAAAATTGAGGAAGCAAGTTTTGATTATCAAATTATTGGAACTCTCCCTGAATCACATGGAGAAAAACTTTCTGTAATTGCAGCAGCAGCAAGTTTAGATATTATAAACAGTATTGTTTCTGCGATTAAACTTGCAAAACTTGAACCAGTTGCAATTGAAATTGAATCATTTGCAGAATTAAGATTACTTGACTATACATATAAAGATAAATATCCAAATAACATAATACTTTTAATAAATTCAGGACACTCATTTACAAACATAAACATAATTGAGGATGGAATCTTAAGATTCACAAGAACAATCCCATTTGGTGGAAGAAATTTAATAAGAATAATTCAAGATGGATTTAAAATAAGTGAAAAAGATGCTGAAACATATCTTGTTACAGCATGTGATTTGAGAATTGAAAAATATCCAAAAGATTCTGAAACATATAGATTAACTGAATTAATAATTCCACAAATTGAAGAGTTTGCTCTTGAAATAAGAAGGTCAATTATTTATTATCAAGGTCTTCCAAATTTTTCAGGAAAAAAATTCTTAATCATTTTAGGTGGTGGTGCATCAAGACTCAAGGGGCTTGTTGATTTTATGAGGTCTTATCTTAAGGTTGATGTTATTCTTGATGACTTACTTCTTAAAGGTGTTGTTTTTAATCCAAAACTTTTCACAGAGGATTATTTAAGAGAGATGTCTCCATTTTTTACTGTTGCAGTTGGTCTTGCAATGAGAGAAGCATTTGAAAAAATTGAAAAATCAAAAGCAAAATCTGGGGGTAAAAAGAAATGAATATAAAAATAAATCTTCTTCCTGTAATAAAAAAGAAAAGAAAAGCAGAAGATACAAATATAATAATAATTTCTATTTTCTTTATTATAGTTTTGGCTCTGGTTTATTTCTTTTATACCACTAGAGTAAACTCCTTAAACAGAAACTTAGCAACAATTCAAGCAAATATAAACAAACTAATGTATATGGAAGAACTTAAAAATGAAAAAATAAAATCTGATGGACTAATCAGTTATTATATAAACACAATTAGTAAACTCACAAAAAATCAGTTTAAATTTTCAGATTTCTTTAACACACTCTCCTCTGAATTTCCAAAATATGCATATATAACAAGTTTAGATGTTGATTTAGATACAAAGGTTGTAAGAATAACTGGAGAAACCTCTAACTTTTATAATCTTGGAAGATTAATAGATTATCTTAAAAATTCAAAAGCAATTTCAAATGTATATCTATCTAACTTTTCAAGACAAGAAACAACTCAAACTGGTGAGTCAAAAGTCACTTTTACTCTAATTGGTATCATTCAAACAGGAGGCACTAAATGAAAGGGCCAGCACAGAAATATATAGCACTTTTAATTCTTCTTGCTCTTGGTGGTGTTGTTTACTATATGTATCTTCTTAAACCACAAATTGATAAAGTTAAAGACCTTAATAATAAAATAACTGAAGCAAATATAAAACTTGAAGAGTTAACAAATATAAAAAAGAATGAGGCAAAAATAAGAGAGTTGATTGAAGAGAACAAAAACGATATTGAACTTTTGAGAAGTGTTTTACCAATAGGAGAAGATTTGTCTCGACTTTTAACTCAAATAGAGCAGGTTGAAAAAGAAGAGGGAATAAAATTTGATAATATAAATTTTGTTGGTGGTGCACAAGAACAGGCAGGTAAAATTCAGAGTAGAAGACTTATGACAAGAGAAGATCACTATGAAATGAAAGTTACATTTTTAGTAACAACAACTTATGAGAAATTTATGAAACTATTGAATAGACTGGAGAACTTTCCAAGAATATTAGTTATAAGAAAAATTTCAGTGTCATCTCCAAGAATGATGACAAAAGAAACTGAAAAAAATCAAACTTATAACTTTGAAGTTTACTTAATAAGCGCAAAGGAGCCATAAATGGCTAAAAAAGAGAGGGCACCAAATAAAACAAAAAAAGTTCCAACAAAAAAGAGTGAGGAGCAGAAAAAAAGAGAAAATTTACTTTTAGTTCTTTTTATAATTTTAATGGCTATCGCAGGTGTTCTATTTTATATTCTTTATCTTAAACCTCCAACACCGCCAACTCCCACTCAAACAGGAAGTGGAGTGATTGCTCAAATTTTAAAAAATTTAAGTATTGACCCTGTGAAAGCTGAGTTAGAAAAAAGAAATCTTGTTATTCCTTCTCTTGAAACAAAACCTGAAGAAATAGGAAAGGTAAATCCATTTTTACCATGAATTTTAAAATCCCTAATGAAGTTTCTCACTTTTTAATCACAAAGATACAAAATATAAGATACCTAACAAATTTTAGTGGTGAAGATGGATTTTTACTTATAGATTCAGATTCAATAAATTTAATTGTTGACTCAAGATTTACAGTTCAAGCAAAAGAAGAAGTTTATAAATATGTGAATGTTTTTGAATATAAACCTCCAATTGAGGAATTTTTAAGTAATCAATATAAAATTGAGAAAATTGGTCTTGAAGATAAAGTTATCTTTAATTTTTATGAAATAATTTCAAATAAATTTGGAAAAGAGAATGTTTTTATTTATAAAGATTTAATTGAAAATTTAAGAATGGTTAAAAGAGAGGAAGAGATTGAAAAGATAAAAAGGGCAGAAGAAATTTCTGAAAAAGCATTTTTAAAAACATTAGAACTAATAAAAGAAGGAGTTAGTGAGAGGGACCTTCAAATTGAACTTGAATATCAAATGAAAATTTATGGAGGAGAAAAAAATGGTTTTGATACAATAATTCTTTTTGGAGAAAGAGGGGCACTTCCTCATGGAAAACCATCTCAAAGGAAACTTAAAAAGGGGGAAACAATAATTTTTGACTTTGGAACAATTTATGAAGGTTATCACTCAGATTGTACAAGGACAGTTTTGTTTGGAAAGCAAAGTGAAGAATTTATGAAAGCATTTCAAGTTGTGTTTGACGCTCAGAGATTAGGAATAGAAAATATAAAAAGTGGAATGAAGGCAAATGAAATTGATGCAGAAAGTAGAAATTATATAAAAGAGATGGGTTTTGGTGAATATTTTGGACATGGTTTGGGCCATGGAGTAGGTTTAGAGATTCATGAAAAACCTGCACTTAATCCAAGAGATGAAACAATTTTAAAGGATAATATGGTTGTTACAATCGAACCTGGAATTTATATTGAAAATAAATTTGGAATAAGAATTGAAGATATTATTGTTATAAAAGAAGATAAACCTATGAACTTAACAAATCTTCCAAAAATTATTGAGATTTAAAAATTTTATAAAGAGAGTAAAAAAGAGTTAATCCAAAAGAGGTAGAGCAAAAAACACCTAAAAAAATATTTCCAATAATTGGAATAATAATTAACACTAAAATAATTGTAGTTCCAACTATACTTAAAACTAAATCTTTTATTAAATTATCCTCAATTTCAGTTTTAAAGATTTTCGAGAAACTTTCTCCTAAAAAATTAACAAGAGATGGAATACCAACTGAAACTAAAATTATTATTGATAAAAGATAAATTAAATATAAAACTTTCCCAAAGGGAAAAAGTGCTTCTTTTGGAATATTATAAACAAATATTGTAAATAAAAGAATCCCAGTTAATAAAATGAAAATAAAATTTTTCTTAAGAAAAGCATTTGTCTCTGAAATAACTTTTTTAATAAAAGCATTAAATAAAAAGGAAATTAAAAATATGAATAGTGCTAAAACAATTTTAAGTAAAAACCCTTGACCTGTAAGAAAAATTTGAGGAATATTTATTTCTCTATCACTCTCTCTTATAAATTCAATTTTTCTTCCAAGAACAACTGCCTCTTCTTCAATATTTATCTTTCCATTATAAGTTATTGTGTCCCCTCCAACAAAAGAGTTATTTTTTAAATTTATGTTTCCTTTAAGAACAATTATATTTCCTAAAACTCTTCCATAAACTGTGACATTTCCTTCACCTAACCTTATATCTCCTCTAACTTCTTCATTCTGTTTTATTACAATATCTCCTTTTCCTTTAATTATTCCTTGAGCAAAAACTATTCCAGGAAGGATTAAAAATATTAAAATAATAAGTACAAAAATTTTTTTATTCACCATTTCCTCCTTTAACTATCAATTTGTTTCTTAAAACAACAAAAATAAATGTAACTATGAATATTGCTAAAAGATAATAGATTATTTGAATTAAAATAATTGGATTTGAAAGATATAATTCGATATTCAACTGTAAATTTTTAATGGTCTCACTTTCATTCATTAAAAAAACTGGATCAAAAAGATTAAATTTGTATGGAATAAATATAATAAGAAAGATAGAGATAACTAATATAATGGAAATAAAAATTAAATTTAATTTTCTCTCTTTTCTTAAGATATATTTAAAAATTCTCTCTTTTTCCTCTTTTGAGAGGTTTTCTAAATCAGTTAAATTTTTTAAAATCTCTTCAAAATCTGAAAAACTCATCTCTCTCCTTCTAAAAATTTTCTTAATTTCTCTTTTGCTCTATGAAGTTTAACCTTAACATTATCAATTGAAATATTTAAAACACTTGCAATCTCTTCATAACTCAAATTTTCCATATAAAAAAGAAGAATAATCTCTCTATCTTCATTAGGGAGTTTTTTTAGTGCTTCATCTAAAATAATTTTAATATCAAAACTCTCTTTTTTCTCATAGTTCAATGTATCATCATATTCAATGCTTTCAACTCTTTTATATTTATTTAAAAAATTTATTCCCTCATTTCTTGCAATTTTTATTAAATATGGAAAAAAGTACTTGCTTAAATCAAAATTTTTAATTCCTTTAAAAACTTTATAAAATGTTTCTTGAGTCAAACTCATTGCCTCATCCTTATCTTGAATTAGTTTTAAAAAATATGAGTAAACTCTATCAGAATATCTATCGATTAACAAAGAAAACATCTCTTTTTCACCTCTTTTAACTCTTTCAATAATTTCTTTATCAGAAATTTCCACACTAATAAATATACTTTAATTTTCCTAATTTGTTACAAATGTGTTATATTTTAATTATGAAAAGTGGAATTGTTGTTCTATCAGGAAAACCAAACACTGGTAAATCAACTCTTCTTAATCTAATTTTAGGAACAAAAATTGCACCAACTTCCCCTAAACCTCAAACAACAAGAAAAAGATTAAAGGGAATTTATACAGAAGAGAAAGGTCAGATTGTTTTTATTGATTCACCTGGAATTCATAAACCAATTCATGAACTTGGAAGATACATGCTTAATGAAGCACTGAAAAACCTCAATGATGGAGATATAATTTTGTGGATTGTTGATGGTTCAAAAGAGCTAGATGAAGAAGATGAACTTGTATATGAAAAAATAAAAGATTATTCAAAACCAAAATTTCTTGTTTTAAATAAACTTGACCTATTTAGAGATAATCTTGATAAAGTGATGGAGAGTTTTTTACCTTATGACAAGATGGATAAAATAATTCCTATCTCTTCCTTAACAGGAGAAAATGTAAACATACTTCTTGATGAGATTTTTAATCACCTTCCAGAGGGAAAGCATCTTTATGACCCAGAGATTTTAACTGATTCGATGGAGATAGACATTGTAAAAGAAATAATTCAGGAGAAACTCATGTATAATCTTGAAGAAGAAGTTCCACACTCTTCAACTGTTGTTGTTGAAGAGTTCAAAGAAAGGGAAAATGGTAAAGTTTACATTAGAGCAACAATTTATGTTGAAAAGGAGAGTCAGAGAAAAATTGTTATAGGTTTTAAGGGAAATTTAATTAAAAAAATTGGAACTGAGGCAAGATTAGATATTGAAAAATGTTTAGAAAAACCTGTATATTTAGAACTTTGGGTTAAAATATATAAAAATTGGAGAAAAAATAAGGAGGCACTTAGTTTCCTTGGGTATAAATAGTGGATTTGAAAAAGAGTCTGAATATTTTTTAGCATCGCTCTCATATTTAACTCTTGGAATAATTGGAGTTTTTATTCTTGTTTCTGAAATGGATAGAGATGAATTTTTAAGATTTCATGCAAAACAATCAATTGGATATTGGTTAATTACTCTTCCACTTTGGATTATTTTTTCATTCATTTTTAAATATCTTTATTCAATAACCACCTCTTTTAATCTTTTAAATCAAATATTTTTCTATCTTTGGAAATTTTTCAATATATATGTTGGATTTTTAATTATAATTTTTGCAGTTTGTCTTTCTTTTTCTACTTCTCAGGGAAAAAAGAGGGAAGTAAAACTTATAAGTAAAATTTTAAAAAAATTTGGAGTTAAATTATGAAAAGATTGATTAATGGCTTAACTTTATCAATAATATTTGGAATAATATTTACTTTATTAAGAAATTCAATTGATAAATATTTTTATCTCCCATCAATTAACTCTCTTTTTCCTCTTGTTTTCTTATCATACATTCTAATTCTTGTTATTTTAGGTTTTTACTTTAAAAATCCTATTTTTGGTATTTTGGGTGGAATATTTTCTCTTTTTTCAAAATATCTAACAGAAATCACTCAATTAAATATAAATGGAGTCCCTCAAATTATTTTTAAAGAGAGTTTCATTCCTCCTTTAAATTATGAAAATTTAAATATTCTTTTAGTTCCAATTGTTTTTTCAATAATATCTTTTCTTTTTTCTTATATAAAAGGAAAAAAAGGAGCAAAAATTGAAAATCCATTTATATCTTTAATTTTATTAATATCTCTATTTTTAGGATTTTTCATAAATTACTATTATCTTTCAGATTCAATTTATGTTCTTCCTCTTGCATCTTTTATACTTGGTTTGATTTCTTTAAATACAATTTTATCTGTAACTTCAGGAGTATTTTTCGCAGTGTCTTATGCTTTTTTTATTCTATTTTTCTTTGAATTTAAAGGAAATTTAACTCATATGTTTGAAAAACCAATTTTTTTACTTCCTCCATTTTTAATTTATTTAATTTTTGTAATTTCTATAACAACACTCACATCATATCCAATCTACAAAATTTTATCTTACTTGAAAGAAAGAAGAGTTTCTGGTAAAGTAGAAAGAGTAGAATTTGAGAAAAAAGAAGAGATAAAAGAAGGAAAGAAGGAAACTCCTGCTTTGCCTAAAGAAGAGCAAAGCGGTAACACCAAAGGAGGTAACGATGAAAAAGTACGAGATGATGGTGATCTTCAAACCGAATCTCCCTGATGAGGACCTTAAAAAGGAGGAGGAAAAAATTAAAGATTACATCTTAAATAGAGGGGGAGAATTTTTGAACATTGTTCCATGGGGAAGAAAAAAATTTGCATATCAAATTGAAAAATTTACCGAGGGAATCTATACACTTTTTTATTTTAGAATCCCTCAAAATGAGTTAAATGAATTCAAACAAACACTCAAACTCAACACAAATATCATTCGCTTTATGATTGTAAGACAAGAGGAGAAAGTAAATGTATAATAGAATAATTCTTGTAGGAAGATTAACAAAAGATCCTGAAACAAAGTATACTCCTTCTGGAACTATGGTTTCAACATTCAGATTAGCGTCTGGAAGAAAATATATGGATAAAAATGGAGAGACCCAAGAAGAGACACTATTTATAAATGTAATATGTTGGGGCTCAAAAGGAAATCTTGCAAAAAATGTTAGTGAATATTTAAGAAAAGGATCGTTGGTTTTAGTTGAGGGAAGATTGAGAATAAGAGATTATGAAACAGCAGATGGATTAAAAAAACAAGCAATTGAAGTAGTTGCTGATAATATTAAATTTTTATCTAAGAAACCTGAGGGAGAGTTGGCGAGCGAAGAGAATGAAGTTGAAGTTGATGAAGAGATACCAATTGATTAATACAAGGAGGTAAAAAGATGGCAAAGGAAGGAATTAGAAGATTTAAACCTGGAAAAAAATTTTGTTATTTCTGTAAAAATAGAATTACAGATATAGATTATAAAGATTATGAACTCTTAAGAAAATATATGACACCAAGAGGAAAAATTTTACCAAGAAGAAACACTGGAACTTGTGCAAAACATCAGAGACAACTTGCAAGAGCAATAAAAAGAGCAAGAGAAATGGCTCTTCTTCCATATGTTGTCTATTGATGGATGAAAAAGATTAAAGTTTTACTATTAAAAGACATTCAAAATTTAGGAAAAAAAGGAGACATCTTAGATGTCTCCTTTGGTTTTTATACAAACTATCTTGAAAAGTTTGGTCTTGCAAAAAAGTTGAGCGAAGGAGAGGAAAAAGATTATATAAACAAAATGAAAATAAAAGAAGATAAAGAGTCAAGAGAGGAAGAGAGAGCGAAGATAATAAAAGAGAAAATTGAAAAAGATGTCTTTAACATAAAAAGAAAAGCAGGGATTAAAGGTAAATTGTATGGTTCAATAACAAGTGATGAAATTTCAGAATTAATAAAAAAGAAAATTGGGGTTTCAATAGATAAAAAGAAAATAGAAATAGAAGAACCAATAAAAAATGTTGGGTATTATGAGATAAAAGTTAAATTATATAAAAATATAATTGCAAATTTAAAACTTTTTGTACAGGAAGAATGAACGAAGAAATTTTTGGGAGGGTTCCTCCTCATAGTATTGAAGCAGAGCAAGCAACTTTAGGCTCTATTTTAATAGATAATGAAGCAATTTATAAAGTAATTGATTTTTTGCAACCAGATCATTTTTATAGAACATCACATCAGATAATTTATGCAACAATGGTTGAACTTTTTGAAAAAAATGAGCCAATTGACCTTCTTACTCTTTCAGAAGAACTTAAAAAGAAAGGGAAACTTGAAGAAGTTGGTGGTTTCAGTTATCTTGCAACTCTTACAAACATAACTCCCACTGCTTTAAATATTGATGTTTATGCAAAAATTGTTGAAGAAAAGGCAGTTTTAAGAGAAATAATTAAAGCAGGAATAGATATTATAAATCTTGCTTTTGAAGCAGAAGAAGACAGTGGAACAATTCTAGATAAAAGCCAGGAACTTCTCTACAATATTGCAAAAAGAAGAATGACAACACCATTTTATCCATTAAAGGAATTATTAAAAGAATCCTTCGATAGAATAGAATCTCTATATAAAGAGAAAAAGGGGCTTCCTGGCATTCCAACTCATTTTAAAAAGTTGGATGAAATTTTAGGGGGGTTTCATAAGAATGACCTTATCATTCTTGCAGCAAGACCTTCTCTTGGAAAAACATCTCTTTCAATAAATATATGTGTTAATGTTGCACTGAAAGAAAGAATTCCAGTTGCTATATTCTCTCTTGAAATGTCAAAAGAGCAAATTGTTGAAAGAATTCTTGAATCAACAGCAAATGTTAACTTCCATAAATTAAAAACAAGTATGCTTTCAGATGATGATTGGGTGAAACTTGGAAGAGCATATGGTCCTCTTTATGATGCACCAATTTATATAGATGACTCATCAGATGTATCAATTCTTGAAATTAGAACAAAAGCAAGAAGACTCAAAAATCAACACAACCTTGGAATGATTGTCATCGATTACCTTCAACTAATGCATTTGAAAACAAAAGTTGAAAATAGAGTTCAAGAGATTTCAGAATTAACAAGAAGTTTGAAGAAACTTGCAAGAGAACTCGAAATTCCGGTTTTAGTTGTCTCACAACTTTCAAGAGCAATAGAAAAAAGAGAGAATAAGCGCCCCTTACTTTCAGACCTCCGTGAGAGCGGAAGCATAGAGCAAGATGCGGATGTTGTTATGTTTTTAAATAAAGAGGATGATGATATTGGAAAAGAACACTCAATTGTTGAACTGATTGTTGCAAAAAATAGAAATGGACCACTTGGGAAACTTAAACTGAAATTTTTAAAAAATTATGCAAAATTCACAGAAATTGAATACAGAGAGGAAGAGAGAGGAGAAGAAGTTCCTTTTTAATAAACTCCTTCATAATTCCAAGAATCTAAAGAATATTTATTTTTATATAAATCCTCACCTATTTTAATTTCATCTTGAGTTTGTTCTTTTGTTTCATAAGGAACTGAGAAAAATTTTATAAAATTTTTAATTAAAATATCCTCTAAACTTTCAATTTCAATTGAATTATTCAACTCTTTTAAACATGTAAAATCATTTATGTCTTCTAAACAAAAAATCTTTTTAATTTTTTCATAATCTAACTCAAGAGGAATTGAGCCCTGTTGAAGTATACCCTCTTTTTTTCTTCTCTGTGCTGAACCAATTATTTTTTTGCCATTAACTGAAACTTCATAATAGTTTTGTGATGAAAAACAGAAACCTTTTTCCTCACCACCTTTTTTTGTAAGTTCTCCCTCAATTCCAAATTCTTTTAATGAATCTTTAAAAACTTTAGAAATCTCTTTATAAGATTCAATTATATCAAGTTCAAAAAGATTGTGTTCTTTGGGAATTACAATTGAATAGGTTAATTCATAATTGTGATATACTCCTTTTCCTCCAGTTGGTCTTCTAACAAGAGGAATATTCATCTTTTTTAAATATTCAATATTTATTTCTTGAATTTTCTGAAATGTTCCAATTGAAACAGAAGGAGGATCCCATCCAAAAAACCTTAAAACTATTTCATCTTTATTTCCATATATTAAATTTGCTTCATCTATTGCCATATTTAAATAGGGATTTAATTTTTTAAATTTTAAAATTTTCAATCTAAAACTCATAGAACTTTATTTGTTTTTAAAAATTCATACTCTTTAATGAAATCTTCTTCGCTCAATTTAAATGGATAATTATACAAGTCTCCTTTTGGTCTCTCATTGTAATATGGTCTTGTACAATATGGACACCCTCTTGTTATAAATGGATTTAAATTTTTCAAAATTTCTAAGGAAACATTGGGTATCTTTATAATGAAACCATTCTCATCAAATTCAAAATCGGATATTTCATATCCTCTTTCAATTAATTTTGTAGCGATTTGAATTTTTCTATATCTTATTAAATTTGGTGGAGGAGGTTTTTCTAAATAAGTTCCTTCAATTGGTGTAAAAGAAAAAAGTGCAACAGTTATTCCATTTTTAAAAAATTTTTTATAAAGATTTAAAATATCTAAATCACTCTCACCAAGTCCAACAATAATGTGAGTTGAAATTTTATTTTTAAAAGAATCACTAACTTTTAAAATAAAACTTAACTTTCTATTAAAATCTCCACCTCTTAAATCTTTGTAAAGCGCTTCATTTGCAACATCAATTGGAAGTCCAACTCTATCAGCATTAAGATCAAAAATCTCTTCAATTAATTTAAAACTATTTGTATTAATAGAAACTGAAACTCTTATCTCTTTTCCTACTCTTTCTAAAATTTTAAAAATAGTTTCTTTTGTAAACTTATTATTTACTGTCTGGATACAAACTCTCTCAATTTGCTCTTTTTTTTCTAAGATTCTTTCAAGGGTTTCTACAAAATCAAACTCAGGCCATACAACTCTTGATAAAAATTTATCAGGAGTTTTTGAGTTTTTTGCCTGAGTGCAATATTTACAATTTAAATTACATTTTCCAGTAAGTAAAAGATAAACTACCTTTATTTCAAAATCATATTTTAGTTTTTTAAAACCTAAAAGAGATGTGCTTCCAAGAGAAACTCTAATAGTAGAGGGCATCACACTCATAATAGATTTCTGGATCTTTAACTAAATCTTTAATTTTCTTTTGTGGATTTACAAAACCAGTAAATCCACTTTCAAGTGCCGCTAACTCTATTTCATCTTTAATTTCACCTTTTGGTATCATACAACCAAGATGAAATTTTGTGAGTCTCAGTTTCCTTTTTGACCTAATAAAAAATTCTTTTATTTCATTAACATCTGGAATTGATATATCTTCAAAACCTGTTCCTTTTGTGGGAATTATAACAAGGAAGATTACTAAATTTGGCTTTAATTCTGCAAGAACATCAATTGCTTCATACTCTCCCTTTATTTTTCCTTTATAAAGCCCAACTATTATATGAGGAATTGTTTTTATATTTCTTCTTAAAAGAAGGTACTCTATTCTAAAATCTTCTTTTTTATAATCAAGGTTATAAATCTCTTTTATTGTTTCATCATCATAAATAAAATCAAAAGAAATTACATCAATAAATCCCTTTAAAGCATCAATTTCTTCTTTTGATATAAAACCTGAATGAAGAATAACTTTTTTGTTACTTTCTTTAACTTTTTTTATGTAATCTAAATTTGAAAAAATATCGAGTTTTCCTTTCTCATCAAAACCACCAGAAATTAAAAAAGATGTATATTCATCACCATCAAGATACTTTAATGACTCTTCTTTTGTTTTCATTCCTTTAAGATAAAAAGCATTACAATGGAGACAATTTAAAGAGCAAAAAGTTCCTGTTAAAGATACAGGTAAAGTTTTTATTGGATAAAAAAATTTAATTTTTTCCTCTACCACTTAACCTTAAGTTCCTTTGCTGCCTTCACCTCATCAGGTCTTTTTACATATGTTGTATGAGGTGCATTTTTAACAATTTCAGGATTTGTTTTTATCTCTTCGCTAATTTTAATCATTGCTTCAATAAATTCATCAATTGTCTCTTTACTCTCTGTCTCAGTTGGCTCTATCATAAGTGCTTCATCAATAATATGAGGAAAATAAATTGTTGGTGGGTGAAATCCATAGTCCATAAGTCTTTTAACAATATCAAGAGTTTTAACTCCATATTCTTTATAAATTTTTCCAGATAAAACACACTCATGTTTTACAATTTTATCAAATTGAGATGGGTAATATTTTTTTAGTTTCTCCTTTGTATAATTTGCATTTAAAACAGAAAGGTGAGCCACCTCTTTCAAACCTTCACTTCCAAGTTCTCTAATGTATAAATAACCTTTAAGTAATACAGCGAAATTTCCAAAGAAACTTCTAACCTTTCCAATAGTTCTTTCAGGTTTTGCAAAATAGAAGAAATCATCGTCACTTTTTTCTATAAGGGGATATGGTAAATATTTTACTAAGAAATCCTTAACACCAACTGGCCCACTTCCAGGACCTCCTCCTCCATGAGGAGTCGAAAATGTTTTATGTAAATTTAAATGTACACAATCAAAGCCCATATCTCCAGGTCGAGCAACACCAATAAAACCATTCAAGTTTGCACCATCATAATAAAGGAGTGCACCCTTGATTTTTAAAATTTCACTAATTTTTAAAATATCTTTCTCAAAAAATCCTAAAGTATTAGGATTTGTTAACATTAATGCAAAAGTTTTTTCATCTACAACTTCTCTTAGTTTTTCTGGATCAACCATTCCATCTTTTGATTGAATTTCAATTACTTCTAATCCTAACATTGAGGAAGAGGCAGGGTTTGTTCCATGAGCAGAATCTGGAAGAATAACTTTGTTTCTTTTCTCTCCTTTATCTTTGAAATATTCCCACATAATTCTAAGTCCAGTGTATTCACCATGTGCTCCTGCTGCTGGTTGAAGTGTAAAGCCATCCATTCCAGTTATCTCTTTTAAAAATTCTTGCAATTCCCATAAAATTTTAAGAGTCCCCTGAACATATTCAGTTGAAAGAAGTGGATGAAGAAAAAGAAAATCTTCCCTCTTTGCTATATCTTCATTTATCTTAGGATTATATTTCATTGTGCAAGAACCAAGAGGATAAAAACCAGTATCAACTCCATAATTTAACTTTGATAAAGAAACAAAATGCCTTATTAAATCAATTTCAGAAACATCAGGAATTTCAACTTCATTTCTTAAATAATCACTGTTTAATTCTTGAACTTCAAAAAAAGAAAGGTCATCTTTTATATCAAATTTATTACTTCCCTTTTTTGAAATCTCCTTTAATGTTTTCATTATCCCTCCTTTAATGCACAAACAAGGAGTTCAATATCTTCTCTTGAATTCATCTCAGTTACAGTAAAGAGGTATGAATCATCTAAACCAAAGTATCTTAAAGGAATACCTCCTTCAATTCCAACAAGGGATAATTTTTCTTTAAGTCTCAATGGAGTAATATCGAGTTTCAAAACAAACTCATTGAAAAATTTCTCATTTTTGAATTTCAACTCAAAGCCCTCATCAGAGAGTCTTTTTGCAAGGTAATGTGCTTTTTTATAGTTTATATGAGCAATTTTTTTAAGACCTTCTGGCCCAACAGTTGTAAGATAAACCAAAGATGCAAGGGCATTTAAAGAATTATTTGTGCATATATTTGAAGTTGCTTTATCTCTTCTTATATCCTGTTCTCTTGCTCTTAAAGTCATAACAAATGCTCTTTTTCCATTTTTATCCTGTGTTTCACCAATAATTCTTCCAGGAATTTCTCTAATGAATTCTCTTTTTGTTTGAAGAATTCCAAGATATGGACCACCAAAAGAGAGGGGAATTCCAAAAGATTGACCCTCCATTGCTAAAATATCAACTCCAAAATCAAAAGGAGGTTTAAGCATTCCAAGTGAAATTGCTTCAGTTATAGTCAAAATAAAAAGAGTATCGCTTTCTTTTAAGATTTTCCCAATTTCACTTAGATTTTCAATTATTCCAAAATAGTTTGGACTTTGAATAACAAAAGATGAATAACCTTCTTCTAATTTTTCTTTTAATCTCTCAAGAGAAATTTCACCATTCTCTTCAAAATCAATATAATCAATTTTTATTTCTCTTGTAGAAAGATATGTTTTTAAAACTTCATTATATTCTGGATTTAAACTTCTTGAAACAAGAACCTTTCCCCTCTTTTTTATTCTTTCAGCCATTAAAATTCCTTCAACAAGAGAAGTTGCTCCATCATACATTGATGCATTTGTAACATCAGCATTAGTTAAATCAGATAGAACTGATTGGAATTCAAATAGTGCCTGAAGCATTCCTTGAGATAGTTCTGGTTGATAGGGAGTGTAAGATGTGTAAAACTCTCCTCGAGACAAAACATATTTTATAGTTGAAGGGATAAAGTGTAAATATGCACCACCTCCAAGAAAAATTCTCTTTACTTTTATATTTAAAGAAAGAATGTCTTCAATCTCTTCAATTAGTTTCAACTCATCAAGAGGTGGTGGAAGATTTAGTTCTCTTTTTAATTTCACCTCATTTGGAATATCCTCAAAAAGCTCATCTATTGAGGATACTCCTATTTCTTTAAGCATCTCCTCTATATCTTTATTGTTATGAGGTGTAAATCTCATTTATTCTTTCCTATATTCAGAATAATTTTTTGCATCCATTAATTCTTTTAATTCATCCATATTTTCAATTTTAATTTTAAATAACCATCCCTTTCCATATGGATCTTCATTTATAATTTGGGGATTTTGAACTGCTTCTTTATTTACTTCAACTATCTCACCTGAAACAGGTGAGTGAATATCTGCTGCTGCTTTAACAGATTCAATTGAAATAACTCTTTCTCTTTTTTTGACTTTTTTTCCTAAAGGCGCTTCCTCTAAAAAAACTATATCTCCAAGTTTATCTTGAGCATAATCTGTAATTCCAACAATGCCTAAATCCCCCTCAATTTTTATCCACTCATCTGTTTCAGCATAGTATAAATTTTCCAAAACTTTACTCATCTTTTTAACCCTCCTTTTTTACTCTTGGTTTTATAAAAGGTCTCTTTACTATTTTACCAGAAAGATTTCTTTTACCATCCGAAATAATTACCTCTTCCCCAATCTCTCCATGAGGAAGATTCACATATCCTAATGCAAAAGATTTATTTAAAAGAAAAGAAAAATTTCCACTTGTTATAAATCCAATCTCATTTGAATTTTTATCAAAAATCTTATAAGAGTGCCTTGCAATTCCTCCTTCAACTTCAATTCCAACAAATTTTCTTTTAACTCCCTCTTTTAAAATCGTATCAAGTGCTTCTTTTCCAACAAAATTTTCTTTGTTCATATTAATAAGAAATTTCTGACCAGATTCAATTGGATTTATGTTTTCATTTATATCATTTCCATATAGCCAGTAGCACACTTCAAATCTTAAAGTATCTCTCGCACCAAGTCCACAAATTCTAATTTCATAATCCTTTCCTATTTCTAAAATTTGAGTTAAAACCCTCTCTCCTTTTTCTTTACTCATATAAATTTCAAAACCATCTTCACCAGTATAACCAGTTCTAGATATAAGTAAATTCTCACTAAAAATCTCAATGATATCAAAATTAAAATATTTTATATTTTTTAAATCAAAATCTGTAAAATTTTGAAGAAGTTCTTCAGCTTTTGGTCCTTGAACTGCAAATTCAACAATTTCATCTGATTCATTTATTAACTTTAAACCATCCCACAAATATTTTTTTATATGATTATAATCTTTTTCAATATTTGCTGCATTTACAACTAAAAGAATCTCTTCATCTGAAAAAGTATAAGAAAAAAGATCATCAACAATTCCACCATTTTCATTTAACATAACAGTGTATTTAACATCTTTAAAATCTGTGTTCAAAATATCATTTGTTAAAATAAAATCTGCAAACTTCTTAGCATCCTTTCCTTTAATTCTTATTTCCCCCATATGTGATACATCAAAAACCCCAACCCTTTCTCTTACTGCCATGTGCTCATCTTTAATTGAGGTGTAATATATTGGCATTAAAAAGCTTGCAAATTCAACAAATTTTGCCCCTAAACTTTCGTGAAAAGAGTGAAGTGGAATTTTTTTCATTTTCTTTCCTCTTTAAAAATAAAAAGCCCCAGAGAATTCTCTGGGGCAAAATTCAAATTATATTCTTACACCTTCTTCATGAGTTGCTTTTTCAAGTTTTAAGAGATTTTCAAAATCTTCATCTATTCTTTTTTGCATCTCTTCAATAATATGTTTGTTTTCAGGAGTAAAAAGATGTTTAAATCTTCCTTGAAGTTTTAGAAAATCTTCAATTGGTTTTCTCTCTTTTGGTTTATAGTTAACAGTGAGTACTCCCTTTTCAATCTCAAAAAGTGGCCAGTAGTTTGTTTCTGTCGCTAATCTACTTATCTTCATAGTCTGGCTCTCTGGAAATCCCCAGTTAGTTGTGCATGGCATGAGAATGTTTAAAAATTTTGGACCTTGAACTTCAAATGCTTTACTTGCTTTTTTAAACATATCCATAGTGTTATAGACATTTGATTGAGCAACATATGGAATATTATGTCCTGCAACAATTTTTACCAAATCTTTTCTCCACTGAACTTTTCCAATTGATACTTTTCCAGCAGGTTGAGTTGTTGTTGATGCACCAAGTGGAGTTGCACCACTTCTCTGGTGTCCTGTATTCATATATCCTTCATTGTTATAGCAGATGTAAAGAAAATTGTGCCATCTCTCAAGAGCACCAGAGAGTGCTTGAATTCCAATGTCATATGTTCCACCATCTCCACCTATTGCAACAATATTAACATCATCTTTTATAATTCCTTTTTTCTTAAGTGCTCTATATGCTGTTTCTACACCAGATGCACTTGATGCAGCATTGACAAATGTAACATGAAGCCAAGGTGTGTTCCATGCAGTGTATGGATAAATTGTTGATACAACTTCAAGACAACCTGTTGCATTTACAACAACAACTGGATTTTTTGATGCAGAAAGAACAGTTCTAAGTATTGTTGCAATTCCGCAACCTGCACACATTCTATGACCAGAAACAAACTTCAAACCAGTTTTGGTTTGAAGTTCTGCTAAATCTCTTACAGTCTTTATGTCCATCTCTTTCACCTCACTCTCTTAATCCAATACATTTCTCTTCTTTTGAAAATTTTCCTTCAAGAAGTTCATTAAATACATTCTTTATCTGATGTTTAAATATATCTCTTCCACCAAGTCCATAAATATGGCTTTGAACTGGAATTCTTTTGTCTAAATCGTAAAGAGCATTTCTTATGTCTGTATAAAGAGGAGCATATGCTCCAAATGAGTATGCTCTATCTAAAACTCCAATTCCTTTGAGATGTTTAAGGGCATTTTTATATTCTTCATATGGGAAAGGTCTAAAAAGTTTTGGCTTAAGTAAACCTACTTTTTTGCCTTCATTCCTTAATTCATCAACAGCATCTTTTGCAGTTCCTGCAGTTGAGCCCATAACAACAATTCCAACTTCTGCATCTTCAAGTTTATAACTTTCAAAGTATGGATAATCTTTTCCTGTTATTTTTGAAAGTTCTTTTCCAATTTCAAGATAAACTTTAAGAGCATTTCTCATTGCTTCTTGTTCTTGTCTTTTTATTTCAAAATAGAAATCTGTTAGTTGAAGAGGTCCAACTGTGATTGGATTTTCAAAATCAAAAAGAGAAAGATGCGTTTTTCTTTCACCAACAAATGAATGCATAACCTCATCATCATAAATTTCGACAACCTCAACTCCATGGCTTATAATAAATCCATCAAGACCAACCATAACTGGAAGAAGAACTTCTGGATGTTCGGATAATCTAACTGCTAAAAACATATTTTCATATGCTTCTTGAGCATTTTCGGAGAAAATTTCAATCCATCCAAGGTCTCTTACTGCCATCATATCAGAGTGGTCACAATGAATATTTATTGGTGCAGAAAGCGCTCTATTTGCAATCGCCATAACAACTGGTAATCTCAGCCCACTTGTTGCAGGAAGAACTTCAACCATAAGTGCAAGACCTTGAGATGCTGATGCTGACATTGCTCTTGCTCCTGCTGCTGATGCAGCAGTAACTATTGAAATTGCAGAGTGCTCTGATTCAGGAGTAACAACTTCTGTATCAACAAGTCCATCTGCTGCAAATTTTGAAAAAATTTCAACAATTGGTGTTTGAGGAGTTATTGGATATGCAGCAACAACATCTGGTCTAATTTGCCTCATTGCTTCTGCAACTGCTTCTGCTCCTGTTAAAGGGATTTTTTTAGATTTTATAGTAATAGCCATTATTTCACCTCCCATGTTTCTCTTTCCATTTTAATAGCACCTGTTGGACACTCTTCAGCACAAACTCCACATCCAGTGCAATAGTTTAAATCTGTTTCAAGTCTTACAACTCCTTTATAAATTCTATCTCTCCATCCTTTTACTCCTTCTTCATTTATTTCTGTTGGAATTGCCATAAAAGGACAATAATGAACACAAATCATACAGTGTGAACACATCAAGGGATCCCAATTTGGAACAAAACTACGCCAAGCACCAGTTTTATAATCAAGTGCACTTGCAGCAGGAAGAGTGCCACCTATTGGAAGTTCTTTCCATGTTGCACCTATTCTAACTTTATTTACCTTATTCATCACCTAACCTCCTCATAACCTTTCATAAGAGCATCAATGTTTTTCTTTGTGAGATTTTCACCGAGTTTTTCTAAAAACATCTCTTCAATTGCCTTTTTAAGTGAATCAAGAGAAAGAATTTGAGACACCTTTACAAGAGCACCAAGTGTTGGAATATTTGGAGCATCTCTATTTACTGTTGAAAGAGAAATTCCTGTTGCATCAACTGTAAAAACTTTTCCATTAAATTCTATAACTTTTTTAACTTCTTCTGGTGTTTTTGTTGTATTAACAATCAAAATTCCATTTTCTTTTAAACCTTTTGTTACTGGAAGAGTGTAAATGTAAGTTTCATCAAGAACAATTACAGCATCTGGTTCAAGAATTGGTTCATGAGATCTAATCTCTTTTGTTGAAATTCTTGTGTAAGCAACTGTGGGTGCACCTCTTCTTTCTGAGCCATATTCAGGGAATGCTTGAACTGTTTTTCCTTCAAAAAATGCAGCATAAGCAAGTATCTGACCCCCAGTTTTTGCTCCCTGACCGGCCCTACCATGGATCCTTACCTCGAAAAGATCGCTCACTTCTCTTAACCTCCAATCTATCTATAAAAATATAAAAGCCATTTTTACAAACTTTTAACTCTTTTTCACTAAATCACACTTTTATCATTATATCACTTAAAAATTTAAAAATAAAATTATTATAATTAATTTTATGGAGGTTTTATGAAAAAATATGTTCTTGTTATTGATCAAGGAACAACAAGTACAAGAGCAATTATTTTTAATGATTCTGGAGAGATAGAACACATTGAAAAAGAGGAGATAACTCAAATTTATCCAAAACCAGGTTGGGTTGAGCATTACCCTGAGGAAATTTTTACATCAGTTGTAAAAACAATTAAAAAATCTCTTGAATCACTCAATTTAGAGCCAAAAGATATACTCACAATTGGAATTACAAATCAAAGAGAGACAACAATTCTATTTGAAAGAGAAACTGGAAAACCAGTTTACAATGCAATTGTCTGGCAATGTAGAAGAAGTGCAGAAATTTGTGAGGAAATTAAAAAAGAGGGGCTTCAAGAAGAAATTCATAAAAAAACTGGACTTGTTGTTGACCCATACTTTTCTTTAACAAAGTTAATTTATCTTTTAAGAGAAAGAGATGATATTAAAAAGAAATTCATTGATGGAAAAGTTCTATTTGGAACAGTTGATACATATCTTTTATATAGATTAACTAATGGAAAATCATTTTTTACTGATTACTCTAACGCAAGTAGAACTATGATGTTTAATATAAATAATCTTGAATGGGATGAAGATATTTTAAAGCATTTTGATATTTCAAGAAACTCTTTACCAGAAGTAAAAGATTCTTCTTTCTTTTTTGGAAAGGTTGATAATGAAATTTTTGGAAGTGAAGTTCCAATAACTGGAATTGTTGGAGACCAACAGAGTTCTCTTTTTGGAGAGTTATGTCTTGAAAAAGGAATGGTGAAAAACACTTATGGAACAGGATGTTTTATTCTTTTAAATACTGGAGAAGATAAAGTTTTTTCAAAAAATGGTCTTTTAACAACAATTGCATGGGGAATAGATGGAAAGATTAGTTTTGCTCTTGAGGGTTCAGTTTTTATAGCAGGTGCACTTGTCCAATGGTTAAGAGATGGATTAAATATAATAAAGAGTTCAGATGAAATTGAAAAATTAGCAAAAGAGGTTGATGATAGTGAAGGAGTATATATTGTTCCTGCATTTGTTGGTCTTGGAACTCCCTACTGGGATATGTATGCAGGAGGACTTATTATTGGAATAACAAGAAAAACAAACAAATCACACATAGCAAGAGCAGCACTTGAGGCAATTTCATTTCAAACAAGAGAAGTTCTTGAGACAATGGAAAATGAAACTCAAGAAAAAATTAAAGTTTTAAGAGTTGATGGTGGTGCTGCAATGAATGATACTCTTCTTCAAATTCAATCTGATTTTTTAGGAATTAAAGTTGAAAGACCAAAAATTTTAGAGACAACTGCTTTTGGAACATTTTTACTCGCTTCTCTTGGTATTGGTCTTATAAAATTTGAAGATATAAGGTGTTTTGAAAAAATTGAAAAAACTTTTACACCTCAAATTGATAATGATACAAGAGAGAGAAAATATAAAATTTGGAAAGAGGCAGTTAAAAGGAGTTTGGGTTGGAGAAAAATTATGATGTGATAGTTGGAGGTGGGGGAATTGTTGGTGCATCTATTTTTAGAGAACTTTCAAAATATGAGTTAAAAATTCTTCTCATTGAAAAAGAGTGTGATGTTGCATCTTTTGGCTCAACAATTGCAAATACTGGAATAATTCATGGAGGTTATGACCCAATTCCGGGAACTTTAAAAGGAATTTTAAATAGTGAAGGAAAGAAAATTTGGAAACAACTTACCCAAAAACTTCATATTGATTCAGAATTCAATGGTGTTTTAGTTCTTGCATACAATGATGAGGAAGAAAAAATTTTATATGAACTTTATGATAGAGGAATTAAAAATAAGGTTAATGTTGAAATAATTGATAGAAATGAAATTAAAAAGTTAGAACCAAATTTAAAAGAAGGATACAAAAAGGGGCTTTTTTCTCCTGATGCAGGAGTAGTTGACCCATTCATAGCAACAATCAAACTAGTAAGATCTGGTTATTTAAATGGTGGAGAAATTTTACTCTCTTGTGAAATAAAAAATTTAATCGAGGAGAATGGAGAAGTTTTAGTAATAACAGAAAAAGGTGATTTTAAAACAAAAATTTTTGTTAATGCAATGGGTTTTTTTGGAAAAAATTTTTTAAAAGAGGATACAATTTTTCCAAGAAGAGGAGAATATCTTGTTACAGATAAAAATTTAAAAGGGCTGGTCAATCGACCTATATTTGGAGTTCCATCAGAAAAAGGAAAAGGCATCTCAATAACACCAACTCCTCATGGAAATCTTTTATTAGGACCTACTTCTAATATTGTTAAATCTTATGATACATCATCTTATTTAAAAGAAAGAGAAGAGATTTTAGAAAAAGTTTCAAAATTTATTGATTTTGATTTTTCAGCATTTTTAATAAGAGATTTTGCAGGAATTAGAGCATCATCAACAAGAAAAGATTTTATAATTGAGTTTGAAAAAAACTTAAATATTTTACATATTCAAGGAATTGACTCTCCTGGTCTTACCTCTGCTCCTGCAATCGCAAAATATGTTGTGAGTTTAATAAAAGAAAAAATTAGTTTAAAAGAAAAGAAAAATTTTATTTATTCACTTGAAAAAGATATCTCATTAAAAAATCTTTCTAAAGAAGAAATTGATAATTTAATAAAAAAAGACCCCAACTTTGGAGAAATAATTTGTAGATGTGAATTTGTATCAAAAGGAGAAATTCTTAAGGCTCTGAAAACTTTTCCTGAACCAAAAAATATTGATGGCTTAAAAAGAAGGTTAAGGGTTACTTCTGGAAGGTGTCAGGGCTCTTTTTGCACAATAAGAATTTTAAAAATTTTAAATGAAGAATTGAATATTCCTTTTGAAGAGATAAAAAAGAAAGGGAAAGATGGAGTAATTGTTTATGGTGAAATTGAATAATATTGATTTAGCAATAATAGGAGGAGGACCTGCAGGATTATTTTTAGCAAAAGAAGCAAAAAAGAAAGGTTTGAATGTTATAGTTTTTGATAGAGAAGAAAGAATTGGTGGAATCCTAAAACAATGTATTCACACTGGTTTTGGTTTAGAGATATATAAAAAAGATTTAACAGGTCCGGAGTTAATTGAAGAGTTAAAAGAAGAGGTTTTAAATTTAAATATTGAAATTTTTACAAATTCAATGTGTTCTGGTTTTGAAAATAACAAACTCTATTTTTATTCACCAAAGGGAATTATAGAACTCAGTGCTCGATATTATGCATTTGCTCTTGGTGCAAGAGAAAGGGCAAGAGGTTCAATTTTTATTGAGGGAGATAGATCTTCTGGAATTTTCACAGCAGGTTTTGCTCAATATATAACAAACATTCTTGGTTTAAAAATAGGGAAAAGAATTGCAATTCTTGGTTCTGGTGATATAGGTCTTATTATGGCTAGAAGATTAACTCTTGAAGGTATGGAAGTTGTTGGAGTTTTTGAAATTATGCCTTTTTATGGAGGTCTTCCAAGAAATATAAGGCAATGCCTTGAAGATTTTGATATTCCACTTTATCTTTCTCATACTGTAATTAAAGTTGAGGGTGAAGAGAGATTAAGAAAAATTTATGTATCTAAAGTTGATGAAAATTTAAAACCAAAAGGAGAAATTAAAGAATTTGAGGTTGATACTCTCCTTCTTTCTGTTGGTTTAATTTCAGAAATTGATATTTTAAGGAAAGATCTTACTATTGACAAAAAAACCTTAGGACCAATTGTTAATCAGTTTTTTATGACAAACATTCAAAATACTTTTATTATTGGAAATTCAGTATTTATTTTTGACCTTGTTGATAGAGCAATGTTATCATCTTTGTATGTATTAAATTATATTTTGAAAAATAGGAATAAAAATGATTCAAAAATAAAAGTTTCAGGTGGTAATTTAATTAAAAGTTATATACCTCAAATTATAGAAAGAGATGATGAAGAAGTAAAAATCTACTTTAGAGTAAAAGAACCTATTTTTAATAAAGAGATAGTTGTAAGAGAAGATAAAAAGGTTATTTTAAATAAAAAATTAAGAGCATCATATCCTGCTGAAATTCAGGAAATTTCAATAAATCCTAATTTAATTGAAAAAGATAAGATAATTATTGAGGTAATATGAAAGAGATAACATGTATAGTTTGTCCAGTTGGATGTAGAATTTTAATTCAAGGTGAAAAAATCTCAAATTATAAATGTAAAAATGGGCTTCAATATGCAATTCAAGAGATTAAAAATCCAAAAAGAGATTTAACAACAACTCTTAAAGCAATTGGACTTTCGAAAAGAAGAGTTGCTGTAAGATTAGATTCTGAGATTCAAAAAGATAAGATTTTTGATGTTTTAAAAGAGATTAAAAAGATAAAAATAACTAAAAAGGTTAAAAGAGGAGAAATTATTTTAGAAAATGTCTTAAATTTAGGAGCAAATCTTATATCTCAAGAAACAGTTGAATGATTTATTAAGATTTTAAGAATTCTAAAATATCATTTATAACCATATCCCCTTCTGGGTCATTGAATAGTTCATGTTTCATTGGATATTCTTTTATTATCTTTTCTCCTTTGATTGAATCATAAAGAAGTTTTGCAGAAATTGATGGAACAACCTTATCATATTTTCCAAATAAAATAAGAATTGGTGTTTTTGTTCCTTTTTCTAATGCGATTTTTGTGTTTTTATAAATTTCAAAAAAGAGTCTTACTGAAATTCTATTATGAACAAGAGGGTCAAGAACATATTTTTTAACCTCTTCCTCATTTCTTGAAAGGTCTTCTGGATTTATTCTATTTGACATCGTAAATTTTGGATAAATTGAGTTTAAAAATTTTGCAAGAGAAATTAGGCCTTTTGGAAGTTCATCTAAATTTAAATTAAAAATTCCACTTGATATAACTCCTTTTTTAAATAATCCTTCTCTTTCCTGTAAATATCTATATCCAATTAAACCGCCCAAACTATGTCCTAAAAGAAAATTAGTGCTTTGTGGGTTAAACTTAATTGCTTCATCAAAAATTTCAAAAAGTATTTCAAAATTAGGTATATCTCCTCTTGTTCCAGAACTTCTTCCGTGACCTATGAGGTCAACTCCCTCAACCATAAATCCATTATCAACTAAAATCTTTTCAATTCTCTCATATCTTCCAATATGTTCTCCAAGTCCATGAACTATGAAAACTTTACCATTTTTTGGCTCTCCATTAGAGTGATATAAAATTTTATACCCTTTAAATTCAAAAAGCCTCTCCACTTCTCCACCTCCAAAATTTTAAATTCATAAATCAATTATAACAACTTTAAAGTTTATAATTAAATTGAGGAAATAAATTATGGAAATTTTTGTTGGAACATCAGGATGGATGTATTCTTGGAATGAGGATGGAAACCTTAATTGGTATATTAAAAACAGTAGCTTAAATACAGTTGAACTTAATACATCTTTTTATAGATTTCCTTTTGAAAATCAAATAAAAAGTTGGGTAAAGAAAGGAGCTTCATTAAGGTGGAGTATTAAGGTTCATAGATTAATAACTCATAAATTCAAATTAAATGAAGAGGCAAAAGAGAGTTTCAAAAGATTTCTTGAACTATTCGAACCTTTGAGGGACCTAATTGATTTTTATCTATTTCAACTTCCTCCATCTTTTGGTCCAGATAAAAGAGAAAAATTAGTTGATTTCTTTAAAGATTTCGATAAAGAAAAAATTGTAATTGAATTTAGAAATAAAAATTGGTTCTCTTATTCCCTTGAAGAGTTTGGAGAAGAAAATTCATTTATTATATCTTCAATTGATTCGCCAGATTTTCAAAAGAAAATTTTTAATATTAATGGAAAGATTTATCTTAGATTTCATGGAAGAGAGTCTGGGTATCAATATGATTATAGTGAAGAAGAGCTAATAGAAATTGCAGATATTATAAAGATGAAAAAACCTAAAAAAGTTTATGCATATTTTAACAATAACCACTCAATGCTAAAAAATGCTCAAATGTTTTTTGAAATTCTGAAGAAATGATAAAAATAGAGGAAGTTAAAATTAAGAAATCTCTTCAAAAATCAAAAATATCTGAGTTTTGTATAAATCCATATTTTGGTTGTCTTAATGGTTGTTTATACTGTTATGCTTCATTTATCATGCAAAGGTGGCATCACAAAGAAGACACATGGGGAAATTTTGTTGATGTGAGGGTTAATGCACCAGAAAATTTAAAAAAAGAGATTAAAAACAAAGATAACATTGAAGTTTATATTTCTTCAATGACTGACCCATATCAATCTGTTGAAGAAAAATATAAAATAACAAGAGAAATTTTAAAAGTTTTTTTAAAAGAAGAAAATTCTTTGTTTGATAAGAAATTTAAAATAACTATTCAAACCAAAAGAGACCTAGTTTTAAGAGACCTTGATATTTTAAAAGAGTTAAAAGATATAACTATTGGTTTTACAATAACAATACTTGATGAAGAGAAAAGAGTCCTTTTTGAAAAAGGTGCATCTCCTACATTTAATAGATTAAAAGCACTAGAAATTTTAAATAAAAATAATTTAAAAACCTATGCATTTTTTGGTCCAATTTTGCCAAAAATATCTGATAGTTATGAAGAAATTTATAAAATTGTTAAGTTAATCTATGAAACTGGAACAAGAGAGATTTTGCTTGATAAGTTAAGTTATTTTCCATATATGAAAATAATTAAAGAGATAACAAAAAACCTTGGTTTATATAATGATTTTTTAAAAAGTGAAGATGAAAAATATTTAATAGAATTAAGAATTAAAATTCAAAGTGTTTTAAAAGATTTCAAAAATCTTAAACCAAACATTCTCTTTTAGAATGTTAATTTTGTGTCAGACACAAAATTAACCTATTTTAGAAAAACTATTGTTACACCCACATTTTCAGGATCAAGTGTGAATCTTTCAACATGAGGGTGATTTTTTAAAAATTCATGAATTGCTCTTTTTAAAATTCCAGAGCCAACCCCATGATAAATATATATAAATGGATATGAAGCAAGAGAAACACTATCAAGATATTTATCAAGTTTTGCTAATGCCTCATCAACTGTTTTACCATGAAGTTCAATCTTCATTGGCGGCATCTCTTTTTCAGGTAAAATAATTTCTCCCTCATTTTTCTCTTCTTTAACCTCAAAATTTCCATTTAATTTTTTTGTTATCTCAGTATGAGGCAAAACAACTCTCATTGTTGCAATCTGAATTATTAATTTCTTTTCATCATAGTCTTTCTTTAACACAATTCCTTGTTTTCCAAATTTATCTATAAAAACAAGGTCTCCTTCTTCAATCTCTTCAAATGGAACAAATTCTTTTCCTACCTCTTCTTCTTGAATTTCCTCTGTTATTTTTTCAATTTCTTTCTCTAACTCCTTTTTCTTTTCTAAAACCTCTTTTCTTTCCTTAGGAAGTGATTCTAAAATTTCATCCATTTTTCTTTTTGTCTCTTCAAGAATTTTTTGCATCTCCTTTTTTGCTAAAATTGAATACTCTTTTCTTTTTAATTCAAGTTCCTGAAGGAGAAGTTCCAACTCTTCTCTCTCTTTTATAATTTTCTTTTTCTCTTCCTCAATTATTTCTTTATCCTTTTCAATTGCAGTTTGATCTGTCTTAATTTTGCTTATTATAAATTCTTTTGTTATATGTTCCTCTCCAAGAAGTTCTTTTGCTTTATTTATAATTTCATCTTTCAATCCAAGTGAAGATGCAATAGTTAAAGCATGACTTTCTCCAGGAACTCCAATAAAAAGTTTATAAGTGGGTTTAAGTGTTTCAATATCAAAACCCATGCTGCAATTTTCAACTCCATCAGTTTTATAGGCAAATTCTTTCAATCTTGGATAATGAGTTGCAATTGCACAGATTGCTCCTAAATTATAAATATATTCAGTTATTGCTTGTGCTAAACTTGCTCCTTCTTCAGGATCAGTTCCAGCACCAAGTTCATCAAAAAGAATTAAAGAATTCTCTGTTGCATTATTTAAAATATTTACAATCTGTTTCATATGAGATGAGAATGTTGATAAACTTTGTTCAATGCTTTGCTCTTCACCTATATCTGCAAAAATATCATCAAAAATAAAAGTTTCATAATCATCACTTGGAACATGTATTCCAGATTGAGCAAGTGCTTGAAAAAGTCCGATAGTCTTTAATGTTACTGTTTTTCCACCTGTATTTGGTCCTGTAATTATAAGAACTCTATAATTTTTCCCAATCTCAAGTGATATTGGGACAACATAACCTTTTAAAAGAGGATGCCTTCCGTTGATAATTTTTATTCTTTTCTCATTAATAATTTGTGGTTTTATTGACTTTGTATCTAAAGCAAAATGCGCTTTTGCAAAAATAAAATCAAGTTTTCCCAAGAGAAGCAAATTTTTTTCTATTAATGCAAAATTTTCATAAACAAGAGTTGTAAGTTCGATTAATATTTTTTTAACCTCTTCTTCTTCTCTTCCAATCAGTTCAATTAGTTCATTATTTTTTGGAACAATAAATTGTGGCTCAACAAAAACTGTTCTTCCAGAAGAAGAGGTATCTTGTACAACTGATGGGAAATAATTTAAAAATTCCCTTTTTATAGGAATCACATATCTTCCATTTCTAACAGTTACAATTTGTTCTGCAATCATATTTCTATAAACTGAAAGAGAAAATAGGTCTTCTAATTTTTCAATTATTCTTTCTCTGAGGTCTTTTATTCTTCTTCTAATTGATTTGAGTTCAGGTGATGCATCATCCTTTACTTCACCTTCATCATCAATGCACCTTTCTATTTCATAAAATACTTTTGTATCTTTTTTAATATCTCTTGCTATATTAAATAAATTTGGATATTTCTCTTTTCTTCTTTCTAATTCATCTTTAATCTCATTAAATAAAACCAAATCTATTTTTAATCTTTTTAATTCTTTTCCATTTAAAATTGACCTTACTCTTGCTTTTTTTAAAACATCATCAATCTCTTCAAAAGATGAAAATGGAAGATTTCCTTCATCTTCAAGAAATTTTTTTGCTTCATCAACTTCAATTAAACTCTTTTCAATAAACTCAGAGTCATTTGAGGGTAAAAGATTAGAAATCAGTTCCCTACCCATTGAGGTGTAGGTATATCCTTTTAAAATTTCAACAATTTTAAAATATTCTAGTTTATTTAAACTATGTAAATCCATTTTAAAAATTATATCATTAATTATCGAAAAGTATCTAATTATTTAATATTTTGATAATAAAAAATTATTTTTAATTTATCATCTTGATTTAATAATTCAAAATAAAGGATATATATTAACAATCAAATTATATCGCTATAATTTTATGATGAAATAAAAACAAAGGGTTAGAAATTTCCTAGAAATGTCCTGTCTCATCATATAATCGATCTTTAGTTACATATGGAGTATCCCAAGTAAGCCATAGACCTAAATGACTACCAGGCTCTGATGGAATTTTTATACCAACTCTTATTCTGAATCATAATGGTTTTTATAAATTCTAAAGGTGTTTCATCTAAATCTTTAGTTAATGAACCTAAGTTTAAATAATTTGATCCATCTTGAAGAGGAAGATTTGCTACTATAGGATACCATCCACTATATAATCCATCACTTCTTTTTCCTGTATATAACTTTATCCTAATCTTCCCTTCTGTTTCTGTAAATCCCTCTACATCCCATGATATATGTATTGTATCTGTTGGAGAGAAAGATTCGTTTCCTATAGGAAATGTTGTTTTGAAATATTTATGTAAAATTATGTTGGTATTTTCATAAATTGTTTGAGTTTAAATCTATAGTGAGGTTATAGTTAAAGTTTGAAGTTATTGATGTGGGCTGAAGTAGTCGTTGTAAGCGATGGATTTATTATGGTTGATGTAATAGATTTAATAATAATTTTGAAGTTACATCTTCTAGATAACTTTAATTACTTACGGGAATATTTTTATTTATATCAAGTTTTAAAATAAGGAAGTCATAATCACCTGATCCAGAGGAATCAATTTCTTCTAATATTATATATCCTGTGTTCTTTGATTTATTGTATTAAATATGAATAATCATAATTACTACCAAATGTTTAAGGGATTTAAAAGTATAAACATCAGTAAGAAATTTTTTAAAATAAATTGTCTAAATTAATTTATTGTTTTCTTAAAATTTTCATTATTTTTTTTGAGTTGGGGGTGTCGGAGTGGAGACAAAGGCTATCACAATCTAATTTGAGAGGTTCACCATTTATTGTGAGAATTTCTCCTTTTTCTATTAGAATTTTTAATCTTTCCTCAATTAATTTTAAATCTGAGATGACTGAATTTGGTTCACTTCTTGGAACAAGGGTTCCATCATCATTGTATGCTCTATCAATGTAAATTTCTTTTAAAACTTTAAGGCCCATATTTTCCCAAACTTCAATTTGTTTTGAACCTGAAAGACCAATTAAATATAAATTTTTATCAAAAAGAGAAGCCGCCTTTCCTATTGCTTCAGCAATTTTTACATCTTTAACTGAATCATTATATAAAGCACCATGTGGTTTTATGTGATTTAAATTTAAACCCTCTGCTTTTAAAAAAGAATAAAGTGCACCAATTTGATATAAAATAATATTTTCAATCTCTTCTGGTGACATTTTTATGCTTCTTCTTCCAAAACCAATTAAATCATGATAAGATGGATGTGCACCAACAAAAACACCATATTTTTTAGCAAGTTTTACTGTTTCTCTTATTGTATCTGGGTCTCCTGCATGAAAACCACAAGCAACATTAATTAGATGAGCATTTTTAATTAATTCTTCATCATCTTTCTTATAAACTCCAAAGCCCTCGCCACAATCAATGTTTATTAAAATTTTCTTCATCATAAATCTCCTCAATCTTTGCTTCAAATTTTTTATCTTTAAAATTAATATAAAATTTTTTCATTTTACCTAAGAGGGTTTTAAACTTTTCGATTTTCCTTTCCATCTCAAAATATAAAAATTGTGCCTCTTTTAAGGAAACTTTCTCAAATTTTATTTTGTCATTAAATCTTTTTTGTGCTAACAGAGGAATATCAACTTTTATCACATTTCCTAATTTTGTATAACCTCCTGTTGTTGGTCTATCTTTCATTAAAATTATTGGTTTTCCATTTTGAGGAACTTGAATTGTTCCTAAATTTACTCCCTCAGAAATAATTGTTTCTTTTCCTTTTTTGAATTTTAATTCTTCTCCATCTAACCTTATTGCAACTCTATCTGACTTTTCAGAAATAATGTAATAACTATTTAAAAATTTTTCAATCTCCATCTCTTCAAATCTATCTTCATCTGGTCCTAAAATAAATCTTATTTTATCTTTTTCAAAATCCAGTTTAAACTCAGAAGGAAAATTTCTATTTAAAACACTTCCATCAAAAAAATCTGAAACTTTAATGGTGTCGCCTTTTTTTAATTTAACTCCTTTATTTAAAAACTTATCAAAAGAGGCACTTCCTAAAAATTTTTCAACTTTAACTCCATCTTGAATTATTAAATAACTTCTGAATCCCCTCTTTACATAATCAAGTTTTAAAATTGAGCCCTTTTTAACAAGATATGGTTTATAACACTCTATTTTTTCATCATTTAAATAAGCATCAATCTCTCCTCCAGTTAAAGTGATTATTTTATCACTTAAAAATTCAAGAGTTGGTCCTTTTAAAGTTATTTCAATTTGGGGGTAGTTTTCAGGTGTATTTAGAAAAATATTTCCAATTCTAAATGAATATTCATCCATTGCTCCAGAAGTTGTAATTCCGAATCTTAAAAAATTCTCTCTTCCTAAATCTTGAACTGTTGTATAAAAGCCTTCTTCCAAAACTCTTGTCATAAAAACTTTATCTCTTCTTTATAATTTTTTAAAAAATCATCTTTTGATATTCTTTTAAATCTTACAAAATCTCCTTCTTTAATTTTATTTTTTATTTCATTTTCAATCTCAATTAAATTTATATATGTTAAACCAACTATTCTAAAACCACCTGGAGATGAAATACTATAAATACCAAGTTGCTCTCCTCCTATTCCAATGCTTCCTTTAGGAACTGAAACTCTCGGAGAATCTAATCTTGGTGTATAAAGAATTTTTGGTAAACCACCAAGATAAATAAAACCTGGTAAAAATCCAAACATATAAACATAGTAAATTTTTTTGAGTAAAATTTTTATTGCTTTTTCCTCACTTAAATTATGATATTTAGAGACATATGGTAAATCAATTCCTAAATCACTTCCAAAATATGCTGGAATTTCAAAAACTCTCTTTCTTTTTATATAGAAAAACTTCTTTTTATATTGAAATTTTGACAATATCTCTTTTAAATCTTCATAAGAAATTTTATTTGGATCATAAAGAACGAGAAGAGATCTATATGAAGGAATTAACTCTTTTATTCCAGGAATTTTTTCATTGAACAAAAAATTTTTTAGATCTTGAACCTTTAAATTTGTTTTTAAACTTATATTCTCTTCAAATCTTATTAAAATTCCATCTTCACCAAGTATCTTTATTTCAACTTGACTCATACTTAATTTAAGATTATCATTTTTTGTATGATTAAAAAATATATTCCATCAATGATTTTCTTAGCAGCACTGTGGGGGAGCGATTTTATGTTCATTAAAATTGGGGTTTCATCAATTCCTCCATCATTTTTTACATCTTTAAGATTTCTCATTGCAGCAATTACTCTATTTATTTTTTTAAAATTAAGAAGAATTTCATTAAAGATAGATTTTTTATCTATAATATTTATTTTTTTAATCTCTTTGGTTGATGTTTATCTTCCACAAATTCTAATTTCAACTGGTGAAAAATATGTTGCAAGTGGACTTACTTCTCTTATTTTATCTTCATCTCCTATTTTTACCTTTATATTTGCACACATTTTTTTAAAAGATGAAAAACTAAATTTAAACAAAATTTTATTTGTCTTACTTGGATTTTTTGGAGTTTTTATAATTTTTTATAGAGAAGTTATTCAAAGTGATAAATTAATTCTTAAAGGTCTTATTTTAATTATTCTTGCATCCATCTTTTATGGACTTGGAGCGATTCTTCTTAAAAAAATAAGTTTAAAACATTCAGTTTTTTTATCATGTTTTTATCTTGTTCTGTTTGCTTTTTTGATTTCTATACCTTATTTTTTAACAACAAAATTCAATTTTTCTCAAATAAAATTATCATCAATTTTGTCTATTTTTTATGTCGGAATTGTCTTACAATCTTTTGCATATACTTTCTTTTTGAGTTCAATTAGAAAATTTGGTGCATCTAAAACCTCTTTTGTTGGATATATTGTTCCTGTTTTCGGTATAATTTATGGTGGTATTTTTTTAAAAGAATCAATAAATATTAACACTTTAATAGGAGGAGCTTTAATTATTTTATCAGTTTATCTCATTGAAAAAGTGAATAAGAATTCATAAACTTCTAATTCTTTTAAAACTTCTTGGGTATTTTTCTGGAGTCAACTTTATTTTCTTTAAAACTAACAAAGCTCTTTCACTTTTATAATATGGAAGTTCATATTTAAAAATATTTTCTATTTTTAATCCAAGTTCATTTAAAAATGGGATATTTTTCTCAATTAACTCAATCTCATCAATTCCCTTCCATAAAAAAATTTTTCCATTTAATTTTACAAAAGGTGCAGTTAATTCAAAAATTCCAGGAATTTTTAAAACCCATCTTGAAAAAACAGAGTTAAAACTCTCTCTTAGGATATTTTTTAATTCATCTTTTTTTATAAGTTCTTCTCCCCTTCCAGAAAACAAAATTGTGTTTTTCAAGCCTATAATTTTAATTACCTCATTTAAAAAATTGCACCTTTTTTTATTTGATTCAATTAAATATAGTTCAATATCATCAAAATATAATTTAAGAGGAATCCCAGGAATTCCTGCTCCTGTTCCTATATCAATTGATTTTTCAAAAAATTCTCTTTCTCCTTTCTCATAAACAATTGGTATTAAAGAGTCAATGAATTGTTTTATTGTTATATCTTCTTTTGTCTTTTCACCTGTTAGATTAAACTTTTGATTGTAAAATATTATTAATTCAAGATATTTTTTAAAATTTTCAAATTTTTCATCATTTATTTTTAAATTGAAATGAGAAAGTGCTTCTCTAAACCACCTCTCCCAAAGTTCCATTAAACTCTAACTTCCCCATTTGAATTTTGAATTTACAACAAGATAAAAATTTTTTTCTTTGAGTCTAATTAACTTTGCATCTCTATCACTCAATCTAAAAACAAGGTGGTCATTTTTAATCAGGTCTTCCCTTTTTATGCCATCTTCAATAAAGAAAACTTTACTCTCTTCATCAACAATTTTAATTGAAAGTTTCTCCTCTTTTGATAAAACAACAGGTCTTGCAGTAAGTTTATGAGAGTAGAGTGTTGTTAAAAGATATGCATCACATTTTGGAGAAAGAATAGGTCCACCAGCAGAAAGAGAATAAGCAGTTGAGCCATTTGGAGTTGAAACAATAACTCCATCTCCTTTCATTTTAAAAACAGATACACCATCTATGAATATTTCAACTGTTATTATTTGTGATAGAGTATCTTTTGAAATTACAAAATCATTAAAAGCGAAATATTTCCCAAGAGTTTTTCCCTCTCTTATAATTTCACATTCAAGAACTTTTCTTGTTTCAATTTTAAATTTCCCATTTATTAATTTTTCAATTGCATCAAAAACATCTTCTTTTTCAACATCTGTTAAAAAACCTAAACCTCCAAGATTTATACCTAAAACTGGTGAATCATATTTATATGCATATTGAAATGCTTTTAGAAGAGTTCCATCTCCTCCAAAAGATAAAATAATTGAATTTGATAAATCTTTTTCATTATCAATATAAAAAGCATCAACTCCTTTTTCCTTTAAATATTGAATAACTATTTTTGATAAATTTTTTGCTTCATCAGTTTCTTTATAAAGAATCCCTATTTTCATAAAATCTCCTTTTTGCTTCTTCAATTGATTTTTCAACTAAACTTTCTAAATTAAAATCAAATGGTAATCTCATTTTAATCATATATAATAAATATTCAATATTTCCATCTTTTCCTTTAATAGGAGAAGGAATTAAACCTATTGGATTGAATTCTTGTGATTTAATGAACTCTAAAAAATCTATTAAAACACTTTTATGAATTTTAAAATCAACAATTACACCATTTTTAATATTTTCTCTTCCAACCTCAAATTGAGGTTTAATTAAAACAATGTATTCTCCATTCTCTTTTAAGAACTTTTTACAATTTGAAATTATAAGTTTCGAAGATATAAATGAAGTGTCCTCAGTTATTAAATCAACCTTTTCGGGAATATCTTCTTCACTGAGATATCTTGCATTTAACCCCTCTTTTACAACAACTCTTCTATCCTTTCTTAAACTTCCATGAAGAAGTCCTTTGCCTACATCAACTGTATAAACTCTTTTTATACCATATTTTAAAAGAACTTCTGTGAAACCACCTGTACTTGAACCAATATCAATACAAACTTTATTATTAATATCAATATTGAATCTTTCAATTATCTCTTCTAACTTTTCTCCACCTCTTGAAACAAATGGTAAATCATCAACAACTATTATATTTGCATCTTTATCAACATATATTCCACTTTTATTTACTTTTCTTCCATTCACTATAACATAACCCCTTTTTATTGCTTCTTGTGCTTTTGATCTTGATTCAAAAAGACCTTTTTCTAAAAGTGCTTTATCAAGCCTTAATTTTCTTTCCAATTAAATTTAATAGAACCTCCTTTATGCTATCTTTATCAAATTTATATCTTTTAAGTAACTCCTCTCTTGTTCCAACAGGAGGAAATGTTTCGGTTATAGCAAGGTGAATTAATTTTATATTCTCAATGTTTTGAAGTTTTGGAATAATTTTTGAACCAACACCGTTTAAATAATAGTGCTCCTCTAAAATTAAAACTTTTTTTACTTTCTCAGCATATTTTAAAATTGTAAAAATAGGAATTGGGTTTGCAAATCTTAAATTAAGAATCATAGGATGTAAATCTTGTTCTTTTAACTCTAATGATGCTTTATATGCATAAAAACTTAATTTTCCAAGTGAAATAATTAATGCATCATCTCCTTCAAGTAGAATTTCAGGTTCATATGGATTAATTTCAGTTTTAATGTTTAAATTTTCTGATGAATCTTTTGGATATCTTATCATGCAAGGTTTTTTCTCATATAAGGAAAAATTAAGCATTGCCCTTAACTCATCTCCATCTTTTGGAGCCATAATTACAAAATCATCTGAAAAAGAAAAATATGCTATATCAAAAATACCTTGATGTGTTTCTCCATCCTCTGGAACAAGACCAGCTCTATCAACTGCAAAATTTACCTTAACTTTTTGAAGAGATACATCAAGTAAAATTTGGTCTATTGCTCTTTGTAAAAAAGTTGAATAAATTGTAACAAATGGAAGTGCTCCTCCTTTAGCAAGACCTCCTGCAAAAGAGACTGCATGCTCTTCTGCGATTCCTACATCAAAAAACCTATCAGGAAAGGTCTCTTTAAATTTTTTTAACCCAGTCCCTAACTCCATAGCAGCCGTTATAGCAACAACCTTTTTATCTTTTTCACCAATTTTTACCATCTCATCTCCAAAAACTTGAGAGAATGATTCTTCTTTTTTTGAAGAGATTAAAAAAGGAGGAGATGAGTGATATATGTCTGGGTCATCTTCTGCAAAATCAATTCCTTTTCCTTTTTTGGTAATTATGTGAACAATTCTTGGCATCTTAATGTCTTTCACTTTATTAAATACATCAATTAAAAGTGTAATATTATGTCCGTCAAAAGGTCCAAAATACATTATGCCTAGCTCTTCAAAAACAATTCCAGGAATTATTGCTTCTTTTACAATAAGTTTCAATTTATTTATAAAACTAATTAAACTCTCTCCAAATTTTCCTCTTTTCTTTAAAATTTCATTTAATTTATTAACTGAATCTCTATAAAATTTTCCTGCTCTTAGTTTTGAAAAATATGAAGAGAGTGCACCAACATTTTTTGAAATTGACATTCCATTGTCATTTAAAACTATTAAAATATCTTTTTTTGAATGTCCTAAATTATTTAGTGCTTCCCAAATTTCTCCACCTGTTAAAGCTCCATCTCCTATTATATTTACAATTTTATAATTTTCGCCATTTAAATCTCTTGCTGATGCTAAACCAAGTGATAGGGAAAGTGAATTTGAAGCATGACCTACAAAAAATGTATCATATTCACTTTCTTTTGGTGATGGATAACCAGAAAGACCACCACTTCTTCTTAAAAGGGAAAATTTATCTTTTCTTCCAGTTAAAATTTTGTAAGGATAACATTGATGTCCAACATCAAAAATAATTTTATCTTCTGGTGGATTAAATGTATAAAGAAGAGAAATAATTAATTCAACTGTTCCTAAATTTGAAGAAAGGTGTCCTCCATTTTTGCCGACAACTTCTTTTATGAGTTCTCTTATTTCAAAAGAAAGAGTTTTTAATTCTTCAAAATTTAATTTTCTTATATCTTCTGGTGTATTTATTCTTTCTAAGAGAGCCATGATTTAAGATAATAAACAAAAAATTTTAAAATATCATTTCTTAAATTTAATTTCTTTATTATACTTAAACTCTCATTGAGATAATTTAATACAATTTCTTTTGATTTTTCTAAACCAAAAAATTTTGGAAATGTAACCCTATTTTCATCTTCTGAACCCTTTTTTGCATCTTCAATATCATCAAGAATCTGATAGGTAAGCCCAATTTTTTCTCCAAAATCTTCGATTATTTTTATATTCTCTTCATCTGTTTCACTTAAAATTGCTCCAACTTTAAGTGATGCTTTTATTAAAGAGCCGGTTTTTCTTGAATGAATATAATAGAGAAGTTCTTCATTTGCTTCATCAGGTGAGGTGATAACATCCATAACTTGCCCACCAATCATTCCATTTATTCCGGAGGCTGAAGATATCTCATAAATTGATTTTAAAGTTAATTCTTCTTTAAAATTTTTAGTTTTTGACATAACTTCAAATGCAAGAGTTAAAAAAGCATCCCCAGCGAGAATTGCTATATCTTCTCCAAAAACTTTATGAAGCGATGGTTTTCCTCTTCTTGTTTCTGCATTATCAATTGGTGGCAGGTCATCATGAATTAATGAATAGGTGTGAATAAATTCTATTCCTATAGCAAAAGGAAGAGCAACTTCTTCTCCCTCTTTAAAAGAAGAGTAAGATGCAAGAAGAAGAGTTGGTCTTAACCTTTTTCCCCCACCTTTAATTGAATATGTTAAAGCAGGATAAATTGGAGAAGTTTTATAATCATTTAAAATACTATCTATTTCTTTTTCAATTATTTCACTTTTTTCTTTAAGAAAGTTTAAAAAAATCTCTTCCATAATTTCATTTTATAACAAAATTTTTGAATTCCCCTTTTGGTTCAAGAAATGAATATTCAACATTCGAAACAGAGGCACCAGAAGGTCCTGTTTTTAAATGTTCTAAAATTTTATTTAAATCCTCCTCTTCTCCTTCACCAACAAATGCAACAGTTCCATCTATGTTATTCTTCACAAATCCTTTTATGTCATATTTTTTTGCAAAATAGTGAATGTAAAATCTAAATCCGACTCCTTGAACTATTCCATAAACTTTTGCTTCAAGCCTCTTCTTCACCTCTATACCTCTCCGCAATTCTTCCTAAGATTCCATTTATAAATTTATATGAATCATCATAACTTCCATATTTTTTAGCAATTCTAACTGCCTGATCTATAACCGCACCAGTTGGGACATCTTTTTTAAACAAAAGTTCAAAAGTTCCAATTCTTAAAATATTTCTATCAACAGTTAAAACTCTTTCCCACTCCCAATTGAGTAAAAACTCTTGAATAATTTTATCAATATAATCTAAATTTTCTATTATACCTTTAAATAGTTCAACAGCATAAATTATACTTTCTTCTGGTGTGTCATCAAATTCAAAAGTTTCAATTATTTTATCAATGTCAAAATAGGTTACATCCCTTTCATATAGAAGTTGAAGGGCTTTCTCTCTTGCTATTTCCCTAACCCTCATTTTTGTCTTTAACATCTATATAATAAAAATTTATTTCATTAATTTTATATGGTGTAAATTTTTCTAAAACTTCTTTTACTCTTTTTCTTAATTTTTTTGAAAGTTCAATTAAATCAACAAGGTAAAATACTCTTAAAAGTATATCTATATTTAAAGATTCTTTTTCTCTTTTTATTTTTATACCCTTTTTTGCTTCATCACCATCAAATATATCAATTAACTCTTTTGCAAAATCTGAACCAAGCCCTTCTATTTCATTAAATTCTCTTATAGTTGATTCAATTAAATGTTCTATTGCATAATCACTCATTACTAAATTTTCTTTCATTCTTTTTTACCTAACCTTTCAAGATATTCACCAGTTCTTGTATCAACTCTTATTATTTCTCCTTTTTCAACAAAAAGAGGCACCTGAATTTTAAGTCCTGTTTCAAGAATTGCAGGTTTACTTCCTCCTTGTGCAGTATCTCCCTTAAAACCTGGCTCTGTTTCTACAACCTCAAGGTCAACATAGTTTGGAAGTTCAACTCCAATTGCTCTATCTTTATAATATAAAACTTGTATATTCATTCCCTCCTTAAGGTAATATTTTTCATCACCAATAAACTCTTCAGGAAGTTCAATCTGTTCATATGATTTATTATCCATAAAATAATATATTGTTCCATCATTATACATATATTGAAACTCTTTCCTTTCAACATATGCTTCTTTTACTTTCTCGCCTGCTCTGAATGTTCTTTCAATTACATTTCCTGTTTCAATATTTCTAATTTTTGTTCTAACAAAAGCAGAGCCCTTTCCCGGTTTTACATGTAAAAAACTGATAACTATCCAAACTTCACCATCAATTTCAAAAGTAACTCCAGGTCTTAAATCATTAACATCAATCATTCTATCCTCCTAAAGAATTCAACTATTTAGATTTTAACAATTAATTTCTATTATATCAAGTTTAACAGAATAATTCGAGATGGATCAATTCAAAAAAAGATTTTAAAAATTTTATTAATAATGGAATTTCTCTTAAATATATTTATTTAAGGTTATTGACAAACACAATTCTTTTATTATAATCAAAGATAGGTTCCTCGGTAGCTCAACGGTAGAGCGGGTGGCTGTTAACCACTAGGTTGCAGGTTCGAATCCTGCCCGAGGAGCCAATTTTTAAAGATTATCAAAATAAATAGGAAAGAATAAAAGAGAAAAATAATTTAAATAAAATTTTCTTAAACTCTTAACTTTCAAAAACATTTGAATCAGTAAAAATTTTTTCAAATAGTCTTTCTGGCCAATCTTTATCTTCAAGGAATAATACATGATTATCTATATATTCATCTTTTGATGGTGGAGATGTCCTTCCTTCTGTTAATTTATCGTAGGGAGTTTTAGAAAGAATAAAAGATTCTAAAATTATATTTTCTTCACCAAGTCTTTTTTATAATTCCTTAAGGTCATCTTTTAGTTTTATCTTTTCATCGTCTAGCCCTTTTGTATGCTCAAGTCCTTTTGGGTCAATAAAAACTATCCTTTGCTTTTTGCCATTTTTAATCCACATAATAAAATCAGGATAAAAACCGCTCAAATTGAAAAATCCTATACCTGTCTTTGGGTAATTCCTTAAAAGATATATCTCAATATTTGAAAATTTGGTTTTGTTTGTTTTTAAATATTCCCTTAAACCTGAAATAAACTCTTTCTCGCTTTCTACAAGACCGGCTGGAGATATCTTATCTATGTTCTTGCTTTGAAGTAGTACAGGCACATATAAGTGTTTATCAAAATAAATTCGTGGTAATGTTTTGTTATCTTCTTTGATGAGATTATTTATATCACCTACCAATTTTTTGATTTCCTGGATAAGTGCTTCTTCTTTCTTATCAATCTGAAGAGTATAACAATATTTATCTCCAGGTTTTTCAAAAACAAAAAGGGGCAATTGTTGCCCAACAGTATCATATCGCAAATTATCTGTCTCAAAGCTTTTTGCATATTTTCTATAGAATAGGTCAATATATTTTTTTAAGATTAAAACAGCGATGTCTTCTAATCTTACGATATCATCATAGGTTTTAACTTCCATAATCTCTGGCAGTGCATAGATTTTATATTTATCCGATAGAAGCAAATTTCTTAATATTTCAATACTAAAAACTAAATTCCAATATCCCCTTAAAATCTTATAATCGCAAACCTCTTTCCATATCCTATTCCAGTCAAATAAATCAATAATATTTTCTCTTATCCTCATTTCTTGCACTTCTCCTTTAATTTTTTCTATCTTTATCCCTTCTTCTTTTCTTTCTTTAGCCAGATATACTGATACCTTCGGTAAAAGGTCTATTGTAAAATAAATTCTATCAACTAATTCCAATTTTAGAATTTCCTCTTCCTCAAATTTCTTCTTCTCATCTTTGGCGAGTGTGTAAAGGTTACTCCATTTTTCCTTATGTTGCGGAACAACAGGTATTTCAATTGTTTCAAATTCCACCTCTTCTTTATTGATTGCTTCTAAAAAATTACTTAAATAATCAGCCTTGATACCATAAATATTGAGCGTTTCTAAAAATTGTGCAAAACTTTTATCATCGCTTCTCTTTAGGGACATGCCTTTACCCTTTAATCTTACACCTCTACCGAATAACTGGATAATTTGTGGTCCCTGCCCTTTGCCTATATTTAGAAGCCCCATTGAAGATACCCGCCAGGTATCCCATCCTTCTATGAATTTCTTAGAACCAATGAGAATATTTATTGATGAATTTTCTTGTTTGATACTATCAAAGAGTGAACCTGATACTGCATCCTGAGAGACCGTTATTCCATTTTTTTCTAATTGTTTTTTAAATTCTGAAACAGCGCCAATATTTATAACCCCAAAATATTTGTTTTCTCCTATCTTTAAACCGAATTCTCCTTCTGCATTCTTTAACTCATATATACCAAACTCCCCTTTCCCCCCAAAAATTCTTTTATATATATCTTCAATTGCAAATTTTCTTTTTCTTAGGTATTCAAATTTATTCTTAAATATATCTTCATCATTATCATCTTTAAGGGCTGTCTTGCCATTTAAAATCGCCTCAATTTTTTCATTTACCCATTTTTCGTCTTTAATTACTCTTCTTATGAATTCAACAATCTGGACAACATCAGACTCCTCTTCTTTACCAGTAACCGTTGTGCCGACAAAAATCCAGAGGGGTTTTTCAAGGTTATACTCTTTAGCCAGCTGAAGGTTTTCCTCATAGACCAATATCTGCTCATAAAAAGATAAAAGATTGGCTACAAACATTGCCTCTTGAAAATCATCTTCCTTTATCTTTGTCTGCCTTACATTGAGAACTGAGAAATCTTTGCCATAGCCATCAAGATAAAAGTATTTATATGAATAATCAAAAAGTATTGATTTAGCATATTCTTTAAGCGTCTCTTCAT
>CAZXJJ010000005.1:0-85484 GCA_964640995.1 uncultured Caldisericota bacterium
AGAATAAAAATAAATTAGTATTTTTTTGATATGGATCTTTCCACCATTTTTAATTTATTTTTTGCTCATGCTCCAAAAGTTGGTTTTATTTAACTATAATTCCTCCTGTATATCTTTTTTCTTTTATGAATTATTTAATTTAAATATAAACTATAAAAAAATTCTTTATTATTTTTTTATTTAAATAATATTAACAAATTTTTTTTTGTATATGTTAATCTAAAATTAGAATTAAAGATATTTATTTTAAAAGAATTATTATTTAAAGTAGAGAAAGCTGTTCAAAGAAATGAAAATACATTAATCTTATTTCAGAAAATAGTGTTAATTTATTAAAGCATATTTCTTACTAACTACCTTCTTATAAAACCTATTTTATTTCTCCGTTAAGTAATTACATATATGTATGGAATATAGAAAGTGGATATATTATTCAATATAAAAGAGAACCAATTCAAATTTTAGAGGGAAATAAAATAGATATTGATAAAAATGTCGAAAAATTAATCTTTATCTGTCAAAATCCTAGTGAATTTGAAGATATTTTGATGCTAGATGAAGCAAAAATTGAAGAAAGTCTGGAAAGTTTAAAAGGTGGTGCTTTTACAATTATATCTTATACAATTCCTGAAAATTTTAATTATCCTTTTGTAAAGGGGTATATTATAACTAAAAAATAGTGTAAAATAATTTTATGGAAAACATTTCTAAAAGTTATAAAGTTCTTACTAAAAATGAATTTGGAGCCTGGGAATATAAAAGTGTTGCTTTTATATCAAATGAACTTTCATTCAATTCAAAAATAATTTATAATTGGGAAATAATAAATTTTATTGATTCTCCAGATGAGGTTTTTGCAGGAATTATTAATCAATTACCAATTAATAGAATTATTGAACTTGATATAAATGAGAAATATACAAAAGATGAGAGAAATAAAATTATTACAATTATAAACATAAAGGAGGGGAAGGAATCAATTAGAAGATTACCTTATTTATTAAAAAAGGTTAAAATATCAAAAAATTTAAGCGATTCAATTAGATTATTAATTAAAGTTATATTCAAAAGTAAAGAAGATGACAATTTAATTGAAAGATTGATAAAATAATTTCATTTGAAAAAGTTAAATAATTTGTAAAATTTAAATGCTCCAACTCTCCGTCATCTCTGGTCTTCCCATTTTTTAGGAAGATACTTATGAGATGACGAAAGAGTCAGAGCAGATTTTATTATAACAAAATTTTACGATAATTTCAAATTAACCTTATTTTTTAAAAGTTTGTGAATTCCTTTATGAAAAATTTTTTGATATCATCCCATTTTACTTTTTTATCATCTTAGGCATAAGTTCTTTATCTGCATCCTCAAAATAAATTAGCGCTTTTGATATTATTAATTTATTAAATTCATCATTTTTTTCTTAAATAGTGAATAAATTTCTTCTTTATCGATTTTTAATTCATTAATTATAAATATATATCAATAAAATCTTTTTGCTTCCCCACTGAATTATTGCCAACAATTTCATAAGTAAAATGTCAATTAAATTTGCAATAAATATATTATTTACTTTGTCTTTTGGAAAAAGAAAGGATATGGATAATAAAAAAAGGAAAATTTTTATATTATTAATGATAAAATAAAGATGTCTCTTTTAAAAAATCTTTTTCATGTTCAGTAAAAAAATCAAGGTCATAAGATTTTCTATTATTTAAATAATAGTAAATTGCTGTTCCACCTGCTAAATAAAATTTTTTATCAATTAAAAAACTTTCTATTTCTGAAATTAAATTTTTGTGAATTCTATTTAATTCCATAAAATATTTTCCAGTAATTAAAACTAAGTTTAGAGAGTCGTTTTTTTACTTTTCTTTTAAGAAAAGAGATAGTTTTTTCTTTTGGGACTTTCTCTTTTAAAATGAGAAAATCTTCGATATCACCTAATTCAAAAATTCTTTCAATAACAACATCATTATTAAAATTTGAAATTACATCATTAAAATTATAATCCCAAAAGAGAAGTTTTAATCTCTCTAAATTATTATTATTTTTTATCTTCATTAAATTTATTCTTCGAATTCGTTTTTATCTAATCTTTTTTTCCAAAATCTTTTTGTCTCTTTTGTTATTTCAACTCCTTTTGGAACAAATAAAAATACATAGTTTGAAATTTTTTCAGTTGAACCATCAATAGCATACGCACCACCACTTATAAAATCAATTATTCTCCTTGCAAGTTCTCTATCTGTGTCTTCAAAATTAATTATTACTGGTCTTCCACCACGAAGATCATCAATAATCTCTTGAGCTTCATCAAAAGATTTTGGTTCAATAACAACAACCCTTACTCCACTCTCTTCACCAACAACAATTCCTTCATCTTCCTCCTGAATCTCTTTTATCTCTTCTTCAAAACCAAAAAACTTTTTTAAACCATCTAAAAGACCCATGTTTCCTCCTTTACTTTATTATTTCCTTTCCTATAAGGTCAAAAAGAGGTTTATTTTCCTCAACAAGAGGAAAAATAAAATAACCTCCAATTTTAATATATTTAAAATTTTCAATTGAAATAAACCTTGTTTTAAAATCTTCTTTAAGGTCAAACCCACCTTTTTTCATAAAACTTTCTTTTATTTTAACAACCTCTCCCTCATAAAGCATAATTTCAAATGGATGAATTCTTTCATCTAAAAAATATTCTATATATTTATTAAATTTAATTTTTAAAAAATCACTATCTTCATTAATTTCTGCTTTAAAGATTTCTCCATTATAAAAATTCCTTATATAAATAAATTTTCCAGAAATAAAATTTTTAAGAATATCATCTTTTTCAAAATATATGTAAGAATAGAGATTATCAACTAATTTAAAAATTGGCTCTCCTATTTTAACTTCATCTCCATTTTTTATTGTTTTTGTTGTGAAAATTTTTGTTTGAGTGAAATTAAAATTTTTTATTTTATCTAAAGAAAAATCAAAGTCATCAAATTTTAAAGATATAATTCCACAAGATTCAGAATAAAATTTAAATTCACCCTCTTGTGTTTCAATCAAAGCAACAAGGGTGTTTTTCTTAACCTTATCTCCATGATTAAATAAAAACTTTATTTTTCCATCATACGGCGAATAAACTATATCTTCATTGAAAAGAATAAAACCATTTCTTCTTACAAAAATTGTTTCATTTGTTTTTTCAATTTTATAAGTTTGAGGTAATGCAAATAAAGAAAATATCCTTTTATAATTAAAAAGAAAAAGAATAACTAAAAAAAGAATAAATATTCTTCCAAATCTTTTCAATCTCTTTCTTCTCTTCTCTTTCTTAAGAATGAAGGAATTCTAAGATCTTCTGTTGTCACTATCTCCTTTTCTAACTCCTCGAATTTTCCCTGCGGCCCAAATTTTGCTTGAAAGTTTGTAGCTACTACAACAATTTTAATTTGATCTCCTAACTCATCATCAATTGTTACTCCAAATATTATGTTTGCATCTTGGTCAGCATTAGAGCTTATTATTTTCATTGCATTGTTAACTTCATGAATTGAAAGAGATTTGTTTCCTGAAATATTAACAACAATTCCTTTCGCACCAGAAAGAGACATTTCAAGTAGAGGGCTTGTTAAAGCATTTTTTGCTGCAGTTTCTGCTCTTTTATCACCTGTACCTATTCCAATTCCAAGCCAAGCATTTCCTGCACCTCTCATAATTTTTGCAACATCCATAAAATCAACATTAATTAAACCTGGTTGAGTTAATAGATCTGATATTCCTTGAACTGCTTGTCTTAATGCTTCATCTGCAAGAGAAAATGAATCAAGTAAACTAGTTTTTGGTGTTGTTATTTCAAGTAATCTGTTGTTTGAAATAATTATTAGGGTATCGACTTTTTCTTTAAGAAGAGAGATTCCCTCTTCAGCAGTCTGCAATCTCTTTCTTCCTTCAAAAGCAAATGGCTTTGTTACAACTCCTATTGTTAGTGCACCAAATTCTCTTGCTATTTCTGCAACAATTGGAGATGCACCTGTTCCTGTACCTTTCCCCATGCCTGCGGTTATAAATATTAGGTCTGCTCCATGGAGGGCATCTTTAATTGCTTCTTTGCTCTCTTCTGCTGCTTTTTTTCCAAGCTCTGGGTCTGAGCCAGCACCAAGTCCTTTTGTTGTTTTTGGTCCAATTTGAACTAGTCGATGTGCTTTTGAAAGTTTTAAAACTTGAACATCTGTGTTAATTGCTATAAACTCAACATTTTTGATTTCTCTTTCAATCATTCGGTTAACAGCATTTGTGCCTCCTCCACCAACACCCACAACTTTTATAATCGGCTTCGTTTCTTGCCATGGATCATAAGCATTACCCATTACTTCCTCCTCAATCAAAAATTTTCTCAAATAATTTTAAAAATTTTGAGAAGAACGACACCTTTTCTTTCTCCTCAAAAAAAGTTCTTACTGCTCCGATAACATGTATTAAATCAACTCCATCAAATCTCGATTCGCTTTTATATTCAACTGGTTCACCTATAGAAACTGGTAAATTAAAATATTCTTTTGTAAATTCTTTAATATTTTTTATTTTAGCACCTTCTCCACACAAAACAATCTCATCTGGATAAAATTTAAAAGGAAGTCTCTTTGCCTTTTTCTCGATCAATTCAAGAATTTCATAAACTCTCATTGAAGCAACCTTTTTCTCAATTGAAATAGGATAATCTTGATCCAAAAAAATTCTTGAATCAAGAGCACCTTTTTTAAAAATAATCTCTTCGGTATCTCGGGGTGGAATTTCAAGAACATAAGAAAGGTCTCTTAAAATATCAATAACTCCTAAATCTAAGTATTCGATTTGGTGAGGAGTGTTATCATATCCAAAAAGAACATAAGTGAATTTATCTTCAATATCAATTATAAAATTTTTTGAGAAACTCTCTTTAAGTCCATCTGGAATTAAAAGAGGAGAAAGAAATATTCCAAGAAGAAAATCTTTTTTATCAAATAAAGATGTCAGTGCTTTAATTTTTTCTTTTTCTATAGCGCAAACTGTAAAAATTCCAACAAAATTTTTTCCTTTTTCACCAACAGGAGATGCAACTTTTTTATCATCTAAATAAAATTCATTTTTGAAAAAATAAATAATTTCTTTTCCATCTTTATCTAAGCCACTTTTAATTATATTTATCATATTGTCTATATCACTCTGTCTTATTTTTCTCTCTTCTTTTCCTTTGAGGGACAATTTTTTTCTTAAAATAGTTGGTTTGTCATAAATTGTTATTATATTTTGAAATTGACCAATTAATTCTTCAAATTTTTTGATTTCATTTTGAATTTTTTCTTTAAGAGGAGAAACTCTAACAATTTTCCCATTTTTGTAATTTATGTCTTCTAATTCATATCTTTCAACTAAATTTATATCTCTATTTTCAAGTCGAAAAAGGTTAAATACTATTTTATCTTTTGGAGAAAATTCCAAAATACATAAATTTTTCATTTTTTTGACCCCCTATATAAAATTATTCTATCAAATGAAGCATCAACTGTGCCATTTATTTTCTCTTTTTTTAATAGATAAATTACATTTTTAATTCTTTCTTTATAATTTTCTCTTCCAATTTTTATTAAAATTGAATCACCCTCAAGGAATATTTCGTCTTTTTCTAAATCAAGATATGGAGTTAAATTAAAATCTTTTAAAGCATCTTGGAAAAAGATGTAGGATAAGTGAAAATTTTTAAGTGAATTATAATGTTTTTTAGGCTCTTTATCGCTCTTAAAGTAGATTATTATTGCTCCATTTATTTCTCCTTCACTTAAAAAATCTCCATCTGATGAGAAAATATAAGATTTTTGAATAGCATCATTTTTAAGAACAAGTCCCCTCTTTTCATATCCTTTAACTTTATATGTAAAAAACCTTTCTCTTTGTAAATTCTCATTAAAATATGTAAAAACAAAACCAAAATATGATTTAATGTTTGATACATCTCCTTTAATTAGAGATTTCGGGAAAATTGGTGGGAAAATTAAAAATAAGATTAATAGAGTTGTTAAAATAAGTTTTTTTACCATGGCTCAAGCACCTTAAATGGTAATGCTTCTTCAATTTCTCCCAAAATTACAATTTCTGGATTTAACGTAATTTTAAATTTTTCATAAACCATTTCTCTTACTAATTTCATTAGAGAAATTATTTCCATAAATGTTGCATTTCCTTTATTTAAAATGAAATTTGCATGAAGTTTTGAAACTTCAGCATCACCGATTTTAAGACCTTTACAACCTGCTTTTTCAATTAGATAACCTGCTTTATTTTCTCCTTCATTTTTAAAAACACAACCTGCAGTTGGGAAATTGATTGGTTGAGTGAGTTTTCTTTTTAACATTTTCTCTTTTAATGTTTTTAATATTTTATCTTTATTTTCTTTTTTAAGTTCTATTTTTGCCTCTAAAACAATTAGCTTTTTCTCAAGAACTGATGATTTTCTATAGGAAAACAAAACTTCTTCTTTTGATAAATTTTTTTGGTTTAAAGATATATCAATTATTTTAATCTCTCTTATAAAATCGCCAATAGAGCATCCATCTGTTCCTGCATTCATAGCGATAACTCCGCCAAGTACACCTGGAATTCCATAAAGATTTTCAAGTCCAGATAGTTCACTTTTTATTGAAAGTGAAATTAGTTCACTTAAAGGAACTCCACTTTCAGAGTCTATTATATTTCCTTTTAAAGAGACTTTATAGAAATTTTCTTTTGAAATTCTTAAAACAATTCCTCTAACTCCTTTATCTGAAACAAGAAGATTTGAACCATTTCCGATTACATAAACTGGAATATCTCTTTCTTTTCCAATCTTAAGTGTTGTTTTTATATCTTCAATATCTTGAGGTATCACAAGATAATCAACTTTACCTCCAACTTTAAAGGTTGTTAAGTTTTTAATATCAAAGTTTTTGAAAACCTTTCCTTTAATTAATTTGAAATCATTAAAAACCTTTAAGTTCACCTATAAACTCCTTAACAAAATTTTTAATATTACCGGGTCCCATAAAAATAATAACATCTTCTCTTTGAATATTGTTAATTAAATAATGATAAGCATTTTTTTTGTCAAAATAGTAAATTTCTTTTTCTTTATACATCACTTTAGTTTTATCATACAAAATTTCGGCATCAATCCCAAGAGTATCTACTTCATCTGCAGGGTCAATTGGTAAATAAATAACTATATCCGCATCTTTTACACTCAAAGGATACTCATCTTTTAAGTTATAAACTCTTGAAAATCTATGTGGTTCTAAGATAAGAATTATTCTTCTTTCTTTATAAATTTTTCTTGCAACAGAAAGGGTTGTTTTTATTTCTGTTGGATGATCTGCATGGTCATCTATTACTGTAAAGAAATTGTTATAAAGAACCTCAAACCTTCTTTTAACTCCTTTAAATTCTTGAATTGCTTTGAAAATTAAATTTAAATCAATATTAAATTGAAAAGAAGCACTTATTGCAGCAAGTGAGTTTAAAACATTCATGAAACCTGGAAGTGAAATTGAGTAATCACCAATATATTTTCCTTCTTTATAAAGCGAAATTTTTTGAATTAGACCTATGTCTTCTATTATATTTCCATAAAAGGTCGCATTTTTGTCTTGAATAGAATATGAGATAATATTAACTTTTATTTTGTTTTTAATCTCATTATTTATTGGGTCATCTATACATAAAACTACTTTTCCTGATTTTGATTTGTTTATAAATTTAATGAAACTTTCTTTAAGAAGTTCAAAATCTCCTTTATAAGGTCCATCTAAATCAAGGTGATCTTTATCAATATTAGTTACAACTGGTAAAAAGATATCAAACTTCAAAAAAGATTTATCATGTTCATCTGTTTCAAGAATGAAGACCTCTCCTTTTCCTGACTTACTTCCAAAGAAGAGTTCATCTGTCTCACCACCAATATAAATTGTAGGGTCAAGACCTCCTTTTTCAAAAATGTATGAGATAAGAGATGTTGTTGTTGTTTTACCATGAGTTCCCGCAACACCAACTATTTTTTTGTCTTCGGTTAACTTTTTAAGAAAATCAACTCTATGATAAATTTCTTTGTTTAGTTCTTTTGCATATAAAAGTTCTTCATTTTTTTCTTTTATTGCAGATGAGTAAATTATTATATTTTTATCAACTATGTTTTCTTTTTTATGTCCCAAATAAAAATCAACCCCTTTTTCAAGAAGTTTTTTTATTTTTTCATTTAAAACAATATCAGAGCCAGATAGAGCATATTTTTGATTTAAAAGTAAATTTGCAAGAGAAATCATTCCAGCTCCACCAATTCCTATAAGATGAACTCTCTTATCCATAAAGTATCTCTTTTAATATTATATCCTTTGTATTTGGTAGTTCTAAATGAGAAAAGTTATTTCGGTAATTTTCAATATTTTCAACTAATTTTTTTAACTTTTTTATGAAAAGAGTTTCATCTTGAGAGTTAAAAACTTCTCCAATTTTCAATTTTTCAATTATCTCTGAATTTTTTATCTGGTGTTCACTTGTCTTAATAGGAACTATGATAGATGGCTTTTGAGAAACCAAAATTTCCCATATTGTTCCTGCTCCACCTCTTCCGATTACAAAATCACTCGCTCCATAAGCATATTCAATTTCATCTATGTATTCGTAAATTTTATTTTCAAAAAAGAAATTTTCATTGAAATCTATGTTTCCCTTTATAATTATTCCTTGAAGATTTAAAGAATGAATTTCTTTTTCAAATTTTTTAATGATTTCTAAAAGATATCTTGAACCACCACTTCCACCAATAAGTAAGAATATTTTTTTGTTAGATGAGATATTAAACTTGTTTAAACTTTCCTCTTTTGAAACTTTACCAATGGATTCTCTTATTGGTAAACCTGAGTAAATAACATTTTCTCCATTTAAATATTTTTTTGTCTCTTCAAATGAAACAAAAACTTTCTTTGCATCTTTTGAAAAGTGTTTTATAACTTTTCCTGGAATTGTGTTTTGCTCATGTAAATAATATGGAATTTTTAACCTTTTTACCCAAAATAAAATTGGAAATGATGAATAACTTCCAGTTGCAATAACTTTATCTGGTTTAAAGTTTTTAATAATATTTAGGGCTTGGATTAATGAAGCAAAAATTGAAGGATAAAAAGAAATTTTTGAGGGTGAAGGAATAGGAAGAGATATAAAAGGAAGACCAGATTTTTTCATTATTTCAATTTCTCTTTCTCTTTTACCAATAGTAAATAAAATATCAATTTCTTTTTCTTTTAAATATTTTCCAATTAAAATTCCAGGATAAATGTGTCCTCCTGTTCCACCAGTTGCCATTAAAACTCTCATTCTAAATACCTCGATACATTTAAAAGTAATCCTGCCTCAATTCCATTTATTAAAAGTGCAGTTCCGCCATAACTTATAAATGGAAGCGGAAGACCTGTTGCTGGGAATAGTCCAATATTAACTCCTATCACAATTAAAGATTGGAGAACAAGATGAGTTGTTATTCCAAAAGAGAGAAGTTTTAAAAATGGATCATTTACTTTAACAGAAATTCTATATCCCTTATATAAAATAAGAAATAAAACTAAAAGTAAAACCATTGCACCAAAAAGACCACTCTCTTCACAAATAAGAGAAAAAATAAAATCTTTAGAAACAAGAGGAATATAATCAAACTTCTGTTTACCATTCATATATCCCAATCCAAAAAATCCACCTGAACCAATTGCTATAAGTGATTGAGCTATTTGATATCCTTCATGTGTCATATATTTAAAAGGATTAAGAGTGCTTATTATTCTCATTCTCCACTCTTCTCTTAATAAAATCACAAAAGGAGATATTGCAAGAATTAAAGAGGGAATAATTATGTGTTTAAACTTATATGTACCAACAAGAATTATTAAGAAAAATATAATATAAATAAGCATTGCGGTGCTCAAGTCAGTTTCAAATAAGATTAGAGCAACTCCTAAAAATAAATAAAAAAATAGAGGCAAAAGATAGGTAAATTTTTCCCACAACAGATAATCTCTCGAAAGAATGTATGATGTGAAAAGAATTGTTGTTAATTTAAATAGTTCTGAAGGTTGAAAGCTCATTCCAAACAAAAAAATCCACCTTTTGTGTTCTGTGTGTTGATTTAAAAAGGGAACATAAACAAGCGCAAGAAGTAAAAGAGAAAAAAAGAATAAAGATTTTGCTGATAAAATTAGTGTTTTTTTAGGAATATAAATTGAAAGAATCAAAAAGAAAATAGAAATTGAAGAGAAAATTAAAAATCTTTTGAATGTAAAAAACTCACCAAATTTAAAATATTCAACACTTCCTGCTGAAAATTGCCATAAAATTCCAAATAGATATAGAATTACAAAAAGAAAAAGAAGAATTATATCAAACCTCCTTTTCATTCTTTAACTCCAAAACAAACTCTTTAAACTTTTCTCCTCTATCTTCAAAATCAATAAACATATCAAAACTTGCACATGCTGGAGAAAGAAGAACAACATCACCTGGTTCAGCTTTTGAATAACCCAATTTAATTGCTTCTTTAAGATTCTCTGAAATTTCATATTCTTTAAAACCAATCTCATCGAAAATTTTTACAAATTCACTCTTTGTTGCACCAATGCAAATTGCAAATTTTGCCCTTTCTTTAACAAGTTCACAAAGTTCTCTAAAATCGCTTTTTTTACTACTTCCACCAAGAATTATTATTACTTTTTTGGTAGGGAAAGATAGAAGCGCAAGTTTACTTGATTCTGGTTTCGTTGATTTTGAGTCATTTATAAATTTAATTCCATTAATCTCTTCGACAAACTCCAACCTATGGGGGAGTGCTTTAAATTCTCTTAAACCTTCTCTTATTGAAGATATGTCTTTTGTCATTAAATATGCTGAAAGAGTTGCTGCCATAATGTTTTTTGTATTAAAGTCACCGTATAGGGAAATTTCTTTTCTTTCAATAACAAATTCTTTTATTCCATCTATATTTAAATAAATTTTTCCATCCTTATAATAAATTCCCTCAACTTCATTTTCCATTGAGAAATATAAAACCTTTCCTTTTATCTCATTTTCTAAACTCTTTATTTTTTCATCATCATAATTTAAGATTGCGAAATCAGTTTCAATTTGATTTTCAAAAATTCTTTTCTTAAAGTAAAAATATTCATCTAAACTTTTATATCTATCAAGATGGTCTTCATGGAAGTTTAAAAAAACTCCAACTTTTGGTTTAAATTTTTTAATTGTCTCAAGTTGAAATGCCGAAACCTCAAGAACAAAAATTCCCTCTCTTTCATTTATTACAAGAGAAGAGAGTGGAATTCCAATGTTTCCACCAAGATGAGTTTTAACTCCGCTTCTTTTTATTAGTTCATAAGTTAATGTAGTTGTTGTACTTTTACCAGATGTACCGGTAATTCCCACAACCTCCCCATTTATAAATTCATAAGAGATCTCTAATTCTCCAGTAATTGTTTTTTCTAAAGATTTTGCTTTTTCTAAAAGTGGATGAAATTTTGGAAATCCAGGACAAAGTACTAGTATTTCACTATCTAAAACTTTTTCACTATTTATTCCAAATTCATATTTTATTCCAAGCTTGTTAAACTCCTCTATTTCCTTCTGAAACTCTTCTTCTTTTTTTATTTCACTAACAAAAACATCTGCTCCTTCTTTTTTCATAAGAAGTGCTGAATAATAACCAGATCTTTTTGTTCCACCAATTCCAAGTATTGAAACTTTTTTGTCTTTATACTTCACTTGATTCCTCCATAGAAAATTATTGAGAAAGATATAACCATAAGTAAAATTTGAATAATCCAAAATCTAACTATTATTTTTTGCTCTGGAATTCCAATTAGTTCAAAATGGTGATGAATTGGTGCCATTTTAAAAATTCTTTTTCCTTCACCATATAATCTTTTGGTTAATTTAAAATATCCAACTTGAAGAATAACTGAAATTATTTCAATTCCAAAAATAAAAAGAATAATTGGTATAAGGATTTCGAGTTTAAAATAAAATACAAGAAACATAAAAAAAGCTCCTAAAAATGTTGAACCTGTGTCTCCCATAAAAATTTCTGCTGGGTGAAAATTGAACCATAAAAAAGAAATAAGTGTTCCTGAAATTGCAAAAAGAACTCTATTTAAATTAGGAATAGAGGTTGATAAAAAAATAAATAATGGTAACAAAATTAAAGATAGACCTCCAAGAAGACCATCAAGTCCATCTGTAAAATTGAAACTATTTATTCCACCTACAACAAAAAATAAAAATATAATTATAAAAATTGGATTTGATAATTCTATTGATTTATTTAAAAAGGGAACAATAATTGAAGTATTTTTGGTATTAATAAAATAAATTAATGCAGGAATAGAAAAAATAATTTGAAGAGGAAACTTATATCTTGCTATTAAACCATAAGGAGTTATTAATATTACTTTCATAAAATCATCAATAAAACCAACTAAACTTTGGAGAAAAACAAAAATAATAAAATTATTTAATAAACTATCCTTTGGTAAAAAGAGATAAATTAAAATAAGAGTAATTATAAAGATAACACCTCCAAATGTTGGAGTTCCACTTTTATTAAGATGTGTTTTGGGTCCTTCATCTCTTACAACTTGGCCTTTTTTTCTTTTTCTTTGAAAGAGGATTAAAATTTTAAATAGAAAATAGGATAAGATTAAGAACACAAAAAATATACTCATGAGTTAATCCTCTTTTGATAAATTGTTTTTATTAATTCTTTTGTTACTTCAATATCATTAAAAGGAATAACCTCTTTAAGAACTTTCATATACTTCTGATCTCCTCTTCCTAAAATAAAAACTCCATCATTCTCTTTTGCAAATGACAAAATTTTTTCTATTGCTTTTCTTCTATCTTTTATAAAAATGTATTTTGAATTAAATTTATTTAAGAAATTTATAAAGTTTAAATTACATTGAAATACATTCTTTTTTGTTGAATCATCTTGAGTTATAAATATCAAATCAAAATTATCTTTTAGAATTTTTGAAATAATATAGGTTTCTCTAATGTCTTCTTCTTCAAAAAATGAAAATAGAACAAATTTTCTTTTTAATGGTAATTTTTTAATTTTCTCAACAAGAAAATTAACTGAAAGAGGAGTATTAGATTTATCAACCACAACAAGTGGATTTTTATATAATATTTCCCATCTTCCAGAGGGTTTTAAATTCATATTCTCAATTTTATCAATTGCTTCATCCATATTTATATTGAAAAGAAAAGAAAGGGAAAGAGATGGTAAAACTGGATATATATCAAAATCATCTTTTAAATTGATTTTATGTATTTTTTCTAAAAGTTTTAAAGTAAATAAAAAACCATTATCTTTTTTATCACAATCTAAGACACAAAAATCTTTTTTTTCTTTATATGAAAAATAGAAGTTGTTTGAATCTTTTTTAAAGAAATATGAGTATGGATTATCTGAATTAATCAGAAATGGACCTGATGTTAAATTTTTAAGAAGAAGTTTTGAATTTAAGTAATCTAAAATAGAACCATGAATCATTAAGTGATGTGTTATAGAAAAATTTAAAAATATTGAACCTTTAAAATCTATTCCAAAAATTCTTTTGTCTTTTAAAGAAAAAGAGGATGCTTCAATAAAAATATTTTTAGTGCCTTTCTTTAATGCAAGATTAAGATAATTTTGTATATGATGAGATTCAGGGGTTGTTTGAGTTGTTTTTGGTTCATAAATTTTTTCATTTAATATGTCAACTCCTAAAGAACTTATTGATGAAGAGAAGGGAAAAATTTCTTTTAAAATATTAACAACTGATGTTTTTCCACTGCTTCCTGTAATTCCAAAAACATTCATTTTTTGAGAAGGATCATCATAAAAATTTTTTGAGATTTTATAAAGAGCTTCTCTTGAGTCATTTACTACAATTAAAGTAACATCTTTTGGTACATCAAATTCTCTATCAGAAACATATACTCTTACACCTAAGTTATATGCTTTGTCAAAATTTTTAATTCCATCAAATGTTCTTCCTTTTATTATGAAATAAAGAGTTTTTTCTTTTATCTCATCTAACTTTATAGCAAGGTTTTCTATTTCTAAATCAGAAAAGTTTATAACCTTTTTATAATCATAACTTTTCAAAATTTCACTTAATCTTTTCATCTTTTTCTATTCCATAATAGTTTATCAAAAATTGTGCGATTCTTCTAAAAGTTGGTGCAGCAATGCCTGCGGCAAAAACATCTTGACTTTCTATTCCATCAACAACAACTGTTATCACATATTCTGGATTTTTTGCTGTGACTATACCAACAAACCAGAGAACTGAAAGGCCTTCTTTATATTTTCCATTTTCTATAACTCCAGCAGTTCCAGTCTTTCCTCCAATTGAATAACCAGAAATTATTGCACTTTTTACTCCACCACCATTTACAACATAATCAAGAAAAGATAAAACTTTATCTGCTGTTTGTTTTGAAATTACTTTTTTAATTAAAATTGGTTTTGATTCATAAATTACTTTTCCATTATCAGTTATTTTTTTAATAATTTGGGGTTTTAATCTATTTCCTCCATTTGCAATTGTTTGATAAAAAGAAGTTTGTTGAAGTGGAGTGACAGTTATTCCAACTCCAAATGACATTGTTGGAAGAGTTGTAGCACTCCAATCATCGGGTTCTAAAATATCACCTTTACCTTCATAAGGAAAATCAAGTTCAATTTCTTCTCCAACACCAAAGAGTTTAAGATAATAATAGAGTTTTTCACCAAGTCTTTTACCAACCTCAATATAACATATATTACATGAATTTTTGAGTAGATCTTTGAAAGTTTGTTCTCCATGTTTTGAAAAGCATTTAAATGTTTTATTATCAACAACTGTATAACCTTTACAGTAAAATTTCTCATCTTCTTTTATTAAATCTTCTTCAAGTGCAGCAGATGCAACAAGAGGTTTAAAGGAAGAACCAGGTTCATAGTTAAATCCATATGATGGGTCTGGATAAGTTGCCTTTGAAAACTCTTTTAAACTGTTTGGATCAAAATTTGGTATAGTTCCAATAGATACAATTTCTCCTGTCTTAACATTTTCAATAATTCCTATAACTATTCTTGGATTGTATTCTTTAAATGTTTTTTCAAGTTCTTCTTCTAATGCACCTTGAAGATTTATATCAATTGTCAGATATAAATCTTTTCCATCTTTTGGTTTTTTAATTATAAATTCTGAACCAGGGATTTCTTTTCCATTTGCATCTTTTAAAAAACCCATAATACCATCTTCACCTTTAAGATAAGAGTCAAACTGAAACTCAATTCCTTCAAGACCCTTATCTACACCCATTGTTCCAAGAAGATATGATGCTAGATTTCCATATGGATAAACTCTTTTATAGTATGATTCAAAATATATTTCATCATCTACTAAATCTTTATAATTTTCAATTTCACTCTCTTTTATATCTTCAAGAAGAACTACTTGAGATGGACCATAATTTATTTTTTTAATTAATTCATCTTTATTTATATTTAACTTTTTCAATATTTTTTCAATTGTTTCATCAAAATCTTTTACAAGATTTTTATTTAAAATTAGTTTATATCTCAAAATAGATATTGCTAAAATATTTCCATTTATATCATAAATTGTTCCTCTTTTTGCTTTAATCACTTTTCCATTTTCAAACCATTGAGTTTCTGCCATTGATTTTAGTTCACTACTTTTCATAAGATCAACATAGACAAGTTTCAAAAAAATAATTATGAAACATATAAAAAACAGTATAAAAATTTTTAAAATTTTGTTGTTTAAATTTTTTTTCTTATAACTAATTGTCTCCTGAATCAACTATAAACACCTCAATTTCACCGAATTTAAGTTTTAAATTATTCACCGCTTTCTCGATTAAATTCTTTGGATTTGATTCTTTTTCATATTCAACAACAAGATCTATGTATTCTTCTTTTAAATTGTTTAATTCTTTTTTTAACTCCAATTTCTTCTTCTCTAAATTCATGTTGTAAAAATTTATAAAACCATAAATAAAAATGAAAATTATAATTGTAATCAAAAAGAAACTAAATTTTTTGAACCACTCTAAGTTTTGCACTTCTCGATCTCCTATTTTCTCTTATCTCTTCTTTTGTTGGAGTTATTACTTTTTTTGTTAAAACTTTTGCAATCTTCATCTCTTCTAACTCCTTAAAACTTTTTTTAACCATTCTATCTTCAAGAGAGTGGTATGAAATAATCTCTGTTATACCATCTTTGTGAAGATAATCTGAAAAGATAAGTAAAAATTCTTTTAGATTATCAAGTTCTCTATTTACATAAATTCTTATTGCCTGAAAAATTGTTGTTGCAGGATGAATTTTTCCTCTTTTATTTATAACTTTTTCAATTATTTTTGCGAGTTCATATGCAGATTCTATTTTTCTCTTTTTTCTCTCCTCTATTATTTTTAATGCAAGTTTTTCACTATGCTCAATTTCACCAAATTCTTCAAAAATATAAATTAAATCTTGTTTACCTAATTTATTAATATAATAATCTGCTCCTTTAAAACTCTTACTATAACCCATGTGTAAACTTTGTTTATCTAAAAATGAAAAGCCCCTTCCCTCTTTAAGTTGAAATGAAGAAAATCCAAGGTCTAATAGCATAAAATCTACCTTTTCTATGTTTAATTTTTTTAAAACCTGTGGGAAATTTTTATAATTTTCATTAAATAAATAAAATTTCTTGCCTATAGAGGATAATCTTTTTTCTGCAACTTTTAAAACATCTTCGTCAAGATCAAAACCAATTAAAATTGAATCATCTCTTGCTCTTTTTAAAATTTCTTCACTATGTCCACCTTCACCTATTGTTAAATCAAGAAAAATTTTTGATTTATCAAAATCTATAAAAGAGAGAACTTCATTTAATAAAACGGGTTTATGAATTATCTCCATCATCTTCCTTCCATAAGTTTTAAAATAGAATCTTCATAAGAAATTTCACTTGAATTTCTATAATTTTCCCATGATTCTTTATTCCAAATTTCAATTCTGTTAAGGACTCCTATGAAAACAATTTCTCTGTTTAAGTTTGCATATTTTCTAAAATCATTTGGAATTAATACTCTACCATATTGATCAATTGTGATTTCTAGTGCAGAAGAAAACCAAATTCTTAAGAAAAACCTTAACTCTTTTGATGATAAAGGAACTTTCTCTAATTCATTTGAGATTCTTTTCCACTCATTTATCGAATAAACAAAAAGGCAATTTTCAAAACCGCGCGTGATTATAATTCTATCCCCAAGTTCCTCTTTGAATTGGGGTGGCACAAGCACCCTACCCTTATCATCCATTTTATACTCAAAACTACCCATAAACATTTTTTTAATTTTACCACAAATTACCACATTTTACCACAAATATAAAAAATAAAATTAAGAGAGAAAATTATTAATTGTAAATTGTTTTAAAAATTTATATATATTAAATCTTTTTAACTAATTCTTTTTTTCTAACATAAAGACTTATTGAAACTGCAGACATAGAAAAAATTGAAAAAATTAAAATTGGTAAAAAATAACTTTTAGTTAAGTCATGTAAGGCACCTGCAATATATGGACCAATTAAACCTGCAACTCCCCATGCTGTAAACATAGAACCATAATTTGCACCATAATATTTTGTTCCAAATACATCAGCAGTAAAACTTGGAGATAAAGCAAGATATCCACCATAAGCAATTCCAGCAATAACAGGAACTATATAAAATAGAAAATTAATATAATGTGCTATGAACAAAAGTATCATTGAAGCAAAAACCAATGAACCAACTAATGTAAATGTTTTTAATCTACCAATTTTATCAGATAGGGGCCCTAAGAAAAATCTTCCTAACAAATTAAAAATGGATAAAATTGATAGAAGAAATGCTGCTCTTATTGGATTAAAACCTCCAAATTCAATTGCTATTGGATTCAAGTGGACTATTATCATAATTCCAGGTGATGTTGCTAAAATATAGTGAAACCACATTAACCAAAAGACCTGTGTTTTTATCATTTGACTAGGAGTTAAATCTTTCCCAGTATATTCAGGAGAATATTTTCTTGTCTGTAATTTTTCTAATGCACTTGGTACCCAACCTTGAGGCGGATTTCTAACAAAATTTGATGCAATTGATATTAGAGCGAATAAAATAATTCCCAAAATTAGAAAGGTTGTTCTCCAACCATATTTATGAATTAAAAATGTTGAAAGAGGAGCCCATAAAAAAGAGCCAAAACCAAAACCACCTACAACAAGACCAGTTGCAAGACCCTTTTTATCAGGAAAACTCTTTACTCCACTTGAAACAGCACCAGAATAACCAAAAGCCATACCAAGACCACCTATAATACCAAAAATTAAAACAAGATAAAAAAGGTTAAATGTAAAAAAAGACAATATCAATGCTAATCCTGCAAAAATTCCTCCTAAAAATGCAACAAATTTTGGTCCTTTTCTATCTTGAACGTAACCTGCAAATAGCATTCCAATAGCAAATACAACAGATGCAATGGTGTAGGGAAGTGTTGCCTGTGCTCTTGTCCATCCAAATTCTTCTTGAAGAGGTTTAACAAAAACACCCCATGCATATAGTACCCCAAGAAGAAGAGTAATTACAAAACCTGAAATTGCGATAATGTATCTATGTTTTTTCTCAAATAATAAATCAATACTCATAACTCCTCCCTCTTACTTTTGGTTTTAAAAATTATAACAGAAAATTAAAAATTTTAAAAAATTATTTATTTAGTTCTTTCCATTTCTCTAAAATTTCTCTTTCTTTTTTTGAAAGGTCTTTTATGTTTGGAATTTTCACTTTTGAAACAATTATAAAATCTCCTTTTCCTCTCCCCCTCAAATATTGAAGACCTTCACCTTTTAATTTAATCTCTTCATTTGATTGCGTTCCAGGATTTATAAAAACTTTCTTTTTTCCCTCTATATATGGAATTTCTATCTCCCCACCAAAAATTGCTGTTAAAAGGGGAATTTCTGCTTCATATATTAAATCTGCTCCTTTTCTTTTGATTAAAGGATGTGGTTTTATTTTAACTTCAATATAAAGGTCTCCCCTTAATCCACTTTTTGATGCATTACCTTCATCTTGAAGTCTTATTCTCATTCCATCTTCAATTCCAGGTGGAATCTTAACTTTAATTATTCTTTTCTTTTTTGTAACTCCACTTCCTCTACAAACTCTACATGGGTTTCTATTTATTTCTCCCTCACCTTTACAAGTTGGACATGTTGTTATTGTTACAAATTGACCAAAAATTGAACTCTGAGTTCTTTTTACTTTTCCTGTTCCATGGCAAGTTGTACATTTATCTTTTTTAAATCCTCTTTCAACTCCAGTTCCATTACAAGATTCACAAACTTCATCCCTTTCAACTTCTAACTCTACTTCCTTTCCATATAAAACATCCTTTAAATCAATCTCAATTCTTCCGTGAATATCATTTCCTCTTTCAACTCTTCTTCTCTCTCGACTTTCAGTGAAACCACCAAAAAATGTGTCAAAAATATCTTCAAAACCAAAATTAAAATCTCTAAAGAAATCCCCAAATGGAGATTCTGAATTATATTGATAAGCATAATCTCCTATTCCTTCAGCAGTACCATACAAATCATATCTTTTTCTTTTTTCTGGATCAGAAAGAACTTCATATGCTTCATTTATTTCTGCCATTTTTTTGGCTGCTTCGGGATTATTTTTATTTAAATCTGGATGGTACTGCTTTACAAGTTTTCTATATGCTTTTTTTATTTCTTCAGGGGTGGCGTTTCTATCCACCCCTAATATTTCATAATAATCCTTATTCATTACTTCACTTCATAATCTCCATCTATTGTTCCTTTATCATCTTTTTTGTCACCTTCTTTTGGTGGCTCATTTTTAGTTTGAGAAGTTCCTGCTTTTCTATAAAGCTCTTCACCAACCCTTGCAAGTACCTCATTAACTTCATCAATTTTTTTTCTAACCTCTTCAATTTTATTCTCTTTAAGAAGATTTTCAAGTTCATCAAGTTTCTTTTCAGCATTCTCAATTATATCTTTACTTACTTTATCTTTGTTTTCTTTAATTGTTTTTCTTCCAGTGTAAAGAAGTTGATCTGCCATATTTCTTAATTCAATTTCTTCTTTTCTTTTTCTATCTTCCTCTGCAAATCTTTCCGCCTCTTTTCTCATTCTCTCAACCTCTTCTTCAGAAAGTCTTACTGCTTGAGTTATTGTTATATTCTGACTCTTTCCGGTTGCAAGGTCTTTTGCTGTTACATGTAAAATTCCATTTTCATCTATTTCATAAGTTACTTCAATTTTTGGAACTCCTCTTGGTGCTGGTGGTATTCCATCAAGAATAAATTTTCCAAGAGAGACATTATCTTTTGCAAGAGGTCTCTCGCCTTGAAGTATATGAATCTCAACAGATGTTTGATTATCTGCAGCAGTTGTGAAAATTTGTGTTTTTTTAATTGGTATTGGTGAGTTTCTATCGATCATTTTTGTGAAAATTCCACCAAGTGTCTCAATTCCAAGAGTGAGAGGTGTAACATCTTGAAGAACAATCTCTTGTTTTACGCTTCCCTCGAGTATTCCTGCTTGAATTGCTGCTCCAATTGCAACACACTCCATTGGATCAACTCCTCTTTCAGCTGGTTTTCCAAAGAAATCTTCAATGAATCTTTGAACAATTGGCATTCTTGTTGGTCCACCAACAAGAATTATATTATCAATATCTTTTGGTGTGAGTTTTGCATCTTCAAGTGCTTGTGTAAGAGGACCGCGACACTTATCAATTATTGGTTTAACTAACTCTTCAAGAAGTGCTCTTGTGATTCTTTTTACAAGATGAACTGGCTCATTATCTTTAATTGCTATAAATGGGAGGTTAATTTCTGTTTCAAGAACACTTGAGAGTTCTATTTTTGCTTTTTCAACTGCCTCTCTTAACCTAGGTAGTGCTTTAGGGTCTTTTGATAAATCTATATCTGTTTCTCTTCTGAAATCTTCAACTATATAATTCATGAGTGCATCATCCATATCTCTTCCACCAAGTTGAGTATCTCCTGCAGTTGAAATTACTTGAAAGACACCTTCTCCAAAATCCATAATTGTTACATCAAGAGTTCCACCACCAAAATCAAAAACAAGAATCTTTAACTCTTTTTCACTTTTATTTAAACCATATGCAAATGCTGCTGCTGTTGGTTCATTTATGAGTCTTACAACTTCAAGCCCTGCAATTCTTCCAGCATCTTTTGTTGCTTGTCTTTGGTTATCATTAAAATATGCAGGAACAGTTATAACTGCTTTTTCAACTTTTTCACCAAGAAATGCTTCAGCATCTTTTTTGATTTTTTGAAGAATGAATGCTGAAATTTGCTCTGGAGTATATTCTTTATCATCAATTTTAACACGATAGTTTGTTCCCATTTTTCTTTTTATTCCAGTTATTGTTCTTTCAGGATTTAGAGCCATTTGTCTTCTTGCTGGCTCTCCTACAAGAAGTTGACCATCTTTTGTGAATGCAACAACAGAGGGAACTGTTTTACCACCTATTGAAACACCTTCTGCTGCAGGAATAATTGTTGGTTTGCCACCAATTATAGCAGCAGCACATGAATTTGATGTTCCAAGGTCAATTCCTATTATTCTTCCCATATTAGTTTACCTCCTTTTTGTAAACTTTTACATAAGCAGGTCTTATAAGATAGTCTTTTATCTTATAACCTTTTCTATAAACTTCACTTATAACTCCATCCTCTTCATCATTGTTTGTAATATCAATACTTATTGCTTGATGAAGGGATGGATCGAATTTTTCACCAACATTTCCTATTTCTTCAACCCCCTCTTTTTTAAGAAAATCTAAAAATTGCTTTTCTATAAGTAATAGACCATTTAATAAATTTTCATCTTTAATTTTACTTTTTGCCCCTTCAATACTGTCATATATATGTAAAATAGAAGAGATAATTTCTCCTTTATTTCTTATGTTTCTCAAATTTTCTTCCTCTTGCCACTTTTTCTGAAAGTGTTCTAAATCTCTTCTCTCCTTTTTAATAAGAAGAGTTAAAGTTTTTACTTCTTCTTTTAATCTTCTAAGTTCATCTTCTTTCTCTTTAAGAACTTTAAAAAGAGCATATGTTAGATCATCTCTTTTTTCCATCTCTCCTCCTATAATTAGCACTCTTTAACTTAGAGTGCTAATCTAAATATAAATTTTATATAATCATTCTTTTTTGTCAATAGAAAAAATTTAAATATAAAGAGAAAAATATAAGATCCCCAAAAATTATTAAATTGGGGGTCTTAATTTATCAACTAATATTTTAAAATTTAATCTTTAGGATAAGTAATTGTTATTGTTGTTGTTGTTCCATCCCAGAGAACATCACATCCAAGATTCTCTGCAACAAATCTAACAGGAAGCATAGTTCTTCCTTGAATTATTAAAGGTACAACCTTAGGGTTATTTGGATCAATTTGAGTTGATTTTCCATTAACTTTTGCAGTATTTTTGCCAATCCATAAATCAATCGTTATATTTTTAAATTCAATTGTCACTCTTTTTTCGACATCATCCCAGAAAATTTTTGCACCAAGTGGCTCAACTACATATCTTATTGGAAGAAGAGTTCTTCCCTCAATAATTTGTGGAGGCACATCGATTGTTTGAGGTCGATTATTAACATAAATTACCTTATTTCCAATCTGCAAGATAATAACTATCTTTTGAACTGGTAATTCTTTTTTCAATATCTTAACATAAACTTCAATAACTGCTTTACCCCATTGAGTATTTACTTCAATTTTTCCAGTATATAATCTATCTTCAATTAAATTATCTGTTTTTAAGATAACAGTAACTCTTGTTTCATTTCCACTGAAAACTTTTGTGCTTAAAATTATAAAATCATCAGAAGTTGAAATTGTTCCAATAAGAGTTCCTCCTCCTTTGTTTGAAATAACAAATATTTTTGAAGGAGAATCTCCTTTTTTAACCTCACCAAAATTTAAAGTGTTAGTATCAACATAAAGAATTGGATTTGGTTCAATTACTTCTATATTTATCTCAACTATACCTTTTCCACCATTTGAATCTACATAAATAAAACCTTTATATTTCTGACCTGCAATTAAATTTTCGGCATTTAAGATCACATTAACTTTTACATCGTTACCTTCAAAATTGATACTATCGAATTGAATCCAACTCACATCGGTTGAAAGTGTTCCAAAAAGTTTGCCTCCTCCTAAATTTTTAATCTGTATTTGAATTGTTTTTTTATCTCCTCTATTGATATTTCGATAATTAAGTAATTTTGGAACAACATCTAACTTTGGTGGAAAGGCTTTTGTTTTTAATACAACATAAATTTCTGCATCACCACCTTTTGATTTAATTGTAATTTTACCTTTATATTCAGTTTCCATTGTAAATCCAGTTGTATCGACTGTTACATTAACAACTACTTCGTTTGCTGCAAACTCTGTTGGAAAAACTTTAATCCAATAATAATTTTCAGCAGAAATTTTACCAGTAAGAGTTCCTCCTCCTTTGTTCTTTATAATGAAACTTAAAGTTTTCTGTGAGTTCACATCAACTTCTCCAAAATCAATAGTCAAAGGTTCAACTGTTAAAAATGGAGGTGGTTGTGAAACAAAATATCTTAATGAGTTATCAAGTCCAGGAACATATAATCTATTATTTTGAATGCAAAAATCATTGTAAAAACCTTTCTCATATTTTGCAAACCATAATGTAGTTCCATTTTCAAGAGATAACATATATAAGGTTGAAATATTATCTCCAATAAAAATGTACTTATCAGTTACAACAGGTGAGGTATCGAAACTTCCTGGTAAACTTTTTTCCCATCTTGCTTTTCCTGTTTTTAAATCAACACAAGCAATTCTTCCGTTATTAACCAAAACAACTGCAAGATCTCCTGAAATTGCAGGTGTCATTGTTGTATTTTGATTCAAAGAGTAATACCAATCTTGATTTCTTGTAGTTCTGTTTATTGCTAAAAGTTGACCCTCACTATTTAAAACATAAACATAATTTTCCTTAACAACTGGTGCTCCCTTTACATTTGGACCAACTATCTTTTTATAAAGAAGAGATCCAGTTAATGGATGAACAGCATATAAATTTCCATCTTGAGAAATAAAGAATATTGAAGTATCATCTCCCACAATTGCTGAATTTATTTTATCTTGTGCTTTAAAAGGTGTGTTCCATACTTCTTTTCCAGTTAATTTATCAAAAGCATAAACAAGCCCATTATCAGCACCAAAATAAACTATATTACCTAAAACAAGAGGTGAGTGATAAATTTTTGAGTAGGTATTGTATCTCCAAAAATATTTTTGTATATTTGTTATATCAAGACAGAAAAAGTATCCATCAACTGTTCCAAAATATACTTTTCCATTATCATAAGCTGGTGCACCTATTATTGCTCCAGATGTTTCATAAGTCCAGAGCGGTTTTAAAGTTTCAGCATCAAAACAGTATAAAGTTTTATCTCCACATCCAACAAATATTTTTCCATCTGCATAGATTGGAGATGTAAAACCTGCATATCCAATGTAATATGCACCTTCCATTAAAGGTGGTGAAAAATTAGAATCACTATAACCCCATCTTAAATTGTTTCCTCTATAAGTATTCCAGATGGTTTCTCCTTTAAGAGAAAAAACAATAGTAAATAAGAATAAGAAAATTAATAAAGTTGTTAAAATTTTTTTCATAATTTACCTCCAAAAATTTTTAATAATTATATACCCAATATAATATTAAATCTATCTTGACAAAAAAGCAAAATAAGATAATATTAATTTTTGAGTGGGCGGTTAGTTCAGAGGTAGAACGCTTCGTTGACACCGAAGAGGTCGGTGGTTCGAGTCCACCATCGCCCACCATTTTTTTATTTTTAAAGGTGAAAGTTATGAAAATAAATATTTTTGTTGAAAACTTAAATGATTATTTTTCTATTGATGAAAATGAAAATCTTTTTCATGTTTTAAATATTTTACCATTAAAAAGTAATCCCCAATTTGTTGGCGCATTAGTTAATGATAATGAAATTGTGGATTTTTATTTTAAGCCAAGGGATAAAGATAAAATTAAATTTCTAACACCTGAAGATGAAGAGGCACTTGATATTTTAAATCATTCAACATCGCATATACTCGCTTATGCTGTTAAATCACTTTTTAAAAATGCACTTCTTGGAATTGGTCCATCAATTAAAAATGGTTTTTATTATGACTTTTTAGTTGATAACCCATTTACACCAGAGGATTTAGAAAAAATAGAAAATAAAATGAGAGAAATTCTAAAAAGTAATCTTATCTTTGAAAAAGAGACAATTGATAAAGAAACAGCAAGAAAATTATTTAAAGATGAAAAATTTAAACTTGAACTAATTGAAGAAATTGAAGATGAGTTTGTATCAATATATAGAGTTAGCGAATTTATCGATCTATGTAGAGGACCACACCTTCCAAATACAAGTTTTATAAAAAATTTTAAACTTCTCTCATCTTCATCGAGTTATTGGAAAGGAGATGAAAAAAGAGAGGTTCTCCAAAGAATATATGGAACATCATTTTTTGATAAAGAATCTCTTGAAAATCACCTTGAAAGATTAAAAGAAATTGAAAGAAGAGACCATAGAAGATTGGGAAAAGAGTTAGACCTATTTAGTATTCACCCAGATGAAGCAGGACCAGGTTTAATATTTTTCCATCCAAAAGGTGCGATGATTAGAAAAATAATTGAAGATTTTGAAAGAGAAGAACACCTAAAAAGAGGATATCAATTTGTTTATACACCACATATCTATAGAGAAAAACTCTGGGAAATTTCTGGACATATGTCATATTATAAGGAAAACATGTTTACTGGAATAAATATTGAAGATATTCAATATCTTGTAAAACCAATGAATTGTCCAGGACATATTTTAATATATAAATCAAAAACAAGAAGTTATAAAGAATTACCTTTAAGATTATTTGAACTCGGTACTGTATATAGATATGAAAGGTCTGGAGTTCTTCATGGACTTTTAAGAGTTAGAGGTTTTACACAAGATGATGCTCATATATTTTGCACTGAACAGCAACTTGAAGATGAAATAATTGGGGTTTTAGATTTTGCATTGTACATGATGAACACTTTTGGATTTAAAAATTTTGAAATATTTTTGTCAACAAGACCAGAAAAATATGTTGGAACAATTGAACTTTGGGATAAAGCAACAGAGGCGCTTAGAAAAGCGCTTGAAGATAAAGGTGTGAGTTATAAAATCGATCCAGGAGAAGGAGTATTCTATGGTCCAAAAATTGATATAAAACTTAAAGATTCTCTTGATAGATTATGGCAAGGTCCAACAATTCAAGTTGATTTTAATCTTCCACAGAGATTCAACTTAAAATATATGGGTAAAGATGGAAAAGATTATACTCCTGTTATGATACATAGAGTTGTTCTTGGTTCAATTGAAAGATTTTTTGGAGCACTTATAGAAAATTATGCTGGAAACTTTCCGCTTTGGCTATCACCTGTTCAAATAAAACTTATAACAGTTACTCAAGATGTTGAAGATTATGGAAAATTATTATATAATAAACTTCTTGAATATAATTTTAGAGTTGAAACTGACTTTACTGATGAAAACCTACAAGAAAAGATAAAGAGAGCGGAACTTGAAAAGATTCCTTATATTTTTGTTATAGGGAAAAAAGAGAAAGAAAAAGAATCAGTTTCAGTTAGAAAGAAAGGAGAAGGAAATTTAGGTATGCAAGATATAGATTCAATTATAGAAAAACTTAAAAAGGAGGTATTAGAGAAGAAGTGAGAGAAAAAAAGAGGGGGGTGATTTACCATTAAAGAGTTCTCTCTTAGAGTTAACAGGGCTATCAGAGCAAAAGAAGTAAGGTTAATAGATAGTGATGGAAAACAGTTAGGAATTTATCCACTCCAAGAAGCACTCTCAATTGCAGAAGATAAAGGGTTAGATCTAGTTGAAATTAATCCAGATGCGAATCCACCAGTTTGTAAAATTCTTGATTACGGAAAATTCAAGTATGAGATGACAAAAAAGAAAAAAGAGGCAAAAAAGAAGCAGGTAACTTTTGATGTAAAAAACCTTGAAATTAGACCATTCATTGGAAAAGGTGACCTTGAGTACAAGATTAAGAATGCTAAAGAGTGGCTTTTAGATGGAGATAAGGTTAAAGTGAGTATAATTTTCAGGGGAAGGGAACTCTCTTACAAAGACAAAGGTTTTGAGATTATTAATGAGGTTATAAAAGAGTTATCACCTGTTGGAATGGTTGAGAAGGAACCATTCTTTCAGGGTAAAAAGATAGAGTGTTTAATAGGTCCAACTAAAAAAGGAGGTATAAAAGATGTCCAAGTTAAAGATACCGAAAACAGCAAAGAAGAGGTTTAAAATAACTTCAACGGGAAAAATTTTAAGGAATAGAACTGGACATTCACACCATCTTGAAAAGAAAAGATCAAGAAAAAAAGTTAAACAGTTGAGGTATAAAGAAGTTTCAAAAGAAGATAGAGGTCTTGTTAAAAGGATACTTGGTTTAGGAGGTTAAGAATATGGCTAGGGTTAAAGGTGGTCCATATACAAGAAGAAGGAGAAAAGAGATCCTTAAACTAGCAAAAGGTTTTAGAGGAGCAGCATCTGTAAGATATAGAGTTGCAAGAGAAGCAGTTGAACATGCTTTGCACTATTCATATGTTGGTAGAAGATTAAAGAAAAGAGACATGAGAAGATTATGGATAACAAGAATTTCTGCTGCTCTAAAAGGGTTTAATCTCTCTTATTCAAGATTTATATATGGACTCAAAAAAGGATCAATTAATTTAAATAGAAAAATGCTCTCTGAACTTGCCATTCATGACAAGGAAAGTTTTGCTTTTCTTGTTAACAAGGCAAAAGAGAATTTAGGTTAAGGAGGTTTTTATGGAGGATAGGGAAGAAAGGTTTACAAACAAGGATGAGTTAGAAGAGAATTTGAGCGAGGATAGTGAAGAGACAAAAGATGAAGAGGAGGAGGTGGAGGAAGAGGAAGAATCATTAGGAGAAGAAGAAATTAGAAATATTTTATCTGAAATGGAAAAAGAGGAGGAAGAAGAGAGGGAGGGAGAAATAAACGAAGAGTTAGAAGAAATAAAGAAAATAACAGAAGATTATCTCCCCAAAAAATTTAAAAAAGGCGAAATTATCAAAGCAATTGTTGTTAAAGTTGAAGATGATGGTGCTTTGGTAAGTGTTGGAAGAAAATTTGAGACATATATTCCTCTAAAGGAGTTAACAAAAGAAAAAGGTGTTTCAGCAAAAGATATTGTAAAAGAAGGAGAAGAAATAGATGTATATGTAGTAAGAAGTGAAGGACCAACTGGAGACCTAGTTCTTTCTAAAAGAAGAGCAGACTATGAAAAAGTTTGGAGAGAACTAAAAGAAGCATATGAAAATAAAAGAGAAATAGAAGGAACAGTTACAAGAATTGTTAAAGGTGGTCTTTTAATTGATTTAGGTCTTCCAGCATTTTTACCAAGAACTCAAATTGAATTAGAAATAGTTAAAAAGAAAGATTTATCAAATCATTTAAATAAAAAGTTAAAAGTTAAAATAATAGAGTTTGATAGAGAGATAAGAAAAATTATTGTTTCAAGAAGAGTAATTTTAGAGGAAGAAAAAGAGAGAGAAAGGAAAGAATATTTCTATCAACTAAAAGAAAAAGAAGGAGAAATTGTTGTTGGAACAGTTGCAGGAATTGTTGAGTTTGGAGTTTTTGTAGATCTTGGCAAAGGAGTTGAAGGACTCATTCATCTATCAGAATTAACTTGGGGCCCAAGAAAACCAGCAAGAGAAGTTGTAAGAAAAAAACAGAAAATTAGAGTTAAAATTCTTATGGTTGATCCAGAAGAAGAAAAGATTTCTCTTTCATTAAGACAAACAAAACCACATCCTTGGGACAATATTGAAGAAAGATACCCAGTTGGAACAATTGTAAAAGGAAAAGTAATTAGATTTTTACCATTTGGAGCAGTTATTGAACTTGAAGAAGGAATTACAGGACTTATTCATGTATCTCAAATTTCATTAAAGAAAATAAAGAAACCAGAAGAGGCACTTCAAATTGGACAAGAAGTTCAGGCAAAAGTTGTTGAACTAAAACCAGAAGATAGAAAAATGAGACTCTCAATTAAAGCACTTTTTGAGGAAGAAATCAGAAAAAAGGTAGTCCAAGAGAAAAAGGTAGAATCAGAATACATTGTTGATGAAGAAGAGGTAGAAAAACTTAAATTCCTCAAAGGTTAAAGAATTTCTATAAAAATTAATTCAGATTATAATATTAATAAATTTAATTTTTCTCTTTATTTTAATATCAATTTTATTTTTATTATTATTTAAATGCTTGATAGGGAAACAGAAAAAAAATTAATTGAAAGAGCAAAAAATGATAAAAATGCTTTTGGAATTTTATTTGAAGAATATTTTTATGATGTTTTAAATTACATATATAGAAGAGTTGGATCAAAAGAGGATGCAGAAGATCTAACAGAAGAGGTTTTTACAAAAGCACTTTTATCATTAGATAGATATAAAGATCAAGGTAAACCATATTTATTTTTTTTATTAAAAATTTCAACAAATATAGTGAATGATTTTATTAAAAGAAAAGGTAAACTTCTTTTAAAAGAGGATCTTGATAGCGAAGAAAAGGTTGATTTTTTGAATTCAATCACTGAAGAGAAAAAGTTTTTTATTCTACAAAAGGCGATGCTTTCTTTACCAATAAAATACCAGACAGTTTTGTCTTTAAGATATATAGAAAAGAAAAAAATCTCAGAAATAAGTGAAATTTTAAAAATAAATGAGAATAGCATAAAAACTCTATTGAGAAGAGGAGTTGAAAAATTAAAAAATATATTAAAAGAAGATGAAACTTTTTTAAAAGATTTAAGTTTATAAATATGATGGAAAGATTTGAGGATTTTTTAGAGAGTATTAATAAAGTTGAAATTGAAGATGAGGAGTTCAAAAAAGAACTCAAGGAAAAACTTTTTGAACTCTATGATAAAAGAAAAAAGAGAACAAAAGTAATAGTTTATAAAAGAGTATTATCCTTTGCTATTATTATTTTACTTATATTTATACCTTCTATTTTTATATTTAAAAATGTATCTATTAAGAAAACAGCACTTGAACAAAAACCAGAATTATTTAGAACATTCAATCAAATATATGAAGATGAAATTAATAAAATATTATTAAATGATGAAGTTGAATTTATAGAGATAAAAAATGATGGTACAACAATAAAAAGATATAAAAGTGAATTAATTGTTTATGAAAAAGATGGAATTTTCGAAAAGATAATTTTTAATGAAAAATTCTTAAAAGAAAATGAAATTGATTTAGATAAAATTATAAAAACTCAGGATAGCAAAAAGGAATTAGATGAAGATTTAATAAATAAAATTTTAAATATTTTTAAAAAAGATGAAAGGCTTGAATTTATTAAAAAAGATAAAATTGAGAGCATTGAAAATATAAAAGACAATATATTTTTTATTAAAATTTTAGGGAACAAAGGTTATTGGATAATAATTTTAGATTTAAACCAAAATAAAATTTTATTTTTTGCTTATCCATATTAAATTTTTAGAACTTTGAAACTTTTTATAAAAATTTTAGTTTAAATAAATAGGAGGTGAAACTATGAAAAAAGTATTGACACTTTTCTTGGTTTCAGTTTTAATTTTAGGAATATCCCTAATAGGGGTAAGTTTTGGAAAAAGCGAGGTGAATCAAGTGAATAATGTTTCATCTGAAAATTTTGTAACTGTTACTGGTCAAGGTGTAGTTTATGCAAAACCAGATGTTGCTTATGTTAGTGTAGGAGTTGAAACAGAAAGAAAAACAGCTAAAGAAGCAGCAGAAGAGAATGCAAAAATTATGGATCAAATTGTTAAAGCTCTTCAAAAGTTAGGAATTAAAGTCGAAGATTTAGAAACTGTTGAATATTCAGTTTTTCCAGTGTATTTTTATCCAGAAAAAGAACCACCAGTGGTTGTTGGTTATAAAGTAAGAAATATGTTCAATGTAAAAATTACAAAGAAAACACAAGATGGAAAACTTGATACAAAATTTGTTGGTGAAGTTTTAGATGCAACAACATCAAATGGAGCAAATATAGTTTCTGGAATAACTTTTGATATTTTAGATAAAAATGAACTAAAACTTAAGGCAATTTCACTTGCAATGGAAGATGCAAAGAAAAAAGCAGAGGCAGCACTTAGTGTTGTTGGAGAAAAAATTAAAGGAGTTCAAGAAATTAATATTTCAGATGTATCATACCCTGTATATAGATATGATTTAAAAACAATGCCAGCACCAGAAGCAACAACTCCAATATTCGAAGGTTCACAATCAGTTCAAGTAACAGTTAATGTAAAATTCATTTTCTAATTAATAATTTATATAAAAAAATTTATTAAGGAGGCTTTTTATAAGGCCTCCTTTAATTTTTTTATAGCAGTTTTAAAAATTTTTTTGTCATTTTTAAATGTTAAAATTTTTACCCCTTCGTCAAAGTAAAACCAACCATAACCAATGAAACTTGGCTCTAAATTAACTTGAAAACTCTCAACTTTAAATAAATAATAATACACTTCTTTTTTATAAATCTCATTTTCTTTTTCAAATTTATATTTTGTTGTTCCAATAAAAAAAATCGGATCACTAACACTAATTCCAGTTTCCTCAAAAATTTCCCTTTTTGCTGTTTGAATTAAATCTTCTCCCTCTTTCACTTTACCTTTTGGAAAGACCCATGTTTTATCCCTTTTTAAAATTAAAACTTTATCTTTATTAATTAAAACACCACCACTTGATAAAAGATTTTTCATTATATTTAAATTATAATAAATAAAGTTTATAATTATAATAATAAAAAAATCAGAAATCAAGAATTTAAATAGTATAAGTAAATTCTGAAAATTTCTGAGGAAGAAGAAAAAATTGAAAAAATTATTTATTTTAATCATTGTAACTATTATTTCTTTGACTATTTACTCAGATTTTTCCTATGGGATAACATATCTTGATAAACCCAAAAATCAAGTAGCCTATTCTTCGGGTTCAAATATAATTCTTGAGTGGAAATATACTATTTCATTACCCTTAGGAGATTACTCTTTTGAAATAGAGGAATATGTTGGTACTTCATGGATTAAAGTCGCTGAAGTAAAATATCCAACTGTTAAAAAAGTTTTACAGGACAATAAATTGGAAGATACATTTATAGAATTAGAACAAGAAGAGAGTTTCTTCTATCAAAAGATTAAAGTTCTTACACAAATAATCTTTATGCATATGTATTTGCAATACCAATGAGTTTAAAATTTGAACATATGTCTGGAAAATATGATTTAAAACTTTCCTGGAATCCAGTTTGATACCAATGCTGATAAAATTGAAGTTTGGAGAAATATAATCCCAGGTCCAGATTTTCCCTCAAAAATTGCTACAATAGACAAAACATTGACTACTTAGACTGATAATGCTGTATTGCCTAATACTGAATATAAATACTCTTTAACATTAAGAAGATTTGAGGAAATAATGATACATGACTACTTTAGTGGATGGACAACAGAAGTTCCTCTAAAAACTTTTCCTAAAGGTGTAAATTCTATATCTGGATATGCACAAGGAAATACTATTAATCTTACATGGATTTATATAGATTATCCAAGTGGCACAACAATATTAGGATTCAAAATCTATGAAGTTATAAAATTTATAACTTTACCAGCTATGCCACCTATTACTATAACTATTTATGAATTAAAATTTACTCTTTCAAATTCAACTTTTAATAAAAGTTTTAGTCCAGTATCATATGGATCACATGTTTATCTAGTTAAAACTTATAATAGTGGAGGCGATAGTTTTGATAATATAAATCTAACTGTTTATGTTTTAAAAACCCCAACAAATCTTACTGCCACTCCACTTTCTTCAAATTCTATTAGATTAAACTGAGATCCTGTTGATTTGAATACAACATCAATAAGTATTTCAAAAAGTACAGATGGTAGTAGTTTTTCTGGATTGGCATCTGTTAGCTCCTCAAACACAAGTTATATAGATTCAAGCTGTAATCCAAAAACTACTTACTGGTATAAAATAAAAGCAAAAAGAGATTTAAATGAATCCTCTTTTTCAAATACTATTTCTGTTAAAACTTTTCCAGTTGGTTCTCCTCCTGCATCACCAACTAATTTAAAAGGGACTCATATTAATTTTAGTCAATTAGATATTACATGGCAGGATAATGTAACAGATGAAACAAATTATATTTTTGAAAGAAAAATTGAAGGAGGAAGTTATTCTGTTAAAGCAACTTTACCAGCGAATACAAATGTTTATTTTGATACTTCAGTTTCAGCTAATAAAAAAATATTATTATAGAGTTAAATCAAAAAATTATTATGGAGATTCTGGATATTCAAATGAAATAAATGAAACTACTCCACGATTTGGAACAATACCAAATGCTCCTACAAAATTTAACTCTAAATTTTATCTCTTCTTCTCAAATAAACTTATCATTGATCGATAATTCAAACAAGGAAACAGATTTAAAGTTGAAAGAAAAATCGAAGGTAGTTCTTATTCAGAAATTGCATCAGTAGGCGCAAATATTACTTCTGATAATGATATATCCCTTTTGGCAAACACAAAATATTTTTATAAAGTAAGCGCTTATAACTCTTTTGGACAATCATATTCAAATGAAGCAAGTGCTACTACTTTACCACCTGGGACCCCACCAAATGCACCTTCAAATTTAAATGATAATGTTTTAGCCTGTGACCAAGTTTAATTAACCTGGGTTGATAATTCAGATAATGAAGATGGATTCAGAGTTGAAAGAAAAGATGGAGGAGGAAACTATATAGTCATTAGTAATGTTGGATCAGATAATTTAAACTTTCTTGATGATACTGTATCAGAAAATAAGACTTATACATATAAAGTCATTGCTTTTAATGAATATGGTGAAACTGTTTCAAATGAAAAGATAGTTTTTACTCCTCCATGTGGAACTAAACCAAATGCACCATCTAATTCAGATCTTGAAGTATTGTCTCCAACTCAAATAAAATTACATTTACAGATAACTCTGATAATGAAGATTGATTTAAAGTTGAAAGAAAAGAGTTGGCTGGAACATACAGTGAAATAGCTTGAACATACAGTGAAATAAAAACACTCCCAACAAACACAACAGAATTTATAGACAGTGTAAATCCAAACACAACATATTATTATAGAGTTAGAGCTTTTAATTCTTATGGATATTCTCCTTTTTTAAACGAAGCAAATGCTACAACTCCACAAGTTGGAGTTCCTTCAAATCCACCTTCAAATTTAGTAGCCTCACCATTTTCCTGTGCTGAAATATCTTTTATATGGCAGGGTAATTCAGATAATGAAGATGGGTTTAAAGTCGAGAAAAAAATAGAAGGTGGAATTTATTCAGTAGTTACAACTCTTAGTTTAAACAAAACAACATATACAGATACAACTGTTTCAGGAAAAGCTAAATATTATTATAGGATTTTCTCTTTCAATAGTTATGTTGTATCATCATTTTCAAATGAGTTTATAGTTACAACCCCAGAATGTGGAACAAAACCAAATGCTCCTATAAATTTATTTGCTCAAGGAATCTCAAAATCTGATATTTCTCTCTCATGGAAGGATAATTCAGATAATGAAGATGGATTTATATTAGAAAGAAAAGAAGAAGGAGGAACTTATAATATTATTACTACTCTTCCAAAAGATTCATATAAATATGAAGATAAAAATCTAATACCTGATAAAACTTATTATTATAGAATAAAAGCTTTTAATTCTTTTGGAGATTCAAGCTATTCTAATGAAGCAGGTGCAAAAACTCAAAAAAAAGTATAGAGTTAATTATTTTAAGATTTTATATTGGGAAAACTATTTATTATCAAAATGATGAAATGAAATCGATGGATGTTGCTCCTATGATTCTTGAGGGAAGAACGCTTCTTCCAATTCTTTATGTTGCCGAGGCGCTTGTCGCTCTAGTTGGATGGGAAGCAAAAGAACAAAAGGTCATAATTAACTTCAAGGGAACAATTATCGAACTCTGGATAGGCAAAAATCTTGCAACAGTTTATGGTGAATGGAAACTAATTGATCCCGGTAATCCTAATGTAAGACCCATAACAATTCCGCCAGGTAGAACTATGTTACCAATAAGATTTATTGCAGAAAATTTAGGGTGCAAAGTTGATTGGGATCCTAATCTTAAAGAGGTAAAGATAACTTATCCTGGAGGATAATAAAGTTAATTTGAAACTTTTTATTTAAATTTAAATCTAATAAAATATAATTAATTTATAAAATTTTAATCACTTTTTCTATTTATGGATAAAATTCCAAAATAGAAAATATGGTTAAAGGAGGTCATATGGGATGTTTTAATCACAAAAAAACTAAAACTTTTTTAGGTTTAATCTTCATTTTAATTTTCCTAACTCTTATTTCATTAAATCATATCTCAATTAAGGCAAAAAATTTTCAAGAATTTAATCTCACTGCTAAAGGCTTCTGTGGTTTCAATTATCTTGAATGGAATCCTGTTCCTAATGCAGATCGTTACTGGATATACAGAGGTATAGGTGAAGGAAAAGTAGAGAGTATGCCTCTTACAGATTTTCCAATAACAGAAACATTTTACAAAGATAACAAGAATGTTGTTCAAGGTACAAAGTATTGTTACATTGTAAAAGCAGTTGACAAAAATGCTAATGAGTTTGCTAAATCAAATGAAGCATGTGCAATTCCAACTTGTTCAACAGAAATTCCTGAAGAAAAAGAATGTGAACTTATACTTCAATTTCAGATAGGTAACACCTTTTACTGGGTTAATGGAGTTCAAAAAGGACCAATGCTTACTGCACCAGTTTTAAGATGGGATAGAACATTTTTGATTATAAGACATGTTGTTGAAGAAGTTGGAGGAACAATAGGATGGGATAGCGCAAATCAAATAGTAACAATTCTTACAAAAGAGGGTAAAAAGATAGAGTTTCAAATAGGAAATAGGATATATAAGGTTAATGGAGTTGCAAAACAGATTGATCCATATAATCCAAAGGTAGTTCCATTTATAGAAAATGGTAGAACATTGATTCCTTTAAGAGTCACAGGCGATGAACTGAATGCAAAAGAAATAAATTGGTATGGAGATAAAAAAATTGCTGAACTTGTATTTTCTGTTCCATGTCCAGAAAAACCTAAAGCAAAAATTGACATATTGCTTCCAGAAAATTGTATAAAAGGAACTTATATAGAGATTTATGATCTTAAAGGAAATCCAATTACAATAATAAGAGAACAAAAAGGAGGCTTATATACAACAGATTGTAAACTCTCTTGTCCTGGAAGTTATATAGTTAAGCCAGTTAATCCTAATTGTAAGTTTTTCCCTGAAACTCAGCAAGTCACTTTTAATGAAAAGGAGTGTTGTCCTCCTTATAAGAAAGTTGAATTTAAATGTGAGTGTGAGGAAGTAAAAAAGGGAAGAATAATTGTAAAAATGCCTCCTGAATGTGCAAAAGGAACTAAAGTTATTATCTATGATTCTTCTGGCAACATTGTATGGGAAGGAGTAGTTAATGAGCAGGGAATTTTTGATACAGATTGTATTCTAAAGTGTCCTGGGGAATATAAAGTAGTGCCAACCAATCCTAATAGAGTTTTTGTTCCTCAATCACATTTAGTGGTTCTTAAAGATTGTTGTCCAGGCGTTCATATTGTTGAATTTAACTGTAGAGAGGTTACTCAGTTTATACAAAAATTATGTGGATGTATAATCAGAATGACACTTCAACCAGATGAGAATGGTAATTATCAGGTTTATGTTATTCCAAATTGTCAACCTGTTCAAACAACTCCAAATGTCATTCTTTTGAATTTCCCAGCAAATCTTCCTGATACAAATCTTGGCATTTCAATTTTAGATTATTACAATCAATTTCAACATCCAGTTCCAACAGGATTAGGTTGTATTTGGGTTATTTATGAACCGGCAACAGGAAAAGTTGTTGAATGGATTGCTCAACCAGATAAAAAACCATGTTGTGAAGAGATCCAAGAAGGTGGAAGAATTATTGTCAAAATGACAAAAGAGTGCATCATTGGAACTAAAGTTTTAATATACGATGAGGCTGGAAATGTTGTATGGAGTGGAGAATCTAATATTGGAGGAGTTATTGATACAGGTTGTAAATTAAAATGTCCTGGTGTTTATAAAATCGTACCTGTAAATGAAAAATGTAAATTTAATCCTTCCTCTCATGTTGTAAAAGTTGACTGTTGCCCTTACGAAACTGTTGTTGAATTTACATGTGACTGTGTAATTGAAATTAAGGGAAGAATAGTTGTTGAAATGCCTAAAGAGTGTCTTGATGGAACAATAATTCATATAATGACAGAAGATAAAGTTGAAGTTTGGAAAGGTAGGGCAAATGAAGTAGGTATTTTTGATACAGGCTGTAATCTTGAATGTCCTAAAAAGTATTTTGTTATACCAGAAAATCCAAAATGTACATTCACTCCAACAACTCGATTAGTTGATTTAAGTAAATGTTGTCCAGAATATGAAAAGGTTTGGTTTGAATGTAAATGTGGTGAAAATAAAGGAAGAATTATCGCAATATTTCCTAAAGAGTGTATCGATGGAACAATAGTTCATGTATTTGAGACACAGAAATATACAGAAGTCTATACTGGAAGACCAGATGGTAGCGGAGTTTTTGACACTGGATGTACATTACCATGTCCAGGAATTTATGTCATAAGACCAGAAAATAAAAATTGTACATTTGATCCAACAGAAACAAAAATAATAGTTGAAAAGTGTTGTCCTGATGTTTATAGGTATGAATTTAAATGTAGATGTGAAAAACCATTAGGTAGAATTCAAGTTAAAATACCTAGAGAATGTGCAAGCGGAAGTGTGCTTTTAATTTATGACTCATCAGGAAAATTGGTAGGTAGTTATGGTCCAAACTCAGAAGGTTGGTTCGATACAGGATGTATTTTACCTTGTCCAGGTGTTTATACACTTAAACCACAAAATGCAAATTGTAAATTTTCTCCTGAAACAATGAAAGTAGAATTAACCAAGTGTTGCCCTGATGTTCAATCATATGAATTCAAATGTGAATGTACCTACAAAGGAAGAATTGATGTAAAATTGCCATTAAATTGTCTTCCAGCAAAAGTTGAAATTTATGATAGTAGAGGAAATCTTCTATATAGATTGTCAGAATATAATGCAAATGGAATCTTTACTACTGGATGTACTTTACCATGCCCAGGAACATATATTGTAAAGCCTGTTGGTGGATTTGGCTGTACATTTAAACCAGAAACAAAAACAATCAATTTAGTTCAGTGTTGTCCAGTTGGTTATGGATATCTTGAATTTGAATGCTCATGTGTTCAAATGGGAAGAATAGTTGTAACAATTACTGGAAATTGTCCTCAAGATACAAAAGTTGAAATTTATAATATGAATAATGTGAAATTAGCTACTTTAACAAGACCCGCTGGCCAACCAAACTTTGATTCATACTGTACAATTCCTTGTAATCAAACCGTTAGAGTAGTTCCTGTTAATCAAAGATGTAAATTTGATGCCTCCTATAATGATGTATATGTTAAATGTTGTCCAGATATTACTAATGTGGAATTTAGATGTTTCTGTTCATATACCACCACGAATCAAAACAAAATTCTTCTATTCTTTAAAAATATTTTAATGTCACTATTAAGAATTTTCTTTTAAGGGTTAACAAAAATTTAATGGGGGCTAAACTGCCCCCATTTTTTATTTAGATTAAAATTTATAAACCTTGTTGACACAAATCTCTATATAAATATGCACTTTCTCTTGGTTTTCTCTCAAGGGTTTTAAAATCGACTTCAAAAAGACCAAACCTCATTGAATAGCCTTCAATCCACTCAAAATTATCCATTAAAGACCAATACATGTATCCAAAAACTTCTAATCCATCATTTTTTGCTCTTTTTACACTATCAATTGCTTTGATTAAAAAATCTTTTCTTAATTTATCTTCCTTGTCTGCAATTCCATGTTCAGTTATTAAAATTTTTTTATTATATTTCTTTAAACTCATTAAAATCTCATAGAGACCCTCTGGATAATATTCATAACCAAAATCTGTTAAAATAGCATCTTTCCTTTTTTTCTCTGTAAAAATTTTAAATGGGTGAAATTTTACAAATGCTCTTGTGTAAAAATTTACTCCAATAAAATCAAGTGAATTCTTTAAATCAGAAATTACCTCATTTTTTCCAAATGGTTTTTTGATAACACCTTCAATAAGAGAATCTAAAATTTTATAATTATAAAGTTCATTAATATAATTTGCAACAATTTTATCAGCAAAAAAGTTAGATGCAGGGTAAAAAAGTTCCATATTATGAGCAATTGAAACTTGTGAGTTGCTATCTTCCTCCTTTATTATCTTAAATGCTTCCATATGAGAAAGAATTAAGTTTCTCGCTACCTTTAAACCCAATTTAAAATTTTTCATTCCAGGTGGCCACCATCCAAAAATATAACCTAAAACCGCAAGCACAAGTGGTTCATTAATTGTTATCCAATATTTTACATATTTTTTAAAATATGGAACAACTTTTTTGATGAATCTTGAGAAAATTTTAGGTGAATCATCATTTAAGAAACCGTCTTTGTTATAAAACCAAATTGGAATTGTGAAGTGGTGAAGAGTTAAAACAGGTTCAATGTTTAATTTTTTCAATTCTTCAAGCATATCTATATAGTGCTCTATTTCTTTTTCGTCAAACTTTCCTTCTTCTGGCTCTATTCTTGACCATTCTATTGAAAACCTATGAGCATTGTTATTTAGAAATTGAATCAATTTAAAATCTTCTCTATATAGATGATAGTGATCACATGAAGGATGAGAGGAATCTTGAGTTTTTATTTTTCCCATCTTTTCCCATAACCACCAATCATTATTAAAATTTCCACCTTCAACCTGATGGCTTGCTGTTGCAGTTCCCCATAAAAAATTATTCATAAATCACTCCTCCATTAATGTAATATTAATTTTTTTAAAAATTTCTTCTAAATCTTCTTTATTTACCCTTCCTCCCTCATAAAAAGAAAGATTACTAATCGATGATGATATCCCATATTTTAAGGAATCAAAAAGATTCATTCCCTCATCAATTCCATAAACAAAACCACCCATAAAAGAGTCACCTGCTCCAACTGTATTAACTATTTTAACTTTAAAATCTGAATTTATTTTATAAACATTTTCATTTAATAAAAATATAGCGCCTTTTTCTCCAAGAGTTATAACTGGTAGAAAAACTTTATAATTTTTAAAAACTTCAAAAAGTGAATTTTTATTTATTAAATCTATTTTAAAAGTTCTCTTAAACTCATTTTCATTTACTTTTAAAAAGAAAATTTCAAGTCTCTCAAGAATTTTAATTAAAATTTCACCATGTATATCAAGAAAGATTTTCCTATCTTTAAAAGTTTCAAGAATTTTTAAAATATGATCTTCTCTAACTCCTAGAGGAATGCTTCCAGAAATTATGATATATTGAAAACTTTCCTCTCTTTTTAGAATCTCACTAATCAATTTTTCAACTTTTTCTTCTTTTATTTCTGGTCCAATTTCATATATTTCTGTAACTTTTCCACTGCCATCTAGTAAAATATTACAAATACGATTCTCATTTTCAATTTCAATTAGTAGAGTAATAATACCTTCTTTTATCAATCCTTCTTTTATAAAACCACCATTAAATCCACCAATAAAGCCTGCAACAGTTGAAGTTTTATTTAAAGACCTTAAACATCTTGCAACATTGACTCCTTTTCCTCCTGGAAGCGAAGATAAAACTTTAACTCTATTTTCACTGAATGGCCTAAATTCATCAATATACAAAACTTTATCAATTGCAAGATTAAATGTGATTATTAAAATCATAATATAAAAATCCTTGACTCATGGGGGTAAATTAAATTATCCTCTCTATGCTTTATAATTTCTTCTTTGTATTTCTTAATTTTTTTAACTTTATCTGAAAGATTGACGTACAAACAGAAATCAAATTTTTCACCATTAAAACTATATTTATATAGGTCATCTTGAAACTCAAAATCATAAAGAGAGTAATTTCCAATCTCTTTAAGTTTTTCAATTAAAACAAAATTTTCTTTTTTTAATGTATAAATTGGATCTGAAAAGAAAATAACATTTGAAAGAAGAAAATTTATAATTTGTATTGTTTCTTTTTCAAAACTCCTTAGTTTCTTTGGCTTTAAAAATATAACATCTGGATCAAAAAGAAATTTTTGTGAAGAAAAAATATCTCTTAAAAGTGTGTTTCTTAAAGAATTATAAGCTTCAACCCTTCCTTGAAAACAAATGAATCTTAAAAAAGAGTTTTTCCAACCATCCATAGTATCAGGTCCGATTCTTAAAATATCATATAGATTATCTTTTAAAATAAAAGGAGCTCCACAACCAAGAATTATTGAATCTTTAAGCTCATTTCTTATTTTATTCATGAAATTTATAAATTTTTCATATCTTGAAGCGCTATTTTCTCCCTTTATAAATCCAGCATAAAGAAAATCGAGTTTAAAAAGTTTAAAACCAATTTCTTTTAGATATATTAAACTTTTTAATATTTTTTCTTTAACCTCTTCTTTTTCAATATCAAGGGGATAGAAGTATCCACTCCATAAGGGGTTATAACCACATGGGAAAATTTTTCCTAATTTATCTTTTAAAAGAAGGTCTTTTCTCTCTTTAAAAACTTTTGAATTTTTTTCAGCAATAAAAGGTGCAAGCCAAATTCCAGGTGAAATACCATTTTTAATTAATCTATCACAAATCTCTTTCAGAGAATCATTAAATTTTTCGTTTTCTTCCCAATCACCAATGCTTTTTTGCCATCCATCATCTATTTGAAAATAATCAAGTTTTAATGGAGTATTTTCAAGCGCATCAATATTCTTAAAAATTTCTTCTTTATTAATATTTCTGTAATAATAATACCAAGATGTCCAACCATAAATTTTTTTGTTGAAATTTTGATTAAAAATTGGTTTTTCAAACTCCTCAGCTTTTATTTTTAGTTTAATCTCTTCATACAAAAATCTATCAATTTCAAAAACAAATTTTATTTTATTTTTTTCTATAACAAAATAAATAAAGAAATCGGTATTTTCATTTATTAAAAAGAGGTAACTTTTTGTTCCTTTTAAAATAGTAAAACTATAACTTATATTTGGAGATAAATTTTCAGGGTCAAGATAATGGTATTTTAAAATTTTTAATAAAGGACCTTTTTCTTTAATTTCATTTCTAAAAAAGTAAGAAGGTGACCAAGATTGAAACCCATTTCTAAAAATAAAATAATCATTTGGTTTATTTATTAAATAAGTTATTGATAATTTTTTAATAAAAATTTTATCTTTTGGTTTAAAATTTAATTCTATAAGAGAATTTAATTTGTATTCAAAAAGAGATAAATTTTTTTCTTTTTCAATGAATTCAAATTTCTCATCAGATTCAATTTCAATTTTCTCAAATGAAATATCAAATTCTTTCATTTTTTAATCATTTCTTCTCTAACAGATTCCATCTTCTTTCTTACTTTTTCAACATCATTATGAATAAAAATTGCAACAACAAAGAAAAGGAGGCCACAAGGGATCCAAAATATTGCAGAAACTTTCATTGCAGTATCAAGAGAAGAGATTGATGATATTAATCCTCCTACAAATGGTCCAAATCCTGCTCCTATTGAATCTGTTAAATTAAAAATAGAGGATATTGCTCCTCTATGTTCTGGAACATTAACATTCATAAGCATTGCTTTTACATTTGGGCCTGCAAATGAGATAAAGAATGCTCCAATAAATCCAAATAAACTTGGAGGAAGAATATCAAAAAATGTTGGATTTGCTTTTCCTGGCCAGTATAAAGTTATTAAAACTGGTATAACTCCTATTAGTTGCGAAAATCCACATAAAATTGGGAGATATGCTCTTTTCTTTAAATACAATTTATTTCCAACATATCCACCAATAAATTTTCCAGCAATTGTTCCTAAACCTAAAATAATTAGTAGAACTGTTCCAAGTTGAATCGGATAACTTTTGTGTCGATAGTAAAAAGTAATTAAATAAAATGGAATTATGCCCCAAGCAACTGTTCCAGGAATTCCTTGAATGAATAACCAAACATTTGTTGGAATCTTGACTAAACTAATATAATCTTTTAGAGAGAGTGTTCCTTTATATTTTTTACCTCCAAGAATAAGGTCTTTTATCTCTTGTTCTCCTGCGCCTCTTTCTGGTTCTCTACCAAAAATAATCATACCCAAAGCAAAAAGGAAATTTGGAAATGATACAACAATAAAAGGAATCCTCCAACCATAGACTGGTGCAAGAAAGCCTGCTGCAACCATTCCAATAATAATTCCAACTGCTGTTATTGCATCATACCACGCTTGTGCACGAGGTCTCTGTTTTTCTGTGAAAAGATCTCCTACAAGAGAAAATGCTATTGGAACAGTACCACCAATTCCTATTCCAGTTAAAACTCTTAAAATAAAAATTTCTGTGTAATTTCTTGCAAATGCAGTAAGAAAACATGGTATTTCACCAAGAAGAATTGCAATAATAAGAAGGGTTTTTCTTGAAAATTTATCTGTAAGATATCCCCATAAGAGTGTTACAACCGCTGCAACAAGAGTAAAAGCAGAACCAACAATTCCAATTTCTCTATCTCCAATATGAAACTCCTTTTCAATGAATTCAATGCTCGGTGACATTACATTTTGATCTGCATATAGAATAATTCCAGTTAAAAGAAGCAAAACAAAAAGAGCAAGAACTCCTTTCTTAAAAGAATAAACTTCATCAAGTCCAATTTTTTCAAAAAATCTCAAGATGCTTACCTCCTTTCAAGAATTATTTTTTTATTATTTTTACTAAAAATTAATTTATTTTTCTCTTTTCTTTTAAAATCTCCCTCAATTATTCTTTCAACATCAAATGATAAAAGAAGAACTAAGTTTTCTAATTCTTTATTAAAATCACTTAAAAACTCTATTTCAACAATTTTTCCATTTGTGTTAACTTTAAAAGATAGTTTTCCAAAGTAAGTTGGACCATTTATAAAAGAAAGAGATTTTTTATCTTCGAACCATTCGGGTAATGCGCCTGAAAAGAGAACTAAATTTTTTTCTTTTTCATAAACAATTGAGTTTCTTATTAAGTGTAAAATTTCTGCAACAAACCATCCATGATGTCCATCTCCCTCGCAACCACCGAGTGTTTTAGGGTTAATTCCTTCAGGTCCAGTATAAGTTGGTTTTAAAAGTTTAATGACATTTTTAAATAGTTCTTTTGCCTCATCTATCTCTTCAAGATAAAGAAGTGAATTTGCTATTTCAAGAGTAAGATAAAGGTTTATTCCTGAATGGGTTATATTTTGATAAAAACATCCTTTTTCAAAAAATTTTTCTTTTAAAACTTCATAAGTATTTAAAATCTCCTCTTTTGTTAATAAGTCTAATCTTAAAGGAAAAATTGATGTAAAAGTTGCAACCATTGAAGCATCTATATTCCTTCCATAGGCACCTAAAACTATTTTCTTATTTAATCTCTTTTGATCCTCTTCAATTGCTTTTCTAAGAGATTTTTTAAAATCTTCATAAAAAGAATAAAAAAGTTCTTCATTTTCTTTTAAATTAAGTTCTTTTGATGCAAAAGAAGCATCAAGAAGCCCTCTTAAACCAAAATAGTCATCATAATAATAAAGATCATTTGGACCAAAGTGTTCTGCAGAAAATCCTGGTGGTAGGAGGCCCTGTGATTCTTTATATTTTTTTCTTTTTCTCTCAATCCAATTTGCACCTTTATAAATTGATTTATAAATTTCTTTTAAAAATTCTTTATCTTTAGATAATCTATAATATTCAACAATTGTAAAAATTGCTTCTCCATTTGAATCCCACTCACCATTTTGTGAGATAAAGTAACCATCTCTTTTTTGTTTTTTAGGAAATTCTTTAAGTAGTTCCTTGCTTCTTTTAAGATCTCCAATTTTTGAAAGTGCAGAAATCATATAGGCACTATCTCTAAACCAAAATCTTTTATATGTAAGAGGACCTGGTGTAATGATATTATCTGAAATAAGTGATTTAAGATAAATTTTGTTTGAATTAAAAATTTCATTTATTTTTTCATCTGGAACTGTTATATCTAATTCTTCTTCCCTCTCCTTTTCATAAAATCTTTTGTTGAAGTTTAATGCTTCATAAAAATTGTTTGTTTTATAATAGTCTTCTTGAGGTAAAAAGATATCAATTTCTTTTTCTTCACTTTTTTTTAGATCAAATTCATAATAAATTCCACCTGTTAACATTCCGTATTTCGATTTGCTTTGATTTTCATTTAAAACTTCTCCATCAAGAATATCTTTTTCTTCTTTAAAAAGTATCTTTTTATAATTTTCTGTTATAGGTATTAAAAATATCTTATCATTTACATATAGTTTTTCGTTTTTGAACTCTAGTGAATGAATTGGAATAAATGATTCAGGATTAAATGGTCTTACAAGAAAATAGATTTTATATTTACCTTCAACTTTTGATTTAATATGAAAATTTAAATATATTCCAAAATCTCTTATACTTGAAAAGGTTTTTAAATTATATTCAAAATCTTCATCTTTTCCAGAAGATTTAATTAATGAAGTTTCTGTATCAAATTTCTGTTTGATTTTTTCTTTTGAGGGAAAGAAATATTTTCCATCTTTTTCGATAAATATATCAAGAGATGGGAAATTTTGTCTTGGAGAGATTAATCCTTTTTCATCTATTACTCCTTTTTCACTACTTTCTGGAAATCCAAGAATTGTCCAGTTTCTATGGGTTATGTTTATTGCAAAAATATTTGCTCCTCTTGCAACAAAAGAGGTGCTTTTTGGATTTAATTGTTCCTCAATCCAAAAAGGGTATACCCAATTTGAATTTATCTCAAATACTCTACTTGTTAAAAGTCCTTTGGCAAGAATTTCTAAATTTAATGGAAGGAGTTCTGTTGGAAAAGCAACTTCACTTTTTCTCCCCATTGATAAAAGTGACACAAGATATGGTTCTAAGTTTTTTAATTTTAGAATTTTTAAGAGTTTCTTTAAAAAAATATTCATATCTCATCTCCTCTTAATTTTTTTAAACTATAAATTGCAGCACCAATAGAGGTTGCATCTTCTTTAAGGAGCGATTTTAAAATTTTTGTATTTTCAAAAGGAATTTTTAAAGAATAAAGTTGAGAGATTTTTATAATATCTTCAAAGAAAAAACCTAATCCATAAGTTAGGCCGCCACCAAAAATTATTTTTTCTGGATTTAAAATATTAATTAAATATGATGTAACTAATCCTATATAAAAAGTCGCATTTTTTACTGCCTCTATGCAAAGAGAATCTCCTTCAAAAGCAAGATCCATAATCAGAGGTGTATCAATTTTTTCAAAATCATCATTAACTTTCTCTAAAATTTTTGATTCTCTCCCCATTTTTAAACCATATATAACGTAATCTTTTATTGCACCACCTGAAGATAACTTTTCAAAACAACCCTTTTTTTCACAACCACAAACAACCCCTTCTTTATTAAGAGTTAAGTGTCCTATCTCACCTGCAAGATTGTTTATTCCTCTTAAAATTTTGTTTTTATAAACAATTGCACCACCAATTCCAGTTCCTAGTGTTATAAAAATAAATAGTTCTGTATTTTTCCCCTCACCAAAAAACATTTCACCAACTGCTCCCATCTTAACATCATTATCAATAAAAACAGGATATCCTAAGGATTTTTCAAGTGTTTCTTTAAGGGGAAATTCAACAAGGAAATTTATATTTGGTGATTTTCTTACAATTCCATTTTTAAAATCAATGAATCCTGCACATCCAACTCCAATAGATTTAATTTCAAAATCACTTACAATAGACAAGAAAAGCTTTTTGATATCAGAGATAATTCTTTCGCCCTCCTCAGTGTTTCCAGTTTTAATAAAACCTTTTTTATAAATTTTTCCTTCTTCATCAATTAAAACCATAAGAATTTTTGTACCACCAATATCAATCCCAACAGCATAATCTTTCATTTCTTCATTAACTCCTTTAAATATTCAATTATTTTTACATCTTTTGGATCAAAACCTCTTTTATTTGCATATTCTAAAGAAATCAAATCAAGTTTATGAATAATAGAAAAGATCCTTGAAAGTTTATAAGTTGAATTTTCAGGATAAATTTCAAAATATTTAAAGCCATAACTTTCAAGAATCTCTTTTGTTATTTCAAATCTTTTTTTAATTCTTTCATTCTCATAAAAATCTCTTATTAAAAAAATAAAAACTTTTTCTGATAAAGTTTTATCCATGAATCCTACAATCTCATCATGATGAAGGGAAGGAATAACATTTGAATGAGAAAGTGTTTTTCCATTTTCATTTAATTGCCTTCTAAATCTTTCTGCAACAGAATCTGAGAAAAGATAACTTCCATAAACAAATGGAATTCTTCCTTCTATTTCATCTAATATTTTTTTAATTTCATCAAAAGATTTTTCTCTAATATCTTTTAAAGTTTTGATTGTATCATTAATTTCACTGTCTATATCTAAATTAAGATAAAAAGAGAGGATTTTTAAAATTGAAAAAAATATTAAATGAAGCGCATGTCTTGCTTCATATCCATTTTTTAGTTTTATAAGTGTTAAAGAGTTTTTGAGGGCAAAATTTTCTAAAAAACCTCCTTTTGTTATTACAAAAATATTTTTTGTTTTTTTTAATGCTTCGAGAGTCGAAGAAATTGTCTCTTCTGTTTCACCAGAATAAGAGGTGGATAAGATAAGTGTATTTTCATTTACAAAATTTGGAATCTCATACCCTTGATGAATAAAAATGGGATAGGTGGATTTGTCAAAAAGGTAAGTCAGTAGAATATCAAATGCAGCCCTTGAACCTCCTCCAGTTCCAAGAAATAAAATATTATTAAACTTAATTTCATCAAATTTAAACTCTTTAAAAAAATTTAAAATTTCCTCTATATCTTCTGGAATTCTTTTAATTTCATCCAAAATTTTTTCATAATTTGACATAAAACCTCCTAAAGATTTATAGAATCAACATTTGTATGAATGTGTAAAGGTGTAAAAACTTTAAATGCCTCAGCAAACTCAACACCAATTTCTTGTCCATATTCCCCATTTTTTACTTTCAAATAAATCTCCATTTTCATATAATTTTCATCATTAAATTGGCTTTTGTGTTCCCTTATGCTTTTGAGTTTAGTTTCAAAAGTAGCTGAAATATCAACAAATTTATTAGGATATGGAGTGATGTAGTATGATATTAAATTTACAAAATGTGGTTCTTTTTCTTTCATAACCAAAGGTAGAGGTGAAAAGAAAAATGCCTCACTAACCGCCTCACCTATAATTTTATGATCAGGATGTACTTCATATGGAAGATTTGGGTCAGGTGTAAAAATAACTTCTGGTTTTAACTCTCTAATTATTTTTAAAAACTCTTTAACAAGAACATTTTTTTCTGGGAGATCATAGTCTGGATAATCAAGAAAAATCATATTTTTGATACCTAAAATCTCATTTGCCCTTAATCTTTCTTCTTTTCTAATCATCTTTAAATCTTTCTCATTTAAAGATGTGTCATAAGTTCCTTTATCACCATTTGTTACAGTAATAAGAATTAAATTTTTATTTAAATCTGTTAACTTTTTAATAACTCCTCCCATAAAAATATCAGCATCATCTGGATGTGGTTCGAAAATTATGAAGTTATTAAATTCAAAAAAATCAGGAATTGGAAACAAATCATTTACTTTCATATCTTTTCACCTCTTATGCAAATTTTAAAATCTATTTTCATTCTTTAAAAAAATTTTATATTTTAATAAAGGTTTGGTCAAGCAAAATTTAAAGAGTTATAATTTAAATATGAGAAACAAAGAGGTTGCTCAAAAATTATATGAACTTGCAGAATACCTTGAAATTTTAGGTGAGATGAGATTTAAAATAAATGCTTATATTGAAGCAGCGAGAAAAATTGAAAATCTTCCAATTCCAATTGAAGACCTTGCAAAAGAGGGAAAATTAACAGAAATCAGAGGAATTGGTGAAGGTATTGCAAAGAAAATAATTCAATATCTTGAGACAGGAAAAATTGACAAATTAGAAGAAGCAAAACAAAAAATTCCACCAACACTTTTGGAACTTCTTGAAATTCCTGGTATTGGACCGAGAGGTGCATATACTCTTTATACAAAACTTGGTATTAAATCAATTGATGACCTTAAAAAGGCAATCGAAGAAAAAAAGATAAGAGAAATTGAAGGATTTGGACCAAAAAAAGAAGAAAATATAATGAAAGCAATTCTTGATAGAAAAAAGAAAGAAACAATAAGAATTTTACTTGGAATTGCATACCCCCTCTCTCAATATGTTGTAGAAAATTTAAAAAATAATGCACCAATTGATAAAGTTGAGGTTTGTGGAAGCATAAGAAGGATGAAAGAAACAATAGGAGACATTGATATTCTTGTTACAAGTAAAAACCCTGAAAAGGTTATGGACACATTTACTTCTATGGATATTGTAAAAGAAGTTGTTGCAAGAGGAGATACAAAATCAACAATATTAACTAATGAAGATATTCAAATAGATGTTAGGGTTGTTGAACCTATTTCTTTTGGTGCCGCAGTTCAATATTTTACTGGCTCAAAACAACATAACGTAAAAATAAGAGAACTTGCAATTAAAAAGGGTTATAAAGTTAATGAATATGGTGTCTTTGATGTAAAAACAGATAAAAGAATTTGTGGAGAGACAGAAGAAGAAGTTTATAACAAACTCGACCTTCCTTTAATTCCACCAGAGATGAGAGAAGATAGAGGGGAGATTGAACTTGGACTTGATGGAAAACTTCCCAAAGTCATTGAAATGAAAGATATAAGAGGAGATACTCATGTTCATACAAAATATTCTGATGGAGAAAATTCAATTTTAGAAATTGCAAATAAGTGCATGGAACTTGGTTATGAATATGTTGTTATAGCAGATCATGCTCAATCACTTGGAGTTGCAGGGGGTCTCTCACTAGAAGATTATAAAAAACAAAAAAAAGAGATTGATGAAATTAATAATAAATTAGCAGGAAAATTTAGAATATATTTTGGTTGTGAGTTAAATATTTTATCTGATGGAAAAGTTGATTTTGATGAAAATGACCTCGAAATTTTTGATATCTGTCTTGCTGGAATTCATACAGGATTTAATCAAGATAAGAAGAAAATAACAGAAAGAATTCTTAAGGCAATGAAAATTAAAAAGATTAAAATAATAACACATCCAACAGGTAGATTGCTTTTATCAAGAGATGAATATGAAGTTGATCTTGAAGAGATATTTAAAGAAGCAAAAAATAGTGGAAAAATTTTAGAAATCAATGCAACACCAGAGAGATTAGATTTAAATGACATAAATGCTATGTATGGAAAAGAGGTTTATGGACTAAAATTTACAATTGGAACTGATGCTCACTCTTTATATGGACTTTATGATATGAGATATGGAGTTGGTGTTGCAAGAAGAGGTTGGTTAACAAAAGAAGATATCATAAACACATTATCACTAAATGATTTTGAAAAATTTATCAAGGAATAATTTAATCTCTTTGGGCAATAAAAGAGGATAAAAATATAAAAAGCATACCAATATAATTTATAAGAGAATAAATTGTACCTAATAGAAAGAATTCCAAAATATTAGCAAAAATAGGTTCTGTTGCAAAAATAAATGCTGTTTTAATTGTATTTTTCTTGTTTTGATATTTTATTTGAATGTAAAAAGGAATTAAAGTCGCAAAAATTGCAACAATTATTGCACCACCTAAAGAATTTAATGGAATTGGTAAAATGCTTTTTCTTGTAATTAAAATAGAAATTGAAGATAAAATAAAAACTATCCAAATTTGAGAAAAAAGAAATGATAAACTTTCGTCATTAAGAGAAAAGTATCCTATTGTTGAAATATGTAATGCCCAAAAAATTGCACAAATTAATGTTAAATAATCTCCAAGATTTATTGAAATTAATTCTCCTCCAAGGAGAAGATATAGGCCTATTATGACAATAATTATTGCAATATATGTTCTTAAAATTATTTTTCTTTTTGTTAAAAGGAAATTAAAAAATGGAGTTATTGGAATTGAAATTGATGTTATAAAAGCACTATTTGTAGGAGAAGTATATTTTAATCCTATTGTTTGAAAAAGGTATGCAGAAAAAAGAAATGTTCCTGCAATTATACCTTTAATAAAAATATCTCTATTAATTTTTATCTTAAATGTATAAATTAAAAAAATCATTAAAATTAATGTAAATGTAAATCTAATAAATACAAAAGAAAAAGGATCATAATTACTAACTCCATTTTTAACAATAACAAATGTCCATCCCCACAAGAATGGTGGTAAAAAAAGAATTAGATCTTCTTTTCTCATATTGAATTATTATAACAAAATTATGATAATTTAAAATATATGATTGAATTTAAAATTTTGAAGTTTTTTGAGTCTTTAAGAAATCCAATGTTAGATAAAATTTTTATAATTTTAACAGATTTAGGAAGTTTTGAATTTTACCTTTTGGCAGTTGCATTTTTATTTTTTATTTTTGAGAATAAAATATCATTAAAGATAGTTTTTCTTTTATTTATTTCTTTTTCTCTGAATACTTTGATTAAAAATATTTTAAAACTCCCAAGACCTCAAAAAGATATTTTTAATCCAATTTATGAAAAATCAATCGGTCCAGAGGAATATGGCTTTCCTAGTGGACACTCTCAAAATGCTTTTGTTTTTTGGTTTTCAATCTATAAGATTTTTAAAAACAAATTTCTTCATTTTATATCAATTTTAATTGTTTTTCTTATTTCAATATCAAGATTATATTTATCTCTTCATTTTGTTTTTGATATAATTGGTGGAGTTTCTATTGGATTCTTAATAATTATTTTCTTTTTTAATAATATTGATATTTTAGTTGATGGTTTCTTAAAAGGAAAATTTAGTTTTTTAATTCCAATTTTAATATTTATATCTTCATTTTTAATAAAAAAATATTCGAATCTTTTATCTCCATTTTCAGGTCTTCTTTTTGGTGCTAAAATTTTTAAAGACAAAAAAATTAACTTAACTTTTAAAAATTTGATGTTTAGAGAATTTATAGGATTAACAATTCTTATTTTTCTAATTTATATTTCTTACTTTATTAAAAATATCTTTATTTTAAATATAATTTATTTTATTTCAGGATTATGGGTTTCCTTTTTATCAAAAACCCTCTTTCAAAAAATCAAAATTTAATTTTTAAAGTGATAAGTTACCTTATGTAAATATAATGTCGAACTTTTTTATTTTATAATAATTATGTAAATTTCAGAAAAGGAGCCATTTATAATGAATGAAAAATTTAAATTTGTAAAAAGTAAATTAGAACAATTAAAAAAGATTTTAAAACAGAATTAATTGGTATATTTGGTTCATTTGCTCGTGGTGAAGAAAATGAAAAAGTGATATTGATATTCTTGTAAAATTTGAGAAGAGATCTACTTTTCTAAATTTAGTTTCTTTAGCAAATTCTCTTGAGGAAACTTTTTTATCAAAATAGACATAGTACCAATTGATGTTGTAAGAGAATAATTAAGAGAGAAAATTCTACAGGAAACAATTTATTTATGAGATATTCAAAACTTTATCTTTTAGATATTTTAAAATCAATATAATCAATAGAAAAAATTATTGAAAATAGTGATTATGAATCATTAAAAAAGATGACTTAAGATTAAGTGCCATTTTAAGAAAATTGAAAATTAACGGAGAAGCTGCTAAAAATATTCCAGAAAATATAAAACAAAAATACCCAAATATTCCTTGTAAAAAATTTTTAGAATGAGAGACAGATTAATACATTTTTATTTTGGTGTAAAATTTGATCTTATTTGGGAAAAAATTAAAAAAGATTTACCTTTTTAAAGGAACAGGTTCAAATAATCCTTAAAGAATTAGAAAATTAACTTTTACTTCAATAGACCAGGGAAGAAGTTTTTTTTGCCCTTCTCCTTTTTTATCTCATCCCATTCGCTTAATATTTTTACTGCTTCATTTGCAACAAGAATACCTCTTTCTTCACCAACATATTGAAACTCATTTGTAATTCTATTTGCAATAACAATACAAACCGATCCAGCTCTTAATTTATAAATTGAAGATAAAACAAATAGAGTTGAAGTTTCCATCTCAAAATTTGTAACATTTGCAATTTTCATATCATAAAAAATCTCTTTTGCAAAAGAAGGTATATAATCATTAAGCCCGGGTCTTCCTTGTCCTGTATAAAAAGCATCAGTTGATGCTGCAATTCCAATGTGATAGTTAAAGTTTAATCTTTCTGATGCTTCAATTAAGGCAAGTGTTACTTCAATAGAGGAAATTGCGGGAAATTCACCTCTAACATATTGATGAGTTGTTCCATCTAATCTTACTGCACCATTAATTATAATAAGGTCTCCAAGGTTTATTCCTTCTTGTATTGCACCAGTTGTTCCAACTCTAATAAATGTATCACATCCTATGCGAGCTGCTTCCTCAATTGCTATTGCAAGGGAAGGACCACCAATTCCAGTTGATAGAGCAGAAATTGGAACACCTTTATATTTACCAGTTGCAGATTTATACTCTCTATGAAATGCTTTTATTTCTCCTTCATCCCAAGTTTTTAAAATTCTATCAACCCTTCCAGGGTCCCCAGGTGTTAAAACATATCTTGCGAGTTCTCCTCTCTTTAAATCAATATGATACTGTTTCCCCTCTTCTGTTTCTGGTCTATCTGCACTTTTAAATCTCTCTTCCAAAGTACACCTCCTTAAATATTTTACTTGACAAGTTTTTAAATGCTAAAAAAGTTTTATAAAATAAATCTTCATTTATTTCATAATAAGAATATTTTGAAATAATAAAATTGTCAGTAATTAAATCAATTTCATTTGAAAGTTCTGGCTTTTCTCTCTTAAATTTCACTCTATATTCATCTGGAGTTTCATAATCAAGTTTCAATAAAATCAAAGATAGTTTCTTAATTAATAGATTATATAATTTTATAATTTTTTCTTTTGGAGATCCACTTATTTCGAAAAGGTTTTCTTTTTCATTACTAAACTCTTCCATTATTTTATTTAATTCAAGTTTTCTTTCATTTAAAGTTGTGTTATAGATGTAAAAAATCAAAAAATAAAGAAAAATTGTTGACCCAATAACAAAGAATAAAACGACAAAAACCAAACCTAAATCAATAGATACTGGCAAAGTTTTTTGATTTAAATTAATAGCTGAGCCAAAATAACTTCTTATTTTTTGGACAATTTCAAATAATGGAATTGAAAAATTCTCAATTTTCATATTTTTTGTAATTGATTTTATTAATAGTTCAAATGGTTTATATAAAAAATAAATTGAAAGAATAATAAACATTGATAAAACAAATGAAGATATTAAAAATCTTACTGATTTCTTTTTTCCATAAACACCCTTTATAAGGTTATAAAATCTAATTCCTAGTAAAATTAAAACTATGAAAAAACCTAAAAAAACTACAAAATAGAATGAATTAAAAATGAAATTTAAAAATTTCTTTGAAAAATCACTAATTATAAATACATACCTTTTTGTAAAAATTTCTATTTTAGTATCTTTAATTTCAATGTTATTTTCTTTTTGGACCTTTTCACTTTGATTTATAAATAGTTCATCTGGAAGAGTTAATTTATTTAAAAAATTTAAATTTATTGAGTATATAAATAAAATTAAAATTGATGATGTTAAAATAATTGTTATTAAATTTTTAAAAACTCTTCTTATATCTGAAATATTTAATATAAACCCATTTTCCCAGAAATAAAAAGTTTTATTTTTTAAAAATTTAAGAAACAAGGATTGAATTATAAAAATGATTGACAAAATAAAAATAATCAAATTTACACCGATAAATTTTTCATAAAATACAAGAAAAATTGGAATTAAAATAATTGAAAATGTATTTGAAATCTCAGTTTTTAAAACAATCAATGTAAAAATAAAAATAAAAGAGAATAAAAGAATTTTTGTAAAAATAGAAAAACTAATTGGACTATTAACTAAAGAAATAAAAATTATTGAGAAAATTGCAATAATAATCTTTAAAGTTGTTTCGAGATTTATATTCTTATAGTTAAAAATAAAAAGAAAAAGAAGAGATGGTATTAAAATTGATAAAAAAATATTTTTAAATAAAATATCAATTAGCAAAAAATTTGCTAAAAACCAATTCAATAAGAGTGTCAAATTATACAAAAACAAGATCTTTGATGCTTTCATTTCCTCTAATAATTATAATATTAATTCCATCTCTTTTTAAAGAATCTATTATTTTTCTAATATATTCAATTTCTTCTGTCTCTTCCAAAATATAGGGATGGGGTTTCTCCCATGGATACAAAAAACCGAAATCTGGAAGCAAAAATATTGTGTAACTTGAAAAAATACTTTTTGTTTTAATTAAATTGTACAGTTCAGGAATATTTATTGTTCTTTTTATAAGTAATACATTTCTTAAATCTTTTATTTTTTTAGAATTTTCAATTAGAAAAGAAGAGAAGTCAATTTCTCTTGTACTTTTTAAATCTGAAATTATAGAAAGGATTTTTATAAAGTGATCTTTTCCATTTTTTTCCTCGATTCTTAAGAGTTCTGGTATCCATAAACCATAATAAAATTTTGATCTCTCAAAAAAATATACAAATGAAGAAGAAATTGTAGTTACATGTTCTTCATAAATTTCTTGATTTCTAGGGTTCTTTGAAGCAAAAGGATCTATTATTATAGTTACTGATGTTACTGCAGTAGATGGAAATTCTTTAACTAATAGTTCCCCAGTGTGTGCTGATAGTTTCCAGTTTATCTTTTTAAGTTCTTCATTTCCAGTATATTTTCTATGCCCCTGTATTGATGTGAAATCTTCAAATATCTTCTCTTTTACTTTAATTCCAAAAGATGGCTCTCTTGTTTTAACTAATGATTTTCTAATTTCTATCATTTTTGGATAAACTATGACCTCTATATTTTCATTAATAAATTCCTCAATGTTTACCAATCCTAAAATGTCATATACTCTAACTTTAAAACTTCCAAGAAAATATCTTCCTCTTCTTTTTGCTTTGACTTTGAATTTATGGAGCACCTCTTTGTTTTTATTAAGTTCAAGATAAAGGTTTTTACTTTCAATCGGTATAAAATATGTTGGAAGTGATGGAATTAACTCAAAATTAATTAAATTTGTTTTTAAAAATTTTAGATTAAAGGAAATTTCTAAAACCTCTCCTTCAAGAATAAATTGAGGAGTTATTTTTATAGTATAACTAAAATTTTTAATCTCTTTTTTTAAAAAAATTTTATAAAAGAAAATGTAAATAATAAAAAATATTGAAATTGAAATTAGGAATTTTGAATTTAATAAAATACCAATAATAAGAATTATTAAAAAAAATATCTCTCTTTTATAATTTTTAAACAATTGGAACTTCCACCCTTTGAACTGCTCTTTCAATAACTTCTTTTTCACTGACTCCTTTAAGTTTTGATTCTGGTTTTAATATTATTCTATGAGACATTACTGACTCAAATAGATTCTTAATGTCATCTGGAATAACAAAATCTCTACCTTCAATATATGCTTTTGCCTGAGATACTTTCATTAAAACAATCAAACTTCTTGGTGAAGGTCCGAGATAAATATCATCATCTTCTCTTAACTCTTTACCAAGTTTTACAATGTACTCCTTTAAAGACTCATCAACATGAACTTTTTTAACCTCTTTTTGAATTTCTAAAATATCTTCTTTTGATATCACCTCTTCTAAATCTTCTATAGGATGTCTTAATTGAACTCTATTTAAAAGCAAAACTTCGTCTTCTTTGTTTGGATAACCTATTTCAATTTTCATAAAAAATCTATCAAGTTGTGCTTCTGGAAGAGGAAATGTTCCTTCATACTCAATTGGATTTTCAGTTGCAATTACAAAAAATGGCTCATTTAACTTATAAGTTATTCCATCTATAGTAACTTGTTTTTCTTCCATCGCTTCAAGTAGAGCAGATTGAGTTTTAGGAGTACTTCTATTGATTTCATCTGCTAAGATAATGTTAGAAAATATCGGACCTTTTTTAAATTCAAACTCTTTTGTCTTTTCATTATAAATTGTTATTCCAATTATGTCTGAAGGAAGTAAATCAGGAGTAAACTGTATTCTTTTAAAATCAAGATTTATACTTTTTGCAATAGATTTTGCAAGCATTGTTTTACCGACTCCAGGAACATCTTCAATAAGAATGTGTCCACCTGAAATCAAAGTAATTATTGCTTTTTTTATTGCTTCATCTTTTCCAATAATTACTTTTGAAATATTTTTTAATAGAAGATTCAACTTATCATTCATTTTGGGTTGTCTTCTTCTGTGGAGGTTGAACAGGCATTGGTAAATATTGAACAGATGGCCTTCCAACCCCTGCTTGAGGATATAAACTCATAAGAGTATAAACATCTTCTGGCATATCAAATGAAACAGGGAGTCCAAGTTTTTTAACTCTTTCACATGTTAAAGGATAATCATGAGTCCATTTGCCAGAAGATAACTCTTTTGCAATAAATTCAATTTTTTCTTTAGAAAGAGTCTCTTCTTTATCGCTTAAAATTTCAACCGCAAGTTCATAAACCTGATTCATTGCTTTTTCTGCAATATCTGCAAGTATTAAAGTTTGATCATCAAGGTCATTTATATTTTTCTTTTCGACTGTTTTTAAGATTGAAATTGCTGGAAAACCACCAATTTGAGGATCTATTGGTCCAAGTACAGCATTTTTATCCATAACAATTTCATCTGCTGCTAAAGCAATGAGTGTACCACCAGACATAGCATAATGAGGAATAAAAACTGTAACCTTACCTTTTCTTCTAATTAGTGCTCTTGCAATTTGTTCTGCTGCAAGTACAAGACCTCCTGGTGTATGAAGTATAAGATCTATTGGCATGTCATCAGGAGTTTCTCTTATTGCTCTTAAAATTTGTTCTGAATCTTCAATATCAATCATTTTTCTAAAAGGTATTCCGAAAAATGAAATAGATTCTTCTCTATGTATTAAGGTTATTACTCTTGAACCTCTTTTCTTTTGAAGGGATGCAATAACTCTTAATCTAGCAAGTTCAATCTGTCTTCTCTGAAATACAGGATAAAATAGTGAGACAAATATAAATAACCAAAGAAGCAAACTAAAATAATCCATTATAGTTTACTAAATGCCTCCTTTAATACAACTAATGCTTTTTTAATGCTCTCTTTATTTGCAGCATAAGAGAATCTAAGATAACCTTCACCATATTCTCCAAAACTTGTTCCAGGAAGACAAGCAATTCCATATTCATTTAAAAGATAATTTTGAATCTCTTTAGCACTTTTTCCAAAACTTTTAACATTTGGAAAAACATAAAAAGCGCCTTTTGGAAGTCTACAACTAACTCCTTTTATACTGTTTAAACCTTCAACAATAAGATCTCTTCTTTCTTTAAACTCTTTAACCATAAAGTCAACTGCAATCTGGTCTCCTTCAAGTGCCTCAATTCCTGCTATCTGAACAAATGCTGTTGTACATGAGTAATTATTTATTACAAATTTTGCAATCATTTTTATAATTTCAGGATCAGCAACAGCATATCCAAGTCTCCAACCAGTCATTGCGTATGTCTTTGAAAAACCATCTATTAAAATGACTCTATCTCTCAATTCTTTTACTTTTGTTATCGATATAAATTCCCCCTCATAAACAATTCTTGAATAAATTTCATCTGATAAAATATAAATATCTCTATTTCCAATAATGTCTCTTATTCCATAAAAATCTTCAAGTGTTAAAATTCCTCCAGTTGGATTGTGTGGAGAATTTAAAATTATCATTCTTGTTTTATCTGTAACTCTTTTTTCAAGATCATTTAAATCAAATCTAAAATCTTTCTCTTCTAAAAGCGGAAGAGGAACTGGTTTAGCCTCAGCAATTTTTACAGCAGAACTATAAATTGGATATCCAGGGTCTGGATAAATTACCTCTTCTCCTTTTTCAACAAGAGATAAAACTGAATAAACAATTGCTGGTTTTGCACCAGCGGCAACAATAACATTTTCAGGTTTAACTTCATAACCTCTTGTTTTTGAAATGTATCTTGCAATTGATTCTCTTACTTCAAAAATTCCAAATGCAGGTGTGTAATGAGTGAAACCTTTATTTAAAGCATCAATAGCTGCTTTTTTAATATTTTCTGGTGTATCAAAATCTGGTTCTCCAATTTCGAAATGAAAAACTTCTTTACCCATTTTTTCGAGTTCTTTTGCTCTTGCTAGAACCTCAAATGCACCTTCTGTACCCATTGTTTGTGTTCTTTCTGCAAATCTTATCATTGCATATTCCTCCTTATTTTTGTTTATACCAAAAGAATTATACAATAAAGTTAAATAATTAACATAGCATCACCAAAAGAATAAAATCTATATCTCTCCTTAACTGCAATTTTATATGCATTTAAAACATTTTCGATTCCTCCAAAAGCACAAACAAGAACAAGAAGAGAGGTTTTAGGCAAATGAAAATTTGTGATTAAAGCATCAACAAATTTAAATTCAAACGGTGGTTTTATAAATAAATCTGTTGTTCCTTTATATTCTTTAATAACTTCAATTCTTGCAACAGTCTCAAGTGTTCTTACAACAGTGGTTCCAACAGCAACAACTCTTTTTTTGTTCTTTTTAGTCTCTTTTATATCATTAAGAACTTTTTCACTTACTTCTATCCACTCTTCCCCAAGTTTTACATCATCTAGTTTTTTTACTTTTAAAGGTTCAAAAGTTGGAGTACTAACATGTAGCGTTACATATTCAATTTTTACTCCTTTTTCTTTTAATTCAAGCAACAGATTTTCTGTAAAATGTAATCCTGCTGTTGGTGCTGCTATTGAACCTAAATATTTTCCAAAGATTGTTTGATAATCCTCTTCATTTATATTTTTATTTTTTATATATGGAGGAAGAGGTACCTCTCCAACTTTTTCTATAAAAGAAATGTAATCTTCAATCTCTGGAATCTCAACTAATCTTTTCCCCTCTTCTAAAACTTTTTTTATAACTCCTTTTGTTCCATCTTTAAAAAATATTTCTTTTCCTTCTTTTAGTTTTTTTGCTTTTTTTGCTTTAATTTCTATTAAATTTTTTTCTCCTTTAAGAAAAAGCGCTTCAACTTTTCCACCTGTATCAAGAGTTATAATAATTTTTGCTTTTATAACCTTTGTGTCATTTAAAATTATGAGGTCCCCACTTTCTAAATAATCTGGAAGTTCATAAAAATATTTATGTTCAATTTTTCCACTATCTTTATATAAAACAAGTAATCTTGCTTTATCTCTCTCTTTTAATGGTTCTTGAGCGATAAGTTCCTTAGGAAGTTCGTAATCAAAAACTTCAATTTCCACTCTCTAATTTTACTATATTTACTCCATAATAGTAATGCTTCAATATATCAATATAATTCATACCATTTTCTGCAAACCCCTGTGCCCCCCACTGACTCATTCCAACTCCATGTCCCCATCCTTTGCCTGTAAATACAACAATATCCCACCTTCTTCTAATATCCTGAATGCTATATTCATAATTTTCAAATTTTTTAACAACTCCATCAAAACTTCCCTTAAAAAATGGAATTTTATCTACCATATCAACAATTGAATTAATATGACTGAATCTATAAACCTTAAATTCAAAATCAAACCATGTACTTTTTAAACCTAAAATAGATTGAAATTGAGGGCCTGTTAAAATAATCTCATCATACATACCTATAACTTTTATCTCAACAACTCTTGGAGAAACTCCTCTTCTTATAATCTCAAAGCCCAAAATTTCACCAATATCATAGAGGTTATTTTGTTTAAGATATTTTTTAAATAACATTTGAATTCTATAGTTTGTAAATGTTTGTGTCCACGAGTAATGAGGCGATTTATCTTCATAAGGACTTATAACTCCTCTTAAATATGGGTAAGGAACAGAAAACCAAACATTTTCGTTATTTTCAGTGTGTCCTCCTGAAGTTGAGTGATATAGTGCCTCAATTATTTTTCCATTATAAGTTATTGCTTCATCTTTTGTTGATTCAACTGCAAGATTTGTTTTTTCATTTTCCTTATCAAAACCCTGATATGCTTGAGTTAATGGGGTTGCTGTAACATCATAAATATTTTTTTCTTTTATTCTTGATAAAGCATAAGTTCTTGCTGCAACTGCTTGTGCCTTAAGTGCTTCCATATGAAAACTTGCAGGCATTTCTGATGGAACAACACCTTTAAGATAATCTTCAATATTTAACTTATTAATTATATAAGATGATAAATTTACATAAAGATAAATTAATCCTCTATATCTTCTATTGTTAACTTTTATAAGATCATTAGCAGGATAAACTTCGAATATAACACCATTCAAATCGCTTTTCTTTAATTGTATTTTAATTCTATCTGTACCAAAAAGAATAAAATAACCTGATATATCAACATTTTCCATAAAAATAAGGTAAAGTTTATTTAAAAGTTTAAAAGTTTCTCTTTCTTCATTTGATTTAAAATCACCAATATCTAAAGCATATTTTCCATTTTCAAAATATATAAAGAATTCTTTTCCCTGAATTTTGTCTTTTATAAATTCAAAATATTTAAATGCATCTTGAAAATTTAAAAAAATCCCAATTCTAACTCTTAATGAATTTAAATTTTTTTCATAATATAAAATTTTATTTTCTTTAAAAATTTCAACATTATTGTATTTTATTATTGAATTATCTCCAAATTCTAGGTAAGTTGGATTTTGAAATAGTAGAACTCTTATATCAACATTTATTGAATAAACTCTATTTATAAATAAAAAAATAAATATAAGAGTAAGAATAAAAATTTTTTTCAACTTAATGCCTCCATAATCTTAACAATTAGAGTATTGAGTATTGACTTAAAAAATACCATATTATTTTCAATGAATTTAACAATTTGAGAAGATTCGAAATATTTAACAATAATAGATTCGGGCTTTAAAATCTTTAAAAGTAAATTAGAATAGACAAAAACAACAAATATTATTATTGAAAAATATAGTATCATGTTAAATATTAGACCAAAAAGCCTATCAAGAGTTCCAATTATTGGTAGTTTATGTATTATTGAAGAAAATACTCCTCTTAAAATTGAAAAGAGAATTATAAATATCAAAAATAATATTATAAAAGAAATTACTTCTGCAATTACTAAAGATATTAAATAAAGATATGATTCAAACACATTATTCAGACTTTCAAAATTTGCTAATAAATTTATGTTTTCAATAAATGAGGATTTTAAAAATTTTGGAAGTTTAATAGAGTCTATAAAAAGAGAGAAATTTGAAGGATTGTTTGATAAAATTTTAGTTTCAGGAGGTAAATTTATATGTGGGGTTATATAATTTTTGATATTTGTTATAAAACCAAATCTATCTTCAAGAAACAATGCAAAATTTGGAGAAAATCTATATGCAAGATAAATACTTAAAAAAAATCCTACAACAGAAATTAAAATCTTAAAAATTCCTTTTTTATAACCTGCATAACATGCAAATATAAGTATTAAAATTATTACCCCATCAACTATATTCATAATTTAATTTTAACAGGTAAATTTAAAAAGACACTTTTCTTGTTATCTTGAGTTTTGTTGTAATTATTTTATCTGATGAAAATATTTTTGTTGCAATATAAAGACATATCAAAAAGAAAATTATTTCATAAATAATTCCTAAAATAGGAAATAGATAATTTCCAAGTGAAAGAAAGGTATTTGCCATAAATGGATGTGAAAAAGGAATAATAAAAACAATTACTTTTAAAATAAATGGAAGAGAGTTTAAATCCATGAATAATGATAAAAAATATGGAATCAAAACCATAACCATAAGAGGTGTTAAAAGGGTTTGTGCACTCTGGACACTATCTGCATAAACAGCAAGAATTGTTGCAAGTGACAATGCACAAAGAATTGCTAAAAATAATGAAATACCTAAAATAATATATGTTGTTGTATTTAATGTTAATCCTAGATCACTTAAAATTTTTGAAATATCTTGACCAATTCCGATAGCAATTCTTCCTTCTGTTACTCCAGTTAGATAATTTCTCATTCCAATCATATAAACAAGTGACATGATCAGTGCAATTACACCAGAACTTAACATTTTAGCAAAAATAATTGATGTTCTATTCATTGGAATTGTTAAAAGTATTTCAAGGGTCTTATTTTCTTTTTCTTGTGCGATTGATGATGCAATCATTTGAGAGGAGAAAATTATAACAATCATTAAAATAATTGGAATAAAAGCATTTTGAGATGTTACAGCATTTGCTATTGCTTCTATTGTTGTTTCTGAAATCTTATCTCTTACCATAACAAAACTTTTTACTTTTATAGGTCTTTTAATAGAATCTGGATTCATTCCAACAAATCTTGCTGAAATATATCTATTTGAGATTGATTCATTAATACTATTTAAAATCACATTTGTTGAAACTGCTTGCATTATACTTACAAATGAAAATCCAGTAAGCACATTATATGTTTCTATTTCAGTTGGAATATATCTTAAAACATTCTCTTGAAAACCAGATTGAATAATAACTAATGTTTGAATTTTATCTTTTTTAATTTTTTTTATTGCATCATCCTTTGAGAGAGTTTTTTCAAGAATTTTAACTTTAAAGTTAGAATTTGATAATGTATTTATTACTTCTTGTGATAAAAATGTATCATCATAATCTAAAACAGCAATATCTTTCGGTTCACTTGCCTTTTGTGTTTGTTTTCCAACTATATTTCCAATAATTGAAAATAAAACTACCATAATAATTAGAGGAATAATTAATTGCATTGTAATTAAACTTTTAATCTCTTTTTTGAATAAGATAAGAAACTTTTTCATCTATTAACTGCCTCCATAAAAACTTCTTCGACATTTCTTGCATTAAATTGTCTCTTTAAATCCTCTGGTTGTCCTTGAATTAGAATTTTCCCTTTGTCAATTAAAGCAATTCTATCTGAAAGAAATTCAACTTCAAGCATGTTATGAGATGAAAGTAAAACTGTTGTTCCATTTTTTGTAAAATCTTTTATTATTTTTCTTATTTCAATTGAATTTATTACATCAAGGCCTGAAGTTGGTTCATCAAGAATTGCAAGTTTTGGATAATGCATTAAACTTCTAGCAAGGAGAAGCTTTCTTACCATTCCTTTGCTATAACTTCCAATTTTATCTTTAATTCTATTTCCTAAATCTGCAATTTGAATAGCAATTTTTAAATACTTTTCTTTTGTTGTTAAATCTTTTGCATACAGAGAAGCCATAAAATCTAGATAATCTAAACCAGATAGAGATTTGTAGGCACCTGCTTCTTCTGGTAAATAACTTATTATTTCTCTTATCTTATCGCTCTGAGATTTAAGGTCATATCCGAATATTTTGACCTCTCCTTCTGTTGGTGATAAAATTGTTGCAATAATTCTTAATGTTGTAGTTTTACCTGCACCATTTGGTCCTATTAAACCAAAAATTTCTCCTTCTTCTATTTCAAATGATATACAATCTACTGCTTTAAGTTCACCATAAAATTTTGTTAAATTTTTTACACTAACAATTCCCACTTTATTCTGGTATGTTCCAAATAAATTCCTTATTTATTTTTTCATATTCATCTTGTAGTCTTTCTTTGTGAGAATTTTCAAAATTAATCAGAGACTGAAGAAGTTCTTTATCTTCATTTGATTCTACCGCTTGAAGAAGTTCAAAATAAAATCTCATTGCATTATTTTCTGCTTCAATTGCTGCACTTAAAATTTCAATAGCATCACTTTTTGTATTTAATCCAAATTTTTCAATTCTTAAATTTGGATCAAAAACAAAGCCAGGAATCTCTTCAAAATCTTTGTTATATAGTTCTTTATATCTTTTCTCAAGAATTGTTTTGTGTTTTAATTCTTCATTCGAAAGAGATTCCATAAGTGATTTTGATTTTTTGTTAACAATTAATTTAGAAACATCAAAATAAAAATTTGATGCCTGTAACTCTCCCTGTATTGCTTTTCTTAAAATTTCTTCACCTAAAACTTTTGCCATACTAATACCTCCTTAAAAAGCATTATTTAGATTATAACACAATAATTTATTTGATTTCACTCGTAGAATTATTTATAATGAAAATGTTAAATAATTTAAATTTAACAAAAAGGAGGTATTCAAAAATGGAGAGAAAGAGATTGGGAATTCTAGATTGGTACTTTAAACCCAATCTGCTTTTAAGAATTCTCATTGGGTTAATTATCGGTATAATTGTAGGACTAATTGTAGGACCAAAAATTGAAGTTATTCAACCATTAGGTGATTTACTTATAAGATTATTAAGAATGATAGTTGTTCCAGTTATCTTTTTCTCATTGATAACAGGAGCAGCAAGTATTGCACCATCAAAACTTGGAAGAGTTGGAGTTAAAATAATAGTTTATTATCTTATAACAACAGTTCTTGCTGTTATCATAGGACTCATTTTTGCAAACCTATTAAAACCTGGCATTGGTTTAACCCTGCCTGGAGAAGCCCCTGGTAAAGAGTTAACTGCTCCATCAGTTATTCAAACCCTTCTTAATATTGTTCCTACAAATCCGGTTGACTCTCTAGCAAAGGGTGATGTTTTACCAATAATCTTCTTTGCTCTAATTTTCGGAATTGCAATATCTATTTTAAGAGAAAGTCCTGATGAAAGATTAAAAGAAGGTGCAAATCTTGTCTATAAATTTTCAGATGCAGCTGCAGAGATAATGTATAAAATAGTTGGTGGAGTACTACAATATGCACCAATAGGTGTTTTTGCTTTAATTGCAGTTGTTTTTGGTAAACAAGGAGCAAAGGCATTTGGTCCACTTGGAATGGTTACTTTAACAGTTTATCTTGGTTTAGCAGTTCACCTATTTTTAGTTTATGGTGGTGCATTATCACTTTTTGGTCTATCATTCTATAAATTCCTTAAAGGTGCAAAAGAAGCAATGCTCACGGCTTTTGTTACAAGAAGTTCAAGTGCAACTCTTCCAATTACAATGAAAAATACAGATGAAAATTTGGGAGTTCCAAAATCGATTTATTCATTCACTCTTCCGCTTGGAGCAACAATTAATATGGATGGTACATGTTTATATCAAGGTGTATGTGCACTTTTTGTTGCATTTGCAGTTGGTGCAAACTTGACCTTCTCACAACAGATGATAATAATTTTAACAGCAACTCTTGCATCAATAGGTACTGCAGGTGTTCCAGGTGCAGGCGCAATAATGCTCCTTATGGTATTAAATTCAGTTGGATTTAAAGTTGAAGCAGGAACAGCAGTTGCAGCAGCATATGCAATGATTCTTGGAATTGATGCAATTCTTGATATGGGAAGAACATGCCTTAATGTAACTGGAGATATGGTTGGAACAGCAATAGTTGCAAAAACTGAAAAAGAACTTGATCTTTCAAAATGGAAATAAAAGAAAAGATAGTTGGTGTAATAGGAGGAATGGGTCCAGAGGCAACTCTGGACCTTTTTTATAAAATAATAAAAAATACAAAAGCAGAAAAAGACCAAGATCATATACATTTAATTATTGATAATTTTCCTCAAATTCCAGATAGAACAGCATACTTACTTGGCAAAGGAGATAATCCTCTCCCTTATATTTTAAAATCAGCAAAAAATCTTGAGTCTTTAGGAGCATCAGCAATTTGTATGCCATGCAATACAGCACATTATTTTGTTGATGAAATTAGAAAAAATTTGTCCATTCCTTTTTTAAGCATAGTTGAATCTGTTATAGAGGAAATAAAAGAAAATTACAAAAATTTAAAAAATTTTGGACTTATTGCAACAAAAGGAACAATAATTGGAAAAGTTTACGAAAATCCTCTAAAAAAAGAGGGTTTTAATGTTATCATAAGAGAAGATTTACTTGATGATATTATGAAAATTATCTATTCAATTAAAGGTGGTATTATAGAGAGAAATAAAGATTTATTTTTAAGAATAGTTGATGAGTATATTAAAAGTGGTTCTGAAATTATAATTGCAGGATGCACAGAAATTCCGCTTCTATTTCCATATATAAAAACAAAAATTCCAATTATTGATTCAACACTTTGTCTTGCAAAAAAAGTCATAAAATTTGTTAAAGAAAATTAATATATAATCTTATATAAAAAGAGACCTCTTGATGAAATTTTCTTTTCTCCAATAAAATGTTTTTTTGAATTTAGTGCTTCAATAAGAATTTCACTTTTTAAATTTCTTCTCTCAATCTCTAGAAGAGCACCAACTATTCTTCTTATCTGATGCCTTAAAAAAGATTTTCCAAAAAAATATAATATTATATAATCCCCCCTTTTTATTATATTAGTTTGATAAATTTCTCTTATTGTTGAAGATTCTTTTCTTTCTTCTTCAGTTGTGAAACTCGAGAAATCCTTTTCTCCTTCAAAAATTTTTAAATTTTCACTTATTCTTTCAAAATTTATTTCATATGGAAACCATAAAGAATATCTATCAATTATTGGATGTGGTATTTCTTTTGAATTATTAACAATAAAAAAGTAAACTTTACCTTTAGAGTTAAACCTAGAAGAAAAATTATTATCTACTTCAATCGATTCTCTTACTTTTATGTCTATTGGAAGTTTATCATTTAAAATATTTTTAAATCTCTCCCCTGGAATATTTGTATCTATATAAAAATTTGCTACCTGCTCTATTGCATGCACACCTCTATCTGTTCGACTTGCAAAAGTTATATCAATTTCATCTATCTTCAGAATTTTCTTTAAAACACTTTCAAGGACACCCTCAACAGTTCTTAAATTTTTATTTTTTTGAGTACCAACAAAATTTGTTCCATCATACATTAAAGTTATTTTTATATTTTTTACCATTTTAAGAAATATGATAAAATACTAAGAGAAAAAATTAATAATACAAAAATTGTATCTTTTTTATGCCAAATTAGTCTTCTCATATATGTTCTCTTTTTTCCTGGTTGAAAACATCTAACTTCCATTGCAATTGCGAGGTCTTCTGCTCTTTTAAAGGCAGAAATAAAAAGTGGAATAAGTATTGGAATTAAATTTTTTGCTCTTTTAATAATATTACCTTCATCCAAATTTGCACCTCTACTAATTTGAGCAACAATAATTCTATCTGCCTCTTCAACTAGAACAGGAATAAATCTTAGAGCAATAGTAATCATCATAATAATCTCAGAAGATGGAAATCCAATTTTATTTAATGGAAGTGTCAAAAATTCAAGTCCTTTTGTTAATTCAAGTGGAGAAGTTGTAAATGTTAAAATTGATGATATTAAAATTAGAATAATAAGTCTTGTGCCTATTAAAATTCCTCTTGTTAAACCTTCTTGTGTTAATCTTAAAAATAAAATTCTTGCTATTTCCTTTCCTGGTGTAAAAAAGAAATGGAAGAAAATTGTTATAACAAGAAGTATAAAAATTGGTTTCAAGCCTTTTAAAACATGTTTAAATGGAATTCTTGAAGATATAAAAAATAGTAAAATCAAAAGAAAAACTGGTATAAAAGATAAAAGATTTTTAAAAACAAAAATTATAATCATTAAGAAAAGGAAAGAAACTATTTTTGCTCTTGGATCAATTGTGTATAAAAAACCAAAACCTGGATAATATTGCCCTATTACAATTGAATCTTTACTTATCATGAGAAATTCCTCAAAATCTCTCTTTTCGCAATCTCAAAATCTTTAAAAGGAGTTTCAATCAAAAATCCTTCTTTTTTTAAATCTTCACCAAGTTGAAAAAGTTCTGGTACAGATAGATCATATTTTTCTAAAAGTTCTTTCTTCTTAAAAACTTCCTCTGTTTCTCCTTCTAAAACAATTTTGCCATTATTTAAAACATAAACCCTATCAATAAATTGAATTATATCTTCCATTGTATGAGATATCATAATAATTGTAACTTTTTTTTCTTCTTTTAACTTTTTAATCAAAGATATTATCTCTTCTCTTCCCATAGGATCTAAACCTGATGTTGGTTCATCAAGTACAAGTATTTTTGGTTCCATTGAAAGTATGCATGCAATAGCAACTCTTCTCTTTTCACCACCTGAAAGAGAAAAAGGAGATCTATCAAGATAAGTTTCATCTAGTCCAACTTCTTTAACCGAATTTAAAACTCTTTTATTTATCTCTTCTTCACTTAAACCTAAATTTTTTGGTCCAAATGCAATATCTTCATATACTGTTTCTGCAAAAAGTTCATCTTCAGGAAATTGAAAAACAATTCCAACAATTTTTCTTAAGTTTTTTAAAAATTTTTTATCATTTTTTATCTTCTCACCAAAAATTTTAACCTCCCCCTCTTGTGGAAGAAGTATTCCATTAAGATGTTGAATTAAAGTTGATTTACCACTCCCAGTATGACCTAAAATTCCAACCGCCTCACCTTCATATACAACTAAATTAATATCTCTTATTGCTTCTTTTTCATAAGGAAGACCTCTTGAATATGTATAAGCTAAATTCTTAATTTCAACTGCAGGAGTTCTTCCTTTAAATCTTTCAGATTCCATAATTTTACCTCAATTGGCATTCCTTCATTTTTTAATAAATAGGAAAGATAAGTTAATGGAGGAACAGAAAGACCAATATCTCTTAAAAATTCAACTTTTGTAAAAATTTCTTCTGGTTCTCCTTCCATAGCAATTTCTCCATTATTAAGAACAAATATTTTATCCCCAAGCATAGCTTCTTCCATTCTATGTGTAATTAATATAATAGTTATCCCTTTTTTATTTAAACTTGTAATTAATCTTATTACATCTCCTCTCCCTTTTGGATCAAGAAGAGAAGTTGGTTCATCTAAAACAATATATTCTGGCTCCATGACAAGAATACCTGCAATAGCAAGTTTTTGTCTTTGTCCACCAGATAGAAAGTGAGGAGGAAATCTTCTTTCTTCTAAAAGGTCAACTTCAAGAAGAACCTCCTCAACTTTCCTTTTTATTGTTTCTTCATCATAATTTAAGTTTTCTAGTCCAAAAGCAATGTCCTCTTCAACAATTTGCGAAACAATTTGATTATCTGGATTTTGAAAAACCATACCAATTCTTTTTCTTAATTCAAGATAATCAATTTCATTTTTAACTCTCTTACCATCAATAAAAATTTCTCCAGATGTTGGCTCTAATAAAAAAGAAATTAATCTACCAAGAGTAGATTTACCAGAGCCATTTTTTCCAATAATAGATATAAATTCTCCCTTATTAATTTTAATGTTGATGTTTTTTAAAACATCAACCTTGTCAGGGATAAAATATGAAAAGTAAATATTTTTAAGTTCAATCACTCTTTAACAAGTTCAAGTAATACTAACTTCGCTCTGTCTCCTCTCCTTTCTCCTAAAGGTATAATTCTTGTATATCCACCATCTCTACCCTCAAATTTGTCCTTGATCTCTTCAAGATGTTTTCCGGCCTCTTTTGATAGAAGAATTGAATAAATTTGTCTTTTCGCATGAAGTGTATCCTTTTTTGCAAGATTTATTATTTTATCAGCAAGTTTTCTTGCCTCTTTTGCTCTTGCTTCTGTTGTTACAATTTTTTCTTTTAATATAAGAGAGGTGACCAAATTCCTCAACATCATCTTTCTATGAGAAGGATATCTATTTAATTTTCTATAACCAACTTTATGCCTCATCGCTTATCTCCTTTCTTAAAGATAAATTCCACTTTTTTAATCTATTTTCAATTTTCTTTACAACTTTTGAAGATAAGTTAAATTTCTCTGATAAAAGATCTTGAGATGAAAGTTTTGTTAAATCTTTTAATGTTTTAACTCCACCGAGTTTCAAAATGTTTAGGTCATCCATAGAAATTGAAAGTTCTGTAGCAACTTCCTCAATTGATCTATTTAAAATACTCTCTTCTTCTGCTTCCTCACTGTAACTTTTTAGAACTTCTTCAATTTCATTTAGATACTTTTCTCCAATACCTTTCAAATCTTTAAGTCCACCAGATAAAAACTCTTTTTTTAATTGTGATAACGTTTCAATTCCTTCACTAATAAGAACCTTCTTAACCTTAGCTGACAAAGGTAATAATTCAATACTAATCTCTTTTTTCTCCTCTTCAACTTTAAGTTCAGATAGCATGCCCATATAGTAATTTAATACATTTATTGCTTCTTTTATTGATTCTCTTGGAGTTAAAGCACCATTTGTCCAAATTTCCAAAGTGAGTTTTTCTCTTTTTGGAAATGGTGCTACATCTGAAGAAGAAACTTCAAAATTTACTCTTTTAACAGGCGAGAAGTTTGTATCGATAAATATTGTATCAATTGGGAATCCAGGTTCTTTATTTTCTGAATCAAGGAGATATCCAAAACCTCTTTTTATATATAGAAGCATTTCAACTTCACCTTTCTTATCTGTTATTGTAAATAGATGCAAATCGGGATTAACTATCTCAACATTAGGATTTGGATCGATATCTTTTGCTTTAACTTCTCTTTCTCCCTTAACATGAAGATGAAGTTTGTCTCTTTCTAGATTTCCTCTTAAAACAAGTTGTTTTATATTATAAACGATTTGAGGAACATCTTCATAAACATATGGAATTGTTGTAAACTCATTAGTTATTCCTTTAATTTCTATTGCATATACACCATAACCAAGAATTGAGGAAAGAAGAATTCTTCTTAAAGCATTTCCAATTGTGATTCCATAACCTCTGTAAAGTGGATCAATAACAACTTTCAAGTAGTTGTTACTATCTTCAAAAATTTTAATTTTTGGCTTTCCTGCTAAATATTCCATATCAACTCCTATTTAGAATAGAACTCAACAACAAGTTCTTCCTTAATTGGAGTATCAATCTGATCTCTTGTTGGAATTGAGTTTACAATAATTTTTAAATTATCAAAATCTGTTGAAAGCCATGATGGAACAAATGGTCTTGTTTCTATTGCTTGAATTACTTGTGGAACATTTTTTGCTCTTGGTTTTAACTCAATTACATCTCCTGGTTTTACTTCATAAGAGGGAATATTAACTGTTCTTCCATTAACTTTTACATGACCATGATTCACAAGTTGTCTTGCAGAAGATCTTGAAATAACAAGACCTCCTCTAAAGATAACATTATCCAATCTTCTTTCAAGAAGTTCTAAAAGTTTTTCACCAGTAGGAATTTTTCTCTGAGCATTTGCTCTTTCAAAATAGAGTTTGAATTGTCTTTCCATAACTCCATAAATTTTTCTTAATTTTTGCTTTTCCCAAAGGTGAATTGCATAATCTGATGGTTTTGCTTTTCTTCTCATTCCTTGAACACCAGGTGGAGAAAATTTTCTTTCGAGTGCACATTTTCTTGAATAGCATCTCTCACCTTTGAGAAAAAGTTTAACACCTAATCTTCTGCATATTCTACATTTAGGTTTAGTTATCTTAGCCATCTCTTAATATACCTCCTTATACTCTTCTTCTTTTTGGTGGTCTGCATCCATTATGAGGAATTGGGGTTATATCTTTTATGGATTTTACAATGAGTCCTCCTGTTTGAAGTGCTCTTACTGCAGTTTCTCTTCCAGGACCTGGTCCTTTAACAAATACATCAGCATATTTTGCACCCAATGCGCTCACTTTTTTTGCAACATTTTCAGCAGCAACCTGTGCGGCAAAAGGAGTCCCTTTTTTAGTTCCTTTAAATCCACTAGCACCTGCAGATCCCCATGAAATTACATTTCCTTCCTTATCTGTAACAGTTACAATTGTATTGTTGAATGTAGAACTTATATATACATTCACATTCTCATCAACCCTTCTTTTTTTCTTTGTCTTCGCCATCCTTTATCCTCCTTTATTTGCTACCAACAGTTTTTCTTGGTCCTTTTCTTGTTCTTGCATTTGTTCTTGTTCTCTGACCTCTAACAGGAAGACCTCTTTTATGTCTATAACCTCTATAGCAGTTTATATCAATTAGTCTTTTTATATTTGAAGCAATCTCCTTTCTTAAATCACCTTCAACCTTATAATGTTTTGGAATGTAATCATTTAGATTATTGACTTCTTCAGGAGTCAAATCTTTAACTTTTCTATTTGGGTCAATATTTAAATTCTTAATTATTTCTTTTGCTCTGGATAATCCAATTCCATAAATATAGGTTAATGCTATATCTATTCTTTTATTTTTAGGCAAATCAACACCAACAACTCTTGCCACTTTTACCTCCTTAACCTTGTTTTTGTTTATGTTTAGGGTTAGAGCAAATAATGATAACTCTTCCCTTTCTTTTTATAACTTTACATTTTGGACAAATTTTCTTAACAGATGATCTAACTTTCATCTTTTCCTCCTTTAAGAGATTCTATAAACTATTCTTCCTTGGGTAGGGTCATACTTTGAAATCTGAATTCTAACCTTATCCCCAGGAAGAACTCGAATAGAATTTAACCTCATTTTTCCACTAACAAATGCCTTAATAATTTTCCCATTTGGAAGTTTAACCTTAAAGTGCATATCAGGAAGTGCCTCAACTACAATTCCTTCAACTTCTATATATTCCTTGTCCTTCATCTTATCTCCTCTGGTGAAGTTAAAATCATAGGGCCATTTTTTGTTATAGCAATAGTATGCTCAAAGTGAACTGAAGATTTTCCATCTTTTGTTTTAACAGTCCATCCATCTTTATCAACATAAACATCTCCACTTCCCATACATATCATAGGTTCTATTGCAAAAGTCATACCCTCTTTTAAATATGGACCATATTCTTTGCTTCCGAAATTGGGAACCTCAGGTTCTTCATGCAATTTTCTTCCAATTCCATGACCTATAAAATCTTTAACAACTGAATAACCAAATCTCTTTGAAACTGTTTCAATAGTATTTGAGATATCTCCTATTCTATTCCCTACTTGTGCCATTGAAATAGCTATATATAAAACTCTTTCACCTATTTCGAGAATTTTTCTTTTTTCTTCATCAATCTCACCAACTGGAACTGTATAAGCCATATCAGAGTAGTATCCTTTATACATTAAACCAAGATCAAGAGATACAAGATCTCCATTTTTAAAAATTTTTTCTTTAACTGGAAATCCATGTATAACTTCTTCATTAACAGAAACACATATTGAATAAGGATATCCTCTGTATCCTTTAAAAGCTGGAACTGCACTAAATGAAGAAATCTTTTCTTCTGCAAATCTATCCAATTCTAAAGCAGAAATTCCCTCTTTAACCATCTCTTTTAATTCATTCATAACTTCATAAAGAATGACACCTGCTTCTCTCATAATTTCAATTTCTCTTTTGCTTTTCAATATAATCATCTATAATCTCTGAAATATCTTTGAAAACTTCATTAACACTTCTGTTACCATTAACTCTATAAATTTTTCTTCTTTTTTCATAGAACTCAATCAGAGGATAAGTATTAATTTTAAACTCATCTATTCTTTTCTGGATAACTTCAAGTCTATCATCATCACGAATTATCAGCTTTTCTTTATCAAAATCACAAATTTCATTTTCTTTAGGTTTATCAAAATATATATTGTAAACCTTTCCACATTTAGGGCATATTCTTCTACCTGTAAGTCTTTTTATGATTACCTCTTCTGGAACATCAATATAAATTACAAGGTCTAGATCCTGGTTTTTGTTTTTAATAAAATTTTCAAAGGACATGGCCTGATTCAAAGTTCTTGGATAACCATCAAGAATAAAATTGTCCAAATTGTTTATTTTATCAAAAACCATTTCATTTACAAGTTCATCACTAACAAGTTTTCCTTCACTGACTATCTCCTTTACTTTAATTCCAAGAGGAGTATTTTTTTGAATATTTTCTCTGAAAATATCTCCTGTTGCAAAATAAGGTATATTATATTTTTCCATAATTAATTTTCCTTGTGTACCCTTACCAACTCCAATATTACCAAGAAGAATTATTATCATCACTTTAAGAGGCCTTCATAGTGACGCATTTTAACATATGCATCAATTTGCTGAACTGTTTCAAGAGCAACACCAATAATGATAAGAATTGAGGTTCCTCCAAAATAAAATGCTCTAATTTGAGTTGCACCAAAGAAAAAGTTAGGAACAATTGCAATTAAACCAAGAATTATGGCAGAAGGAAAAGTGACTCTATTAATTATTCTAGCAATATATTGAGTAGTTGCTTCACCTGGTCTTACTCCTGGTATAAATCCACCCCATTTTTTAAGATTCTCTGAAAGTTCATTAGGATTAAATGAAATTTCTGTATAGAAGTATGTAAAGAAAACAACAAGTAAAAAGAAAAATAGATTATACCAAAATGAATCTGATCTTGTTAATGCTTTTCCAATAGAATCAATCCAGGTTCCTGGAAAAAATTGCCCTATTGTAGCAGGAAATGTTAAAAATGCTGAAGCAAAAATTATTGGAAGAATTCCTGATTGAATTAATCTTAAAGGAATGTAGGTTGATTGACCTCCATACATTCTTCTACCAACAATTCTTTTTGCATATTGAACTGGAACTCTTCTTTCAGATTGATAAAGATAAAGAATTCCAAGAAGAATTGCAAGAAATCCAACAACAGTAAATATAATTTGAGGAAGAGTAATACCTCCCGTTTTTCCGAATAATCTAACTATCTCCCCAACTCCAACTGGAATTCTACTTATAACTCCTGCAAAAATTATAAGAGATACTCCATTTCCGATTCCTTTTTCAGTAATTGTTTCACCCATCCAAAAAAGCACATATGTTCCTGCAACTAAAGTTAAAATGATTGTAAATTGAGAAAGAAGCCCTTTTGCTGTAACAAAACCTTGGTTTGAAAATGTTATTAAAAGCGCTCCTGCTTCAATCAAAGCGAGAAAGAATGTGAGATATTTTGTCCACATTGCAATCTTTCTTCTTCCTTCTTCTCCGCCTTCTCTCATGAGTTCTTCAAGTTTTGGAAAAATAGCACCTAAAAGTTGCATTATAATTGATGCGTTTATATAGGGAAATACACCAAGAGCAAATATTGAGAAGTTTGAAAGACCTCCACCAGCAAAAATATCGATTAAACTTAATAGTCCACCTTGAGTTACTGCGTCCTTTAATAAATCTCTATTAACACCAGGAACAGGAATAAATGTACCCAATCTAAAGATCGCAAACATGAAAAGAGTAAATAGTATCCTTTGCCTTAATTCTTTAATTCTTAGAGCATTCTTTAAGAGATTCCACATCTTATCACCTCAAAACAGTACATTTTCCTTGTGCTTTTTCAATTTTTTCTTTTGCAGTTTTGCTAAAAGAGTGCGCTTCAAAATTAAGAGGAAAAGATATTTTACCTTCTCCAAGAATTTTAAGATATTTAACTCTATTTTCAATTAATCCTTTTTCTTTAAGAGTTTCAAGATTCACAACTTCTCCTTCTTTAAAATGTTCAACAATATCTTTTAAATTGATAGATGCCATTTCTTTTAGGTTTTTAAGAGATTTATTTTTAATTCCTCTTAATTGTGGTAATCTCTTATAAATTGGAGTTTGTCCACCTTCAAACCATGATTCTTTTCCTCTTCCACTTCTTGACTTTTGTCCTTTGTTGCCAAAACCACAATTTTTTCCTGCACCAGAACCTGGACCTCTTCCAACAATAAATTTCTTTTTATGAGGAAATGGATTTTTAAGATTAGAGAGTTTTATCATTCTTCTCCTCCTTAGATCTCTTCTTTCCTAAAATTTCAATTTTTTCCTTGTAAGTGATTAAATTTTTAAGTGCTTCCATTGTTGCAAAAGCAACATTAACCTGGTTATTAGAACCAAAAGATTTAGAAAGAATATCTCTAATTCCTGCTTTTTGAAGGATTGCTCTAACTGGGCCTCCTGCTATAATTCCTGTTCCAGGAACTGCAGGTTTCAAGAAAACTTTTGCTGCACCCCATTTTCCCCAAACCTCATGAGGAATAGTTGTGCCTTTAAGTGGAATTTCAATTGAATCTTTTTTTGCTCTATTAACTGCTTTTCTTATTGCATCAGGAACTTCACTTGCTTTACCAAGACCAACTCCAACTTTTCCGCTTCCATCTCCAACAACTACAAGTGCTCTAAATTTTAATCTTTTTCCACCTTTTGTTACTTTTGCAACTCTTCTTACCTGAATTAGTTGTTCCTCATAAGATGTTACTTCAAGTTCTTCATGATCTATCATCTCTTCCTCCTAAAATTCAACTCCAGCATTTCTTATTTCATCACAGAGAATCTTTAAATTCCCGTGATATTTAAAACCACCTCTATCAAAAACTATCTGCTTGATTCCTTTTTCAATAAGCATTTCTCCAAATCTTTTTCCAAGAAGCGCATGAAGTTCTTTTCTTGTTTTTACTTTAATTTCATCTCTAATCTCTTTTGAAAGAGTTGATAATGAAACAAGTGTATGACCTTTTGTGTCATCTATTGCTTGAAGATAAATATGTTTTAAACTTCTATAAAAAGAGACTCTTGGTCTTTCAGGAGTTCCCATTATTTTTTTTCTAATTCTAATGTGTCTTATTTTTCTTCTTTCATTTCTAGATTCAATCTTAATCATCTATAACCTCCGTATTATGCACCTTTACTAAGTGCTTTTCCTGCTTTCTTTCTAATAATTTCCTCTTCATATCTAACACCTTTACCTTTATATGGATCAGGATCTCTAAGTTTTCTTATATTTGCTGCAATCTGACCAACAAGTTCTTTATCAAAACCTCTCACATAAATTTTTATATCTTTTTCAACACCAAACTCAATTCCTGGAGGTGGTTCCATCTCAATTGGATGTGTATACCCTAAATTGATAATTAATTTTTTTCCTTGAATTTGTGCTTTATATCCAACACCTTGAAGAATTAGTGCTTTTTGAAATCCTTCATTAACTCCAACTATCATATTATTTATCAATGCTCTGAATGTTCCATGTATTGCTTTTGTCTCTTTTAAATCATTTCTTCTTTCAACAACAATTGAATTATCAACAACTTTAACATTTAAAGCTTCAGGAATTTTTCTTGAAAGTTCTCCCTTTTTTCCTTTAATATGAATTTCATTATCATTTATTTCAACAATTGTATCCTTCGGAATTGGAATTGGCTTTTTTCCTATCTTTGACATCTTATACCTCCTTACCAGATGAGAAGAAGAACTTCTCCACCTTCTCCGATTTTTTTAGCTACTCTATCTGTTACTATTCCTTTAGATGTTGAAAGAATTGCCATGCCTATTCCATTAAGAACTTTAGGAATTTCATCTTTTCCAACATAAACTCTTCTACCTGGTTTAGAAACTCTTTCAATTCCTAAAATTGCTTTTTCTTTATTTCTTCCATACTTCATATATATTTTTATAGTTTTCTTGTTATCTTTATCTATAACTTCAAAATCTTTTATGTATCCTTCTTCTTTTAGAATTTGAACTATCGCTCTTTTCATATTTGAATATGGAACATCAATCTCTTCCTTATAAACCATATTTGCATTTCTAATTCTTGTAATTAAATCAGCAATTGGATCTATTAACAAGTGTATCACCTCCTACCAACTCGCTTTCTTCATACCAGGTATATAACCCGAATGAAAATATTTTCTAACACACATTCTACAAAGCCCAAAATCGTTATATACTGCTCTTACTCTTCCACAAATTTTACATCTCTTTACTTTTCTTGTTTTGTATTTGGGCTCTTTTTTTGCTTTTTCAATCATTGCTTTTCTTGCCATTTAAGCCTCCTTTTTCTTTCTCTCAAATGGGAATCCTAACATTTCAAGTAAGGCCTCTGCTTCTTCATCTGTTTTTGCAGTTGTAACAATTGTGATATCAAAACCTCTAATTTTATCAACTTTATCATAGTCAATTTCTGGAAATATTAGTTGTTCCTCAACTCCGAAGGTATAATTTCCTCTTCCATCAAAACTTTTTCTAGACAAACCCTTGAAATCTCTTATTCTAGGAAGTGCAACATTTATGAGTTTTTCAAAAAATTCTTCCATTTTTCTTCCACGAAGAGTAACTTTTGCTCCAATTGTCATTCCTTTTCTAACTTTAAAGGAAGCAATAGATTTCTTTGCTCTGATAAATATAGGTTTTTGGCCAGTTATCAATTTAAATTCTTCTTCTGTCTTTTCTACTGCTTTTGGATCTTGAGTTGCATCTCCAATTCCTCTATTTACTACAATTTTAACTATCTTTGGAACTTCCATTATATTTTTATAGTTAAATCTCTCCATTAGTTTTGGAGCAATCTCCAACCATTTAGACTTCAAATATCCCATTTCTCCTCCTATTAAACTTTATCAATTATCTCTCCACATTTCTTACAAACTCTAACCTTTTCACCTGTTTCTAAAATGAGCATACCAACTCTTGTTGGACTTTTGCAGTGAGAACAAACAAGTTGAACTTTCCAGTAGTAAATTGGTGCCTCGACTTCTTTTTTTCCACCCTCTGGATTCTTTTGGGTTGGTCTGAAATATTTTTTTATTATATTTACACCTTCAACAATAATCTTTTTTTCCATTGGTAAAACTCTAAGAACTTTCCCAACCTTTCCTTTATCTCTACCTGATACAACTTTTACAGTATCACCTTTTTTAATTCTTAACTTCATCTTATACCACCTCTGCTGCTAGTGAAATAATCTTCAAATACCCCTTTTCTCTTAATTCTCTACAAACAGGACCAAAAATTCTTGTACCTTTAGGATTTCCTTCATCATCTATAATTACAACTGCATTATCATCAAATCTAAGATATGAACCATCTGATCTTCTAATTTTATTTCTTGTTCTGACAATAACTCCTTTACCAACTGCTCCTTTGGGAATTGGACTTTTAGGCATAGCATCTTTAACTGTAAAAACAATTACATCTCCAACTCTTCCATACTTTTTATTTGAACTACCAAGAACTCTTATGCATAAAACTTCTCTTGCTCCAGTATTATCAGCAACTTTTAATCTGCTATAAGGTCTTATCATCTTCAACCTCCATAGCCTCTTCCTCAAATCTTTTAACAACTCTTCTAACTCTCCATCTTTTAAATTTGGAGAGTGGCCTTGTCTCTTCAATTTCAACTGTATCTCCAACTTTTAAAGGAATTTCACTATGAGCATAAAATTTTGAAAATCTTTTAACTATTTTTTTATATCTTGGATGTTCAATCATTCTCTCAACTTTAACAACTACTGTTTTTTGCATTTTATTTGACGATACAACTCCAATTAAAGTTCTTTTCATGATTTTGTCTCCTTTTCTCTTAGTATTGTTAATATTTTCGCTATATCTTTTCTTACTATTCTAATTCTTATAGGATTTTTTAATTGATGAGTTATCTGTTGGAATCTGAGGTTAAATAATTCTCTTCTAAGATCTTCCAATTTTCTTTTTAATTCATCAACTGTTAATTCTCTCAACTCTTTTGCTTTCATCTTTATCCCTCTCTTTTTACTATCTTTGTTTTAATCGGTAATTTATCCTGAGCAAGTTCAAGTGCTCTAATTGCATCCTTTTCTGGAACTCCCTCAAGTTCAAATAGAATTCTTCCAGGTTTAACAATTGCTACCCAAAATTCTGGATCTCCTTTACCGCCACCCATTCTTGTTTCTGCAGGTTTTTTAGTGACTGGTCTGTCAGGAAAAATTCTTATCCACATTTTTCCAGATTTATGTGCAGCTTGAGTTAAGGGCAATCTCGCTGCTTCAATTTGTCTTGCAGTTATCCAGCCAGGTTCAAGTGCCTTAAGACCTATATCTCCAAAGGCAAGTTTATTACCTCTTGTTGCTATTCCTCTAGTTCTAATTCTATGTTGTTTCCTCCATTTAACTCTCTCTGGCATTAACATATTACACCTCCAGATGCTCCTTATTGAATCTTCTTACTGGAATTTCTCCTCTATATATCCAAACTCTAACACCTATAACTCCAAATTTAGTTACTGCAGGCACATATGCATAATCTATATCTGCTGTGAGAGTTTGAAGTGGAACTCTTCCTTCTTTAAACCATTCTGTTCTTGCAATTTCAGCACCCTCTAATCTTCCAGAACATTGAACCTTTATTCCTTTTGCACCTGCCTTCATTGCTCTTGCAATTGTCTGTTTCATTGCTCTTTTATATGATGCTCTTTTTTCAATTCTATCTGCTATAAATTCTGCTTGAAGTTTTGCTGAAAGTTCTGGTTTTTTGATTTCAACAACCTTTATATCAAGTTTTTTATTACTAATAATCTCTTGTATCTCATTTCTTAATCTCTCTATGTTTGCTCCACCTTTACCAATTAAAACTCCTGGTCTTGCACTGAAGATCAAAACTCTAACTTGTTCACCTTTTCTATAAATCTCAGTAGAAGAAACAGCAACATCTCTTCCAAGTTCATCAATTTTATTTCTAATCATTAAATCTTCAAAAAGAATCTTTGGAATATCTTTTTTAGGAGCAAACCAAAATGCTTTCCACTCTTTTGTTACACCTAATCTAAAGCCTAAAGGATTACACTTCTGTCCCATTATTCCTCCTTTTTCTCATCAACATAAACTGTTATATGTGAGAGTGGTCTTCTCATAATATCTGCTCTTCCCATTGCTCTGGGAAGAACTCTTTTCATAACAGGACCTTGATCGACAAAAATCTTTGTTATATATAAAGATTCCTCGTCCATCTGATAATTATTTTTAGCATTAGCAATTGCTGATTTTATAGTTTTTGCAATAGGAACTGCTGCTCTATTTGGAACAAACTTCAAGGATTTTAATGCAAGTTTAGCATTCATGCCTCTAACCATATTTGCAATCTTTCTTGCTTTTTTTGGTGAAATTCTGACAAATCTTGCCTGTGCCTTAACTTCCATAGTCATTTCCTCCTCTATTTCAATGCAGTGGACCTTTCTGTTGGTCTGTTATGAGACCTGAAAGTTCTTGTAAAGGCAAATTCTCCAAGTTTATGTCCTACCATTGCTTTTGTTATATAAACTGGAATATGCACTTTTCCATTATGAACTGCAATTGTATGTCCAACCATCTCTTCTGTTATTGTTGAATCTCTACACCATACTTTTATTATCTTTTTTTGACCTTTTTCATTCATTTCTCTTATTCTTTCAAGAAGTTTTAGATCAACATATTTTTCTCTCGCCATCTCTACCTCCTTCTTTTAACAATAAATCTTGTGCTTGGCTTTTTCATCTTTCTTGTCTTTTTACCTAATGTTGGTTTACCCCAAGGAGAAAGTGGAGATGGATGTCCAATTGGTGCTCTACCTTCACCACCACCATGAGGATGATCTACTGGATTCATAGCGGCACCTCTTACATGAGGTTTTCTTCCTAGATGTCTAGATCTTCCTGCTTTACCCAATTGAACATTCTCATGATCTACATTTCCAACTTGTCCTATTGTTGCACGACAATTTAAATTAACCAGTCTTATTTCTCCTGAAGGAAGTTTAATTTGAGCATACTTTTCATCTTTTGATAAAATTTGAGCATAAGAACCTGCTGATCTTGCAATTTGAGCACCTTTTCCAGGAATTAGTTCGATATTATGAATTATTGTACCAATAGGAATATTTCTTAAGAAAGTTGTATTTCCGGGTTTAAGTGGAACATTTTCACCAGAAAGTACAGTGTCACCAATATTCAGACCAATTGGTGCAATAATGTATCTTTTTTCACCATCTGCATAAGTAATCAATGCAATTCTTGCTGATCTATTAGGATCATATTCGATAGAGGTAACTTTTCCTGGTATTCCATCTTTATCTCTCTTGAAATCTATAATTCTATATAATCTTTTTGCTCCACCGCCTCTGAATCTAATTGTTATCTTTCCCTGATTGTTTCTACCGCCTTTTTTTCTGAGCCCTTTTACTAAACTTTTCTCGGGTTCTTTTTTGGTTATATCGCTATTATCTAAATATGTCGCATTTCTTCTACCAGGACTTGTTGGGTTAACTTTTATAATTCCCATATTACACTCCTTTCAAAAATTCAATTGAGTAACCCTCTTTTAAGGTTACTATTGCTTTTTTACCTTCTGGAGTTTTTGTAAATAGATATCTTGTTCTTCTCTTTTTTGGATATTTTTTAACTATATTTACTTCTTCAACTTTAACATTAAACATTTCTTCTACTGCCTTCTTAACCATGTCTTTGTTTGCATCATCTTTGACAAGGAAAACATATTTCCTCTCACTTATAAGTTTTTGACTTTTTTCAGATATTACTGGTCTAATTAAAACTCTTTCAAACATTTCCAAACACCTCTTTTACCTTTTCATACGCTTCTTTTGTTAAAACAAGATTTTCATGCTTTAATATGTCATAACTATTTAAAAATCTATAGTGAATGGGTAAAACTTTAGGTATATTTCTCATACTAAGCAAAACATCTCCATTTTCATCAGAGAATACAAAAAGAGTTGAACCTGAAATATTAAGTTTGTTTAAAAGTTGTACTGCATTTTTTGTGCTTGGTTTTTCAAATTTTATTCCACTAATAACATAAAATTTACTCTCATTAAGTTTAGAACTTATTGAAGATAAAAGACCCAATCTCTTTATTTTTTTAGGAATTTCAATTCTATAACTTCTTGATTTTGGACCAAAAACAACTCCTCCACCTTTCCATAATGGTGAACGAATGGAACCTTGTCTTGCTCTACCAGTTCCTTTTTGTCTCCATGGTTTTCTACCACCACCTCTAACCTCTCCTCTCTTTTTTGTTGAAGCAGTTCCTCTTCTTAAAGCATTTCTGATGTATTTTATTGATAAAAATAGGGAGTGGTAATGAGGTGGTATTGAAAATGCCTCAGGTATATTTTCGCTTCCTATAACTTTACCTTCAATATCATATACTGGTATATTCATTACTCACCTCTCACTAAAACAATACTTCCATTTGGACCAGGAACTGCACCCTTTAGTCCAATAAGGTTATTGTCTTTATCAATGAAAACAACCTCTAAATTTCTAACTGTTACTGTATCTAAACCCATATGTCCAGGCATCCTTTTTCCTTTAAAAACTCTTTGAGGTGTTAATCTGTTTCCAATTGCACCGATTCTCCTATGAGAAGTTGAACCATGAGAGTCAAATCCTCCGCCCATTCCCCATCTTTTCATTACTCCTTGGAATCCTTTACCTTTTGAAATTCCTGTAACTTTTACCTTTTCTCCTTTTTTAAAAATATCAACTTCAACAGTCTCTCCTATCTCTTTATCAAAATCTCTTATTTCTCTTAAATATTTGAAGTTTTCTCCAACTTTTTTCATATGACCTAAAAGTGGTTTATTTAATCTTTTCTCTTTTGCCGGCTCAAATCCAAGTTGAACGGCAAGATAACCATCCTTTTCAGGAGATTTCTTTTGAACTACTTTACATGGGCCTGCTTTAAGTATTGTTACAGGTATTGCTTTATTCTCTTCAAAAATCTGTGTCATTCCTATTTTTTTAGCAATTATACCTTTCATAACTCTCTCCCTATAACTTAATTTCAATGTCAACACCTGCTGGTAAATCGAGATCCATAAGCGCTTTTGTTGATTCAGGTGTTGGATTTAGAATATCAATTAACCTTTTATGAATTCTTAACTCAAGTTGCTCTCTTGAATCTTTATCAATGTTTGGTGCTCTTAAGAATGTATAAAGTGTTCTTTCTGATGGAAGAGGAATAGGACCTGAAACTTCAACTCCAAGTCTTTTTAAAGTATTAACTATTAAAGTTGCTGATATGTCTAACACTCTTGAATCAAAAGATTTTAATTTTATTCTTACTCTACTTTTTGTCTCTTTCATATTTCACCTACTCAATGAGTTTTGAAACAACACCTGCTCCAACAGTTCTTC
>CAZXJJ010000006.1:0-67265 GCA_964640995.1 uncultured Caldisericota bacterium
GAAGAACTGTTGGAGCAGGTGTTGTTTCAAAACTCATTGAGTAGGTGAAATATGAGAATAATTATTTCTCTTGAATGTACTGAATGTAAAAGAAGGAATTATACAACAACTAAAAATAAAAATAATGATCCTAATAGATTAGAGTTAAAGAAGTATTGTCCTTGGTGTAAAAAACATACTCTTCATAGGGAGGTGAAGTAGGCCCGTAGCTCAACTGGCAGAGCACCGGTCTCCAAAACCGGTTGTTGGGGGTTCAAGTCCCTCCGGGCCTGCCATTTTTTAACATGACAGAAAAGAAGAATTTGTTTCAAAAGATTAAAGATTTTTTAAAAGAAGTTAGAGTTGAATTTATAACAAGAACTACCTGGCCCTCAAGAGATAGGTTATTAAATTCTTTTGTAACTATTTTAATTTTTATTATTTTCTGGGCTATATTAATTGGTATATTTGATTTTGCCTTTGCTGAATTCTTGAGTTTAATTACCTCAATATAGTTTTATTATGAAGAAAGAAGATTTAGTAGAGGAAAAAGAGAAAAAACAGAAAAGGTGGTATATAGTACACACCTACTCTGGAATGGAAGAAAAAGTTAAAAAGAATCTCGAACAGAGTATAGATGCACATAATATGCATGATAGAATTTTTAGAGTAGAGGTCCCAGTAGATTGGAAAGTAAAATTAAAAGACGGAAAAAGGCAAATTGTTCCTGAAAAGGTTTATCCAGGATATGTACTTGTTGAAATGATAATGGATGACGATACTTGGTATGTTGTTAGAAATACTCCAGGTGTACTTGGTTTTGTTGGTGGAGGAGGTAAACCAACTCCTCTAACAGAGGAAGAGGTAAGAGTTATAATGAATAGAATTGGAATTGAAGAAGCAAAAGCACAACTTACATTTTCTATTGGTGATACAGTAAGAGTTATTGGAGGGCCTTTTGACCAGATGATTGGAAAAGTGGAAGATATATACGAAGAAAAAGAAAAGGCTAAAGTTAGACTATCAATATTTGGTAGAGATATACCAGTTGAGATAGATTTTATACACTTAGAAAAGATTTAAGGAGGTTAATTATATGGCAAAAGAGATTGAAGCAATGATAAAACTACAAATACCAGCTGGAAAAGCAACTCCAGCACCACCTATTGGTCCTGCTCTTGGACAGAAGGGTATTAATATTATGCAGTTTTGCAATGAATTTAATCAAAAAACAAAAGATCAAGATGGAATTATATTGCCAGTTATAATTACAGTTTATAAAGACAAAAGTTTTACATTTGAAATAAAAACTCCACCAGTTTCGGAATTAATCAAAAGAACATTAAAAATTGAAAAAGGTTCAGGAGAACCAAACAAAAATAAAGTTGGAAGATTAACAAAAAAACAGATAAGAGAAATTGCAGAAAAGAAATTGAAAGATCTTAATACAGATGATATTGAAGCAGCAATGAGGATAGTTGAAGGTACAGCAAGAAGCATGGGAGTTGAGGTAGAAAGGTAGGTGATAAAGAAATGAGTAAAAGATACGAAGCATTACTTTCAAAGATTGAAAAAGGAAAGACCTATGACCCAAATGAGGCATTCAAATTAATTAAAGAACTTGGTACAGCAAAATTTGACGAGAGTGTAGAGATTCATATAAAATTAAACATTGATCCAAAACAAACTGATCAAACTGTTAGAGGTTCTGTTCTTTTGCCTCATGGTATTGGTAAAACAAAAAGAGTTCTTGCGTTTGTAAGAGGAGACAAAATAAAAGAAGCAGAAGAAGCTGGTGCAGATTATATAGGAGATCAAGAAACAATTGATAAAATTTTAAATGGTTGGTTTGAGTTTGATGCAGTAGTTGCAACTCCAGATATGATGCCAGTTATTTCTAAACTTGGAAAAGTTTTAGGACCAAGAGGACTCATGCCAAATGCAAAAGCAGGAACAGTTACCCAGGATATTGGTAGAGTTATCAAAGAGATAAAAATGGGTAAAATTGAATTTAAAACAGATAAACTTGGTAATATACATACAATAATAGGTAAAGTTAGTTTTGACGAAGAAAAATTAAAAGAAAACTTTATTGCTTTAGTTGATGCAATTTTAAAAGCAAGACCTCCATCTGTGAAGGGCCAATATATAAAATCAATTTATATAACAACAACTATGGGCCCTTCAATTAAATTAGATACTCTTAAAGTTTTAAATTTAATTGGAAAGTAAGCCTGAGATAGTGGGTGCCTTTTGGCTTAATGTTTATCGCCCACCGAGGCAGGGAAAAGTTAAAGAGTTTTCTCTTGTCCTTCGGTGGAAGGACTTTTTAATTTTAGGAGGATAAAGATGATAACAAAAGAAAAGAAACTTGATCTCTTAAATGAAATAGAAAAAAAGTTAGATGAGACAAAGATTGTTGTTTTTACTACATTTAATGAGCTTCCGGTTTCAGAAATATTACCCCTTAGAAGAGATTTAAAATCAAAAAAAGGTGAGTTTAAGGTTTACAAAAATACTTTGTTGAAAAAAGTATTAGAGAAAAAAAGTTTAAAAGTAAATGATTCAATATTTAATGGAACAACTGCTGTTGTTTTTGCATATGAAGATCCTTTTCAAATATTAAAAAGTGTAAGTGATTATTCAAGAACTCATAGAAAAAATTTTGATATCAAAGGTGGAATTTTTGGTAAAACAATCTTATCAAAAGATGATATCACCTCATTATCAACAATTTCATCTGTTAATGAAGTTTATGGAAAACTTGTTTACTCATTAAAATCACCTTTAATGAGAATTTCATATATATTAAAATCTCCAATAATAAGGCTTATTAATGCCTTAAATGAGATTAAAAGTAAGAAAGAATAAAGGAGGAATGAAGAATGACTAAAGAGGAACTTTTAGAAGCAATTGAAAAAATGAGTGTTGTAGAGCTTATTGAGTTTGTTAAAGCAATCGAAGAAAAATTTGGTGTATCAGGAATGCCAATGGCAGTACCAATGGCAGGAGTACCTCAAGCACAACAACAAGCAGGTTCTCAAGAAGCAGAAAAGACAACTTTTGATGTTGTTTTAACAAGTGTAGGTCAGGCTAAAATTCAAGTTATAAAAGTTTTAAGAGAAACACTTAATGTTTCATTAAAAGAAGCAAATGATCTTGTATCAACAACACCACAAGTTATTAAGAAAGGTTTAAGTAAAGAAGAGGCAGAGGATCTTAAAAACAAACTTTCCGCTGTTGGTGCAACAGTGGAAATTAAATAATTTGAACCCCGAAATTTTTCGGGGTTCTCTTTTATAAACTGGAGATATTATGGAGATTAAAGAAGTTATAAACTTCAATAAATTTTTATTTTCTAATTTTGAAATACCTGATTTATTACAATTTCAAAAAGATTCTTTTAATAATTTTATTACCAAAAAAATTCCAAAACTTCTAGATGAAATTTCTCCTGTTGATACACCAAAAGCAATGGTTGAGTTTTTTGATCCCAAGGTTTTTCCTCCTGAACTTTCAGTCGATGAGTGTAAGGAAAGGAAATTAACATATGCAGGAACACTAAAAGCAAAGGTAAGAATAACAAATAAAAGAACTGGAGAGATAAAGGAACAAGATGTTTTTTTAGGTGAAATACCTTATATTACACCACATGGTTCTTTTATATTTAATGGTGCAGAAAGAACGGTTGTTTCACAATTAATAAGAGCACCTGGTGTATATTTCACAAAACCATCTTCTGCTCATTCAGGAAGAGTACTTTTTGAAGCAAGACTTATACCCGAAAGAGGAACTTGGTTTATTTTTGAAGTTGAATCAACTAATACTCTTGTTATCAGATTAAATAAAGGTTCTAGAAAATTATATTTTCCTACTATTTTAAGAGTTTTTAAAGAATTGAGCGATGAAGAGATAATGGATCTTTTTAGAGAAAAAAGAAAAATAAAAATAAATGTTAATGAACTTGAAAAAAATATTCCATGTTCTTTTGCTGAAAATATTTATGATCCTACTACTGGTGAGATACTTTATTATGAGGGAGAAGATATAACAAAAGAAAAAATCAATACTCTTTTTGAATTAGGTATAAACAGTTTAGAAATTTATAAAGATGTTGTAGACATTATTATTAAAAAAACACTTGAAAAGGATACAAATAAGACTCAAGAAGATGCAATACTTGATATCTACAGAAAATTGAGACCTGGCGAAAGGGTCCTTTTAGAATCAGCAAAAAACTTAATTTATATAACATTTTTTGATACAAAAAGAAATTATATTTCAGATGTTGGAAGGCATAAAATAAATCAAAAATTTGGATTATCGCTAAAAGATAATATTGTTACTTTTGATGATATTGTTGCAATAATAAAACATGCAATAAAAGTAAAAAATGGATTTGAAAAACTTGACGATATAGACCACCTTGGAAATAGATATGTCAGAGGAGTTGGAGAATTAATGGAAGTAAATATGAGATATGGACTCCTCAGAATGGTAAAAGTTATGAAGGGTAGAATTAGTACTTATTCTGAAGATATGTTTACAGCACAACATCTTGTAAATTCTAAACCAATCACAGCATCATTACAAAGTTTCTTTGGAACAGGACAACTATCACAATTTATGGAGCAAACAAATCCTCTTTCTTCTCTTACTCACAAAAGAAGGCTATCTTCAATGGGACCTGGAGGATTAACTAGAGAAACAGCAGGTCTTGAAGTAAGAGATATTCATTCGTCTCATTATGGAAGAATTTGTCCAATAGAAACACCAGAAGGTCAAAATATTGGTTTAATAAATTCTTTGACTGTTTATTCAAAAATAAATGAATATGGATTCATAACAACTCCATATAGAAAAGTTATTAATGGTAAATTAACTGATGAGATTGTTTATCTTGAAGCACTTGAAGAAGAAAATTATTATATAGCACAGGCAAATACACCAGTTAATAAAAAGGGACAGTTATTAAGAGATGAAAAAGGTAATTTATTAAATGATGGTTTTGCAACTGGAAGATATAAAGGTGAAGTAGTTGAAAAGATACCTCTTGAAAAAATTCAATTTATAGAGATATCTCCTCTTCAAGTTTTTTCAGTTTCGGCATCATTAATTCCATTTTTGGATCATGATGATGCTAATAGGGCGCTTATGGGTTGTAACATGCAAAGACAAGCAGTGCCTCTTCTTTTCCCTGAGCCACCTATTGTAGGAACTGGTATGGAAAAAGTTGTAGCAAAACATGATCCAAGTATAGTAATTTCAGAATTTGATGGAGTCATTAAAGAGGTCTCTGCAGATAAAATAGTTATAAAAAATAAAAAAGAAGAAAGAGTTTATGTGTTAAAGAAATTTGCAAGATCTAATCAAGATACTTGTATAAATTCAAGACCAATTGTTAAAAAGGGTGATACTGTAAAAAAAGGAGACATAATTGCTGATGGACAAGCAATAAAAGACGGAGTTTTATCTTTAGGAAGAAACCTTCTTGTTGCATATCTTCCATGGAGAGGATATAACTATCAAGATGCTATATTAATAAGTGAAAGATTAGTAAAAGATGATGTATACACATCGATTCATATTAAAGAATATATTACAACTGTAAGAGAGACTAAGGCAGGACCAGAAATTTTAACAAAAGATATACCAAATGTTGATGAATCAGAATTAAGAAATCTAACAGAAGAGGGAATTGTTAGAATTGGTGCAGAAGTTAAGCCAGGTGATATTCTTGTAGGTAAACTTGCGCCAAAAGCTGAAGTTGATACTTCTCCTGAATCAAAAATTTGGAGAGCAATGTTTGGAGAGAAAGGAAAGGATGTTGTAGATAACTCATTAAGACTTCCTCCTGGTGAATTTGGAACTGTTATTTTAACAAAAATTTATTCAAAAGATAAAGGAGATGAACTACCTGTTGGAATAGAAAAACTTGTTAAAGTTCTTGTTGCACAGAAAAGAAAAATAATGGTTGGTGATAAGATAGCAGGTAGACATGGAAATAAGGGAGTTGTTGCTGCAATACTTCCTGAGGAAGACATGCCATTTAGAGAAGATGGAACACCAATAGATATAGTTTTATCTCCACTATCTGTTCCATCAAGAATGAATATCGGTCAAACCCTTGAGACGATGCTTGGTTATGCAGCATATAAATTAGGACTTAGAGTTGAAATTCCAATTTTCTCTTCTCCTACAGAAGAAGAAGTTGAAGAATGGTTAAAAAAGGCTGGATTAGATATCAATAGCAAAGAAGTTCTATATGATGGATATACAGGTGAACCATTTAAAACAAAGGTATTAGTTGGTAATGCTTATATAATGAAACTTAATCACCTTGTTCTTGATAAAGTTCATGCAAGATCAACTGGAACATACTCTCTTGTTACGCAACAACCTCTTGGTGGAAAATCTCAATTTGGAGGTCAAAGATTAGGTGAAATGGAAGTTTGGGCTCTTGAAGCATATGGAGCAGCAAATTTATTGCAGGAAATGTTAACTGTTAAATCTGACGATATTGAAGGAAGAAGAAAAGCATATGAAAGCATAGTTAAGGGAAAAGATATTGAAGAGGTTGGAATTCCAGAATCATTTAAGGTTTTAGTGAGAGAATTAAGAGGTTTAGGTATAAATATAAAAACTATTCCTGATTTTGAAAAGAAAGAAGAGAAAAAAGAAGTCAAATTTTTCTTACCAACCAGAAAAAGAAAGAATAAAAAGAAAGAGGTGAGTCAATGATGACTGAAAGATCAAAAATAAGAAATGTTTCATTGGTTGCGCATAGTGGCGCAGGAAAAACTTCATTAGTTGAATCTATGCTTTATGTATCAAAATTTTTACAAAAAAAGGGAAGTGTAGATAAAGGAAACACTGTTTCAGATTATGAACCTGAAGAAATAAAAAGGCATATAAGTTTATCTACCTCTGTTATTCCAATTAATTGGAAAGGATTTAAAATAAATGTTCTTGATACTCCAGGTTATGTTGAATTTTTATCTGAAGTTAAAGGCGCTTTACTAGTTTCTGAAGCTAGTTTGCTTCTCGTTGATGCAACATCTCATGTAGAAGTTGGAACTGAGCGAGTGTGGGATTTCGTAAAAGAAGAAAATTTACCTCTCGCATTTATTGTTAGCAGAATGGATAGAGAGAATGCAAATTTTAAAGAAGCAATTTCAAGTATAAGAAAATTTTTTGGAAATGATGCTGTACCAATTATGATTCCAATTGGAGAAGGTTTGAATTTTAAAGGTTATGTTAACATTATTACTCAAAAAGGAAAAATATTAGATGGAGGAACAATCAAAGAGATTGATATTCCACAAGAACTAAAAAGTGATTTTGAGAATTACAGAAATGAATTGATAGAAAAAATAGCAGAAGTTGATGAAGAACTTTTAAATAAATATTTAGGTGAAGGAACTTTAAATCAAGAAGAGTTGATGAGAGGGCTCCTTTTAGGTGTAAAAAATAGAGCTCTTTTTCCTATACTTGCCTCTTCAAGTATTAATGATATAGGCACTGAAGAGATTCTTGATTTTATTGTTAACGAGTTTCCTGAACCATATTTAAATGAAAAAAGATTCGGTTTTGATCCTAAAACAAACGAAATAGTTGTGAAAGATTTTGATATGAATTCACCATTTTCGGGTTTAGTTTTTAAAACTATAATTGATCCTTTTGTTGGAAGAATAAATTATATAAAGGTTATTACAGGAAAATTAGTTTCTGATACAAAAGTTTATAATATAAATAAAGATCAGGAAGAAAGGGTATCTTCAATTGGTTTTATTATTGGTAAAACTCAAGAGAAAACACAGGAAATTAAATCAGGTGATATAGGAGTTATAACAAAATTGAATGTTACATCAACTGGTGACACATTAACTCAACCTGGTATGAATGTTAAATATAACTATTTTGAAATACCATATCCAATTATATCATATGCTGTTGAACCAAAAAGAAAAGAGGATGAAGATAGATTAACTTCAGCACTTTTTAAAATTGCCGAAGAAGACCCAACTTTTATTGTTGAGAGAAATGATATAACTAAACAGTTAATAATAAGAGGAACTGGTGCAACGCATATTCAGGTTGTTCTTGAAAGAATCTCAAGAAAATTCGGAGTTGAAGTTAATTTAAAGAAGCCTGAAATTGCATATAAAGAAACAATAAAAGGCACAGCCAAAGCAGAAGGAAAATATAAAAAACAAACAGGTGGTCATGGACAATATGGACACTGTTTTATTGAAATAAACCCACTAGAAAGAGGAAAAGAATTTGAATTTGTTGACAAAATTTTTGGTGGAGCAATACCGAAACAATACATTCCTGCTGTTGAAAAAGGAATTAGAGAAACAATGAAAGAAGGAATAATTGCGGGTTATCCTGTTGTTGATGTTCAAGTAGTTTTATATGATGGATCATATCACCCAGTCGATTCATCAGAACTAGCATTCAAAATTGCTGCATCAATGGCATTTAAAAAAGCATTTGTTGAAGCAAATCCAATTCTTCTTGAGCCCATTCTTGAAGTAGAAATTAGGGTTCCAGAAAGTTTTTTAGGAGATGTCATATCTGATTTAAACACAAGAAGAGGAAAAATTCTTGGTATGGATTCTGACAAAGGAATTTCAATAGTGAGGGCACTTGTTCCAGAATCAGAGATGCTTAGTTATGGATTAGATCTTGCTTCAATAACTCAGGGAAGAGGTTATTTCACTGCTAAGTTTTATAAATATGATGAAGTTCCACAAAAGTTGGCAGAAGAAATTATTAAAAAGAGAAAAGAGGAGTTAGAGAAATCATAGGAGGTGAATATATTTGATTCAAAAGAAATTTGATGCCATTGAAATATCTTTAGCATCACCTGAAGATATATTATCTTGGTCTCATGGTGAAGTAAAAAAAGCTGAAACTATAAATTACAGAAACTTTAGACCCGAAATGGAGGGTCTTTTCTGCGAAAGAATATTTGGTCCAGTAAAAGATTATGAGTGTCACTGTGGAAAACTTAAAGGAGTAAGATATAGGGGACTTGTTTGCGAAAGATGTGGCGTTGAGGTTACAACATCAAAAGTAAGAAGAGAAAGATTTGGACATATAACACTTGCATCTCCTGTTGTTCATATATGGTATTTTCGATCAACTAATATAATCCCTGTTCTTCTTGATATGTCAAAGAATGATGTTGAAAAAATTGTTTACTATGCTTCATATGTTGTATTAGATCCTGGTAATTCTCCCCTTAAATATAAACAAGTGATTAATGAAGAAGAGTACAGAGAATACAGAGAAAGAGGGTACAATTTTGTTGCAAAGAGAGGAGCCGAGGCAATTTTAGAGATTCTTAAATCAATTGATCTTGAAAGTCTAAGAGAAGAATTGATGGAAGAAATAAAAAAATCCTCTACAAAGCAGAAGAAAACATCAGCAATGAAGAGATTAGACTACGTTGAAGCATTTTTAAAATCTGGAAACAAACCCGAATATATGGTTCTATCAGTTTTACCAGTAATACCTCCGGATTTAAGACCTCTTCTACCACTTGATGGAGGAAGATTTGCTTCTGTTGATTTAAATGATCTATATAGAAGAGTTATAAACAGAAATAATAGACTAAAAAAACTTATTGATGTAAATGCTCCCGAAATAATGTTACAAAATGAAAAGAGAATGCTTCAAGAAGCAGTTGATGCTTTGCTTGATAATACTCATAAAATACATCCAATAATAGGATCTCACAACAGACCCCTTCATTCATTATCAGATATATTAAGAGGTAAACAGGGAAGATTTAGACAGAATTTGCTTGGTAAAAGAGTTGATTATTCTGGAAGAAGTGTGATTGTTGTCGGTCCAAAATTAAAACTTGATGAGTGTGGATTACCAAGAAATATGGCTTTAGAATTATTCAAGCCATTCTTAATGCATAATCTTGAAGAAACAGGTATTGCTTTAAATTTAAGAAGTGCTAAATGGATGATAGATCAAGCAGTAAAAGATCAAAACAGCCCTGTATGGAAAGTTCTTGCAGATACAGTTAAAGATTATGTTGTCCTTTTAAATAGAGCGCCCACCCTTCACAGAATGAGTATTCAAGCATTCAAACCAGTTTTAGTTGATGGCGAAGCAATACATATTTCTCCTCTTGTTTGTCCTCCTTATAATGCTGATTTTGACGGAGACCAAATGGCAGTTCATTTACCACTTTCTATTGCAGCTCAAACAGAAGCGAAATATCTTCTTTTATCAAAATACAACATTATATCTCCTGCACATGGTAAACCAATAACTCTTCCTGTTCAAGATGTTGTTGCAGGTTGTCATTACTTAACAAAAGAGAAAAAAGGTGAAAAAGGAGAGGGTTTAAAATTTTATACTATCGAAGACCTTTATTTAGCATTGGAAGAAGGAAAAGTGACTTATCATACTATAATTGATTTTTACTGGAACAAAAAATGGATAAATGGAACTACAGTAGGTAGAGTAATTTTTAATAATCTTGTTAGAGAAACCTTAGAAGATGAAAATTTCGAGTTTTATGATAAAGTTATAGATCAAAAAACAATTAATGATCTATTCTTCCAAATATTTAAAAAATATGGATTTGAAAAAACTGCAAATCTCTTAGATGAAGTTCAAAAACTAGGTTTTGAGATTGTTACAATTTCAGGATTAACAATTGGTATGGATGATATGATTATTCCTAAAAGAAGAAACGAGATAATAAGACAAGCAGAAGAAAGAGAGAAAAAATTAAGAGAATTTTATGAAAAAGGTTTAATGTCAGAAAATGAAAGATACAAAAAAACAATTGAAGTATGGTTGAAAGCAGGCGAAGAACTTGTTAATGAAATTTTTAACACTTATGACCCATTTAATTTCTTACTCCTTATGGCAATTTCAGGTGCAAGAGGCAAACCAGAGCAGATTTTACAAATGGTTGGAATGAGAGGACTCATGTCTGATCCATCTGGTAGAATTATTGAGTTTCCTATTAAATCAAACTTAAAAGAAGGACTTTCTGTTCTTGAATATTTTATTTCAACTCATGGTGCAAGAAAAGGATTAGCAGATACAGCTTTAAAAACTTCTGATGCAGGGTATCTTACAAGAAGACTTGCAGATGTTGCTCATAAAGTATTTGTTAAATATGATGATTGTGAAGTTATACCTGTTAAACCAATTGTTATAGGTGATAAAGTTATAAAGAGTTTATATAGGCAGATTGTAGGTAAAGTTGCTGCAAGAGATGTAATAGACCCAGATACAGGTGAAGTTATTGTTCATGAAAATGAAGAGATAACAAAAGACAAGGCACTTGAAATTGAAAGTAAGAATATTGAAACAGTATGGGTTAGAAATTTCACAGATGGAATTGAAGTTGAAGAGATTAGAGAAGGTCATAGAATAATTGAAACTCTTGAAGAAAGAATTCTTGGAAGATATGCTGCAGAAGATATATATTCACCGTCTGAGAAAGTTGTTAAATATAATATCGAAAATGATATTCCTAAAGAAGGTTTTATTGCTAAAGATATTGTTGATGAAAAACTTAATATCATTGTAAAAGAAGGAGAGAAGATTACAGATAAAATCATTGATAAATTAATAAAAAATAATGTGAAAGAGATTTTGGTTAAGATTCCAGTTAATAGGGAGTTAATTGTAAAAAGAGGAGAAGAAATTGATGAAACTTCTGTTAATAAAATAAAAGAGTATGGTATTAAAAAAGTTAAAATTAGATCAGTTCTTACATGTTCTTCACCAAATGGAGTATGCGCAAAGTGTTATGGTAGAGACCTATCAACTGGTAAACTCGTAAACCTAGGAGAAGCAGTTGGTATAATTGCCTCTCAATCAATAGGTGAACCAGGTACACAATTAACTTTAAGAACTTTCCATACAGGAGGAATTGCAGCAAAAGACATAACTTCTGGTTTACCAAGAGTTGAGGAACTTTTTGAAGTTAGAAAACCAAAAGGTAGTGCAATAATTTCAGATGTATCTGGTTATGTAACAATTAGAGATGAAGAGGATGCAAGAAAAATAATAATAACGCCAAGGACAAGGGAAATAGCTGTAAATCTTTATGAAAGATTGATGGAGAAATTAAATGATTTAGGTTCAAATGATACCAACTCTTCAATAAGTGAACTAGACTTAGATAAAGATATTTTAGAAGTTTTATCTGAAAATAAATTTGAAAAATTAAAAGATATTGTAAATCTTGATAAAGAGGAGTTAATCAGAAAATTAATTGGAAAAGAAACAATTTATATTGTTCCATATGGAAGAACACTAAGAGTTCAAAATGGAGATTTTGTTAATGTTGGTGATAGATTAACAGAAGGTCCATTAGATCCTCACAAGATTTTCCAAATAAAAGGTCTTAGAGAAACAGAGCAATATCTTTTACAAGAAATTCAAAAAGTTTATAAGAGTCAAGGTGTTACTATAAATGATAAACATATAGAAATAATATTAAGAGAGTTAACAAGAAAAGCAATAATAATTAATCCAGGAGATACAGAATTTTTTCCAGGACAAGAGGTTGAGAGAAGTGAGGTAGAAGAAGAAAATAGAGTTGCAAAAGCAGAAAATAAAATGCCTGCAACTTATAAAATTTTACTATTAAGATTAACTAAAGCTGCTCTTTCTGCAGATTCATTCTTATCAGCTTCATCATTCCAAGAAACAACAAAAATTCTTGCAGAAGCAGCAATAAGTGGAAAAATAGATACATTAGAAGGTCTAAAAGAAGCGATAATAGTTGGAAGTATGATACCAGTTGGAACTGGTTTTTCGGAGTATGAAAGAATAAAAGTTGTCGAGAAAAAAGAGTTAGTAGAAGAAAGGGAGAGCGTATAAGTTCTCCCTTTAAGATTTCATTTAATGAAGGGAACACTTTTTAATATCCTCACAGTAATTTTAGGAAGTTCTATTGGAATTATAATGGGTTCGAAATTTCCAGAAAGAATAAAAAAGATAGCTTTTGATGGTGTTGGACTTTCTTCTTTAACCCTTGGAATTATGCTTTCTCTAAAGACAGACAACATAATAATAATGGTTTTTTCAATACTTTTTGGAGGAATAATAGGTGAACTTTTAAAAATTGAGGAATTTTTAAATGGGATAGGTGATAGAATAAAATCAAAAATAAAATCAGATTCTCCTTTTACTGAGGGTTTTATAACCTCAACTCTTGTTTTTTGTGTTGGATCAATGGCAATAATAGGTTCTATAAATGAAGGTTTAACCGGCGATGCAACAATTCTATACACAAAATCAATTTTAGATGGCATAACTTCAATAGCTTTATCTTCTGCTCTTGGCATAGGTGTAATGTTTTCTATTTTCCCTATTTTAATTTATCAAGGAGGAATAACTTTATTATCAACCTTAATTAAAGGTTTATTTACTGAACACACAATAAATATGATTACAGGGGTTGGTGGTGTTTTAATAATAGGTATAGGACTTAATCTTCTTGGATTAAAAAAAATAAAATTATCAAATTTTTTACCAGCATTAATAATTGCATTTATTCTATCGCTCTTTATCAAATAAAACCTCTTGAAATTTTTCAAAATTCTAATATACTTTTTATTTGATGTCGGGGCGTGGCGCAATTTGGCTAGCGCGCATGTTTTGGGTACATGAGGTTGGAGGTTCGAATCCTCTCGCCCCGACCATATTTGCGCCCATAGCTCAGTAGGATAGAGCAACGGACTTCTAATCCGTAGGTCGCAGGTTCGAATCCTGCTGGGCGCACCATGGTGGACGTAGCTCAATTGGTTAGAGCGTCGGACTGTGGATCCGATGGTTGCGAGTTCGAGTCTCGTCGTCCACCCCATTCGCGCCTATAGCTCAATAGGATAGAGCAGCGGAGTCCTAATCCGCAGGTTGCAGGTTCGATTCCTGCTAGGCGCACCAATGTTAAGTCGCGATTAATACAAGGTGGGTCGTTAGCTCAAATGGTAGAGCACCTGACTCTTAATCAGGGTGTTACAGGTTCGAGTCCTGTACGACCCACCAATTTACTGCGAGGGTGGCGGAATTGGTAGACGCACTGGACTTAGGATCCAGTGGGCATTAGCCCATGCGGGTTCGAGTCCCGCCCTTCGCACCAATATAGATGAAAAAGAGAATATATAAAAAAATTAAAAAGAAGAAGATCCTTAAATATTTTATTTTTTTTATTTTAGTCATATTAGTTGGAATTTTTGGTTACTTAAAATTTATTAATTGGTGGCAACAAGAATCTCAAATAGCAGCAAGAGTAGGAAATGATATCATTACCTATGAAGATCTTGAAAATAGAATTTTATTGAATATCGGTTTAGAAAATGTATATTCACCGACTTTTCAAGAAAGATATGTAACTATCAAAAAGCAAGTTCTTGATGACATTATTGAGGATTCCCTTGTTATGAAATATGCAATTGAGAAAGGATATAATGCACCTGAAAAAATAGAGGGCTTCGAAGAATACACAGAGAGTGATAAATTGAGAAAATACTATGTATCTCTAATCGAAAAAGAAATTCTAAATGAAATTTCAAAAAATTTAAAAGAAGATGAACTTATAAAATATCACAATGAAAACAAAGTAGAATTTGTAAAATTAAAAGCTCAAGTTATATACATTAGTTCTGATAAAGGAGATCCAGATTACAAAGAAAAAGAGAAGAAAATAAATGAAGCATATGAAAAAATTTTAAAGGGTGTTCCTTTTGATCAAGTAGTTGAAGATTATTCTGATGAAAAAGAGAATAATGGAATTACAGATTATTTTGATATTTTTAAATATATTGGACCTGTTAATGAAGTTATCTTTAATTTAAAGGTTGGAGAAGTTTCAAAACCAATAACTACAGTAAAAGGTTTTTATATCTTTAAAATTTTAGATAGAATTGAAGGATTTGATAAATTTAAGGATTTAGTTAAAGAAAGATACTTGAAATATAAGACAAATATTGAATTAGCAAATTTAAAAGAAAATTTAAAATATGAAAATGAATCTATTATTATATATGGAAACAAAGTTGAAAAGTTAATAGAATGGTATAACAAAGTTTTGTTAGGTAGAGGAGGTTAATTTGAATTTAGTAATTAAAAGTTCTGATAAAAACAAAGTAAATTATGAGGTTTCTTTTGAAAAAGAGGAGATTGAAAAGGAGTATAGAGAAATTTTAAATTATTATACGAGCAAGGTAAAAATTCCTGGTTTTAGACCAGGAAAGGCTCCTCCAAATCTCGTAAAAAATATTATAGGTGAAGATACTATTTTAAATGAAATTAAAAAAAGATTAAGAGATAAAACAATTGAAAAAGTTTTCAATGAAATTAAAAATTTGTTTCCTTCTGTTGATGTAAATTTCAGTGATTTCAAGATTGATTCTCCAATTTTTTATCTAACAACATATTTAATTCCAGATGTCAAAAGTGTAAATTTAAATGAAATAGTAGATGATCTAAAGAATGTAACAGATGAAGAAATTGAAAAAAGAATTAACCTTATCAAGGAAGAGATGAAAGAGTTTATTCCGAAAGAAGGTATTATTGAAAAATGGAATTATGTAATTTTAAAATATAAATTTTTAGACAACATTGAGGAAAAAGAAACTTCTTTTATTGTTGGAGAAGGTAAAAATTTGTTTGAAGGATATGTTTTAGGAATGAAAATTGGTGATAAAAAAGAAATCGAAATTCAAGGAAATAAATTAGAGATCGAAATTATTGAGATAAAAACTCCAAAATATCCTGAATTAGATGAAAAATTTTTTAAAGATTTTGATGTTTCAAATCTGGATGAATTTAAAGAGAAAGTTAAGAACACAATTATTAAAGAGAGATTTAGTGATGAATTTATTGAATCTTATATAAATAAAAAGTTAACAGAAACAAATGATTTTTATGTTCCTAAAACTTATATTGATGACGAAACAAATCATAGGATCGAGCACCTTAAAGAAGAACTTTTGAAAAGTGGTATAACTCTTGAAGATTTTCTTAAAGCAAGGAATGAGTCTTTTGAAGATCTAAAAGAAAGTTTTGATAAAAGTTCTCAAGATCAAATAAAACTTGACATTATTTTAAGTTTACTTTCAAAAGATATTCAAATATCTGATGATGATATAAAAAATTATTTTCCTGATAACTACCAATATATAATTAAGGATAATGAACAAAAAGAAAGAGTTGAGTCTTATATCAAAAAGTTAAAATTTATAAAAAGTTTAATAAATGAGATAAAAAATATTGGTGGAGCAGACGGGATTTGAACCCGCGACCTCATCCTTGCGAAGGATGCGCTCTCCCTCTGAGCCACTGCCCCAAAAAAAAAAAAAAAAACTTGTGTATTTATATATTTTGTATTTTCTTAATTTATGGCGGAGAGAGCGGGATTCGAACCCGCGAGGCGGGTTTTAACCCACCTACCCGCTTTCCAGGCGGGTGCCTTCGGCCACTCAGCCATCTCTCCTAAAGTTTATTATATTAAAAAAATCTTTTATGTAAATATTTATTTTTTCTGTTTATTCTTATAAAAATCTTCGCTTTTATTTAAATTATGATTTGGAACACCCTCAATGTATTCTTTAATTACCTTTAAAAATCTTTTATGGAATAAAAGAAGATTTATAATTATCCAGATAAAAATTGTAACTTTTAAGTCTTCATAATTTAAAATTGCAATTATAAAAGGAGAGAAAGTCACTGGTGCCTGTATAGTCATTAAAAGAGTTTTGTTGTAATAAAAAATTAGAACAAAGAAGAAAATAACATTGTATAAAATAAAGATTTTTTCATTAACATAATTAATAATAAATAAATAGAAGAAAAAAGACCACTCAAAAAATAGATCTATTTGAAAATCATATTTACCAAGTTTACCTTCTTTATTGGTTAATCTTGCAAAAAATCCATCTAATATATCAGTTGTCCAACCAAATAGAATTGTGTAGAAATAAAGATGAAAATTATTAATATTAAAGAGAGCAAGATATAAAATAAACAATCCACTTAATATCCTTAATAATGTAAATAAATCAGACAACATCTTTAACCTCATTTTTATTGTATAATAATTAAAAGATTTTAAAAAGATTAGGAGGTTTTATGATTAGAGTTAGATTTCCACCATCTCCAACTGGTTTTATGCATATAGGAAATGTAAGAACTGCTCTCTTTAACTTTCTTTTTGCAAGAAAAAATAATGGAAAATTTGTTTTAAGAATAGAAGATACAGATAAAGAAAGATCTAAAAAAGAATATGAAGATGATATTATTGAAGGCTTAAAGTGGCTTAATATTAACTGGGATGAAGGACCTGATATAGGTGGTCCTTATGGACCATATAGGCAATCTGAAAGATTAGATATTTATAAATTTTATATAAATAGACTATTAGAAGAAGATAAAGCATATCTATGTTTTTGTAGTGAAGAAGAAATAGAGAAAGACAGAGAGGAAATGCTTAAAAAAGGTTTAATGCCGAAATATTCAAGAAAATGTAGAAATTTAAGTAAAGAGCAAATAGACGAAAAATTAAAAGAAAATCCAAATCCAGTAGTAAGATTTAAGACACCTCTTAATGGAGAGGTAGTTGTAGAAGATGAATTAAGAGGTAATTTAGCTTTTCCAATTGAAAATCTTGATGATTTTGTAATTATGAGGTCAGATGGAATGCCAACATATAATTTTGCTGTTGTTATTGATGATGCGCTAATGAAAATAAACTATGTAATAAGAGGAGAAGACCATCTACATGGAAATACACCAAGACAAATTTTACTATATAAATCTCTTGACTTTCCTTTGCCTAAATTTGTTCATCTGCCAATGATACTTGGAGAGGATCACACAAAACTTTCAAAAAGACATGGTTCTGTTTCATTAAGAGATTATAGAAATGAAGGTTATTTACCTGAAGCACTTGTAAATTATATGGCACTTTTGGGATTTTCTCCTAAAACAAAAGAAAAAGAGATTTTTTCTCTTCAAGAATTAATAGAAGAGTTTAGTATTGAAAATCTCTCAAAAAGCAATGCAATTTTTTCACCTTCAAAAATTAGATGGATGAACCATAAATATATTGAGATGTTATCTTTAGATGAACTTTTTTCAAGAGTTAAGAAATTTTATATAAATCAAAATTTAGTTTTAAAAAGTGATGAATGGTTAAAAGATTTTCTAAGATTAATGAGAGATCACATTTTTGTTATAAGCGATGTAAAAAAATTAATTGATGAAATATTTAAACCAGAAGATATATTAGAGGAAAAAATTTTTTACTTAAAAGAGAATAAAAATTTAATTATTGAATTTTATAATGCCATAAAAGCAATTGATAATTGGGAGGAGAATAATATTTTAAATTTGATAAAAGAAGTTGGAAAAAAACTTTCAATTAAAGGAAAAAATCTTTATCATCCACTAAGAGTTCTTATTACTCATAAAGATGAGGGACCTGAAATTTACATCTACATATATCTTTTGGGTAAAGAGGAGACTTTAAAAAGATTTGAGGAGGTAATTAGTAAGTTATGATAAAAGTTTATAATACATTATCAAGAAAAAAAGAAGAATTTGTGCCAAGAGAAAAAAATAAAGTTTATATGTATGTTTGTGGATTAACTCCCGATAATTATCCACATATAGGACATGCAAGACCACTTGTTATTTATGATACAATTAAAAGATATTTAAAATTTAAAGGTTATGATGTTAAATATGTACAAAATTATACAGATATAGATGATAAGATAATAAAGAGAAGTTTAGAATGGGGTTTACCTCCTAAAGAAATTGCAGAAACTTTCATAAATATGTACAAAAGATATATTGAGTTATTGAATATAGATATAGATGGGAATATATATCCAAGAGTAACTGAAAATATAGATGATATTATAAAAATGGTCAAAGATCTTCAAGATAAAGGATATGCTTATGAAACAGATACAGGAGTTTATTTTGAAGTTAATAAATTTGAGAGTTATGGCAAACTTTCAAATAGAAAAATTGATGAACTCCTTAAAGGTGTAAGAATTGAAGTTGATGAAACAAAAAAGGACCCTCTTGATTTTGCCTTATGGAAAAAGGCAAAAGAAGGTGAAATCTCATGGGATTCACCTTGGGGAAAAGGAAGACCTGGTTGGCATATTGAATGTTCGGTAATGTCTATAAAATATCTTGATTTTGGGTTTGATATTCATGGTGGTGGAATAGATTTGATTTTTCCTCATCACGAAAATGAGATTGCCCAGGGTGAAGCATGGAAAGGAGATAGTCCAGTTGTAAAATATTGGCTTCATAATGGATTAATAACAATTAATAAAGAAAAAATGTCAAAATCACTTGGAAATATTTTAACTATAGAGGATATAATAAAAAAGTATGAACCTGAAGTTTTAAGACTGTTTCTTTTATCATCTGATTATCACTCGCCAATAGATTACTCTGAAGAGAAAATGGAAAAGACAAGAAATGAATATTACAAAATAAGAGAATTTTATTCTATTGTTGAGGACTTATCTAAAAGGGAAGACCTGAGCGATGAAAACTCTAAAAAAATTATTGATTCAATATTTAATGAATTTATTGATTTTATGGATGATGATTTCAATACACAAGGTGCTATTGGAACTATATTTAAGTTAATTAATAAATTCAACTCAAAAGAGATAATAGGAGAGTATAAACTCTTAAAAGATATTTTAAACAAGATGTTAAATATTTTAGGAATTAAGATATCATTTAAAGTTGTTGAAAATTTAAAAGAAGAGTTAATTAAGATATTAAAAGAGTATAATCTGTATTCAAATGAATATGATGAATTAGAAGAAAATGAGTTAATTAAAAAAATAATAGATGAAAGAAAAAAAATGAGAGAGAATAAAGAATTTGAAAAATCAGATGAAATAAGACAAAGATTAAGCGAATTGGGATACGAGATAAGAGATGGAAGAAGAGAAACAATTATATTTAAACGATAATTATATAATTTTTAACAAAAATGAAATTTTAGAAGCAATAAAAGAAAATAAACTTTTGAAGGTAATATTTAGATATGGTTATAAAAATAAAGAATTAGAGGATTCATTGAAACAAAATAAAATACCAATTACTTACAAAGGTGATGAGTTTTTTAAAAAGTTTGATAAAAAAATTAATTTTTTAGGTTATACTTCACCTATTAATATCTATTCATTAAATGAGATAAAATTTAATAGAGACGACTTTTATGTTTTACCTTTAAATATTGAAGATCCACACAATCTCGGAGCAATAATTAGAAGTGCAGAAATTTTTGGTGCAAAAGGAATAATTTTGCCTAAAAGAAGAAGTTCCCCTATAACAAGTACAGTTATTAAAACATCAACTGGAGCAATTTTTCATTTAAAGATTTATGAATTCAGTGGAGTTATAAATTCAATAAAGGAATTAAAAAAGAAAGGTTTTTGGATTATTTCGATTGATTTGAAAGGTAATATAGAATTACATAATTTTAAACCTAATAAACCTTTTATTTTAATAATAGGTGGTGAAGATAAAGGAATCAATCAAAAAGTCATTGAAGAAAGTGATTTTGTTGTTAAAATAAAAACATTTGGTAAAACTGATAACCTAAATGCCTCTGTTGCTTTAGGAATTGCTCTTTATGAATTGACAAAACCTATTCAATAAAATTTTCTATATGAGTCAATTTAAAATCTTTTTCTGATTTATATTCAATGCCTAAAAAATCAAATTTTATATCTTTAAACTTTCTTTTTGAATTTATTAGATACTGAAGTGCTAATTTTTTATAATTTTCAATTTTTATTTTTGTAATACTCTCTTCTGGTAATAATAAACTTGAATCTCTTTTGGTTCTAACTTCAATAAAAATTATTGAATTATCCTTTTCACAAATTATGTCAATTTCACCAAATCTTGTTCTAAAATTCTTATCAATTATTTTATAACCCTTATTTTTAAAGTAATTAATTGCTATTTCTTCACCTAATTTTCCAAAATCTTTTTTGTCCATAAAGTTTAAAAGCCCCTCCAAATTGGAGGGGCCTAATTTTTTAATTTAATCCTTTGGATAAGTTATTGTTACAGTTTTTGTTGCTGAATCCCAATCAACTTTACAACCAAGATTTTCAGCAACAAATCTTACAGGAAGCATAGTTCTTCCTTGAATAATCATTGGAACAACTTTAGGATTATTTGGATCTATAGGAGTATTAACTCCATTTACTTTTGCTATATTTTTTCCAATCCAAAGTTCAATAACTGTATTTTTTAGAGAAACAGTTACCTTCTTTTCATTTGGATCCCATTCAACAGTTGCACCTAATGGCTCTGCAATGTGTCTTATAGGTAAAAGTGTTCTTCCTTCAATTATTTGAGGTGGAACATCAATTTCCTGTTCTTTATCATTAACTAACATAATTTTGTTTCCTATTTGAAGTTTTAATATTATTTTTTTAACATAATTAACATAATACTCTTTGGTTAATTTATTTCCTCTTGAATCTTCTGTTTCGATCGTTATCTTATTCATTCCTTCAACAAGAGTTAATGTGTAACTAAATGAACCATCACTTTTAACTTGAACTTCTTTTCCATTTATTTTTAGATATTTTATTCCACTCTCATCTGTTAGCTTTCCACTGATTAGTAAATCTTGTGTTTTTGTTTCGCTTGGAAGATTTAAAGAAAGAACAGGTGGTTTTTTATCTGGTTCAACAATATTAATTTCTCCTATTTCAAGATTTGCTTTTATTTCATTAAGATCTGGGTCTTTTAAAACAAGATTTGTGATTTTTATAGTAGTTTTACCTAATTTAAGCGCTTTAAATTTAAATTTTATAAGTAAACCTTCTCCACTAATTCCTTGAACTTTTCCTGTTCTTGATACTCCAATTATAATTTCACCTTTTTCTTTATTGACATTTTTTAAGAATAGAGTAGATATGCCATCTTTCTTTAAAAATTCTCCTTCAATTGCATCTTCAAGGTCCAAATATTCTTTATTATAGTTTAAAGTAAATCCAAAACCATATAAATTCTCAACTTCTTGAATTAGAACCGGTATTTCAAATGATGAATCAAGATCTACCTGTAAGGCACTAATTAAAACTTTTGTTCTTGTTGCAAGTACAACCTTTAATGAAATAGTTTTAACTAAGTTTGGATCTCCGTTTGATTTTATCTCAAGGTCAATCTTCATTTCATCTCCTATTTTTGCTGAAGTAGGAGGAGTAACTTTTACTTCAAAACTCTTTTTTTCTTTTGAATTGGCCATAAATTCTTTAGGATATAATACTTTCCATTCATAAACATCTGATATTAAATTAATTAAATATGTATCTTCTTTTGCACCTTTATTTGATAATGTTAAATTAAATGTCACCTCAATCCCTGGTTTAGAAATTTTTTCTATTGCATCTGCAGTTATTGAGAAAGAATAATCTTGTAATTTTTCTCCAAAAGGAGAAATTATTCTTACAACATTATGAAATAGATCTGCTGCATATATTAAACCATCTTGACCAATGAATAAATGTGCAAGTTCATAATAACCTCTTGGTGTTGAACCTAAAAATATACCATCACTCTTAAACATCTGTATTCTTCCATTTTCAGTATCAGCTACATACACTACACCATCTTTATCAACTGCTACTCCGGTTGGGAACCAGAATTTTTCTAGCGCTCTTCCACCACCCTTTCCTATTTTTCTTAAAAGTTTACCATTCTCATCATAGACATCTACATAATGGTCAAATGTCGCGACATAAATATTGTTATTTGAATCAACTGCAATAGCATTTGCTTCACCTTTTATTTGAAATTCTTTAAGTATAGTACCATCTTTTGGTGAAATTGCATATACCATAAAGTTTCTTGTAACAACCCAAATTCTACCTTGATTATCAAATGTCATTTGATATGGTTGAAGTATTATATCTTTACAATTCTCAAGAACTCTTAAGAAATTACCTTGTAAATCAAAAACTGATATTGGTGCTCCTTCAATTCCTGAAGAAACATATACTTCATTTTTTCCACATAAAACACCGCCAATTGCAGCAAAAGGTTTATCTTGTGATATACCACTTATTTTTTTTAAAAATTTTCCATCACTGTTAAAGATTGCAACCTCACCAATATCACTGAAGTTTGCCCAATGGGCTATCCAAATATTTCCAGATGAATCAACAGATACAGAAATTGGATTTATGAGTCTCCCTTCAAGATCATAATTATAATCTATTTTAGTTTTTGCATTTCCATTTTTATCAAAAACTGTTAATCTTGTTGTTCTTGGCCATCCAAATGGATTACCTGGTCCATAAAAATATCCTGCATCAAAAGTATAAACATTTTCATCTTCATCGATAGCGACTCCTGCTGGAGTTAAAAATTCTCCAAGTTGAAGAGGAACTCTTGTTCCTCTTTTTCCAAATTTCAAAACAAAATTTCCATTTTTATCAAATTTTTTAATACTTGGATTCAGTGGAGTTCCTAAACCTCTATCAACTACATAGACAAAATTACCTTTAACTTCAACATCAAAAGGATATACAAATTGTATATCTGCTCCACCCTTACTTCCGAAAGAAAATAAAATCTTTCCATCAGTATCTAGTTTATAAACCTTACAATTTTTTGCATCAACAACCCAAAGATTATTTTCTTCATCAAAACACATACCCTGAGGATTTCTTATTTCTTCAATTTTAATAACCTTTAAAAATACGCCTTTATCTGAGAAAACTTGAATTCTTGAGTTTAATTGATCTGAAACATAAATTTTTCCATCTTTTGAGACAGCAATTCCTGATGGACCATTAAACTTTCCTTCATCACTTCCTTCTTCACCAAATTGCAATAAAGCTTCTCCAATTGGAGAGAATTTTATTACATAATTATTAAAGAAATCAGCAACATAAACATTACCATTATTATCCACATCTAAATCTACTGGGTATTGTAATCTTCCCTCTCCAAATCCAAGTTCACCAAATACTTTTAGGTGTTTTAAATTTTTATCAAAGATGTGGATTCTTCCATAAGATGTATCTAAAACATAAAGAAGCCCATTTTTGAATTTCATACCTTGCATTGGAAAAGATAATTCTGATTTGAAATCCTCCTCAACAGTATTTGCCCATAACAAAGTAAAAGAGCCTACATAATCATCTGGCATTAAACCAATTACACCAACTTGAGCAATATCTCTTTGTTGTGCTTTTGAAATATTAAAGTTGATAAAGCTAAAAAGAATTGTGGAAATTAATAAAATTATTAAAACCCTTTTTAACAAATTCATCAAATCCTCCTTTCTAAAAATTTTAACTTTTCTAAAAATTATAAATTAAACTTGACATGGTTTCAAATTAAAAATATAATGATTTAGATAAATGGGGCAGTAGCTCAGTTGGGAGAGCGTCTCTATGGCATGGAGAAGGTCGCGGGTTCGAATCCCGTCTGCTCCACCATGTTACATGGAGGAATTTTTAATGGAATTTTATAATTTTTCTGAAATTGAAGAAAAGTGGATAAAAAGATGGGAAAAAGAAGGATTATACTCTAAATATGATTATAATAAACCAAAATATTATGTTTTAGAAATGTTTCCATACCCCTCTGGTCCTCTCCATATGGGACATGTAAGAAACTACACTCTTGGAGATGTAGTTGCAAGATATAAAAGAATGAGAGGTTATAATGTATTACATCCAATGGGTTGGGATGCTTTTGGATTACCCGCAGAAAATGCAGCAATACAGAGAGGTATATCTCCAAAAAAGTGGACCTATAACAATATAAATATAATGAAATCTCAATTAATAAAACAAGGAATTTCTTATGATTGGGATAGAGAAGTCGCAACATGTGATCCTAATTATTATAAATTTACTCAATGGTTTTTCCTTGAACTATTCAACTCTGGTCTAGCTTATAAAGACAAAGCACTTGTCAATTACTGTCCTAAATGTAAAACAGTTCTTGCTAATGAACAAGTTATTGGAGGAAGATGCTGGAGATGTGATTCTGTAGTTGAGAAAAGAGAGTTAGAGCAGTGGTATTTTAAAATAACTCATTTTGCAGAAGAATTATTAAATGATTTAGATTTACTTGAAAATTGGCCAGAAAAAGTGAAAATAATGCAAAGAAACTGGATTGGAAGAAGTGAAGGAGTTGACATATCTTTTCCGATATTAGATTTAGAGGATAAAATTGAAATTTTTACAACAAGACCTGATACAATTTTTGGAACAACTTTTATGGCTTTGGCTCCAGAACATCCTCTTTCTGAGAAACTTGCTATAAAAAATGGTTTATATGAAGAATTTAAAAAATTTAAAGAAAGTGTTTTAAAATTAAGCGAAATCGATAGAGTTTCAACAGAATTAACAAAAGAGGGATTATTTTTAAAAAGTTATGCAATAAATCCATTAAAACAAGAAAAATTACCTATTTTTGTTGCAAATTATGTTGTTTATCAATATGGAAAAGGAGCAATAATGGGTGTACCTGCTCATGATTCAAGAGACTTTGATTTTGCAAAAAAATATGGCCTCCCAATAAAAATTGTTATCCAAAATAAAGATTTCAGTTTAAATGAAGAGTTAATGAATGAAGCATATGAAGATGAGGGTATAATGGTAAATTCTCAAAATTTTTCAGGAATTCCATCTGAAGAAGGAAAAAGAAGAATAAGTGAATATATTGAAGAAAAAGGTTTAGGAAAAAGAGTTGTAAGATATAGATTAAGAGATTGGCTTATTTCAAGACAAAGATACTGGGGTGCTCCAATTCCTATTATTAATTGTGAGAAATGTGGAACAGTTCCTGTTCCATATGAAGATCTTCCAGTTATGTTGCCTGATGAGAGAGAGGTAAATTTTGGAATTGAAGGAAAAAATCCACTTGAAACAGCAGAATCATGGGTAAATACAAAATGTCCAAAATGTGGAGGTATTGCAAAAAGAGAAACTGAAACAATGGATACTTTTGTATGTTCTTCTTGGTATTATTTAAGATATACTTCACCTAATAGTTTGATCAATCCAACTAACTTCCCATTTGATATGAAATATGTTGATTATTGGATGCCTGTAGATCAATACATTGGTGGTGTTGAACATGCAATTTTACATCTTCTTTATTCGAGATTTTTTACAAAATTTTTGTATAGTAAAGGATATATTAATTTTAAAGAGCCATTCAAAAATTTATTCACTCAAGGAATGGTTCTTTATAATGGCAGTACAATGTCAAAATCGAAGGGTAATGTTGTGTCGCCTGATGAAATCATTAAAAAATATGGTGTTGATGCAGAAAGATTATATATACTTTTCATAGCTCCTCCAGAACTTGATGCAGATTGGACAGACAGAGGAATAGAGGGTATGAGTAGATATGTAAATAGGGTTTGGAGATTATTCAGTAGATTCATTGAATTAAGAAATATAAATAAAAATTTTAAAATAGATAAAAACAAAGATAAAGAACTTGAAATAAAACTTAATGAAACAATTAAAAAAGTTACAGATAGCATAGAAAATAATTTTAGATTCAATACTTCAATTGCTTCATTGATGGAACTTATAAACTCAATACAAGATTATATGAGTGAAGAGGAAACAATAAATTTATCACTTTTGGAAAAAGTTTTTAAAAATTACATATTAATATTATCTCCATTTGCACCATTTATAACTGAAGAGATGTGGGAAAGATTGGGTAATAAAGAAAGTGTTAATATGGAAAATTGGCCTTCTTATGATGAGGAAATATTAAAGAGAGATATTATAGAATTAGTTGTTGAAGTTAATGGTAAGGTAAGAGGGAGAATTAAAATAAACAGAGATAGTGATGAAAAAGAAATAGAAAAGATAATTTTAGATGATCCAAAAATCAAAAAACATGTTGAGAATAAAATAATTAAAAAAATTATTCATATAAAAAACAAAATTATAAATATTGTGATTGAGTGATGAAAAAAACTTTATTTTTAATTTTAATTTTTGCTTTTTTAAATATATCATTAACCTTTCAAGAAACTTTAATTTCTTTTGGAAATACAAGTTTAGAAATTTTACCAAATGAAGAAATAACAATTCCTGTAAAAGTAGAAAATGTAAAAAATCTTTATGGATTCTCTATTTATATTGAATTTGAACCAGAAAATTTAAAAATTGTTGAAATAAAAGAAGGTGAATTTTTAAAGAAAGATTCACAAACTTTCTTTTTGTCAAAGGTTGATTTAGAAAGAAGAGAGATAATAGTTGGTGGTGCAAGAAGAGGTAGTGTTCAAGGAATAAGCGGAACAGGAATTCTTTTTTATATAAAAATTGTTTTAAAAGAGAAAAATAGAACTTTGCTTAAATTTAAAGAGGCGATTCTTAAAGACGATAATTTAAAAGATTTAATAACCAAATCATCAGATCTTAACATTTTTCCAAAACTTCAAGATATTCCAATCTTAAAATTTGAACCAAATGTTCTTAATTTTAAAACTATAGATGATATACTTGAAATTAAAATTACTAACACAGGAAAAGGAATTCTAAAAGGAAAAATTTATACAAATGATGATTGGATTGTTTTAAATAAAACAAGTTTTGAGGGAAATAGTAATATAATTTATGTTGCTATTAAAAAACAGAGTATTGATGAAGGTAAAATATATATTGAGAGTAATGGTGGCAATGGAGTAATAAGAGTTAAATTTGAAAAGTTATCAGCAATTAAAATAGTTCTTCAAATTGGAAACCAAGTTGCTTATGTAAATGATGTGTCTTTTATTTTACCTTTTCCTCCATTTCTTGAAAAAGGAAGAACAATGGTACCACTAAGATTTATTTCAGAGAACAGAGGAGCACAGGTTTTATGGGTTAAAGAAGAGAATAAGGCAATAATAATATATAATGAAGTTTACATTGAATTATGGGTTGACCAAAATAAAAATTATGTTAGAATGAATGGTGTTTTTTATACAATAGATGTTGCTCCTTATACTTTAAAAGGGAGAACAGTTGTTCCTGTGAGATTTGTCTCTGAATTTTTAGGTGGAAAGGTATTCTGGAATCAAGATACAAAAACTGTAACAATAATTTTTGAATCTTAATTTAAACTTAAGGAGGTAATCATATGGGAGTTCCAAAGAAAAAAAAGAGTAAGTCAAGGGTTAGGATTAGAAGAGCAAAATTTTACAAACCACCAAACATTAATCTTGTTGAGTGTCCTCATTGTCATGAATTAATTGTTCCTCATAGAGTATGCCCATATTGTGGTTATTACAAAGGAAGAGAGGTTATTGCTAAAGAGGTTGAGGAGTGAAAATAATCTTAGATGCTATGGGGGGAGATTATGCCCCCCATGAGATAATAGAAGGAGCAAAATTAGCAAAAAAAGAATTAGATATTGATATAATACTTGTTGGTAGAGAAAGTGAAATTAAAAAAAATTTAAATGAAGAAGAAAGAAAAAATTTCGAGATATTTCATGCTGAAGAAATTGTTACAATGGATGATAAGCCTGTAATGGCTTTTAGAAGGAAGAAAGATTCTTCAATAAATAGAGGCTTAACACTTTTAAAAGATGGTTTTGGAGAAGCATTTGTATCTGCTGGTAATACAGGTGCTATATTAACTTCTTCTTATTTTATACTCGGAAAGATTAAAGACTACATAAGACCGACTCAATCAGCAATAATTCCAACGCTAAAAGGTTTTTTAATTCTTGTTGATGCAGGAGCAAATGTCGATGCAGAGCCTCAGAATCTTTTACATTGGACGCAAATGGGTAAAATTTTTTCGAAAATAATTACAAGAAAAGATAAAATAAAAATAGGATTATTAAATATTGGCGAAGAAGAAGAAAAAGGAAATGATTTAACAAAAGAAGCATATAAATTATTAAAGAATCATTTTGGTGATGAGTTTGCTGGAAATATGGAAGGCAAAGATTTTTTATATGGCGAATTTGATTTATGTGTAACAGATGGATTCACTGGAAATGTTGCTTTAAAAACACTTGAAGGTGAGGCATCACTTTTTTTAAATTTAATAAAAAATATTTTTAAAAAGAATTTAAAGACTAAGTTATCATATTTACTTGTTAAAAATGAGTTTAAAAATAATTTTGAAAAATTCAATTATGAAAAATATGGAGGAAGTCCAATTTTAGGAATTAATGGAACTGTTCTTGTTTGTCATGGAAGATCAAAAAGAATTGCAATAAAAAATGCAATAAAAATGGCAAAAAATCTAATTGAACTGAAACTTCTAGAGAATCTAAAAAGTGAATTCAATTAATGATTTTATATCTTATATAGAAGAAAACTTTAAAATAAAGATTAAAAACAGAAACCTTATCGAAATATCTTTAACTCATACATCAAAAGATATTCTTAAACCTCCAATAAATTTTGAAAGACTGGAATTTCTTGGCGATTCAATCATAAATTTTTTAATTACCGAAAAAGTTTTTAAAAAATATAAAAATGTCTCAGAAGGGATACTTGCAAAATACAAAGCGATACTTATTAGTAAAGAAACACTCTCAAAATTTGCAAAAATTTTGAAGATAAATGAATACCTTATTATTGGTAAAGGAGAAGAGAGAAACAATGGAAGAGAAAAAGAAAATATATTATGTGATGCTTTCGAGTCTTTTATTGGTGCCATTTATTTAGATTCAGGTATAAGATCGACAAGAAAAATAATTAATAAATTAATAAAAAATATTAAAATTGATAAGATTTATGACACTAAAACCTATCTTCAGGAAATCACTCAAAAAATGTTTGATTCATTACCAAAATATTCAGTACTTGAGATAAAAGGTTTAGAGCATAATAGAACGTATATAGTTGGAGTTTTTGTAAATGATAAAATAGTTGGAGTTGGTGAAGGTAAAAGTAAAAAGGGTGCAGAAAAAGAAGCAGCAAGAGAAGCTATAAAGAATTTATCTAAAAATGAGTCAATTCCTTAAAGTATTATTAATAATTTTTTTGTTATTCCCAAATATATATTTTTCAAAAAACATTCAATTAAATAAATATAATTTAAATGATATTGGTAATGGTATATGGATTCATATTAATACATTTTCAAATTCATCTCAAAAAGAAATAATAGATTTGTGTAAATTCTTTTTAAATCGAAATATAAAAAATGTATTTATTCTAGCAAAGGATATTAATGGTGAATTGCTTTATAAAAAATATGAAAACACTCTTTTAAGAATTGTTGGTATATTTAAGAAATACCAAATTAATGTTCACTATTATATACCTATAGGTTATGATCCTAAATTTTTAAAAGAAAATCAAAGTGAGGCTTCATTCCACTCTCCTGATAAAAATAATCCATCTCCATATCCAGATAAAGAATTAAAAGTTGTTAATTTAAATAGCAAAAAATACATTAATTACATAAAAACAATAGTTAAAGAATTAATTTATTATTACGATGCAGATGGGATTCAACTTGACTATATAAGGTATCCGAATGTTTATTATGGTTACGATGATTATGTTAAAAATAATTTCATCTCTCGCGGTGGAAATTGGAATAGAATCCTTGAAATATTTATAAAAAATATCGATATATTTTCACTTTATGATAATAAAGATAAAGATGTAATTCTTCTTGCAGATATTAGAAGTGTGGTTATAACAAATTTTTCGAATGAGATAAAAAGCTTTATATCATCAATTTCAAAAGAAATTCTTTTTTCAGTAACTTTAATTCAGAGTGGTTCATCTTTTTTGTCTTATAGAGAAGGAGGAAAAGATTCATTTCCATATGGTTTTTTACATTTTGGTCAAGATTACAAAAAGTTATCTGAAATTTCAGATTTTATATCACCTCTTGCATATCATAAAAATTATGAAAAAGATATAGAGTGGGTAAGAGAAATAATTAAAAACACAAAGAAAAAAGTTTCTTCAAAAATTTTATGTGGTATACAGGCAAATGATACACATGAAAATTTAGAAAAATTAATGAAAATATGTGAAGAAGAAGGGGTTAATTTTTCACTATTCAGGCTAGGAACATTTTTGCCTGTTAAAATTAATTTAAAAAATATTGATGCTTTAAAATATCAAATAGATTTTACTATATTTGAAAATTTTTATGAATACAAAAAAAATTATAACTTTGATTTAAAAATAAATGAAATAAATTTAACCAAAAGTATAAATATTAAGGATAAATTAATGTTTACAGCAGACAAAGGAGAAATAACTATTTTCCTAAAAGGTATACCACTTCTCACAGATCGAGTAAAATTTAGAATATTCAATACAGTAAAATTTAAAATTGGTGATAAGAATTATTTTGTTGATGGAATTAAAAAATTAATGGATGCATCACCTTTTTTATTTAATGGTAGAACAATGGTTCCTGTTAGAGTAATATCAGAAACTTTAGGATATGAAGTAATTTGGAAAGATGGAGAGGTTATTTTAAAGAATAAAAATTTAATAATAAATCTATATGTTAATAAAAACAAAATAGTAATAAATGATTTAGAAATTTTTATTGACTCTTACCCAATAATAAAAGAGGGAAGAACATATCTCCCAATAAGATATATGTGTGAGATATTAAATCTTCTTGTTTCATGGTTTGATAAAGAAAAAGAAGTAATAATAGAAGGTTTCATTAATGAAGAAGAAGAAAAATTATTATTATATAGAGAAAACATAAATAACCTGACGAGAGAATTAGTATCTAATAAAACAAAGATGGTTATTTTGTCAAATGAAATAGATATAACATCTCTAATAATGATTGATAAAGAGTTTTTGCTAAGGGGAATAAAAATATATTTTATTTATAATGAAAATTTAACTCAATATAAAAATAAATTATTATCACTTGATGGTTTTTTAATTGATGAAAAAAATTCTTACTCCCTTTTAAAAGGTGAAAGTGTTTATAGAGTTTTTGATTCTAGTAAATTATTTCCAAAAGATGCACTTCTAAATTTTGCTAATTTTAGATTCAAAGAAAAAATAGAATTTTACATTTTTATAAATGATAAATACTTTATAGAACTATTCAAACCTTATGTAGAAAAAGACAAAAATTTTTTGGGTTTTATTTTAAAAGAAAATAGTTAAGTAAAAAAAGAATTAAAAATAGAATAGTTAATAATCTGTCAGTTATATTTCCACTTTTTATTAATCTTAAAGAATATTTACCTTTATATGGCCAAAGTAAAGGCAAAGGAGTGTATGTTAGATAATCTAAAAAAATGTGCGATATATAAGGTATGAATATTAAATTATTTCTAAAGAGTATCAAAATTAAAAAACAAAATAAAAATGAATGCGTCAGTTTTCTGTGATCTTTGATTTTTATATCTATGTCAGGAAGTAGAGAAATGATTGAATATAGAAAAATCGAAGGTTCTTTTTTAATAAAAGAGAGAATAAAAAGAGAAAATGAGTAATGTGTTGGCAAAGTCATAAATCATATTATACAATAATTGTGTTATAATTTATAAATTATGAATATAAGAAACTTTTCTGTTATTGCCCACATTGATCATGGTAAATCAACATTATGTGATAGATTTCTTGAGTTGTGTGGATTAACTTCACCTCTTTTAAAAGAGGGTCAGGCATTAGATCAAATGTCTTTAGAAAGAGAAAGAGGGATAACTATTAAGGCTCATCCTGTAAGACTTGTTTACAAAAAGGGAAATCATGAATATATTTTAAACTTAATCGATACACCTGGTCATGTTGATTTTAGTTATGAGGTTTCAAGAAGCCTTGCTGCATGTGAAGGAGCAATTCTTCTTGTCGATGCAACACAGGGAGTTGAGGCACAAACGCTATCTCATTATTATTTAGCAAAAGAAAATAGCTTAAAGATAATTCCTGTGATAAACAAAATTGATTTACCTAATGCAAGAGTAGATGAAGTTAAGAAAGAAATTATTAGTTTAACGCAAAGTGAAAATATATCTCTTGTTAGTGCAAAAAGTGGAACAGGTGTTAACGAATTGTTAGATAGAATTGTTGAAGAAATTCCACCACCTATAAATAAAACAGATTCTCCTCTCAGAGCACTTATATTTGATTCTCATTATGACAAATATAAAGGAGTTATAGTACATATAAGAGTTTTTGAAGGTAAAATCAAAAAAGGAATGAAAATAATGCTTTATTCAAATAAAAAAGTTTTTGAAGTTATTGAGGTAGGAATATTTGAGTTAGAACTTAAAGAAAAAGAAGAGTTAATATCAGGAGAAGTTGGTTATCTTGCAGCGTTAATAAGAGATCCAAGAGATATAAGAGTTGGAGATACAGTTATTGATTATAAACATCATAACATTGAACCACTTCCTGGTTTTAAAGTTTTGAAACCAGTTGTATTTGCATCAATTTATCCTGCATTACCACAAGGATTTGAATCGCTAAGAAAATCAATTGAAAGATTATATTTAAATGACCCTGGATTTGTTTATGAACCAGAAGATTCTTCTCAATTAGGACCAGGATTTAGATGTGGTTTTCTTGGTTCGCTTCACCTTGAAATAGTTGAAGAGAGACTTGAAAGAGAATTTGAGGAAAATATTGTAATAACCTATCCCTCAACTAAATATAAAGTCATGCTAAATAATGGTGAAGAAATTGAAATAACAAACCCTTCAAAATTTCCAGATGAATCAAAAATAAAAGAAGTTTTAGAACCAATTGCATTATTAAAAATAGTTATACCTTCTGATTTTATAGGAGAAGTTTTAAAATTAATTGAGGTTAGAAAAGGTAAATTTTTAAATATGATTTATATAGATCCAAATAGGGTAATAATTGAGGCTAAAATTCCATTTTCTAAAATTATTACTAAATTTTTTGATGATTTAAAATCTGTGACAAAAGGATTTGGAACTTTTGATTATACAATTTCTGACTGGGAAAAAGGTGATTTAATAAAAGTTGATATTCTTGTTAATGGTAAAGTTGTTGATGCTCTTTCATTTATAACATACAAAGATGAAGCATATAGAAAGGCAAAAGAAATATTAACTAAAATGAGAAACTTTATTCCAAAACAACTTTTTGAGGTAGTTTTACAGGCAAAGGTCCAGGGGAAAATTATAGCAAGAGAATCAATCGTACCTTTAAGAAAAGATGTTTTACAAAAGTGTTATGGGGGAGATGTTACAAGAAAGAAGAAACTACTTGAAAAACAAAAAGAGGGTAAAAAAAGAATGAAAATGATAGGAAATGTTGAAATACCTCAGGAAGCATTTCTTTCAATTATGGAAGTTGAATGAAGGAGATTTCTTTATATTTTCATATTCCTTTTTGTATAGAAAAATGTAATTTTTGTTCATTTTATTCAGTAAAATATAAAAATGAAATAAAAAAAATTTTTATAAAAAAATTAATTAAAGAAATCTATTTAAATGAAAATTTACTTAAAGATTATGAAATTAAAACAATCTATTTTGGTGGTGGAACTCCATCTTTACTAAATAAAAAAGATTTTGAATTAATTTTTAATAATTTAAACAAATGTTTTAAAATTAAAAAGAATATTGAAATAACAATAGAGTCAAATCCAGAATCTGTAAGTTATGAAAAATTTAAAAATTTAATTAATTATGGAATAAATAGAGTGAGCCTTGGGGTTCAAACTTTTAAAGATGATTCTCTTAAATTTCTGGGGAGAGTTTATAAAAGGGATGATATTTTTAAATCTTTTGAAATAATAAGAAAATGTGGCTTTAATAATGTAAATATAGACTTACTCTTAGGTATTCCATATGAAAATTTAAAAGATTTAGAAAATTCATTAAAAGAGACCTTTTTATTAAATCCAGAGCATATCTCTATATACTCACTTGAATATCATAAAAGTTCTAAAATTTATTTTGATTTAATAAAAGGAAAAGTTAAATCTTGGAATAATGATATGGAAAAAGATGGTTATACTTTAATTAAAGATTTTCTTTCAAATTCAGGTTATAAACAATACGAGATTTCTAATTTTTCAAAAGAGGGCTTTGAATCAATTCATAATTTAAACTATTGGAATGGTGGTGAGTATTTAGGTTTTGGCCCTAAATCTTTTAGTTTTATAAATGGTAGATATATTAAAAATGGAGATTTATTTTTTTATATAAGATCAATTGAAAAAAATAAAAACCCAATCATAAAAATCTTCTATATGAATAAAGAAAAATTAAAAAGGATTCTTTTTATACTGTCTCTAAGAAAAACAAGTGGTTTGAATTTAAAAGATTTTGAAAATAAATATGGAAATATTGATAAAATATATGATGAATTAAAAAAACTAGAAAAAGAAGGTTTAATAATAATTTATCAAAATAACTTAAATATATCAACCAAAGGAATTTTAATTAGCAACGAGATTTTCTCTGATTTGATATAATTAATATAATGAGAGATATAAAAGAGATAACAATAAAAGATAAAAAAGAGATTATTCTATTTTTAACTGTAAAAGAGTATCTTGATACAGGTATGCCTGTGGGTTCTAAAACACTTGTTGAAAAATATATGCTTGATGTATCTCCAGCAACAGTTAGAAATTATATGAGTGAGTTTGAAGAAGAAGGTTATTTAATTCATATACATACCTCCTCTGGAAGAATTCCAACAGAAAAAGGTATTAAGTTTTATATAGATAAGATAATAGAAAAGATGAATGTTATGACAAATCTTAAAATAGAGAGAGATATTCAAAAATCTTTTGCGATACTTGGAGAAGATTTTATTGATCTTTTTTTAAATAAACTTTCAAATTTAACAAGTTCAGTTTCATTCTTTTTCTATTCTGTTCCCAAAGAGGAAAAAATAGTGAATTTACATTTAATGAATTGTTCATATAGAAAAATTTTATTTATACTTGCATTAGAAGACAAAGTCGAAGAATACATAATAAAAACTGATAAAGATATTTCAGATGAGGAACTTTTTAATATAAAAATTGATATATTAAAGTCAATCAAGGAAGGGAACTATAAATATCTAAATAGATTAAAAAAAGATTATCCAGAATTGATAAGAGAAATTGAAAAAATTTTAAATGAGAGGTTAAAGAAGAGAGAGATAGGAGATATTTATATTAAAGGTTTGAAATATATTTTATCTTATGAAGATATTAAAAAATCAAAAGACCTTGAGACTTTAATAATATTTGTTGAAGAAAAAGAAAAAGCACTTTCATTAGTTGACTTTCTTACTGAATTTAAAAATTTATTGATTTTAATTGGAAATAAAATTGGAAATTTAACTCTTGAAAAGAGTGTTTTAATTGATCTTCCATATCTAAAGGGAGATAATGTTGAAGCAGGACTTGGTTTTATAACTCCTGAAAGATTCGATTTTGAATATCTTTTTAAAATTCTTAAACAACACGCCATTGAAATAAAAGATAGATTGGAGAACATTTAAGTGCATGAGTTTTTCATACCGAGAAATTCAGTTAAAGGTAATATTGCTAAAATTGAAAAAGAAGATTTTCATCATCTTATAAATGTTTTAAGGGCAAAAATAGGAGACAGAATAATAGTTGTTATTGATAGAGGTGAGAAATACATTTCAAAAATCATAGATATAAAAGATAGGTTTGCGAAATTGAAACTTGAGGAAAGAATATATGATAGTTTTGAGCCCAAAATAAATATACATCTAGCACAGGCGATTCCAAAAGAAAAAAAGTATGAATTTATTCTTAGAACAGGAACTGAACTTGGGGTAAAATTTTTTTATCCTTTAATTACTGAGAGAACTGAAACGCTTATAAAAGAAGAAAAAATGGAAAGAGTAAAGAAAATTGTTAAAGAAGAAGCACAGCTTTCAAAAAGAGATGTAATTCCAGAGATTAATAAACCAATTAAATTTGAAGATTTCTTAAATTTAAATATAAAAACAAATAATAAATTTATATTTTGGGAACTTGAAGAAGAAAGAAGTTTTTATGATATAGAATTAAATAAAGATGAAGATATATTAATAGTTGTTGGCAATGAGGGCGGATTTAGTTTAAAAGAAATAAATATGGCTAAAGATAAAGGATTTGTGCCTCTTTCACTTGGAAAAAGAATATTAAGAGCAGAGGTTGCTCCAATAGTGATCTTAAGTATTATTCTTTATAAACTTCAAGAGTTTAAAAGATGAAGATAAAATTTTATATCAAAACATTTGGTTGTAAAGTAAATCAATATGATTCTCAACTTATTATAGAGAATCTAACTCAGGATGAAAATTTTTTGTTTGTATCAAATTATAATGATTCTGATTTAATAATTATTAATAGTTGTATTGTAACAGAAAAAGCAGAAGATGAAGTAAAAAAATATATAAAAAAATTTAAAACTAGAGCAACTGTTGTAGTAACTGGATGTTTTAAAGAAAAATTAAATGAAGATAGAGTTTATTATTTACCATTAAAAGATGAAATTAACATTAAAAATTTTATTTACAAAATTTTTAATATCGAATTCAAAGAAAATATTAAAAAAGATAGAATTTCATTTTTTGAAGGAAGAACAAGGGCTTTTTTAAAAATTGAAGAGGGTTGTAATAAATTCTGTTCATACTGTATTGTTCCTTATTTAAGAGGAAATGCAAAATCAAAGGATAAATCAATTATAAAAGAAGAGTTTGTTGATTTATTGAAAAATGGTTACAAGGAAATTGTATTAACAGGTACAGAATTGGGATTTTATGGAATTGATAAAAATACAAACTTAATTGAGTTATTAAAAGAACTTATCTCTATTCCTTATGATTTTAGAATAAGATTGTCTTCATTAGACCCTGAATTTTTGAGTGATGATTTAATTAAACTAATTTCTGAAAATGAAAAGATTTGTTCACATATACATTTGCCACTTCAAAGTGGAAGTAATAAAATTTTGAAAATAATGAGAAGAAGATATGATAAAGATTATTATATTGATAGAGCTTTAAAATTTAAAGAAAAAGTTAAAAATTCAACTGTAACTACAGATATAATTGTTGGTTTTCCAGATGAAAGTGATGAAGATTTTTATGAGACAATAGATGTTATAAATAAAGTTCAATTTTTAAAGTGTCATATTTTCCCTTATTCAGAAAGAGAAGGAGCCCTTGCTTCTAAATATTTAAGTGATAAAAAAATTAATGAAGATATTTTAAAAGAGAGATTGAAAATTATAAATAAAGTAGCAAAAGAAACAACACAAAAAGTTTTAAATAGTTTTATAAATAAAGAAGCTATATTTTTAGGAGAAACTAAGAAAAAAAATGCTCTTTTCGGTTTTACAGATAATTATATAAGAGTTTTTATTGATAGTAATTTTGAGAAAAATGTTTTTTATAAAATATATTTACAAAATACAAAAAATTTTGTAGAATATGGAATAGTTATATCTGAATTCCATTACGGAGTTCCAATAAAGAAGGAGGTGAGATTTTGCAATGCCAGCAGTTTATAGACGTGAAGGCGAAGATCTTGATAGTTTAATAAAAAGATTTAAAAAAGAATGTGAAAGAGAAGCAATACTTTCTGAAATAAAAAAGAGAGAATTTTTTGTCCCTCCATCAGTTGAAAGAAGAAAAAGAAAAGGAAAAAAGAAATAAATAGAGGAGGTGTTAACTTATAGAATCTTCCGAATTAAAAGAAAAAACTTTTTATCCTTTTATAAACGAGGAAGAAGCAATAACCTTTTTAGGTTATTATAATAATTTAATAAAAGAGTTAGAAAAAAATTTTAATATAAGAATAAAAATCACAAGAGATGGTTTAAAATTTTACTCATCTGATGAAATTCCTGAAGAGTTAGATCAATTTATAAAAGACCTTTTTGATATAAAAAGGAATAAAAACATTCTTTTAACAAAAGATGAATTAAAAAAAAGTATAAGTTCAATTAAAGATAAAAGTTACAAGATAACAAGAGAGTTTTTTGTTGACATAGTTTTTGTTTCTAGTAAAGGAAAAAAGATAAAACCAAAAAGCGAAAATCAAAAAAAATATGTTGAAATGATAAGAAAAAAAGATCTTGTCTTTTGTATAGGTCCTGCTGGTTCTGGTAAAACCTATCTTGCTATAGCATCTGCATTGAGTTATTTGTTTGATAAAAGAGTTGAAAGAATTATTTTGACAAAACCAGTAGTTGAAGCAGGTGAAAAACTTGGATTTTTGCCTGGAACTTTTCTTGAAAAGGTTGATCCACACTTTAGACCCCTTTACGATGCTCTTTATGATTTAGTTGAAGTTGATAAAGTAACAAGATTAATTGAAAATAATATAATTGAAATTGCTCCACTTGCTTATATGAGAGGAAGAACTCTGAATGATTCTTTTATTATTCTTGATGAAGCTCAGAACACAACATATTCTCAAATGAAGATGTTTTTAACAAGAATGGGCTTCAATTCAAAAGTTGTAATTACAGGTGATATAACTCAGATTGATATAGAAAATCCAAAAGATTCAGGACTTGTCAAGGTAATAAAAATTCTTAAAAATATTGATGATATAGGAATTGTTGAATTGGAAAAGGTGGATATTGTTAGAAATCCGATAGTACAAAAAATAGTTGAAGCATATGAAAATTTTGAAAAATATAAGAAAAATAAATTTGAAAATTAATAGAGAAGAAATAATAATTAAAACTCTATTAACCTTAATATTTTTCTCTTTTCTTTTTTATTCTTTTTTACCTCCTTACATATTTGTTAGAAAGGGCACAAAACTTACAAAAGATTTAATTTCACCAAAAAATTTAGAAATTATTGATGAAGAGGAGACAAAAAAACAAATAGAATTGGCTTTAGAGAATGTTCCTATTTATTATGAATATAATCCTGAAATTGATAAAGAAGTAATAGATAATGTCAAAAAAATAATAGATTTTCTTGAAAATTATAGAAACAATCAAAATAATGCACTTGAAACAATTTTCGAAAATTATGGAATAACATTTGATATTGATGTTATAAAAGAGATTAAGACAATGTCAAATTCAAAGTTTTTAAAATTTAAAAATAATTTTATTGAAATAACATCAATAGTTATTCAAAGTGGAATAAAAGAAAATGATTTAGAAAATATAGATAAAAAATTCAATATTTTAATACAAGATAAAGAATTATCAGTTAATGAAAAGAAGGTAATTTTTATAATTCTAAAAAGTATTTTAAAACCAAATTTAATTGTAAATTTAGAATTAACAAACAAAAAAAGAGAAGAAGTCATTAAAAATATTAAACCAGTTGTGAAAACAATTAAAAAAGGAGATACAATATTTCCTAAAGGAACCATAATAGGAGAAGATGAAATAAAAGTTTTAAGAGATTATAATCTTCTTTTTACAACTAAGGATCTCTTAGTAATTATTTTTATATTATTTTTATCAGTTGTACTAACTTTTATCATTTATAACATTTTAAATTTAACTAAAACTTTTGTGATTAAAGAAAAAATTTTTATAATTTTAATTCTTTTTTTATCTTGTCTATTTGGAAAAATTATTAAAAATGTAACTATTTTACCTATTTTTCTTGTTTCTAACTTAACCATTTTGTTTTTTGATATTTTGACATCAATAACAATTCTAATACCATTAAATATTTTTTATTCAATAAATTTTAGCGACAAATTTGTTTTGATTTTTTTAATTTCATTTGTTTCGATATTTTTTTCTTTGAAAACTAAAAAAATAATTAATATATCAGACTATTTAAAAATTGGGTCTTATGTAAGTTTAACATACTTTATAATTTATGTTTCCTATGAATTAATAAATAGAAATTTTAATTTAACAAGTTATTTATTAAATTCAGTATATATAATTTTGAATCCAATAGTATCAATTCTTATTTTATTAATTTTTGTGCCATATTTAGAAAAAATTTTATCAATACCTACTCCAGTAGGTCTTGTTGAACTTTTAAATATAAATAATCCTGTATTAAAAGAATTTATTACAAGAGCACCAGGAAGTTATCAACACTCTCTTAATGTAAGTACTCTAGCTCAAGTTGCAGCAGATTCTATTGGAGAGGATCCTCTCCTTGCTAAGGTTTGTGCTTATTATCATGATATTGGGAAGATGGAGAGACCTGATTTTTTTATTGAAAATAATCCACAATTTAATCCTCATGATTCAATTTCTCCATCTTTATCTGCACTTATTATTATCTCTCATGTTAAAGAAGGTGTGGAACTTGCAAAAAAATATAATTTGCCAAAAATCGTTGTTGATGCAATTAAAGAACATCATGGAACTACTTTTGTAACTTACTTTTATTCTAAAGCAAAACAAATTAACCCTCAAATTGATGAATCAATATTTAGATATCCAGGACCAATTCCCTCATCAAAAATTTCTGGAATTATTATGCTTGCAGATGCTGTTGAAGCATCTGTAAGGGGAGAAAAAATTGAAAGTGAAAACTTTTCAGATTTTGTTAATGATGTTATAGATTCAAAAATTTCTGATGGTCAACTTGATAACTCAAATTTATCTTTCAAAGATATTTTAAAGATAAAGGATTCATTTATAAAAACTCTAACATCTATGTATCATGAGAGGATAAGTTATGTCTTCAAAGATAGAGATATTCGAGAAAAAAAGTAAAATACCGATTGATAAGAAATTTTTAAAAAGATTAACTGAAGAGATTGTTAAAAAAGAAGGATATAAAAATTTTGAGATATCCCTTGCTTATTTGGATAAAGAAGACTTGAGAGAATTGAACAGAAAATATAGAAATTTAGATAGATCAACTAATGTATTATCATTTTTATATGAAAAATCTCCCTATCTTAAAGGTGAGATTATGATTTCAAAATATAGTATTGAAAAAAAGAATGAGAATTTCTTGAAACTCTATATTCATGGCCTTCTACATCTTTTAGGTTTTGACCATATGAATAAAAAAGATAGAGAAATTATGAGAAAAAAAGAAGAAGAATATTTCAAATATTACAATGAAAAGTAGAAACCTAATTGATAGTTTTAAAAATGCTTTTAGAGGTTTAAAGATCACTTATTTAAGAGAAAGAAACTTTAGAATTCAAATATCATTAGCAATACTAGCTGTATATTTCTCAATCAAATTTAAAATTGAAAAAATTTATTTTTTCTTTGTACTTATTGCAATTTTCCTAGTCCTTTACTCAGAACTGATAAATAGTGCTCTTGAGATTTTGTGTGATAAATTAGAAAAAAATTATGATGAGAGAATAAAAAACATGAAAGATGCATTTGCAGGAGGTGTTTTACTATTTTCTATATTTTCAGTAATTTTAGGAATAATCATTTTTATAAGTTATATTAAAAATTTAGACTTTTTTTCAATTATATTCTCTATAATAGTTCTATTAATTCCGCTCTTTATCAAAAACAAGAATGATATAATTAAAAAAAGAGGTGATGAATAGTTGGGAAGTATAGATTTAGTTAATAACTTAATTATTATTTTTATTTTACTCATCATTTCTTATATATTTTCTGCCTCTGAAATATCTTTTATAGGTTCAAATGAAATTAAATTAAGAAAAAAATCAAATGAAGGCGATAAAAGAGCAAAAAACATTTTAAAATTAAAAGAAAAGCCAGAGGAATTTATAAGTACAATAATAATAGGAAATAATTTCGTGAACATTCTTGCTGCATCTATTGCAAATACAATTTTTTTAAAAAATATAAAATATGGTAGTACACTTTTATCCTCTATAGTAATGACAATTATTATAGTAATATTTGCAGAACTTCTTCCAAAAACAATTTCAACCTATAATCCAGAATCTTACATTTTAAAGGTTCAACCCTTTGTTTTTTTAGTTTCTTATGTTTTAAAACCATTCTCAATTATTACAAACTCAATAATAAATTTAATTTTGAAAATATTTGGTAAAAATCTTAAAAAAAGCAGAAATTTTGATGAAGAAGAATTAAGAATATTTTTATCAATGAGTAGTGAAAATGGAACAATTGAAGAAGAGGAGAAGGAATTAATTGAAAGTATTATTGAATTTCAAGATAAACCAGTATATGAAGTAATGATTCCAAGAGTAGATGTTACAATTTTACCTGTTGATTCAAAAATAGAAGAGATTATAGAGACAATAAATAAAACTGGTCATTCGAGAATACCAATATATGAAAATAATATAGATAATATTATTGGTGTTTTACATGCTAAAGATCTTTTGAAAGTTGCTTTTAATAAGAAAGATATAAATATAAAGGATTTGTTACATCAAACAATTTTTGTTCCGGATACAAAAAAAACTTCTGAACTTTTCAAGGAAATGCAAAAGAAAAAAATACATATGGCTATAGTTGTAGATGAGTTTGGAGGATTTGAGGGTATTGTTACAATGGAAGACCTTTTAGAAGAGATAGTTGGAGAAATTCAAGATGAGTATGATCTTGAGGAGGTTCCATTTAAAAAATTAAATGAAAAGGAGTTTATTTTCGATGCAAAGATATCAATTGAAGATGCAGAAGAAATACTTGGTATAGAATTGCCTCATGAAAATTATGAAACACTTGGAGGATTATTTTTGGATTTACTAGGTCATATTCCAACAAGGGGAGAATTTTGTGATTATAAATCATTAAAATTTATTGCAATTGAGGTAAAAGGTAATAGAATTATTAAAATAAAGGTTGAGAAAAAGGATGAAACTCAAGAAGAAGTTAATTCAAAAAATGATTGAAATTGCAAAAGAAGCAAGCGAAAAAGCATACTCCCCATATTCTAATTACAAAGTGGGTGCATCTCTTTTAACAAAAAGTGGTAAAATATTTACCGGTTGTAATATAGAGAATGCAAGTTTTGGAGCAACTATTTGTGCAGAAAGAGTCGCTATTTTTAAGGCAATTTCTGAAGGAGAAAAAGACTTTGACACTATTGCAATTTATATCAATGATGAGAAACATATACCATCACCATGTGGTATATGTAGACAAGTTATGATGGAATTTGCTCCAAATTTAAAACTTGTTCTCTCGAATGGATATGAATATGAAATATACAAATTGGAAGAACTTTTACCTTATCCTTTTTCAAAAAACTTTCTTTAATTCATGAGGAGGTATTTTTATGCGAAGAGGTTGGATTGGCGGCAATTGGAAGATGAACAAACTAATGAATGATGCAAAAGAGACAATTGTCGCATTAAACAAAAGCGTATCTCTTTTAAGGGGAAGTGATATTGTTATTTTTCCACCTTTTACTTTAATTTATTTTTTAAAGGATTTTTTTGAATTGCCTCATATGTATATGGGGGCACAAAATATGCATTGGGAAGAAAGTGGAGCATATACTGGTGAAATTTCACCCACAATGTTAAAAGAACTTGGAGTTGAATATGTAATAATTGGTCATTCAGAAAGAAGAAAAGTATTTAGTGAAACTGATGAAATGATAAATAAAAAAGTGATATCTGCAATAAAATATGGTTTAAAAACGGTTCTTTGTTTAGGCGAAACACTAGAAGAGAGAAAGAAAGGTATTGAAAAAGAAGTTGTTGAAAATCAGTTTAAACTTGATTTAAAAAAAATACCTTTAAGTTCACTGGAAAATATTATTATTGCTTATGAACCAGTTTGGGCTATTGGAACTGGAGTTAATGCTTCACCAAAAGAAGCAAGTGAGATGCATAAATTTATAAGGGAGTTGATAGAGAAATATGGTGGTGGAGAAATTGCACAAAAGATTAGAATTGTTTATGGTGGAAGTGTAAGAATTGAAAATGTCGAAGAGTTAGCAAATGAAGATGAGATAGATGGTTTTCTTGTTGGTGGTGCCTCTTTAAGAGCAGATACATTTTCTAAAATAATTGAAATATTTAATGAGGTAAAAGGATTTTGATATGACAAAAAAAGAGATAGTTAAATATATAGACCACACACTTTTAAAACCTGATGCAACAATTTTTGATATTAAAAAGTTATGTGATGAAGCAATTAAATATAATTTTTTTGCAGTTTGTATTGCACCATCCTTTATAAATTTAGCAAGAGAATTTATAAATGAATATGATATTAAAATTGCAACAGTAGTAGGATTTCCTTTAGGAAATACATCAACAAAAACAAAAATTTTTGAAGCAAAAGAAGCAGTTAAAAATGGAGCAAATGAAATTGATATGGTTATAAATATTGGTTTTCTTAAATCTAAAAATTACAAATATGTATTTGATGAAATAAGTGCAGTTAAAAATGAGATAGGCGATATAATTTTAAAAATTATTATAGAAACATCTCTTCTTTCTCTTGATGAGATAATAATTGCTTCAACAATTGTAAAATCAGCAGGTGCGGATTTTGTAAAAACATCAACTGGTTTTTCTCAAGGTGGAGCAACAAAAGAAGATGTTGAATTAATAAGAAGAGTGGTAGGAGAAAATTTTGGAATAAAAGCATCTGGTGGTATTAGAACTTTTGAACAAGCAGTTGATTTAATAAAAGCAGGTGCAAATAGAATTGGAACATCATCTTCAGTTAAAATAGTTGAACCAGATGGAAATAGTTAGAGTCAATTCTTTTATTTTAAAAAAATTACCAATTAAAGAATATGATGCTTTAATTTTTTTGTTTTCTGATTCAATTGGTAAAATAGTTGCGCGAGCAAAAAGTGGATTTAAAAAAGACACTAAATGGTCATCTATAATTGAAACTATGAATTTAATTGATACATCTTTGTATAAAAAAAGGGATTATTACTATATGACTGAAACAAAGGTTTTAGATTCATTTATAAATATAAAAATGAACCTTAATAAATCTTTTATAGCACTTGAGGTATTAAATTTAATCGATAGAACTCAAGTTGAAAATAATCCCAATTTGAATCTGTTTAATACTCTAATTGAATTTTTTAACAATCTTAAAAGTACAGATAACAATTATTCTATTTATGTAAATTTTATTTTCAATTTTATTAAAATAGAGGGAGTGCAATTTCCATTTGATAGATGCATAAAATGTGGAAAAGAACTAAAAGAAAATTATATTTATGATTTTAATTTCAATGGTTTTGTTTGTGATTTACACAGAACAAGAGATTTTTTTGAATTAAATAAAAATCTTTATGAAAAGATTATTAAAATTAATTATGATTTCAATGGAAATATTTTTTTTGAAAGAGAGGAATTAGAAATTATTTTCAAAATAATTGCTTCTTTTTTAGAATCGCATTTCTCATATAGAATTAAAAATTTTATAAATGAAATTTTTGTGTAATTAAATATAATTTATTTATAGGTTAAAAGGAGGTATTATGATACCTATTTCTGATATAAATCCGAGAAGAAAATTTCCAATAGTGGTTGTTTCTTTAATAGTAATTAATTCTTTAATTTTTCTATATCAAATTTTATTGAAAAACCCAGTTCCTTTTATTTATAGATGGTCTTTAATTCCTAGAAATCTTTTTAAATTTGGAGGCATTGAATATATAAAACTTATAACATCAACTTTTTTACATGGAAATTTTGCACACATAATAGGTAATATGCTTTATTTATGGGTTTTTGGAGACAATGTTGAAAATGAGTTAGGTTCTATTAAGTTTATATTTTTTTATTTTTTGTGTGGTATCATAGCAGGCTTTTCTCATGCTTTGATCTACTTTAATTCATCAATACCAACTATAGGTGCTTCAGGAGCAATTGCTGGAGTTTTAGGTGCATATTTTTACCTTTTTCCAAATGCAAGAGTTCTTGCACTTGTACCACTTTTCTGGTATTTTTCTGTAATTCCAGTGCCTGCAGTGATTTTTCTTGGGTTTTGGTTTATTCTTCAACTGATACCTGGTTTTGCAAGTTTAGGAAATGTGGCCTCTGGTGTTGCTTATTGGGCCCATATAGGTGGTTTTATTGCTGGAATAATTCTTATAATATTATTTGGTGGAAAGAGAAAATCAAGATATAGATATTATGAATTTTAATAAAACAAAAATAATTGCAACACTTGGTCCATCATCTGAAAATGAAAAAACAATAAAAGAACTTTTTGAAAGTGGTGTTGATATATTTAGATTAAATTTATCACATGGAGATCATTCTTATCATAAAACACTCATCAGTAAGGTAAGAAATATCGATAAAAATATACCAATTCTTTTTGATCTTCAAGGACCTAAATTAAGAATAGGTAAATTTAAGAACAAAAAAATTTTCTTAAAAAATGGGGATTTATTTACACTAACAACAAAAAATATTTTAGGTGATAAAAATTATGTATCAATATCATATAAAAACTTGCCTAAATATTTATCAAAAGGAGACACCATTCTTCTTGATGATGGAAGAATAAAACTCAAAGTTTTATCAACTGGCGAAGATTATATAGAAACAAAAGTTATTTTTGGTGGGGAATTAAGTGATAATAAAGGTATAAATATTCCAAAAGAAAATTTAGATATCCCTTCTTTAACTGATAAAGACAAAGAAGATATTAAGTTTGGAATAAAAGAAAGAATAGATTATATTGCTTTATCTTTTGTTAAAAATGAAAATGACGTTTTAATCTTGAAAGATTTTCTATTAAAACATGGATATTTAATTCCAATTATTGCAAAAATTGAAAAGAGTGATGCGATAAAAAATATAGAAAAAATAATAGATGTCTCTGATGGTGTTATGGTTGCAAGAGGTGATCTTGGAATTGAAATTAATCTTGAAGAAGTTGCTTTGCTTCAAAAAAAGATATTGAATAAAACTTTGTTTTCAGAAAAATTCTCAATAACTGCAACTCAAATTCTTGATTCAATGGTTGAAAGACCATATCCCACAAGAGCAGAGGTCTCTGATATAACAAATGCTATTTTTGATGGTTCTGATGCCTTAATGTTGTCACAAGAGACAGCAGCAGGAAAATATCCTGTTGAGGTCATTAAATTTTTAAATAAAGTTGCTAAAAAGGTAGAAAGAGAACTTCCCTACGAAACATGGTTATTATCAATGGAATTTTATATAAAAAATGACCCCCTTTTATCAATATGCTATTCAGCAGTATTATTAACTTTAAAGACTAAAGCAAAAGCGATTGTAGTAACAACAGAAACTGGAAAAACTGCAATAAATATTTCAAGATTTAGACCAAATGTTCCTATTATTGCTCTTACTCCAAATGAAAGTGTTCTTAAAAAAGTCAAAATTTATTGGGGTATAATTCCTATTTTAGTTAATAAATTTATAAGCGAAAGTGATATAATTGAAACAATAGAAAGAGAGGCTAAAAGTATAAATATATTAAAGAAGGGTGATTTTTATGTATCTGTTTCAGGAGTTATACCTGGTATACCTGGTGGAACAAATATGATTAAACTCAATAAGGTGTAGAAATGGAAAACAAATTGATAAACAAAAGAAAGGAACTTGAAACAACTATATTAATTTTATTTATATTAATATTTATTTACATATTTACATTTCCTCTAATAAGGTTTTTTAAATTGAAAATAGAGATTAAAAATTTACAGAGCGAAATTTTAATTTATAAAAATAAAATTGAAGAGATAAAAAAGAAAATTGAATTTATAAAAAGTGATGAAGGAATAGAAAGATGGGTTAAAGAAAATTTTAAATTAACAAGAGATGGAGAAAAAATTTACATATTTAAAGAGAGAAAAGTTGACTGAAATTTAAAAAATTAATATAATATTCAAAATGAATATGAAAAAGATTTATTTAATAGATGGAAGCTCTCTTCTTTTTCGTACATATTTTGCACTACCTCCTCTTATAAATTCAAGAGGTGAACCAACAGGTGCTACTTATGGATTTGTTAGAATTTTACTCAATTTAATTGATAGCGAGAATCCAGAATATATTGCAGTATCTTTTGATAAAGGTGCTCCGACTTTTAGAATCGATGTTTTACCTCAATATAAAGAAAATAGACCAAAGGCTCCACCTGAAATAAAAATTCAAAAAGAAAGAGTTCAAGAAATACTTAAAAGTTTTGGTATTAAAACAATTGAAATAGAAGGATATGAAGGCGATGATATAATTGGTGCCATCAAAAACAATGCAGAAAAAGAGAATTTTTATTCAATTATTATTACAGCAGATAGAGATTTATTACAACTATTAACAGATAATAGCGAAGTTCGATTAACTAAAAAAGGTATAACAGATATTGAAGTTTATACAAGGGATAAATTTTTAAAAGAATTTGAAATTCCACCTGAAAGATTGCCTGAACTAAAAGCACTTATTGGAGATCCTTCTGATAATATACCTCGAATACCTTCAATCGGAGAAAAAAGTGGGATTAAAATTTTAAAAGATTATAAATCTATATTTGATTTGATAGAAAATCCACCTTCTGGAAAAATTGGAGAAATTATCAGGGAGTATAAAGATCAAATTCTTTCTTCATATGAAGTTGCAAAGATAAAAACTGATTTAGATTTAAGAATATCAATATCTGTATTGAAAAGAGAAGAAATGAAAACAAATAACATTATTAAAATATTTTCTGAATTAGAGTTTCATTCTTTGATGGATAAGTTTAAAGTCCCCGAAAAAAAGATTGATATGAATTGGATTTCTTGGGAAGATCTTTTAAGTGAAGATAAAATATCTTTTTTGAAGAGTGATGGAGAAATTTTATTTTATTGCAAAAAGGGATTTTTTAAAGGAAATAAAGATGATTTATCTAAATTAAATAATGAAAAAATTTTGATTACACACAATTTCAAAAATATAATATCAAGTTTCTATCCTTTAGATTTTAAAAACAATATATTTGATACTGAACTTGCAAGTTATATATTGAATACAAATAAAAAAAATTATGAATTAAGCACATTAGTACCTTTATATTTAGGTGAAAATGTATCTTCTGAGAACTATGAAAGTTTATTACCAAAATTATTAAATTTAGGGGAAATTTTGTATAAAGAAATAGAAAATTGTTATCTTAAAAATCTTCTTTTTGATATTGAACTTCCTATTTCATATGTGTTAGCAGATATGGAATTTTATGGAGTAAAAGCTAATAAAGAGAAATTAATAAAAATTAGGGATGAATTGAAGAAAAAAATTGAAAAATTAACAATTGAAATTTCAGAAATAGCAGGTTTTCCTGTTAACCCTCAATCTCCAAAACAGGTGAGTTTTCTTTTATACGAAAAATTAGGTCTTAAGAACTTTCTTAAAAATAAGAAAAATATTTCAACTGATCAGGAAACTTTGATAGAACTTCTCTCATATCACCCAATTATCGAAAAAATTATAGAATTTAGAGAACTAAATAAACTTCTAACAACCTATTTCAATGTTTTACCTGAACTTGTTGATAAAGATAGTCGCTTACATACAACTTTTATTCAAACTGGAACAGCAACAGGTAGAATTATTTCCAAGGAGCCAAATTTACAAAATATACCAATTAGAACAGAATTTGGAAAAAAAGTCAGAGAGGCATTTATCTCCGATGATGGTTATATTTTAACCTCTTTTGATTATTCTCAGATAGAATTAAGAATTCTTGCTCATTTTTCTTCTGATGAAAATTTAATTGAAGCATTTAGAAGTGGAATTGACATTCATACAGAAACTGCATCTCAACTATTTTCAATACCCATAGAAAATGTAACCGACGAGCAGAGAAGAAAAGCAAAAACAATAAACTATGGAATAATATATGGAATGAGTTCTCATGGTTTAGCAAGAGAGTTAAAAATTCCTGAAAGTGAAGCAAAAGTTTATATAGATATGTATTTTAATAAATTTAGAGGGGTTAAAAAATTCATAGATAATATCATAAGTGAAGCTAAAGAAAAGGGTTATGTTGAAACTATACTTGGTAGAAGAAGATACATTCCTGAATTTAAATCAAGAAATTCAAATCTTGTTAAATTTGGAGAAAGAGTTGCAATTAACACTCCAATTCAAGGATCTGGAGCAGATATTATCAAAGCAAGTATGGTGAATATTTGGAATAAATTAAAAAATAAAAAATCGAGAATAGTTTTACAAATACATGATGAGTTATTATTAGAGGTTCATCAAGATGAAATTGATGAAATTGTTCCTATGGTTAAAAATGAGATGGAAAACACTATTAAACTTTCTGTTCCAGTTAAAGTTGATTATGGAATTGGTAAAAATTGGCTTGAGTGTAAAAAATGAAACTTATAGGTCTTACAGGTAATATTGCATCAGGAAAGTCAAAAATAAGTGACTATTTAAAATCAAAAGGTTTTAAAATAATTGATGCTGATTCAATTGGAAAAACTGTTTTAAGTATTGATAGTGTAAAAAATAAAATTATAAGATCATTTGGTAAAAATATTTTAAATGAAGATGGCTCTATTGATAGAAGAGAGCTTGGAAGAATTGTTTTTTCATCAAAAGAAAATCTTAAAAAATTAAATAGAATAACTTTACCAATTTTAACTAAATTAGTTAAAAGAAAGATAAGTGAGTTAAAGAAGAAAAAAGTAAAATATGCTGTTCTTGATGCTGCAATTTTAATAGAAGCGGGCTGGCATAAACTTGTAGATGAGGTATGGGTAGTTTACACTGATTCTGAAACTCAACTTGAGAGATTAATAAAAAGAGAAAATTATAGTCTTGAGGAAGCGAAAAATAGAATTGAAGCACAATTAAATATTGAAGAGAAATTAAAATATGCTGATAAAGTAGTAGATAATTCTCATAATTGGGAAAACACCAAAAGACAAATTGATAAAATTTTAGATGAATTATTCACTAATGAAACTTAGTTTTTCGAAAATTAGAACATATATTGAATGTCCTTTAAAATATTATTTTTTATATGAGTTGAAACTCAAGGAGAAACCAAAACCATATAAATCTTTTGGAAAATCGCTACATTTAACACTTTCAAAATTTCATACTTTACCAAAATATCCTTCTTTTGAGAAGTTAAAAGAAATATATGAAAATTACTGGATAAAAGATGGATTTAAAGATAGTGAAGAAGAAAGAAGAGAATTTTTAAGAGGTCTTGAATTATTAAAGAAATATTATTATAAAAATATTTTTAACTACGAAATTGCATTTAAAGTTGAGAAAGAAGTGAAATTCAATTTTAATGAATTTGAAATTCATGGCTTTATAGATAGAATTGATAAAATAAATGATGATTTTGAACTTATTGAATATAAAACAGGAAAATATAATCTTGATTTTAACTCTTTAGGACTTGTTGATGAAAGTGAGATTCTTCAAATTTCAATTTATTATTTTGCATTTGAAAATGAATTTAAAAAACCTCCTAGATTTTTATCTATTTATTATCTATCACTGGATTTTAATTGCAAAAAAAGAGTTTTTTTAAATGAAGAAAATTTAAAAAAGTCACTTGATCTAATAATAAAAATAGGAACAAAAATCAAAAATAAAGAATTTTATAAAAAAGAGAATAACTTTTGTAAATTTTGTGATTTTAGAGAGGAGTGTTCGGAATGGAAAAAATAAGAGTAAGATTCGCACCATCTCCAACTGGTTTACTTCATATTGGAAGTGTAAGAACAGCATTTATAAATTATCTTTTTTCAAAAAAAGAGAAAGGAATATTTGTATTAAGAATTGAAGATACTGATATTGAAAGGTCAACAAAAGAGTCAGTTGATGCAATATTAAATGGATTGGAATGGTTGAATATTTTCTGGGATGAAGGTCCATATTTTCAAAGTGAAAGACTAAACATATATAAAAAATACCTTCAAATTCTTCTGGACAAAAATTATGCTTATCCATGTTTTTGTAAAAAGGAAGAAATTGAAAAAGAAAAAGAGGAAGCTGCAAAGAAAGGAAAAATTTATAAATATAGCGGTAAATGTAAAAATTTGACTCAAGATGAGATTTATAAAAAATTAAATTTAAATGAAGAACATGTATATAGATTTAGAATACCAAATGGGAAAGTTGCTTTTAATGATTTAATCAAAGGTGTGGTTGAATTTGATAATGAAATTTTGGATGATTTCATAATTGTAAGAAGCGATGGTATGCCAGTTTACAACTTTTCTTGTGTTGTTGATGATATTGAAATGAAAATAACTCATGTTGTTAGGGGAGAAGATCATCTTTCAAATACACATAAACAAATACTTTTGTATTATGCACTGGGATTTGAACCACCAAAATTTGGACATTTACCTCTTATTCTTGGAAAAGATAGAGAAAAATTATCTAAAAGACATGGATCTGTTTCAATAGAAGAATTCAAAAAAGAGGGTTTTATTCCTGATGCAATTTTAAATTACATTTTTCTAATCGGATTTTCTTTAAAGGAGTCAAAAGAAATATTTACGATTGAGGAAATGATAAATTTATTTTCATTTGATAAAATTTCTAAAAGTTCCCCTGTTTTTGACCATGATAAACTTAGATGGTTAAATTCATACTATATAAGAAATTTAGATAATGAGAAATTTTTAAAAATTGCTGATGAATTTATTCCACAAGAATTAAAAACAAAAGGAGTTGAATTTTTAAAAAAACTTTTAATAGAGATAAAAGGGAATATTAAAGTTTTAAGTGATATAGAAAATCTTACAGAATATTTCTATAAAGAACCTGTTTATAATGAAACAGAGATTTTAAATATCAAACAAAACAAAAAATTTATTAATTTTTTGAGATTATTATATGAGAAATTAAAACATTTGGAGATTTTTGAAAGTAGTCAAATTGAGAATATTATTAAGACAATTTTAAATGAATTAAATCTTCAATTGAAGGAGATTGCGCAGTCTTTAAGATACATTTTAACTGGTAGATATGCATCCCCTGGTTTATATATTTTAATAGAACTCTTAGGTAAAGATATTGTTTCAAAAAGAATAGAAAATTTAATATGTTAAAATGAATTTAGAGGTTTTAAAAAGATGTTTTGTGACATATGTAAAAAAAGAGAAGCGACAATTTTTATAACAGAGATAATAAATGGAGAGAAGAAAGCACTTCACCTTTGTTTTGAATGTGCTACTAATCTTGGTTTAAAAGGAATTCTAAAAGAATTAAATATTCCTTACGATGAGAATATTATAAAAAAATTTTTAACTTTGATGCCCGGATTTATTGATGAAGTTAAGGATGAAAAAGTATGTAATAATTGTGGAACTAAATTTGAAGAGTTTAAGAAGAGTGGTTTTTTAGGGTGTAGTGGTTGTTATAACACTTTTAAAGATGATTTAAGACCTATTATTTTAAATTTACATGGAAGTATGAAGCACACTGGAAAGAGAAAAGGTGAAAAATTTACACCAAAAACAACTATAGATGAAAAAATTAAAAAATTAAAAAAAGAACTTGATTATGCGATTGAAGAAGAAAGATATGAAGATGCTGCGAAAATAAGGGATAAAATAAAAGAACTTTTAAGTAATGTTAAAAATAATTCTTAAGAATCTTCCAAATTGGATAAAAAATTATGGTATTGATGGTGATGTAATAATAAGCAGTAGAATTAGATTAGCAAGAAATTTAGAAGGCTATAAATTTCCATTAAAATGTTCAGTTCAGGAAAAAAATGAATTAGTGTTTAAAATAAAAGATACCTTTGAAAATTGCAATTTTTATAAAAAATTCAAACTTTTTGGTCTGAATTTAATTGAATTAAATGATTTTGAAAGATTGGCTCTAGTTGAAATGCATATAGTTTCGCCATTATTCATTGAAAATCCATATGGAAAGTATCTTTATTTGAATGAGGATGGTTCTATAAGTGTAATGATTAATGAAGAAGATCATATAAGAATTCAGATAATTAAAGAAGGTTTTTCACTTGATGATATAATTAGAACTATTTTCGAAATTTCAGATGAATTAGAAGATAAAATTGAAATATCTTTTTCAAATAGTTTAGGTTATATAACATCTTGTCCTACAAATTTAGGTACAGGTTTAAGAACCTCTCTTTTAACACATTTACCAGTGTTAACTTTTACGGGAAAGATTAATGAAATTATTGAGAATTCAACAAAATTTTCAATTACTATTAGAGGTACATTTGGTGAAGGAAGTGATATAGTGTCATCACTTTTTCAAATTTCTAATACAACAACTCTTGGAAAAAGCGAAGAAAATATAATTGATAATGTAAAAAAAATCGGTAAAGAAATTATAAAAATTGAAAGAGAAGAAAGGGAGAAATACTTTCTTAAAAATAAAAATTTTTTGTTGTATGAAATTAGAAAGGCAAAAAATAAATTAAAATACTCTTATAGATTATCTTATAAAGATGCAAGTGAAATGCTTTCAATTTTAAGATTGGGTTCTATTCTAAAATTAATCGAAATTCCCATTGAATTAATTAATGAACTTTTAATAAAAATAAGATCAAATATTATGAAAATTGAATTTGATACTTCTTTAGATAGTTTAATTGATAGTTTAAGGGCAGAGTATATTAAAAATAGTTTGAAGGATTATTTATGAATAAACAAAATAAAAAGTTTATTTGTAAAGTTTGTGGATATAAATCATTTAATAAACTTGGTAAATGTCCCTATTGTGGTTCTTGGGACTCTTTTGAAGAGTTTGAAACAAATCAAGATAAACAATCTTCAAATTTTTCATCAAAATTTGAAACTATATCTAAAATTGAAATTGAAAGAATTAGCACTGGATTTTCTGAAATAGATGAACTTTTAGGAGGTGGGTTTCTTTCTGGTTCATTTGTATTAATATCAGGAGAGCCTGGTATAGGCAAATCAACATTACTTTTACAGATTTGTATAAATGTATCAAAAAATAAAAAAGTTTTATATATTTCAGGAGAAGAATCTAATTTACAAATATCAAGTAGAATAAAGAGATTATCAAATGAAATTCCTGAAAATTTATATTTGATGTATGAAACAGAGATTAATTACATTATTAATGCTTTAGAAGAAATAAAACCTGATCTATTTATTATAGATTCAATTCAAGTAATGAGAGATGAAAATTTGGATTCACTTTCAGGTTCACCATCGCAAGTAAGAACTGTTACAGAAAAGTTGGGTGAATTTATAAAAAAGAACATGAAAACTGGAATAGTTGTAGGTCATATTACAAAAGAAGGTGAAATTGCTGGACCGAAACTTCTTGAACATATTGTTGATACAGTTTTATATTTAGAAGGAGAAAAGTATCAATATTATAGAATTCTTAGATGTAAAAAAAATAGATTTGGCTCAACACAAGATATTGTAATTTTATCAATGGAAGAAGAAGGATTAAAAGAAATAAAAAATCCATCATCTCTTTTTTTAACAAAAAGAGAAAAAGATGTTCCTGGAAGTACAATAGTACCAGTTCTTGAAGCAGGACAAAAGCCAATTCTTGTTGAAGTTCAAACTCTTTCAGTTCCTACTTATTATCCACAACCAAAGAGAGTAAGTTTAGGAATAGATTTGACAAGAGTTTCAATTATGATTGCTTTGGTAGAGAAATTTTTTAAGATAAATCTATCAAAATTTGATATATTTGTTAATGTCACTGGTGGAATAAAAATTGAAGAAAGATCTCCTGATTTGCCATTGATAATATCAATATACTCTTCCCTAATTAATATACCTACTTCAAATATTGTTTCTTTTGGAGAAGTTGGATTAAGTGGAGAAGTAAGGCCTGTTTCTTTTATTAAAAGAAGAATTTTAGAGAGCATAAAACTTGGTTTTAAAAATTTTATTGTTCCAAATTTTTCAAAAGATGATATAAAATTAAATAAGGAGGTAAATTTAATAGAGATATGTAACATTAAAGAATTAAAAGAATTATTAAAAAAAGGAGTTTTATAATGAAGAAATTTTGGATTTTTTTTAGGTATTTTTTTTCTTTTTTAGGTGGATTAATTGGAATTTTTATCTCTTACAAATTTTTAAATTTTTTAATTAAATTAATAAACCTTAACTATTTAATAATTTATTTAATTTTCTTTTTAATTTTTTTCTTTATATTTTACATACTAACTCCTCCATTTTCGAAACTTCTTATCTTTATAGGTAAAAATATTAATAAATTTTTCTCTTCTCTTTCTCTTCCAGAACTTTTTCTTGGTTTATTTTCAGTTTTAATTGCATTAATTATATCTTTTCTTCTTTATTCTTTAATATCAAAGATTCCATTAATTGGAATGTATCTTGGCATAGCAATTGGCCTTTTTGTTTTTGGAGTTGTTGTTTGGGCTATACTTTCAAGAAAATCTGAAATAATTGATTCTTTCAGAAATATAGGTAGAGGCAGTGAGGATAAATTTCAAAAAGATAAGAAATTTTTCACAAAATATATACTTGATACCTCTGCAATAATTGATGGAAGAATTCTTGAACTAATTGAACTAAATTTTATTGACGGAAGAATATATATTCCAATTTTTGTTTTAGAAGAATTACAACTTGTTGCTGATTCTGAAGATCAATCAAAAAGAATAAGGGGAAGAAGAGGTCTTGAAGTTCTTGATAGTTTAAAAGATGATTATCCAGATAAAGTTAAAATATTTGAGGAAAGAGGTGAGATTTTACCAATAGATACAAAACTTATTGAACTTACTAAAAAACTTAAAGCAAAACTAATAACAACAGATTATAATTTAACTCAAGTTTGTAGAACAAGAGGGGTTCCTGTTTTAAATATAAATGAACTTGCATTTTCTTTAAGAAAGGTTGTTTTACCAGGAGAGAAATTGGAAATTAAAATAGTGAAAGAGGGAAAAGAGAGGAATCAAGGTGTTGGATATCTTGATGATGGAACAATGGTTGTTGTTGAAGAGGGAAGATTTCATATTGGAAAAAAAGTTTTAATAGAGGTTACCTCATTCTTACAGGGTCCAACTGGAACAATGATTTTTGGGGAGATAGTTAAAGATGGTGGGGGCAGTAATAGTTGGAGGAGGTAAAAGTAATAGATTTAAAGAAGATAAAATATTTTTCAGAATAAATGATTTTCCTTTAATATATTACACACTAACTCCTTTTTTGAAATGTGAAAAGATTGATAAAATAGTTTTGGTTCTTTCAAAAGAAAAATTATCTGATGGCTTAAATTTGTTTAAAAATTTTAAAAAAATTGTTGGAATAGTTGAAGGAGGGGAAGAGAGAAAAAATTCAGTTTTAAATGGATTAAAATTTTTTTATGAAAATGAAAAAATTGATTATGTGTTAATACATGATGGTGCAAGAACAAATATAAAAATTGAGTTAATAGAAAAGGTGGTTGAAAATTTAGATGAAGATTCATGTGTAATTCCAATTATACCAGTTGTTGAAACATTAAAATATATTGAAAACAATAAAGTTGTTAAAACTCTTGATAGAGATAAAATATATATAACTCAAACTCCTCAAGGATTTCCATTTATTAAGATATATGTATTATTAAATAAACATATAGATAAAAAATTATATGATGATTCACTTGTTTTTGAACTCGAGGGTTTAAATATTAAAGTAATCGAAGGTGATACAGAAAATATTAAGGTTACATACAAAAGTGATATATTAAAAGTAATTGATTTTATAAAAAGAAATGAAAATTGGTATAGGATTTGATTTTCATGTAATTAAAAAGGGAATTCCAATGTATATTGGAGGAGTCTTAATTAATAACGATTTTGGTTTTTCGAGTAATACAGATGGAGATATTTTAATACATTCAATTGTTGATGCAATTCTCGGAGCAATGGGAGAAAAAGATATTGGTGAAATTTTTGATGATAAATGGAAGGGAAAAAGAAGTACAGAAATACTTAAAACTACAATAGATCTAATGACTAAAAAAAATTTTGAAATTGTAAATATTGATTCAGTTATTATACTTGAAAAACCTAAATTAAGTGATTTTAAAGAGATAGTTACAAAAAATTTATCTGAAATTATGAAAATAGATAAAGAAAAGATAAATATTAAAGGGAAAACAATGGAAAATATTGGATTGATAGGTAAACAGAAGGGCGGAGCATCTTTTTCAGTTGTATTATTAAAAGAAAAATTTTAAGTATCTCTTTTGATTTTTAAAAATCTTTGTAATTCATAATAATCATATGTGTTTATGATCCTTTTTTCATCAATTAATGCTCTTTTTGCAATGTTTATCCCAAAGTTTTTAATAAAACTTAACTGAGGAGAAACATGTGCATCAGAATTGATTGTAAATAATATATTATATTTATTGGCCTCAAAAGATAAAGAAGAGGATAAATCTAATCTATCTAATGTTGAGTTAATTTCAAGAAAGGTTTTTGTTTTCTCTGCTTCGATAAAAAATCTTTTCCAATCTATGTCCATCTCTTTTCTCTCGCCAATTTTTCTTCCACTCGGATGTGCAATGATAGTAATATATGGATTATTCATAGCATTTATATACCTTTTCATGTTTACCTCTTTTGTTTCATTGAAATTAAAATGGATAGAACCAATTACATAATCAAGTTCCTTTAAAATATCTTCATCTACATCAACCGACCCATCTATTCTTATGTTTGCTTCAACTCCGAAAAGAATTTTAATATTTGGAAACAATCTTTCGACTTTTTTAATTTCGAGTCTTTCTTCTAAAATTCTTTCTCTTTTCATACCTTTTGCTACTTTCAGGTCTTCTGTGTGATCTGTTATGCCTATGTATTTATATCCCATCTCAGAAGCTTCTTTAACAATTTCATAAATTGATGATATACCATCTGAAAAATTTGAATGTATATGAAGATCACCTTTTATTGAATATTCTAAAGATAATTTATCTTTTAATTCAATATAAAGTTCCCAATTATCTCTAAATTCTGGTGCTACAAATGGTAAAGAAAAAAGAAAAAATATCTCTTTTTCTGTTAAATTTTCTATTTTTAGGAATCCTGTCACAGATTCAATAATGTTATATTGTTTTGCTTTTTCTTTGAGAAATATATTAAAACTTTTTGGTCCAGTAAAATAGAGCAAAGATGAACCCAAATATTTTTCTGGAACAAAATTTATTATGATTTCTAACTCAGAATAAAATGTTTTAAATTTGATAAAATTATCTTTTTTATCTATTAGGATAAAATCGCTAGTATTTTTCAAAATTTCATAAATATTGTTAAATGAAGAATTTTCTGTTACAAGATTTATATTTTTTATTATATCTTTTTTTCTTCTCAAACTTCCAGCAAGAAATATTTCATAGTTACAAAATTTTTCTAATTTATCTTTTATAAAATTATAGAGAGAAAGTCCGAGGGAGTAAGAGAATTCATTTTGTAATTTGTTGTATGCATTTAGATTTTTGTTAATTAACTCCTCTCCTTTTATTCCTATTTCTTTAATATTTCTTAATTTTTTTTCCTTTATGGCAATTTTAAGGTCATTTATATCAACAATGTTTAATTCTTTATATAAAATATTTGCTAATCTATTACCTATTCCGGGAATTTTTGTTAATTTTATGAGAGATTTTGGAATCTCTTTTAGAAGAGTTTCTATCTCTTCGCATCTTCCATTGTAAACAAGTTCTCTTAAAATTTTTCTTATATATTCTTTTTCTACAAAATATTTTTCAAAAAGCACGATATTATCTTTGTTTAAATCAAAATTTAATGATTGAATTGTATCTGCTACTATTTTAAGTTCTGTTATAACTCTTTTGCTGACATTTTTAAATTTAAGAGCATCAATATAATCTATAAGTTTATTTAAAATTATAAAGTTATTCAATCTTTTTCCTTATAAAACCACCAAGTTCTTTCTCTATTCTTTTTTCTATTTTTTCAATTATAACTCTTATATCATTATCAGTAAGAGTTTTTTCAATGCTTGTAAAAACTAAATTTATTGCATAACTTTTTTTATCTATGCCAATTTTTTCATCTTCATAAATATCAAATAGGGTAAATTTGCTTAAAAGATTTTTTGACTCATCTTTTATTATTTTTAATAGTTCATAAAATTTAATATCTTTAGGTAAAACAATTGATAGATCAAAAGTCAAATTAGGAAATTTTGAAATTTCTCTAAATTCCTTTTTTATTGATATGTATTTTTTAAGTTTATCTAACTCAATTCTTAATAAATAAATTTTCTCCTTTATATCAAATTTTTCATTTAATTCTTCATTAAGTTCACCTATTTCACCAACTATTTCATTGTTAATGAATATTTTTCCATACCTTGTTGGATGAAAAACATTTGTATTATTATCATTTAATACACAATACTCATATATATTAAATTCAGAAAATAATTTTTCAAGGATTCCTTTTAAGTGATAAAAAGTGTAAGGTCTATCTTTTTCTAGCCAATATTTTTCTATAATTTTTCCTGTAAATCCTACGATTAACTCTTCTTCCTCAATATAGTTATCTTCTTTTTCATAATAAACTTTTCCTATTTCAAAAACACCTATATTTTTATTACCAACACTTATATTTTTTTGTATAACTTTCAATAAAGTTGGTAAGAGTTGTGTTCTTAATACATTTTGATCTTGTCTTAAAGGATTTATAAGTTCTATTGGAGTTCTGTCAAAGCCAAAATTCATTAGATACTCTTTTTCCACAAGTGATAATGTAACTATCTCATTTAATCCAAGAGATATTAATATTTGTGAAATTTTATCTTTATATTTAATATCAAAAGTATCAATATATGGATCAATTTTTATATATGGAATTGTTGGAGAAATTTTTTCAATTCCATAATATCTAACTATTTCCTCAATAAGATCAATCTCTGTTTTAACATCTGGTCTAAAACTTTCTGGAATAAAAACTGAATAATTATCTTTTTTCTCTAATTGTTTAAAACCACCTTTTTTTAAAATTTCCTCTATTTCATTATCTTTTAGATTAAATCCAATTATTTTTCTTGCTCTATCAAACCTTAATTTTATAGGCTCAATTTTTAATGGTGTTGGATATATATCAATTGGTTTATAGATTTCTTTACCTTTAAAATTTATTGCTGATGAAAATCCAATTATGAGGGTTCTATTTATATCAACCCCTTTTTCAAATCTCGAACTTGCCTCAGTATCTATTTTAAGTTTCCTTTTTGTTCTTGATATTGATGTTGGATCAAAATAAGCTGATTCAAGAAGAATATTCTTTGTTTCAAAACCCACCTCTGTGTCTTTTCCACCTATAACTCCTGCTATAGCAATAGGTTTTTCATCATCGCATATTAAAAGCATTCCTTCTTCGAGCTCCCTTTCTTTTCCATCTAAGGTTATAATTTTTTCTCCTTTTTTGGCTTCTCTTACAACAATTTTTTTAGATAATTTATCAAGGTCAAAAGCATGAAGTGGTTGACCATATTCAAACATAAAAACATTTGTGGTATCAACAATATTATTAACAGGCCTCTGTTCAATAGATAAAAGCTTTCTTAAATTCGATAAATTTGATTTTTTTACATCAACTTCTTTAACAATTACTCCAACATATCTTGGGCATAAAAATCTATTTTTTATCTCAATTTCGAAATTACTTTCAGGCAAATTTTCATAATCAACAATCAACTCTTTATCTTTTTTAAATTTTCCAATTCCAAATCTTTCAAATTCTTTTGCTAATCCATATAAAGAGAGAACATCTCCTCTATTAAGAGTTTTTATTTCAAATATACAATCATTTAGCCACAAAACTTCAATTAAATCTTTATCTAAAGGTGTATCCTCAGGTAATATAAATATACCTTCTTTGTAAATGTCTGATAGGGATGATTCTTCTATTCCAATTTCATCATATGATAAAAGAAGAACCTCTGATGTGTATTCTACAATTTGTATTGATTTTACATTCATTAATTCCCTTGTTTTTTCACCATTTTTTATGTAGTGTTTATATACAACTCCGCCTGGTAAAGAAAAAGGCACAATTAAATTTGGTTTTAAATTTTTTGCACCAGTTACTGATTTAAATATTTGTCCTTTAAATTCAATAGAACAAAGTGATAGATTTTCATTTATTTTTTTGATTTCTTTTACTTTCCCAGTATAGCAATTTTTGAGTGGACTCTCTTTTTTTATAATTTCTTCTATTTCAAGACCTCTATAAATTGTTATCTCTTTGATTTTTTCAATTTCTTCTGTTAACTCAACAAATTCATTCAACCAATTCAATGAAACTTTCATCTTTAGTCTCCTTAAAATTCATTAAGAAATCTTAAATCATTTTCATAAAAATATCTGATATCAGAAATTCCATATTTTATCATTGCTACTCTTTCTACTCCTAAACCAAATGCAAAACCCTGCCATATTTCTGGGTCAATATTTACATTTTTTAAAACATCAGGATGAACCATGCCTGCTCCTAATATTTCAACATATCCAGTGTATTTACAAACAGAACAACCATTACCTCCACATAAACTACATGTTGCCGCAACTTCAAGGCCTGGTTCAACAAATGGAAAATATGAAATATAAAATTTTGTTTGTGTTTTCTCTCCAAAAATTTTCTTCGCAAATAGATCAATAATTCCCATTAAATCAGAAAGAGTTATATCTTTATCAATCATCAATCCTTCAACTTGATGAAATATAGGTGAGTGAGATGCGTCAAAAGGATCTCTTCTGAAACACTTTCCAGGGGAAATAATTCTTATAGGTGGTTTAATTTTTTCCATAGTTCTAACTTGGACAGGCGATGTGTGTGTTCTTAAAAGAAGACCATTTGGTAGATAAAATGTATCCCACATATCTCTTGATGGGTGAAATTTTGGAATGTTTAGAGCTTCAAAATTATAATATTCATTCTCAATTTCAGGACCAAATGATAAATGAAAACCCATGCGCATATAAATTTCAACTATTTCATTTTCGACTGTCTTTAAAATATGTTTTTTACCTAAAACATATGGAAAACCAGGTAGAGTTTCATCAATTTTTTCATCTTGAATTCTTTTTTCTTTTATTTGCTTTATTAATTCATTTTCTTTTCTTTTTAACTCTTTTTCTATTTCTTCTTTTAAAATATTTATTAATTCTCCAAATTTCTTTTTTTCCTCTATTTCATCAATTGTTTTTAGTTTTTCCATTAAATTTTTAATAATACCCTTTTTACCAAGAAATTTAACCCTTACTTTTTCTAGATCTTCTATATTTAAACTTTTATCTAAATCAAAAAAAAGTTCTTTTAAGATTTCATCCTTCTTTAAATCCATTTTTTATCTCCTTAAAACAATGTTTGCATTTATTATAACTAAAAGTGTATAATATTTTCAATGGAAGAAAGGAAGATCAATTTTAAATCTATCGCTAAAAATATTCTTATTTCATTCATATTGACAATTCTTGCTATTTTTATAATTGTTATATTATCTAAAGGTGAAGGATTTTTTGGAATATTCTTTGAAATAAAACCCTTTTATCTAATACTCGCTTTTATAATTGTTGGATTATCTTGGATTTTAGAATCAATTATAATTCTATTAAATTTGAAGTTAGTTAACAAGAATATTTCTTTAAGAGAGGCAATAAATCTTGCTGTCATTGGCAATTTCTTTTCAGCTGTAACTCCATTTCAAACAGGTGGACAACCTTTTCAAATGTATTTATTAAATAAAAATTTTAATGTTGAATATGGCAAAAGCGCTCTTATTTTCTTAATAAAAGAAATATTAGCGTTTATTGTAAGAATAAGTCTATTTGTTGCAATTCCGATTTTCATAACCTTTTTTAAATTTGAATTTCATTTAAGCCAAGGAGTAAATTTAGCCTTAAATATAGGACTATTATTCTATTTTATTATTTCATTGTTAATTGTTCTTGCAATTTTTAAACCTAAAAAATTGGCACTATTTATAGAAAAAATAGTCATAAAGTTATTTCCTCCTAAAACTTCAGAGAAAATTGTTGAAGAGATTGAAAAAAACATACATTTATTTGAAGAGGGTAAAAAGAATATTAATAAAAATAACTTAAAAAATCTTTTTGTTATTTTTATATTGAGTTTACTTCAGTGGCTTTCATCGCTTTTTTTACCAGTTATCTTGTTAAAAGGTCTTGGATCTAATTCTCCTGTTCTATCTATAATCTTTGTAACAGTTATTTTTCTATTATCTGTTGTTTATATACCAACACCAGGTACATCTGGTGCAGCAGAACTTGGCATAGCATTTTTATTCTCATCATTTTTGCCAAGGCAACCTTTAATCGCTTTTATTTTGCTTTGGAGATTTTTCTATTATTATTTGACCATAATTGTTGGAGGAATTTTTTTATTAAGAGAGGTTTTTAGTAGAAGAAAAAGCAAAAGAAAATCATAAAGCTTTTTCTATTTCTCCTCCTCCTAAAACAATGTCTTCGAAATAAAAAACTGCCGATTGACCAGGTGTTATTGCAAATTCCTTTTCTTTAAGATAAACAAGAAGATAATCATTATTAAATTCTAATTCACAACCTAACTCTTTTCCTTTATATCTTGTTTTAACTTTTATATTTTTAATCTCTTTTAAATAATTTAAATCAACAAGCCAATTTAAATTTTTTACACGAAGTTTATCTTTTAAAGTATATTTTCTCTCACCAACATACACTATGTTATTTTCACTATCAATGTCTACTACATATAATGGCTCTCTCCATGATATATTTAAACCGCTTCTTTGACCAATTGTGTAAAAATAATAACCCTTATGCTCACCCAAAACTCTACCATCGACATGTAATATCTTTCCTCTTTTTTCTCCAAACATTTCCATTAAAAAGGAATTTTTGTCCTTTTTTATAAAGCATAAATCTTGACTCTCATCTGGAATATCTCTATAAATATTTAATTTTTTGAACTCATCTATTACATCCTTTTTATAATATTCACCTAATGGAAAATAAATTTTATTAAAATGCTCTTTTTTTAATCTATATAACATATATGATTGATCTTTATCTTTATCCAAACCCTTTTTTAAATATAAATTGCCATTATCTTCAACAATTCTTGCATAGTGTCCTGTAGCAATATAGTCATTCTCATTTAATAAACTTTCAAACAATAATTTAAATTTAACTTTTTCATTACATATAACACATGGATTGGGTGTTTTGCCAATTTTATGTTTTTCTAAGAAATAATTAATTACTTCTTTTTTAAAAATATCTCTCGCATCTATTATTTTTAAAGGAACTTTGAATTCATTTGTTAAAATTTTTACATTTTCCAAATTGCAACATTTCAAAGGACAAGTTAAATCTAAAGATTCAAATAAAATAAAAACTGCACAAACATCTATAAATTTTTTCTTTAATAAATAAAGTGCAAAACCAGAATCAACTCCTCCTGAAACTCCTAAATATATCACAAATTAATTTTATAAAATTAATTTAAATTTTCAAATAAATAAGATTAGATAATATTTTTTTAATACCTCTTGACAAATTTAAAGTTTTTGTTAAACTACAAAAATAGTGTCTTTAGAATAAAAATTCTAAAGACAATTTGAAAACTAAAAAAGTTAACATCAAGATACTTGACAAAAAGTAACTTGATGTTATAATTTAAAATTGGAGTAGTACCTTGAAAACTAAGCAGTACTTGTTTATACCGTATTGTCAGGATTTAAACTTTCTTAAGTTTGAACTATATTAAGGTTCACTTTGGAGAGTTTGATCCTGGCTCAGGGTGAACGCTGGCGGCGTGCCTAATGCATGCAAGTCGAGCGGCAACAGGTCCTTACCTCTGGTAAGGATGCTGGCTAGCGGCGAACGGGTGAGTAATACGTGGGTAACCTACCCTGAAGAAGGGGATACCCCACCGAAAGGTGGATCAATACCCTATAATCTCCAAGAAGGCAACTTCTTGGAGGAAAGGTGGCAGTTTCTGCTACCGCTTCAGGATGGGCTCACGGCCCATCAGCTAGTTGGTGAGGTAACGGCTCACCAAGGCTAAGACGGGTAGCTGGCCTGAGAGGGTAGTCAGCCACATTGGGACTGAGACACGGCCCAAACTCCTACGGGAGGCAGCAGCAGGGAATCTTGGGCAATGGGCGAAAGCCTGACCCAGCGACGCCGCGTGGGTGATAAAGGCCTTCGGGTCGTAAAGCCCTTTTCTAGGAGATGAAGGATTATATCCTGAATAAGGATATAATCTTGACAGTACCCTAGGAATAAGCTCCAGCCAACTACGTGCCAGCAGCTGCGGTAATACGTAGGGAGCAAGCGTTACCCGGAATCACTGGGTGTAAAGGGTGTGCAGGCGGTTTAGCAAGTCGAATGTCAAAGCCCACAGCTTAACTGTGGAAAGGCATTCGATACTGCTAAACTAGAGGACGGGAGAGGGAAGTGGAATTCCCGGTGTAGCGGTGAAATGCGTAGATATCGGGAGGA
>CAZXJJ010000007.1:0-36570 GCA_964640995.1 uncultured Caldisericota bacterium
GAGTTACTTCTTTACTTAAAAATAGTTCTCTTGCAAGTTGCATTGTGAGGGTTGAAAATCCAGAAACAATAGTACCTGCTCTTAAATTTGTGTACATTGCTCTAATTGCTGCTATAAAATCAACTCCTTTATGTTGATAAAATCTTTCATCTTCACTTGCAATTAGAGCATCTAAAAAATATTTTGAAACTTCATCAAGAGATACAAAAATTCTATTTTCAGAGAAAAATACTACTTTTATTAAATTTCCTTCTCTATCATAAATTTCAGAACTTTGAGGCGGTTCATATTGAATATCTTTTATCTCAGGAAGAGTTACTGCATATTGATTGTATATTCTATAAACATAAACTGCGCCGAAAAGAATTATAACTGAAATTATAATTAATATTGATAAAATTATCTTTAAAAAAGTTCTTTTTGCTTTCTTTTTCACAATTTTATATTATACAATCTTTTAATAAAATTTTAAAATTTATGGATAACTTTTATGCTCTATTTTAGGGTTTATGTGATCAATCAATCTAATTTTTTTAAAACCAATATCCTTTAATCTATTTATCAAATCTTCAGAAATTTTGTTTATTATATCCCAAGCAATTATTTTACAGAAAAAACATGCATTTGTCCTTGACATGAAATCCATAAATAGATCAATTGAATCATCCTCAATTGTAAAGCCTGTAACTAAACCCAAATTATATATATTTTCCTGAGTTTCAGGGTCTTTAACCTCTTTTATAACCTCAATAACTTTCTCATTCATTTATACCTCCACATTAAATATTATTCTTAAAATATAACCTATTAAATAAGAGATTATCGCAACTCCAAAACTTAATAGAAACATCTCAAGAAACCTTTTTCTAAATGGAACCTCTTTTACAACTGCAATAAAAAGTGAAGTTATATAAACAATAATAAAAGCCATTATAAGAGTTATAGAAAATGAAAGCATATAATTTTTAAAAATTAAATATGGATAGATTAATATTATTACTGTTATTAAATATGTAAAACCTGTATAAAGTGCTGCCTTAAAAGCACTTTCATCTCTTTCTGCTTTTTTAGACATATACTCGGAAGAAGCCATAGATAAACTAGCAGCAAATCCAGTAATAAAACCAACAATAAAAATTAAATTTGTGTTCCTTAAAGTGAATGTAAAACCTGCTAATGCGCCTGTTAACTCAATTAATGCATCATTTATTCCTAAAACCATTGAACCTATAAAATTTACTTTTTCTTCATCTATAAGATTTGTTAAATAATTTTCATGACTATTTTCTTCATTTAAAATTTTTAAAAAAACTTCTCTATCTTTTTCAGGAAGATTTTTTATTAAATTTTCATAATTTTTCTGTGCCCTTTTTTCACCATTCTCCATAAATTTAATTGAAAATGTTATTCCAAGAATATATGAAAATAGAAGATTTACAAAGATAAATGATTTCTTTTCTTTTAACTCTTGTTTTGTATATTTTTTTATTATATTGTAATGTTTTAATTCTTCAAAAGATATTTTTTCCAAAACCCCCCTATTTTCTCCATTTAACCTCTTTGATAAAAGTTTATAAAAAATATATTCAGTTTTTTCGAATCTTTGAAATTCTATTAACTTTTTTAAATCTTCTTGAGATATTTCTTTCATATCTCCTCTAAAAGTGAAGTAAATGTGTCGTGATGTTCCTCTTCATCCTTTAAAATATCCTCAAATATCTTTTTAGTTGTAATATCTCCCTCATCCATAGCAACTTTTATTATCTCTTTATAAAGAGTAATTGCATTCTCTTCATCCTTTTTATCCTGCTCAATCATCTCTTTTAAAGTATTTCCTACAAATATTGGAGAAGGTTTTGTTGTTGGAATTCCTCCAAGGTAAAAAAGTCTTTCAGCAATTGCTTCAGCATGTTTCATCTCTACAATTGAAATATTTTTTAACTCTTCAATAACTGCAAAATGTTTTACTCCTCTCCATTGTACATGTTGCCACATGTACTGAATTGAAACTTGTAATTCTCTTGCAATTGCCTGATTTAATAAATCAAGTAATTTTTCTGATGCCATTTGGCACCTCCTTTAATTAACTTTTTTATATTTATATTTAACAATAAATTTCTCATCATTTTTTCTATTTATTTCATCTATATATAATTTTATATTACCATTTTCTTCAAACAAATATTTAAGATCATCAAAATGTTCATCAAAGCAACATGAGTATGAAGCAACTGAGCCACTAAACTCAATTATGAGTTCATTCTTACCATTTTTAATAGTTTTTGCCTTACATTCTGGAAATCTTAAAGAATTAAATTTTCTAATTAATTTTTTCAGTACATTTGAATTCATAGAAGATTTAACTCCTTGTGTTTTTTTATAAATAAATTAGATAATTCATCGAGTTTTTTATAATCTTCTTCTCTTGGATCACCTTTAACTAAAACATCGCCTAAATATTCAACTTTTAAATTTTTAATTATATCTTTCACAATATTCACTGTTTGACCACCCCACCCAAAAGATCCTATTAAACCTAAAAATTTTGTTTTAGGCCTTAAAGCATTCATTAAATATGTTACATACATAGCAACAGGATGAGGTCCTGTTAAAACTGTTGGAGTTGCAAGAATAACTGAAGCACTATCAACAAGAGACATAGCAATTTCACCTATATCTGAGTTTGTTAAATTAAATCTTTTAACATCAATTCCACTTTCAACAAATTTCTTTGTTACAAAATCAACCATATTTTTTGTGCTAGCATGCATAGATACAAAAAGAATTGTCAATTTATTTTTAACCTCATCAGAAACCCATTCTTTATAGAGGTTAATAATAAATTCTGGTTTATCATATACATATCCATGGCTTGGAGCAATAATTTCAAAGTTTGCTTCTTTTATCTTTTCAAGATTCTTCACAATTATATTTCTAAATGGCATCATTATTTCTGCATAATACCTTTTTGCACTCTCTTCTGCTTTTGGATAGTTATCAACAAAAATTGAACTTGTTGCAATGTGAGAACCAAAGAAATCACAAGTAAATAAAATTTTGTCCTCAATTAAATTTGTTACAAAAGTTTCTGGCCAGTGAACCCAAGGTGTAAAGATAAATTTAAAAGTTTTATCTCCAATTTTTAAAACTTCTCCATCATTGATAACTTGAAACTTGTTTTCATCTATGTGAAGGTGAGTGATTAAAAGTTCTTTACCTTTTTCATTTGTTATAACTTTTGCATCTTTATAAATTTCTAACAAATCAGGAATTGAACCAGAATGATCTTGTTCAGCATGTTGAGAAATTATATAATCGAGTTTATCTATTTTTAATTCTTTTAAATTGTTGATTAATTCTTGTTTTTTTGTTGGATCAACACTATCTATTAAAATATTTTTATCATTTGCTTTAATTAGATAAGCATTATAACTTGTTCCATCAGGAAGAGGAATTAACTCATCAAATAATCTTCTATCCCAATCTATTGAACCTACAAAATAAATATCTTTCTTTATTTCTCTTATGCTCATACAATCCTCCTAAAATAAATTAATAAATAGGCCAGAATTTATTGTCAAACCATATTTTCTCTTTTAATTTCTCATCAATTTTTGAAAGAAAATCTACATGAGTTTTCTCCCAATCTCTCAAAAATTTAAATACATTTTTTTCATTCTCATCTTGAGATTCATTAACTTTTGAATCATAAAAATTAACTGCTTCTTTCTCAAAAGTTATTGCAATATAAATTGCCATTGATTCATAATCTGTTATGTTTATCTTTTCTTTTAAAGCATCAAAAATTTTTTCTTCAATAGGTTTAAAATCAATTGAAAAATCTTTAGTTTGAATGAATATATTCTCTTTTAAAAACCTTTCAAATTGTTTTTTTAAAAAATTAACATGTCTTTCTTCTTCATTCTCCATTAGTTCAAAAACCTTTTTAGCTTCTTCAACTTTTGACTCCTCTTTTGCTTTTTTGTAAAATGCTCTCCCCCTATCTTCAAGGAGGAGAGCATTCTTTAAAATATCTAATATTCTATTTTCATTCATATTTAATCTAACTCCTGAAAATTACTCTTATCTGCTCCACAAACTGGACATACCCAATCATCTGGTAAATCCTCAAATGGAGTACCTGGTGAGATACCTCCATCTGGATCTCCTACCTCTGGGTCATAGATGTAACCACAAACTTGGCATTCATATTTTTTCATTTTAACCTCCTTGAGATTTATTTTCTTTTATATAGGTTGGGGCATTTTTGCTTGCCTTACCCTTTTTAACTTCATGATAATAAGCATATGTCATAGGCTCTTCATCACTCAATTTTCCACAATTTAAAACTTCACCAATAAATATGGTGTGAGTTCCTACATCCAATTTATCAACTACTTTACATTCGATAAATGCAACAGTGTAATCATTTACAATAGGAACTGATGTTTTCTCTCCCAAAACATAATTCACATCTTTAAACTTTTCTATATCTCTTCCTGATTTAAAACCAAAAAGACCAATAAAAGTTAGTGGTGTTTCTTTTGAAAGAATTGAAATTGTAAATAAATCACTACTTTCGATAAACTCATGAGTAAGATTGTTTTTATTAATACAAACTGCAACTTTTGGAGGGTCAGAGGTTACTTGCATAACAGCATTAGCAATTTGTCCATTAAATCTCTCATCTTTTTTAGAACTTACAATGAACAAACCATAATTTATTTTAAAAAGTGCTGATAGATCCAAAGTACCTCCTTAAAATTTATGAAATATTTCTTTTGAGACTCCACAAATCGGACATTTATCAGGTGGAGTGCCTATATGTGTATATCCACAGACAGGACAAATATAAATATCATCAATTTCAATATCTTTGCCCTCTTTCACTCTTTCTTTTGCATCTTTATACATCTCTGCATGTATTTTTTCTGCTTCAAGAGCATAATGAGTAGAAATTTCCGCCCCTTTTTCTCCTTGAAATTTTGCTGCATTATTAAAAACTGGATACATCTCTTCAATTTCATAAGTTTCTCCATCAACTCCTGTTTGTAAATTGTCAACTGTATTTTTTATTAAACCAAGATTTCTTAAGTGATTTGTTGCGTGAACAAGTTCTGCATAAGAAATTGCTTTAAACAATCTTGCAACATTCTTGAATCCCTCTTTTTCAGCAACTTCAGAAAATATGGCATATTTCATATGAGCCATTGATTCACCAGCAAATGCTTCATGTAAAAATTTTTCTGTCATCTTTTTCATTTTTAACCCCCTAAAAATTAATTTCTAAATTATTTGTCCAAAGTCCATGAATATTACAATATGAGAAAGCAATGAGAGTTCCCTCTTTTTCAGTTTTAAAGAAAAATGATACAGTTGGTGCTGTGTAAATTGTGCTTGTATTTGGTCCCTGAGTAGATTCACCGTGTGCTGTGAATTCTACTTTTCCTATCTCATATGGAAATTTTTCATCTTTTGGGTGAAAATATAGAGAAATCCACCTTATATGATGTTCTGTTGTATTTGGATGCGGTATTTCTTTACCGACAGTTAAATTAACTTTGATTAACTCTCCCTTTTTAACCTCTCCCTCGATTTCAATTACTGGTATATGTTTTTCACCTTTCCAATCACCAGATTGGAATAATTCACTTAAGTTGACCATAAAAACCTCCTAAAAACAAAATCAATTTTATTATAATTATAAAATTTTAATTGTTTCTTGTCAAATAAATAAAATATATTATTAAAGGCAGTTTTTACAAGTTCCAAAAAAGAATATCTCTGTATTCTTTATTTTATTCCCATGAATCTCTTTTAGATTAAAAGAAGAATTTTCATAAGGTATATCAAATATTTTTCCACATTTTTCACATTTAAAGTGAGCATGAGGTTCTATAAAGACATCAAATCTTACTTCACTTCCTTCAATTGTAAGTTCTTTAACAATACCCTCCTTGATGAATCTTCTAAGAACATTATAAATTGTTGTTTTAGAAAGGGTTGGAATTTCATTTTTTAATTTGTCATAAATCATATCAACAGATGGATGTATTCTATTTTCATAAAGATACTCAAGTGTTTTTAATCTCTGAATCGAAGGACTTATCCCCTTTTTTATTAATAAGTCCTTCAGTTCATTTTTCTTCAACTCTTTTCTCATTTAAACACCTCACTTGTTTCTTTATACCATAAAATAAAATCTAGAGATTTCATATCTATTCTAATTTCATTAGCAAATAATCTCATTTTATCTTCAATTTCTCTATATTTTTTATTAGATAAACTTTTTGGTATCTCATCAATTATACCAATTTCTTTTAGGTTTTTCAAAATATGTCTATCTAAAATCGCAAGGTCATCTCCTAAACCAATATTTCTTAAAAAATGAGATGCTTCTTTAAAACCTATTCCTTTAAAATTTTTAACAAGAAAATCTCTTCTTTGTTCATCATTCTCAAAACTTAAAATTAGTTCTTTAAAACTTTTATATTTTTTTATTTTTTCCAAAAACTCTTTTATATACTTACTTTTTTTATTTTTAAATCTCACTCCGAAAAGGATTTTCTCGAGCGATTCATTGTTGAAATTTTTTTTTAAATTTTTTACTGCCTTATCACACATTTTTGCCTTAGATTGTGGAGTTAAAAGGCAAAAGATAAATTCATATATAAAATCATCTTCTTTTCCATTTTTTAAAATATCATTAAATTCATTGAGTCTATTATTAATTTTTTCTTTGATTTCTCTATAAATTTTGAAAATTTCTTCAACTTTCTCTCTATTGTAGTTCATGATTAATAATTTTATCCAAAATTTTAATAAGATTTTCTCCATCTCTCAAAGAAACCATCTCAATAGTTGAATGAGTGTATCTTACAGGAAAACATAATGGAATTGATTTAAATCCTGTAAAAGAGATTTCAGTAATTGCTGCATCTGTTGAACCACCTGAAACACTTATTTGAATTGGGATATTGTTTTCTTTGCTTAATTTAAAAACAAAATTAAAGATTTCTTCATCAACAATCATTCTTGCATCAACTTTTCTTATAACTGGACCTTCTCCGAGAAGAACTGAGTTTTTATAAACTGATGGTGTGTCTTTAATATCTGTTGAAGATACTGAATCAACTGCAATTATTAAATCTGGATTGAATTGTGGTGCGATAACTGATGCACCTCTTAAACCAATCTCCTCTTCTACACTAAATACAAAAACAAGTGTGTTAAGAGGTTTAGTGTCTTTATGCTTATCGATTAATTCCATTAAAAGAAAACAGCCAAATCTATCATCTAAACCTCTTCCAATAACAAAATCACCATTAAAAAAGATCTCTTTTTCAAAAACTATTGGATCTCCAATTTTTATCCCAAGTTTTAAAACCTCTTCTTTGCTTTTTACTCCAATATCAATTTTAAGATTATGCCATGGAATAACTCCCTCATTTTTTGAATCAACTGTAATATGGGGTGGCAAAAGACCTATAACACCTAAAACTTCGTTTTCTCCTAATATCTTTACAACCCTTGAAATTAGCAACCTATCATCAATTCCACCAATTTTCTTGAATCCAATCAAACCGCTTTCATCAATAGATGAAACAACAAAACCAAGTTCATCCATATGTGATATTAAAACCACTTTACTCTCTTTAACTCCTTTTTTTACAGCAATTAAATTTCCAATATTGTCTTTATAAATTTCATCAAGATTTTTATTTTCAATTTCTTTTCTAATAAAATCTCTAATTTTTGATTCAAAACCAGAAACTCCAGGAGTTTTTAAAAGTTTTTCAAGAAGATTTAAATTCATTTTTCACTCCTCCTTATCTAAATTTTCTTCAATGAATGTTTTTAAATTATAAAAATTATATAAAAGAGAAACTCCTTTTTTTAAATCATTATCAATATTTGATGAGAAAATTTCAACCTTATCACCAACATTTAAATATGGATATAAAATAACTATGTCTCTATTCTGTAATCTAATACATCCTTGAGATTTACTTTTTCCAATTGAAAATGGTTCATTTGTTCCATGAATTCCATAACCTATCCAACTTAAACCAACCCATCTTATTCCAAGAGCATTTTCTTTTGTTTCTTTATATGGTGGATAAACTTTTCCATCTATAAACCACTTTGGGTCTATGCTTTTATTTAATATTTTGAAAATGCCCTCTTTTGTTTCGTCTTTTGAAGTACCTGTTGCAACAGGAAAAATTATTTTTGTTGTTTCATTTTGAAAATAAATCACATGAAAAGATTTATCAATTTTAATTATAGGTAAAGAGATGAGTAATAAAAACATAAAAATTTTTTTCATTCTTCAACAAGTTCAATCAATGTTCCATATGTTGATTTTGGATGAATAAATGCAATTTTTTTATTATGTGAACCTCTTCTTGGTTTTTCATCAATTAATACAACACCTTTTTCTTTAAGAATATTTAATTTTTCCTCAATATTTTTTACCTTAAATGCTACATGATGAATTCCTTCTCCTTTTGAGTCAAGAAACTTTTTAATTGGTGAATCATCTGTAAGTGGTTCAAGATATTCAATATTCGTGTCTCCAAATTTGAAGACTAAAACCTTTACTTTATTTTCAGGTAGTTCTTCTTCATAAAGAAAATCAATATTTAAGATATCCTTATAAAAACTTTTTACAGATTCAAGATTTTTAACTGTAATTCCAATATGGTCTACTATTTCAAACATTTTTTAACCTCCTTTTTCTGATAAAACTTTTATATCTCTTCCTAAATTAAATGCTTCAATATTAATTTTTTTATCACCTTTTTCTAAGTTGTTCAAAACATACATAAATGAGTTTATATCTATAAAATCTAAAAAATTAGATAAAAATCCAAGAGAAATTAAGTTCATTGCTTCTTTTGTATTAAAATTCTCCAAAGAAATTTTTGTAAATGGAATTTTATAAACACTATTTTTTATAAAATTTTCTTTTAAATCTTCAAAACTGGAGTCATAAATAATTATTGTATTATCTACAATAGATTCTTTATATTTCTGAAATGCTTTTAAATTATAAGAAATGAAAAAATCAACATCTTTTACTTTTGGATAATTGATCTCTTCATCTGAAATTAAAACAAGTGATTTTAAAATATCACCTCTTTGAGCAGCACTATAGTGTTGTGTCTGAACAGAAAATAAATTAGATTTTATTGCACTTTTTGCTAAAATTACTGATACAAAAATTACTCCTTGACCACCTCTGCCATTGAATAAGAAGCTTTTTCTCATATTACCTCCTGTGAATTTCTTTGTAAATCGATTCAAAATCAATAAGTGGCTCTTCTATAAAGATACCAATTGGAATTTTCTTTTTCTTTTCCTCTTCAGATATTTTATCGCTCTGCTCTATTCTATAAAAATATTCTCTCTGCTTAACAAAAAACTCTGATGGATCAGAAATGTTTATATATCTTCCATAATATGTTGGACATGGAGATATTATTTCAACAAATGAAAAACCTTTATGTTTAATTGCTCTATTTATTATGTTTACAAGGTTGTTATAATAAAAAATTGAACCTCTTGCAACAAAAGTTGCACCTGCACCAATTAGAAGTTTAACAACATCAAAATTTGGTTCATATTTTCCAAATGGTGAAGTTGAAGTTTTGATTCCTGCAGGTGTTGTTGGCGATGCTTGTCCTCCTGTCATTCCATAAATCATATTGTTAAACAAAAAGACATTTATATTTAAATTTCTTCTTGCTGCATGAATCATATGGTTTCCACCAATAGCAAGACCATCACCGTCTCCAGTAATAACAAAAACATGCTTTTCTGGATTTGTTAATTTAATTCCTGTTGCAAAAGCAATTGCCCTTCCATGAATTGTGTGAAGTGAATCAAAATCTACATATCCAGGTATTCTTGAAGAGCATCCTATTCCTGAAACAAAAATTAAATCTTCCTTTTTTAAATTTTCTTCACAAAATGCTTCAAGAATTGCTCTTAAGCCGATACCTAAACCACATCCTGCACAAAAAATTGTCGGTAGTTTTTCTAAATCTATATAATCTCTCCAATTCATAAATTTACCTCAATTGATCCAATCAATTCATCAAAATCTGGCAAATCTCCCTTAAAGAAAGTTATACTCTTTACTTCTTTATCACATAAAATTCTTTTTATATCAAGATAGAGTTGTCCCATATTTAATTCAATAACAAAAACCTTTTTAGTTGATTTAAAAATTTCTTTTATTTTTTCTTCATCAACTGGATTTAAAGTTATTGGTCTATAAAAACCAACATTTAAACCTTTATTAGATAACTCTTTCTTTAACTCTTTAACTACTGTCCCCATTATTCCAAAACCAATAAGAGCAATTTCTGCATTTGAATCAATATCTGTTTCATAGAAAAATATTTTTTCTTTGAAAATATTTATTTTTCTCATTAGATGTGAGAGATTTTTTTCTATCATCTTAGCATCTGTTGTTGGAAATCCTGACTCATCATGAAAGAGACCTGTAATTTTTACTTTTTTTCCTTCACCTACAAATGGCTTTTTGTATAGATCATGTTCAAAATCATATGTTTTTTCACTTAATGGTTCATTTTGAAATGAAACATTAAATAATTTATCTTCTCTATTTATTAAACTTCTCATGTGACCTACTATTTCATCAGATAAAATTATTACTGGATTTCTATAATAAAAAGCAATATCAAAGGAAATTTTTGTTAGATGGTAAAACTCATTAACTGTTCCAGGAGATAAAATTATAACTGGGTGGTCTCCATGAGTCCCCCATTTTGCTTGCATATAATCTCCCTGTCCAATATTTGTTGGAAGTCCAGTTGATGGTCCTCCTCTCATTACATCAACAATTACACATGGTGCTTCAGTCATACATGCAAAACCAAGTGCTTCCTGCATAAGAGAAAAACCTGGTCCAGATGTTGCAGTCAGCGCTTTTTTACCTGTTAAAGATGCACCAATCACAGCACAGATAGATGCAATTTCATCTTCCATCTGTATAAAAATTTTTCTTCTTTTAGGTAGTTCATATGATAAAACTTCGAGAATTTCACTTGATGGAGTTATAGGGTATCCCGCAAAAAAATCAAGGCCCCCATCAATAGCTCCATAAGCACATGCTTCATTACCCTGTAAGAATTCTCTCATACCTCCTCCACTTCAATTGCAAAATCAGGACATAAATTTTCACAAATTTTACAACCTACACACAAATTTTCATCTTTTACATAAACAATTCCTGTATCATTTATTTCAAAAACTTTTTTGGGACAAACTTTAAAACATATAAAACACTCTTTACAAAAATTTTTATCTATTTTTACATTAAAAACCTTATTATAGTTTGAACTCAAAAGATCCCTCCTCTTTTTAAAATTTTATCTATGTTTTTATTCTCAAGCATACTTTTCATAAGTTTATAATTCTTCAAAAGCGTGTTAACATCATTAATTGATGTACCAGAGCCTTTTGCAATTCTTTTTTTTCTATCACCATCAATAATATCAGGATGTAATCTTTCCTTTTTTGTCATAGATTGAATTATTGCTTTCATTCTTTTAATATTTTTCTCATCAAATTTCATAGAATCAGAAATCATAGGAAAATATCCCATTAATGAACTAAAACCACCCATTTTTTCAATTGATTCAATTTGATTTAAAAAGGTTTCAAGATTAAATTTTTCTTTTTTTGAAACTTCTTTTTTCTCTTCTTTTATGGTTTCAATTTTTTTAATTAGCCCTTTTATATCAGGTTGACCTAGAATTCGCAAAACCAAAGATTCTTCATCAAATTCCTCAAGGTCACCAATTTTTTCTCCAACACCGACAAATTTTATAGGAACAGAAGTTACATATCTCATTGATAAAATCGCACCACCCTTAGAATCGCCATCAAGCATTGTTGCAATTATTCCAGTTAAACCAACCATTCTTTTAAATTCAAGAGCAATATCAACACTTCCCTGACCCAAAAGAGAAGATGCAACCAAAAGTGATTCTGTTGGTTTTGCCTCTTCTTTTATATCCTTTAATTCTTTCATCATCTCTTGATCAATATGAATTCTTCCAGGAGTGTCATAAATAATAAATTCAATTCTCTCTTTTTTTGCAATTTCTTTTGCTCTTTTAATCAATTTAAGGGGAGTTAAATTCTCCTCAAAATAAAAAGGTGTATCTACCATATTTGCTATTTCTTCAAGTTGTTTTATTGCACCAGGTCTTTTAAGGTCAAGCGGTACAAGTAAACTCCTATATCCCCTATTCTTTAAAAAGTATGAAAGTTTTCCAGCAGTTGTTGTTTTTCCGCTTCCTTGGATTCCAAAAAGAAGAATTTCAGTTGGAGGAATTGATGAAAATTTTAATGGTGCACCTTTTCCAATTATTTTCAAAAGAATATCATAAACAATTTTTGTTATTTGTTCTTCAGGAAGGACAGATTTTAAAATCTCCTCTTTGAGTGCTTCTTCTTCAACTCTTTTAAGTATCTCTTTTACAACTTTTAAATTTACATCAGCACTTATTAAAACCTTTTTAAATTCGCTTAAACCCTCTTCAATGTCACTCTTTGTTAAAAGACCTTTTCTGCCAAATCTATCTAATATATCTCTGATGCCTTTTCTTAAGTTTTCAAACATTTCAAAATAAATATTATATTTTTTAACCCCTTTTGTCAACTTTAAACAAATGCTAAAATTTTAATGTATGGATTATAAATATTTTTCTGGTGTTATACATTTACATACAGTTTATTCAAAAGATAGTGAACTAACACCTCTCGACCTTATAAAATATGCAAAAAAATTCAATATTGATTTTTTAATTATAACAGATCATAACTCAATTGAAGCAAAAAAATTTGAGGGTTTCTATGACAATATACTTTTAATTGTTGGTGAGGAATTAAGCCCACCAAATGGAGAACACCTTTTAGCAATTGGTGTTGAAAATTTTATTAAATACACAGATAATCCTCAAGAAAATATAGATATAATCATCAATGAAGGTGGTTTATCTTTTATTGAGCATCCATTTTTTGATGGAAATAAATTTATTAAAAAAGAAACAAAAATTAAATGGAATAACTGGAATGTGAAAAATTTTACAGGAATCTCTATTTTCAATTACACATGTGATGGTGGAGAGAGAATGAGGCCTTTAACTTATTTTCTTTTTTATTTTTTCCCAGGACTTGATAAAGATATACCTAATTATAAAACACTTAAAAAATGGGATGAGTTAATACAAACAAGAAGAGTCGTGGGAATCGGAACACTTGATGCACATTTTTTATATTTTAAACTTTTTAATAGAATAAAAATCGAAACATTTCCTTTTATTTATTACTTTAATTCAATAAGAACAAACATAATAACTTATGAGAAAAATTTGAGTAAAGAATTAATTTTTAATGCTTTAAAAAATGGAAATGTATATGTAAACCATGAATATCTTGGAGATGGAAGAGGTTTTGTTTTTGGAATAAAAAAAAAGGATAAATTTTATTTAATGGGTGAAAAAGTCTTGTATGAAAATAATGAGAATTTATTAGTAAAAACTCCTAAAAATTGCCTTATAAGAATTATAAAAAATGGTGAAAAATATTTTGAAACTTTTGGAAATGAAGTTTATTTAAAAAGTGTTCCTGAAGGAATTTTTAGGGTTGAAACTGAAGTTTATCACAGGTTTAACTATAAACCATGGATTTATTCAAATCCTGTTTATTTATTAAATAATAAGAAATATGAAGAATTTTTATGATAAAATAGATTCCAGTGTTTTGAGAGGAGTAAAAGATGTCAAGAATTGGAGTTATTGGAGGAAGTGGAGTTTATAACATAGATGAGATAGAAATTATTAAAGAAGATAGTTTAATAACACCTTTTGGAATATTTGAATACACACTTGGAAAATATCTTGATAAAGAGATTATTTTTGTTGCTAGACATGGAAAAAGACATCAACTTCCACCTCATCTTATACCTTTTAGAAAAATAATTTGGGGCATGAAAGAACTCAATGTTAAATATATTATTGCAACATCTGCATGTGGCTCTTTAAATGAACAAATGATACCTGGAGATTTTGTAATAATAGACCAATTCATTGATTTTACAGATGGAAGAGATGCAACTTTTTTTGATACACCAGGAGATTTTAAACACACCGATATGACAGAACCATACTCAAGTATTCTAAGAGAAATAATTAAAAAAGTTTTTAGAAGATTAAATTTAAAATTTCATGAAAATGGAACTTATGTTACTATGAATGGTCCAAGATATGAAACAAAAGCAGAAATAAAAATGCTTAAACTGCTTGGAGGAGATCTTGTTGGAATGACTGGAACACCAGAGGTAACTCTTGCAAATGAACTTGGAATTCATTATGCTTCAATTGGTATAGTAACAAACTTTGCAGCAGGAATTTCAGATAAAAAAATTTCACACGAAGAGGTTGTTGAAATGATGAACTTTAAACTTCCAATTTTAAAAAAAGTAATTTTAGAAACAATCAAAGAGATAAAATTGGAGGAATAAAATGGATGTTAAACCAATTGAGTGGAAAAATGAATCTCTTTTTGTTTTAGATCAGAGACTCCTTCCATTCGAAATTAAATATGAAGAGTGTAAAAGTTATTTAGATATTAAAGATGCAATTTATGAGATGAAAACAAGAGGCGCTCCTGTAATTGGTGTTACCGCAGCATATGGATTTTATCTTGGAATAAAAGAGTTATTTGAAAAGGGAAGATTAAATGAGTATAAAACTATAACTGATACATTAATATCAGCAAGACCAACTGCAGTTAATTTAATGTGGGCTGTTAAAAGAATGGAGAGTGTTTTATTAGAAAATTTTAATGATAAAAATATTTTGGAAATTTTACTTCAAGAAGCAATAAAAATAGAAAAAGAAGAAGAAGAAAGATGTATTCAAATTTCAACATTTGGAGAAAAAATTATCAACAACTGCGATACAATTTTAACTCATTGTAACACTGGTTCACTTGCAACTCTTGGTCCTGGAACTGCACTTGGTGTAATAAAGTTTGCGCATAGAAATAGGAAAAATATAAAAGTTTTTTACACTGAAACAAGACCTTACCTTCAAGGAGCAAGACTTACAGGCTTTGAATTGATAAGAGAAGGGATTGATTCAACACTTATAACTGATTCAATGGCAGGATATGTTATAAAACTTGGACTAATAAATAAAGTCATAGTTGGTGCTGATAGAATTGCGAGAAATGGTGATACTGCAAATAAAATTGGAACATACATGTTATCTGTTTTAGCAAAAAAGCACAACATTCCTTTTTATATAGCTGCACCGACATCAACAATTGATTTAACTATTAAAAGTGGAGATGAAATTCCAATTGAAGAGAGAAATGAAAGAGAGGTTAAATACATTAAAGATATCAAAATAACTCTTGATGAAGCAAAAGTTTTTAATCCATCTTTTGATGTAACTCCTAATAAAAATATAACTGGAATAATAACTGAAAAAGGAATAATTTATCCACCATTTGAAGAAAATATTTTAAAAATCCTTTAATTTTGAATCTATAATTATAGTAACCGGTCCATCATTTATTAATTCAACATCCATATAAGCCCCAAAAACTCCCTCTTTAACATCAAAACCTTCTTTTTTTAAATTTTCAACAAATTTATTGTAAAGAGAGATTGCTTTTTCACCTTTTTCTGCTCTTGTAAAATCAGGTCTAAACCCCCCTTTTAAATTTCCATAAAGGGTAAATTGAGATATAACCATAATTTCACCCTTTATATCTTTGATAGATAGATTTAATTTTCCATTCTCATCATCAAAAACTCTTAAATTTGAAACTTTTCTTACAAGATAATTTATATCTTCATCATTATCACCAATCTGAATTCCAAGAAGAACAAGAAACCCTTTTTTTATTTGAGATTTTATCTCTCCATCAACTTTAACTCTTACTTCCTTTACTCTTTGAATTACACACCTCATTTATTCACCTCTTCTTACATCTAAAACATTCTGAACAGTTTTAATTTCATTAATTAACTCTTTTAATCTGCTATATCCGGGAATTTGAAGAGTCATATAAATAATTGTTGTCCTCTCTTTGTTTTTTGCAGGTGGAGCATTAATTGATTCAATGTTGTAATTATATTTAGAAATAATTGAAACAATATTGTTTAAAACTCTTGGTTCATCTTTTACATGAATATCAATTTTAACTGGATATAAGATTTTTGTATCTTCAACCCAACTCACATTTACAAGTTTATTTATATTATCTATTTCTTGACCCAAAATTGAGAGTAAATTTTTACAATCTCTTCTATGTATAACAATTCCTCTTCCTTTTGATATATATCCTATTATTTCATCACCAGGAATTGGAGTGCAACATTTTGCTAAATTTATAAGCAAATTGCCTTTTAATCCTTCAACAATAACACCTAATTTACTCTGAGTTTTAATTTTTCTTTCAAGTTTAATTCCTTTATCTTCTTTTTCTTGAATTTCCTCTGTTGGTAACTGTTCCTCTTGTTCTTTTTCTTTTCTTCTAAAAAATTGCTTTATCTTTTCTCTTGTTGACGAACTTTTAACAAACTTGAGCCAATCTCTTGATGGTCCTGGTGAATTTTTTGAAGTTAAAATTTCAACTCTATCTCCTGTTTTTAATTTATAATCAAGTGATACAATTCTTCCATTAACTTTTGCTCCAACACATTTATGTCCAATTTCTGTATGAATTTTATAAGCAAAATCGACTGGTGTTGCATCTTGAGGTAAATTTATAATTTCTCCTTTCGGAGTAAACACAAAAATTTCATCAGAAAATATATCTTCTTTAACTCTATTTATAAATTCCCTTGCTGATGGAATAGTTCTCTGCCACTCTGAAATTTGTCTTATCCAATTTATCTTTTTTGATAAATCTGGATCAATTTTCTTTCCACCTTCTTTATAAATCCAGTGAGCAGCCATCCCCATTTCACACTTCTTATGCATCTCCTCTGTTCTTATTTGAATTTCAAATGGTTCACCATTATCTCCAATTAAAGTTGTATGTAAAGATTGATAACCATTTGGTTTTGGTATAGCAATATAATCTTTTATTCTTCCTGGAAGTGGTTTCCATCTTGTATGGACAAGACCAAGAGTTTTGTAACAATCTGAAACAGTTGGAACTATAACTCTTAGAGCAGTTAAATCAAAAATTTCTTCAAAAGTTTTATTTTCTTGCTTCATCTTTCTATAGATTGAATATAAATTTTTTGCTCTTCCTTCAACTCTCGATTTTATTTCATTCTCTTCAAGTAATTTTTCTATCTCTTTTTTTATATCATCAATCTCTTTTTCTCTCTCTTCTCTCTTTTTTGAAACCTTAAATTTTAAATCTTGAAATATCTCTGGCTCTAAATATTTAAATGAAAGATCTTCAAGTTCCCATTTTAATGTATAAATTCCCAATCTATGAGCAAGAGGAACATAAATTTCCATTGTTTCTTTTGCAATCTCTTTTCTTTTTTCAGGTGGTAAATATTTAAGTGTTCTCATATTGTGTAATCTATCTGCAAGTTTTATAAAAACAACTCTAAAGTCAGATGCCATTGCAATTAAAACTTTTCTTAAACTTTCAAGTTTCCAATCTTCAAGAGATAAAAATTTTATCTGTGAAATTTTACTAACACCATCAACTAAACTTGCAATTTCTTTTCCAAATTTATCTCTTATTGTATCAATTGAGACATTTGTATCTTCAACTACATCATGAAGTAGAGAAGCAGCAAGTGTTGGAAAATCAACATTAAAATCAAGAAGAATTAGAGCAACATTTAATGGATGTAAAATATAAGGCTCATGAGATGCTCTTTCCTGACCCTCGTGAGCCATTTTTGCAAAAAGATATATATCTTCTAATTCTCTTATCTCTTTTTCAGAGAATTTATCTTTTAGTTTTTCTTTAAATACCTCCCAAAGTTCATATGCGGAGACAAGTTTAGTTTTTTCATCTTCCATATAATAATTATAATTTCAAAATTGAATAAAGTGGATATTTTGAGAGCATATCCCTACCTTTAAGGTCAACAAGTTCAATTAAAAAATCAAATCCAACAACAACTCCACCAAGTTTTTCGACAAGTTCTGCTGCTGCTTTTGCAGTGCCACCAGTTGCAAGAACATCATCAACTATTAAAATTCTATCTCCATTTTGTATTGAATCTAAATGAACCTCAAGAATTGCCATTCCATATTCAAGTTCATACTCTTTTCTTTCAGTTTTCCATGGAAGTTTTCCTGGTTTTCTTATTGGAACAAAACCTGCATTAAGGTTATAGGCAATTGGTGATGCTAAAATTAAACCTCTTGCTTCAATTCCAACAACTAAATCAATTTTTTCATTTTTGAATGGCTCAACCATTAAATTTATTGCTTCTTTAAAAGCATCTCTATTTTTTAACAAAGGAGTGATATCTCTAAAAAGGACCCCTTTTTGTGGAAAATCAGGTATGTCTCTTATAAATTGTCTTAGATCCATTTTACCTCTTACCTCCTTTTTTCTTTCTCTTATTTTTTGGTTTATTTTGATTTATTTTAACTGGATTTGTTGCAACTTGAACTTTACTAACCTCTTCAACTAATTTTGTTTCTTTTTTTACTTCTTCAATTTTATGTTGACTTAATTTATTCCAAACAACAAGAAGAGGTGCTGCAATAAATATTGATGAGTATGTTCCTGCTGTAATTCCAAAAAGAAGTGTAAATGAAAACTCTCTGATTGTTGAACCACCAAAAATAAGAATTGCAATTATGGCAAGAAGAGTTGTTAATGATGTATTTATAGATCTTGTAAATGACTGTTTAATACTAATATTAATGATATCATCATATGAATATTTATCTTTTAAAATCTTTAAATTTTCTCTAACTCTGTCAAGAACAACAACTGAATCTTGAACAGAATAAGCAATTATAGCAAGTAAAGCACCAATGAATGGACTATTTACCTGCTGTCTTATTAATGCAAGAAGTCCAACAGTGATTATTGTGTCATGTATTAGCGCTAAAATTGTAACAACTGCAAATCTAAACTGGAATCTTAGAGTTATATACACAAAAATAAATGATAGACCAACAATGAGTGCTATTACTCCAGATCTTTTTAGTTCATTACTTATTGTTGGACCAATGGATGAGAGCCTTAAATTTTCTCTGTCAAGTTTTCCAAACTTTTCCTCAAGTTTTGCAAATATTTTTTCTCTTTCTTCAGGTGTTAAATTCTTTTGATTTATTCTTACAATGAGTCTCCCATCTTGAGAAACCTGAATGACACTTGAACCATATCCAAACTCTTTCAAAATTTCTCTTGCTTCACTAACTGTTGGTGTTTTTTCAAATTTAAGATCAAGAATTGTTCCTCCAGTAAAATCTAAACCATAATTCAATGGAGATTTAATTGTGATGTAATTAAAAACAATAGCAATAATTGAAATTAAAATCAAAATAAGAGAAATTGAAAAATAAAACTTTCTCTTAGGTATAATTTGTAAATTTTCAACATTAATTAATCTCATCTTTCCACTCCTTTAATATCCAAAAATTTTTCCATTTTTAGCAAGAGGTGTTGATGAAAAAATGTCAAGAAGAAGTCGAGTTGTAAATATTGCTGAGAAGAAGGATATGAGAATTCCAATTGTTAAAGTTACACCAAAACCTTTTATTAAGCCAATACCAAAATAAATAATTGCAAGTGCACCAGATAGTGTTGTTATATTTGAATCAAGAACAGTTCTAAATGCTTTATTAAAACCTAAACTTATTCCTGTTTTAAGCGTTTTTCCACTTCTTATCTCTTCTTTTATTCTTTCAAAAATAATTACATTAGCATCTACTGCCATACCGAGTGTTAAAACAAAACCACCAATTGCAGGTAAAGAGAAAGTTGCATTTAAAAGAATTAAAACTGCTAAATCAACTAAAACAAAAATAAGAAGTGCAACTGATGCCAAGAAGCCCATCAATCTGTAATAAACAGTCATATATAAAACTATCAAAATAAGTGCTAAGATTGCTGCTTTTATACTCATTGCAACCATATCTTCACCTAAAGATGGACCAATTATTTCAGATGAAAGTATACTAACTTTTAATGGAAGGGAACCACCTTTAAGGAGAGCAACATATTGTGATGCTTGATCTACTGTAAAATCTCCCTCAATTACTCCTTTTCCATCTGGAATTTCACTTTTTACAACTGGGTTCATAAGAAGCTCTTCATCTAAATATATTGCAATATGTTTATCAATATTTTCTTTTGTTGCTTGTGCAAACTTTTGTGTTCCATCAGAATCAAGTTCAAAGGCAATAACTGCTTGACCTTTTTTTGCTGGATCAGTATTTAATTGAACTCTAACATCCTTTAAATTTGCTCCAGTTAAAATTACAGTTCCATCTTCAAGTTTAAATTGTAAAAGCGCTGTTTTTCCAATTAAATTTTCGATATCTTCAAGTTTTAAATTTCTCTGACCAGGTATATCTATAATTATTCTTTTACTATTAAGTCCTCCCTCCCTTTGAACTATTGCTTCAGAAATTCCTAAAGCATTTACTCTTTTTTCTATTACTGCCCTTGTACTTTCTACAAGTTCAGGTGTTGCTTTAACCTGTTCAGTATCAACACACTCAAGAACAATATGAACTCCTCCTTTAAGATCTAAACCAAGAGTTGGAGTTTTTGTTCTAACTGCCCATATTGCAATTCCAAGAATAACAACAAGAAAAATCAATCTTCCTAAATAGTTTTTCAATCTCATATATTCCTCCTAAAAATAGATAAACAAACCTAAATAATTTTATTTAAAAATAAATCAAAGTCAAGTTAAATAACAACAATAATATAATATCATAAAAAATTTTAATTTGACAAAATTTTTGTATAAAAGTTATAATTTTAAAAAGAAAGGAGTGAGATTTTGATTAAAAGAAAAGATGGAAGAGGTAATGAAGATATAAGAGAATTTAAGATAGATATAGATTTTTTAAAATATCCAACTGGCTCTGCCCTTGTTCATATGGGTGATACTAAGGTTATTTGTACTGCAATGATAGAAGAAAAAGTACCTCCTTTTTTAAAAAACACAAATTCTGGATGGATAACTGCAGAGTATTCTTTACTTCCTGGTTCAACCTATCCAAGAACAATTAGAGACATTGATAAAGGAAGAATTGAGGGAAGATCACAAGAGATACAAAGATTAATTGGAAGAGCACTTAGAGCAGCAGTTGATCTAACTGCAATTTCAGGTTTAACAATTTGGATTGATACAGATGTAATTCAAGCAGATGGTGGAACAAGAACTGCTGCAATAAATGGCGGTTTTGTTGCAATGTATATTGCACTTGCTAAACTATACAAAAGTGGAAAAATACCTTATTTTCCAATCAGAAATTTTATAGGAGCGATTAGTGTTGGTATTTATAATGATGAAATAATTGTTGATTTAGATTTCAATGAAGATTTTGAAGCACAAGTTGACCTTAATTTAGTTATGAATGAACATAAAAAAATGATTGAAATTCAGGGAACAGCGGAAAAAAGAGATTACTCTCTTGATGAACTTTTCAATATGATAAAAGTTGGATGGAAAGGAATTAGTAAGATTATTGAATATGAAAAAGAACTTCTCAAAAAAGTTGTTTATAGCTACTGAAAATAAAGGAAAATTAAATGAGTATTTATATTTATTAAAAGATTTAAATTTAGAGATTTTAACTCCATTTGATTTTCCAGATTATAAACCACCTCAAGAATCAGGAACCACTTTTATTGAAAATGCACTAATTAAAGCAAGATATGGTTATGAATTAACAAAAATTCCAACATTAGCAGATGATTCAGGTCTATCAGTTGAAATATTGAATGGATTACCTGGAGTTCACTCAAAAAGATTTTATGATAATAGTGGAGATTTCAATAAAAATATTGAAAAATTACTTAATATGCTAAAAGATGTTCCTTTTGAAAAAAGAAAAGCGAAATTTATTGCTGTCGTAGTTTATAAAGATGAATCTTATGAAGAGACTTTTACAGGTGAACTTGAGGGATATATTTATTTTGAAAAAAGAGGAAATTTTGGGTTTGGATATGATCCAATTTTTTATTTGCCTCAATTTTCTAAAACAGTTGGAGAACTTTCATTTGAAGAAAAAAATGAAATTAGTCATAGAAAGAGGGCTATAGAAAAATTTATTGATTTTTATAAAACTAATCTTCAACACTAACAACTTTATTTATTTTTAAGATATTCATTTTGTTTTCATCAAGAATAAAGGAAAAATCACTCTCTTCATGTGGTAAAAGAATATAATTTCCTCTTTTAATACATAAAGTGCAAAACTTTACTTTTTTTCCTATTTGAACTATTAATCTATCTTGGTTAAACAACTCTTCTTCTTTTGATACAATTAAAAAATTTCCTTGATTTAATTCAATTGAAGGAATATCTTCTCCATAATATTTAATTACAAAATTTTTATTTAAAACCTGTTTTTTTGGTAAATGAATTTCTCCAAATTCACCTTTAATTAATTCTTTATTTTCATTTATAATATAATTCACTTTTAATCTTTTTAATTCAATTTTAGTTTCTTCTTCTAAATTTATATCTTCAAAAAAATAGGATAATGGTATTTCAAATGATCTTGAAATACTATCTAAAACTCTTAATGTTATCTCTTGTTTTCCACTTTCTAAAATGTGAATATATGCAGCAGAGACACCAATTCTTGCTGCAAATTCTGTTCTTGTTAATCCTAATCTTTTTCTTAACTCGATCAATTTTTCTCTTAAACCCATACAATTATATTTTATCATAATTATTTATAATTTTAAAAATTAAAAAAATAAAAAGAGGGAGGTGATTTAAAGCCTCCCTCTTTTTAGTCATCAAACGATCCTACTTTTTTGGAACTATTGCTTTAAGTTCTTTTCCCGCACGGAATGCTGGAACTTTCTTTGCTGGAATTTGAATTGGCTTTCTTGTTTGTGGGTTGATTCCTTTTCTTGGTTTTCTCTCTCTTACTTCAAATGTTCCAAATCCTACAAGAGCAACCTTTTCCCCCTTCTTTAAAGCATCCATTACTGTTTCAATGAATGCCTCAAGTGTTGCTGCTGCAACTTTTTTTGTTACACCAGCTTTTTCTGCAATTGCTGATACAATTTCTGGCTTTGTCATTTAAACTTTCCTCCTTTCTTTAATAATTTTTATTTATTTTAATAAATTTTAAACTAATTTTCTTCACTTTTCAAAATCCTAGTCATTAAATTTCTAACTGATAGCATAGGTTCTTTATTTTCGTATATTATATAATAAACTTCATTCATAATTGGCAAATCAAGTTCTTTATTATTATCAAAAATTACCTTTGCAGTGTAAACTCCTTCAATGACTTGCCTTGTTGAAGAAAGAATCTCTTTAGGTTTAATTCCCCTTCCGATCATTTCACCAAACCATCTATTTCTTGAGAGATTTGAAAAAGATGTTGCTACAAGGTCTCCTAATCCAGAGAGTCCATAAAAGGTCTCTTCTTTTGCTCCATATTTTTTTCCAAATCTTACCATCTCTTTAAGTCCTCTTGTAATTAAAGATGCTTTTGTATTCACTCCATATCCTAAACCGTCCGATATTCCAGATGCAATTGCTAGCACATTTTTCAAACTCCCACCTAACTCAACTCCAATGCTATCTCTTGAAGTATATACTCTAAAATACTCATTTGTCAAGAGGTTTTGAAAAGTTTCACTTAACTTTTCATCATTTGATGCTACAACAGATGATGTTGGTATTCTTAGGGCAACTTCCTTTGAAAAATTTGGTCCCGAAAGAATAGCATAATTTTCAGTATCCAAAACTTCTTCTATAACCTCACTCATTCTTTTTCTAGTTTTCATCTCTATTCCTTTAGATGCAATTAAAAAAATTTTGTTCCTAATTTTATTTTTATCTATGCTTAAAAGAACCTCTCTAACATGCTGTGAAGGAATAACAATAAATATGATCTCACAATTTTCAATAACTTCATCTATATTATTAGTCAATTCAATTTCATTAGGAATTATAAATCCAGGTAAATAAAATATATTTTCTTTTGTTTCTTTTACTATTTTTAAAGTTTCTGATGAATGAAACCAAATAATTACATCAAATCTTTTTCTATATAAATGCAATCCCAGAGAAGTCCCCCAACCACCTCCACCTAAAATTCCTATTTTCATTTTGTTTTATCCTTTCTTTTTTCTTTAATTATAAAATCAATAAATACTCCTTTTAAATCAAATTTATTTCTTATTCTATCTCCTAAATATCTAATATAATCTTTCTTTAAAAAATCCTTATCATTTACAGTAATAAAAATTTCCTTTATATTATTATTATTTATCATAACATCAAAAATTTTAAGTGCCTTTTTGCCTTTTCTTGGAGGTGGATGACTTGATACTAATTCAAATATTGTCTCTTTTATCTCACTTTGAGTTAACTCCTTTTTTATATTTTTAAAAACAATATCTATTAATTTATAAACCATGTCTAAATTTTCTTTTTTTTGAGCAGAAATCATAACTTGAGGATAAAAAAGAATTTCATTCAATCTATAGGCGACTTCATTTAAATATTGATCAACTTTTTTTACATTTATTAAATCTAACTTATTCATAACAAGAATCCCAGATTTTTTATTTTTAAGTATCAAACTCATCAAGTGTTCATCTGTTCTTGATACATCTTCACATGAAATTACAAATAAAACAATATCGCTTTCTTTGAGCGCCTTAATTGCTCTTAATGAAACATAAAAATCTAAATCTTTTAAAATTCCCTTTCTAACTCCTGGAGTATCAAGAAAAATATACTCTTTATCTTTATAGTTTATTAAATGTTCAATAATATCTCTTGTTGTTCCTGGCTCACTTGAAACAATTGACCTCTCAAAATTTGAAATAGCATTTAGTAGTGTTGATTTACCAACATTTGGTTTTCCAATAATAGAAATTTTAGGAATACCTACTTCTTTCTTAACCTCTTCTTTTTCTTCAACCTTTATCTTTTCACTAATTTTTTCTATAAGTTTATCAATTCCTGTTTTTTTAATTGCAGATATTTTTATTGGTTCTCCAAAACCTAATTCTAAAAAAATATATGGTTCTTCACATGCACCACTTATATCACACTTATTTAATGCTAAAATTACCTCTTTATTTTTTTTATGTAAAGTCTTTGCAATTTTTCTGTCTTCTTCAGTTACTGTTTTTATACTTCCATCGATAAGAAAAATAACAAGATCACTCATTTCAATCGCTATTTCAACTTGCATTTTTATTTTTTCGCTAATTTCTGTTTTTTCATCAAATGAAATACCGCCTGTATCTAAAAATGAAACTTTATTGCCATCAATTTCGCCCTCCCCATAAATATAATCTCTTGTTGTTCCAGGTAACTCAAAAGTTACAGCTTTACTTTTTTTAATTAAGGAATTAAAAAGAGTTGATTTACCACTATTTGGTCTACCAACTATTGCAATTTTAAACATTTCTCTTTGACCCTTTTAATTATAGAATCTGGAGTTGATGTTCCAGAAATAATTCCAACTCTTTTTACCTTTTCAAACCATTCTAATTTGATTTCATCTTCATTTTCAATATGATATGTTTTAACAAATCTTTTTCCTATCTCATACAGCCTTTTTGTATTAGAAGAATTTTTACCACCAACAACAAGAAGCAAATCAACCTTACTTGCAAGTTCTTTTACTTCAAATTGTCTTTTTTCGCTTTCTTTGCATATAGTATCATAAAAGTTAGCCTCTTTAATTTTATCCTTAATTTTATTTTTAATCTTTTCATAATATTCTTCACTTTGTGTTGATTGAATAATAACACTAACTTTACCTTCAATATTTGGAATCTCATCACCCTCATCAATTACAAATGTTTTTTCACTTTTTAAATTGGAAAATAAAAATATTATTTCTTGGTGATTTTTTTCGCCAATTATAAATAAATAGTCTCCTTTTTGAAGAACTTTTTTTCCAATACTTAAAGATTTTATTACAAGAGGACACGTAGCATCAATTATTCTTAAATTTTTTTTATTTGCTAATTCAAAATCTTCAAGACTTAATCCATGAGCAGGAATTATATAGGTGCTACCATCAGGTATCTCTTTTATATCTTTAACAACAACTAAACCATCTTTCTGTAACTCTAAATTAACATCTCTATTATGAACAAGTTCTTTATTTATATAAACATTTATACCTTTATTAAGTTCTCTTTTTACAAGATTATAAGCTCTTTTAACACCACTGCAAAAACCCAGAAACCTACCTTCTATTATTTCCATTTTTAAAATTCCTCTTTTAATCTCTCAATGAAGAGTTTTTTTAGTTCTTCAGTATATTCATTAAGTGTCTCAGAATTAAATTCTTGATTTAAATATTTATCTGGAAAAAGTGGTGGATAAATTTTACTTCTAATTATTGTAAAAAATTTTGGAAATTTACTTTTTTTTGGAAATGCATCAAAACTCCCTTTAATCAAAATCATTTGAATTGGAGAGTTGGTTTTTAATGAGAAGAAATTTGCTCCAGAATGAAAATTTTCTTCTTGAAATTTCCCATCAGGACTTCTTGTTGCCTCTGGAAAAATTCCCAAATTCTCATTTTTGCTTAAATAATACATTCCAAGTTTAATAACATTTCTATCGAGTTTTTCTCTTTTAACAGGAATAATTTCCATAAATTCTAAAAATTTCTTAAGAAATCCCTTAAACACTTCTTCTTTTGCTAGAAAATGTATAAATTTATTAGGTTTAAGAGAGATAGCCATAATTAAGAAATCAAACCATGAATTGTGATTTGCAACAAAAATTATTCTACCACCTTTAAGTTCATTTTCTTTACCATAAACTTTAAAAAAGAAGAATAATTTAAATAATAAATATGCAATAATATAAAGAAGAACATATACAACTTTTCTTAAAAAATTCTTCATATTAAACCTCTTTTTTTTAATTCATTTAAAACAATATTCAATGTCTCTTCCTTTAAAAGATTTGTATTATCAATTATTAAAGCATCTTTAGCAGGTTTTAAAGGTGAAATTTTTCTTGAACTATCTCTTGTATCTCTTTTAGAAAGTTCTTCCTCAATTTTATCAGGAGAGAAACCTTTCTCAAGAAGTTGCTTTATTCTTCTTTTTTTTCTCTCTTCTTCATCAGCAGTTAAAAATATTTTTAAATCAGCATTTTTAAAAACAACTGTTCCGATGTCTCTTCCAGCAACTACCAAACTTCCCCTTTTCGCTAAATTTCTTAAATAATCATTAACAACTATTCTTACAAATTTATTTGTTGAAATCTTTGAGCTCATTTCAGAAACTTCTGGTGAATAAAGTTCGATGTTGTCCTCGAAGTTATTAAAAATTTCCTCCCAATTTTTAGATTTGAGAAATTTTTTTAAATCCCCATTTTCAACTTTATATAGATATGCAACAATTCTATATAGTTTTCCTGAATCTATAAATTTAATTCCAAGAACGCTTGACAAGTTTTTTCCTAATCTAGTTTTACCTGATGCAGATGGTCCATCAACTGCAATTATCATATTTAATATTCAATTCCTCTTCTTCCACTAATTCCTTTATTAAAAGGATGTTTTATCATCTTAAATTCAGTTACATAATCACTTATTTCTATCACCTCTTTTGGAGCATCTCTTCCAGTTAATATAAGTTCAAGTTTTTCTGGTTTACTTTTAACAAATTCTAAAAATTCACTCATAGGTAACATATTATATTTTAATACAAGATTTATTTCATCAAGAACAAGAATATCTACTAATTTTGAAATTTCTTTTGTTTTTTCAAACGCCATTCTTACATGTTTTAAATCTTCTTCATTTGGATTTTTAAAATCAATAAAACAAACTTTACATGTAAAATCACATTTTTCAAAACCTTGTTTTATCATTGATGATTTTGGACAATCTCTTCCAAAATGGTAAAATATTACATCAGGATATAATTTGTATAAAAAAAACAATTCTCCATAATAACTAATTCCTTTTAGAAATTGTATAAATCCAATTTTATAGTGATGACCAAGAGCTCTGATTATCAATCCTATACTTGATGTAGTTTTTCCTTTTCCATCTCCAGTATAGCAGTGAATTAAACCCAATTCATTCATTATTCACCTCTTTTAATTTTTGAATATTTAATTGATAATTTTTTTATGTCTCCACTTCCAAAATCAACAACTATATATGGATTTACCATATCATATACTATATCTATTATTTTTCCGTAACCAAACTCATCATGATAAATTATCTCATTTTTGTTAAATTTAAGGTCTAAATTTTCCCTTAAATTTTCATTAAATAAAATTTTTTTATTTTCTTCAACTTCACATAAGTGTTCAAAATATTTTGTGGGTATTTCCCTTATAAATCTTGATATATCTGGAAAATCAGGTATACCTTTTCTAGTTCTTCTTAAACTATATGTAAAATAAAGTTCCTCTTTTGCCCTTGTCATTGCAACATAAAAAAGCCTTCTCTCTTCTTCAATATCATCTTTTGACAAAAGAGATTTAAAATGTGGGAAAAGACCATCTTCTAAACCTACAATAAAAACTGTATGAAATTCAAGACCCTTTGCAGAATGAACTGTCATAAGAGTTATTTTCTCTGAAGAATCTATAGTATCAACATCACTTATCAAAGAGATATATTGAAGAAAATCCTCAAAATTTTTACTTTGAGTTCTCTCATAAAATTCTTTAATAATATTTAAAAATTCATATATGTTTTCTTTTCTCTCTTCATCAAGTTCTTCTAATAAATTTGTATCAGAAAGAATTGAATCTATTAAAGAGAAAATATCGTTCTTTTTTTCTTTCCAACTTTTATAATTATTAATAAATCTATTTAAACCCTCTTCTATTTTTTTATTTTTTATATCAGAAATTACATTTTCAATAGTCTCTTCAAGAGCAAATCCTTCTTCTAAATATCTCTTAATTTTCCCAATAGTTTTTTCGCCAATTCCAATTTTTGGAAAATTAAAAACTCTTTCAAGAGATAAAAAATCTTTTTCATTTGAAATTATCCTTAAATATGAAATTATATCTTTTATCTCTTTTCTTTGATAAAATTTAATACCACCAACAAGTCTATACGGTATGTTTTTTAAAATTAAAAAATCTTCAAAATTTCTTGATTGAGCATTTGTTCTATATAATATAGCAATTTCACTTGGCTTAACCCCTAAATTTATTAATTCTTCTATTTTATTAACAACAAATCTTGACTCATCTATTTCATTTAGAGCTGAATAGAGTTTAATTTTGTTTCCACCATCTTTAATTGCAAAAAGTGGTTTTTCTTCTCTTTTCTTATTGTTTGAGATCAATTCTTTTGCTGCATTAACAATAAGTTCTCTACTTCGATAATTTTCAGAAAGATAAACTACTTTAACATCTTCAAAGTCATCTTTGAATGAAAGCATAAGTTCTGAACTTGAACCTCTAAACCTATAAATACTTTGATCATCATCTCCTACAACAAAAATATTTTTGTTGTATTTTGTCAATGCTTTTAAAAGTTTATGCTGTGATGGATTTATATCTTGATATTCATCAACAAGAATAAATTTGAATTTTTCAGAATATACTCTTGATAAAATATCATTTGTGTTTAGAAGTTTAGTTACAAAATTTATCAAATCATCAAAATCAAGCATATTGCCAAATTTTTTAATCTCTTCATATCTTAAAAAGATTTTTCTTAACACATCTTCATAATTATCTTTCGGTTTAAAATTTTCAACAAAATATCCTCTTGATTTAATGTATGAGATCTTATTAAAAATGTCTTGAGGAACAAAATAATTTTTAGATAGATCTAAAATTTTAATTGCCTCTTCTGTTATTTTAACTGAATCCTCTTCATCGATTATAGAAAAGTTTTTGCTATATCCTAAATGATGAATCTCATCTCTTAATATTCTTGCACAAATTGAATGAAATGTACCTATCCACATAAAATCTATGTTTCTATTTAAAAGATCTTTTACTCTATATTTCATTTCTTCTGCTGCTTTATTTGTAAATGTTACTGCTAATATATTTTTTGGATTTATTTTTAACTCTTCAATCAAATATGCAACTCTAAATGTGAGTGTTTTTGTTTTTCCGCTTCCTGCACCAGCAAACACAAGAAGAGGTCCTTCTGTATGAAGAACTGCCTCTTTTTGATTCTCATTTAGTTCTTTTTCTATTAAATTTCTAATTATTCCCATAAATACCAAAATAAGTATATCATAACAAAAAATATTAAACTTATTTATATAAAATATAGTTTTAGGAGAAAAATATATAAAATTTAAAATTTAATTGAATTTAATTAATTCTTTAATTCCTTTATTTAGCCCTCTTTCTTTTTAGTCTTACACCCACTCCTTTTTGTTGTTTTCTTTTCTTTCTTTTCTACCTTTTTTGTTTCTTTTGCTTTTGATTCAACTTTTTTTGTTGTCTTTTTTGTTTCTTTTTTTACTGCCTTTCTTGGTGACATTTTTACCTCCTTAATTTTTGAAATATTTTTTTAAATTTAATATATTTTTTAAAAAAATCAATATTTATGGAATAACTTTCCCCCAATTTTGTGCTAAAACAATCAAATCTATACCATTAATTATTAAATCACCATTGAAATCACAATTTGGATTCCAATTTGGATCTTGTGGAGTTGAACCAAATGCTTGCATTAGAAGAATTAAGTCTAAACCATTTACAATTTTATCTCCATTTACATCACCTTTTACACCACCTGATGGAGAAATTTTTATATTATTAGTATAAACTTTACATGGTATATAATTAGGAACAGTGTTATACAGATTTAGATTTGCAATTTTTAATGTTAACTCACCTTCTTTTGTACTTCTAAATGTAATTGTAAATAAGTTCCCATTTCCGCTAACTCCCTTTATCTGAGGTCTAACTAATTGTAAAATCAAATAACCTTCAAGATTATATACTTTAAATGAAATTATTGGTGTTATATTATCACCAAACGTAAAACTTCCTGGTTTAATTTCTTCGACTTGAATTAATTCTGGATCAAAAATAATGTACATACTTAATGAAACTAAATTAGTTACATTATTGATATTGATATCAACATTAAATTGTTCTCCGTTTGTTATGTTAACTTGTGAAGGTAGTATTGTAATATTTGTTAAACCTTCATCAAAAACAGAGACAATTAAATTTTGTGCTCTAACTTTTCCACCACTTTCGCCTCTTACAACAAATTTATAAGTTCCTGAATTTATATTTGTAGGAAATTCAATTTTTAAATATGATGTATCAATAACATAAGGCATAGTTTCAGGCGAAAAACTATATTTTAAACCTTGTGGCATTGTAGCATCTTGAATTTCAAGTTTTAAATTAACATTATCTTTGAATATATTGTCTCTCTTTACTTTTACAATATAAAACAATGTACCACCTTTGGTCACATTTCTTTCAAGTGGTGGTTCAACTTCGATTTTAAAATCTCCAGTAGGTTTAACCAAAACATTCAAATTTATTGTTGTTGTGAAACTTTTACCTCCACCTTTTCCCACAAGGTTTAAAAGATATGAATTTGCCGGTGTAGATTCAAAAGTTGTAATTGTTAAAGTTGATGTTTGTCCTGGGTATATCTCTAATGGTGAAAATCTAACTTCACTATTTGGTGGAGGGTTAAGTATAGTTAATTTCACTTTTGCATTGAATCCACCAATTCCATCTAAAGAAATTCTAAATATTCCAGTTTCACCCTGATAAACACTATTTAAAATATTTGATACATTTAGAACAAATGAGCCCTCAACTTGTGGTTTTACAACAAGAGTTATATCTTTTGTTCTTGATATAGAAGCACTAACTCCTTTTATTCTTAAAGTGTAAGATTGAGGAATTGTTGCCAAAATTGCTCTAACTGTTAATTTTGAATTAGGTGTTGAGGAAGAAATTGTTTGAGGGTTAAATTCATATTGAATACCTGGAGGAGGGCTTTCTATTGAAAGAGTTATTGATCCAGTGAAGCCTCCATATGGAGTAAAGGAAACATTAAATACAAATTCATCATCACCTATATAAATTTCACCTTTATCTGGATTAATATTTAATGAAAAATATGGCTCAACATTTACAGAAAGTCTTATATTTCTTGATCTTCTTGATATCAAACTTTTTGCAACAACTTTCATATTGTAAGTTCCAGCACTTACTCCTTCTGGAATATTAATTTTTAAAGTAGAAGTTTTAACTTCATTTGTTAAAACTTGTGGTTCGAATTTATAAATTAAATTTGATGGTGCATTTTCAAGGAATAGTTCAACACTTCCAGAGAAATTGTTAAATGGAGTAATATTTATAGTATATGCAATTTCTCCACCAACATAAGTTAATTGACTATCAGGTGAAACATTCATATCAAAATCATTTTCAAAAAAAGCATAAAGATAATGATCTTGTGAAACAATAAAAATTCCACCTTCTGCAATTGCGGGTGATGATTGAACCTCACCTTGTGTTGCATATTCCCATAATTTCTGTCCTGTTCTTCTGTTTAATCCATAAATTTTCTTATCATTTGATCCAAAATAGATGTAATTTCCAGAAATTGCAGCTGAACTTTCAATTTTACCTCCAGTTTGAAGTGGAAATCCACCTCTGATAGTTCCAGTTGACTTATCAATCGAATAGAATCTTCCTATTTCATCACCAATATAAATTGAGTCATCACCAATAGAAGCTGTTGCAGAAAAGTGACCATTGGTTGAAAACTCTCTTACAAAAGAAAGAAGTGTTGTTAAAAATACTATTTTTCCATTTTCAAATGAATATTGAGATTTTACAGGTATATAAAGATAGTTTCCATCAGTTGAAATTGATGAATAATTTTGAAAAGCAGTTATACCTGTTGGTTTATAAGGCGAAATAGGAGATGCACCACTTAAAATATCTATAGCATAAACAAAACCATTAAAAGTTAAAACATATATTGAACCACCAAGATAACATGGCGATCCTTTAACTCCATTGTTTGATAATGGAAATCTCCAAATTAATCCACCTGTATCTGGATCTAATGCATAAACATAAGATTCAAGACCATTTGTAGCAAAAACTATTCTATTCTCTGCAACAATTGGAGAACCTTCCGCTTGTCCTCTAAAAATTGTTGGTTGATTTGCATCTGAAAATTCCCAAATTTTTTCACCAGTTAAAGCATTTATTGCATATATACCACTGTTCTTATTTACATCTCCTCCAGAACATACATAAATTTTGCCATTAAAATAAAGTGGAGAACTATTAATAATATTAGGTGTTTGAAATACCCACTTTGGTTGCCAATTTCCGCCATTAACAACTACACTTTTTGCATCATTAGTACTAAAGGCATAAACTTTTCCTTGTGCATCGCCTACATAAACATATCCATTAGCAACAATAGGAGATGACTTTGAGTTTGTAGATAACTCACTTTTTGCAACTGGGTCATCAGATTTCGGTAGTTTATTTGGGTCAACTTCAATATCTGCAAAACCAGTGTGTCTTGAATCTTTCATAAATGTTGTCCAAGAAGACACTTGATTTATTTGACCTTTTACACTAAATTTTCCTAATGAAAAGATTAAAATAAAAATAAAAATTGTTGTTAAAATTTTATTTCTCATTTTTCCTCCTATTTAATATCCTGGATATGTTATTGTTATTATCTGTAAATCAGGATCCCAATCAACTTTTGCACCTAATGCTTCTGAAACAAATCTTAAAGGAACAACAGTTCTACCTCCACCTATTTCAGGAATCTCAATAACTTTTGGAGGAACTTCAAGATAATATCTTTCATTATTTACAAGTGCCTCTTTTTTCCCAACCCATAGTGTGATTGTTTTTTTCTCAAGAGTAATGGTTATTTTTTGTTCTTTTGCTTCCCAACCAACAGTCGCACCAAAGGACTCAGCAATAAATCTTAATGGAACAAGAGTTCTACCACTTTCAATGAATGGTGCAAGTTCAAGCACAATTGTTTTATCATTTAAAACTGCCATAAGATTTCCAATTTGTAATCTAATAATTGTTCTTGATTTAAATCTAATAGTTAAAGTTTTTACTGTTTCATTTCCTGCCTTATCAATCGCTTTTACTTCAATTTTATTCTCACCTTCATTTAATGTATATGAAATTTTAAAATCTCCTGTTTGTTGATCAGAAATAATTGAAATTTCTTTAATTTTAACAGTAATTCCAGGTTCAGTTTTTCCTTTTATTTCAATAACTTTTTCTAAAACTTCAATATTCGATAATGGTGATGTTATTTCAAGAGTTGGAGGTGTTATATCAATTTTAAAAGTATATGTTATTATATTTGACTCATTTCCTGCTTCATCTTTTGCTTTAAGAGAAAAAGTATGATCGCCTTCTTTTAAATTTGGAGTTAAAAATCTTGTTATTTTTCTCCAATCACTCCAAAGCGAATCATCTAATTTGTATGAATAAAGTAAATTTTCAGAAAGTGTTAAATTATCATTACCCACCCATTGAAATTCAATACTTAAAGTTTGATTTGTCTCTGGTGGTGGTGTTTTTGTAAATTTTACAGTTGGAGGTGTTGTATCTTGAGGATAAACAGTTATTTTTGTTTTAGCCCCAGAACTATCAACTTGAATTTGTCTCATTTTTGAATCAAAAAGATAGATATTATTTAAAGAAACATCATAAACACCAACATTGCCACCTTTTACTTTAACATTTAGTAGAAGTCCTGAACCTGTTATTCCATTTATTTGTCCTATTCTTGAAATTCCAACAATTATTTTATTTTCATTTGTTTTTATTGCTTTTAGTAAAACAATGTTTCTTTTATCTTTTGTTAAAAAATTTGTTTCATTTTCTTTTGAATCGCTAATATATGAATCTTCAACAGTCAAATTTGAGAGAGGTATATTTATATCAAATGATACTCCATAAAGATCAGTAACATCACTAACTCTTATATCAAAACTTCCAACTCCTCCTGATAATACTGTCATATTTTGCGGCTCGATGTAAATTTTTGGAGTTTGAAATTTAAAACTAATTAGAAGTGGTGAGATTAAAATTATAATTAATAAACTCAAAAAACTTTTTTTCATTCACTCCTCCTTAAAAATTTAGAATAAAATTTAAGGGTAATGTTCCATATAAGTTTAACATAAATTTATTCAATTTTTTCAAATATTCTCTTTCCTAATCTTATCATATTAGCACCCTCCTCAATTGCAATTTTATAAGAATCTGACATGCCCATTGACAAATATTTTAAATCGAAATTTTTATAATTAAGTTTTTTTAAATTTTCAAAAATTTTTCTTGTTTCTTTGAAATATTTTCTAATAATTTCTTTGTCAGATAAATTTGGTCCCATAGTCATTATTCCTTCGACTATTAAATTATTATAACTTTCTAATTTATCAACAAAATTATAAATCTCATCTGGGTTTATACCAAATTTACTTTTTTCTTTTGCAATATTTATCTCAATAAAAATTGGAAAAAACATATTCTCTTTTTCTAATCTTTTATTAATTTCATATGCAAGTTCAATTGAATCTAATGACTGGATTTTATCAAAAATTTTGAGCGCTTTGTTTATTTTATTTTTTTGCAAATATCCTATAAAATGTAATTCTATCTTTTCTTTAAAAAAATTGTAAATATTTAATCCATCTTGAACATAATTTATTCCTAATATTTTTATGCCACCCCTAACTGCTAAATCTATCTCATCGATGGTTCTATCTTTAATTACTGCAACAATTTCAACATAATTTGGTATCTCATTAAAAAGATTTTCTAAATTTTTTAAAATAAAATCCTTATTCATACAAATTAATTTTAACATAAAATAAAAAAGGGCCCTGGCGATGACCTACTCTCCCGAGGGGTTTCCCTCCTCAGTACCATCGGCGCTGAAGGGCTTAACTTCCGGGTTCGGAATGGAGCCGGGTGTTTCCCCTTCGCTTAAATCACCAGAGCCCATGAATAAGGACGAAAATTAGTAACTTGATACTGATCTCTCAACTTAATCCTAAGTCAAGTCCTCGGTCTATTAGTACCCGTCAGCTTAGTGTGTTACCACACTTACACCTCGGGCCTATCAACCTGGTAGTCTACCAGGGACCTTACTCCTCTTTGCAGAGGATAGGAGATCTTATCTTGGGGTGGGCTTCGCGCTTAGATGCTTTCAGCGCTTATCCCGTAGGAACATAGCTACCCGGCGCCTGCCCCTGGCGGGACAGCCGGTAAACCAGAGGTTCCCACACCCTGGTCCTCTCGTACTAAGGGTGTACCCCCTCAAATCTCCAACGCCTGCAGCGGATTAGGTCCGAACTGTCTCACGACGTTCTGAACCCAGCTCGCGTACCGCTTTAATGGGCGAA
>CAZXJJ010000008.1:0-12615 GCA_964640995.1 uncultured Caldisericota bacterium
CATTGTATTTAACAACATAGCCTTGATATAGCTTAAGATGCTCCTCCACTGTTTTTTGAGATATTCCTTTCATCTGAAAAATTTTTTGGGAAAAAGTTTTTGGTTGAATATTAATGATTCTCATATAACTTATACTAAATTTGTAATAGTTTAATTATAAAATAAAAAAAACTTTTGTCAAGCGATGTTATTTTAACAAATCCTTCCTTTTCGCAACCGTGGTATCCCAAGCTTTTTTAATCCGCCATTTTTGAATCTCTTTATGATTGCCTGATAATAAAATCTTAGGCACCCTTAAACCTTTAAAATTTTCCGGTCTGGTATATTGAGGATATTCGAGTAATTTAATTTTTTTTACCCCTTTTTTCTTCAGTTTTTTTAAGATCCTATTCTCCCCTAAGATAGAAATTAAATAATCAATTTCATATTCAGAAAAACTTTCCTCCTTTACTACCTCTTTTTCTAAAACGCCGGGTATCAATCTAACAACAGCATCGGCAATCGCCATGGCAGCAATCTCACCTCCGGTCATCACAAAATCACCTAAAGATATCTCCTCGTTAATAAAATTTTTTACCCGCTCATCTATCCCTTCATAATGTCCGCAGATAATTACTAACCGATCTAATTTTGCATATTCTCTGGCTGTCTTTTGCTTAAAAGTTTTTCCTCGCGGAGAGGTTAGAATTATCTTCTCTTTAAATTTTGAATTTTTTATTGTAATTTTTAACTTTTGACTTTTAATTTTTAATTTTTCTAGGGCTTTCTTAATCACATCCACCCGAATAATCATTCCCTTTCCCCCTCCATACACTCGATCATCAACTGAACCGCGCCTATCATAGGCAAAATCACGAAGATTGATTAAATTAATCTTAACTAAACCTCTTTCTTGGGCTTTTTTGATAATACTCTCATTAAAAAATGAGGCAATCATCTGGGGAAATAAAGTTAAAATGGAGATTTGCATAAATTTCGATTTTAATTTTTAAGTTAATTGTTTATAATTATAAACTAAATTAAATTATTTGGGCCCGTAGCTCAACTGGCAGAGCAGCAGCCTTTTAAGCTGTTGGTTGAGAGTTCGAGTCTCTCCGGGCTCACTTGCTTCTTAAAAAGATTAAACTCTTTAGGCTTTAATAAAATTAATATATGACTATCCTCATTGGTCTTGGCAACCCTGGAGTAAAATATCAAAACAATCGCCATAATGTGGGAAAATTATTGATTGATTATTTTATTAGTCAATTAACATGTTGGCAAGTTGACGAGTTAAAAGAGAAAAATAAAACTATGGCAAAAATTTTTAAAAACAATGATTTAATTTTGACAAAGTCAGAAACCTTTATGAATTTATCCGGATTAATGGTAAAAAAAATTTTTAAAATGTTCTACGTTCCACGTTCTACGTTATACATCATCCATGATGATCTTGATATTCCCTTGGGTAAGTTTAAAATCCAATTCGGTCAAGGCCCAAAACTTCATAATGGAATAAAATCAATTGAAGAAACCTTAAAAACCAAAGATTTTTGGCGAATAAGAATTGGGGTAGATAATCGAAAGAAAGAAAATTGGATAGAGGGAGAAGATTATGTTTTACAAGATTTTTCAAAAGAGGAAAAAGAAATTTTAGAAACAGCCGTTTTTCCAAAAATTTTAACCAAGATTAAAACTTTATTGAGTTAATAAATGCTTTATCTTGTCTCAACGCCTATTGGTAATTTAAAAGACATTACTTTGCGAGCGATTGAAATTTTAAAAGAAGTTGATGAGGTCATCTGTGAATCAACTGAGGCAGCTTTAAAACTTCTATATTGCTATAATATTAAAAAACCCTTAATCCATTTATCAGATGAAAACCAACTTCAAGTCATCCCAAAAATCATTAAAAAATTAAAAGAGGGAAAAAAGTTAGCCCTCATCGCCGATGCTGGAACACCGGTAATTTCTGATCCCGGACAATTTTTAATAAAGCAAGCAATAAAAGAAAATATGAAAATTATACCGATTCCCGGCCCCTCGGCCATATTATCGGCTTTAATCACCTCGGGATTGTCTCCTCAACCATTTTTATTTTTAGGTTTTTTGCCAAAAAAAGATAATGATAAAAAGAAAATTTTTAAAGATCTAAAAAATAAAAAAATTAATAAAAAATCACTAACAATAATTTTTTTTGAATCCCCCCACCGATTGATAAGAACTTTAGAAATTATCAAAAATATTTTAGGAGAAAAAACCCAACTCTCAATTGGTCGAGAAATGACAAAAGTTTATGAGGAATTTATTAGAGGTAATATCGATCAAATTTTGGTAAAATTGGCAGGCAAAGTGATTAAAGGAGAGATTACCGTTGTCTTAAAAAATTAAAAAATTGAAACTTCCTAATCTTACCATCAGAAAATCTTTAATAACGCTTAGTTGAAGTTGAGGTCCACCGAAGCGAAAATTTCTTTTCTTTAATCCCTTATCTAACGATGAGGGTATTTTGGGAGGGCGGAATAAATTATAAACCCTCAATAAATTCTTTCATTCTTCTTATTGCCTCTTGAAGAGTCTCTAAAGAACTTGCAATTGATATTCTGATGTTATATGTGCCATAAGGCTTTTTGAGTTTAGGATCAATCATACCTCCTCCAAATGAACTACCCGGTAAAACACAAACATTTTTTTCTCTTAAAAGTCTTTTAGCAAATTGTTCACCGGTTAATTTAGTTTTAGCAATATCAGGAAAAACATAAAATGCTCCTCCCGGATTAGGACAAAAAACCCCTTTTATTGAATTTAACAGTTTAACAACAACATCCCTTCTTCTTTTAAATTCTTCTCTCATCTTTTTAATATAGCCAAGCACTTCTTTATTATTAATTACCTTTGCTAATCCAATTTGCTCTGGTGTTGGAGGACAACTAAATTTAACATTGTTAATTTTTCTTACCGGACCGTCAATAAATTTTTTTGAGGCTATAATGTAACCTATTCTTATGCCGGGAACACAATTTCTTTTTCCCGGCCCATCAATAATCACTGTTCTCTCAAACATCTTAGGGAAATCAACAATAGAAATAAATTTCCCATCAAAAACATGACCTCGATAAATCTCATCGCTAACCACCGTCAAATCATATTTTTTTACAAGAAAGGCAATTCTCTCCATCATTTCGGCAGAAATTACCCCCCCTGTCGGGTTACCAGGAGATAAGAGAAAAATAATTTTTGCCTTGGTTCTCTTAATTTGTCTTTCTAAATCTTCTATATCAACATCGTAGTTTAATTGAGGATCTAATCTATAAGGAACCCAAATACCACCTGCATCAGAAATACCACTAAAATGACCAGGATAACCATAACAGGGAACTAATATTTTATCTTTTGAATTAATCAGTGCTTTACAAACTACACCAATCGCTAATTTTCCACCACCGGCAGTAATGGCAACGTTATCTTTGCTAATCTTAATATTTTTATAGTAAGATTCGATTTCTTTAGCGACTTCTATTCTTAAATTTTCAAAACCAAGGGGTGGTCCGTAAGCGGTTTTTCCTTCAAGGTAGGCTTCACTAATTGCCTTTCTTAATAATTGATGAGGGGGAAAATCTGGTTGACCAATTTGCAGTTTTAAAACTACTTGACCGCTTTTTTTCTCTTGTTCAATCGCATAATCGCCCCACACAAAAGCTCCCTCTGCATAAAGAGAGTTAATAGTTTTTGAGAGTTTCATTTTTTTTAAAAAAGATTAATGGCTTTTTTAACAATAAATTCAGCGGTTAGTGCAAATGATTTAAGCAACTCCCAAGGCTGTCCTGATTCACCAAACTTATCCTCAACTCCGATCATTAAAAATTTTGGAAATCTAGAAATCCCCGCTTCCATAATCGTTGAGCAAATCAAACTGCCAAAACCACCTTTTTGATGTTCTTCAGCAGTTATAATTAACTTTACTTCTTTAGCGGTTTTAATAATTATTTTTTTATCTAAGGGTTTAATCGTATGAATATTAATTACTCTTGTCTCCAAATTATACTCTTTTTTTAAAATCCAAGCTGCTCTTAAAGCCTCTGCTAATTCAGGACCACAGGAAAAAATTGCTATATCTTCTTTTTCCGATTGATATTTAGATGCAAGATAGATATCAAAACTATCAATAAAATTATCTTTTTCTTTTCGAAAACGATAAACATTAGCCTCACCAAAAACGAATGGGGTTTTCTCGTTAGAGACAATAGGAGTTGCTTCTCTAGCGAAACGAAGATATTTTGGTCCTTTAAGATTAAAAAGTAAGTATTTCGTCGCTTTCTCAGTTTCAATAGAATCGCAAGGAACAACTAGATTCATATTAGGAAGATAATATAAGACAGAAATTTCCTCCAAAGCCTGATGAGTAGCGCCATCGGCACCAACAGAAATTCCACCATGAGCGCCGCCAAAAAACACATTTAAATTACCATAACATACTGTGGTTCTAATCTGATCTAAATTTCTTAGTGAACAGAAGACTCCATAAGTTGACATCACTGGTAATTTACCCTCCCTTGCTAAACCGGCGGCCACTGTTGTTGCATTTTGTTCTTGAATTCCTAATGAAAAAAATCTTTCCTTCCTGTCTGAGTGCTTTTTATAAAAATCAACTATTTTTACTGACTCAGAAATATCAAGACCCAAACAAACCACTCTTTTGTCATTACCATATTTTTCTAACGCTCGGCCAAAACCGAATCTTGTCGGTTCCATTACTACTCTCATTTTTAACTGACTGTTCCAAAAATAATTTTTTGAGAATTTTGGTTCAATTGAATCTATTTTTTTATTAATTTTTTCTTGAAACGTTTTCGCTTTTTGTTTAAGTTTTTCAAGAGGAATTTTATCAAGAAGTTTTAATTCTCTTAATGCCTCAATTAATTGTTCATCTTTAGGGGCTACGCCATGCCACGCAGGATTATTTTCCATAAAAGAAACTCCTTTTCCTTTTATAGTTTTAGCTATAATAACGATTGGTTTATTCTTTACTTTTGTTGCTTTATTGAAAGTAGTAATTAATTTTTCAATATTATGACCATCAACTCGGAAAACTTTAAAACCAAAACTCTTAAATTTTTCATCAAGTTTTTCTAACCTCATCACTTCTTCAGTATTACCATCAATCTGAAGATAGTTCCTATCTACAATAATGATTAAATTATCAAGATGATAATGGGAGGCGCTTAAAGCAGCCTCCCACATTGACCCCTCATCCCATTCGCCATCGCCCGTGATAACATAAACTTTGTTTTTTTTCTTATCTAATTTTGCCGCTAACGCCATTCCCACTCCTATTCCTAACCCTTGACCTAAGGAACCAGTTGATATTTCAACCCCTGGCAATTTTCTCCAATCAGGATGACCTTGAAATGGACTAGTATATTTTCTTAAAGTCACGATTTCCTCGATGGGAAAATAACCAGAAATTCCTAAAGCTAAATATAACGCTGGCGCCTTATGGCCTGCAGAAAAAATGATTCGGTCACGATCATCCCAATTTGGGTTTTTTGGATCATGGTTGGCGACTTTAAGATAGAGCACTGTTACGATATCGATAATAGAAAGTGTTCCACCAGGATGACCAGAACCAGCGCAGTTAATTGCTATTAAACCTAATCCTCTTAAATAATTAGCAATTTCTTTTAATTCGTTAGTAGAAAAGTTTTTTCTTACTTTTTTTATTCTGCTATCAATTAACGCCATGAAATAATTAAAATTTTAATTTATCCCAATCAGATTGAAAAAGAGAAATTCCTCTTTCCGTCAAAGGATGCTGAAAAAGTTGTTTTAAAACTTTAAAAGGGACAGTGGCAATATGGCAACCAACTAAAGCGGCCTGCTTCACATGATCAGCGGTTCTGATGCTGGCGGCGATTATCTGAGTTTTAAAACCATAGTTGGTATAAATAGTTTTTATCTCTTTAATCAAAAGAATTCCGTTTTGACCAACATCATCAAGTCTTCCTAAAAATGGTGAAACATAAGTCGCTCCCGCTTTAGCCGCAATTAATGCTTGATTAGCAGAAAAAACTAAGGTAACATTTGTCTTTATTCCTTCTTCATTTAACTTGATGACTGCCTTAATTCCTTCCGTTGTCATTGGTATCTTTACCACCACATTTCCAGCAATCTTTGCTAATTTTCTTGCTTCTTTAACTATCTCGTCAGCCGAATCTTTGATCCCTTCTAAACTAACCGGGCCTGGAATAATTTGACAAATTTCTCTGGAGATTTTTTTCACTGATTGACCTTTCTCTTTAGCCATTAATGTTGGATTGGTGGTTGCTCCTTCGATAATCCCCCACGAAACTGCTTCTTTAATCTCTGAAAGATTAGCGGAATCAATAAAAATCTTCATAATAATAATGATATTTTAAGATTATAACAATTGTAACAAATCAAGCTTGGCAAGTTTAATAATATTAATAAAAGATTAAATTTTTGTCAAATAATGTTTTATTTCACTTAAATATCCGACATAAGTATATCAAACGTATCATAGACAATTATGGTATGAACAAGCTTACTCAAAAGCTGTAGCGTGGAAATTTTACCAAAACTACACGTCTAAAGTTACCATTCCAAAAAACCTTGGGATTCAACTGGAAACAATAAGTGTCTGGATTAGGTGGATTAAAACAATCCAGACGGGGTAAGGGGATTTCTTGATGAGCGTATAAATGCCAAAAAGGAGTAACACAAGAAAAGGGGGGCTTGATGGACTCTTAAAAAACGAATATTTCGAATACGAAAAGAAAACAAAGATTGTTGTGGACAAAAAATCAAAAAGTATTTAATTGATGAATTTAGTGAAAGTTCTTGATTAATTACCATTTAAAAAATACTGCGTGAATAATATTATTTGCGCCGTAACTGAGAGAAGAATCAACCACGAGGGCCAACTCCTCAAGTAAAACCTCCAAAACAAGTGATTCAAATGGATAATATGGATTCTGGATCCATACTTGTCTTTACCAGTATTGATTTTTTGTCTAAGATGTCTTTATTAAGCTTTATCTATCGTTAACTAGTTCCGGTAATGAAGATTTTCTTAAATTATGTCTTTGAAAAAAACAAGACACAAACCTTTTATAAACAGATGGATACTGAGAGTTTAAAGATGAATTTAAACGAAAAGTTTATCTTTATGCTCACCATTCAAAATTTCAAGACTGTATCGGAAAAATGAATAGACATTTATTGAGGTACTTAATAGATCCTTGAGAAAAGAATGTTTAGTTTAGAGCAAATATCAAAAATTAGAATTACCAATATTACAAAGATAATTCAATAATTACTTGATATACTATCATGAGAAACAAGCCTATTAATTATTAACCATAAAAACACTAAACGAAGTTCTTAAAAGTTGCTAATTACCGTCGGATTTTTAACTGAATAGATCGATAATGAAAAAAATTGTTCTTTTATTGATCTCTTTTTATCAAAACACACAATGGTTTCATGGTAAAATCGCCCATTATCTCTTTTTAACGGACCAAGTCTGCCGTTTTACCCCAACTTGCTCTAACTATACCTATCAGGCAATAGAAAAATATGGCGTAATTAAGGGTTTATATCTTGGGTTTAGGCGAATTCTTCGTTGTCATCCATGGAATAAGGGCGGTTATGATCCTTTAAAATAATTTAATTTCTACCTCTCAAGCCAAACTCACCTATTTGAACATTTTCCGCCGTAATTGACCCATCACTGTTTTCAACCCCAAAAATAAACACATTTTCTTTTTCTTTTAAATCAGAAAGGTTGCCTTTCGCTGCTTTTAGAATGCTGGTTTTTTCTGTTAAAAAAATCAATTTTGTTGAGCCATCTCTTAATTTTATTGTTAATGAATCGCTATCTTTTTTAATAATTTCACCCAAAAATGGTCGGTTTCCCTGATTAAACGCTCGCTCTCTTCTTTGAAAATTGAATTGAGGCTCTTGATTAAATCCGAGATTTCTTCTTGTTTTTTGATAGTTCAACCCAACAAAAAAACCAACCGTTAAACTAATAATGATCAAAAAGAGACTGAAGAAAATACTTTTATTTTTCATATTTAAAAAATAACTTTTAATTTTTAACTGCAATTTTTAATTTTTGATTTTTAATTCTTAATTTAATCTTATTCATATCTTAAAGCCTCAATCGGTGATAATTGAGAAGCTTTTTTTGCCGGATAATAACCAAAAATAATCCCGATGCTTGAGGAAATAATTACTGCCAAAAACATTGCCGGTAAAGAAATCAAAAAAGAAAAATTTAAAATTAAAGATAAAATAAAATAAAAAATAATTCCAGAGATTATTCCTAAAACTCCACCAATCAAAGTCAAAATCAAAGATTCGATTAAAAATTGAGTAACAATCACTTTATTTTTTGCTCCAATTGCTTTCCGAAGACCAATCTCATGAGTTCGCTCTAAAACCGAAACGTACATTATGTTCATAATTCCAATTCCACCCACCAATAAAGAAATCGCGGCAATTCCGGAAAGCAAATTAGTAAAAGTTGAAGTAACTGAGGAAGCAGTTTGTAAAACATCTGCCTGAGACATAATTGAAAAATCAGCGTTATAAGGATGGTTAATTTTATGACGAGCTAATAAAAAATAACCAATTTTATCCCGAGCCTCATTCATTAGTTTTTTATCTTTAATAGAAACCGCAATTGATGAGAGATAATTAACACCAAACAAAACTTTTTGAGCTGTTGTTAAAGGAATATAAACCACGTCGTCTTGATTAAAAAAACCCGTCCCCCCTTTTGATTTAATTGTCCCAACAATACTAAACACTTTATTATTAATTCGTAAAATCTGACCAACAGGATTTGTTCCTTCTCCAAATAAATCATTCGTCACCTGGGCCCCCAAAACAGCTACTGTTCTTGTTCCTTCTAAATCAAACTGACTAATAAACTGACCATTCTTTATCTCTATATTCCTTAAACTTTGATAGCTTGGATAAACACCAATTATTTGAGTGTTGGTATTATTTTTCCCCGCCACCACTTGAACTCTTCGAGAGAGTTCCGGGGAAACATCATTAATATAGTCTGGGGAAAAATTTTTTTTTATCGCTAAAGCATCATTTAAAGTCAAAGTCTCAATGCTTCCTATCGCTCCTCTGACATTACCAATTCGACTAGCGCCCGGCATAATTGTTAAAAGATTTGCTCCTAAAGATTCTATTTGTAATTCAATACTTTTTTGACTAGCTTGCCCCAAAGAAAGCATTGTAATTACACTGGCAATTCCAATAACAATTCCCAAAACCGCTAATCCGCTTCTTACTTTATTAGCTAATAACGAAAGAACCGCTTCATTTAATATTTCAAAAAAATCATTAATAAAATTTTTTATTTTTTTTAATTTTTTTAATTTTTCTTTATCATTTTGCATTTTGATTTTTGATTTTTGAATCTTAAATTTTTAAATTATCTTCCCATCTTTTATCCTTACTATTCTTCTTGCCCATTTAGCAATATCTTCTTCATGGGTAATTAAAATAATTGTTTTTCCTTGCTCGTTTAAGTTTTTAAAAATTCTCATAATTTCCTTCGCCTGAACACTGGCCAAATTACCTGTTGGTTCATCAGCTAAAATAATTGAAGGATTATTAACTAATGCCCGAGCAATTGCGACTCGTTGTTGTTGTCCGCCTGAAAGCTGATTAGGAAAATTATCAGCTTTTTCTGACAAATCAACCATTTTTAATTTTTCTAAAGCAATTTTCTCTCTTTTCTCTTTTTCAACTCCCGCATAAATTAACGGCAAAACAACATTTTTTAAAACACTAATTCTTGGTAATAGATTATAAGTTTGAAAAACAAAACCAATTTTTTGATTACGAAGTTCAGCTAATTTTTCTTCATCGTCCCAAAAAATTTTTTTATTTTCAAAGAAATATTCACCTTTGGTTGGTTTGTCTAAAAGACCTAAAATATGCAAAAGCGTTGATTTTCCTGAACCCGAAGGTCCCATTATAATTACAAACTCACCTCTCTCAATTATCAACGAAATATTATCTATTGCTTTTGTTTCAATAAAATGATTTTTATAAACCTTTGTAATATTTTTTAGTTTAATCACCTGAGTGCTCATTTTTTATCTTTGATTATTTTATTATCTTAATCTCATTCTTACTCCGCTGCCGATGCCAAAACTTGAAAAAGGAGACTGATTGTTGTCTCCTTGATTATTAGAAATTATCGAAATCACTATATCATCATTTTCAGAAACCCCATTAATAATTTCTGTTTTTGTATCCGAGGAGATGCCTATCTCTACTGGCATCATTATTAATTTATTGTTTTTTAAAACCCTGACATAATTTAAATCATTCTGTTTAACAATCGATGATGAAGGAACTGTTAAAACATTTGTTTTTTTATTAATAATAATATTGGCTCTGGCTGACATATTGGGTAAAATTCCTTCTTCCTGAGTATCAATTTTTATTGTCAAAGGATAACTCACTACCGACGAGGAAACTTCTCCAGTTTTATCGATCGCTATTATTTCACCGGTATAAGTTTTTTCATCTAAGGCATCAATTGTGATTATCGCTTTTTGACCGGGCTTGATTTTTAAAACATCAATTTCAGAAACAGAAAACTTACCAAAAGGCAATGAATGGGTCTTAATCGTGGCAATTTTTGTGCCTAAAGAACTATTTTCTGAGTTTGAATTGTTTATCATCATTCCTTCTTGATAAATTAAATCAGTAATTTTACCATCAGTTGATGCTGTTACTATTGGTGAAGCTAGCTGATAATTTAACCAGGCATTAGATAAAGCAGCTTGGGCTTGAGAAATTTGATTTTGCTGATTTTTATATTTTCCTTCAGCCGCCAACCAATTATTTTTAGCTATTAAAAACTCTGGTAATTGACGATTAGTTTCATTTGGCGTTCCGTCAGCATTTTGATAATTTGAAGAGGTGGCCAAATTATAAAAATTTTCCCATTTATTAAACATTTCTGCTTGAAGTGTGTATAAATTTGTTTGGGCTATCTCAAGATTGTTTTTTGCCGAAAGATAGTTTGCTAAAGCTGATTGATATTTTTGTTGTCCTTGTTGATCAAGTTCTATCTCAATAATTCTGTCACCTTTTTTAACTATCTGGTCATTTTTAACAAAAACTGTTTTTATAACACCAGTTGCCTGAGTATAAACAATTTGTGACGATGAGTTAATTATCTGGCCCGAGGCAGAAATCGATTCAATCAACGTCTCTTTTGTTGGCTTAACGGTTTGATAACTTTCTTTTTTGTTGTTTTTAAATAAAAACAAAATTGCCAAAACAGCTACAATCAAAAAAATTAATAATTTTTTTTTGTTAATCTTTAATATTTTTTCTATTGTTTGTCTCATAAAAAATTAAAAAATCCTAATAATAAAAGCCTTAATTGCTATTTCTTTATTATCTGGCTCGCCAATAATAAAAACATTTCTCCCTTTTTTAATATCAGAAAAGCTTCCTTTTTTGTGATCAACTCGATACTGAGTGTTTTGATCAACTAAGATTGTTATCAATTCTCCCCAACGACTTTTGACGATAAAACTTTCTTTTGAGACTGAATCAACGACGCCAAAAACTCCGTGTCCTCTTATTCTTTTAGGAATAAAGTCTTCTCTCGGTGGCTTTAAAAAGGGGTGAAAAACCGGTGGTATACTTCGAGGATTAAAATTACGCTGACCGATTTTTATTCCTAAAAAAAACGCTATTATAATTAAGAAAAATATTGCCAAACCAGCAAAGACTCCTTTATAAAAATCATTAAAAAATGTTTGTTTTATATTTTCATGATTAGTTTTCATAAGTAATAGTTAAATAATTAATAGTTAAGTTTTAAATAATAACTATTTTTAAAAATTTTTCTTAAAAAATAAAAACCAAAAATTACGACTAAAATTACCGCGAAGAAAGAGAAAGATTCTGAAAGAAAGAAAATATGGGGTAACAAATAATTTAAAAAAATGTTTGGTTCTTTAATTATCAAAAAAACAAATTCAAGAAAACCGTTTAAATAAAAAATCAACAAACTATTAAGAAAGAATAAAATAAAAAACAAAGTAAGGATTATTTTGATCATCCCCTGGAAAAAAGACTGGCTTAAAAAATTTAACAGGGGATAAATAACAAAAAAATAAAATAAACAATTAAACATCGTTAATGGTGACAATAAAAAAGTTAAGTTTTTAATTAAATACAAATGGGAAATTTTATTTAAATCTTTCGATGACAAGACTGGGAAATAATAATAAGTTTTTCCTTTTTTTTCTCTTTTTAAAAAACCTTTTTTGTAAAGCCTATCCATTACTGTCATTACGGTTGTATAAGCATATTTTTTATCACTATTTTTAAGGATAAATTTTAAAATCTCTCGTGGTTTGTTCCCGTCCTTATTAATTAAAAATAATATTTTTTCTTCTAAAAATCCTAAATTTTTTTCAATTTTATATAAAGTTAGATATCTACTATTCATCATAGTAGATAGGGTAAACGAAAATGATTTAGTTGTCAAGTGTTTTTTTTTGGCAATCTATTGACAAGTTTGCTAAATTGTTTTACAATAAATTCATGGATATTAAC
>CAZXJJ010000009.1:0-8495 GCA_964640995.1 uncultured Caldisericota bacterium
GAACCTTATTATTTTGATATTTCCGCCTCTCCTGCTTTTATACAGCCAGGGAAAAAAAGGTAATTTGGATGTTTGTGTAGCAAAAGCAATAAGAGAAGTAATTCCAACTGCTTATATTCAGTTTAATGCCTACGATGCAGAGAGTAAATCAAATTTAAAGTATAAAGCGGTAAAAATTAAAATTGGAATGGATGCTCTTTTAGTAAAACGCAGTGAACTTAAAAATAGTCCCTCATCTAGTTATTTTGTTGAAATACACGGGCAGGTTAAAACCTTAAATAAAGAAATACCCTTTAAAACAGGAACTTATCAGGCGGGACCTTTGCGTATAGAAGACCCTATTGGTTTATATGGTGCTAACTGTTATTTTATAGCTAATAAAATAGCAGACATACTAATTGAGGAAGGAGTTCTTGCAGAAAATAAAGTTAAAAGACCTAATCTTTCTAAAGAGTTTGAATATATCCTGCAGACTAAACAGGAGTGAATGCTATGTTAAAACATATTTTCTTAATATTTGTCGCTTTAATATTTAGTGTATCAAGTTTATATGCAGGAACAGTTAACTGCACAGTGACAAGAGTTTTAGACGGGGATACATTTAACTGTATCCCTGATACATCCCTATCAGGTATGAAACTTCATAAAGACAACACCATTTCAGTTAGAATGCGTGGTATAGATGCACCCGAGAAAAGACAGTCATTCGGTGAAGAGGCAAGAATGTCTCTTAAAGAACTAATTGGTGGTAAAATAGTGAAACTTGATATTAAGGATATAGACCGATACGGTAGAGTGGTGGCTTATGTATGGCTTGGCAATGTCAATGTAAACCTTGAACAAGTAAAAAGAGGCATGGCATGGGCATATACTGAGTATCTGGACAGACCCTATGCAAGTGAGTTTTATGAGGCTGAAAAGCAGGCAAGAAAACAAAAATTAGGATTATGGCAACAGAGTGATCCTACACCGCCGTGGGAGTGGAGGAAAGGGGGAAGTAGATAAAAAATATTAAAATTATTGAGTTAATTAATTAGGGGGAAGAAAAATTGAAACAACTTGTTGAATTATTTAAAAAATATAATTTTTTTAATCAAAAATTAGATAGATTTTCTAAAAAAGTCGAATTCAAAAATAAAATTACTGATTTTCGAAAAGAATTAGAACTAACAGGAATTAATGAAGCTACTCTAAAAGACAGAATTTCAGATATTTTAAATTTATTTTATGATTCTCAACAAAAAAATATCGGACAAGTTGATCTTGAATTAAAAGAGAGTGATAAACCAAGAGTATTTTTTGAGTTTAAAAGACCTTCTAATATTTCTGAAATGGTAACAGTTAGTGATTTAAACAAAAAATCTATGCATGAACTTATTGTTTATTTTAGAGAAAATGTTAATAAAGGCAATAATGAATTAAAATGGTTAATAATAACTAATGGTAAAGAATGGTTTATTTTTTCTGTAAGTTATTTTTACGATAATTTTGTAAACAATCCATATTTTCAAGCAATTGCTCATTCGAGTCTTTTTAGTGATTATTTTGATAATTTAACATCACAGCAAAAGTATGAAAGAATAAGTTTTTTTATTGATAAATACAGAGATAAATTGGAACTAAATAATTTTTATTACTTTAATTTCTTTACTGTTGAAGAAGAGATTGCAGTTAAAACTTTATTTTGTCTTTTGAGTCCTGAATTTTTATTTGAAAAATACAACCCAAACAGAGGAAATGTTCTTAATAAAAATTTTTATGATGAATTGCTTTACATAATGGGATTAAGAGAAATTGAAGAAAAAGGTAAAAAATTTATAAAGCCTAATAATGTTAAAAACACCTTTTTTGACCAAATTTTTGAAATAATAGCAGACAAAGGAGAATTTAAGGAATTAGCTTTAGATGAAAGAAGATTAAGAGAATTAGCTTTGGAACTATTAATAGTTTGGTTTAATAGAATTTTATTTTTAAAACTTTTTGAAGCAAAATTAAAGGATTTTAACGATAATAGTTTAGCTTATTCTTTTATGTCTTCGAAATTTATTGAAGATTTCTCAAAATTAAACTATCTTTTTTTTAATGTTCTTGCTAAACCAGTTAAGGAAAGAAAAGACAAAGAAAAATTTATTAATATTCCCTATTTAAATAGTTCTCTCTTTGAAAGACACTGGTTAGAAAAATATATAAATATTAGTGAATTAATAAATGAAGAAGTTGATTATTATTCCAAAACAATTCTTAGGGATACAGACGGAAATCGTAAAAAAGGAAAAACAACATTACTGACATATCTTTTTGATTTTCTTGATGCTTATGATTTTGGTGCTGAAAGTGTTGATAGTTCAAAAGATTTAATAAGCCCTGCAGTTTTAGGTTTAGTATTTGAAAAAATAAATGGATATAAAGATGGCAGTTATTATACACCGACTGAAATAACAGATTACATGGCTAAAGAATCGATAGAGCTGTATATTTTGAATAAATATAATAAATTAAAAAATACAGGATTTCAAACATTTACTCAATTATTTAATTCAATCATAAATGGGTATGGCGACATAGGACTATTTAAAGAGATAGTGAATAAGATTAAAATATGCGACCCCGCAGTAGGAAGTGGACATTTTCTTGTATCTGCATTAAATATTTTATTGTTAATAAAATGGAGATTGGGATTATTTAAAAATAATATCAAACTAAAACAAAAGTTTGATATAGATTACTTAGATGGTGATTTAGTTTTTAAAGATAGATATAGTAATTTACCATTCAAATACAGAAAAGACGATGAAATTTCTCAATTATTTCAAGAGACATTGTTTAAAGAAAAAAAATATATAATTGAAAATAATCTTTTTGGTGTTGATATTAATCCAAAGTCAGTAGAAATCGCAAGGCTGAGGTTATGGATAGAATTACTGAAAAATGCTTATTACACAAAAGAAAGTAATTTTAAAGAAATGCAAACTTTACCCAATATTGATATAAATATAAAAATTGCTGATAGCCTATTAAGTGAAATTATAATCAATGAAAGTACTCCATTGTTTAGCACCTTTGACTTCCAATTGTATAAGTCAAAATGGCAAGAGTACCAAAATTCCCATTCTGTTGATGAAAGAAATAGGATTAGAAAAGAAATACAACAAATGAAGGATAAAATTACTGGTATAGATAATTTTTCTGATTTTGTATGGGCTATAGATTTCCCTCAAACAATAGAAGAAAATAAATTCTCTGGTTTTGACATTATAATAGGTAATCCTCCTTATGGAGTTTTCTATCCTGAAGAGATAAATAAAAAAATTATAATAAAAAAATATGTTTGTTGTGGAAGTTCTGGTAAAAAAGGAACTTTAGATTCTTTTGCTTTGTTTATTGAAAGAGGGGTTAATTTATTAAAAAAAGAAGGAGTTCTTACTTTTATTGTTCCACTCTCATTTACCTCTGGAGATTCAATGATAGCCTTACATGAATCTTTGGAAAAAAATTGTAGCCTCATCAAAACTGTTTCTTTTGCAGTAAGACCACAACAGATATTTGAAAGTGCTGTTGTTGATGTTTCCATCCTTACTCTTCTTAAAACTCTGATGTCAGTGGAAGAAATTTACAGTAGTAAGTTATATAGAAAAAGCAAGGAAAAAAGTTTAAATAAAATTTTATCAGAAATAGAGACTGTGAATGTTAAAGATTTTAAACTTAGAGGTAGGTATCCAAAAATTTCCTCTCAGATAGAAATTGACATTTTGAATAAAATTTTAAAACAGAAATGTAGAATTAAAGATTTACTTTGTGATGATGGTGATAAAGTTTATTACAGAACATCAGGAGGTAGATACTTTAAAATTTTTACAAATTATTCTACTGGATCCACCAAAGAAAATATAATTTATATATTACCAGGATTAGGAAATTTAGTTGGATGTATTCTTAGTAGTAACTTGTTTTTCTGGTGGTATCAAATTTACTCAAATAATCATGATTTGAAGGTATATGAGATTGAACAATTTCCTATACCATTAAGTAAAATTGATACAAACATTTTGGATAAAATTGAAAATATTTATCATCAATACCTTCAGGAAATTGAAAACAATGCTATTATCCACCAAACAACTAGTTATAAAAAAGTGACCACATTTAAGGAGTATAAAATAAAAAAATCAAAAAAATTTATTGATAGTATAGACGATTTAGTTGGCCCTTTGTATGAACTGTCTCCACTTGAAATAGACTTTATAAAAAATTATGAAATAGAGTTTAGAATATCAGATGATTAAAATTTTTTGAAAAATTAATTAAAACGACTTAAATAAAGCAAAAAAACAAAAAATATATTTGAAAAATAGAATAACAAAAATTTTGAGTTTTGATGAAATGGACGAAAGAAATCTATTTAAATTCAAAGAACCTTTCGAAGCAAAAATCTTTGGATTATTTTATGAAGAGATTATTTTTCAGTATCTTAAAAATGTTAAGCAATTGAATGTTATTAGAGGAAAACCAAAAATTTTTATAGATGACATTCCAAAGGAAGTAGCAGATACAACTAAATTTAGTTCAAGAGAATATTTTCTTTTGGATGGTTTTATTGATTTATCTGACAAAGAAGGAATTAAATGCTGTTATGTTTATGAGGCTAAATGTTGGTCTTTATGGAATGAAACATTAAGAGATTTAATACAAAAATTACCACAAATGTATGCAGGTAGATGTTATTTCAATAAAGAGCCTTATGATGTGAAGAAATTTATATTATTCTGGTGTCCAACAAAAGGAGAACAGGAGCAAGAGATAGAAAAGATAGAAGAAGAGGTAAACAACAAGTTAAAACAGATTAGAGAAAAAAGACAAAACATTAAAGTTCCTGAAGTTTTTTCGTGTTTATCAATATTTAAAATTATTGTCGAATGCTTAGAGAATAAAAATGAAGACCAATATAAATGGTTTAGCGATGTTATCAATAACAACAGAGAAAAAATAAATAGATTTTTCAATAAATTGTATTAGTCAAGACTTGGTCTGACATTTCAGTTTTTCATGCCTCCTTTTGAGAATTATAACCGATCATCTTTTCCTTTGCAAGATGAATTGTGTCCATAAATGTTTGCATCGGTATTTTTCCATAACAGTATTTCCCACTATGAGGTCTTCCTTCATTGTAATGCCTTACACCATTCATCTAAATCTGCTCGGAGTCATATAAAGGAGATTATTTTATTTTTTGATTCTTCTAACGGCAAATTTTTTGACAGATAGTAACTTTACAAAAAATCTCCTTATTTGCTAGATTATATGAATTTTTTTTAACTGATAAGGTCTCTATGGGATATCAAAATTACAACTTTTATATATTTTTTTATGTAGATTTTTTATTAATTCCATCAGTAATTACTGCCTTTTCATTAATTGAGTCATTGTTTGCTCATTTTTTAAATAAAAAACCAAATGTGCCATTATTCCACATAAATCACAGTATTTTGAAAAAACAAAAAAGTGGAGGTAAAAAATGAGAAAGTTTGTTTTAATTGCGTCTTTTTCCTTTTTAGCTCTATTTTTAATTATTTTAACTACAAAACAGATCTTCGCTGAAGAACCTAAACCCTTCGGGTTAACCTTAAGTAAAACTACAAAGGATGAAGCATTGGTCAACCTAAGGAAAGAGGGAGGAAAACAGATAAATTCAGGTTACAGGATTATTAAAGGTGAGATTTATAATCCATCAATTGAGGGATATTATTTTAAAAATCTACCATTAGAAAATTTACAGAATGCCAGTTTTTGGTTTTTTGAGGGAGTCCTATATCCGTGACTCATTATTAAAGAACCAAATGTACAAAAACGCAAAGAAAAAATTGATTTCGCAGAAATGACAATCGTTGATATTTTAAAAAATCCTGACTTACAGAAAGTTCCTGCATATGAGAAAAGTCTGGCATATTTGATGTTAGTCAATCTGGCTAATTTAAAAAATGACAGAAAAAAAGCAAATGAATATAACAATCTCGCTTTTGAGAATATTCAAAGGGGGCTATCTTACTACAACAGAATAAATGAAAGCCCTGTAGCAAAATTTAACATCCTCTTGTTTAAGGCTTCTATGCGTGATTTTTTTAAGTTAAAAGTAGATACATCTCCTGAAGAAGAACTTGAAATGGCAAATATAACTCAAAGGTATCCTTTACTTAAAGAAAGGCTACAGAAAATAGCTGTAAATTTTTCTATTTTGAATTCTTTGTATAATCTTAAAACAAAAAAATAAGTGAAAATATTTTTCAAACTTCAATCTTCAAAACTGGAATCCCTATCCTCGTGAGCTAAATTAACTAAAGAAATACCTCATATTTTTTTCCACAGAAAAATGAGGGAAATTAAAATAAAAAAGCCCGCTACGGGCTTTTACCACGTGCGGGCTTCAATTTATTACTGCATGCCATACATTTCCTTTAAAATCATTTCTACTACTTCTTCTTTATCAATATCAGGACTTTCCTCATCCCATTCAATCTCATACTCTGCATTTAATTGCATGCCCCCTACTGAATTTATTGTTTCAATAAACACTCCAGAATAAATTCTCCCATTTATATGAATTTCAAATGGAGTAGTCTTTATAGACGAAGCACAATCTTCAAAAACTTTTACCTCCATTTTTATTACCTCCCTTTTATTTCTTTAAAAGAAATTGCTTCTGGATTTTTTTCTTTCTCAAGAATAAGAGACAATATAACTACTGTTATATCTCTAATTAGTTGTTTTAAATATATTAGATCGGGATTTTCATCGGGAATTCCAAATTTTTCGTATCCTCTCCACCCTTTCCATAAATCTAAAACGATAAACCTCTCCAGAAGAGGCGGGAAAACCCTCCCCTCTTGTTGAGTGAGTTTATTGTATATTTCTGGTGGAATAACTTCTCTAAATGATTTAAATTCTTTATTATATAATTTAATATCCTTTGGGTTTTCTTTATCAGGTGCCTTACTTATTTCATAATCTCCCTCTGACAGTAAATCACACATACAATCTCCACATAAAGGAGCTCCTTCCTCGTTTTCTATAATTTTCCTCGCCCATTCAACTGCTTCTATGTAACTATCAGCAAGAACATAGAAAACTGAAGTCTCCCAGTTACAACACCCACACTTTCCGTAGTCTAATTTGTCTGCCTCTATTGCCCATAGTTTCATTGTTACCCCCTTTAAAAGGGGAGCCTCAGCTCCCCCATTGTTATTTAATACTTTACTGTTTCATATTCATCTTCATATATGTAATCCAGTACAGATTCAGCTTCTTTGGGAATGATTCCTTCTTTAATGTGATCAACTGGAGTTTTAATCTTTTTGCTTATTATATATTCAGCAGTTTCCTCTATCTCAGTAAGAAATACATCAAATTCTGCATAAACCACTCGCTCTACCCCAAAATTAATAAAATCCTGAAGCGGGTCATCCTTTATTTCTTTTAACCCCTTTTCATCAGTAATTAAATGCAGGTTCTTAAATCCATAACCTCCCATCCATGTCCTTGCTACTATGTAGCCATATAAATCATATTTTTTATATTTCTTCATAGCTACCTCCGATTAATTAAAAATGGTAATCAAATGTTTGAATTACATAAAGTTTGTTAATTTTTTCTTCTACAAGTATATTAAGTAATTCTACTTCATTAAAAATTCCATAACTCTGTAACCCAAAGAAAAATCCCTTCTTGTTGTATGCTTCCCACGCAATTAACCATAAATTATTACTCTCTAATGCCTCTTTTACTTTTTCTATTCTTTTCTCTTTCTTCTTTTCTAAACTTTCAATCAGTGCTTTAATTTGAGATTCGCTTATCTCAGCTACCAAAACTTCACCATGATCACTCGTGTTAACTTTTCTTAAATCTACACTGGATAACCCATAACAATTTTTCAACCACTCAATACTACCCTGAAACTCTTCTTCAGTTTCCAATACAACATAATCAGCACCTATCTCCTCCACTATATCATCTTCATAAAAATTATCATAAGATTCATTTATTTCTTCTTCATTTTTGGCTAAAATAAATACCCTACTATGCATACTTCCTCCTTTTTTTAAAAGGGATTCCCCTATAAAGAAAGGGGAAATCCCTTTAATGAATTTTTATATCTTAGGCTGATAAAGTTTGCAGTAGTTTACTGCTATACCGACTGACTGAAATTCAGGTTCATACTCGAAAGCATTTTTAATAAAATCTTCATCTATGTTTGATACTTGATCCCACAAAGAACATAAATTTGAGTTTTTACATGAAATACACATATGTTCAAGAGCTTTGTTGATATTTTTAGCCGACTTAAATATCTGGCATTTTCTCACTGAAATTTCTGCTTTTATTTCAAATTGAGGTTCATTCTCTATTTCTTTTATAACTGCTGCCATTAGTTTCACTAATTTATAACAACGGTCTCTTCTTGAACAATAATTACATAAGTTGACCATTCGTTTCCTCCTTTCATA
>CAZXJJ010000010.1:0-7596 GCA_964640995.1 uncultured Caldisericota bacterium
CTACATTCACATGAGGTTTAGTTCTTTCAAATTTCTCTTTTGCCATATTCGTTCTCCTAATATAAAAAAATTAAAAACTATATATAAATCTTATATTCTATAACTTTTATCACCTGGAGCCCATGAGCGGATTCGAACCGCTGACCTTGTCCTTACCAAGGACACGCTCTTCCTCCTGAGCTACATGGGCATGGTTGCGGGGGCTGGATTCGAACCAGCGACCTTCGGGTTATGAGCCCGACGAGCTACCACTGCTCCACCCCGCAAACCATTTTGGAGCGGGAGACGGGACTCGAACCCGCGACACTCAGCTTGGAAGGCTGATGCTCTACCAACTGAGCTACTCCCGCATGGTGGAGAGGGTAGGATTCGAACCTACGAAGGCATGAGCCAACAGATTTACAGTCTGCCGCGTTTGACCGCTTCGCTACCTCTCCACAATTATGGAGCCGGCGGAGGGATTCGAACCCACGACCCGCTGATTACAAATCAGCTGCTCTGCCACTGAGCTACACCGGCAAATTCCTATCTTTTAAATTATATTAAAGAATATCTTTTTGTCAAGGAGCATTTAATATGATAAACAAATTTCTAAACTTTGTCAAGTATTTAAAAATCTAAATCAAAATTACTTTCTTTAAGTAAATCTTTTGCTAAATCTAGATCTTTTTCTTCAACATAAAGATCTCTTGGCCCTGTACTACCAAGATATGGATTATCAAACCATTTAGTTCTTTTGATAACAACAGGAATACCTTCTTTTTCTAAAAATTCTTTTATAATTTCTGCTGAAAAAAGATCATTAACTGTAATTAATTTAACTAAATTCATAGATAATCAAGCCCCATTAATTTCTTAACACCATTTAATGTATCTTCTGTAATTTTTTTAACTTTCTTTCCACCTTCTTTTAAAATATCCCAAATTGTATCTCTATCTTTTTCAAGTTCACTCTTTTTTTCTCTATATGGTTCTAAACTCTCATAAATCTTTTTCGCTATTTCTTTCTTACATTCAACACATCCTCTTTTACCTTTTTCACACTCATCTCTTACAATTTCTAATTTTTCTTTATAGAAATTTCCATAATATGAAAAAACAGAGCAAATATCAGGATGCCCTGGATCACTTTTTCTTATTTTATGTGGGTCTGTTATCATTTGCATAACTTTTTCAATCATTTCATTTTCACTATCAGATAAATTTATTTGATTATTGAGTGATTTACTCATCTTTTTTCCATCAATACCCAAAATTAAAGGAGTTTCTGTTAAAAGCGCCTGTGGTTCTGGAAAATATTCACCGTATAAATAATTAAATCTTCTTGCAAGTTCTCTACTGAATTCAAGGTGGGGTAATTGATCCTTTCCCACAGGAACAAATTCACCTTTTACAATCAGAATATCTGCTGCTTGCAATACTGGATAACCTAGAAGTCCATATCCCACATTTTCTTTTAGATCAAGATCTCTTACCATCTCCTTTACTGTTGGATTTCTTTCAAGCCATGGCATTGGAACTATCATTGAAAAAATAAGATGTAAAATTGGTATTTCTATTACTGAGGATTGAATATAAATTGTTGCTTTGTTTGGATCAAGACCCATAGCAAACCAATCTAAAGCCATTTCATAAATATTTTCCATAATCTCTTTTGATTTTTCATATACAGTTGTTAAAGCGTGATAATCAACTATAAAATAGTAACATTCATATTTATCTTGTAGATCTATCCAATTTTTAAGTGCTCCAAAAAAATTTCCAAGATGAAGTTTTCCAGTTGGTCTCATTCCAGATGCTACTCTTTTCATTCGTTTTCCTCCTTTAGTTTCAGTTGAGGAAATAAAATAACTTCTCTTATCGAATCTTTGTTGGTTATAATCATTGTTAATCTATCAATTCCAATTCCTAAACCACCAGTTGGTGGCATACCATATTCAAGTGCTTCAATATAATCTGAATCAAAATAATGGGATTCTTCATCACCTTTCTCTTTCTCTTTTATCTCTTCTAAAAATCTCTCTTTTTGATCAATAGGATCATTTAATTCAGAGAATGCATTTGCAATTTCCATACCTCTTACAAAAACTTCAAATCTTTCTACCCATCCGTTATCATCTCTTTTCTTTTTTGCAAGTGGAGACATTTCAATCGGAAAATCATAAATAATTGTCGGATTTACTAAATCTTTTTCAACTTTCTCTTTGAAAATTTCATCAACAATGTTTTTAAAGTTTGGTTTTTTTGTTAATTCAATATTTTCTTTTTTAAGATATTCTAATCCAAAATTAATATCCTTAAATTTCTCTATTGGTTGTTTTGTTTTTTCTTCAAATATTTCCTTATATGAAAATCTTTTCCATGGAGGTTCAAAATTAATTTCAACTCCGTTATAGTCTATAATATAACTTCCATTGACTTTTAATACAACATTGCTTATTAAATTTTCTGTTAAAATCATAATATCTTTATAATCAGAATATGCTTCGTAAAGTTCAAGCATTGTAAATTCAGGATTATGTATTGTTGAAATTCCTTCATTTCTAAAGTTTCTGTTGATTTCATAAACTTTTTCAAATCCACCAACAATCAATCTTTTTAAATAAAGTTCAGGTGCTATTCTTAAATAGAAATTTTGGCCAAGTGTATTATGATAAGTAACAAAGGGTTTAGCAGTTGCTCCACCTGGAATAGGTTGAAGCATCGGTGTTTCAACCTCAATATATCCAAGGTTATTTAAGTAATCTCTTATATTTTTAATTATTTCACTTCTTTTTACAAAAACATCAATATTTTGAGGGTTAGCGATTAAATCAAGATACCTTTTTCTATATCTAACCTCTATATCTTTTATTCCATGATATTTTTCTGGTAAAGGAAGCAAAGATTTTGTTAGAAGAGTTAAATTATTAGCATTTATTGTTATCTCTCCAGTATGAGTTTTAAATACTGAGCCACCAACTCCTATAAAATCTCCAGGATCGATATATTTTTTGAAAAAATTATAAAGATCTTCACCTAAATTATTTATGTTAAGATAAATTTGAATAGTTCCACTAAAATCTCTTATTGTTATAAAACTTGCCTTTCCATGTAATCTTTCAGAAATAACTCTACCTGAAACTAAAAGATTTTTATTCTGTAGTTCCTCAAATCTTTTCTTAACTTCATCTGCAGTATGTGTTCTTTCATATTTATATTCAAATGGATTTATCCCTTTTTCTCTTAACTCTTTTAATTTTTGAAGCCTTATTTCTCTTTCTTCCATTTTACTTTTCTATCGATATAATTTTAATTAAAACTTCTCCTTTTGGAATCTTAACCTTAACAACATCTCCCTTTCTTTTACCAAGTATTGCTTCTCCTATTGGTGAATCTATTGAGATTTTATTTTCATCTGGTTCTCCTTCAACTGAACTCACAAGCATAAATTCCATTGTTTCTTCACTTTTATCTTTTAGATTTTTTACAAGTATTTTTACTTTACTTCCAATACCAACAGCAACTTTTGAAATTTTTTCAGTGTCTATTATTATTGCTTTAGATAAAAGTTCTTCTAATTCTGAAATTCTTCCTTCTATTAATGCTTGCTCTCTCTTTGTCTCTTCATATTCTGCATTTTCAGTTAGTTCTCCAAATGCTTGAACTGCATTTTCAAGTTTTTCAGCAATTTGAGGTCTCTTAACATTTCTTAAATATTCAAGTTCATCTTCTAGTCTTTTTAGACCTTCTTTTGTAACATATACTTTATCTCCTTTTGGAGTAATAATTTCCTCTTTTTTCTCTTTTGAAGTCATAATATCCTCCTTAAATTATAATTCTATTATATTAGGTTTTATATTTAATTTATCAAATAGTTCATAATACTCTGATTCACTTATATCTTCTGGTTTTTTACCAGTATAAGCACTAATTAGTGCTTCCATAACATTTGTTCCAAATGTTCTTCCATCGAATTCAGGTGTAGTTGTAACTAAATATTTAACACCCCTTTTCTTTAAAAGTTCTCTATCCTCTGGAGTGGTTGTATTAGTAAAAATTATTTTATCTTTGAGATTTTCAGGAATATGTTTCTTTATATAAAGAAAATCACCTGCAATTAAATCTGCCCATTGATAATAACTCTCATATTTTGGAACAATATCCTCTTGAGATTTCCCAGTTGGATACAACCATTCATATGGCAAATTTCTTGCAATAGGCACAAGAATGCTTGCTAGAAAAATGAATGTTCTATGATTATAAATTGGGAATGGAAGATTTAAAGAAAACATTAAATCACCATATAAAATTTTACAACCAACTTCAAGAAAACCCTCAACCTGTCCATATCTACTAACTCCTGATATAACCATAACTTTGGTATTTTTATTTATTAAACCCTGATCCCTCATAAACAAAACCGCTTTCTTCTCAAGAGTATCCTTTAAAAATTGTCCATCACAAACAGGAGTTATTTTAACCTCTTTAATTAATCTTTCAATTGATTTTAAAGTTGTTCTTCTTTTTCCAACACTGATGTATAAATCAGCACCTCCTAAACCAAATGCATCTACTTTACCATCTAATTCTTTAAATAAATTAATCATCTTTTCTTTATTTCCATCAGTTCCAATTCTTTCTAAAACAAATTTTTCTCCCAATATCTCAACCTCTACTTTTTTATCTCTTTTTGAAGAACCTAAACTAATACTCACAACTCTTTTCACGAATCACCTCTTTATAATTTTCTAAAATTAAAAAGCAGGTTTTTTAACTCATTTATTGATTTTACTCCATTTAATAATTTATTCAATCTTGAAATGCCTGGATACCCCTTTAAATATTTTGGAATATGTATTTTCATTTGCTTTATTGTATAATTCTCTGTATAATGCTCCAATAAAATTTCCATATGTTCTATTATTATTTCAATTTTTTTTTCTAAAGATTTTTTTTGAGGAATTTTTCCTTCAAATAAATAATTTTTAAAATCTAAAAAAATCCATGGATTTCCTATAGCACCTCTTCCTATCATAACTCCATCACAATTTGTCTCATTTAAAACTTTTTCTAAATCAACTATATTAAAGATATCTCCACTATGTACAATAGGTATTTTTAAATTTCTATTTAATTCTTTTGTTATATTTAAATCTACCTTACCAGAATATTTCATTTCAACAGTTCTAGGATGTATTGTCAAAAAGAAAACTCCTTCTTCTTCACAAATTTTTCCTATTTCTAAATAATTTAAATTATGTTTATTATAACCACTTCTTATCTTTACTGAAACATGGACTTTTGAATTATACACAGCGCTTTTAATTAAATCTTTTATTTTTTTTAAGTCGAGTAGAAGAAAACCGCCGTTTCCACTTTCTAAGATAGATTTAGAGGGACAACCAAAATTTAAATCAATAATATCTGGTATTGTACCTAAAATTTTTACTGTCTTTTCTATTATATGTGGCTCATTTCCAAAAATTTGAATTGCAATTGGCCTTTCTTCATCTAAAATTTCAAATGGAATTGAATTTTTATTCACAATTTCATATGAAGAGATCATTCCAGTATAAGTTAAATCTGCACCAAATCTTCTTGAAAGAATTCTAAAACCAGTGTCAGAAAAATTTGACAAAGGAGCAAGAAATAAAAGTTTTTTATTGAACTCTATTCTCATCTATTTAAATCATAAATTAGTTTTAATCCCTTTAAAATTAAATCTCTTTCATATAAATATTCAATTTTTATTAATGGTAAAACAAAATGGGATGCTCCTCCAGTAATTATAAGTTTCATTTTTTCGTTTAAATATGATTCAACTTCAGAAATTACTCTTTCAACCATTCCACTCCACCCATATAACATACCCGATTTAATTGCATTAACAGTATTTTTTCCTATAGGTGAGGGAGGAATGCTTAATTCAACTTTGGGAAGTTTTGCTGTTCTTGATATTAAAGATTCAAGTGAAATAAAAATACCTGGCGCTATAGCACCACCAATAAAGGTTCCATCATTTCTTACAATATCAAATGTTGTTGCAGTTCCAAAATCAACAACAATTGTTCCTTTTTTTGTTATAAAATAACCCATTGAACTACCAACTACCCTATCCATACCTATTTCATTTAGATTTTCTATGTCAAATTTAATTGGAAATTTCATGGAAAGATTAACAAAAACTGGTTTTTTGTTGAATAATTTCTCACAAGTTTTTTCAATAATTGGATCAAGAGGTGGTACTACAGATGAAATTATTATATTTTCAATATCCTTGATGGATATTTTATCGATAAACAAAAGAGTTGCAAATTCTAAAGCATATTCATCAGAGGTTCTCAAAATTCTTGAAGAGAGTCTATATGTTTTAACTAAATTCTCTTCTTTAAATAACCCAAAAACAATGTTTGTGTTTCCAATATCAATTGTTAAAAGCATCTTCCACCTTCTTTAAATAATTTTCTATTAAAATAAAAGCATCTCCTCTTGATAATCTATTATTAAAAGGCAAACCAATTGGATAAAATTTATGTGAAACTGCACTTATTAAAACTTCTCTTTTTTCTTTATCGTCTAATGGTAAATTGAAATTTTCAACCTCTCCTTTATATTTTGATGCTATTAATATAAAATATAATGCTTCATAAATATTTATATATAATAGAGGTTCAATTTCATTTTCATCTATATTTGTAATATTTAAATATTCTAAGAGGTATGGATGAAACCACTCATTTTGAAAATCTGTAAACTTAACTTTATCTTCCTTTTTTATAATAGTTCTATATAAATTCAAAATTAAAATCTTAATATTATCTAAAAATGTTTTTCTATTCTTTTCCCTTGCATATTTTATGTTACATCTAACAATCATTGTAATAAATTCACTTTGTGTTATCGCCCAATTAACTTTAAAAGTACCATCTGGAAATCCTTTTATAATATCTTTTTCAAGTAAATAATTTATAGTATCAATATATTTTGGATCAATTCTTTCATCAAATTTTACACCAATTAGAGTTATTGAAATAAAAACTAGTATTATTAAAATTTTCTTCATCTTTTAAATTTTAACATAGTTTATTTTAAAAAAATTTTATTTAAATTATGATAAAATTAAAATAATTATAAGGAGGTTAATAGTGAAAAAAACACATTATTTAATTATAATTTTAATTGTTTCATTAATATTTATTTTTACCTTAGATTACTATTTAATGAAAAAAAATAGCGTAAAAACTTTAAAAAATGAAGAAATTTTAAATTATAAAGGTGAAAATCTCTCATCGATTAATGTATTTAGAGAAAATTCAATTAAAGGTCCACAATATATTGATATAAAAAATTATAGATTAACAATTACTGGATTAGTCGAAAATGAAAAAAGTTATACATATGATGAAATTTTGAATAAATTTCAAAAGTATGAAAAAATTACAACCCTTTATTGTGTTGAAGGATGGAATGCAAAAGTTTTATGGGAAGGTTTTCTTGTTAGAGATATCATAGAAGAGACAAAATTAAAAGAGAATGCCAAAATTCTAATTTTTCATGCTTATGATGGTTATACAACATCACTTCCAATTGATTACTTTTATAAAAAAGATATTT
>CAZXJJ010000011.1:0-6908 GCA_964640995.1 uncultured Caldisericota bacterium
GTTATCGAAAAAAAGCCGCCTGGTATGGGGTTGCAAAAGCTCTTTTAGAATATCTGTTATCAAAATAAATAATTTACCAGACTATTTTTTTTCTTGTCAAAACCTCAATAATCCCTCTTAAAAACCAAAACCATCCTATTATGAAAATTGTTGAAGATGGGTTAAAAAGTGTGAATATAAAAATCTCCCATGAGGCTATAATGTATCCATAAATATATTTTGTTTTCGAATAGCGAAGAAGCCGAAAATCTTTTATTATAAAATAGCCTATTAGAACAAGAAAAAAAACTATACCCAAAAGTCCAGTTTCACTTATTGTTTGAGCAAATATGCTATGAGGCGAATAAAGTACTAACTCATGATAGTTTTTCTCGCTTTTACTTACCACTAAAGAATATTTAATACCAACTAGATGGGAATTAAAATAAATGAAATTACCTAATCCTATCCCTGTCAATGGAAAAGCTTTAAATATCTCGTAGGATCTTGCAATCGAAGCAGCTCTGAAATTAACTGATCCTACATCTTCATATCTATCTTCCATCAAAACCCTATCTATTACATTAAATCTAAATATGTTATTGCTTAATTTTAGCGCAGAATTAGCAGTAAGAAGAAAAATCAAAATAATAAAAATAATATTAAAAATATTTTTAATAAAATCTAATCTATAATTTTTTTTTATTATTTTTAAAAAAAACACTACTAACACCATTAAAATTGAGAAAAGAGAACAAAGAACTCTTGTCCTGAAATTAGAGATTATGCTTAAGAAGATTATTATTAATGATATAAGGAAAAAAAATATAGATTTATTATAAATTTTATGATTATAATAAAACAAGGAGTTCAAAAGAAAAACCGGGAGAAATAACTCTGTATTCAAATCCAAAGATATTCTCCCTCTAAAAAAATTTGTTAAATAAGCATCCAATACTTCTTGCTGAATAAAGCGGGAAGAAAAATTCAAAAATTGGTCAGGGAAAATTAAAAAAACAACCTCTAAAAAAACCGCTATTACTCCAGTAAAGATTAAAAAAATGTGTAACATCCTAATAACTGGTCTGTCTGGCTTAATAAATAAAAAACCTATAAAAAAAATAAGAAGTGCGGTAATTAGATTATGATAGCTTTTCCAAAATAAGATGATGTCAATTGTATTAATAATAGATAAAGATTGACTAATAAAAAATAAAATAATTAATAAAAAAATCTTTTTATTTTCGCTTAAAGATTTTTTTATTTGGTTTCTATTTACTAAAAGGGAGATAAAAAAGATTAAACCTATTATTAATTTTGCTAAAGTATGTGATGAAAATAATTTATTAGCTATTGGCAAATAATAAAAAGGGGTTATTTTGATTAGAAAAATTGATGCCAAGAATAGATAAATAAAAAAATGATTCTTGTTCAGTTTTTTTATCAATTCCATACAATTCTTTCTAATTTTAACACTTTAAAATACTTTATAACTATAACTTTGACAATTTTATCAGGGGAAATTTACGAAGATTTAAATAACAGAGCCTTGTAAATATTAAATAATAATTTAAAATGAGCTTGGGAGGAATATCTTAATTTATACTCTCGCAGAGATAATGTTTTTTTGCTTAATTTTAGTTTTGAAATATTAACTATTTTATTTTTTAAATCCTCAAAATCTCTAAAGTAATATAAAGGAAGAGGAGAAGACTTTTTGATACTTTTAAACATTAGTCTAAAACAATCACTGTCAGGAATAAAAACCGGAATATTTTGATTTAATGCTTCTAAAGAAACTAATGGCATAACTTCATAACATAAAGAAGAAATAATAATCGCTTTTGCTTTTTTAATGTATCCTGCAATTATATCTCTCGGCAAAAACCCAATAAGCGTAATATTTTTATATTTTTCATACTTTCCAACTTCTTTTTTTAATGGCCCATCGCCAATAACAAGCAGTTTTTGTTCTGGGAGGGTTTTAAAAACTTCAAGAAGTTGAACTATTCCTTTTTCTTCAGACAGTCGGCCTACAAATAGAAAATGATCTCCCTTTTTTACTTTCCTTTTTATCGGTTTTATATCAATAAAAAAAGCTAATAGATCAGTTTTTTCTTTATAAATTTTTAAATGCTTTAAATAGTAATCTCTTATAAACTCTGAAGGAAAAATGAATTTATCAATAAAATCAAATGTCCTAATAATCTTGTGAAAAAAGAATGCAAAACTTAAAAATAATGATGCCATCCGGGAACCATGATAACAACCAAAAATGATCGAATAAAACGGCCAATTTTTTCTTACGCATAATTCACATATCTTTCCATTGCGAAATAGAATTCCCTTTGGACACATAAATCGGTAATTATGGATATGTTGAATTATCGGGATGTTGTATTTTTTGCAAACTCTATAGGCAGTGGCGCCAATTAAAGGATAAACATTATGGAAATGGGCAATATCAGGCTTAAATTCTTTAATAATCTTAGATAATTCTTTTTTAACCCAGGGATTATAGAATAAACTAATTCCTGCTCTCATCTTATCCCACACCCTCTTGATAGTTTTGCTATCCTTAAAATAAAGGTAAACCTGGTGATGGTAAGTCTCTAGTAATTTTTTTAAAGAAGTAACATAAGTATCTTCTCCGCCCCAAGATTGATAAAAATTATGAATTAATAAAATCTTCATAAAAAAACTATTTTACAATCCTCAGAATATTTTTTAAATAATACCGAACCATGCTTCCTCTTTTTGTGTGAAACCAAAACACTAGGCTTATCAATTTTTATCACTTTCGGCACAGTAGTGTTGGCTGATTACTGAATTGGGAACATACCAAACCTTCCAACTTTTCTTCCATACTCAATCACAATAATCAATATCTCAACATACAAATGATATTTGTCATCAAATAAGCCCACATCCTCTATGGTTTTTCTTCTAATTAACAAACAAGCTCCTAAAGGCCAGTCAATCGGTTGAGTTTTTGAGTGATCTAGCCTTATCCTTTTGGTTTTTTATTAATTAAAATCTTAATTTTGGGAAATTTTTGAGCAATTTTTATACTTTCTTTGTCTTTTGGATTATTGATTAACAAAATTAAATTGGTTTTTAAAGAATAACTAATTGATAATAGACAATCTTTTAGATATTTACCATGATTATGGCTGACAATTATTGTATCCAAATCCATATTTTAAATATTTTTATTTTACTAAACAAAATTATCAAAAATACAAAAAGGAATTAATTAAAGTGTTAATGTGTTTATAAAAAAAAATAATATTAGGAACTACTCTCTAATCGGTTAAATAGATCAAGAATTTGCTTTGGAAGAAAACTATCGAGTATACATTCAGTGTTTATCAATGATCTTTAAGACATAAAAACTCCTTAATTGCTCAATTTTAATTTGAAACAAAATCCTTAGTATTTGGTATAGTCGTTTCTTTTAATATTTTATCTTTAGTAAGAAAAGCTACTTTTTAAAATTGTTTCTTTAATTCTTTCTCAAAAATTAATTTATAATTAATATATATTATTTATACAATTTATATCCTATTATGTTATGAAAAAATTTTTTATATTTTTAATAACCGCTGAAATTATATTTATTGCTTATTTGGCTCGCCTTATCTATCAAAAAATGAACAATGTTTTAGGCGCAATTAATGTTAATCCTATTAATAAAAACTCTTTAATTTTTTCAGAAACAAAAGATTTAAAATATTTTTACGAACCTGCTCCTAATACAATTGATAAAGTCAATGAATGGTCACCGTACCAAGGGGTTTATACTATAAACTCTGACAGCCTAAATGAAAGATACGAATACTCCATCGAAAAACCAGAAAAAACTTTTCGAATTATCACTTTGGGTGACTCATTTACCTACGGACTTTACGTTGATACTAAAGATAATTGGCCTGAAAAATTAGAGGATATGTTGAATTCAAATTTAAAATGCAAAAATTTTAATAAATTTGAAGTAATAAATTTAGCAGTCCAGGGATATGATATTCAGTATAATGTAGAGCGTTTTTTAAAAAGAGGTGTTAAATATGATCCGGATTTAGTTATTTGGTATATCGTTGATCCGTTGCGAATAACAGACAGAATTATTCCTCTATCTCTTCAAATCAAGAAACACTTAGAAGAAAGAGGCGATTTAGAAAAACTTAAGGGTTATTATATTTGGACAAATGCTTCAAAAAAGATATTAGATGAATTTGGAGAAGAAAATATTTTGAATTTTCAAAAAGAAAATTTTCTTCAATTTAAAACCCTTTATAACGGCCCGATAGTCTTTATTTATGAAACAGGGATTAAAAATTTTTTTGAGGGGTTTTTAAGAGAAAATTACAAAAAAGGTTGGTTTTTAACGATAACTCTTCTAGAAGAAAACAAATTCCCAACCGACGACCATCCCAATCAAAAAGGACATCAAAAAATTGCTCAGGAAGTCTTTGATTTTATTATTAAAAAAAATCTTTTTTCTTGTTATTAATCTTTATAAAGTAAAAAATCTCCAATTACCAAATAGTCCATCTTTGTTTTTAAAAAATCTTCAATCGCTTGTTTTGGAGTCTCCACTATCGGTTCACCTTTTAAGTTAAAACTGGTATTAAGAAGACAAGGGATACCAGTTAAAGAATAAAATTTTTTGATTAAATCGTAATATAAGCCGCTATCATTATTTACCGTCTGAATTCGACAACTACCGTCAGCATGAACAATTGCCGCTATCTCACTCCTTTTTTCCTTTTTAACTTGAAAACAAAAGGTCATAAAGGGGCTCCAATGATTTTCTTGTGGAACATTAAAATATTCGTATACTTTTTCTTGCAAAATAGAGCCAGCAAATGGCCGGAATTTTTCTCGTTTTTTAATTTCATTAACCCTATCTTTCATTATCTTGGGATATGGTCTAGCCAAAATTGATCGTGATCCCAAGGCTCTTGGTCCAAATTCCATCCTGCCTTGAAACCAACCAACGATTCTACCTTGTTTCAATAATCTTGCAGTTGTAGTAATCAATTGATTTTCCTTATTAAGTTTCTTGTATTTCAATTTGTTTTCTTTTTTGTATTCTTTAAGAACTACCTCTATTTCGTCATCTGAATATTCTGATCCAAAATATAAATGAGTTACAGTTTTTCTACGACTAATATAATGTTTTAAGACATTAAAGTAGGTATACAAACCGGCTCCAACTGCGGCACCACTATCTCCGGCTGCACCAAAAATATAGACATTTTTAAAAGGAGTTTTCTGGTAGATCTTACCGTTAGCCAAAGCATTAAGGGCAACCCCACCCGATAAACAAAGATTATCTACTTTTGTTAATAAGTAAAGGTAGTTTAGTATTTTAAAATATATCTCTTCTGTTACCTTTTGAATACTAGCGGCTAAATCGGCATGTTTTTGGTTAATCTTCTCTTCTGGTTTTCGGGGTTTGCCAAACAAATCCTCAAATTCTTTACTCCACATTCGAAAACTTTCTCTAAAGGAAAAATAATCTAAATTTAATCGAAAACTTCCATCATTTTTCGCGTCAATAATTGAATAGATTTTTTTTAAATAAACAGGTTTTCCATAGGCGGCTAAGCCCATCACTTTGTATTCATCTTCATTAATTTTAAATCCCAAAAATGCAGTGAAAGTTGAATACAAAAGACCTACAGAATGAGGAAAATTAATTAACTTTAGGGGAATTATATCGTATTTTTTTCCATACCAAAGGCCGGTTGTCTGATATTCACCCACACCATCGATTGTTAATATAGCAGCCTCTTTAAAAGGTGAAGGAAAAAAGGAGATGGCCGCATGAGAAAGATGGTGAGGGATAAAAAAGATTTTTCCCTTGAAATTAAGCTTTTTTCTTATAGTATACTCTATTTTTATTTTATAATCTATCCATTCGGGAATGCCTTTTAAAAAAGGGGTTAAAGAACGCGGCCAAGTGGCAATAAAAGTTTCCAAAATCCGCTCAAATTTAAGAAGGGGTTTTTCATAATAAGCAACGTAGTCAATTTCTTTTATTGTTGAACGATAGTATTCTAAGCAAAAATTAATCGCTCTGGACGGAAAACTGTTGTCATGTTTAATTCTGGTAAACCTTTCTTCCTCAATGGCAACAATAACCTCACCGTCTTTGATTAAACAGGCGGCGCTGTCATGATAGTAGGCTGAAATTCCTAGAATTATCATTGTGTCTAATAGGGAGATTTAAAATAATCGGTATTTCTTTTGTACAATAAACAGTCGTTCCAATAAGACTCTGCTTTCTTATCTTCTTTGTTAAATAACCGAAAAATTACCGCCCCTATCCCAATAATTAAAAAATAAAAAATAAACAAGATCAATTGAATAAAAATGTTATTAAATGTTTTTATCAATTTTTTAATTTTGAGTTGTAGATTTGAAATTCGCTTGTCCCTCAAAACCCTGCTCAATTGGCTGAAAGAGGAAGAATTTATTTTTGAAATTTCCTTCATATAATTGGATAAATAAAAACTGGTAAAGGTGAAATTTGGGCACTAATGATTAGAAGAGAGATAATAATTAAAAATAAAATTAACGGAATAATCCAGATTTTTTTAGATTCTTTTCCTAAAATAATCAGTTGTTTTATTGTTTCAAATGTTTGAAACATATAAATAATTATAAATAATTTATCTTAATTTTAACTTTTATGACATCGAGTAAAAACACAAAAATAAAAAAACATGTCTTAAATATTTTGTTTCTCATTTTAATAATAATTTAATCTTTTGCATAATCAGCAAGATAATAAATAAAAAACCATAAATTAAATAACGCCGCGCTAATCTTCTCGGTTCGTTTAGTAATCTAAACAACCATTCCAATCCCCATTCACCCATCCAAATAGGCGCTTGTTTTTTATTACCGGAAATAAAATC
>CAZXJJ010000012.1:0-4011 GCA_964640995.1 uncultured Caldisericota bacterium
GCAAAAAACTACCCCAAAAAAAAGCTAACATCAAAAAAACACCAAAGGTGTAAATCTTTATAGGGCCTAAATGCAAAAGAACTGGCAACATAAAAACTTGTTACTGGTCGCTAACTAACAATCAACAACATCTTTTTTAGTATAATTTATTTTTAATGAAAAAACAAATCTCCTTTTTTTTAATAATCATTTTTGCCTTCCTTATCCGTTTTTATGGCATCAACTGGGATTCAGGATTTCATCTTCACCCGGATGAACGGATGATTATTATAGTGGCCGAGCGAATTAATTTTTTTGATCAATTAAATCCTCAATTTTTTAATTACGGAACTTTACCTCTTTATCTTCTAAAGGGTGTCGCTCAACTCTTAGACTTTATTTTTCAAACCAATTTAGCTAATTATAATGGATTACTCCTTCTAGGCAGATTTTTATCTGTAACCTTTGACCTTTTAACTATTACTTTCATTTATAAAACCGCCCAACTTTTATCTTCCTACTCTCAATCTTTAATAACCAATATCGCAATTTTTTCTTCTTTTTTTTATGCCATTGCTTTCTTTCCCATTCAAAACTCCCATTTTTTCACTGTCGACATCCCCCTCACTTCCTTGACAACAATTCTCATCTACTACATTCTTAAATATTTTATTAAACCATTTGGATATCAAACGAGCAAAAATAGCTTTAAACCAATTATTCTGATTGGAATTATTTTTGCAGCAATGATGGCCACTAAATTTACCTCAATTATTTTTCTACCTTTAATATGGACCATTATTATTTTGCGAAGAATAAAAATTAAATATTCGGGGGAAAAGCAACCCTTAAGGTTATTTTTCTTTAAAATTGCTATTGATTCTCTGACTTTTCACTTTACATTTTTAACTTTTAAATTTTTATTCATGCCCTATGCTTTTTTAGACTATAAAAAATTTTTAAACGATGTGTTGCTTCAGCTTAGGATGAATAACAACCCTTATATCTTTCCCTATACCTTACAATACGTCGGGACGCTACCCTATTTTTATTACCTAAAAAATATATTCTTATGGGGCCTAGGTCCAATAATATCACTCTTAAGCCTGATTGGTTTAATATCGTTTTTTGATCAAATACCAAAAATTAAAAATTACAATAATAAATCAAAATATAAAAAATTTTTACCCATTGTGTTCTATATTACGTGGTATCTCTATTATTTTTTAATCATTGGTGGCTCCGCTGTAAAGTTTATGCGCTATATGCTACCAATATATCCTTTTTTAGCCATAATGGCGGCGTTAGGAATAAACAAAATTCAAAAAGTAAAATTTAAAATTTTAAACTTTAAGATTTTAGTCTTTCTATTACTAGTAGGTTCATCTATCTGGTTATTACTCTTCTTAAATATTTACTCTCAACCTAATACCCGTCTGTCCGCCACCCACTGGATCTTGAAAAACATTCCTTCTGGCTCAACTTTAGCGGTTGAACATTGGGATGATAAACTACCTCTTTATGGCCAAGAAAATTATCAATATGTCGAAATGGCTCTTTATGATCAACCTGACGATAAAAATAAATGGGTAGTCTTAAATGAAAAATTAAAGATGGCTGATTATATCATAATTGCTTCCAATAGATTATATATTCCTCTCCAGAAACTGACCAACTGCCAAAAATATAAAGTTTGTTATCCTAAAACGAGTAATTATTATCAAAAACTATTCACTGAACAATTAGATTTTAAAAAAGTAGCTGAATTTGCTATTTATCCTACCTTATCAATCTTAAACTTTAAATTATCAGTTAACGACCAAAGTGCCGATGAAAGTTTTACAGTCTATGATCATCCAAAAGTTATGATATTTAAAAAAACTAATTTTTAATTTCTTGACCTATTTAAAAAAATCTCTTTCTCGATGGTGATTATCACTTAAGGTTTAAGTTTGATGATTATTCTCAAAATTATTTATCACGGAATCCACCCGACGAAGAATTCTACATAATTTTTTTTATTAATCCCAATATCCCTTGTTTCCAACCAACTCGATGGGTAATCCCCGCCTTTTGTGATTTTATCTTTTCATAATTATCTAAATACCATTGATAGGCTTTAATTAAAGCTTGAGCATTAGAAAATTTTGGTCGCCAATCTAAAACTTTCTTTATCTTTTCAATGGAAACATACGAATTATGATCAGCTGTATCATATACCCATTGGTATAAAGGCGAAAGCTTTAACTTTTCAAAGAACCATAAAATCTTTTTAACAAAAAAAGATGGCGTAGATAAAATTGATGATTTTTTAAGATTCTTAACTTTTGAGCCGTATTCTTTTATTCTTCTTTGATAAGCATATTCAAACAGCTCCTCTAAATCTTCTCTCACGGTCCCAAATTTTTCCGCTCCTATATTAAAAACATCATTTAATTCCTTACAACTCTTATACCTCTTTCTTGTATTTTTTTCTCTTGCGATTATTAAGTATATTACCTCCACTAAATCATCAACGTCTAGTAATTGATAACAATTGCTCCCATCACCAATTACTGGAATTTGCCTGCCGTCTTTTATCCAGTCAAAAAGGATCTCAAAAACCCCCAAACGATAACTCCCGACAAAAGTTTTTGGTCTAATAATCGTTATATTTAATCCTTTGTTAATATATTGCCAGCATAATTTTTCGGCTTCAATTTTTGATTGACCATAAGGACCGACCCCCACCAAAGGATCATCTTCAAGGATAGGGTGTTTCTTGGGAATGCCATAAACCGCCGTTGAAGAGATAAAAATCAGCCGCTTGACTTTATTTTTAAAAGAGGCTTGAAGAACATTCTTAGTCCCATTAACATTAATGTTAAAAATGTCTTTTTTATTCCAAAGAGGCAAGGCGGCGGCCCCATGAACGACAACAGCGACATCTCTAGTATAGTACTTCATTGAGCCAAAATCACGGACATCAGCTTTAATAAAATGGCAATCCTGAGGATATTCGCTTTTATTGAAATCAGCTATATCTAATAGAGATAATTCGTTTTTTTTATCCGGACTAAATGGTCGAACTTTTAAATAGCCATGCTTCTGAGCATATTTAGCGAGATGTAAACCTAAAAATCCCGCCCCGCCGGTAATAAGAATTTTCATATCGGGTTAAAATAGTGGTTAAAATAATTATTATAATTTTTCACTTTAAATTATTATATAATTATATGTTGTAAAATTTATGAATATCCTTAAAATTGGTTTTGATCTCGATGGGGTCATCCTTGAAAATCCAATCAGAACATTGCGACCAATTGCCGAGAAATTAAAACCCATATTTTTTCCAAAAAAAGATTCCAACTCTTTCTATTTTCCCAAAACAAAGATTGAAAAATGGGCTTGGAAACTTCTTCATAAAACCAGTTTTCAACCGGCTAAAGGGATTGAAAAACTTCAAAAATTAGTAAAAAAAAGAAAAATTAAGGCTTATTTAATCACCGGCCGATACCGAATATTAAAAGGAGATTTTGAAAATTGGCTAAAAATAATCAATGCCGACAAAATTTTCTCCGCTTGCTTTATGAATGTTGACAATCTTCAACCAAATTTTTTTAAAGAAAAAATGATTAAGAAACTACAACTTGATATTTTTGTTGAAGATAATTGGGGAATCATCAAGAGATTAAATTCGGCTACTAAAAAGACTAAAATATTTTGGATCACTAATCCTCTTGATCGGAAAATATCTTATTCCTATAAATTTAATAATCTTAGCGAAGTTTTATCTTATCTTGAAGAAAATTTTTTTTAAAAAACCGCTTGAGAACAGGCGGTCCTTCTGTCTCTCTCTCTCCTTTTGAATAAAAAATCTCAAAAGGTCACGCGTGGTAATGATTCCTATTGGCTCTCTCTTTTCTCCTAATATAACTACGCTGCCAATTTTTTTTGTCAGAATTAAATTGAGTGCCTCTGATAAAAGATTTTCTTTAGTTAAAGTTAAAACATAAGTCTTCATAAAATTTTTTACTTGATGACGGAAAAAAC
>CAZXJJ010000013.1:0-3645 GCA_964640995.1 uncultured Caldisericota bacterium
TATTTTTATAAAAGCCACTACGGATGGTTGGGTTCGTGGCTATACTAATTAAGGATAATTATGATACATTTTATAATTTTATTTGCATTGTATCTTGCGTTTAATATTTTGGAAAACTTCTATCGGGAAAGATGGAAGTATAGCACAAGTATCAATGAACAAGTTAAAGCCAGTAGAATTTGGCACGCATTGCAGTTCTATAGATGGGCTTTTGTAATTTTATCTTGGTTTATTGTTTTTATTGGTTTTAATAAATATTTAATTATTTTATTACCGCTAAGCGCAATTTGGAAAATATTATTTGATGGATTTTTAAATGTGGCAAGAAGAAGAGCATTTTGGTATCAAAGCCCACATCATCAAATGTCTTTTTTAGAAAAATATTCAAGTAAAAAAAATAAATTAATATTTTTGTGCTTAGCGGTAATTATTAGTGTAGTTATAATAATTTTATTATAAGGAGTAAAAATGTTAGAACAAATTAAAGAAGTTATTTTTCAAAAGATTATTCCATTTGTTGCAAAATATCTTGTAAGATGGTCACTAAAATTTGTTGGTTCTGTTTTAACATATATTGGTTGGGATAATAATCAATATGAGAATTTTGTAGCTGGTTTGTTATTGTTTGTTGTTGGTGCAATCTGGACTTTAATTGTAGATAAAAATAAGAAAAAATAATGGAGATATTTGTGTTTTTCCAGTATTTATTTATTTTACTTGTTGTAATAAGAGGATTAATAAATGCCAAGGAAGAAAAACACGATAGATACAAATAAAGTTTTTGATTTAATTAAAGATGATATAAATTCGTTAAGAATAAAGCAGGATGAGATTGTATACAGTATTAAAGAGCTAAAAGATGGGATTTCAAATTTAGAAGAAAGGTTTAAATGGATACAACTAAAAAACGGGAGCAATCGCATAATATTAAAATTACGAGAAGAATTTTACCAAGAAATATATGATAAATTACAAGCAAAATTTATTTTGGTTGGGATATCAAAATTAGCTTCATATATATTAACAATTCTTCTCGTAATTAATTTAATTATACAATTATTCTTTAAATGAATAAAGAAATAGCGGATAAAATACTTGAAGATTATATAAAAAAATACCCTCACCTAAGTAACCACAAATTATCAAAATTGGTTTATAAAAATGAACCCTTAATGTTTTCTTCAGCTGAGGCTTGCCGTATTAGAATATTAAGGAAAAGAAAAGAATTAAAAATAAAACCACCAGAATATAAATATTTAACAATTCCAAAAGGAATTAAAAATCTTTATGATGATATAGTAATAACTGGAACTTATAGGATATTAATATTATCAGATATACACATACCATTCCACGATGATGAAAATTTAAGGTATATATTAGATAAAAAAGAAAAATATGATATAATAATACTAAATGGCGATATATTAGATGTTTATTCATTATCAAGGTTTGAAAAAGACCCAAGACTTCGCTCTTTTGCAGAAGAAATTAAAATAGCTAAGTTGTTTTTTACATATCTAAGGCAAAAATTCAAAAAAGCAAAAATCATATATAAAGCAGGTAATCACGAAGAAAGATATGAAAAGTTTTTATACAATAAAGCTCCAGAATTATTTGGTATAGATGAATATAGACTTGAAAAAATACTCAATCTTGATAATTTTGGGATAGAATATGTTGATAATCGTAAGGTTATTAAAATAAACGAGCTTTATATACTACACGGGCACGAATATGGTAATTCATATTCACCAGTTAACCCTTCAAGGACAATTTATTTAAGAAGTAAGAAAAACACATTAGTCGGTCATTGGCATCAACCTTCTACCCATCAAGAACCATCAATAGATAAGAAGTTTGTAACTTGTTGGTCTACAGGATGTCTTTGTGATTTATATCCTAAATGGTTGCCACTTAATAAATGGGCTACTGGTTATGCGTTTTTAGAAACTTATGGCAGTAGAGAGTTTAATGTTAATAATTATAAAATAATAGACAGAAAATTGTTTAATACATAATTATTTCTTATATTAACAAAAAATAGGAGAAACTTATGAATAGTTTTGAGGATTTTAGGGAAGCAATTAAAAAAAGAGAAAGTGGTGGTAATTATAAAGCTGTAAATCAATTTGGTTATATGGGTGCTTATCAATTTGGTAAGCCAAGATTATTAGATTTAGGTATATCAATTGATGGTTTTGGTAAAACATCATATCCGCAAAAGTATAAAAATGCTAAAAAAATGACTAAAGAAGAATTTTTAAATAACAAAGAACTTCAAGACGAAATTTTCAAAAAACATTGCATCGAACTTGCGAAAGTTATAAAATTAAGGTATGGGCATTATTTAAATAAAAAAATTAATAATGTTTTAGTTACTTTATCAGGTCTTGTAGCAGGTGCTCATTTGGTAGGTTTGGGTGGTGTAAAAAAGTGGCTCAGTGGTGATAAAGTATATGATGGAAATAAAGTATCTGTTGAAGAATATATCAAAAAATTTGGAAACTATAATTTGGATGATTTAATTAAGGAGAATTAGTTATGGAACAATTAAATGAAATTAAATATGTTAGATTAATAAAGAAATATTCCAACGGGACTCAAACTGTAATTAGTGTAACAGAAGATGCTGTTGATTATTTATTAGAATATTATCCAGAAAAGTATGAACTTGTTGAAGAAGAGGGCGAAGGCGAGGAAGGAGAAGGTGGAGAAGAGCCAAGAAGGAGGCGAGGAAGACCACCTAAGAATGTGAGCCAAGATGAGGGTTAAAGATTTAATATCTAAAATAAAAATCAAGTTAAAAACACTTGACCTTCAAAATAGAAGTGATTATTTCACTGATGAGGAAATACTCGCCTTCATTAACGATGGTCAAAATGATATTCTAATTAATCATTATCCTGTAGAAGATATATATCAAATAACAATTACTAATCCCCAAACTAATGAATATCAACTTCCATATTACATAGGAAGAGTTAAAAAGATATCAGATAATTTAAATAATATATATGAATATGTAAACCCTGAAAAATTTTTATTAACAACCTTTTATCTACCCACATATACACTTCTTAATAATAGCCTCCGATTAAAGCCTGTCCCCCTTCCCAATGGGATAGGCTTCTTATATATTTATTTTAACTATGGAAGTGTTCCAAATAAAGCCAATTTGATTAATCAAGATTTATTTGTTCCACAATATTATGATAAAGCTATAGAATATTATGCTTTATCTCAATTACTTGTAGGAGACGTTAGTATATATTATAATAATCTTTATAAACAAGAACTTGCTGAAAAAGCTGGAGTTTTTTATACAAGAACAGAAAAGCCTAAAATTGAAAGTAGCTGGTAATAGATATGGATAAAATTAGATACTTAAATCAAAAACTTAGCGAGTATTTAAACGATAGGGTAAATTCGTATGATTTAGATGGCTCTGTATATTCATCGCAAAAAAGAGACGAATATTTAAATCGAGCGATGACATATTTATTTAGATTTGCTTGGAATTTAGCAAGTGCAACTCCAAAACCCATTGAAATATTTATTAAAATATTTCCAGATTTGGTTAAAAGAACAAATAAAACAACTTCAAGTAATCAACCAGCAAGATTTCAGCTTGATACAAGCACT
>CAZXJJ010000014.1:0-3098 GCA_964640995.1 uncultured Caldisericota bacterium
AACTCAAATCTCAAAACTTAATCTTAAAAATTAAAACTTTTAAAATCTTTTTTTACCGATAAAAATTAAATTTTTCTTCAAAAAGGGTATTTTTGATATAATTAAAATGTTTATTATGAGATTGATTGTTTACCCTACCATTTTACTTATTCTATTGATTTTTTTATCTCTCCAAAAAATTCATCCCTCATCAGTTGGTATTTATCAGGAGTATTTTTTTGGTCAAAATAAAGATCCTAATTTAATTTTTGGCCAGCCTCGGGCGATTAGGAGTGATGAGTGGCTGGTGAGCACGCCAAAAATCATTAGTCAGGTTAATTCAGGTTTTCCGGTGGTTAACAAAAATATTGGCTTAGGTGAAGTAATGCCTATTCAGGGTTGTTTACCTTATAAGCATTGGCGAATGGTTTTTTGCCCTAATATGTGGGGATTTTTCTTCCTGCCGTTGGAAAACGCTTACGCTTTAATGTGGTGGTTGCCGAATTTTTTTATGCTAGTGGCGGTATATTTTTTCATCTTGTTTCTTTCAAAAGATATTTTTTTATCGATTTTCTCCTCATTAATTTTTTTCTTTACTCCTTTTCATCAATGGTGGTCTTACTCTTTGGCTATTTTTTTGTCCAATGGACTATTTTTTGCTCTATTTTTTATTAAATCATTAGAAAAAAAGGGTTTTCTTTCTTGGTTATATTTAATTTTTAGCATTTATTTTCTCACAGCCTATGCTTTTATTCTTTATCCACCTTTTCAAGTGGCTTCTTTTTATGTGTTTGGTGGGTTAATTTTAGGTTATCTTTTATTAAAACGAATTTTTTCAAAACGGCTGATTTTATATAGCTTGCTTACTATTTTAGTCACTTTTTTAGTAATTTTTCTTTTTTACTTTGAGTTTAAGCAGACAATTAATATTGTAAAAGAGACCGTTTATCCGGGAAAAAGATTTGTCGCCAATACTTTAGGCAATGTGACTTTTTTAATCAATGGTTTTTATAATCTCCAACTTTTAGATGATGTTAAAGGAGCTGGGCCACAAGCTAATCAGAGTGAGGCGTCTAATTTCTTTTTATTATCTTTGTTTGCCCTACCTGCTTACTGGTGGATAATAATAAACCAAATTATAAAGAAAAAAACAGATTATATTTTTCTTTTACTAAACATAATATTTTTGCTTCTTTTAATTTGGTTTCTTTTTCCTATTTCCTCTTTGATAGCAAAAATAACACTTCTCTATTTAGTTCCTCAAAACAGAGCGATTATTGGTATTGGACTGGTTTCGTATTTTTTAATGTTTTACTTTTTAGCCAGAATAAAAAGAAGTAAAGATTCTTACTTCAATTATTTAGTGTGGCTTTGCTCTTTATTAATTTTTTTTGTTAACTTATATTTTGGTTTTTGGTTAAAGTTTAATTACCCCGCCTTCATTCAAAATAATTTAAAGATTATTTTGATATCTTTGATATCAGCTATTTTGATTTTTTTGCTTTTATCAAAAAAAACCAAGTTATTTTTAATGTTGTTATTAACATTTTCATTTGCATCTTCTTATCGAGCTAATCCTTTGTATAAGGGCTTATCATCTTTGCTTGATACGCCTTTAGCAAAAGAGGTGAGAAAAATTAATACTGATACCAAAGGCCAATATGGCTGGGTTGTTTATTCCTCAATCTATTTGGAGAATTACCTGATTGCCAACGGTGTGAAATCTCTTAATGGCACTTATTTTTATCCCCAATTTGCTCTGTGGAGTAAATTTGATAAGGATGGAAAATATAAAGATATTTACAATCGTTACGCACATGTGACTTTATTTCATGATAAAAAGAAGGATAAATTTGTATTGTATCACGGTGATCATTTTGGTTTTAATTTAAATCCTTGTGATAAAGAGCTTAAGAAAATGAATTTTAGAATTTTTCTTTTTGAAAAAAAATTTGATTATGCTTGTCTTAATCTTTTTAAAAGGGTGGATAATTTGAGTTTATTTATTTATAAAAGTAAAAATTATTAGAATATTTCAAGCTTAATTTTTTTCTAATTGTTATCACTGCGTTAATTTACCAATTAAATGAAGTTAAGAATTATAATCTAATTAATATCTAAATTAAAATTTTCGTATTGCTTGGTCAAGTTTCTATTATAAAATGGATCATTTTTTAGAATTTTATTCCATTTTCTCCACATTATTAGTATTTCTTTTTTATATTGTTTAATCTCGCGATTTCCTTTTTCAGGTTTGCCAACCGAGATAGATTCATAATGTTTTAGCTCTGAATAAGGAGTATATAAATTAAATAATTTTTTTGATAATAATTTTAAGTTTATGTCTACGTCATTAAAGGCAATCGCTAATTTTTGATCAAGTTTAATAAATTTATTTTTATTTATTAATAGACAAGCGGCCGTAACGCCAGAATAATTTTTTATAGAATGAAGCTGTTGAAAAAATTGGCTATTGTCGCTGTTTAAAAAATACTTAAAAGCATGACCCGCAATACCATATTTTGTCACCCTTCCTTTTATTCCTAAAATAATTCCTGCATGTTGAATTTTGTCATCAGAATACAAAAGTTTACATCCAACTGCTCCGACTTCTTTTCTTTGCCCATGTTCCAACATTCCTTCAATCCAGTCAGGAGTAATTACTTCAGTGTCATTATTTAAAAAAAGAAGATATTTCCCCCTACTTTTTTCAGCGCCAAAATTACAGACAGAAGAAAAATTAAATTTTTTATACCATTTTAAAACTTGAGTTTGATGGTGATTTTTTTTGATTTTTTCGTAAAGTTTCCAGACCTTTTTATCTTTTGATCCTGTATCAACAATCACTAGTTCGTAATTTTTATAGGTAGTTTTTTTTAGAATTGAATGAAGACAGCGAGAAATATATTCATATTTATCTTTTGTTGGAATAATGATTGAAATTAAAGGGTTGCCACTGATTTTATACTTTATTCTCCATAAACCTAAGTATTCAGTTGGTAAAACTTTTCCCTGATGGCCTCTTCTTTTTAAGTCCTCCTCCAAAACCTTTTTCTGAGTTATATAAGCATACTTTTTAACTTTCCCAGCATGTTTTTCAGAGGAAGTTGATTGAGGGG
>CAZXJJ010000015.1:0-2409 GCA_964640995.1 uncultured Caldisericota bacterium
TTACTATTCCACCGCCATTTTGGATTAACTCTAAAAGTATCTCCGTCAACTACTTCTATAACTTTAAATTCGGGCATATCTCTTACCTCCAATTGAATTATTTACTTTTACTCAATAAAATAATTCAATAAATATTTAAGCAATAACGCACTTAAACAATATTCATCATCTTTAAGCCCATCAAGTATATCACGCATTCTCCCGCCAAGCCACGCAACGCCATCAATAACAGCAATTTTAATTACATTTTCAGGGGTTCTGGTTTCTCGGATTAAACGAATTGCTTCATAAAGCTGATTATATTGTGTGCCCCCAAAATCAGTTATGAATTTTGCTGTTCCTATTATGTAGTTATTTTTTGCTTTTGCTACAAAATCCAATCCTTTACTTAATTTTCCTAAAATACATTTCAGTTGCTTTTCTGCAAAATCCCGGAGTAATTGATCTCCACCTTCAAGAAACACGATTTCATTTGTTTTTCCTAAATTTTCCTTATTTACAAACTTGAAGTTTCTTTTTAACCAGTTTCTAAACATTGGTCCTATTCTTCTACTTGCTTTTTTAGGTGCTTCTAACTTTTTTTTCAATGTGTTATAATCCATTTGATATAAAGCAGCACAAATTTTTTTCACTGTTTTAGGGTTTTTATCAATTGCTTCTTTATAATAAGATAGAAAACTGATATATGGGTTTTCTACTGGAAATTTAAAACCGAGTTTTTTTAAACGAATTAACTCTTTTACTAATTCCAAACAATTTTTCTTATCAAACAATTTTTTCAATTCAGGTGCTTTATCTTCAACAACTAATTCCCTACTAATTTCATCTGGTGGATAAATATCTAAAAGATTATCCAGATAAAAGTTGCTTTTGGATAATTCTATACTTTTATTAACCCATATATTCATAATTTTTGAAATAAATCTAAAGAACTGTTAGCATTTTTACTTTTTATAAATTCTATAATTTTGTACGTATCTTTTTTATCAATTAAATTTTTGAATTCTACTTTTTCTTTTTCAGATAAATCAAGTATAGGAAATGTTTGAATAAGTTGCTTTACTCTTGTTAGTCCCATATATTTCCTTGTATAGTCTGTTTCTGAATATTTAAAAGTTGTTAAAAACTCGCTGTCGTCAATTTCTCTGAAATATTCTAGTAAAAGGTTAAAGTATTCTTTTAAGCAAATTTGGTCCTCAATACTTAATTTTGGATGAAAAAATATTTGTATAGGGTGTGTTCTAAAAGGTTTTGATGCAAATATTCCATCCACTCCAAAAATCTCTTTAATCTCATATAAACCTGCTTTACCGTCTGATGTTCCTGTATCAACTGTTCTTACAAAAAGAATATTTAATAAAATTTCTTTTTTAAATTTGGATGAAACTTCTATAAATCTTTTTTCATATGTTTTCCCATTAAAGTTATTAGCATCAATTACTTCAATTATTTCATTGCCTTTATTTTGCGAAATTAAATCTTCTGTTAAGTAAAATTTTACTTCAATTTGTTTCTTTGCTTTGAACAATTTTACAAATTCCTCAAAATTGTTTCCTGCCCGATAATTATTTTCTGGTTTCAAAATATATTCCTTTTTTTTCATTTCACCGTTTTTGATTTTAATTCCAGTGAAATTTAATTTCTCGTCGCAAATATTTTTTTTTCTTTCAAAAAAGAAAATTCCAACGTGTGTTCCTGTGTGTTCAAAAATTTTATCTTCAAAAAGATATACTTTTTGTATTTTATAAAATTTCAAAAAATCTTTTCTTATTTTGTTGGAACAAGAATCTCCGAACAGGAAATTAGAAGGAATAATATAGATCATTTTACTGATAGTGTTTCTTAAATCATTTATTAAAGCAATCTGATAGAGGTCTTGATAACCTTTGTTTATACCTTCAAAATAAGTTAAATTTCTTCCGCCTTGTTTTACAATATATCCAATATAAAGATACGGTGGATTAGTTATGTGAAAAACCGGATATTCCTTTCCTAAAATATTTTTAGGGAATTCTCTAAGGGTGTCTTTCTGGATAATATTTTCTGCTGCAAGTTTTTCTGGAACACCATAATATTTGGCTTTTTCAATAGATTTCTTTACCAATTCTAATTGTATTTCAAACAAGAATATTCTTTCTCTGAAAAAGTCAACTCGTTCTGTAGTAGAAACATATTCCAAAATGGGCAAGACTAAATTCCCTTCACCAGCATATAAATCAACCCAGATATACTTATGAATATCGTGCTTAATATGGGGGAATATATATTCATGAAATATTCTTACCGATGTTAAATGTTCACCAAAGGTTCTTCTTTTGTGTTTAACGATTGGTTCAATTTTTAATGTTTTCATTTGTTTTAATTATACAATATATATTTTAATTTTTCAATAAATTTTTCCTAATTTTT
>CAZXJJ010000016.1:0-2389 GCA_964640995.1 uncultured Caldisericota bacterium
ATCCCAAAAAACTTTGTTTATACCTCGCCTTAATCTCGCGAAAAGTGAGTTTTTTCAGTAACGACCAGTAAGAAATTAACATATATAATTATCCTAATTAACCTAATTAAACTAATTGACCTAATTAATTCCCAATAACCAATTTATTATTCTATTCTAATTTCACTTATCTTATTTTTATTTTACTTTTTGATAAATTTTATTAAAAATTAAGTTTAATTCTTTCGCTTCCAACCATAACAATTTCGCTTCTTTTTTTAGTTCTGGTACAGCCGTCACAAGCATTCTTATAAAATGTTTCGCCTCCCGACATTCTTTTTTTACGATCCCAATTTTATGTCTAAAATCATGTTTGCTCTCAGCATCATCTGCCTCACAATAATTAGCGCCTACGCTTGTTCCACAACTGATCAATTGACTAACCAGCGGTTTCGTAATTGTTGTTAGAGGAACTTTTTTACAAAATTTAATAATCTCTTCGCCAAATTTTGCTGTCCTTTCTTCCAAATTATATTTATCAGTCATTGTTCTTTTTTCTTTATTAAATTTTCATAACATTAATTTAATCAGTCAGTCAATAAAAATTAGGTCAATTAGACATTAGGTCAATTCTTTTATGTATCTTTTCACTCCTTCCTCAACCTCCCCATCAAAGATGATTCTTCCTTCTTTTAAATATATAACTCGATTACAAAATTTTTTAATCTGCTCCATTGAGTGGGAAACAAAAATAATCGTCACTCCATTTTTTTTAAATTCCTCCATTTTTTTTAGACATTTTTTTTGAAAACCAACATCACCGACAGCAAAAATTTCATCAATCAGTAAAATATCCGGCTTGGAAAAAGTCGCCACCGAAAAAGCCAATCGCATAAACATTCCGGAAGAATAATATTTAACCGGCGTATAAATAAACTTCATAGGAATCTCAGAAAAAGAAACAATCTCTAAAAATTTCTCCACCAAATATTTTTCCTCAACCCCTAAAATCACGCCATTAAGGAAGATATTTTCTTTCCCCGAAAGTTCCGGATGAAAACCTGCGCCTAGCTCAATTAAAGGAATAACCCGCCCACTGACTTTTACCTGACCAATATTTGGATAAGAAACTCGGGCGATTAATTTTAAAAAAGTCGACTTTCCCGCGCCATTTTTTCCAATCACTCCTACTGTTTCTCCTTTGTTAATGACTAAATTAATATCTTGTAAGGCAGTCACTTTCTCAACGGTTTTTTGCTGATTAAACAAAGCCTGAACAAATTCTTTTAAAGTTTTTTGATGAAGAAGAGGATAGATTTTGGTAACATTGCTAAAACGAATAACTGATAGATTTTTCATTGAATTAATTATACCATCTACCGTTTTTTACCAGAACGTTAAAAAGACCAGTATTTGTTATTTGTATTTTGACATTTAAGGATTTAGTTAAAATTTTAACTAGGCTAAAGAAAATTTAGAAAATTTATTGGTAATGAAAAACCCCTCTGTTAAATTGACAGGTTTTTTAATATTTTTCAAAATTACCTCGCTATCTTTCAGTTGACTTCTGTGACATTTTATCGCTTTGACCTTAAGATCCGTGACGTCACTGATATCAACCAGTAAATCAATTTGCTTTTTTTTATAACCTGGCGGAAAAAAAACGAAGTAATCTTGAATAAACCGACGCTGTTCCCTCGTTAAACAATAGTACCAGCATGGCAGTGAAAGCTTCTCGGCTAAAAAAGTCGTGACCAGCGAAGTAAAAATATGATCAATATGACCCGAGACTCCTCTTGTTTCATAAGTAAAAAGAACCTGAATTTTATATCTTTTAATAATATCCTGGATCAAAGAGGCTACTTGATGATATAAACGATTGCAAAGTTTACCGTCTTGAAAATTAAGAAAAAATACTTTTTTAACCCCTAAAATTTTTGCGCTTGATAAGGCTTCATTTTTCCTTATTTCTCCTAATTTAACATCTTTTTTTCCTGTTAATTGATTAGTGCCCGCTTGACCATTGGTAACAAATACCTCATAAAAATGATTCTCTTTAGAAAGTTTTATTATCGTTCCCGCCGGTCCGAAAGCATCATCGTCTGGATGAGCAAATATTCCTAAAATATTTTTTCCTTTTGGCAGAATCATATTCTTTAATGATAATTTATTTTATCCAACATAAGTAATCTTTCGGCAATCCTTTCTTGAAATAAATATTATATAAAAAAATATAAAAAAAATATAAAAGGGGGACTAATTTGGGCTTGACTGCCAAAAGACAAGAATAGATAAAAAAACAGTCTGAATTTTGAGGAATATGTTTATTAAAAATAAAAATCATCAATAGATTTGAGTTTTGAGCTTTGAGTTTTGAGTTTTTATTGGTTGACTTTTTTTTTATCCCTTG
>CAZXJJ010000017.1:0-2348 GCA_964640995.1 uncultured Caldisericota bacterium
ACGACCCATTGATATTTCCTTCATTCACATCTCTTTTTCCTGTTCGTATGGTTGCTATCTCCCCCAACCTTGTCCACACCCAGCCTTTGGGGAGAGGGGGGTTGTTGTTATCGTTTTCAAACATTTTATCTATTACCTTCATTTTAGAATTTATTTATTTATTTCTTCTAATTCATCAAGAGCAAATTGTTTTTGTTCTATCTTTTTAGTTCAAAAAGTATAATTGTGTCTTTTTGATCTTTTCCTTTTTAAAATAATAAAAAAATCCATTCTCTCATTGCAAAATGGTAATCTGTATTCAAAAGCAATAATTAGATCATAAAATTCTTTATGATTAAAAACCTTCTTTAAAAACACTATTGAAGGTTTCAAGGATTTTTGTTGTTCAATTTCTGGATATTCACTGAATATTTCTTTAAAATTATCCTTTAATAATCCCATAAAGTCTTTTGATTTAATTTTAATAAATTTTTCAATACAACTAGTAAAGATGTAATTTATTTTTATATAAATCATTTATTCTTTGAATAACATTTTAAGAATAAATGTTTTTTAGTTTTTCATAAGCTTCTTTTTGTGCAATTAACATTTTGTGTATAAAATCTGCTTTTGATTCACCATTTAGTGATTCTCTCACATTAGAACCAACAGAATCAAACTCAAACATTTTATTATCCACGTATTTGGTCTATTATTTCTATCCCCATATATTTTTTATTTCTACTATTAGCTGTTCAGTTCTTTTTTCTATTTTATCTTCATCCCAAACTGTTAGTGTTCCATTATCAAATGGAGTTACAATATCGTCTTTTGTAATTGACAAATCAGCATAACTTTTAATTCCTTTTTTGCTTCCTTCCCCACACATTTTCCTTTGAAAATCGTAATTTCTTAAAGAAGAATTTAATCTACTTCTTAATAGTGTCATATTACCAATCCAATAAACTTTATCGCTTCTATCTTGTCGTTGTTGTTCTTCACTTAATTCATTGCTTTTTGGATGAGGGACAGCATTCAAATTCCAAAATTCTTCCCATTTTTGCGGGATTATATGTTCAAGGGAATAATCATACTTTAATTCTTTTGTGTCGTATTTTTTGTCGTTATATCTCCTATAAAGTTCTACCCAAAATAAAAGTAAAGAGGCTTCTTTATTAGAGATTTTTCTTAACCCTGCCTCAACTTTGCCATCAAATGGGATATTCTCTAAAGCATTATTTAAGTTATTTTCATCATTAATAAATTGTTTACACAACTTATTGTAAGTTCTAATTTCTGTATTTTTAGATAACATATTGCGAACTAAATACTTTTCAAGATTTTTTAGAACTTGTTTTAATTTTTTTTCATTATTTTGGTATTTTTTAAATATATGCAAAATAAAAGGATGAAAAGTAGAGATTTCAAGAACCTCAAGTATGTGCAAAAGTCTTGAAATATCATCATTAAATGAAAGTAATATATCACTATTAAAAACTTTCAGCCAATCTCTATAAATTTTTGCATACTCAATTATTTCATTGATAAATGCTTCTAAATCACTAACTTCTTTAATTTTTCTGACTTCTTCTTTATACAATTTTGATAAATCCATTAGAGTATGTTTATCAGGATCATAAAATCCTTTAATAACTCCAATGGAGTGGAGTAATATCTCAATATTATCCCGCTTCAACCTTCCAGTTTGTCTTTCTGTTTCCCAATACTTAACAGTCTCTTCATCTTTTAAGAAAGTATCTTTCCATGTTTCATTATAAAATTCAATTGCCCGATTTTTATCAGTAAGTTCAATGTATTTTTTGTACAAAGTATTCTTTATAACCTCTGCTGCGGTTAATCTAACACCTGCTGTGTTCAAAGTGTCAAAAATGCTTTGCTCATCATCGTTTTCGGTCAAATCAATTATTACTAACATTTTATTTTCATTATCTAAAATTCTATTCAACAGAGCTTTTCTTTTTTCTTCTTCCATCTCGTTAAGTTTAGTTCTAAAGAATTTATAACATTGAAGTATTCTGTGAGATTCTTTATTAATGGAATCTAAGAAAGTACTGGGATTTAAGTTATATTTTTCTGGGTGTATGACTTGTTGATAAGCTACGGAATCTATATGAGAATGTTCTATTCTAACTTCCTCGTTACCAAAAACATCTTTTTTATAAAATAAGATAGGTCTTATTGATTCTTTAATTCTTCCCTGTTCATTTTCCGGAAAAGAATCATAAAGCGCTTTCAATAATATAGATAAAGTTGTAAGCCTTTGTTGACCATCTATAACCTCTAATTTTTTAGGTTCTCCCGAAGTTGTAGGAAGTTGTTTTAAGATAATAGCGCCTAAAAAGTTATTT
>CAZXJJ010000018.1:0-2052 GCA_964640995.1 uncultured Caldisericota bacterium
TATTGCCAAATTTCTTCATTCTCAAATTTGTTTTCGATCGTGAACAAAATTGGGATACGAAAAAAAATCAGTTTAAAAGTATTAAAAGTATTAAGGTATTAAAAATGAGAATAAAAATTAAAATAATAAAAAAATTAATTATCTCCTAAATAAAAAATAATTTTTAATCTTAAAACTTAATCAACGCCTTCAAATAACCAGTGATATTGCGACCTCTTTCCATTAAAAATTTAAAATCAAACCGAAAAACATCGCTATGTTTAAAAAACAACCGCCACCAATTAACCATATCCTGCCAAGCCTTAAAACTACCCATCGTTTTAGTCGTAGTCATATGTCTATGGACAACAGTAATAGGCGCCACGGCCATCCGATAACCTTTTTTTTTAAAACGGATAAAAAATTCAACATCCTCCAGATAAGCAAAAAAACTCTCATCAAAACCAACCAATTTTTTGAAAACCTCAGTTCTAATAAGAAGACACGCTGCTGTTAACCCATCAACCTCAGAATTTATAATTTCAGATTTTGGATTTTGGATTTGATTTTTTATGTGAATTTTGTCATTTGGATTTTTTATAAGCTCCACTTTCCCATAAGCCAACACCTTGTATCCTGCATTTTCCACCTTGCCGTCTGAATTTCTCAAAATAGGGGATACAGCATCAAGATTATTGTTTCTGGCATAATTAATTAAACTCTCAATTAATATTGATGTGTTATTTTTGGATTTTAAATTTTCATTTTGAGATTTGATTTTTGATTTTTGATCTTCAAAAACAACATCATCATTCAAAATCAACAACCATTCTGTTTTAGCATATTTTGCTCCCAAATTAACCGCTTTAGCAAAACCTAAATTTTTCTCCTGAGGTAAAAAAAGCCATTTTTCAGTTTTCAGTTTTGAGTTTTGAGTTTTGAGTTTTAAACTTTGGGTTATCTTTCCATTATCAACAACAATTATTTGATACGGCTTATCTTTAAAATAATCCAAAAGATATCTTAAGCCGGTAATATTATTAAAGGTAGGGATAACAATGGTGATTTTACTCATGTATTAATTTTAAATGATAAATATGTTTAACAACAAATCTTGTCACCTTACAAAAAGAAAAATAAAGAGGTTGTCCTATTTGGGTGCATAAGTTGCCAGGATATGCCTCTCAAGGAAAAACTGTTAAAAAGGGGATCTTAAATCCTTTAAATATTTCAATAGAGGAGTTTATTAGGTTATTAAAACAATAATCTTTGTATCATAATATAAATAACCCCTAACGCCAATTGCTTTCTTTTTGTTAAAATTTATAAATGGTAAATAATTTATCTCAAAAAGTTCAAAAATCAAAAGAAATTATTAAAGAAGCAAGTAAAAAATATAAATCAAGCCAGATTGTTATTGCTTGGACAGGGGGGGAAAGATTCAACTGTTCTTCTTCATTTAGTTAAAGAAACATTTAACGGCAAAATTCCTTTTAAAATCTTTTTTAATGACTCAACCATTGAATTTAAAGAAATCTATGACTTTGTTAAAAAATTAACAAAAGATTGGCATCTTCATCTTATCTGGCAAAAGCATTTACCGGAAGATTTAAAAGCTTATCAATCGGCAGTTAAAGAAAATAATAAAGATATGGCAATGGAAATTATGAGGATTGCTAAAATCAACGCAATAAATTTCGCTTTATCAAAATATAAAATTAAAGCTTTTATGTCAGCCATCCGCTGGGACGAACATGAAGCACGAAGCAAAGAAACATATTTTTCCAAAAGATCGAACCATGAAAGAATCCACCCGATTTTACACTTCACTATCGATGATATCTGGGTTTACATTAAAACCTTTAAGGTCCCTTATGTTTCTTTATATGATAAAGGCTACAAATCTTTAGGTGAGGCTCCTTTTACTAAAAAAGTTTTAGACAAAAACGCCCCCGAGCGCGCCGGAAGAGAAGCTACTAAAGAAAAAACAATGGAGAGATTAAGGAAACTGGGTTATTGGTAATATTATTAAAATGAAAAACCAAAATTTAAATCACATTTTCCTTTTCATCC
>CAZXJJ010000019.1:0-1871 GCA_964640995.1 uncultured Caldisericota bacterium
TTAATAATAATAATAAAAACTAAAAGAAATGTTCTCTAAATTTTATCAGTTGACATATATATAAAAAAATTTTTATACTTTTTTATGAAAAAATTAATCAAAATTTTTCATGCCCTTTCTGATGAAACACGGTTAAAAATCATTAAACTTCTTGAAAAAAATGAACTCTGTGTATGTGAAATAGTTGCTGCTTTGGATATGATTCAGCCAAAGGTTTCATTTCATCTTGGAGTTTTAAAGGAAGCAGGCATAGTAAAGATAAAAAGAAAAGGGAAGTGGATTATTTATAGCTTGGACGACTCAGAATTATTTAAAAGATTTTTGATTTTTTCTGTACTTGAGAAGATTTCAGAGGAGGATATAAAAAAGGAAATAGAAAAATTGAGAGATTTTAAACAAAATAAAGATCCTCGTTACTGTGAAAAATAAGAAAGAGAAAACAATATGAAGGAAAGATATAAATTAGGATTAATTGTCTTATTTTTTATTATCTTTTATTTACTTCCAATTGAAAATCAAAGATTCATGAATGCAATTTTTGAAGCATTAGCTTTAACAAAATGGTATGCTCAAGAACATGCTCTTTTATGCCTTATTCCAGCTTTTTTTATTGCGGGTGCTATAGCTACTTTTATAAACAAAGCTGCTTTAATGAAATACTTTGGGGCAAAAGCAAATAAGTTTCTTTCCTACAGTGTTGCTGCAATTTCAGGTTCAATCTTAGCTGTATGCTCATGTACTATCTTGCCTCTTTTTATGAGCATCTATCAAAGAGGTGCAGGGCTTGGTCCTGCAATTGCATTTCTTTATTCTGGTCCTGCTATAAATGTGCTTGCCATAATTTTGACTGCAAGAGTTCTTGGATGGGATATTGCAGTTGCAAGAGCAATTAGTGCTGTGCTTTTTAGCATTATAATTGGATTGATGATGCATTTTATTTTCATAAAAGAGGAAAGAAAGCGACAGGCTGATGAAGATTTTCAGATTACTGGAATTCAGGCTAAACCTTTTTATCAAACTTCTATTCATCTTGTCTTCATGATAGCTTTCCTTATTTTTGCAAATTGGGGAAAACCTTCAGAGAATACGATAACTTTATGGTGGATTATTTATAGTTTAAAATGGATTCTTGCATTTTTGTTCTTCACACTTGTTATATTTGTTAGCTTTAGATGGTTCAGTAAAAATGAATTAAATCAGTGGGTTTATCAGACATGGTATTACGCTTATTTAATAGTTCCTCTGCTTTTTATCGGAGTTTTAGTAGCTGGATTTTTCTTTGGCAGAATAGGTCATGAGGGAATTGTTCCCTCTAAATGGATTTATTCTGTTGTAGGTGGAAACTCTTTTCAAGCAAACTTTATTTCAAGTGTGGTTGGTGCATTTATGTATTTCGCTACTCTTACAGAAGTGCCTATAATTCAGGGACTGCTTGGTGCTGGCATGGGAAAAGGTCCTGCCCTTGCCCTTTTGCTTTCAGGCCCTGCATTGAGTCTGCCAAGTATGATAGTAATTATGAGAACTATTGGATTTAAAAAGACTGCTGTCTATGTCAGTCTTGTTATAATTCTGTCAACAGTTTCAGGTATGATATTCGGAACTATTGTCGGTTAGTTTTGCATAGATTAAATGCTCAATATTTCCTTTTTGTCCTCTAATAGGAGATTCAATCACTCCTATTACTTTTAAGTTTAAGGTCTCAAAAAATTTTTTAATTTTCTCCACTGCCTTTTTTCTTTTTTCAGGATCTTTTACTATGCCTCCTTTATCCACATCATTGCGACCAACTTCAAACTGAGGCTTAATAAGTGTAATGATTTCTCCTTCAGGTTTAAGAAACTCTAACACTTTTGGTATAACAAGCTTTAAAG
>CAZXJJ010000020.1:0-1847 GCA_964640995.1 uncultured Caldisericota bacterium
AAAAATTTTTAGAATTATAAAAATTTAAAAGTTAATCATCGATTATTAAAAAAGCCAAATCTTATGCCCTCGCCTTTAGTTTCCATCATTACTCCTTCCTTTAATCAAGGACAGTTTATTGAGGAAACCTTAAAAAGTGTTGCCTCCCAAACTTATCGCCATTATGAGCATATCATCATTGACGGTGGATCAACTGATGAGACGGTAAAAATTTTAAAAAAATACAAAGCCAAATATCCGGATAAAATCAAATGGTTATCGGAAAAGGATAAAGGGCAATCAGATGCGATAAATAAAGGGTTAAAAATGGCAAAGGGTGAAATTTTAACTTGGTTAAATTCAGATGATTATTTTTTTCCTGATACATTAGAAAAAGTTGTTAATTTTTTTAATCAAAATAAAAAGTGTTTTTGGTTAAGTGGTGACTATGTTATTGTTAACGAAAAGGGAGAGAAAATTCATTCTTTTGTAAGGTGGTATAAAAAATTTTTAAGAAATCTTCCTTTTTTTCCAGCAATTTATATTGCTAATTTTATCAATCAACCATCAACTTTTTTTAGAAAAGAAGTTATTAAAAAAATAGGTTGGTTAAATGTTAAATTACGTTACGAGATGGATTATGAGTACTGGTTGCGGATGATTAGGGCGGGTTATAAAAATTTTTATCTTGATTCTCCTTTTTCATATTTTAGGGTTCATAAGCAATCAAAAGGTGGAGGTCAATTTGAAAAGCAATTTAAGGAAGAGATTGAAGTACAAAAAAATTTTTGTAATAATAATTTAATTAATCTTATACACTTGTTACACACAAAGATAATTATTTTTATTTACAAATTAATAAAATAATTTTATGAGGAAAGCATTAGTTACCGGTGCAGGAGGATTTATTGGTTTTCATATGGTTCATTATTTAAAAAATAAGGGGTATTGGGTAAGAGGGGTTGATATTAAAAACCCTGAGTTTGAACCTTCTGATGCCGATGAATTTCTTCTTTTAGATTTAAGAGATTATGAAGCTTGTCTTAAGGCGACAGATAATGTCGATGAGGTTTATCATTTTGCTGCTAATATGGGTGGGATTGGTTTTATAGAATCTGTTCATGCTGAAGTAATTCACGATAATGTTATTATGAACAATCATATGCTTGAGTCTTCAAGGAAAAATAAAATTAAGAAATTTTTCTTTTCCTCATCTGCTTGTATTTACCCACGATATTTACAAAAAAAACCTGAGGTAAAAGGCTTAAAAGAAGAATATGCATATCCAGCAGATTGTGATAACGAATATGGTTGGGAAAAATTATTAACAGAAAGGCAATGTTATAACTATTATCAAGATTACGGATTGGAGACAAGGGTAGCAAGATTTCATAATGTTTATGGCCCATTAGGAACGTGGTATGGTGGAAGAGAAAAATCACCAGCGGCTTTATGCCGGAAGATTGCTTTAGCAAAAGATGGAGAGGAAATTGAAGTCTGGGGAGATGGTAATCAAACTAGATCATATACTTATATTAGCGATTGTGTTGAGGGAGTTTATCGACTAATGCAATCGGATTATCGTTTACCAATTAATATTGGTTCAGATAGATTGGTTTCTATTAATCAATTAATAGACATCATCTCTAAAATTGCCGGTAAAACAGTAAGAAAAAAATATGACTTATCGAAACCTCAAGGCGTAAGAGGAAGGAATTCAGAAAATAGCTTAATAAAAAAGGTTTTAAAATGGTCGCCAGAAACCCCTCTTGAGATAGGTTTAAAAGAAACTTATTTTTGGATTGAAAGACAAATAAAGGAAGGAAAATACAAGGGAAAAATTAAATAAGAATTCTAATAGTAAAAAA
>CAZXJJ010000021.1:0-1663 GCA_964640995.1 uncultured Caldisericota bacterium
TTCAAAGATTACTTTTGTTAAAAATTCTTCAGAAATAGTTCTGTTTAATCTTTCTACTTGGGACCGCTATTTTAAATTGTGTCTGAGTTTAAAATTGTGGAGTTGATTTTTCTATCTGTTTTTGAATTCATTGAACTATTATTTGAAGTGTTGGATAAACTATTTATTGAAGTATTTATTGAAGTATTAAAAAGACTAAAATATTTGTAATCTGAAACTGGATATTTCATATAATTCTTTTCTTCAAAATCTTTAATTATCATAAATAAATAGTCAAGCAGAGTTTCTGGGGATTCAAAAGAAAGTTTGTTTTTACTAGCTTTTCTAATTTGTCTATTCAGATTTTCTATAGAATTAGAAGTATAGATTAGTCGTCTTACTTTAGGATGGAAATTGATATAGGTAAAATAATATTCAATATTACCTTCTTTAAATTGATTCTTAAAATTTGGATAAATTTTTTCCCATTTAGTTAGAAAATTATTCATTTTTTGTTTAGCCTTTTCTAGATTACTTGTAGATTCAAAATTATCAAAAACTTCTTTTAAATCTTGAGCTATTTCTAGTTTATCTTTAGGTTTAGTTTTATTCAAGATATTTCTCATTTTATGAATCACACACTTTTGAAACAATGTCTTGGGATAAACTTTAGCTAATTCATCTTCTAAATAATTGAGCCCATCAGCAACCAATAAATCTATTTCTTCTACACCTCTTTTATTCTTTAAAGTAGTTAAGAAATCATTCCAAGTGGAAGCAGTTTCTGTTGGGTTGATATCTAAAACTAGTAACTCTCTTTTATTATCTTCTCTAACACCAATAGCTACAAAGATACCTTCTTTGGAATAAGAATTACCTCTTTTGACTGTAACAAAAATCACATCACAAAAAACTACTTTGTAGTGTTTTTCAAGTGGACTATTTTGCCAAGCTATTCTAAACTGATTAAAAATTTTAGTAAGTTCACTAATTGTGCTTGGGGATACCGAATGATCGAAAACTTCTGTTAAAAAGTCTTGAATATCTGTAAACGTCATTCCTTTTTTATACAAAGAAAGAGTTATCTCATCTAGCTTTTCTCTATTGATTTTAAGAAGTTCTAAACTGTTTAAACTTAAACTACCTGATCTGGTTCTAGGTATATTGATTACCATAGAGTTTTTAGATAAATTGTTAAAAGCTCTACCATAAAAACCATTACCTTTATCTATAACTGGATTATTAATTTGAGATAAATATTCTTCTCTTTCAATTTGCATTACAGTTTCTAAGGTTTGTTTTAGAAAAGTATCTAAACTTAAATCTGTAAGGTTTTCTCTAAGACTTTTAATACTTTTAGCAAGTAATTTGGTTGTAGTTGTATTTGCAATTGTATTAGCTTTAGAAACACTTTTATTTCTAGTATTATTTCTAGTAGTTGTTTTAGCTGTGGGTTTTTGGGTTACCCTTGCTACTGTTGTAGCTGTAGCTGCTACTGTTGCTGTATTTGCAACTAAGCTTGTTTGATTATCTGACATATTATTATCTGACATATATTTAAAATAAATTAATTTAAATTATTTTGTCAGACACAATTTTTGTAGGGGACTCCATGAAATTTCAAGTATTCAGATTACAAGTATTTTGGTCTTTTTGATTCAAATATAAACAAAGATAAAAAACC
>CAZXJJ010000022.1:0-1542 GCA_964640995.1 uncultured Caldisericota bacterium
GTTAATATCCATGAATTTATTGTAAAACAATTTAGCAAACTTGTCAATAGATTGCTAATTATTTTAAAGGATCATAACCGCCCTTATTCCATGGATGACAACGAAGAATTCGCCTAAACCCAAGATATAAACCCTTAATTACGCCATATTTTTCTATTGCCTGATAGGTATAGTTAGAGCAAGTTGGGGTAAAACGGCAGACTTGGTCGGACAGATAAAACATCCGAAAAAAATAACTGTGAAAAAAGGCGGTTTTTTGGTAAAACCGAATTAAGAAAAGAAAAAAAGATTTCACTTTTTTTTAGGAGATAGTCAATACGACTAATTTTTTAAAACAACGGTAATCTCTCCCTTAATCACTTTGCCTGCCAATTTTACCAAAATTTGATCGATATTACCTCTAATAAATTCCTCATAAACTTTTGTCATTTCTCGACCAATTGAGAGTTGGGTTTTTTCTCCTAAAATATTTTTGATAATTTCTAAAGTTCTTATCAATCGGTGGGGGGATTCAAAAAAAATTATTGTTAGTGATTTTTTATTAATTTTTTTATTTTTTAGATCTTTAAAAATTTTCTTTTTATCATTATCTTTTTTTGGCAAGAATCCTAAAAATAAAAATGGTTGAGGAGAAAATCCCGAGGTGATTAAAGCCGATAAAATTGCCGAAGGACCGGGAAGGGGAGTAGTTTTGACATTCTCTTTAATGGCAGATTTAACTAAAAGTTGACCCGGGTCGCTAACGGTTGGCACGCCGGCGTCGGAGATTAAAGCTAAATTTTTCCCTCTTTTTAATTTATCTAAAATTAAAGGAATTCTTTCTAGTTGATTTTCATCTGATAAGTGAATTAAGGGTTTTTTAATCTGGTAGTGATTTAAAAGTTTCAAGGCCGTATCAGTTGACTCACAAATTATCTCATCGGCCGTTTTTAAGGTTTCAACAGCGCGAAAGGTGATATCTTTTAAATTGCCAATGGGAGTGGCGACTAAAAACAGTTGTCCGCTAAATTTCATAATTTTATTTTAAGTATTTTTTGTATTTACCAAAACACAATCTTGGACCAAAACCTAAAGGATGAATTTCTCTAATTGAAGTTTTAAGAACTTTCTTTTTTTCAGAGTCAGAGATTAAAATTTCAATATCATCTTTATTTAACTCAGCAAACTCCCAAAGAAGTTGGCGACAGATTCCACAAGGACCAGAATGGATTTTTACTTTAAAATAATCACTTTTAGCAATGATGGCAATTTTGATAATAAAATACTCGCCGTTGACGACCATTTGCGAAATTGCTGATCTTTCAGCACAGATACCGGCATAGGCGCATGTGTTTATATTCACGCCTTTATAAATATTCCCCCTTTTGGTTAATAAAGCACAACCAACATAAAATTGACTGTAAGGGTCATAAGCATTAGCTAAGACTTTTTCCGCTTCATTTATTAATTGTTTCTCCTCGGTTGTTAATTTTTTAAAACTGATTTTTTTCATACGACCTTACTTGAAACCCCAAGCGTAAGCTTGAGGGAGGTAGTTTACTC